>CAJXQJ010000001.1 GCA_913058245.1 uncultured Colwellia sp.
CGAGCTGGGTTTAGAACGTCGTGAGACAGTTCGGTCCCTATCTGCCGTGGGCGTTTGAGAATTGAAGAGGGCTGCTCCTAGTACGAGAGGACCGGAGTGGACGAACCGCTGGTGTTCGGGTTGTTATGCCAATAGCATTGCCCGGTAGCTACGTTCGGAACTGATAACCGCTGAAAGCATCTAAGCGGGAAGCAGGCTTTGAGATGAGTTCTCACTGGAGCTTTAAGCTCCCTAAAGGGTCGTTGGAGACTACAACGTTGATAGGTTGGGTGTGGAAGTGCTGCGAGGCATTGAGCTAACCAATACTAATTACCCGTGAGGCTTAACCATACAACACCCAAGTGGTTTTAAAGATTGTAGGTAAGTTTGACAGAATACTTCACGCACACAGTGAATTGAATAAGAAATAAAGGTATTTATATCGTCGATAAAAACGTTCATCTATGAACATTATCGACATTAGTGCATCCGTGCACGTTGCTTTCTAAGATTGTACTTTTTTTGTCTAGCGACAATAGCGCTGTAGACCCACCTGATCCCATGCCGAACTCAGAAGTGAAATGCAGTAGCGCCGATGGTAGTGTGGGAGGTCCCATGTGAGAGTAGGACATTGCTAGGCTCCTATTAAAGAAGCCCGTTACGAAAGTGACGGGCTTCTTGCTGTTTGGCGTTTAAATTTATACAGCATTAATTTTTCAAACTGTTAGTCAGACCTATTGCTCTAACCATTGTTATAGATTAAAAATTTATTTTATTAAATACTCTAGTCAATTACATCTCTCAAAAGTACTTTAAAATATGTTTTCAGCAGCATTTCATTTTCATCAATGTTAAAATCTTAATTATTTGATAAAAGATTTTTTATGGCGATTAATTGGTTCCCAGGGCATATGCATAAGGCCCAAAAAGAGATTAAAGAAATATTACCGCAGATTGATGTCGTGATAGAGGTATGTGATGCACGTTTACCTTTTAGTAGCGAGAATCCAATGATCACTGAGATCCGTGGCGACAAGCCCTTAATTAAAATTCTTAATAAATCAGATTTAGCGGATCCTAACATTACGGAGTTATGGTTGAGCTATTTAGAGTCTCAGCACAATGTAAAAGCTATTGCTTTAACTACAGAGTCACCATCTGTCGCAAAAACAATTCCTAATTTAATTCGTAAGCTAGCCCCTAATAAAGATGAGGCTGGTAAACAAATTAACGCTGTTATTATGGGAATTCCTAATGTTGGAAAATCAACTTTATTAAATACTTTGGTGGGTAAAGCAAAAGCAAAAGTTGGGAACGAGCCAGCGGTAACAAAGGGTCAGCAACGTATTCGTTTAGACGGCGGCTTATATTTATATGACACGCCAGGTATGCTTTGGCCTAAGATAGTCAATGAAAATAGCGGATATCGCTTAGCTGTAACTAGTGCAGTTAAAGATACGGCCTTTGATCATGAAGAAATTGCCTGTTTTGCTGCAGAATATTTATTGAATGCATATCCTGAGCGTTTACTGGAACGCTATAAATTGGATGAACTGCCAGAACAAGAGGTTGAGTTAATTGAGGCCATCGGCAAGAAGCGTGGTTGTGTTAGAAGTGGCGGTAGAATAGACTTTCATAAGGCTTCCGAAATATTAATTAATGAAATAAGGGATAAAACTCTTGGCGGTATCACGTTTGAAACACCAGAAATGGTGATAGAGGAAGTGAGTCACTTTGCAAAAGTTGAAGCCGATAAAATTGCCGCTAGAGAAGCTAAAAAGCTCGCTCGAGGTAGAGGTCGTCGTAATAAGCGTTAATTGATAAACTTAAGGGAAGAAGATGAGTAATGAATTTGTTTTGCATCCACAATTGAAAAATGATTGCTTTGTATTAGCCGAGCTTCCACTGTCTCAGCTATTATTATGTAACGATAGTGCCTTTCCTTGGTTTATATTAGTGCCGAGAGTTGAAGGTATTGAGGATATTTATCAATTAGATTGGCAGCAACAACAACAGCTTTTAAATGAATCGAGTATGTTGAGTGAAGTACTGATGCAAGAGTTTAAAGGCGATAAAATGAATGTAGCAGCATTAGGAAATGTAGTACCACAATTACATTTACATCATATTGTTCGTTATAAAACCGATCCTTGTTGGCCAAAGCCTATTTGGGGGCAACAAGAGCTGACACCTTATTCAGATGAAGAATTAACTGCTTTAAAAGCACGTTTACTGCCCCAAATAGACGCAATCTTAAATAATCAAAATTAGTCGTATATTTCCATCAAACAGCCCATTAAAATTTAAGTAATGGGCTATCTTTAGAGTTTAGGCTAATAGTAACTAAGCTACATTCCTATCGATATTTGCTGGTTTAATTAATGATAGTGACTGTTCTAAATCTGTTATTAAGTCATCAACATTTTCAAGGCCAACAGATATTCTAATTAAGCTGTCGCTAATGCCAGCTGCTAATCGCTCTTCTTGTGTATACGGTGAATGAGTCATTGACGCAGGGTGCTGAATAAGTGATTCCGCATCACCTAAACTCACTGCAATAGAGAATAGCTTCATACGATTTATGAAGTCACTACCACCAGTAAGATCACTTTCAATTTCAAAGGCAATAACGCCTCCCGCAGCTTTCATTTGCTCACCAACAAACCTGTTACCTGAATGACTCTTCAATCCAGGATAGTAAACATGTGAAACTTTTTGATGATTTTCTAGAAACTCTGCTAATTTTTGTGCATTACTACAATGACGCTCCATACGTATAGGTAACGTTTTAAGGCCTCGCATAATCAGCCAAGCATCATGTGGACTGATTGTTGCGCCAATGTCTTTCAGTACGGTCATTTTAATATTCATGATCATTTCGCTACTGCCGCAAATTATGCCTGCGACAACATCACCATGACCATTAAGGTACTTAGTTGCACTATGTACCACAATGTCGATACCGTATTTTTTCGGTTGCTGTAAAACCGGTGTGAGAAAGGTGTTATCAACAATTGAAATGATATTGTGTTGTTGAGCAATTTTGCCAATCGCAGCCAGGTCGTAAACTTCCAAATTTGGGTTTACCGGAGTTTCTAAAAATATTACTTTAGTATTTGGTTTTATCGCAGCTGTAATTTCGTCTGGATTAGCCATATCAACGAAGCTAACCTCAATACCCCAGCGAGTTAGTTGGTGATTCATTAATGCAAATGAACAGCCATAGACAGCTTTAGAAGAAATTAAATGATCACCGCAAGATAAATTTGCGAGCAATGCTCCAGAAACCGCGCCCATTCCTGTAGCCGTTGCCGCAGCATCTTCCATACCTTCCATCGCAGCAACACGCATTTCCAATTGTCGGGTTGTCGGGTTTCCTAGACGACTATATATGTAGCCGTCAGCTTCTCCTGCAAATCTATCCGCACCTTGTTGTGCATCATCAAAGATAAATGTTGAAGTTTGGTATAACGGCGTTGCTAATGAACCAAATTGTTCATCATTAATACGACCAGAGTGAATTGCTTGGGTTTCTATATGCTTGCTGTCAGACATAATTTTCCTTCATCTTTTTGACATTGTAATTATTGTGGGTCAAAACATAATTTAGTTGATTTTCAGTATTATTTACTCTTTTGCAATAATTTTGCCAAATGGTAAAGTCTATATAATACAAAGGTTTACTGGTTTGATTTTAATTGCTGTAGAATTTTTTGTAATAAATTTATTACAAAAAATTCTACAGCATTTTTATTTAGTGATATTTTTTGAATTTAGTAAGATAAAAGCACGCTTATAGTGAGGCAAATCAGTACAGTTATTGTTGTAATAATTTAGGTACAATGTAATATAATTATTACATATATTGTTTTGTTTAGAGATTAATAATGCGTATTGAAATTTCGTCAGAGGATAGGTTGGGTATTAGCCAAGAAATACTGACAGTATTGGTTGCACTTAACGTTGATATCAAAGCGATGGAAGTAGCATCTCAGCGAATTTTTGCTCACTTGGGTGATAATAAAGTTACTTTTACCCACATTGAAGCAGCACTAACGACAATTTCCGGAGTTAATAGCTGCAAAGTAGTGGATTTTCTGCCTGCTGAAAGCCGTGAACGTCATTTAAAAGCACTACTGAATCGCTTACCCGATGCAATTATTGATATTGATGAAAAAGGCTGTGTAATAGCACTCAATAAATCTGGAGAAAATCTACTAAGACAACAATATAAATTCAATAGTACTACAAAGCTAGAAGGGCGCGAGATAACCGAATTATTGGAGCTTGAAGCTGAGCTACCATTACTTGATCGAGTTAGTTCTCAAAGTATTGAAATTGCAGGGCAAAGCTATATTGCGGAAATCACTCCGATAACTGAGCAAGATAATAGTTCTGGTGCTGTGATTTCAATAAAGTCAATAAGTCAGCTTGGTAGGCAAATAGCAATTTTACAAACTCGTGAAGAACATGCAATAGATCATATTATTGGCAGCTCTGCCGGGATCCAAATGCTTAAAGAGCAAACAAGCCGATTTGCAGAGTTAGATTTACCAGTATTAATTAGTGGTGAAACTGGCACTGGTAAAGAGCTTATTGCTCGCGCGTTACACAATGCTAGTCATCGTAAAAAAGCACCGTTTCTTGCTGTTAATTGCGCTGCATTGCCTGAGCATTTGTTAGAGAGTGAGTTATTTGGTTATGCGACCGGAGCCTTCACGGGAGCGCAAAAGGGTGGGAAACCAGGGTTATTTGAATTAGCAGAAGGTGGTACCGTATTCTTAGATGAAATTGCTGAAATGTCACCCTATTTACAAGCTAAGTTATTGAGGTTTTTGCAAGACTTTACTTATCGTAGATTGGGAGGAACGAAAGAGTTAAATGCCAATGTAAGAATTGTTAGCGCAACTCACCAAAACTTACTGAATATGATTGCAACACAACAGTTTAGAGAAGATTTATTTTATCGTCTTAATGTACTTAATTTAACGTCACCACCATTGCGAGATCGTGCTGAAGATATTAACTTGCTAGTTAATCATTTTGTTATCATGGCTGCTGATCAAATGAACCAGAGAAGACCTAATATAGAAGCCGGGGCGATGCAATTACTGAGCTCTTATATTTGGCCGGGTAATATTCGAGAGCTACAAAATGTTCTATTTCGAGCCGTTGCGCTCAGTGAAAATGGCGACATCACCTCTAAAGGTATAACTGTAGCGCTTGCCCAGTTTAAACAGATTGAAGATGATAGTGATATTATTGACGGGAACGAAGTTGAAGATTGGGCCAGTGCGCAAGCACAGTTTGAAAAAAAGTTAATTTCTGATTTGTACTCTCATTATCCGACAACCAGAAAACTTGCAGAACGTTTAAAAGTATCACATAACAAAATTGCGATGAAATTAAGACAGTTTGAGCTTAAGTTGTAATGTATAACTGTGTTAGCGCAAACTGCCCCTTAAATTGACATTAATCTTCTAAAATTTTATAGAGGATTTTTTTTACATTTTGAGGCTCAAATGGTTTATCACACATTGCGGTAACGCCTTCAGTAAGAATGTTTGATAAATGCGTGTCATTGCTTTCACTCGTTACCATTAATATTGGTAAATGTGATTGCTCACTTTCGTTACGAATATAACGAGTGAGCTCTCTGCCATCGACTTCAGGCATGTTGTAATCTGTTACGACTAAGTCGAACATGTTATTTTTTAATAAAGTTATTGCTTCACTGCCGTCAGCAGCTTCTGAAATTTTTGACAAGCCTAAGTTATTCAATACACGCTTAATATGGTTACGTGCTAGCTTACTATCGTCAACTAATAGCACTCTAACTTCGTGCACATCAAAGTATTCAAGCTCTAATTCGTCTGTAGAAAGTAAATCAATTGTGGTGTTTATCGCAGTGGCGAGATGATCTGGAGTAAACGGCTTTGGCAATAATGCAATAACTCCTGATTGTTTAAACTCTTCAAGTGTTGCACGACGATGCTCACTGGTCACTAACATAAATGGCGTGTCAGAAATTTCAGAGTTTTGCCTCACTTTATGAAGCAACTCAAGTGCGGTGCCGTCTTCATAATACATTGCACTGGTAATCAAATCGCGATGATGCTTTTCAACACTGGCATAAGCTTCATTAATAGTTTTTGCTTCTGATACCTGTGTTACACCTTGTTGCTTTAGTTCTTTAATGATAATTTTTCGTTGTAAATCTGAAGGCTCAGCAACAAGTAGCGATAATTCACTTGGATTCATAGTAATTCTCAATACCTTAATGAATGGGAAATTTGGCCTTAACCTCCAATAAACTTAACTTTAAAGCCGTTTTTCTCAAGCACGGCTTTAATCTCATCTCGTTTGTCGCCTTGTATTTCGATAGTTTCTCCGACGACACTACCACCACTTCCACAAGTTTTCTTTAGTTTCTTAGCAAGATCTTTCAGTGCTTTTTCATCTAAGCCTAAGCCCGTGATAGTAACAACACCTTTACCTTTTCTGCCTTTAGTTTCACGGCGAACTTTCGCGAAACCGTCTGATGCAGTTACCGTTTTTGTTGTCGTTTGTTTAATTCTTCCTTGAGAGGTTGAATAAACAAGCGAGTCGTCACTAACTGCTGCGTTATCATCTTTTTCAATAGTTTTGCCAAAGGCACTGGCGAGATCGCTTAAATTAGAAAATGTTTTTGTCATGTTGATTACTGTATTTCAGATAAAATAAAACCACTACAAGAGTGGTTTTATTATACATGATTTTTACGGTGAGGATATTTGCTTAAAGCTTACTTTCTAGCTCAGGCAATGCATCGAATAAATCCGCAACTAAACCGTAGTCAGCTACTTGGAAAATTGGCGCTTCGGCATCTTTGTTGATAGCAACAATGATTTTAGAATCTTTCATACCAGCTAAATGTTGAATCGCACCTGAAATACCTACAGCAATGTACAAATCTGGCGCAACAATTTTACCAGTTTGACCAACTTGCATATCATTAGGTACAAAACCAGCATCAACAGCAGCACGTGACGCGCCTATTGCAGCACCTAGCTTGTCTGCGATACCTTCAAGAAGTTTGAAGTTGTCGCCATTTTGCATGCCGCGGCCACCTGAAATTACAACACCTGCAGCGCCAAGGTCTGGTCTTTCAGACTCTGATAACTCATCGCTTACATGGCTAGAAGTACCAGCATCAGTTACTTTATCTAGCGCTACAACTTCTGCATTGCCGTCAGTTGCTACAGCATCAAAGCCGGTAGGGCGTACTGTAATAACTTTTTTACTATCTAAACTTTGCACAGTTGCAATTGCATTACCTGCATAAATTGGACGAACAAAAGTGTCACTGCTTTCTACCGCAATAATGTCAGAAATTTGTGCAACATCTAATAACGCAGCAACACGTGGCATAAAGTTTTTGCCGGTAGTTAACGCTGTCGCAACAATATGATCGTAGTCTGCTGCAAGCTCTGTTACTAATAGTGAAACATTTTCCGCTAACTGATGTTCATAAGCTGCATTATCAGCAACTAATACTTTGGTTACACCGTTAACTTTACTGGCGGCATCAACAACTGCTTGACAGTTATGGCCAGCAACCAATAGATGGATATCTCCACCCATTGCTTGAGCTGCGGCAACTGTTTTTAAGGTATCAGCTTTTAATTGGCTATTATCGTGTTCGGCAAATACTAATACGCTCATGAGATCACCTTCGCTTCATTTTTTAATTTTTCTACTAATTCATCAATACTTTCAACAACAATACCTGCTTGACGCTCTGCTGGTGGTGTTACTTTAAGTAGCGTAGTGCGTGCTGCTAAATCAATACCGAAGTCAGCTGCTGGTTTTACGGCTAGTGGTTTACGCTTTGCTTTCATAATATTAGGTAATGAAGCATAACGAGGCTCATTCAAGCGTAAGTCAGTAGTAACAATAGCAGGCAAGTTTAGTGCAACTGTTTGTAAGCCACCGTCAACTTCACGTGTTACGTTTACTTTCTCGCCATCAATATTAACTGCTGAAGCGAATGTGCCTTGCGCCATACCAGTAAGCGCAGCAAGCATTTGGCCTGTTTGGTTATTGTCGCTGTCAATTGATTGCTTACCAAGAATGACTAGCTGTGGCTGTTCTTCTTCAACAACTTTCTGTAATAATTTTGCGACGTGCAATGAATCTAAGTTTTGATCGGTATCGATCTGGATTGCACGATCAGCACCTAATGCAAGTGCAGTACGTAGTTGTTCTTGGCATGACTTATCACCAATAGATACGGCGATAACTTCTGTTGCTGTGCCAGCTTCTTTTAATCGAACCGCTTCTTCTACTGCGATTTCACAAAATGGATTAATTGCCATTTTTACATTAGCAAGATCGACATTCGAGCTGTCTGCTTTAACACGTACTTTTACGTTATAATCAATAACGCGTTTGATGGGTACTAATACTTTCATCGTTGCCTCTGAGGGTGCTTGTTGTTGGTAATATTGGCTAAACTAAATGAAATTCAGCTTAGCGCTATAATTATGGTTTGAAAGACTACTTGTAGATTACGTTTACGTCAACGTCTTCTGTCGATATCGTCAATCAAATTGCGCTTAAACAAATATTATCGGTAAATAATGCAATACAGGATAGTATTTACTTCGAAAATATCTATAATGTTGGATGTTATCAAACAGGTGTTTGAAAATCAAACGCATGTTTGAATTTTTCATAAAGAATTGAGTGATGGGAGATGTTATGGAACGCGAATCAATGGAGTTTGACGTTGTAATTGTTGGAGCTGGTCCTGCAGGCCTATCAACTGCTTGTCAATTAATGAAGCTAGCACAAGAAAAAGAACAAGAACTAATGGTGTGTGTGGTAGAAAAAGGCTCTGAAGTAGGAGCTCACATACTTTCAGGTGCAGTTTTTGAACCACGAGCATTAACAGAGTTATTTCCTGATTGGAAAGAAAAGGGTGCACCGTTAAATTCTGCCGTTACGGGTGATGATATTTATTTGTTTAATGGCGAAGATAGCGCGGTTAAATTACCAGGTTTTAGTGTCCCTAAAACTATGCATAATGAAGGCAATTACATTGTTAGTATGGGCAATGTTTGTCGTTGGTTAGCTGAACAAGCGGAACAACTTGGTGTAGAAATTTTCCCTGGTTTCCCTGCTCAAGATGTTATTTACAATGAAGATGGCAGTGTTGGTGGCGTAATAACCGGTGATATGGGCTTAGATGCTGAAGGTAATCAAAAAGATTCATTTATGCCAGGTATGGAGTTGAAAGCAAAATACACTGTTTTTGCTGAAGGCTGTCGTGGTCATTTAGGTAAAGAACTCATCGCAAAGTTTGCCTTAGATGCAGATAAGTCGCCACAACATTATGGCTTAGGCTTTAAAGAAATTTGGGATATTGACCCTGCTAAGCATCAAGAAGGCTTAGTGGTACACTCTGCTGGCTGGCCGTTAGAAAAAGACACCACAGGTGGTGGTTACTTATATCACGCAGAAAACAACCAAGTATTTGTTGGTCTAATTGTCGACTTAAATTATAGCAATCCGCATTTAAGCCCGTTTGATGAATTCCAACGTTATAAGCATCATCCGAAAATTGCTCAGTACCTTGAAGGTGGCAAGCGCGTTTCTTACGGCGCTCGAGCGATGGCAAAAGGTGGTTTTAATTCATTACCTAAAATGACTATGCCAGGTGCTGTGTTAGTAGGTTGTGATGCTGGTACTATCAATTTTGCAAAAATTAAAGGTAACCATACCGCAATGAAGTCGGGTATGTTAGCGGCTGAATCTATATTTGAAGCGTTAGCATCTGGCGATGAAGGTGGTAAAGAGTTAACGAGTTATACTGAAAAGTATCAAAACTCTTGGTTATATGATGAGCTCTATAACACGCGTAATTTTGGCCCTGCTATGCATAAGTTTGGCACCTTTTTAGGCGGTGCATATAATACCATTGATCAAAACTTCTTTGGTGGTAAGTTACCTTTTAATCTTAAAGATGAAACCTTAGATCATGAGCAACTTAAACTCGCTAAAGATGCACCGGTGATTAATTATCCAAAACCTGATAATAAATTGAGTTTTGATAAACTGTCATCAGTATTTTTATCAAACACTAACCATGAAGAAGAGCAGCCATGTCACTTGAAGCTGGCAGATAGCAGTATTCCAATTAGTGTTAACTTAGCGAAGTATGCAGAGCCAGCGCAACGTTATTGCCCTGCAGGTGTATACGAAGTAGAAAGTACAGAGGAAGGCGATAAGTTTGTGATTAATTCGCAAAACTGTGTGCACTGTAAAACTTGTGACATTAAAGACCCAAGCCAGAATATAACTTGGGTAACGCCAGAAGGCACTGGTGGTCCAAATTATCCAAATATGTAATTGGCTAGTAAGTTAACTGTCTACAGTACATCGGCATCCATGCTATCGTGACATACCGTTCATCCTGAACATAAAAAGCCTGCAATAGCAGGCTTTTTTTGATTATATATAAATATTAAAGAACGAAGATACTATAGAGTAGTCGCGAATTAATTGGTTTCTATTAAATTAAACTCTGACAATGCAGGGATTTCGAGTTGTAACCTATTTTCTATTTCGTCTAACTTCACGAGTCGAGTACAAATTTTTTCTGCTTTTGTTTCTAACGCGTTAGCTTGATTACTAATTCCTAACTTTATATCGTTCGCCATGGTTTCAATACGTTGGTCAAAGGTTTCTACCCGTTGTTCACTGCTTTGCTCTTCTCTATGTGTCATTGCTTCGCCAACAGCAATTAAAATAGTGCCTACTGAATCAGAAACAATCGCTTCAATTTCCTTTTCAAATTCGCCAGCAAAAACTTCATCAAAATCATCAAAGTCTTGTGGCGCAATATAGTAACTATCATCGCTATGGTTAAAACGAGTTCGTAAGCGCCATTTCATTTCGTCAAACTTTTCTTGAAATTGCTGATGGGACGCGCTGTTTTCGCCAGTTAAGCTACTAATTACCTTGTTTACAGCTTTTAAACCTAGCTCAACACCTTCTATGGCAATAGAAACAATCGCGGGTACCTCTTCCCTGATCCCCTTAGTATATTGACTTAGCTGCACTTGTTGTTCAGCACTTAATTCAACTTCACGACCGTTTACAAATAGCTGATGTTGACCGTTAATTTGCACGTAGGTTTGACCGTGATTAACAATACGAATATGGGCGGGATCAATAATCACACCGTGAGTAAAGTTAATATCGCATTGTTGCGCCTGAGCACTAGCCGTTAATAAACTAGCAATAAAAAGGCCGCGGGCAATAAATGCCATTGTAAACTCCAGATTGGAAATATATTGTCGTCGATACTATAACAGATTACGTGTTCACTATTGGGTCAACATGAATTTTTCGTTCTTTATAGATTAGTCGGCTTGGTCCGTACTCTCGACGTGTTTTATCATGAAATTCACCCACTGACAATTGAACACCATGATAAACTCTTTCTGTCGCTTCTACGTAAACACTTGTCATATATTCTTGTAACGTTGCTTCAATAGCTTCTTTTTTGGATAAGTGCTCGCCCATTTTTTTTGCATGGTACTGATAAGTAGTTAATACTTTTGCCAACATTTCAGGCTTAGCTTTATCTTTTGGTAGCTTTTTAAGCTTATTGACTGCTGATTTTAGCTCTGAGGTTTTTTCTGATTCTTCTGTGACAAGTTCATCAACGTCAGATATTTGTGCTAAATATTGTTCAACTTTTTCTTGGAAAGAAATTATTGTGGTACTGCCAGCTGTTGCACCAACAGTGCCTGCACGAACAGATTCACCAGCACGAATATAGCCAGCAATTAATTTTCCATTGGGTTTGTCATCTGCACCTACCCAAAGCGTTGATGCAACTTTGACTATGTTATGCATCATTTGGTTTTCAATTCGTAAAGATTCACATGAAATTTCTGCATATTGGCTGTATTTTGCAAAAACTTTGCCGCCAGCTTTAATGTTAACGCTCATATGAATTTGATCAACTTCTAGGTCATCAACTTCTTGTTTCTTACCTATAATACCAGTGCCTATAGTGATGTCACCACCTGCTTCTAAGGTTGCTGATTCGACAAAGCCACCAATGGATATGTCGCCAGTAGCGTGAACTTTCATGCCCTCACAAACGTCACCGTCGATAATAACACTACCCTGAAATTTTACGTGACCTGTACTAATATCAACATTTTTAATTTGATAAACGTTGTCGACTTCCATACCATTTTCAATAATGCGGGGTAGGCCAACTAATGTAGAAACTAAAATGCTACTATTTTTAGGACTTAATGCCGTACCTTCACCAACATGCATTTCTAAGTCAGCGCCCGGTGTTGGTTCTAAAACATCGCCGATAACGGTATAACCTTTAATACCGTCTGTTAGTGGGATTTTCTTGGCCAGCGGATCACCTACTTTTACGCAAATAATATCACCTAGGTCGCGCATATCGACACTGCCATCTTCACGTTTTTTCGGTTTTAGTATCCGATCTTGTGCACTTTCAACTAACAGTTTAACCCGAGAATCTTTACCATCTATTGGCAATTTCCCATGGGCAATTTCACCTTTTACAATTGAGCCTGCTGGTTCTTTAGCTGCTTGCTTAGCGAGTTTAATGAGTTGATCTTTGCTAAAACCTTTGCATACACCGGCATCTTGAGATGCATTTAGAATGGCTTTTGCACTCATGTGCTTGCCACCAAGCGCAGTAGATATTTCCGCAGAAGCCGACATATTGTCATTGTCGACATTGATAATGATAGTCGCATCACGGCGTTCAAGTATCTGATACTTTATTTCACGACCAGACATGTTGTCTTGTAGAGGCTTTAATACGCTATTTAATTCGGCAATAGCATTTTTTATATTGCCATTATCGACATATAAATTGCTATATTCTGAGTTTTCAATCAGCTCATGAATGTTTGCTTCAGTTAACTGTGTTTTTGTTTTAACTGGAGACAGTACTAGGTCTATGTTGTTTTTATTATTCGCTACTAAACTTGCCTTGCTCACACTCGTTTTACTCCATTATTTACAAACGCGGGTGGTCCCTTAGATATAGTTTTCTTGATGTACCTTAATAAAGTTAGCTGTACCCACTTTAGAATAATCTAATTTGTATTCTTTGTTATCTAATGCTTGCACAAATACTAAGGTTTTTTCTTCACCAAAAACCTCTACAACACTAACATCAACAACTTCTTGATATGCTTTTTTTGCTTCTGAACGTTTTTTTGGAATAGGGCCTTTATATATTCCCATGCCAACATGGCTTACTATAACAACAGGGTGCGCGCCATTAACCACGAGTAGATCAATCTTTTTGTTTTTATGAATAATGGTATTTCGACCACTGGTTATGAAATTTTTATCTATCAAAGTACTCTCCTTTGAGCCTAACTATTACCTTAATACGTTTAATTATAACGGTTATAAGGGTATTTGCTGTTTTTATAAAATTAATTCAATAATTCAGTAATAATTGAATAGTTGTTAGAACTAGCACACTTAATTACATCAAATATATAAATATTTTTAAGACTACGCAATATAAAAGCCGATCACTACCGTATTATATCAGATGAATTGATGATCACTTGTCGTAATGAGCCATTTCGTTACTTTGTATTAACATTCTTCGCACCAAGTCTAAGCTTCTAGCCGCAACAATATGCTGAAATTGCTTTCTTGCTACATTGATACAATAATATTTGGCCTGAATATTACTTTTGTCTCCCCAAGCTATCCAAACTGAGCCAACCGGTTTGTCTTTAGTGCCGCCGTTTGGGCCGGCAATTCCAGAAACGGCAATGGTAAAGTCAGCTCCTGAATTTGCTAATGCACCGGTAGCCATGGCTATGACAGTTTCCTTGCTAACTGCTCCGTGGTTTATCAATGTCGAAGTTGGCACCCCAAGCATTTTTGTTTTCATTTCATTCGAGTATGTCACATAGCCAGCCTCGAATACTGCTGATGCCCCAGAAATTGACGTTAACTGGCTGGCAATTAAGCCGCCTGTACAAGACTCTGCAACAGTAATTTTCTGATGCGCCCTTATTAGTTGAGGGACTAAATAGTCGGCGAGGGTGCTATTTCCATTATCGCCTTCTGCCAATATATGAGCGCCTAGTAATAGCTTTATTTTTGTTAACCATTCGGGTAGTAATTTTTGCCCTTGTTGGCAATTAACTGCTAATTTTAATTCCAGAATAGGCATTGCCGCACGAAAGCCAATGGTAATTTCGTTTGGCCAAGCAGGGAGGTGATCGTTTATTAATGCTTGGATACTCGACTCTCCAATTCCAAAGAGGTGTAGTCGGTGTAGTGTGTTGTATTGTGGCGGCACGAAGCGTGTTTTTAAAATGATTGTTATTTCTTCGCGCAGCATATGAGCAAGTTCACTGGGCACACCAGGAGTGCAAATAATTAGGCACTGATTTAATTCAACGCTAAAACCAACAGCACTACCGGTTCTATTGGCGATAATATTACTATTTTTCGGTAAATAGGCCTGCTTTAAATTAGGCTGATTTAATGTTGTGTTTCGTCTTTTCGCCCACGTTTTCAAGTGCTGGTGGGCATCTTTGTTTAATTCCAATTTACTATTACATGCTGTAGCGACAACTTCTGCGGTTAAGTCATCTGTCGTTGGTCCTAGTCCACCATTAATAAAGAGTAAATCAGAGGTTTGGCTTAGTTGTAAAATTTCAGTTGCTAATAATTCCTGCTCGTCACCGATAGTCACTTTTTTATCAATTGATAAGCCAATATTGTTTAATTGCTCAGCAAATAGCACAGAGTTAGTATCAACTACATCACCGTTCATTAATTCGCTACCAGTAAGTAATAGACTAACTTTTGTTTTCATCGTGTAATAGGTTCCTTGAACATCATGATTTGCATGGTAGCGAAATTACTCCTTGATAGCTCGGAAAAAATTATTTGCTGGAGTTAAAAAATTTTTTTAAACCTTTTTCATCAATGTGGTGACTAATTGATTAAACAACAACGATTTAGTTATTAGGGAAATATTATGCAATCTTCTTTTTTGAAATTAATGTCAACGACTAGTGTTATTGCGCTACTAAGTTTTTCTGTTCAAGCGGATGTAATTGATGAAGTGGAGCAATCATTTGACGTTAGTGAACAAGCATCATTTCGTCTTGATAATGTTAATGGTTCAGTAGAGATATCAACCTGGGACAAAGCTGAAATTCACGTTATGGCAACGATTACTGCTGATGACCAAGATGATAGAGATAATATTATTATTGATATGCAGCAAAGCTCAGTCGGGGTTAGTGTTGAAACGCGTTATAAAGAAAAGTCGAGTTGGGGACATAATAGTAATTCAGGTAAAGTTGAATATGTTGTAACTGTTCCAAGAAATGCCTCATTATCTGAAATTGATTTAGTTAATGGCTCATTGGTAATTAACGACGTAAAAGGTGAAGTGAATGCGGAGTTGGTTAACGGTTCCATTAAAGCAAATGGTTTAGCAAGAAATGGCGAGTTTAGTTCTGTTAACGGTAGCATTAAAATTACGTATGATGAACTCTCCGCAGAATTAGACCGTATTGATGTTGAAACGGTAAACGGTAGTATTAAAGTCTCCGTTCCGAAATCATTAAGCGCGTTAGTTGAAGCAGAAACAATGCATGGCAGTATCAAAACAGATTTTGGTTTAGTGGCGGAAAAGAACTTGTTTACAGGTCGTAATTTAAGCGGCGAAGTGGGTAGTGGTGATATTAAAATTACTATGGAAAGCGTTAACGGTAGCGTTAAATTAAAAGGTCACTAGTCAGCCCGCTACACTACTAAAAGTTATTAAAAAGCGAGCCACGTGGCTCGCTTTTTAATATTTCTACTAACTTGTCTGAATTTTTCCACTATTATGAGTATAATAGTGGAATGGAATGTTAGATAGGTTATCACTTGAAGCACACTGCAAACACTGGATTGTTCATTGCTCTTTTTCAGAGTGCCATAGTGGCTTTTTTTATTTCAACGAGCACATCATATAGCAAAGAATATATCATTGGTGTTGAAGACGTTAGTTACTTTCCTTTATATGATTTTTCACCGCAGTATCCTAATCGGGCAAGCTTTACTAAAGATTTACTAAGTAGCTTTTTTAAAAGCAACGGCTACCAATTCAAGTTTGTACCATTACCAATAAAGCGATTTGATAAGTGGTATGTGGAGGAGGCTATTGATTTTAAGTTTCCAGACAATGTACGCTGGCGCGCTGGTGATTCAAAAAAATTGGGGATTACTTATAGTTCGCCAGTTCTAACATTGACGGCAGGTACATATGTTGATCAAAAACTGCGAAAAAAACCACGTGAAAGTATCAAGCGACTCGGTACGGTTTTAGGCTTTTTTCCCACACTGTGGTACGACAAAATTCAGGACAAATCTACAGCATTAGTGGAATTGTCATCTCCTTATAGCATAGTTAAACATATGCTCCATGGTAATATTGATGCAACTAATATTGATAAGAATGTTATTAATTATAACTTGAAGCTTCTCGGTAAAAGTGGCGATAGCATCGTACTTAATAAGCAAATTAAAAATGAACAATATGCGTATCACTTTTCATCAATTCATTACCCTGAAATGATCCGGGAATTTAATGCCTTTTTAAGAGAAAATCAGCAACTTGTTGCTCGCATTAAGTCGAAATATGGCATAATTGAAGCCAACCGCGTTAAATAGCCTTTTCAAGTCCATTAAAGAGAGTTTTTTTGCCCATGACTGAGCAAACTGAATGTTATCATCGATCATTTCTATTTGGTAAATGGTATCGAAGCGAGCAAGATGAAAGTGGCAATGCCTTTACCGAATATGCACAGCTAACTGATGATGGCCATTATGAATTCACTTTTATTCAACATGATGATGTTGGCAATATTAGCGAACAAACCGTTGAGTCGGGTGATTGGGGGTTAGTGGGAGATATTCACTTTACTATTAGTAAAAGTGAATTTATTAATGATGAGCATTACGCTGCTGATTTAAGCCATGAAGATAATTATCACGCTTATCGTGTATTAACCTTGAACAGCCAAGTTTTTAAATATCAACATATCTTAACCAATGAAGTGTTTATCCTGCGCCGAGTTATTGATAATATCGCACTCAGTTAAGGTATGTGTGAGTCACGCCTCGTAATACCTATTTATACTAATTTATCTTGTTGAGAGTTCGAATGAAGCAAATTAAAGCTGCCAGTTTAATTACGGCGATTAAAACACCATTTAATGCTAAAGGTGATATTGATTTTAATACTTATGACCAATTAGTTGCTCACCAAATTCAAGCAGGTGTTGACGGTATTGTTGTTGGCGGCACAACAGGAGAAGGGCATTTATTGACGTGGGAAGAGCATTTAATTCTTATTGCCCACAGCGTTCATAAATATGGAAAAAATTTACTTATCGTTGGTAATACTGGTAGTAATAATACCCGAGAAGCAATAAAAGCTACACAACACGGCTTTGCAACGGGGATGGACGCAGCATTACAGATTAATCCTTACTATGGCCGCAGCTCATTTGCTGGCGTTAGCGCCCATTTTAATAAAGTTTTAGATATTGGCCCTGCTTTTATCTATAACGTGCCAGGCCGTACGGGACAAGATTTAACACCTGATTTAATTGAACCTCTAGCGCAGCATGAAAACTTTATTGGTGTAAAAGAATGTGCTGGCAATGACCGTATCGCCTATTATGAAGAACGTGGCATTGCTTGTTGGTCTGGTAATGACGATGAAAGTGCGGTTGGTCGTCATCAACACGGTTCACACGGTGTTATTTCAGTTACTTCAAATATTGTCCCAGGTTTAATGCGAAAATTAATGGATGAACCAAACGAAACGCTAAACCAAAGTTTGCAACCATTAATGAACTGGCTATTTTGTGAACCTAATCCTATTGCCATTAACACTACGTTAATGATGACAGGTGCAGTATCGCCTATTTTTAGAATGCCATACAAAGCACTAACTACAGCGCAACGAGCAGAAGGTTTAGCTATGTTATCTAAGTTATCGCAAGATGAACTTGTCGGTGATGAATTGAACTTAATGGCTGATGATGACTTTCAATATAGTTGTTAGTTATTTACTTTGTCGAGAATAAAAAGAAACGGTGAGCTTAGCTCACCGTTTTTGTATCTGCTGTAAGTACTAGCGTTTAAACTTTAGCCTTTAAATAAGTGTTGAGTATTAGCTAATGAGAGCTGAGAGCTGTGGTCGCATATTCTCCGGCAAAGTAAAATTTCGTTCAACACCATGTATAGGGCAAGTAAATTCTAGTTGTACAGCGCAAAGTTGTAAATCCGTCTTATGAACGAGTGTATGTTCATCTTCACTATTTTGTGCTTTTCCATGTAGTCGATCTCCTACAATTGGCAAGCCTATACTTGCGGCATGAATACGTATTTGATGCTTGCGACCTGACTCTATTTTAACTTTTAGCAGTGATAAGTTCTCAACCTCGTTGTAATCAATAAGTGTAAAATGGCTACAAGCAGCTTTGTTATCTACTTCTTGTTTTACTGTTTCTGGTTGTGGGCGTTGCTGGTGGTTACCGTGAACAATAATATTGTAGATTTTTTCAAATTGATGTTGTTCAAACATATGGCTTAAAGCGCGCGCAGCTTTTTTACTGTGTGCAACTAAAATTAAACCTGTTGCTGCCCGGTCAAGACGGTGAACTGGAAACACAGCACGCTCAGGCAGTAACTGTTTTTGTGCCCAACGAGTAATTGTGCAGTGGTCGCTCCATTTTGAACCTTGAGACAACATACCATACGGCTTATACCAAACACTGTAATCATTTAAGTCAGCTATTAATGTTGCTGGCGCCGGCGTTTGGGATAAAACCGATGAGTCATAATAGAAATGTAGTTGGTCATTTATTTGCAATGGCTTTTTAAGGCGACGGCAGCGTTGTGTGGTTTTGCCTCGGCTATGCCACAATGCCCCTTTATCAATAGCTTTCTTTATTTCACCGACACTGAGTTCACATTGAGCCTGAATTGCCTCAATAATACTGCTGTTATTTTCAATGGTGATATGGCTTTGAAATTTTTTCAAAATAAATCTACGTGATAAATCATTACCAGATAGTTTAACAAATTTACTGGGCTAATTAAGCACTCATTCGTTTGCAATTGTTAATCTTAGAACGTTTATTTACTAAAAAGTGGCAAGGAGTCTGATTTAAGTAAATAGTTATTGGTTTTTAATGAAATAGGGCGATAAAATAGCAATGAATAGCGACACTTATTAAGAGAAGAAAAATGCAACGCAATGAAGAATTATTCCCGCAAGACAATGTTGGCAATGCTTTATGGGGAATGTTAGAAGGTGGTGATGATCTTAGCATTGAGCGAGAATTCGAATTTTCGGTTATTTTTGCAAGCCAAGAGCAAGCGCTCAAGTTTGGCCAATTATTGTTAGAAAACAATCAGAAATTATCCTTTTGCCCGTATCAAGGTGATGAAGATTTTCCCTGGGAAATAACTGCATATCCATTTATGTCAGCAAGCTATGAAAATATTGCTGCTTATCAAGAGCTTTTGACGACTAGTGCAACACCTTTTTCCGGTAAATACGACGGTTGGTATTGTGTAGATAGCAGTAAGTAACTAAGCAAAAAGAGTTATTGGGAAATACCTTGAACGAACAACAATTTAAAGATCTTAAAAAGGTTAGTGCTAAATCATTTAATGATCAAAAGGCGTTAATAAAAAAAGTGCTAGCAGGGCGAAATGTTGCGTGCCAGCACTGTGGCACTCAAATTAAAGCTGTGTTACCTGATGATAACTCTACACCAGGTTTATATTGTGCTAAAGGCTGCACAAATATTGCGTTAGACTTTGTATTGTAAGTTGTTGCTTTTAACTTGTTAATGGTTTGTTGTTAAAGAAAGGTAGCAATATCGCTTAGTGCTTTTTTTGTTGTTGCATGATGCGGTACAGTTGCGTCTTCACTTGGATAGCCAGCGATTAATAACATATAAGGGCGACTATTATCGTCACGGCCGCATACTTTACTTAAAAAGGACATCGGCTTAGGTGTATGAGTTAAGGTCACTAAACCACTAGAGTGTAAGGCATTTATCAAAAAACCTGTAGCAATACCTACTGATTCATGAACATAGTAGTTGGTATTTTTTTCTTCAATCGTAATCCCGCCTTTTTTCTCACTAAAAATTGCAATTAACCATGGTGCGTGTTCTAGATAAGGCTTTTGAGCATCAGTACCTAGTGGTTTTAAAGCGTCAAGCCACTCTTCTCCTGCTCGGCCTTGATAAAAGTTACTCTCATGAATTTCGGCTTGTTCACGTATTTGTTTTTTTACATCAATATCGTTAATAGCGACAAAATGCCAAGGTTGGTGGTTCGCACCACTTGGGGCGGTACCTGCCGCTTTGATGCAGTTTTCAATAATTTCTTTGGCAACAGGGCGATCGCTAAAGCTTCGAATACTGTGGCGACGTTTAATTTCTTGATAAAACCTTGAAGAGCGTTCGAGCATTTCTTCACTTGGGTATTCAACGTAATCGCTTAACGGTGAGGCATCATGTATTTGCATATAACTTCCTATTTTTTCGTTTAGCTTAGCGAAAAATGAAATTACAAAGCAAGTATTATTCTTTGCAAAAAATTTTAAGACTTATGTTTAAATGGAATGAAATAGTGCCGATTCAAGTAACGTTTGACTAAAACTTAAACGTCTTGATGCTTATGTTGAGATAGTTTGTCTAAATATTGGTTTAGCCCAATGTGACGACGAATGACTTCTGCTTGGTAAGCGCCAATTGCAAGAAATGTAGCCATAATTAAGGTAATAACAATTAGGTGAGTTTCTTGTATATAAGCTGACACTAAGGTCGTTATAACTGCGCCAATGACACAATAACTTAATGCTATACGTAGCCAAATATAAATGGCACGTAAAGAAGTATGGTTAAGTAAAATTTGTGATTGTTGGTTAGTTCTCAAGGTTAATGTTCTTTCTGGCTATCTAATAAGGCTCAATTAGTAAGTATAAATAAGCAAAGAGGAATATATAAGTTAATATTTATTCAATTATGATATATGAAAGAGAATTAGTTTCTAGTTGATTACCTGTGCCAGTTTTTAAATAATTATTGAACGATAGTAAGTTCAAGCATTATATTAGGGTGAAGGTTAAACTAATCTTGATAGATAAAAAAAAGCGCCGTAAGGCGCTTTTTTAGTTTAAGTAGAAGTTACTACTAAGTAATTAAAATTACCTTTAACCGATAAATTTACGTGCGTTACGGAACATGCGCACCCAAGGAGAATCTTCTTGCCACTCATCAGGGTGCCACGAATTAGCAACAGTACGGAATACACGTTCAGGATGTGGCATCATAATGGTTACACGACCATCGGTCGTAGTTAATGCTGTGATACCGTCTGGTGAGCCATTCGGATTCGCTGGGTATGTTTCAGTGATTTGACCATAGTTATCAACATAACGCATGGCGACTGTGCCTGATTCGTTGGCAGCATCAATTGCACTATCAGAGCTAAATTCAGTGCGACCTTCACCGTGAGAAACGGCGATTGGCATACGAGAACCCGCCATACCTTCAAAGAAAATAGAGGCAGTTTCTTGAATTTCAACTAGGCTGAAACGCGCTTCAAAACGCTCTGATTTATTTTGAACAAATCGTGGCCAAGCTTCTGAACCAGGGATGATTTCTTTCAGGTTTGATAGCATTTGACAACCATTACACACACCTAGAGAGAAAGTATCTTCACGCTCGAAGAATGCCTTGAACATAGCTTTGGCATTCTTGTTAAATAAGATTGACTTAGCCCAACCCTCACCAGCACCAAGTACATCACCGTATGAGAAACCGCCACAAGCGACTAAGCCGTTAAAATCAGCTAGGTCTGTACGTCCTGATAAAATATCAGACATATGAACATCGGTTGCCATAAAGCCTGCGCGGTCGAATGCTGCAGCCATTTCTACATGCGAGTTAACACCTTGCTCACGTAAAATTGCAATACGTGGGTTAGTACCATTTTTAGCATCTTTTGCTATTAATTCAGCGACTATATCTTCATTAATATCAAAACTTAAATCAGTGTTTAAACCTGGATCTTCAGTATCGAATTTAACGTCATGCTCTTGCTGAGCACATGCTGGGTTGTCACGTAAAGATTGCATTTTAAACGTGGTTTGTGCCCACGTTGTACGGTAATAAGTACGAGAATTCTCTAGCACTACCTTGCCGTCGCGACTAAAACGGATGGTATCTTCATTATTGATACGACCAATATCAGTGCAATATTCTAAAATACCGTGCTCTGCTAATACCGTGTGGATTGCTTCAACGTCACTTTCACGGATTTGGATGACGGCGCCCAACTCTTCACTAAACAATACGTCAACGTCATTTCCAGAAGTTGATTTAAGCTTAGTTAAGTCGATATCAACACCTGTGTGGCCAGCAAATGCCATTTCAACAACAGAGGTAAATAAACCACCGTCAGACCTGTCGTGGTAAGCAATAAGTTTTTCATCGCGAACCAAGGCTTGCATCGCATTGAAAAAGCCTTTTAATGTTTCAGGGCTATCAACATCAGGGGTTTCATTACCAAGCTGTTTATAAACTTGCGCAAGACATGAACCACCTAAACGGTTTTTACCTTGTGATAAGTCAATGGCAACAATACGAGTATCGCCTAAGTCGGTGCGCAATTGTGGTGTAACCGTTTTGCGAATATCTTCAACAACACCAAAAGCTGTGATGATAAGTGACATTGGCGATGTTACTGATTTTTCTTCACCATTTTCGTCCCATTGAGTACGCATCGACATTGAGTCTTTACCTACTGGGATAGTTAAACCTAATGCAGGACAAAGCTCTTCGCCTATAGCTTTAACGGCTTCGTATAAACCAGCATCTTCACCCGGGTGACCTGCTGGTGACATCCAGTTAGCAGAAAGCTTAATACGGTTTAAATCGCCAATATCTGTACCAGCAATGTTGGTTAGTGACTCTGCCACAGCCAAACGAGCAGAAGCGCCAAAGTTTAATAAGGCAACTGGTGTACGTTCGCCGAGTGACATGGCTTCACCGTGGTAAGAATCAAGTGCAGATGCAGTAACACCACAGTCTGCAACAGGTACTTGCCACGGGCCAACCATTTGGTCGCGATTAACCATTCCGGTTACAGAGCGATCGCCAATGGTAATCAAGAAGGTTTTCTCTGCCACTGTCGGTAATGATAAAATTCTGTCAGCGGCATCAGTTAAGTCGATATCTGATAATGACAACTCATCACCAGCAGCTGTTTTACTTGCAACATCTTTGAATATTTTTGGTGTTTTACCTAATAAAACATCCAGTGGTAAATCAATTGGTGTATCAAGCTTATCGTCTCTTTTACCTTCAGTGCTGGCAAAATGTTCATCAGTAACGGTTAAGTGTTCTTCTTCTGTTGCACGACCAACTACTGCAAAAGGTGCACGTTCACGAGCACAAATGTTCTTAAAGGTTTCAAGGTTTTCATCTGATACGGCAATAACATAACGCTCTTGAGATTCGTTACACCAAATTTCATGTGGTGCCATGCTACGTTCATCGTTTGGTACGTTGCGAAGTTCGAATACACCACCACGGCCGCCATCTGAAACAAGCTCAGGGAAAGCATTTGATAAGCCGCCGGCGCCGACATCATGAATAAAGGCGATAGGGTTTTGTTCACCAAGTTGCCAACATTTATCGATAACTTCCTGACAACGACGCTCCATTTCTGGGTTTTCACGTTGTACTGACGCAAAATCTAAGTTTTCGGCTGATTGACCTGACGCCATTGAAGAAGCAGCACCGCCACCTAAACCAATGTTCATTGCTGGGCCGCCGAGGGCAATTAAATGTGCGCCAACAACAATTTCACGCTTTTGAACGTGTTCGTCACGAATATTACCTAAGCCACCAGCTAGCATAATTGGTTTGTGGTAACCACGAACCTCGTTGCCATTGAAAGAGTTTACTTCTTCTTCATAGGTACGGAAGTAGCCTAAAATAGCGGGGCGACCAAATTCATTGTTAAACGCGGCACCGCCTAGTGGACCTTCCATCATAATATCAAATGCTGACACTATACGGCTTGGTTTGCCAAAGTCTGACTCCCAAGGTTGCTCAAAATTTGGTATGCGTAAGTTTGATACTGAAAAACCAACTAAACCTGCTTTTGGCTTAGAGCCAACACCTGTTGCACCTTCATCACGAATCTCTCCGCCTGAGCCAGTTGCAGCACCTGGGTATGGAGAAATGGCCGTAGGGTGGTTATGGGTTTCAACTTTCATCAGTACTTGAATGTCTTCGTGGTTGTAACCGTAAACATTGGTTTCTGGATTTGGGAAGAAGCGACCACCTTTGTTACCCACCATAACAGCAGCGTTATCTTTATAGGCACTTAAAACAAAGTCAGGGTTAACTTCATGGGTATTGCGGATCATTTTAAATAATGATTTTGGTTGCTTAACTCCGTCGATAGTCCAATCAGCGTTGAATATTTTGTGGCGACAATGCTCAGAGTTTGCTTGTGCGAACATGTAAAGTTCGATGTCGTGTGGATTACGACCTAGCTTACTGAAATTTTCGAATAAGTAATTAACTTCATCGTCGGCTAATGCTAAACCTAAATCAATATTGGCTTGAACTAGTGCGTTTTTACCGCCTTTTTCAATATCAATTGCCGTTAACTCGCCTGGCTCTGCGGTAGCGAAAAGGCTAGTGGCTTGTGCCATCTCAGTAAATACCGCTTCCATCATGCGATCTGAAATTAAGTTATTAAGTTGGTTTTGTTGTTCAGCAGATAAATCATCGCCAACAACGTAATAGGCGATACCACGCTCTAAGCGAGAAATTTTAGCTAAGCCACAATTGTGGGCTATGTCGGTAGATTTTGAAGACCAAGGTGAAATAGTACCTGGGCGAGGTGTAACTAATAAAAATTGCCCTACAGGTTCATGTTCTTCAATTGTTGGTCCATACTTAAGAAGTTGCTGTAAAACTTGAGTTTCTTCAGCGCTTAGTTCTTCTGAAATATGAGCGAAGTGGGTAAATTCAGCATAGATATCCGTGACGGGCAGTTGCAGCTCAGAACACTGATTTAGTAGCTTGTTAACTCTAAAATCAGAAAGTGCTGGCGCACCGCGAAGGGTTTTCATCAACATCGACATAGTCTATTTCACCGGTTTAGATTAATTAAGGATAAAAAACGCGCGTATTATAGATGAAGCAAGAAGATTAGAGAAATGATTTGTCTCATTTACGAGTAATTTTTTAGGCCATAATTTACAAAATTGTAAAAAGAACTGTTCTAATAATTAAATTCACGTGACAATAGGGCACTATGATAAAAAAACAAATAAAATCATTTGCTAACAATTGTATAACTAACAAGGTTTTAGCCGCGTTTTGGCTACTGCTTGCGTTGTTGCTTAGCGGTTGCGAAACGGAGCAATCGCCGGCTAATTTACAGCGCATAATTGATCGCGGCTACCTTACGGTTGGTACACTTTATGGCAACACCAGTTATTATTTAGATGCACAAGGTGCTGCTGGTTTCGAGTATGAATTGGCGCAGAAGTATGCCAATTTCCTAGGCGTCGAGTTAAAAATGATGCCGAGTTATAACCTTGATGAATTATTTGAGCAGGTTAATAACGGTAGTGTTGATATTTTGGCTGCTGGATTATCAGTGACCGATGAACGTCTTGCTCAATATCGCTTTGCGCCTAGCTATGACAATGTCAGCCAGAAACTGGTCTTTAAGCAAGGAAATATTCGCCCCCGTAAACTTGCAGATCTCATCGGTAAGCTAGAGATTGTTGCGCAATCGAGTCATGTTGAAAACTTGCTTAAATTAAAGCAATCGAACCCTGATCTAACCTGGATTGAAACTAGTGAATTAGACAGTGAAGAGTTATTACTGAGCGTGTTAAACGGAGAAATAGACTACACCGTTGTTGACAGCAATACCTTAGCAATTAACCGTCGTTATTATCCGGAAATTAGCATAGGTTTTACTATACGAAAAGAACAGCCATTGGCTTGGATGGTAAGTAAAAATAGTGATGATACTATTTTAGCAAGCTTAATTGAATTTTTTGGTCAAGTTCATCATAACGGCGTGTTACTGGCATTAGATGATAAATACTATGGCCATATTGAAGAATTTAACTATGTTGATACGCGAATGTTTATTAAAGCAATTGAGAAAAAATTGCCAAAGTATCAGCCTTTGTTTGAAAAATATGGCCAAGAAATGGATTGGCGACTGTTAGCGGCAATAAGTTATCAAGAGTCTCATTGGGATCCGCACGCGCGCTCGTATACTGGAGTTCGCGGTATGATGATGTTGACTTTGCCTACGGCAAAACAAATGGGTATTAAAAGCCGTTTAGATGCAGAGCAAAGTATTCGCGGTGGTGCTAAGTATTTTAAACAACTTATTGAGCGCATGCCTGCGCGGGTACCTTCGCCTGATAGATTATGGTTTGCGCTAGCATCATACAATATTGGCTTAGGGCATTTAAATGATGCGAGAGAAATTACCAAGCAACAGGGGGGCGACCCAGACCGTTGGGTGGAAGTTAAAGAGCGTTTACCATTGCTAAAACAGAAAAAGTATTATAAAAAAACACGTTATGGTTATGCTCGTGGCGATGAACCGGTAAATTATGTCGAAAATATTCGACGTTATTACGATACTTTGACATGGGTTGATAACCAGAATAAAACACTTACGCCAAAAACAGAATTGGAAAACAGCCCTGAAACGGTTATTACCGAATAATACCCTGGTAAAGTGTTAAAAATAGGATGTATGTCATTAAAATGTCATAATCATTGTAGATACTAGCGAAAATCAACTTGAGAATAGTAAAGCAGGATAAAAGTGTGTGATTAGGCATGCTAAAGAGGTCAAAATGAAAATAAAGAAATGTTTAACCAATAACCAACGTAAAAGAACTCTACACCGTAATAAAGTAAGATTGGCAAATCGCCGCCATATGCAGTTTACCCTTGATCAATATAGTAGTGAAGAAGCAACCGTTGCGGTATCGTCAACGTAAATAAAGCGCTAGCTAAATACCTAGCGCTGTTAAAAATAACTTAAGTTAGCAAAAACTGTGGCCGTTAAGTATGTTTACCACGACTCCAGTCGCTACCTTGTAATAGTCTTTCGCCAGCATCAACCGCGCCGTTTTCCATGGTTGTTCCCATAGAGTCATTCCAGCGATTTAAATAACCAAATAGTGAAATAACCGCTAAAATTTCCACGATTTCACCTTCATCCCAATACATATGTAGTGCCTTTGATATATTGTCATCAACGGCATTAGGGACACTTGATGCAGCTAAAGCAAATTCAAAAGCCGCTTTTTCTGCGTCAGAATACATTTCACTTTCTCGAAAGTTCCAAATGTTGGCAAGACGCTCATCGCTTCCACCATAACGCTCTGCCGCCAAAATGGTATGTGCTTCACAATATCGGCAACCGGTATTAGCACTGGTTATATAGCCAATAAGACGTTTTTGTTCAGCATTTACTCTACCGTCATTGGCCATTACTGCCATGTTTAAGTTAATAAATGCTTTGGCAATTGCTGGCCGGTGTTGCATTGTTAAGACACTGTTAGGACAAAAACCTAATGTTTCATTAAAAAAGCGTGCTAACTCAGCAACATCTTCGTTTGCATCGCTTGCAAGCGGGGTAACCAGTGGCATAGTGTTATCTCCAATGTCATGGGAATTTGTTTAATGGTATTTAAATAACATATAGCATAGATATTGCAAATGCAACATCTATGCTGGTTGCAAGTTTTTATATTTTTAGACGAATTATTAGTGTTAAGTGGATTGGTGAAAATCGCTTGTTTCAAATTTAGCAGCAATGTAAAGTGAATTTGTATAGGGCATTTAACTAAATTTGGGGTGTTATTATTTCTTCTACAGCGAGAGAGCAAGCTTTTAACCTAACAAATTTTATTGATGACGGTTTAGATTTATCCAGCCATTTACCCTTTCGTATTGCGGTTGTTAGTAACCTGTTGGCATTAAATAGAGATTTTGGTATTCGTTCTATATCAGATTTAGAGCCAAGAGAAATGCGAGTATTGATTAATATTGGCTCTTATATGCCGATAAAGTCAGCAGATATTGCTTATCAATCTCGAATTGACTCATCTAACGTAAGCCGAGCAGTGAAGGTTTTATTGGCGAAAGAATTGGTACATTCTGAGCCAGATCCCAGCAGCAAAAACATTAAATACTTAACCTTAACTGAATCTGGTATTGGACTGTATAAGCAACTTATTCAAGCTCTTGAGCCTCGTGCACAAGCGCTTGAAAGTGTTCTGTCGGAACAAGAAAAGGCAAGTTTTTATCATTGCCTAACTAAAATTGAAGCCAAGGCAGAACAATTACTTGCACAGCAGGCATTATCATTTGTTAATCAAGGTTTGGAAATACCTGCTGATCAAAAAGAGTTGCTACGCTGGTATAAGAAAAGCCAGAAATAAGTATTGAAAATGAATACATGGAGGTTGTGCAGTGGAAGAGCATGGAGAATACTCAATAATATTAGTCGATAAACTATTAAGTGTTCAGTTATCAGGAATGTTTAATGAACTTGCAACGCAAGTAGTATGTGAAAATATTCAAAACAATATTAAGCAATTAAATGGCGCAAGTTTTTGTATGTTGATAGATTGTACGCTTTATGAAGGTAGTACGCCTGAAGCACACAAAATATCTAATAATTTTTTGCAATGGCTAAATGCCCAAGCCTGCCGTGCTAGAGCAATTGTCTACAGTAAAAAACTCTATTTTGATATCGTAAAAAATGAACAACCAGCATTATTCGACCTGAAAAACCGTCGTGAATTTCATCATTTAACAGAGGCCAGTGAATGGTTGAACTCACAAATTTAATCGTTATTCAGAAAACCTATTTGTGATCGTTCTTTCAAGTATTACGGCACCAGTGTTATTGTCACCAAGTTTATCTTCTGCATTATAAATAGGGCAATTTTTCATAGATAAGCAACCACAACCAATACAGCCATCTATTGAATCCCTTAGTTTTTCTAAATAAGCAATTCTTTGGGTAAGACCTTGCTGCCAATGGCGAGACAATTTTTGCCAATCGTCTTTAGTT
This sequence comes from uncultured Colwellia sp., assembly GCA_913058245.1. Taxonomy (GTDB): domain Bacteria; phylum Pseudomonadota; class Gammaproteobacteria; order Enterobacterales; family Alteromonadaceae; genus Cognaticolwellia. The sequence goes on from CAJXQJ010000001.1 coordinate 29,248, forward strand.
GGGGTTCTATTGTCGGGTAAATTAGCAAAAGCACTTTTAATCTCTTCTAAACTTACGCCCATTTTTTGTGCTGCTTTTATTACTGAAATACGCCTAAGCACTTCTCGTTTATAGCGTCGTTGATTACCATTATTTCTGAGGCTTTTAATCAAACCTAAGCTTTCGTAATAGTGCAAGCTCGATACTTTAATACCGCAACGTTTAGCTACTTTTCCAACACTTAAATTTGCTTCTTCTAACATAATTTCTCCTTTTTCTTACTTTATTAAAAAAAACGCTTTACCTCAAGTGAGCTTGAGGTTTTATGCTTGTGTTAAATAATAACTAACAGGAAGAAAATTAATGAAAAAGTTGCCTAAACAAAGAGTAAGAGAGAGTGAGCACCATAAAATCTCAACTAAAGTGGGCGAACGTTGGTTGTGTATTTTTCAACTGTATTGCGCAACCTTATCTAATAAAGAGCAGTTTGTTCACGGATAACTATTAAATTAAACCGAAACATAAAGGAGTGAAAGTATGCTGTATTTAGAGCATTTAAATTTAGTCGTAAAAGATATTCCACGAGCGTTAGCATTTTATCAAGCGGCATTTCCCCATTGGAAAACTCGTGGTGAAGGTCGTTCAACTTGGTATGGTAAAGCACGACGTTGGCTCCACTTTGGTGATGATTATTTATATTTGGCGTTGAGCGATCACGGTGAAAACGATATTCGTGATAACAGAGGTTATCAAGTAGGGTTAAGCCATATTGCCTTTGTTACTGACGAATTAGCACAAGTGACTCAACGATTAGAAGCTGCAGGGTTTATTGGTGAAAAAGGGGAAGGGTCACCTGGAATTCGCAATAATACCTACTTTACCGATGCTGATGGCTATGAAATTGAATTTGTTGAATACTTGACAGAAGTGGTCAGTGAACGAAATGACTATAAATAAAATGATGAACCAAGTTGCTATTGCACCAACAATCTAAGCGTTTGGTGCATTTTTACGCGCTTGTTTTTCCGCTTTTTTCTCGGCTCTTCGGCGTTTAAAAAATGCTGATAGCATAGTGCTACATTCTGCTGCTAATAAACCGTCACTAACCTGAATTTGGTGGTTATGATTTTCATGATTGACTAATGAAAATGCACTGCCCGCAGCGCCAGTTTTTAAATCTTCACTGGCAAATATTAATTGCTTTATTCGGCTATGAACAAGTAAACCAGCACACATAGGGCAGGGCTCTAAAGTTACATATAAGGTGCAATCAAGTAAGCGATAATTTTCTATATTTTTACCGGCATCACGAATTGCCATCATTTCAGCATGGGCTGACGGGTCACTATTCATGATAGACTGATTAAAGCCTTCACCAATAATTTTTCCATCATAAACTACAACTGCGCCAACGGGGATTTCATTATGACTTTCAGCAATCTCGGCTAAAGCTATAGCGCGGCGCATAAACTTTTCATCATCGCTAGAAAATGCAGTTACAGACGACATTTTTGCTGTTAATTCTGGATTGCTATCAGTCATAAGTTATAAAAACATTTCCAATAAATCATTTAAATATCGGTGGCCTAATTTACTCACAAACCAAAGTTCGCCATCGAATTCCATTAACTGTTTTGATTGTGCTTGTTGCAAAGTAGGTAAAATGGCCTGTTCGCCTAAACCGGTGCGTGTTTTAAATTCAGTTAATGAAAACCCTGAATGTAACCTTAGGCGATTCATCATGTATTCAAAAGGCAGCTCTTCATCAGTTACAGCATGTAACTTATCAAGAGCGACTCTGTTTTTATCCAAATAGCCTTTTGGATGTTTTACTTTTACTGTGCGATATATTTTTTGCTTACTAATGTCGGTAATTTTGCCGTGGGCGCCACAGCCAATACCAAGGTAGTCACCGAATTGCCAGTAATTCAGGTTATGTTGACATTGATATTCGGGCTTACTATAAGCCGATATTTCATATTGTTGATACCCCGCTTCTTCAAGCAGAGCAATGCCTTGGTCTTGAATACTCCATAAGGTTTCATCTTGTGGTAATTTTGGTGGCCTTGAATGAAAAGCGGTATTTGGTTCAATGGTTAATTGATACCAGGAAATATGCGTTGGCTTTAAACTGATAGCCGTTTTTAAATCGTCTAGTGCATGCGCTACGGTTTGATCTGGTAAGCCATGCATTAAATCTAAATTAAAACTCGTAACGCCACATTCGCTCGCAAGGTTTGCTGCAGTTTTTGCCTGCTGACTATCGTGTATTCGTCCTAGCTTAATCAGCTTGTCTGATTCAAAACTTTGTACGCCAACGGATAGTCGAGAAACGCCACCATTAAAAAAGCCAATAAACTTTTCAGCTTCTACGGTACCAGGGTTTGCTTCTAAGGTGATTTCAATATCTTGCTTGTGTTCAAAACGCTGTAGCACTTGTGTCAATAGCTGCTCAATAGCTGGCGCCGAAAACAAGCTTGGTGTGCCGCCACCAATGAATATTGAGTGCAGATGGCGCTGTTGCAGGCCAAATTGCGCAATATCACTATCTAGATCTTGTAGTAGCTCAGTAATATAGTCTTGCTCTGGGATCTCGTGCTTGAGTGCATGAGAATTAAAGTCACAATAAGGGCACTTTTCAACACACCAAGGGATGTGAATATAGAGCGATAACGGTGGGGCAACTAACATGCTAAGTGTATTCTTTTATAAATTGCTGAGTAAGCAATGGTACTAGTTTTTGTAATGCTTGGCCTCGATGACTCAATTGGTTTTTCAAGTCACGCGGTAATTGTGCAGAAGTCATTTGATGTTCTTCCTGCCAAAACACAGGATCGTAGCCGAAGCCTTGTTCTCCTTGTTTTTCACGACAAATACTGCCTTGCCAAACACCATGGCAAACTAATGGTGTTGGATCATTTTCGTGGCGCATATAGACCAATACACAATGAAAACGGGCTGTGCGATTTTCATCAGCAACGTCAGCCAATGCGGTTAACAGTTTATTGGTATTGTCGTCATCGCTAGCATTTTCACCAGCGTAACGCGCCGAATAAACACCGGGTGCGCCACTTAGCGCATCAACTTCTAATCCTGAGTCATCGGCAATGGCCGGTAAGCCCGTTATTTTTGCTGCGTGTCGAGCTTTGATTATGGCATTTTCAATGAAGGTTGTGCCGGTTTCTGCAACATCAGGCACATTGAATTCACTTTGTGGCTTGATTTCAATGTTTTGTTTGGCGAGTAAGCTAGCTAGCTCTTTTACTTTGCCTTGGTTGCCTGTTGCTAATACGATAGTCGACATCACTAATACCTTCGAATAAATTAATTGTAACTATGGCGCGCATAATACCTTAATCTGCCCTAAAGAGGGAGCGTATTAATGGCGATTATAGGTAATGTATGGCTTATATTCTGTTTAAAATTTATTTATCGCTTTTGTTGTGTGAAGTAAGTTGAAAAATAATTAGGGTAGTAGTGTAAAGAGTAGTGTAAAGAGTAGTGTAAAGAGTAGAGCAGAGTGGAAATTTAACGGTAAACCTTCAGCGGTAATCAACCTACCGCTGAAGGTAATAGGGGAGTTAATCAACATAAAATTTTTGTGAAAACTTTAAGTTATGCTGTTTACCTTTATCACTGATATTTATATCAAAATAAATGGTTTCTTCGTTGGCATAATTTACTTGTGCAAGGTAATAAACGGCATCGCCTTCTTTTACTTCGGTAAATTCTAAAGACTTTATTTGCCCTACGTCATTACGCGCTTTACCTGTTAAAATTACACTTTTAGCTGGATTGCCTTTTTGACTATTGTCTAATACTGATATATTGATAAGCCCTTTATATCGGCTGCGCTCCAAGCCATAAGCTTTGGCTATTTCTGGTGTTAAAAATGTAGAATTAATTGCCATGTAGTGAACGTTTATATCGTCCATTTTTTTCATGTTTTCCGCATGTGCAAAGCTAAAGATGGAACTGGCAAAAAGTATTACCAATATCAGCTTATTAATTATGTTTTTCATGACTATGACCTTAAAATGTAAGTCGGTTAAGTTAAGTATATACGATCAATAAATAACCGTTATATCATCGCCCAGTAAGGCACCCATCCGCGTAATAATATATTTATGACATTTAATAATAAGAAAGCAATGAGTACTGATAGATCAAGACCGCCAATACTAGGAATAACTTTTCTAATCGGTGTTAAAACTGGCGCAGTAAGTTGGTGAAAAATCATTTGGGTTGGGTTATAGCCTTGTACAACCCAGCTCATCAATGCCATGACTAACATAATGATAAATAATAACATGCCAGTTTGTTTTATGAGGTAAATAAGTCCTAAATAGAATGCCATCATAAAATCAATAGGGCCGCCATTAATTAACGGAATAATAATGAAAGTTAGTGTGGCGACTAAATAGGCCAAAATAATGGTCGGTAAGTCGATACCACCAAGCCCTGGAATTAATCTACGTAATGGGATCACCAATGGGTTACTGACTTTAACGATAAACTGACTGAGCGGGTTATAAAAGTCTGCTCGCACCAATTGCAACCAAACCCGTAGCACTAAAATCATTAATAATGCGTCAAAGGCAAACTTAAGCAAATAATTAATTGCTTCCATTTAAAACTCCAAAATTATAAGAAAAAACTGTGTTATCTATACTCCAAAATATTAGGAGATAAATATTAAATATCAATCAATTAAATGTATCAATATTAACTTAATTGTTAATTATTGATACTTCATTTAAGGCGATAGTAATATGATTAATTACTTTGCGCCATTTCTTTAGCGCGATTTACCGCACTATCCATGGCCTTTGTTACCAGTTGTTCCAAGCCGCCTTCACCAAAGGCACTAATTGCAGCTTGCGTAGTACCGCCTTTTGAAGTGACATTTTCACGTAATTTACTAATAGAGGTTTCACTTTCGGAAACCATTTTTGCCGCACCTAATGCTGTTTGTTGAACCAATACTCGGCTGTCTTGCTCATTAAAACCGTAGGCTCTAGCTTGTTTTTCCATTGCCTCCATAAACAAAAAGAAGTAAGCTGGGCCAGAACCAGAAATAGCAATGATATGATCAATTTGTTGTTCAGACGCTAACCATTTTACTATTCCAACAGACTGCATCAATGAAGTAGTTAATGTTTTGTCTTCATCGCTTGTTTGAGCATTTGCAAATATACCGGTTACACCAACGCCCATTTGACTTGGTGTATTTGGCATCGTTCTAATGACGGCACATGGTTGACCTAGCGCTTGTTCTATTTGTGCAATAGTGCTACCCGCAGCAACAGAAATAAAACACTTTTCAGTTACGTCTATTTGTTCACTTAGTTGCTGACATACTTCGCTGATAAGGTAAGGTTTAACACCTAATACAATCACTTCTGCAAATTTTGCTGCTTCAATATTGCATTCACTTTGTTGAATACCTAATTCTGCCTGCAGTGCTAAGCGTTTTTCTGGTGATGGATTAGTAACCATAATTTTTTCGGCCGGGTAGCCGTTTTTTACTAAACCAGAAATAATTGCACCGTTCATATTGCCGGCACCAATAAATGCTAAATTTTTCATGTTTGTCCTAATGATAAAATACCAATAGCCTAATGGCGGTAATGGTATGTGGTAATTTTGATTACTTATAAGTGTAAATAACTCGTTGCTCAACGAGTAGACGACTTTTGTATAATTATTATTTTTGCGCTCGGGCACCAAAAATAGCAGAGCCGATGCGAACTATGGTTGAACCGGCGTTAATCGCTGGTTGTAAATCCGCGGACATGCCCATGGAAAGTGTATCTAAGCTAGGGTATTGCTTTTGTAGTCTCTTAAATAATGTTTGCATGGCGGTAAAACTTGCGTCTGGAGCATTTTTTTCTGGAATCGCCATCAAGCCACGGATAGTTAAGTTTTGATATTGAGAAACTTCATTAAGAAGGCTAGGTAACTCAGCAATTAAAACACCTGATTTACTTTCTTCACCGCTAATATTCACTTGTAAACATATGTTTAGCGGGGTATCTTGATCAGACCTATGGTCATTAAGGCGCTTTGCTATTTTAGCTCTGTCTATGCTATGCACCCAAGAAAAATGATTTGCAATTAATTTGGTTTTGTTACTTTGAATTGGACCGATAAAATGCCAAGAAATATCAGGTTTGTTTTGCAAGACTGTTATTTTATCAACCGCTTCTTGAACGTAGCTTTCGCCGAATGTGCGTTGGCCAGCGTTGTAAGCTTGTTCGATCATTTCAACCGGTTTGGTTTTGCTTACCGCAAGCAAAGTGACATCAGTAGCACTACGACCCGCTTGTTGACAAGCAGAAGAAATTTGCAGTTCAACTTCAGCAATATTATCTTTAATGGCAATCATATTGTTTATTTCAGTTCTCGATGACTTATACAGTTATTAATTCAATTATTAATTCGACTTAGAGGTTTGTATGGATATTACCGAATTACTTGCATTTAGCGTGGAAAATAATGCTTCCGATCTACATTTATCAACGGGAACTCCCCCGTCTATTCGCGTTGATGGTGATGTACGTAAACTAAATATACCAGCATTTGACGAAAAAGATGTTAACGCTTTGGTCTATGATATTATGAATGACCGCCAGCGCAAAGAGTATGAAGAAAATTTAGAGGTCGATTTTTCATTTGAAGTGCCAAATCTAGCGCGTTTTAGGGTAAATGCTTTTAACCAAAATCGTGGCCCAGCGGCGGTATTTCGTACCATTCCAAGTAAAATATTATCGTTAGATGATTTAGGCTGCCCCGATATATTCCGTGATATATCTGAATTTCCTCGTGGTTTAGTACTTGTTACCGGTCCAACAGGCTCTGGTAAATCAACGACTTTAGCGGCTATGGTTGACTATATCAATAAGCATAAACATGATCATATTTTAACGATCGAAGATCCTATTGAATTTGTTCACGAGAACCATTCATGCCTGATTAACCAGCGTGAAGTTCATCGTGATACCTTGAGTTTTAATGCCGCACTTCGCTCAGCACTACGTGAAGACCCCGATGTAATACTTGTGGGTGAAATGCGAGATTTAGAAACTATTCGTTTAGCTATGACGGCAGCAGAAACAGGTCATTTAGTTTTTGGTACCTTACATACGACCTCTGCACCAAAAACAATTGACCGTATTATTGATGTATTCCCAGGTGAAGAAAAAGCTATGGTGCGTTCAATGTTATCGGAGTCATTACGTGCGGTTATTTCACAAACCTTAGTGAAAAAAGTGGGCGGTGGCCGTGTAGCAGCGCACGAAATTATGATGGGGGTACCGGCTATTCGAAACCTTATTCGTGAAGATAAAATTGCGCAAATGTATTCAGCGATTCAAACTGGTATGTCAAGCGGTATGCAAACTATGGATCAATGTCTTCAAAACTTGGTCAATCGCGGTATGATCACCAAACAAGATGCGATGGAAAAAGCACAAGATAAAAATCAATTCATGGGTTACTAGCCGAATGACTAGTTTCAAATAAATGAAAGGGTAATTTAATGAATTTTAATGACTTATTACAAAAAATGGTGCAACAAGAAGCATCAGATATGTTTGTAACCGCGAAGCTTGCAGTTAGTGCAAAAATTAATGGTGAATTAACAGCTATTGATGATCACATTTTAACGCCAGATGAAGCATTAGGCTTAGTACATGATGCTATGTCGGAAAAGCAAAAAGCTGAATTTGATCAAGATAAAGAATGTAACTTTGCGATTTCAATTGACGGTATAGGTCGCTTTCGTGTTTCAGCATTTTGGCAACGAGATATGGCGGGTATGGTAATCCGTCGTATTGTTACTGAAATACCAGAAGCCGATGATCTTGGCTTGCCGTCGGTATTAAAAGATGTGGTAATGTCAAAGCGTGGCTTAGTGTTGTTTGTTGGTGGTACAGGTACAGGTAAATCAACCTCGATGGCAGCACTGATTGGGTATCGAAATAAAAACTCACGTGGTCATATTTTAACCATTGAAGACCCCGTTGAGTTTGTTCACGAGCATGGTAAATGTATGGTAACCCAGCGAGAAGTTGGATTAGATACTGAAAGTTTTGACGCGGCATTAAAAAGCTCTTTACGCCAAGCTCCAGATGTTATTTTAATTGGTGAAATTCGAAACCAAGAAACCATGGAGCATGCTCTAAGCTTTGCGGAAACAGGGCATTTATGTATTGCGACACTACATGCCAATAATGCAAACCAAGCCATTGACCGTATTATGCATTTAGTTCCTGCTGAGCAGCATGGGAAGTTATTATTTGATTTAGCATTAAATCTTCGCGGTATTGTTGCACAACAGTTGATCCCAACGCGTGACGGCAATGGTCGTGTTGCTGCTATCGAGATTCTGCTTAATTCTCCGTATGTTGCTGAATTAGTAAAAAAAGGTGAAGTCGGCAGTATTAAAGAAGTTATGGAGAAATCAACGGACCAAGGGATGCAGACGTTTGATAAAGCCTTGTTTGATTTGTATCAGCAAGGTTTAATTAACTATGCAGATGCATTGCACCATGCTGATTCTCCAAATGACTTACGTCTAATGATTAAACTACGTAGCAATGATCAAGGCGGTACGGGGTCATTAGCAGGAGTAACTATTGATGGTTTAGAGCCAACAGATCATTAACTGAATTTTGTGTTTTAAAAGCTTTAGGTAACCTAAAAAACATGCTGGTCTTGGCATGTTTTTTATCTGTATATTATTGAAACAGTAAAATATTAATATAAAAGGGCACTCAATGTCGTTATTTATAAGGTTAATTATTTTCGTAATCAGTTTAGCTATCAGCCAATCTGTCATTGCCGGTGCTGATAAATTTGTATTAGGTCCGGTGATTAAAAGTTATGGTAAACATGCGGCTGTGCAGCAAGACTTAGTGTTGAATGAAACAGCAAAGTTAAAAGTTGCTTTCGATATTAGTGAGCAAAGTAAAGCTGGCGAAGTTAATCGGAAAATTGAAACATTAGCTCGTTTTATTAATATGCATGTTGCCAATGGTATTAAGCCTGAAAATATTCATTTAGCGTTGGTTGTACACGGTAAAGCAGGGTTTGATTTACTGAAAAATTCGCAGTACCAAGCTAAGTTTCAGCATGACAATGCTAACGCTGAATTGCTCAGGCAATTGATGCTTAATCAGGTTGAAGTTTATTTATGTGGCCAATCAGCTGCATACTATGATCTTGACAACGATATGCTATTACCAGGCGCTAAAATGGCACTGTCAGCGATGACTGCTCATGCGGTTTTACACAATAATGGTTACCATTTGAATCCATTTTAAGTTGCATAAATTACATAACTTGTGCTGGTACAAGATAATTTGTCAGCAACCAGAGTAAAAACGGCAGTGTTATCATTGATAGTACTGTTGTTACTACAACAATACCTGCAACAGTCTCTTGGTGTTTGTTATGTTGCTTGGCAATTAAATAGGAGTTAACGCCAGTAGGGCTAGCACTCAAAATTACTAGTGCAGCACTTACTATTGCTGGGAGTTGCATGACATGATAGCAAACAACAAATACCAGTAAGGGGAACAATACCAATTTTAAAATACTGGCTGATAATATGAACTTAATTTCGCTACGAATGTGATAAAACGCTAAAGATGCGCCAAGTAAAAATAGTGCTAGCGTGATAGCGGGACGCCCCAATAATAATAAACTATCATTGACAATATTTGGCAATGTTAAGCCAGCTAAATTAATCAAAAAACCGGTGATTATGGCAATTAAAAATGGATTATAAAAAGTTTGTTTAAGAAAGTTTCGCCAATTGAATTGTCCTGATTTCGACGCCAATATTCCGGTTAACCCAAACAATAAAGCGCTATGTAAACTTACAACGAGAAATATTGTTGGTAGAACATGCTCACCTAACACCATCAGCGCTACGGGCATGCCAACAATAACATTATTTGAGTAACTTGCAGCTAACCCATAAACAGCTGAGGCAGGCGGGTTACCACTAAGTTTTTGATGAAAATAAAAGTTACACAAATAGCCAATAGCAAAAATTATTAACACAGGTAAATAGAAGGCTGCATAAATAGAAACATCAATGTTGCTTAAATCAGCATTGGCAAGTTGTTGAAATAAAAATGCCGGTATTGCTAAGGTAAAAGTAAACTTACTTAATGTTTCAATTTGGGGTTTACTGAATAGCTGTTTTTTTGCACTCAAATAGCCTACTAAACCCATTATAATTAACGGGCTAATAATCGTAATAATACTCATAAAATCTTATTTTTACGTGATAAAGACAGATAGTTTCCTGCTTGAATTTTGCTATGGTTAGTGAGCAAATATTTAACCGTACTGGCTTTCAAAATAGCTTTCAATAATCAATTTTGCGGATTCAGCATCGATATTATCTTTCTTAAGATTACGATAACCGCCTTGAGAAAATAATGCTTCTTTTGCTGTTGCTGTGGTAAGCCTTTCATCTTGGAATTCAACTTTGACCCCAAAACGTCCTGAGACTCGATTGCCAAATTTCTTTGCGTCTAAGGTCAATTGTTGCTCGCTACCGTCCATGTTCAATGGTAAACCTACAACAATAAAGTCAGGTTGCCACTCTTTGAGGAATTTGGCCATGCTTTCCCAATGTGGTATACCATCATTAGCTTTAACTGAACCTAAAGGTGATGCAGAGCCTGTAAGCTCTTGACCGACCGCTACGCCAATATATTTTTTTCCAAAATCAAACCCTAATACTGTGCGTTCGCCAACCGGTGTTTTACTTGCCATTATGCGTGTCCAACCTCTTGAGATAAGTGTGCTATGTCGATTCCTAACATATCGGTTGCCTTTTTCCAGCGCTGTTCAATTGGTGTATTAAATAATATTTCTTCATCAGCAGGTGTGATCAGCCAAGAGTTTTCCTTTATTTCTTCTTCTAATTGCCCAGGCCCCCAGCCGGCATAGCCAAGGGTGACCATATACTTTTCAGGTGCTTCTTCGGTGCCTAATGCCATTAGAATATCTTTAGAGGTGGTGATCATAACTTCATCACTTAACGCAAGAGAGCTTTTCCATCCTGATTGTGTACTATGCAAAACGAACCCGCGATCTTGTGAAACCGGGCCGCCAGTCAACACTTGTTGATCTAATTCTGGTACGTCAATTTTCTCTTCATCTATTTGGGTTAATAGCTCATTAAGGGATACATTAATCGGTAAGTTGATGATTAAGCCCATCGCCCCTTCGGCGTTATGTTCACAGATATAAGTAACGGTTTTATTAAAATAAGAGTCATCTAAACTTGGCATAGCGATTAATAATTGATTTTCTAAACTATTCATATAATTCCCCTGTTAATAATAAAATGAAGTTGATTAGCGCTGTTTACACAGCGCATAAACTACTAGTTTTTGCGGGTAATATTTTGTTCAATAGCATCCATTAACTTACCGCTAATGTTTATTGGGTATGCGGCTTCAATCTCTCGAATACAGGTTGGGCTAGTAACATTAATCTCAGTGACTTTATCACCAATAACATCAAGGCCAACAAAAAATAAGCCACGTTTTTTCAGTTCTGGTGCAATAGTTTCAGCAATAAATTTATCGCTAGCACTTAAAGGGCGGGCTTCACCTCGACCACCAGCGGCTAAATTGCCACGGGTTTCACCTTGTGCAGGAATACGTGCCAAGCAATATGGCATAGGTTCACCGTTAACAATTAATATTCGTTTATCACCATCAACAATTTCAGGCATGTACTCTTGAACCATAGCATATTGTGTGGAATGTGCGGTTAATGTTTCAAGAATAACACCGACATTAGGGTCGTTTTCACCAATGCGAAAAATTGATGAGCCACCCATACCGTCAAGTGGTTTGATAATGATATCTTTATTCTCATTATGGAATTCACGTATTTTCTGGTTATTACGAGTAACTAATGTTTTTGGCGTTAGTTCAGGGAACCATGCAGTAAAAAGTTTTTCATTACAATCACGTAAACTCTGTGGTTTATTAACGATTAACGTTCCTGCAATTTCGGCACGTTCTAACATATATGTTGCGTAAATAAATTCAGTATCAAATGGTGGATCTTTGCGCATCAACACTGCATCTAAATCAGCAACGTTAATGTCTTCTTGCTCATTTAATTCATACCAGTGTTCAGGATCATTAAATACTTTTACTTTTGCTGTGGTCGCACGACAAACACCTTGCTCTAAATAAAGATCTTGCATCTCCATGTAGTAAATTTCATAACCACGTGCTTGTGCTTCAAGCATCATTGCCATTGAAGAATCTTTTTTTACATTGACCTCTGAAATAGGGTCCATAACAACGCCAATTTTTATGCTCATGCTTTTTCCTATTGTTTACTTTGAGAAATACCTAGGTATTTTAAGTGTTTATTCATCGCCAAAACATGCATTCTGGCGTGCTAGTTTAACGTTCAACTAAGTTAAGTCACCGTAGCGGCATTGTAATACTGTGATTGCTGTTAATGCCGCTGTTTCTGTTCTCAAGACTCGTGGCCCTAACAAAACATCATGAAATCCAGCGTCATTCGCGCGTACTATTTCATTGTCACTTAAACCACCTTCAGGGCCAATTAATAAACGTACGCGCTGGTTTTCTATCGGTAAACTCATAATTGAGTGTTGGGCTTTCGGGTGTAAATTTAGTTTAAGTGCATTTGTTTCTTGTTTTAGCCAATCATCTAAATAAATAGCTTGTTCAACAATTGGGACCGTGCAACGACCACTTTGTTCACAAGCACTGATGACTATTTTTTGCCATTGCTCTCTTTTTTTCTCTAGTCGCTCGCCAGTGAGTTTTACACCGCAACGTTCCGTGAAAATTGGTGTAATGGTATTAACGCCAAGCTCAACGGATTTTTGCAAAGTGAAATCCATACGCTCACCGCGTGAAATACCTTGGCCTAGATGTATATTTAACGGTGATTCATTATCGATTAAGTTTTTGCTTATGATTTCAATATCAGCACGTTTTTTAGCAACATTGCATAACTTTGCTTGGTATTCATAATAACCGGGCTGCTCGGCATCATTTTCAATTTTACCGTTAAATAAGATAATAGCGTCGCCATCTTTTAGGCGCAGCACCCTTACCGTGTGGCCAAATGCATCTTCACTTAATGGTTGCGTTTGGCCAACACTAAATGTTTGTTCTTGGTAAATTCTTGGATTACGCATTAATAATTTCCATGGTTATACATTTTGCACAGGTAAAATATCATTTAGTTTTGCTCAACTAGCTATAAACTGTTGAGCCATGCCGTAGTTATAAGCCAGTAAATAAGGGCAACTTACCTAAATTTCAATTGTCTATAAGAAAAAATAGTCTTTAATTGATGTTTAAGGACAAAAGAAAATTTAGCATCATTACTCTATTAGATAATTAGTTGATTGCTCAGATACCGTGTGATGTAAAGATTTTATGGTGAGCTATTTTATTCTTACGCAGATAAATTGCATAAAATGTTGCTTAAATTACAAATGTTTACGATATTTAATTTAGTGTACTGTATTATAGTTTTAATTATAAAAATAAAGCTGAATTTTGGCTTACTTAGCTATACATTTAAAGGAGTTAGTTGATGCCCATTCAACTGAATAATTTATTGAAGTTTTCACCATTACGTATTGTAAAACGTATTGCAATCCTTACCACATTATTAGCTGTATCAGCTTGCGGTCAAAAAGAGCAAATCGCTCAAAAAGCACCACCGCCAGCAGTGTCAACTTATGTTGTTTCAATGGATAAAGTCGGTGATTACCGAGAATTTGTCGCACGTACTGTTGCATCAAAAGAAGTTGAATTAACAGCACGCGTTGAAGGTGAACTTGTTGAACGCTTATTTAAAGAAGGCGCCATCGTTGAAAAAGATCAAATTCTCCTAAAAATTGATCCAACCACCTACATTACCGCTTTAGAGTCGGCAAAAGCTGATTTAACTAGTAAAGTTGCTGGCGCACAGGGCGCTGCACGTGATTTGAAACGCGGTAAAGAAGTTGCGGGACAAGGATACATTTCGCAATCTGATTTAGATAAGTTAATCACTAATGATTCACAAGCAAAAGCAGCGGTTAATGTTGCTAAAGCCGCATTAGAGCAAGCTGAACTGAATTTAAGTTACACAACGATTAGCGCACCATTTGCTGGGCACATAGGTAAAGTGAATTTTAGTGTTGGTAATATCGTAAGCCCTGCTAGTGGTTCTATCGCAACGTTAACGTCAACCAATCCAATGTACGTGAGCTTTGGTGTCGAAGAAAGCGAATTTATTTCGTATTTGCAAGGCAAAAAAGCGAATAAAGGTGATGTAAAGGATGAATTAGACCTTAGTTTACGCCTACCTAATAACACCACGTATGCTGAAAAAGGCGAAATTATTTTTGCAGATACAAAAATAGAGCAGGGCATGGGCACAGTTGAGTTACGAGCAATTTTCCAAAATCCGGACGATATTATTCTACCAGGTTTATTTGTTACTCTAGTTGCAGAAAGTAAAGATAAAAAAGAAATGGCATTAATTCCACAAGCCTCTGTACAAGAAAACCAACAAGGTAAATTTGTTTTAGTTGTTGATGAGCAAAACAAAGTTGCACAACGAATTGTGACCTTAGGTCGTCGTATAAATGCAATGTGGTTAGTTGAGTCTGGTTTGAAAGAAAATGAGCGAGTCATTATTGAAGGTTTACAAAAAGTGCGAAATGGTATTGAAGTAGGGCCAGTTGATAAACGTGTTGACCCTATAACGGGTGTTATTTCTGATTATTTGACACAGTAAGGGGCAACTAATGATAAGTAAAACCTTTATCAATAGACCTAAGTTTGCCTTTGTTATTTCAATACTGATTACACTGGCTGGCTTTATTGCAATGTTGTTATTGCCGGTTAATATGTACCCACAAATTACACCGCCACAAATAGAAATTACGGCCGTGTATCCTGGTGCTAGTGCGCAAGTGGTTGAAGAGTCGGTGATCCGACCCATTGAAGAGCAAGTTAATGGTGTAGAAGACATGCTCTATATCGAATCAACTGCATCCAATAATGGTACCGCGACTATTACCGTATTTTTCAAAGTTGGTATTGATGGTGATATTGCACAAGTTAATGTGCAGAACCGAGTTGCACTTGCACAAAGCTCATTACCAAGTGAGGTAACTAAACAAGGTGTTAGCGTAAAAACTAAATCTAGTGCGATGTTAATGGCAATTACGCTGTTTTCAGAACAAGAGAATATCGATCAGTTATTTTTAAGTAACTATGCAACAAACTACTTAACTGAGCCATTAGGTCGAATTCCAGGTGTTGCTGCAGCAAGTGTAATGGGTGAAATGAGCTATAGCATGCGTGCTTGGTTAAACCCTGACCGTATGACATCTTTAGGTATCACTGTCGCTGAAGTACAACAAGCACTACAAGAGCAAAACTTAATTGTTGCTGCTGGTAAATTAGGGGCCAGCCCAGCATTACCAAATCAACAATTTGAATATTCAATTCAGGCTAAAGGGCGCTTGAAAACTCCTGAAGAGTTTGGGCAAACTATTATTCGCTCTAATTCAAATAGCAAATTTATTCGCTTAGCTGATATTGCTCGTCTTGAACTAGGCTCTGAAAATTATGGTATACAAGCACGGTTAAATGGCGCTGAAACAGCTTTCTTAGTTATTTATCAGTTACCAGATGCCAATGCAACTGAGGTTGCTGCACAAGTTAAATTAGCCATGGAAGAGTTATCACAACGTTTTCCTGATGGTCTAGAATATGCGATTCCTTATGACACTACTGAGTTTATTGTTCGCTCTATAGAAGAAGTACAAGTAACCCTATATCAAGCTGTTGGTTTAGTTATTTTAGTAGTATTTCTATTCCTGCAAAATTGGCGGGCGACGATAATTCCCTCTATTGCAATTCCTGTATCCTTAATTGGTACTTTTGCTTTCATGCAATTGATGGGATATTCAATTAATACCATTACATTATTTGGTTTAGTTTTAGCTATTGGTATTGTGGTGGATGATGCCATTATCGTTATTGAAAATGTTGAACGTATTCTGAAAGAAGAAGGCCTGCCAATTAAAGAGGCGGTGTCAAAAGCAATGGAGCAAGTATCAGGCCCTATCATTGCGACAACATTAGTTTTGCTGGCGGTATTTGTACCTGTGGCATTTATGCCAGGTATAACAGGTGAACTTTACAAACAATTCTCGGTTACTATTTCTTTTGCGGTACTAATATCCTCTATCAACGCTCTAACCTTAAGTCCTGCATTGTGTACGGTATTATTAAGTGCTGAAAAAATGAAACCGATAGGGTGGTTACTGCCGTTTGAACGCTTAATTGGGCGAGGAACGGTTGCATACACTTCTGGTGTGAATTTCTTATTAAAGAGAGCCGCACGTGTTGGTGTTCTTGTGTTAATTATGTTTGGTGCCACTGCGTGGTTAACGAGTGAAGTGCCAACTGCATTTGTGCCAGGCGAAGATCAAGGCTATGTTTTTGTTGATGTTCAGTTACCTGATGCCGCATCAAGCAATAGAACAGAAGCGTTATTAGCTAAAATCACACCCATTATTAAGCAAGACCCAGCGGTAACTGATGTCATTATGGTTTCGGGTACGTCACTGTTAGGTGGTGCAGGTTCAAATAATGCTCTTGGTATTATCATGTTAAAAGACTGGGAAGAGCGTACAACGCCGGAGTTAAAGTTACGTGCCATTATTGGTCGCTTAATGGGGCAGCTATGGGCAATGCCTGATGCGCAAATTATGATCTTTAACCCTCCGCCAATTCCTGGTTTAGGTAATAGCTCTGGTTTTGAGTTTAAATTACAAGACAGTGAAGGCCGTAGTCCGGCAGATCTTGCACAGGTAATGAATGGCTTAATCTATGAGGCCAACCATCGCCCAGAGCTAAGTCGTGTATTTAGTACTTATCGCGCTAATGTACCGCAATATTTCTTAGAAGTTGACCGTAATAAAGCCAAAGCACAAGGTGTAGCGTTATCAGATATTTTTGTTACCCTGCAGGCTCAACTTGGCTCTATGTATGTTAATGACTTTAGCCAATTTGGTCGTACCTATAAAGTCACATTGCAGGCTGAGTCTGAATTTCGTAAGGACCCATCTGATTTACGTCATTACTACGTGAAAAATAGTGCTGGTGAAATGGTGGCGTTAACCACGTTAGCTAAACTTGAGCCGATTCTTGGGCCAACAAGTATCACTCATTTTAACCTTTATCGTAGTGCTGCTATTAGTGGTCAAGCTGCACCGGGCTATTCTTCTGGTCAAGCTATTGCTGCGATGGAAGAGTTAGCGGCTAAATTACCACAAGGTTATGTTTTTGAATGGTCTGGTCAGTCTAAACAAGAAATTGAAGCAGGCAACTTAGCACCAATATTATTTGGCCTAGCGATAATTTTTGTTTACCTATTTTTAGTTGCACAATATGAGAGTTGGACCATACCATTCTCGGTTATTGCCGCAGTGCCATTAGCTATTTTTGGCGCTATGTTAACCTTATATACCGTTGGCATGGCTAACAATATTTATGCGCAAGTAGGGCTGATTCTCCTGATAGGTTTATCTACAAAAACGGCGATATTAATTGTTGAGTTTGCTATGGAACAAAGGGCTGCAGGTCATAGTATATTTGATGCTGCTTTAAATGCTGCACGCTTACGTTTTCGCGCAGTATTGATGACGGCCTTGTCATTCGTACTGGGTGTTTTACCGTTAGTGTTTGCATCAGGCGCTGGTGCCGGTAGTCGTGTTTCACTCGGCTTGACCGTATTAGCTGGCATGGTGGCAGCAACTATATTTGGTACTTTGCTAGTTCCTTATTTTTATATGATTATTCAACGTATGCGTGAATATATTAAAGGTGAACCGGTAGCTGAAGTAAACAAAAGCTAAGGATAGTTTTAGGAAATAAAAAAGCCGCTCATTGAGCGGCTTTTTTAATGGCTTATTGGCAACTAACTAAGCCATTGGTTGGTAGTCATTATCACTATTTAGCCAAGAAACTTAACCACGATAGTAGCGTTGTGAAACAAATGGCATTCTTTGAATGAGCATAGGTAACTTTTTACCACGAACGTCAGCATAAATTTCAGTGTCTAAAACAGCATACTTGGTTTCTACATAGCCCATAGCAATAGGAGCACCTTTACTAGGGCCAGCAGTACCACTGGTAACAATGCCAATTTTTTCATCATTGCTGTTATAAAGTTCAGCCCCTTCACGCACTGGAGCTTTGCCTAAGCCGACCATACCAATACGTTTACGTATTACGTCTTTTGTTACTATCTGATCTAGAATAATGTCCGCGCCAGGGAAACCACCAGCACGTGCACCGTCAGTACGACGTACTTTACTGATAGCCCATAAAAGGCTTGCTTCAACGGGTGTGGTTGTTTGGTCAATATCATGACCATATAAGCACAGGCCTGACTCTAGTCGTAAAGAGTCCCTTGCGCCAAGACCAATCCATTCTACTTCTTGCTCTGCTAATAGTAAGCGAGTAATTCTCTCCGCATGTTCAGCTGGAATTGAAATTTCAAAGCCATCTTCGCCGGTATAACCCGCACGGCCTATAATGCATTCAGCACCATCGAAATTTACAACACGTGAATCCATGAAAACCATATCAGCAGATTCTGGCAATAAGCGCTTCAGTACTTCGCCTGCTTTCGGTCCTTGTAGTGCAAGCAAAGCTCTACCTTCGAGTATTTCAATTTCTACATCTTCTGGTAAATGTTTTTGTAAATGTGCTATGTCTTGTGCCTTACAAGCGGCATTGACGACAACAAAAAGGTGATTGCCAAAGTTACTGACCATTAAATCATCAAGTAACCCACCTTGTTCATTTGTAAAAAGTGCATAACGCTGTTTGCCTTCAGGCAGATCAATAATGTCTACCGGTACTAAGGTTTCTAAAGCTTTTGCCGCATTTTTTCCTACTAATTTTAATTGTCCCATATGAGAAACATCGAATAACCCAGCCTGTGAGCGGGTATGCAAATGCTCTTTCTTCACCCCCATGTCATATTGTACAGGCATTTCATAGCCAGCAAACGGTACCATTTTGCCACTCGCTTCAAGGTGAAGGTCGTAACACGGGGTTTTAAGTAGTTTTTGGTTTGATTGAGTCATAAGAGCTCCGTAAGCCGCCCGAATGGACGGCCTATAATATAGGATTAAGGGAAAAGAGGAGTTAGTCTGTTTGCTTTGTCATTTCGGCGGGCGCTTTACCGCCGCTAACAAAGTATTCTCGGGTTAACTTAATAACAACAGGGCTTAATAGCACGATTGCGATTAAGTTAGGAATTGCCATTAGTGCATTCATAGTATCAGCAAGTAACCAAATGAACTCTAATGAGCCAATTGCCCCTACTGGCACAACAACAATCCAAAGTATACGGAATGGAATTATTGCCTTAACACCGAAGAAGTACTGCACACATTTCTCACCGTATACACTCCAACCTAAGATAGTTGTAAAAGCAAATACTGTCAGTGCGATTGCGACGATATAGTTACCAAAAGGAATTGCTGTAGCGAAAGCGTTCGAAGTTAATTCTGCACCAGTAGCGCCAGATGTCCATTCGCCAGAAACAATAATAGCTAAGCCGGTAATTGAACAGACAATTAAGGTATCAATAAATGTACCTAACATGCCAACAAGGCCTTGTGCTACTGGGTTGTTAGTTTTAGCGGCAGCATGAGCAATTGGTGCACTACCTAAACCAGCTTCGTTTGAGAAAACACCACGAGCGACACCAAAACGGATTGCAGCCCATACAGCAGCACCAGCAAAACCACCTTCAGCGGCTGTGGAAGTAAAAGCACTTTCAAAAATTAATGCGAATGCGGCAGGAATATCAGCAGCATGGATAATAAGTACGACAACACCAGCGCTGATGTAAAATACCGCCATAAGAGGTACAAGTTTACCTGCAACATCACCAATTCGTTTAATGCCACCCATTAATACTAAGCCAACAAGTATCATCAGAATAATACCCGTAGCCACAGGTGCTATTCCAAAGTTACTCTCAAGTGCATTGGCAACTGAATTGGTTTGAACTGTATTACCAATTCCAAAGGCAGCAACGGAGCCAAATAGTGCAAACGCGCCACCTAACCAACCCCAGCGACTCGATAAGCCGTTTTTAATATAGTACATTGGACCACCAGTGTGGTTACCATTTTCATCTACTTCACGGTAGCGAACTGCTAGCACTGCTTCAGCAAACTTAGTTGCCATACCAACCAAAGCGGTACACCACATCCAGAATAATGCACCTGGACCACCTAAGAAAATTGCCGTTGCAACACCTGCGATGTTACCTGTACCAATCGTTGCAGAAAGGGATGTCATCAATGCATTAAAAGGACTTATTTCTCCTTTAGCACTTTTATCTTCATCTGGTATACGACCACTCCAGAGCAACTTAAAACCGGTTCCTAACTTTAAAACTGGCATAAATCGTAAACTAACGGTTAAGAACAAACCGACGCCCAGTATCATGACAAGCATAGGAACACCCCACACAATACCATTTAGACTGGATATTAAACTCGTTAAAAATTCCATAATAACCTCATTACCTTGTTGTAATTTTATTTTTACTACCTGCTTTTGTTGCGGGTATTTCTGTGATTATTCTCTTAATCAGAAACGTTACTTTTCGTTTCCAATAGGAAACAAAGTAAATACTTAGGAAAAAATAAGCAACCTTTAATTACAGTTTATGCACATTTTTTTAACAACAAAATCAAAAAACACAATTAAAACAAAATCTTAATATTTTGCTGAAAATTGTTATAAATTCTGTAAATGCGGCATTAATCAAATTTACTGCGTAAATATTCAGAAATCCTTATGTGAGAGTTTGTTTTATTTGTTAATTAAGCTTTCTATTATGATTAGAGTATGGTTGAAGTTTTAAATGTTCACAGCAAAAATAATAGCAAAGGTATTCATATGAAAGCGGCAATTTTTTAGGGAGGTCTTTTGTGATATTGCTTCGAGAAGGGCTTGTTTTTGTATTAAAACAAGCTATCTGATGTTTATGATGGTGTTTATTTTTGTTTTAAATCAATGGTTTGTTTTGTTTTTTGAGTGCTAGTCTGCTGTTACCCAGAGAATAACGGCATCTTCTTCACTAACAGAGATAACTAAATGTCCCATAGTAGCGTCGTAATACACGTTGTCACCTTTATTTAGGTTCATTGGCTCATAAAATTCAGTTAATAATTGAATTTCACCTTCTAACACCAATAAAAACTCTTCTCCTTCATGGCGAACCCACTCACCAAAGTCTTCAAAACTTCTCGCATAGACTCGGCTTTTGTATGGCATCATTTTTTTATTACGAAACTGTGTGGCAAGTAATTCATGTTCATACGTTGATGTTACATGCGACTTTCCTGAGCTCTTTAAAGTAATGTCTCTTCGCCCTGTCGCTTGTCTCGCTTTAGGTTTTGTAAAAAGCTGGGGCAGCTCTATATCAAGGCCTGTAGCCAATTTTTGCATAACAGTAAAGGTTGGAGATATTTGCTCGTTTTCTATTTTTGATAACGTTGAACGGGCTAAGCCAGTGCGTTTACTGGCCTCTTCAAGAGTAAGCTTATTGTTAGTGCGTATGGCTTTCAATTGCGCACCGATCGTTATCTTTTCAACTGCGCGAACATTTTCTTGGCTGTCAGCCACTACCATAGAAGGGTATACATCTACTTTGTTTTGTTCACTCATTTTATTCACTAATTAAAAAAATACTGATGAGTCTAATTGTTACATATCCTGCGCGGGCAAAAAACCCGAAATAGTAAAAAATAAACAATTAGTAAAATCAACACTTAAGCTGATTTTTTATGGAAAAAGTTTCCGATAGGAAACAAAGTTGTTGAAATGGAAAGTGGAGGCTGTTATGTTTTAAAAACGTTACGAAGTTGATCGTTTATGTAAATACCAAGGATAAGACATGGCACATAGTATTTTCGATTTATTTAAAATAGGTGTTGGACCTTCAAGTTCACACACCGTTGGACCTATGGTTGCCGGTAACCGTTTTATCAAATTACTATCTAACTCGACTGCGTTAACTAAAACATCTCACCTACAAGTTAACTTATATGGTTCTCTTGCATTAACTGGAAAAGGTCATGCAACCGATATTGCGTCAACATTAGGTTTGATGTCTCAATCACCAGACCTAGTTAATCCAGATAAAATTCCCGAGTTATTAAAAAATATTAAAGAAACGCAGAAATTACCGCTTTGCCGGAAAGATGGTGTTGCTATTCGTTTTAATCCAAAAACTGACATTGTTTTTAATTTTTCAGCGTTTCTACCTGAACATCCAAATGGCATGACGATATCAGCCCTAAATGAAAGTGGGGAGGTAGTTTTACAGCAAACATATTTTTCAGTTGGTGGTGGTTTTGTTCTAGATAAGGAACAACTTGGAACTGATGTTCAATTGTCGGTTTCTTTACCGTACCCATTTGAAAATGCCAAAGAGTTACTTGAACACTGCCAAGAAAATCAACGTTCAATTACGCAAATTATGTTGGCCAATGAGAAGGCGTTGGGCACTGATGATATTTTAGAAAAAATAGCGCAAATGTGGCAAGTAATGTCTGCGTGTATTGAACGTGGTATTGCTACAGGTGGTGTTTTACCAGGCAGTTTAAAGCTAAAGCGACGCGCATATGATATGCATCAACGCCTTATTGGAACTAGTCAAGAAGAGCAGTTTGATACGCTTGATTGGGTAAACCTTTATGCCATGGCCGTTAATGAAGAAAATGCTGCTGGCGGCAGAGTGGTTACTGCACCGACTAATGGCGCAGCTGGAGTTATTCCTGCGGTTATTGCTTGGTTTCTCAAATTTAAAAGTAAAAACGATCAGCAAGGCATTATTGAGTTTATGACAACCGCTGCAGCCATAGGTTTACTTTATAAAAAGAATGCTTCGATATCTGCAGCTGAAGTGGGTTGCCAAGGTGAAATAGGAGTTGCTTGTTCAATGGCTGCGGCAGGTCTAACGGCTGCAATGGGAGGAACCCCAGAGCAAGTTGAAAATGCTGCAGAGATCGGAATGGAGCATAACTTGGGCTTAACCTGTGATCCTATCAATGGTTTAGTACAAGTGCCCTGTATTGAACGCAATACCATGGGAGCGTTAAAAGCGATTAATGCTAGTCGTTTAGCTATGCAGAGTGATGGCATACATCATGTACATCTTGATGATGTAATTAAAACCATGCATCAAACAGGTCTAGATATGATGAGCAAATATAAAGAAACCTCTCAAGGTGGTTTAGCTATAAACGTTGTTGCTTGTTAAACGAAATTATTGTCGGTTACTTCGACACATTCGCTAAGTGTTCAAGTATTTAGCGGTTTAAATAAAGGATAGTAAAGATGAAAAGTCATTATACATCTCATGAATTAGAACAATTTTTTTCAGCTAAATTGCCTGACACGGATGGGGCGATACAAGTTGCTATTGATCTAGAAGTTAAGCGCCAAGAGCAACAAATCGAACTTATTGCCTCAGAGAATATTGTTTCTAAAGCGGTAATGGAAACGCAAGGTACTGTACTCACTAATAAATATGCAGAAGGTTACCCTGGTCGTCGTTACTATGGTGGTTGTGAGCATGTCGATTTAGTTGAGAAGCTTGCAATTGACCGTGCAAAACAAATTTTTAGTGCTGAATATGTTAACGTTCAGCCTCATTCAGGTGCACAAGCTAATGGTGCTGTTATGTTAGCGTTAGTGCAGCCTGGAGATACCATTTTAGGTATGTCACTAGATGCTGGTGGTCACTTAACCCACGGCGCACGCCCAGCACAATCAGGTAAGTGGTTTAACGCTATTCAATACGGCGTACGTAAAGATGATATGCGCATTGATTATGATGAAGTATTAGCCTTAGCTAAAGAGCATAAGCCTAAGCTTATCATCGCTGGTGGTTCAGCTATCCCACGCCAAATTGATTTTTCTCAATTTAGAAAAATTGCAGATGAAGTTGGGGCATTATTAATGGTTGATATGGCACATATTGCCGGTTTAGTGGCAACAGGCCATCATCAAAACCCATTGCCGTATGCTGACATCGTTACAACAACAACCCATAAAACATTGCGTGGTCCGCGTGGTGGTTTGATTCTAACCAATGATGAAACTATCGCGAAGAAAATTAACTCTGCCGTTTTTCCTGGCTTACAAGGTGGCCCATTAATGCATGTTATTGCCGCCAAAGCCGTTGCTTTAGGTGAAGTGTTAGAACCTGAATTTAACGCTTACATTAAAAATGTACTTAGCAATGCCAATGTACTTGCCGAAACGTTAAAAGAACGTGGATGCGATATCGTCACTGACGGTACAGACACTCATTTAATGTTGGTTGATTTAAGACCAAAAGGTTTAAAAGGCAATGCCGCGGAAGAAAGTTTAGAACGTGCCGGCATTACTTGTAATAAAAATGGCATCCCGTTTGATCCTGAAAAACCTATGGTTACATCGGGTATTCGCTTAGGAACGCCAGCTGGTACCAGTCGAGGTTTTGGTAACGATGAATTTGAAATAATTGGTCAGTTAATTGGTGACGTACTAGATGGACTAGTCACTAACCCCGATGATAATAGTGTTGCAGAAAAAAAAGCTCTACAACATGTCAAAGCGCTATGCGAGAAATTTCCTTTGTATAGCTAATCACTTAATGAACTAAAGCAGAGCTTTAGTTCACTTCTCACCCCTTTATTTATGGCGATAAATCATTGCCAGGGGAGAGTCATCACTAAATTTTGGAGTCTGTTATGAGCACAGTAGAAAAAAACTATAAATTTGCCGCCAGTCACGAATGGGTAAAAGACAATGGCGATGGCACGGTAACGCTTGGTATTTCAAGTCATGCGCAAGAGTTATTAGGTGATGTGGTTTTTGTCGAGCTTCCTGAAGAAGGCGACACGATTACCGCTGGAGAAAGCTTCTCACTTGTTGAATCAGTTAAAGCCGCATCAGATGTTTATGCGCCTGTGTCAGGAGAAGTTATTGCGGTTAATGAAGAGCTTGATGATAGCCCGGAGCTCATTAACGAAGCGTCTTTTACAGAAGGTTGGATAGCTAAAGTACGACTTTCTACACCCGCACAGCTTGATGAATTACTTGATAGCACCGCTTATTACGAGGCTGTTGAAGAGTAACCTCTTCACCCATCTAACAATAACAAGACATTAGCTCAATGGGGCTTTTGGAGTAATTATGAGTAATGAAAGTTTACTAGCGCAATTAGGTGATGATTTAGATTTTATTGGTCGCCACAACGGCCCAAACCTTAAGCAAAAACAGTATATGTTAAGTGCGTTAGGTGTTGAATCAATTGATAAGTTAATTGATGAAACTGTACCTGAAAATATTCGCCTTCATCAACCTATGTCACTTGAAAAGCCCTTAAGTGAAGTCGACATGCTAGCAAAACTACAAGCGATTGCGGCAAAAAATCAAGTAAACAAAACTTATATTGGTCAAGGTTATTATGACACCCATGTGCCTAATGTAATTTTACGCAACGTTTTTGAAAACCCAGGTTGGTATACCGCTTATACACCATATCAACCTGAAATATCGCAAGGACGATTAGAAGCGCTATTAAATTACCAGCAAATGATCACTGACCTCACCGCGATGGAATTATCAAATGCTTCTTTGCTTGATGAAGCTACTGCGGCGGCTGAAGCGATGAGTCTCTGTAAGCGAGCGGGTAAAAATAAAAGCAATAGCTTCTTTGTTAGTGATGACGTACACCCACAAACTTTAGATGTTATTCGAACTCGCGCTCAGTATTTTTCATTTGAGATAATTGTGGCTCCTTGTCATGAGCTCGATCAACATGACGTATTTGGCGCTTTATTGCAATATCCTGGCACTACCGGTCAAGTTCACAGTTTAGAATCATTAATCGCTCAAGCGCATAGTAAAAAGACGCTCATTGCAGTGGCAACAGATTTACTGGCATTAACCGTTTTAAAGGCACCTGGTGAAATTGGCGCTGATGTTGTGATAGGTAGTGCACAACGATTTGGTGTTCCTATGGGGTATGGTGGTCCTCATGCCGCATTTATGGCCACCAGTGAAAAATATAAACGTACCATTCCTGGGCGCGTTATTGGTGTGTCAATTGATAGTAAAGGCAAGCCTGGTTTACGCATGGCGATGCAAACACGTGAGCAGCATATTCGACGTGAAAAAGCCAATTCCAATATTTGTACGGCTCAGGCCTTACTTGCCAATATGGCATCATTTTTTGCTGTATACCATGGTCCTGATGGCTTGAAAAAAATTGCACGTCGCGTAAATCGTCTAATGTCAATTTTAGCTAAAGGCTTGCAACAAGCAGGGATTAGCCTTGTACATGAGCAATTCTTTGACACTATTACCTTACAAACCAATGAAAATACTGGTGCTATATATCAACGAGCACTTGACCAAGGTCTTAATTTACGCAGATTACCTGAACAATTAGGTATCAGTATTGATGAAACCACAACGGCTGCAGACATTGAGCTTTTATTGCTAGTTATCACTGAGCAAACAATAGCAGTCAGCGAAATAGAGCCGTTGTTGACGGAAGAATTTTCTTATATACCGGAAGAGTGCCGTCGTAAAAGTGAATTTTTAACCCACCCAGTTTTTAATAGTTATCATAGTGAAACACGGATGTTGCGTTATATGAAAAGTCTTGAAAATAAAGACTTTTCATTAACTCACGGTATGATCCCACTAGGCTCATGTACTATGAAGCTTAATGCCACCGCACAAATGATCCCTGTGACTTGGCCAGAATTCTCTCGAATGCACCCTTACGCACCAGAAGAGCAATGTTTAGGCTACCAAGCATTATCAGAAAGCCTAAGCGCAATGTTGTGCAGCGTTACCGGCTACGATGCTTTTTCGTTACAACCCAATTCTGGAGCGCAAGGTGAATATGCTGGACTAATTGCGATTCAGCGCTATCACGCTTCTCGTGGTGATCATCATCGTAATATTTGCCTTATTCCAAGTTCTGCACACGGTACTAACCCTGCAAGTGCGGCAATGGTATCAATGCGTATTGTCATTGTTGCTTGTGACAAGCTTGGCAATGTCGATATGGATGATTTGGCTAGCAAAATTGCACTACACAAAGAGCAATTAGCGGCAATTATGATCACATACCCGTCCACTCATGGCGTGTATGAAGAAAGTATTAAAGAAATATGCCAACAAGTTCATGATGCTGGCGGCCAAGTCTATTTAGATGGTGCCAACATGAATGCACAAGTGGGCATTACATCGCCGGGCTTTATTGGCTCTGATGTTTCTCATTTAAATTTACATAAAACCTTTTGTATCCCTCACGGTGGCGGTGGTCCTGGCATGGGACCAATCGGTGTTAAATCTCACTTAGCTGAGTTTTTACCTGGCCATTGTACCGAAGGAACATATGGTGCGGTATCAGCAACAGCAATGGGCAGTGCTTCAATCTTACCTATTTCATGGGCGTATATTGCACTTATGGGAACCAAAGGCCTAACGGAAGCCACTGAGTTAGCAATTCTAAACGCTAATTACATTATGGAAAAGCTTAGCCCACATTATCCCGTGTTATTTAGAGGTAACAAAGGTCGAGTAGCGCACGAATGTATTATCGACTTAAGGCCACTAAAAGAGTCTTCAGGAATAAGTGAAGAGGATGTTGCTAAGCGTCTTATGGATTTTGGTTTCCATGCACCAACCATGTCATTTCCTGTTGCTGGCACTTTGATGATTGAGCCAACAGAGAGTGAGTCACTTGAAGAGTTGGATAAGTTTATTGATGCCATGGTTACCATACGCCATGAAATAGCGAAAGTTGAAGATGGCACTTGGTCTCTCACCGATAACCCTTTAGTCAATGCCCCTCACACCCTAAGTGACCTAACCGAAGCTGAGTGGCCACGCGCTTATTCACGCATGACAGCATGTTACCCAAGCAGTAGCCCTGACCAAGCCAAGTTTTGGCCAACAACGAACCGAATTGACAATGTTTACGGCGATAGAAATTTAATTTGTGGTTGTCCGAGTATCGACAACTACATCGATTAATAACGGTGCCTACCGGCGCGATTAAAGAAAAGAAATAAAGTGCTTAGCACTGAAGTTTCTAATAACTGGAAAACTGAGGAAATAGAAATGAAGAATATAAAACTAAAATCTGTATTACTCCCGATTGCATTAGCAATCAGTCCAACATTTTTAGTACATGCTGCTGATGCAGATACGCAAAGTCAAATAGATGCCTTGCAAAGACGTTTAGCTGAACTTGAAAGCGAAGATAAAAAAGAGCAAGCAAGAAAAGAAGATTATGGTGTTACAGTATATGGTAGTTTTCGCCCTGCATTAACTTATAGCGATTTTGGTAATGACGAAAGCAGTACTGATGTGACTGATTTCTTCTCTCGAATTGGTTTTAAAGGTGACATTAAAGTTAATGACAGTATCACTGCTTTTTACCAAGGTGAGTGGGATATTGACGTTGAAGCCGATGCTGATTTTGGTGATGCCCGTTTAGGTTTTGTAGGTTTAGAAGGTGATTTTGGTCGTGTCGCTTTAGGTAAGCAATGGAGCCCTCATTACAATATTGTTGCTGAAGCAACGGATATTTTTAATAATCGCTCGAGTCCATTTGGCTATGATGAAGCGAGCCCATTTCGGACTAACCAAATGGTAACGTATTCATATAGTAATGGTGGTTTTAAGCTAGATGCAGGTTTGCAGTTTAATGGTGATGCAGAAAACTCAGCAGGTGGCGATAACTCAGAGGCTAATAACACTGAACAGGTTGATTCTGGCTCGATTGGCGTTAGTTACAGCTTCGGTGACTTTTACCTTGGTGCGTCATATTTAGATCAGCAGCTTGATGTTGACGATGAAAGAGACTTTCGTGCTGTTGCAGGTAGCTGGAAAGTAAGTAAAGATTTCTATGTTGCTGTAACTTACCAAGATATTGAACGCACTATGGGTACTAATACTTATGACCAATCGTCATTTGATATTGCCGCATCATATGCTTTAAGTAAAAACTACACTTTTAAAACTTCATACTTTGATTGGGATGGTGACGGACAGGGCCGTACATTTGACGGTTACAACCTAACTTTAGAAAACCAATTAAATGACTCAGTAAAAGTATTTGTTGAATATTTAACACGTGACATTGAAGGTGGCGAACAGCAAAAACATTTAAGTGTTGGTATGCGTTATGACTTCGAAGGTTTGTTTTAATCACTAATATTATAAAAAAGTGATGAAGTTAACATAGATAAGAAAGGGTCACGGTTATCGTGACCCTTTTTTTATAACTAATATATACTCAAGCGACTTCAAAGTGCTCGTTTCAGGACGTATGAGAGACTCATGAGCAAGGCCTGTATTTTATCAATGGTTATTCCCTTAATGAACTACATAGCTATGAACATGATTTGCTCAGGCGTCCCAGACTGACTGGTTTAGAAACGCTTTATACATCGTTATTGGTTTTGACAATAGAATAACTATTATCTTCAATCAATGCCTTGCCTAAAGGCGTTTCTAATTCCAGCTGAATCCTGCATTTTGAAGTGGCTTGGGCATAGACATGAATTCATTATTTTAAGTCGATAAGTAATTCGCAATTTCTCTCGCTTTATCTAGCTCATTCTTTACGTTTGTTTTTAGCCGCAGCAATAAAAAGACTCACTAAAAAATAAGTCGAATACTTGTTCCTTGATTAATTTTACTGTCCAAAGTTACATGGCCACTGTGAGCGAGCATTATTTGCCTAGTCAGTGCTAAACCAACACCTGAGCCATCTCTTTTTGTGGTATAAAAAGGCACAAAGGCATTATCAGCAACTTCTTTACTCATGCCGCAACCACTATCATTTACTTCAATAACAGGATGGCCACGTTTATTGATAAAAGCATTTAATTCTATCTTTCTAATTTTACAGCCATCAGTTGCCTGCTCTGCATTTTTTAGCAGGTTAATTAATACTTGTGACAACATATCTTGATCAACATTTATATCCAAACTTTCAGGTGTAATATTGCAGCTAATGGCAAGGTTTTGTACTGACCAATGCTGACAAGAAATATCAATAACTTGTTGAGCTAAAAACCTTACTGAAGTCGTGTTTTTATTTGGTGTCGGCAGGCGAGTTAAGCGCCGATAGCTATCGACAAATGTCATTAATCCTTTACTACGCCTCGCAACGGTAGTGACTGCATCGGTTACGTCACGGAGATCCGCGCTGATATCTTGGCTACTAATATCTTTTTTATCCGCGGGGTGTTGTGCGATATCTTTAATAATATCATCAACTAAATCTGCGGCAGTACTGGCCAAAGAGGCGACAGGTGTGATGCTATTCATTATTTCATGGGTTAAAACACTAACTAGGTCTTGCCATGCTTGTAATTGCGCTGATACAAGTTCGTTTTGAATATCTTGTAAACTAAATAATAATTCTTGCTGCTGAGCAAGTCTTATTTCCGTGGCGGCAACAGTTAATTGATGTTCAATACCGTCTATATTTAATTTTATTAGTTGGCGTTCTCCGGCCTGCATTGATTTCATTTGCTCTGGAAAGTGCAGTCCAAATTGTGCCAAGTCATCTAATCTAATTACGGGGGTAGTGCCAAATAGTCTTCTGGCACTATTATTCCATAACGTGATTTGGTTTTCTTGGTTGAGACTTATTAATGGTACAGGAACATGTTCGACAACCGCTTTTAAATGCTTTAATTCTGTAATTTGTGCTGTTCTTGCTTTTTGTAGGCGAGTTAAAATATCGGTAAAAGCGTGACCTAGTTCTTCAAAACCAGCACCTACATTAGATAAATCAAAACGTTGTGAGAAGTCAGCATAACGAGCAGCATCAAAAAAACGCACTAACTCATTATTGGTTTTAGAAACAAAGTTTACCAATTCAATAAATTGGCTAATTAATAGCACTATTAGCAATATTGTTGCCGCGTGATAACCCGAAGTTGTTAAAGCAATTGTTAGTAACACTAAGGTTATCATTGCCGCGACCGTGCGAGCGATGATCCGTAAGGAGAATTGTTTAAAGCCCATACTTTTCCATCCTTCTGTACAGTGCTGCTCGTGTTAAACCTAGTGCTTTAGCACAGTGGCTGATATTGTATCGATGTTTTTTCAGTGCCGCAGTTATCGCTTGTTTTTCCATTTCTTCTAAAGTTAATTCGTTTTCCATATGAGCATTGGCAGGCAAAAATGCATTTGGGGTTTTATCTGTATTTTGATTAAAATTTTGCTGTGCTTTTTGCTCTAATTGAAAGTCACTAATTTGTAAGTCAGCATGCTCGGTTAGAATAACTGCACGCTCAATGGCATGGCGTAAAGCTCTAATGTTGCCTTGCCATGGCTCTTGCAGTAAAACTTGTTTAGTATCGCTTGTTAAGCTGTTAACTGACTTGTTATATTTTTTACTGTACAAAGCGATAAAGTGCTCAGCAATTTTCACAATATCTTCTTTTCGTTCTCTCAGTGGCGGTAAATTAAGGGTCACAGTGTTTAATCGAAATAATAAATCTTGTCTAAATTTACTCTCATTATTTAGCACTTCCTGAGGAATGTTGGTAGCAGCGATTACTCTGACATTAAAAGGCTGTGCTTGATTACTGCCTAATGGTGTTACTTGGCGTTGTTCAAGCACAGTTAATAACTTTGCTTGTAAATAAAGTGGTAAGTTGCCAATTTCATCTAGAAATAAAGTTCCGCCATCAGCAGCTTTTAATTTACCAATACGGTCTTGCTGAGCGCCGGTAAATGCCCCTTTTTTATGACCAAATAATTCACTTTCAAATAAGCTTTCTGAAATAGCACCTAAGTCAATAGACATAAAAATATTGGTCGCTCGTTGGCTTTGAGAGTGAATGTCACGCGCTATTAGTTCTTTGCCTGTACCATTTTCACCTAAAATAAGGACATTAGCATCAGTTGGTGCTGCTTTATGGATAAGAGCGTGAACATTTTGCATTGGCTTAGATTGGCCAATGATCATTTGCTGAGTATGTTGGTTATTCGCTTGTCCTGAGGTTTCCGCTAAGGTTTGCACTAACGCTTGGTTTGTTACCTTTAATTGTGCCGCTTCAAAACGTGATTTACCGAGTTGCACCGCCGTTGATAATGTCGCGATTACTTTTTCATTTTGCCAAGGTTTGGCGATAAAGTCAGTGGCACCTTGTTTCATGGCATCGACAGCAATATCAACACCGCCATGTGCTGTGATCATAACAACGATACTATTGGGTTTAATGACTAGTATTTCTTTTAGCCAATAAAAACCTTGCTCACCGGAGCTTTCGCCAGGACCAAAATTCATATCCAATAAAATAGCATCAAAATCATTTTCTTTAATGAGTTTAGGTATTTGTTCGGGGCGATTACATATGCGGACTTCTGAAAATTTACGATTTAGTAGTAGTTTTCCTGCCACCAGTATGTCTTGGTCGTCATCAACGATGAGTATTTTTCCGTCTATTTTCATTTTTATTTTGATGCTGTAACAGCAAGTTAGGGAAACAAACTGTTCAATAACGTACACCTAGTGTCCGAAAACGTACAGTTTTTTGTTGGTTTTATTTTCAATAGCAACAATTGAATGTTGTAAAGTTAAATAAAAACAGTGGCTTGTGTGTTTTGTTGATGGTTGGAACAAAAATTGTAATGTGTCAGTAACGATAATTTTTAATATGGCGAAGTAGGGTAATGACACATTCATTAAAGTCAGTCAGTGTCGACAATGCAAGTACGACAATGAATAGCGACAATTCCGCAGTGTCTGGTGCTGGGATGGACCGTAAGGTCATACGTAAAAAATCGAAGATAAAGCCAGTTTTATTGGCTGTCGCTATCATCGGTGTAATTGGCGCAGTCGGGTGGCAATTTAGCAATAAGCTAAGTGGTAAATCGCTGAGTGTTGATAGCAACCGTATTGTTGTGTCTAGCGTGGTATCGGGGACATTTGAAGATTTTATTCCTGTACGTGGTCGCATAGCACCAGCAAAAACAGTGTTTCTTGATGCGATTGAAGGTGGTCGTGTTGAGCGTATTTTAGTTGAAGATGGCACACAATTGAGTGCGGGAAGTTTAATTGTTGAGCTCTCTAACGCTAGTTTGCAATTAAATGTTTTAGGTAATGAAGCACGTGTTGCTGAGCAATTGAATAATATGCGTTCCATTGAGCTTAGTCTTGAGCAAAACCGTTTACGTCATAAAAGTAATATTATTGATATTGAATACCAAATTAAGTTATTGACTCGCCAACTTGCTCGTGAGCAAGAGTTAGTGACAAGTGGCGCGGTTAGCCAGTCAGCATTTGATGACACTAAAGATACACTTAATTGGTACCAGCAGCGTCTTTTAGTTACCCAAGAAAGCCAAGCTTCAGATACTCGCATGCAAGAAGAGCAACTGAAATTCTTAAAAGCTACTAGCCAGCGTTTGGAGAGTAATTTAGAAATATCTCGACAAAATTTAGACAACATGAATGTCAAAGCCCCTGTAAACGGCAAACTGTCAGGCTTTAATATTGAAATAGGGCAGAGTATTGGTCGCGGTGAACGATTAGGACAAATTGATACGCCGAACGACTACAAAGTTACTGCATATATTGATGAATTCTACTTAGGCCGCGTTGATATTGGCCAACGAGCAATGTTCAAAGAATACGAGTTAATTATTAAGAAAATTTACCCACAAGTACAAAATGGCCAGTTTGAAGTTGATTTTGTCTTTGCAGGTGAACAGCCATCAGGTATTCGCCGTGGTCAAACGATACAAACAAAGCTTACGTTAGGCGATGAAAGCAAAGCGGTATTAATTCCTAATGGTGCTTTTTATCAAGATACCGGTGGTAATTGGATATTTGTTGTAACCGAAAGTGGCGCTGAAGCTGTACGTCGCCCAGTGCGCTTGGGGCGAAGAAACAATCAGTTTATTGAGGTTATTGACGGCTTAGATGTAGGGGAACAAGTTGTTACTAGCCCATATAGTAGTTACCAAGATATGCAACGATTAAAACTTAACACTAGTACAAATTAATTAGTTAAAAATTAATGGCACAAAATAGCCAGCTACCAATTAAATTTATAAAAACAGGACTTTATTATGTTGAAACTTCACAACCTATCACGCGTTTACCAAACTGATGATGTAGAGACCATGGCATTAAATAATGTGAATATTGAAATAGCTCAAGGAGAGTTCGTCGCCATTATGGGGCCTTCAGGCTGTGGTAAATCTACGCTATTAAACACAATTGGCATGTTAGATACGCCAAGTAGTGGCGAATACTGGTTTAATGGTGAAGATGTTGCTGGCTTCTCTGAGGCGCAGCTTGCAGTGATAAGAAAACAGAGTATTGGTTTTATTTTTCAAAACTTTAACTTAATTGATGAATTAACCGTTGCTGAAAATATCGAGCTGGCTTTGCTCTACCACGATATTCCTGCCAGTGAACGTAAACAGCGCGTTTCAACGGTTATGGACAAAGTGGGTATTGCGCATCGTGCTAAGCATATGCCAAGTCAATTATCGGGCGGTCAGCAACAAAGGGTGGCTGTAGCGCGTGCGGTAGTGGGAGATCAGAAAATGATCTTAGCAGATGAGCCAACCGGCAACTTAGATAGCGCGCATGGTCAAGAGGTTATGGAAATGCTGCAAGCCTTAAACGACGAGGGCACCACTATTGTAATGGTAACGCATAGTCCTGCGCATGCAGATTATGCAAAACGGACAATTAACCTGTTTGATGGTCACGTTGTGACTGAAAACATTAAGGCCGCTTAGGAGGCATTATGTTTAAGAATTACCTAATTACCGCATGGCGTAATATCATCAAAAACGGTGTTTTTTCAGCAATCAATATTTTTGGTTTATCCATTGCTTTGATGAGTTGTATTTTAATTATGCTGTTTGTCAAAGAGGAAACCGGCTTTGATAAATGGTTAAAAGACAGCGACAGATTAGTGCGTATACACACCGCTTATACTATGCCAAATCAGGCGCCATTTTTGACTGTGCGTTCGGCAGGGCGAATGATGGAAGCCATTCGTGATTACGCTAAAAACGAAATAGAAACTGGTGTACGTTTAATACAATGGTCTTTAACCGTTCGTAAAGACGACAACGCTTTTGACGAAGCCATTACCTTAGCTGATGGCAGTTTCTTTGATGTTTTTGATCTGCCATTTGTACATGGTTCGAGAGCTAAGTCGTTTAATCAACCTATGAACTTGTTAGTCACTGAAGAATTTGCCAAGAAATATTTTGGTCGCACCGACGTGATCGGCGAAACCTTAACGGTTTGCTGTGTTGGTCGTAATCCTGCTAGTGACGTGAGAATTACCGGCGTACTAAAAGATTTACCCGATGAGACACATTTAAATATTAATATGCTGTTTTATCTACAACCGGCGTTATTTCCACCAAATAATAATATATTAGATACTTGGACCAGTGTGAATGTTTATACCTACTTCAAGCTAAATGCAGGAATAACTCCTATACAACTGCAAGATCGTATTGATTATTGGATGAACAATGAAAGTCCGCTAATTAAAACGTCTAGAAATTTGTTAGGAGAACAAGGTAAAGGCAAGCAAGTAACTGATTTTTCTCGCCAACGTGTTATGAAAGTTACTGACTTACACCTTAATGCTAAAAAGCATGCCGGAAATATGGGCGATATGACGCCGATGGGCGATCAGGAAATGATTAATACCTTTACTGTCGTTGCTTTTCTCGTGCTAATGATTGCTTGTATTAATTTTATGAACCTTTCGACCGCAAAGGCCAGTAAGCGAGCTAAAGAGGTTGCAATGCGCAAAGTCTTAGGCGCAAGCCGTTTGCAAGTGGCGATACAGTTTTTAAGTGAAGCAATAGTGATTGTTTTTGTTGCGCTATTATTTGCTATTGCGGCGTCAGAATTAGTGCTGCCTATATATAATGATATTTTAGGTAAACAATTGGCTCTAAGGCTGTTTAATGAACCTGATTTATTATTGTCGCTTATTGTTGTTGCTACCATTGTTGGCATTGGTGCTGGAATTTATCCTGCAATATACCTTTCACGATTTCTACCGGGCCACATATTAAAATCAAGTAAAAGTGGTGAATCTGGGAATTCAGCTAAATTACGCAGTGTGTTAGTCATATTTCAATTTACAACTTCAATTGTGTTAGTTATTGCTACGTTAGTTGTTTATGGACAAACGCTTTATTCAAACTCTGTCGATGTTGGTTACCAAAGTGCCAATAAGTTAGTGTTAAATATTCGTTCTGCGCAAGATAATTTGCCAAGTTTAAAACAAGAATTATTAAATATTCCAGAGGTTAGCTCAGTTACATTCTCATCAGAAGCACCAACGCAAGACAATGAAAATAATAATTTATTTACTTTATCTGGCTCGGATGAGAGCGGTAATAAAGTCGAACCTGTATTATTGAATTATCATAATATGGGCTACGGATTCTTTGAGGCGTATGACGTTAAACCACTAGCGGGTCGATTATTTGATGAAAACTTTGGCAGTGATCAAATAACACCTGTTGCACATGATGCAACTGAACATGGTCAAGCGAGCGTTATTTTGAACGCAAGTGCGTTGAGTAAGTTCGGTTTCAAAACGCCAGAGGCTATTATTGGAAAAACACTAACGCTAGGTAGACAAGATTTAACCGTTATTGGCGTGGTGCCTGACATTCACTTTAGATCCATTAAATTTGGTATTCGTGCAACAGCCTTTATGCTCAACCCAAGTCGCTTTCGAGTCGCCAACATTGGGCTTAATTCCGGTGTCATTGATTCTAAAGAATTATCACAGTTAATTAGTAAAATAGAGCAAGTGTGGAAGACTAATGTACCTTTACAGCCTATTGATTTACAGTTTTTGTCAGAGATGATGCAAGCGCAATATCAAGATGAATTAACAACGGCACAGTTATTCTTAGCATTCTCTGTATTAGCAATTATTATTGCGTGTTTAGGTTTATATGGACTGTCAGCCTTTACGGTTGAGCGTCGTACGAAAGAGATAGGTATTCGTAAAGTGATGGGAGCAAGTGTTAAAGACATAGTTAAATTGTTGATTTGGCAGTTTTCAAAACCTGTAGTTTTGGCAAATATCATTGCTTGGCCTATCGCAGCTTATGGCATGTTAAGTTGGCTCGAGACGTTTCCGTATCGAATTGACCAAATTTGGTTGTTACCTATTTGCTTCACCGTTGGCACATTGTCACTATTTATTGCTTGGTTCACCGTTGGTACTAATGCAGCCAAAGTCGCACGCAAAAATCCAATAAGCTCATTACGTTATGAGTAATAGAATTAACGTGATAACTACTTTAATACTAAATTTATAGGTAAATAAGTATAAAAAAACGCTGCTCTAATCAGGCAGCGTTTTTTATATCTAAAAAGCTCAGGCTTTATGCTGGCTTATAAGTTAGCAGCTTGGCGCAATGCATCAGCTTTATCGGTTTTTTCCCAGCTAAATGCCGTGAATGTATCGTCGCCTACTGTCATTTCAAAAGGTTCGCGGCCAAAGTGACCATATGCGGCTGTTTGTTGATACATAGGGTGTAATAGATCAAGCATTTTTGTGATGCCATATGGACGTAAGTCAAAATGTTCACGCACAAGTTCAACTAAGCGCTCTTCAGATACTTTACCTGTTCCAAACGTATCAACAGAAATCGAAGTCGGCTCAGCAACACCAATAGCGTAAGATACTTGAATTTCACAACGGTCTGCTAAACCAGCAGCTACAATGTTTTTAGCAACATAACGGCCAGCATATGCTGCGCTGCGATCAACCTTTGATGGATCTTTACCTGAGAAGGCGCCGCCACCATGACGCGCCATACCGCCATAAGTATCAACGATAATTTTACGACCCGTTAAACCACAGTCACCTACTGGACCACCAATAACAAAACGGCCTGTTGGGTTAATGTGGTATTTAGTTTCTTTAGTTAATAACTCTTCAGGTAAAACATGCTTAATTATGTTTTCCATTACCGCATTAACTAAATCTTCTTGTTTGATATCAGGGTTATGCTGAGTAGAAAGTACTACAGTATCAATTGCTACAGGCTTATTATCTTCATAGATAAACGTTACTTGAGATTTAGCATCTGGACGTAACCAAGGTAATACCCCTGATTTACGTGCTTCAGCTTGGCGCTCAACTAAACGGTGCGAATAGTATAATGGAGCAGGCATTAAGGTTGGTGTTTCGTTAGTTGCGTAACCAAACATTAAGCCTTGGTCACCAGCGCCTTGTTCTTCAGGGCTAGTGCGGTCAACACCTTGAGCGATTTCTGGTGATTGTTGGCCAATTAAGTTCATAATGCCACAGGTTTCACCATCAAAACCAACATCAGATGAGGTGTAACCAATATTACTAATAACTTTACGGGTTAGTTTTTCTAAATCAACCCAAGCGTTAGTCGATACTTCACCTGAAATAATGGCAACGCCGGTTTTTACCATAGTTTCACAAGCAACGCGTGCGTTCTTGTCTTTTGCGATAATCGCATCTAATACCGCATCAGAAATTTGATCGGCAATTTTATCCGGATGACCTTCTGAAACTGACTCAGAAGTAAAAAGGTGTGTAGACATAAACCCTCTGTATAAATGAACTGAAAAACAAGACCTGTTTTAATAGTGACATTCTAACCGTTTAGTTAACTATTTCCTAGAGTTTTTTACGCCTAGATGGCTAAACGTCTTTGAGCTGAGTCAATTTAATTGCAAATCGCCTAGTATTTTTAAGGCTTGTTAGCAATATTGACGGTTTATAAAAATTTATTGACGAGAAGAGGGCGTTGCCAAATATGTGAAAAAAGCTGCTGTTGAGCAGAGCAATTTTTAGAGCTATAAAAATGTGCAGTACCTAGCTCTTTGTTGTTATTAAGCATTTGATTTGAATTAAGCCGTCTTTGCAACTGTTCTGTTACCGGCAGCGCGGTTTCCATTATCATGATATTTTGACCACAAATGTCACTGATCATAGGTTTTACTAATGGGTAGTGGGTGCACCCTAGGACAATGGTATCAACGCCTTTATTAAGTAAGGGCAGTAAATAGCTTGAAAGTAACTCTTTACAGTTTGGTGAATCTTTTTGATCTTGCTCGATCAGTTCAACTAAACCTGGGCAAGGTTGAATATAAACATCACTATTATTTCTATACTGGTTTACTAATGATAAGAAGCGTTGGCTTTCAGATGTTGCTTTAGTGACTAAAATAGCTACTTTTTTATTTTTACTTAAGTTTGCCGCTGGTTTAATCGCAGGCTCTACGCCGATTACTGGAATACTTATATTTTCACGAAGCTTATCAATGGCACTAACAGTTGCTGTGTTGCACGCGACAACAATTGCCTTGGTATTTTTTTCAATAAACCAATTTGCAATTTCGTTAACGCGTTGTTGAATAAATTGTGTGGATTTTTCACCATAAGGCGCATGCAAAGTGTCTGCTACATAAATAAGGTTTTCATTGTGCAGCTGATGAGCAATACATTGCATAATAGATAAACCACCAATACCGGAATCAAAAACTCCAATGGGTCGTTCGTCGCTAGTATGTTGGTTATTCAATTGACTATTTGTCGATGTTTGAACACTTAGTTTACAGTCTGTGGGCATTACGTCTATGCAGCTTTACATAAGAAAAAGTTAACTAAGTTAAGTATATTATTAACAGGCAAAGTAGGTCTATTAATTAATGGCGAAGTTAAGCAAAGAATTATTAAATGGTTTGTAAAGTATTTAGTTTATATATATCCTGAGTGCTGAAATAAAGGTAAAAGGATAACCAATGAAAAGCGATGTTTCATTAGCACGAATTAAAGAATTTCCGTTATTAATGTGGATTTTATTATTTGGTTCGTTCATTACTCGCGGCAGTTATTATATGGTGTGGCCGTTTTTAGCTGTAATTCTCTATGAAAAATTTGCTTTGTCAGCTACCAATGTTGGACTGATCCTTTCAAGTGCTGCCATTATTTCTGTTTTAGTGAGCTTTGTCGGAAGTGCGCTATCTGATCGAATTGGGCGTCGACCATTAATGTACCTTAGCGGTACCTTGTACATCATTTCTTTTTCCTTATTAGCACAAGTGAATTCTATTGCTGGTTACGCTGTCGTTATAACTTTATGCTCAGTTGCTACTGCACTCTGGCGGCCGTTAACTTCCGCATTAATTGGCGATATTATTAAAGATAAAAATACTCGCGAACTTGCCATGCAATCATTATATTTTGTCGTTAATGTCGGCTGCGCAGTAGGGCCGATGTTAGGGCTATGGTTAGGTTTAACGGGAGAGCAATCAAGTTTTTATATAACTGCTGGTGCTTTTGCATTCCTACTCGTTATTTTATGGTGGGGTTTTCATCGACATAGTAAACAGGATTTAGCAAAATTAACTAAAGAAGTTGCTACTGAAGCTACAAGTTCATCGGCAGTACAAGAGGCAACTAACACACCAGTGGCAAGTGGAAGCGACAACAAAATTATTAAAGTATTGACTGCGGATAAGTTATTGCAGTGCTTAATTTTGGCTAATATTTTATGCATGTTTATCTATGCACAAATGGACAGCTCGCTTATACAGTATTTAACGCGCGCGAAAGTTCCTGATTTGCTAGAGCTTATTTCTGCGATGATCTTTACTAATGCAGTCGTTATTATTTCAACTCAATTTTTACTACTAAAATTAATGGCAAGTTTGTCGTTGGTTAGCCGAATCCATGTAGGTTTAGTTTTACTGATGTGCTCACAAATATGGTTAGCGGTGAACCCGTTGACACTTTTTTGGGGCTGGATAGGCGCTATTGTTGTTATGAGTTTAGCGGAAACTATTTTATTTCCGACCATGAATGTGCATATTGACCGATTGGCTCCAGATCATTTACGTGGCGCATACTTTGGGGCTGCGTCGTTTTATGAGTTTGGCTTTGCAATTGCGCCATTAGGTGGTGGTATTATCCTCGATCAATTTGGTGGCTCATGGTTGTTTTTTATAACTGCAGCCTTAACGCTACTTGTTATTTACCTTTACAGTATCTTGGACAAATTACCAAGGCCAGATTTCACTCAAGGTAAGCAACAAGCTAGTATAAGTTAATGTTATTGATACTTTTAATAAGCGAAAAGAGTGAGGGGAAGTTATTACTTCGAAAAAGTTAGTGACTTCCAGAATGCCGCAGCTCACGGTTGTCCAGAACACCGGGTGATTTTCTAGAGAGTGCGCGGAAATATCGTTGATATTATTACGAATAAAAGGGAGGTGACTTCCAGAATGCCGCAGCTCACAATAGTCCTGAACACCGGGTGTTCAGGGCGGAAATATCATGCTAACCGTAGGCTTCCCGATACGAGCCGGGCTTGCACAATAGCTAATAGTCAAAATCCTTAGGTAAAACTTATCGGCTCAGGGACGTAGTTCGCAAACGAACACTCCAGAAGACAAATTCATTATAGCTAATAATTCTGGTGGTATTAAGTATTTTATTACTTGTAAGACCTGAATGCTTAATGCTTGAACGATTTGAAGTTTCTTTAAACAAGCAAGGAAAGTAAATACTTAAATTTTGAACAACTAGAAACTAATTACGCAGTTTTAGTGGGGTTAACTGCCTGTTCAATTGTATTTTGCAGCAATTCAATTTTGCTTTGCATTTCTTCACGTTCTTGAGCAAGTTCAGTACGTGCTTGAATTAAATCATTGGCAAGATTGAGAGACATCATCACTAATGCTTGTTCAGGTGTTTTAGCTGAATGGCTTTTTTTCGCATCATGCTCTAAGCGTTTATTAATTTCATCAGCAGCTTGTAATAACGCCGATTCATGGCCAGCAGGACAAGCGATTTTTAATCGTTTGTTGGCAACATTTATTGTTACTGTGTGTTGGCTCATTATCTTGTTTTTCTCAAAGCAGTCATTTAGTTCATTGAGTAAACTACTCAATATAATTTTGCTGTTGGCAGCTAATTAGTGCTAATTAACTCTAATAAAAGTAAATAATTACTAAAACTTAGTCTGCCATAAGGAGGAACTATAACGGCGAGTGTTGCACTATGCAAGTGATCTCTATGGTTTTTTCTGGAATCAAAGCAAGGCCAGTGTTACGATAGCCGCTAATATACCCTCGATTGAATTTATATTTTTATGGCTGACAACTCCTCTTTAGATTTTTCCTCTGCACAAGCTGTTTTAACTAGTGAAAGTGTTGAAGCGCATGCGGCAGAAATTCATGGTGTTCTTACTGGTTTGATTTCTGCTGGCTTTGAGTTTGAAAGTAATGATTACATTGCTATGGTCAACGACATGTTAAATAACGCAGAAGGTTTGCCTGCTGCAGTTAAAAGTTTAGTTAAAGATATTTATAGTGATATTTGGCAACAAATTTTGGATGAATCATATAGTTTTCAACTGATGCTACCTGACGATGATGA
Organism: uncultured Colwellia sp.; assembly: GCA_913058245.1. GTDB lineage: Bacteria > Pseudomonadota > Gammaproteobacteria > Enterobacterales > Alteromonadaceae > Cognaticolwellia. The sequence goes on from CAJXQJ010000001.1 coordinate 71,837, forward strand.
CTCAATTGTTGAACGTGGTCATGCATTAGGTAAGTGGGTGCAAGGATTTAACTTGGGCTTTGGTTTACAGCAAACTAAAAATACAACTTTCTCTGATGACGTTAAAGAAGTACTGACTGATTTTGGTGAAATTGCTAATTTATCTGATGAAATGGAAGAAGACGAAGATACAGAGCAAGCTTATTTTGAAATCGCAGAATACGTCAGAATATCTGCCTTATTGTGCTTTACTGAGTTAGGTACACCACCAGCATCGAAAGATAAAGAAGCAACATTGCACTAGTTTTTAACTCGAATAAGTAATTATGTTATTCAACAATTATCTAACCTGAAATTGACATCAATGATCAAAAACACCTTATTACCTGCTGCAGAGTTTTGCCAGCGTCGAAGCGACTTTATTCAGCAAATGCCCGTGAACAGCATCGCTATTATCTCGGCAGGTAAAGAAGTTACACGAAGTAACGATACAGAATACCCATTTTGCCAAAGTAAGAACTTTTATTTTCTTACCGGCTTTAATGAGCCAGATGCTATTTTGGCCTTGGTAAAAAATGCTAATGGGCAAGCGCAAAGTATTTTATTCTCACGCGAAAAAGATGCTTTGCAAGAGATATGGCATGGCCGACGTGTTGGGCAAATTGCCGCTGTAACAGACTATCAGGTTGATTTATGTTTTAGTCTCTTAGAAGTAGATGAGCAACTTTTGCCGTTAATTGAAGGTAAAGATGCGGTGCTTATCTGTCAGCAAGGAGAGCCAGCATTCGAACAGCAAGTTATGTCTTGGTTAGCTGATATAAGAAAGGCTGTGCGTACTGGTGCAAAAGTGCCTAAATCTTTATTAGATTGCAGCGATATTATTCATGAGATGCGTTTGCATAAATCAAGCGCTGAACTCAATATCATGCGACAAGTGAATGTTATTAGCGGTGCTGCACATCAACGAGCAATGCAGAAAACAATCGCTGGTAAATTTGAATATCAAATAGAAGCGGAATTATTACACGAGTTTGCGCGCAATGGTGCACGTCACCCCGCTTATAGCTCGATTGTTGCTGGCGGTGATAACGCCAATATTCTTCATTACACCGATAATGATGAAGCATTAAATGATGGCGACTTATTACTAATTGATGCCGGCGGCGAGCTAGCAGGCTATGCTGCTGATATTACGCGAACATTTCCGGTTAATGGTAAGTTTAGTCATGAACAGGCCATCATTTATCAATTAGTGCTTGATAGTCAAAACTTAGCCATAGCAGCGATTAAACCCGAGCAAACGTTTGCTGAATTAAATCGTATTGTTTGTAATTTCTTAACTCAAGGTTTATACGACTTAGGCATTCTCAAAGGCGATTTAGAAGTATTATTGGCGCAACGTGCTTGTAAGAAATATTTTATTCATGGTTTAGGACACTGGCTCGGGCTTGATGTACATGATGTTGGTGATTATCACGCCAATGCGCAACGAGAACAATGTCGTCCATTTGCCGCTAATATGGTGATGACCATTGAGCCTGGCATTTATATTCCACTAAATGATAAAAGTGTTGATGAAAAATGGCGCGGTATTGGTGTTCGTATTGAAGATAATGTTGCGGTTACTGAAACAGGCTATGAAAACCTAACTGTTAATGCACCCAAAACCATCGTCGAAATTGAACAATTGATGGCTAATACCAAATGAATACTGTAAAGCATTGATTAAACACAAAGTGATAACCAACTTAACAGGGTAAACTTTGTGTCACCACCGTAATAAGTAAAAGAATAGGTTAACGATGAATAACAGTGAGCATAGCTCAAATAGCGACCAAACCAATAAACCAGAGCATGAACATTTTGATGTGGTTATTTCTGGTGGTGGCTTATCAGGTGCCTTAATGGCATTAAGCCTTTCTGCACTCGTTAACCATCAACAGTCTTCTTTGCGTATTGCAATTGTTGAAGCTAATCCGGTATTAACGGATCCATCAAAGAGTTTTGATGATCGCGTTTTGGCGTTATCCCATGGTAGTGCAGAATATTTAAAAAGCGTTGGCGCTTGGCAATATTTACAAGCCCATGCTGAGCCAATTAATAATATTCATATTTCAGACCGTGGTCATTACGGAAAAGCTCGACTTTATGCAGAGCATCACCAAGTTGATGCTTTAGGTTATGTTGCTGAAATGTCTTTTATTGGCAATGCGCTATTAAAAGCTTTGGCCCCTAAACAAAACATAACTTGGTTTGCTCCCGACAGTATTAGCGATATTCAATGGCAAAGTGAACAAGTTAATATTGAATTAAATTCGGGTAAACAGTTAAGCGCAGCATTGTTGTTAGCGTGTGACGGCGCTCATTCTGCTTGTCGAACATTTGCTAATATTGGCTCAACCAGTGCTGATTATCAGCAATCTGCATTAATTGCCAATGTTGGAACTGCAAAGCATCATCAAAACATTGCCTATGAGCGTTTTACAGAAACTGGCCCAATTGCTATGTTGCCGCTTTCAACGCTGACAAATTCAAACGCAGCTCAAGCAAGTAAAGTAAGTCAGGATAGCACTTCGGGTCGATGTTCTTTAGTGTGGACGTTAACACCAGAACTTGCTGAACAGATGTCGAATTTGGCTGACGATGAATTTGCTAAGCAACTAGAAAACGCCTTTGGCCATTGGTTGGGTAACATTACGCAAGTGGGCAAGCGCGTTGTATACCCTTTAAAATTATTACAAGCCAAAGAGCAGGTTTATCACCGTATGGCGTTAATTGGTAATGCATCACATACCATTCATCCAATTGCTGGGCAGGGGTTTAATCTAGGTTTACGAGACGTTAGTGACATGACGCAGGTAATTGCTCAAGCGTTAGCAAATAAGCATGATATTGGCGCTTTTCAACATTTAATGGCCTATGCACAAGCGCGTAAGCAAGATCAAAAACACGTGATCACCTTAACCGACTCTTTAGTGACTTTGTTTTCAAATGAACTACCGCCTTTAGTAGCAGGGCGAAATATTGGTTTGAAAGTTTTAAACTACTTACCCAGCTTAAAAAATGCCTTGGTTAAGAAAACTATGGGCTATTAATTAGAAAGATTAGCAATTTGGTAATAGTGGTTGCGCTATTCGTTATTTAAATAAATGTGAAACATAATGCAAAAATTTGATTTATTAATTGTTGGTGGTGGCATGGTGGGCTTAACGCTTGCACTTGCAGTTCGCCAGCAAACAGAGCTGAACGTTGCCATTGTTGATAATACACCGGTAGACGAACTTAGTAATGAACCAGAAGTTAGAGTTAGCGCAATTAATGCCGCAAGTCAGCAAATGTTCACTAACCTTGAAGTTTGGCAAGACATTATCGCTCAGCGTGCTCAGCCATATTTTGACATGCACATATGGGATAAAGCGGGCTATGGACAATTAGATTTTTCACTATCAGATGTTAGTCACTCCACGATTGCCAATGCGCAAGAACAGTTAGGCTATATCATTGAAAATAAGGCTATCCGCAATGCTTTATGGCATAAAGCTCAACAAGACAGTGGTATAACATTTTTTACTGATAATAAATTGCAGCAACTAAGCGTTGGTGATAACGAAGTGTTTGCTTCCTTTGAAGCGAATCAGGCTGGCGGGAGTGCGGCTATGCCAATAATCGCTAAGCTAGTGGTGGGGGCAGATGGCGCAAACTCATGGGTACGTCAGCAAATGCAAGTACCATTAACATTTCGTGATTATGATCACCATGCCATTGTTGCTACGGTGAAATGCTTACAAGGTCATCAAAATACAGCGTGGCAGGTATTTTTAGAGACAGGTCCGTTAGCGTTATTACCTTTATTTCAAGACGATTTATGCTCAATAGTTTGGTCAACTAGCTCAGAAGAGGCTGAACGACTAACAGCGTTGCCAGCAGAAGAGTTTGCTAAAGAAATTACCGCCGCCAGTGATGGAAAGTTAGGGCAAGTGACTTTAGCAAGTGAACGTTTTACTCATCCATTAACCATGCGATTCGCGCAAGAATTTGTTAAAGATCGCATTGTTTTGGTGGGCGACGCGGCTCATACCATTCATCCATTAGCAGGACAAGGCGTTAATTTAGGGTTACTTGACGCAGCAGCGTTGGCACAAACCATTGCTCAACAGCTGATAAAAGCGCAAGAAAGCGGGGATGTTGATAACAACAGTTGGTGCAACAATAAACCCTTGCAGCAATATGCTCGCTGGCGAAAAAGTGAAGCAGCTGAAATGATTGCCGCTATGGAAGCCATAAAGCAAGCATTTACGCCACAACAAGGGGCTGTAAAATTAATTCGTGGTTTAGGTATGTCGTTACTGAATAATATCAAACCGGCTAAAACACTCATGGTAAACCAAGCCTTAGGCTTTAAAGGTGAATTACCAAACTTAGCTAAGCCACGCCAATAAACTTTATATTGCTGAATTACTTGCTTTTATTGACCGTTCAGTCAAGAAAAGCCTCTATTTCTTCAACCAGTTAATACAAAGTTAGCTGGTTGTTCACATCGATAATTTTATTATTTCTGCTTATTTAAAATTTTAATTTGCTAGTGAGGATATTTACAACCTTGCTGTGGAATTATATTTTTTAAAGGTGTGCTTTTGAAAATATAATTTGGAATATTTTTATTTGTCCATTTTAAATTTTTTAAAAGCCGTTTTATCTGTTGAATCAACAGCTCCGCACAGTTATAATCTTGGCCACTTTTTGTAAATCTTCCGTCTTTATCCTAGTTTTACTTGATAAGTAAATTGCTGTGCTGACATATAGCGCACGAAAACTGAGATGAAACAACTAACGTAAGTGGAACGTACGATGACAAATAAAACAGTATTACATGCTAAGCATATTGAAGCTGGCGCCAAAATGGTTGATTTCTACGGCTGGGATATGCCAATCAACTATGGTTCTCAAATCGAAGAGCATCATGCGGTACGTACCGACGCGGGTATGTTTGACGTTTCACACATGACCATTGTTGACGTTAAAGGAGCAGATGCAGAAGCTTTTCTACGTAAACTAGTAATTAACGACGTTGCCAAGCTTGATGTTGCAGGCAAAGCACTTTATACCGGCATGTGTAATCTTGAAGGCGGTGTAATTGATGATTTAATCGTTTACTTCTTTACTAAAACTGATTACCGCTTAGTGGTTAACTCAGCCACACGTGAAAAAGATTTAGCTTGGATCGCTGAACAGTCAGCTGATTTTGACGTTACTGTGACTGAACGTCCAGAATTTGCCATGATTGCCGTACAAGGCCCACAAGCAAAAGCGAAAGTAGCGACATTATTAAATGCAGAACAAACTGCCGCTGTTGATGGCATGAAGCCATTCTTTTCAGCACAAGCAGGCGACTTATTCATTGCAACAACAGGTTATACAGGTGAAAACGGTTATGAAATCGCTTTACCTGCTGAGCAAGCTGCTGACCTATGGCAACAATTACTAGACGCTGGCGTTAAACCATGTGGTTTAGGTGCTCGTGATACTTTACGTTTAGAAGCCGGTATGAACCTTTACGGTTTAGACATGGACGAAAGCGTTTCACCACTTGCAGCTAACATGGCGTGGACTATTAGCTGGGAACCTGAAGATCGTAACTTTAACGGTCGTGAAGTTTTAGCTGCACAACGTGCTGCTGGCGACCAACCTAAACTTGTTGGTTTAGTACTTGAAGAAAAAGGCGTATTACGCTCTGGTCTTAAAGTGGTTACTGCTGACGGTGAAGGTGTTATTACCTCAGGTACTTTCTCACCAACATTAGGCCACAGTATCGCTATGGCACGTGTGCCGCGTAGCGTTAAAGTAGGTGACACAGTTGAAGTTGAAATGCGTAAAAAGCTAGTTAAAGTTCAAGTAATTAGACCAAGCTTCGTGCGTAACGGTAAGAAAGTATTTTAAAAATGTTGATCTAGCTTTTAAGTTAGTAAACTAAGTTAATAATGCGCAATATTTAAGCTATAGTATGATTGACTGGCACAGGCCGAGCTTCATACTATAGAACGTAAAGTTAAAACAAATTTAAAAATAAAGATTAGGAACAAAACAATGAGCAACATTCCTTCAGAATTAAAATATGCAACATCACACGAGTGGGTACGTAGCGAAGGTAACGGTGTCGTTACTATCGGTATTACTGAACACGCTCAAGACCTTTTAGGTGACATGGTATTTGTTGAATTACCAGATGTTGGCGACACAGTAAGCACAGGCGATGACGTTGCTGTTGCAGAGTCAGTAAAAGCTGCTTCTGACATTTATGCACCAGTAACAGGTGAAGTTGTTGAAGTGAATGAAGACCTTGAAGACTCACCAGAGTTAGTAAACTCTGACGCATTCGGTGACGGTTGGTTATTCAAACTGAAAATTGAAGACGAAGGTGAGTTAGAAAACTTACTTGACGCTGAAGGTTACGAAAACTCAATTGACGAAGATTAATCGTTAATTAACAAAGATTAAAAGCCCTGAGCATTGCATCAGGGCTTTCTTTTTATTAAATACTCTCAATTTTAATAGTGAAGCTGTTCTATGACTACTCAATCAAATGACTCTTTATCTTTAGCTGAATTAGAGCAAAGACAAGATTTTATTCGTCGTCACATTGGTCCGAATGACGAGCAAACGCAAGCCATGTTAACGGATATTGGTGCTGACTCTGTTGATGCACTTATTGATGAAATCGTACCAAGTGATATTCGTTTAGCTGATTTACCTGCTATCGAAGAAAGCAAAACAGAAGTTCAGGCATTAGCTGATTTAAAAGCAGTAGCAAATCTAAATAAAGTTAACGATACCCACATCGGTTTAGGTTACTACGGCACACTAACACCAAACGTTATTTTACGTAACGTGTTAGAAAATCCAGGCTGGTACACGGCATATACGCCATACCAACCAGAAATTGCGCAAGGTCGTTTAGAGTCATTATTGAACTACCAGCAAATGTGTTTAGATCTAACCGGTTTAGACCTAGCGTCAGCGTCACTATTAGATGAAGGTACCGCAGCAGCAGAAGCAATGGCCTTAGCTAAGCGTGTATCTAAAAATAAGAAATCAAACTTATTCTTTATTTCTAGCGACGTATACCCACAAACTATCGACGTTGTTAAACAACGTGCCGAAATGTTTGGTTTTGAGCTTGTTATCGCGCCAGCTGACGAAGTAGTTGATCACGACGTATTTGGTGCCTTATTACAATACCCAAGTGCTAGCGGTGAAGTACGTGATATTTCAGCGCTTATTGCTAAAGTACACGAGAAAAAAGGTATTGTAGCAGTAGCGGCTGACATTATGAGCTTAGTGCTATTAAAAGCACCGGGCGAATTAGGTGCTGATGCAGTTATCGGTTCAAGCCAACGTTTTGGTGTTCCTATGGGATACGGCGGACCACACGCAGCATTCTTTACTACGTCTGACAAATACAAACGTTCATTACCAGGCCGTATTATTGGTGTATCTAAAGATACTCGCGATAACCCAGCACTGCGTATGGCAATGCAAACACGTGAACAACATATTCGTCGTGAAAAAGCCAACTCAAACATTTGTACAGCACAAGTATTATTAGCGAACATGGCAGCGTTTTACGCGGTTTACCATGGTCCTAAAGGCTTAAAAGTTATTGCTGAGCGTATTCACCGCTTTACTGACATTTTATGTTTAGGTACAGCAAGCAAAGGCTTAACGGCAATTCACCAGCACTACTTTGACACATTAACGTTCAACGTTGCTTCTCTTGAAGGTAATAGCAAAGAAGAAATTGTTGCTCGTGCATTAGCTAACAACGTTAACCTACGTACCGACGTTGACGGCCAAGTAGGTGTTTCATTAGATGAAACCACCACTCGTGAAAGCATCGACCGTTTATTTAACATCTTATTAGGTGAAGGACACGGCTTAGACGTTGCGGCACTTGATCAGCAAATACTTGATTGTGGTCATTCGTCAATTCCTGCTGAATTACAACGTGAGTCAGCAATTTTAACGCACCCAGTATTTAACTCGTATCACAGTGAAACTGAGATGCTACGTTACATCAAAAAGCTTGAAAACAAAGATTTAGCATTGAACCACTCAATGATCTCTTTGGGCTCTTGTACCATGAAGCTAAATGCAACTGCACAAATGATCCCTGTATCATGGCCTGAATTTGCTAACATGCACCCGTTTGCGCCTGTTGACCAAGCTCAAGGTTACAAGCAGATGATTGATGAGTTAGGCGACTGGTTAGTTGAATTAACTGGTTACGACAACATTTCAATGCAACCAAACTCAGGTGCGCAAGGTGAATATGCTGGCCTTATCGCTATTCACAAATACCACGAAAGCCGTGGCGACGCACACCGTAACATTTGTTTAATTCCAGCTTCTGCACACGGCACTAACCCAGCGTCAGCGCAAATGGTTGGTATGAAAGTGGTTGTGGTTGACTGTGATAAAGAAGGTAACGTTGACATGGACGACTTACGTGCGAAAGCAAGTGAGTTAGCCGACAACCTTTCTTGTATTATGATCACATACCCGTCAACTCACGGTGTATACGAAACAACAATTGCAGAAATTTGTAATATCATTCATGAACACGGCGGCCAAGTTTACCTTGACGGTGCAAACATGAATGCACAAGTGGGCGTAACATCACCAGGTTTCATTGGTGCTGACGTTTCTCACTTAAACTTACATAAAACATTCGCTATTCCACATGGCGGCGGTGGCCCAGGTATGGGACCTATAGGCGTTAAATCGCACTTAGCACCATTCTTACCTGATCATTCATTGATTAACATCACTGAAGACAACAAAGGTAATGGCGCGGTATCAGCAGCACCATACGGTAGTGCCGGTATTCTTTGTATCTCTTACCTATACGTTGCCTTATTAGGTAAAAAAGGTGTAACAGATTCAACCAAATACGCGATTACTAATGCCAACTACTTAGCGACTAAGTTAAGCCAACATTACCCAATTTTATATGCAGGTAAAAATGGCCGTGTTGCTCACGAATGTATTATCGACTTACGCCCAATTAAAGCCGAGTCAGGTATTACTGAAGTGGATATGGCAAAACGCTTAATGGACTATGGTTTCCATGCGCCAACGATGTCGTTCCCAGTAGCGGGTACGTTCATGATTGAGCCAACGGAATCTGAATCAAAAGTTGAACTTGACCGTTTCATTGAAGCGATGATTTGTATTCGTGACGAAGTGCGTAAAGTAGAATCTGGCGAGTGGTCAAGCGACGACAACCCATTACACAATGCACCACATACTATGGCTGACATTACCGGCGAGTGGAACAGAGCGTATTCTATTAAAGAAGCGGTTTACCCAGTAGCTGCAGTGGCAGAAAACAAATTCTGGCCAACAGTTAACCGTATTGATGATGTATACGGGGACCGTAACTTGATTTGTTCTTGTCCGAGTGTGGATACGTATAAAGACTAGTTTTTTTAAATGGGGGTATGTAATTAAGTTGGTTAACGATTTAATTAAGATGGTTAACTTAGATAAGTTGGTTAATTTCCCATTATAATAATTTTAAAGGCGAACCAGAAGTGGTTCGCCTTTTTTATTTCTCTTACTCGTACTTTCTAACTAAAGTTGAAAGCCTGACATATGCACGATGAGTTTGAAGGTCATAGTCCTTTACGATTTTTTTTAGATATTAATTAGTATGTTTACTTAACTTTTCAGCAAAAAAATAAAACCACACGTTAGTACGAATAATGAACAATACTTTCTTTTTCTAGAGTTTTAGTTAATAATGATTGTGCTTGTTTTTTATACAGCGAAGGATTGTGATGAAATACTTTAGGGAGCAATGTTTACTAAATAAATCAAGCGTTATTTGGTTATCTACATGCCTTTGTAACTCACCTATCACTACCCCTTCAATTAATAAAAATTGCAAGCATAATCTTTTTAAGAACTCGAACCCGTTTTTTAACTTAGGCATGACCAAGTATGACTATTAAAAGCTTATCTGTTCAAGAAATCAATGATATGAGGAGATCAAAAGTTAGACCTTATGTCACCTATTTGTTAATTACTATTTACGCTTTAACTACATCATTCGCAATTATATGGCTATTGTTAAATGGACAATCTGATAACGCGCTAGCGTTGCTATCCGGTCTTTCTGCCGTATCTACAGGGGTCGTTGGCTTTTGGTTCGGCACTAGAGGAAATGTTAGTAATAATATTACTAAGCCCAGCATCATATCTAAACCATCTCCACAGGTATCAAAAACACCAATAGAAAAGGTTACAGCCTTATTAACTTTTCATAAAAAAACTTTGAATGATCTTATTCCAATATTGGATGTAAATTTAGAAAGTGAAGTCAAAGAGTTATTGATCAATTGCACAAAACTTACAGAAAAGCAGAGAGTGGATATTGCGGCATTACTGAAATCATCAGTTAAGAATATTTTTGGATAATTAAAACAAACTGTCATGTGAAATCGGGTAACAATATGGACATAAAAACTAAGAAATCACTTTTTATTATTATAACAAGTATAACTTTGCTTGGTGGGTGTGCTGATTTGACGCATTTTAATGATAAGGAAACTTTAGAAACTAATGACGCTGTATTTATAGATGCTAAGCAAAGAGCCGTTTTTAACGTTACAAAATTTAAGTTTGATGATAGCGGAGTTAAGAGAGTTGAATGGAGTGGAATTTGTGCAGAGCCAGCCCCAGATGCAATTTCTTCTTTGGCAGCCACTTTAGGTGTGGATTTGAGTGTCGCAGATAAAGGTACGTTAGGCGTATCTCAATCACTCAGTGAAGCAGTTGGGAATATAGGTATAAGAACAGCAGCTATACAGGCATTAAGGGATATGATGTACAGGAATTGTGAAGCATATGCCTTGGGAGGTATTTCCGATATGGGTATCGAAACTTTGCAGCGTAGATTTCAAAGTACGATGGTAGCAATCCTTGCAATCGAGCAATTAACTGGTGCCGTTAAAGCACCGTCTGTAGTTTTGACTGGTACTTCTTCGGCAGGCTCATCCGATGCAATTTTGAAACTAACAAATGATGCAAAAACTACTTTGTCTGCTCTGAATAATGCAACAGATGATGAAGCTAAAGCCAAGACTCTGTATGAAGAAAAGAAAAAAGCAAATGATGATACTTCCCAAAAAATAGCTGATGGTCAAACTGCGGTTGATACTATAAACGCCAAGAATCCTCCTTCGACTGATGCTGCTGATGTAGCTGCTCTTGCAGAACATAAAAAGCTTGAAGAGAATTTAGTTGTTCAAAAGAAAGAGATGGAGGATGCAGAAAAAGCCTATAAGGAAAGCCAAGAAGTAACCAAGAAAAGTAAACAGGCTTATGATGCAATTGAATCTTCGAGAGTTGCAGCCGTTACTGGTGGAGGAAAAACAAGCACTTTTGGCAAAATTGAATCGATTACGAAACCTGAACCCTTGTCGGATGCTGCTATCCAGACTGTATCAAGTACAGTTTTAAGTATAGTTAAAGCGTCCATGGCAGTAGATTATGAAAAAGAAGTTTGTACTACACTTGTAGGGCAATACCCGAATGAAGAAGCAAAAGAGAAGTCTCCTTTATGGGCATGTACAAACTTGCTATTAATTTCTCCTGATAAAGCTAAATCAGATGAGTCTAGAAATACATTACTTGGTGTAATGGTTGGAGACCCTAAAGCTATAAAAGCATTTTCACAAAGCAACCTCATGTCGAGTAAAGTGAGTGAGATTCTATTAAAAGTCGCACCATCTAAGCAGTTATCTAAATCATTGTGGAATACATTAGTTGATGATTCAAATTTGGAAAACTCAGTAGAAACATCGTTAAAAACATTAGCCGATTATCAATCAGTTAAGGGCATGCTGGATTATTACGCTGTATCGAGTAGTAAGTACTCAATTATTGATAAATTGCATAGCAATCTAAAATAACAAGGAGTCAAAAATGGAGACAATGGTTATTAAGGTCGTAAACAGTGGTGCAGAAGAAGAGGTTGCAGTAGCTGAGTTATTAGGTGGCGGTTTTACTATTACTTACCAAAATAGGTCTAGCCTCACAGCTATTGATGCCACAAAAGTTGGCGGAGATGAGACCATTTATAATGACACATGTGTTGTTATTGGAGTTAAATAGTTAGATTTTTTATTCAACTAAAAAATATATAAGGAAGTTGAAAAGTGGAAGTTACTCAATTAGAAAAATGGAGCAGCTTGGATAAAGCTAAATTACTTGTCTCTTCTCTAGTTCCTTTGCTTATTCTATGTATTGGATTTTGGTTTGGTCACCTTGAATCTGAAAGGGCAAATAGTTCAAGGGTGGCAGCATTAAAGTTTGAACAATATGAAATATTGGGTAAAGAAGTAAATTCTATTTTTTCATATCTTTATTATGTTGGTAATTGGAAGGAAATGACCCCGGTTGAAGTCCTACAAAGCAAACGAACAGCCGATACCATTTTTTATACTTATGAAAGTATGTTTTCAGATGAGTTCAAGGCTGTTTATCATGATTTCATGAAATTATCTTTTAAAACTAGAAATGGTTGGGGGAAAGATGCAAAGATTAAAAGTAACTTTAGATATAGAGTTGGGTTATTTTCTTTTTTTGTACCTGGAAATGAAGGGGAGCTTACTAAAGTTGAGTGGAATAATGATTGGGAACAGCTATTTGAGACAGATTACATTACAAGAGTTGTGGAATTAGATCCAACAGACAATTTGATTCACGGAACCCCCCAACAGCACGGAAAAGATTTAGCAAAAACATATAACTCATTTAAAAAACAAATTGCAATAGAGCTAAAATTTTAAGTGCTTAAAGAATAATACTCTATATTGGAGGTTTTATGGATAATTTGTTAAGCGGATTATCGCTTATGTTCTTTGAATTACAAATTGTAAATCAAAACAATAATGAAAATCCTGTTTTAGTTTTCTCTATTGCCTGCTCTATAGTTGGTGCTATTGCCGTATTGCTTGATTTGACATTTTACGTGCTTAGAGGGCGCTCGTTATTTGATTTAAACCATGGGAAGTTAACTGTTGTTTTTTTGATTGCTTGGTCTTTTGGTGCACTTGTTATTGGTTGGGTAGGGCAGTTAGCTAGTATATTTGTAGTGAGTGTATCAGCAACGGTTCTTGTTGGGTTTACTTGGCCATTAATTATAACGAAGTATTTAAAAACAAAAGCTGATGAAGAGTACGCGAGTGAACCAGAGCAAGAAATAGCGGAGGAAGAGTAAAATGGCCTTTTATTCACAACTATTCGATAAAAGCTCTGATTTTAGAAGTGAATCAGAAATTAAAAACTTAGTAAAAAAGTCTAAAAATTATAAAAATGAAGATGTAGCTAATTCGAAAATACTTAACTTTTTCAATACATCTAAACAAAGAAGCTACCTCGTTACGACTGATGAAATGGTGTATTGCATTGTTGATGATTCTCGTAAAAATGAAGCAAAGATAAACTGGTCAATGGGTAAAGAGTTATTTGCTAGCCAATCAATTACCTTAAAGGATAAAACAGTACGTACAGGCTTAGTCAACTTTGGAGAAAAACATAAGAACTGGTTATATACTAAATCAATATTTAACAATGAAGACAATATGAAAAACTCAATTTCAAAATTATTGAGTTGAAAATTATATTACTAATTAAACGTTAGACGGGACTTCTATATAGTTTGAATGAATAAGGTTAATAAGAAGTTCACTGTACACATTAGGAACGTTTATCAGAATGTCGAATGATAGCTTATGGTATAAAACTATAAATTTTGAACTTGATATTGAACCAGAAATATCCACTCAGGATGTTTTTCCTGAACTAGAGTCAATCATTATAGAAAATGAGCAAGTGAATCTAGATAAGTCAATTCAAGGTAGCTGGAAGAATATTTTAATAGTAGAAGATGATGAATACCTAGCTAAGGATTATGGGAACCAACTCGAAGCATTTGGCTTTAGAGTTTCATATGCATTCAATGCCGATGAAGCTGTTAAGTTAGTATATTATTATGGATCATATATCAGCGTTATTGTTCTAGATATTCGAATGGATAAAGGGAAGTACCTTAGTGATTTTAGTACTTCTAATGGCCTGAAAACAGGAATATCACTCTCTAAGGAAATTAGAGAATATGTCCCTCAAGCACTTATAGCTGCGTTATCTATGTCAAAAGATTATTTAGATCAAGCATGGTTTATTGCGAATGATAGACATTTTTTTTGTAGAAAAGATAGTTTTCCTCCAGATGTTTTTGCAAAGTTTATTTATGAATTGGTCTCAGTAGTGAAAACAGATGGGGTATTATCTGGTAAGGATTCAAGTGTTTCAGATCTAATTGGTCAAAACGATGAAGTTTCTGATAATAGAAATATTGAAATTAATTTGCAAAAGGAGGTAGTAATGGGTAATAAATATGTATCTCATGGACCAGTCGGTGCTATGGGAGAAAACGCTACAGCACATGATTTTACCATTAATCAAATTTGGGAAGATAACAAATCGAATATAAATTTAACTAAATTATCTGAAGAATTGGTCATCTTAAGAGAAGCATTAGCTGCCGATGCAACCGATAATGATTTTATTGATATAGGTAACATTGTTAGCGCAGAACAAGAAGCTAAAAAAGAAAACGGGTCTAAAGCGATTGAGTTCTTAAAAAAAACATCAAAAAAGACACTTGAAATAGCTGAGAAAATTGGAGTAGGTGTAGCAGTGGCAGCAATAAAGGCTACCACGGGGCTATAAAATTGGTTATGAAAAATTTACTTAATTATAGTTTTTAATTACTTCTCTATAAATTTTAATTGAATTAACCAACTTAAATGTTTTAGGTATTGAAAATCTAGTCTACTTTTCACCAACTAACACTGTATCTATGGAGCAAATTTGATTGGTGTAATTAAGCTTGTGATCAGTGGCAATCTATTTATAACGGACTATACTTCTACGTCATTTAAAATGCTTTAAAGAGAAAGGAGGAAGCAAAGTATTAAGAATACAACAATAAAGCCGTTGTATCCGAATTTAGACGTGGGACATCGGCATATGGATTATAGCCAAAACTAAAAAGGAATACTCAAATGTCTATTAAGATTCAAAACATGGGCTGGCTTCGCGACCTACCTGACTTTCGTGATCATAATATTGACACCGATACTACTCCAGTATCTCTCCAGGCACTAGGACAGGATAGATCTATTAAAGAAATGTCTAATGAGCTTGGTATATCCGACGCTGCGTTTGATGCACCACGTAGAAGAGATTTGACAAGGTGGTGTTCACCGATTGAAGATCAAGAAGATATTGGCTCTTGCACTGCAAATGCAGGAGTTGCATTGATCGAATATTTTGAAAGGCGAGCTTTTGGTCGTCATATTGATGCATCGCGCTTATTTCTGTACAAAGCAACGCGTAATTTGATGCATTGGCAAGGTGATACAGGAGCATATTTGCGCACAACAATGGCTGCGATGAAGTTATTTGGAGTGCCACCCGAAAGTCATTGGCCTTATGATACGGCAAATTATAACGAAGAGCCTTCTTCGTTTTGTTATTCTTTCGCGCAAAACTATCAAGCGCTGCGTTATTATCGTTTAGATCCTAACGGTATTGATCGAAATAAGTTATTGCAGCGCATAAAAATGAATATATCTAGAGCCTTACCAGCAATGTTTGGCTTTACAGTTTATCAGTCAATAGCACAGGCTAATCAAGATCAAGGAAATATTCCATTCCCATCCGCTGGTGAAAATGTTCGCGGAGGTCACGCAATAGTTGCGGTTGGCTATGATGATGATAGAGAGATTGTTAATACGTTTAGCAATAACAATGATTCGACAACGGGAGCATTATTGATACGAAACTCATGGGGCGAAGGTTGGGGTGAGGAAGGATATGGTTGGCTTCCTTATGAATATGTACTACAGGGGCTAGCTGTAGATTGGTGGTCTTTGTTACGTAATGAATGGGTAGATACCAAGCAGTTTGGAGTAAACGAATAGTTGCCCTTAATTGGTGAAGCCACTTGATGTGGCTCATTGAATAAAAAAATATGACTCATCAGTCGTAAATTAATTTATAGTGATTAAAGTTTAGCTTCAAGGAGTTAACTCAGATTGCAGGAGTGAGTTGTCAAACGAGAAACTATTGTTCTTAGAGGCTTTTTAAGTAGATTGAAAATAATATGTTTCTTTTCGATTATATTTAGGAAATTCACCTTCTGCTCTAAAGTTATTAACCAACTTAAATACGAGGACTTTTATTATTCAACCTTAAATTTTAATGGATGATTAACCAACTTAATTACACGTACTCATTAAATTGTAGATTTGAAATAAAAGGCGAACCAGAAGTGGTTCGCCTTTTTTTGTATCCAATACTTATTAACTCAAATGTGTGGCGATATGATTTAACTAGAGATTTTGTTAGAGATAAAATTTAATGAATTAACGAGGTCAAATGCCAAAGAAAACATTAACAGCAGAATTTAAACGTGAATGTGTAGAGTTCGTCATTGTTCACGGTTATGAACATAAAGATGTAGCCACAGCGATGAATGCCGGATTATCGTCAATCCAGCGTTGAATTAGCCAATATAGAAGAGAGCAACAAGGTGTTACGCCTAAAGCCAGTACATTAACATCTGCGCAAATCCCTATTCAGGAATTAGAAAAACAGGTTAAACAACTAAAAAAGTCTCCAAGTTTATTTGACGTTACATTTACTGTAGGTTCAAGACTCACGCTCAATGGTAAAGCCTTTAGTCTGCTTGTTCTTTCACATTACATCATATGAACTATATCTGTGATTTAGATCCTGTACCAGAGTTGTAGATTAGAGCAATGCTGAAATATCAGTGAAAAATCAGTGAAAAGTCATCGAAAAGTCAGGTGTTTTTAACTTTGTTCCATTAGATTCCGTTTACCCCTTCGCTGCATAGCGTTTTTTTACTCTTAAGGATTTAATAATGATTACCTCTATTAGAGCCACTTTTATTTTTGTACTTTTATTTGTTTCCAGTTTTTTGGCCCATGCTGCTAATAAAGAGCCTGTAGTTTCTCTTGGCGAAAGCTCGTCGATTCATTCGAAAGCACTTGATAAAGAAGTCCCTTTATCTATTCATTTGCCAGAAAATTATGATAGTTCGAAAAATAACTATCCTGTTATCTATATGATGGGATCTGATTTTAAAGCGCGCTTTGCATTATTAGCTTCTACCCTTGATGTTATGGCGGACAGGCAAATACCACCGATGATTTTAATAGGGGTAGATTTGCCAGATGGCAACTTTGTTTTGGTGCCAAACAGGCAAACCGCCGATACTAAATCGCCGGATACTTACTTAGCGTTTGTGCAAAATGAACTTATCCCGCACGTTGACGCTACGTACCGTACCGCGCCATTTAGAATGTTATTTGGTGCTTCCAATAGTGGATTTTTTAGCACTTATGCGCTACTGAAAAAACCAGAATTGTTTAACAGCTACATGGCAAGCAGTCCAATGTATGCTTGGGCTCCAGAAGTGCTTAAATCGCAGATCGAGCAAGGGCCGTTGAAAAAGCTAGGTGAAAAACGCTATCTTCATATTATTTATAGTGATGATGACTTTGTCGAGGTGACGGAGTCTGTGCCTGATTTTACTGATACCTTAAACAAACATAAACCGCAGAAACTAAGTTATCATGTTACCAAGTTGGTTAATGAAGGGCATGTACCAGCGACTGATTTTACTTCGCTGTTAATGGCACAATATCCAAACTTTAATGCCCATGAAACCCTCGACTCCGTAGAAAAAATACAAAGTCATTTTGCTAAATTGTCGAAAAGCTATGGCTATACAATGCTCCCGTCAATGTCTATGGTATTTGATCTGGGTACAGACCTCGTACGAGCCAAAGATTTCGCTGCGGCAAAAAAAACATTCCATTATGCGTTAAAAATTTATCCTGAAAGTAAGCGGGCACATTTTGGAATGGGGTATCTACATCGAGCGAAGGGCAATATAGAGGATGCAAAAATAATGTTTAAAAAGGCGCTGGCCATAGACCCTGATTATGGGTTGGCAAAAAGGTTCTTGGAAAGGTTAGAGAGTTAAGTTATTTGAGGTCAGAGTAAAGAGGATAAAAGTTTACTCTGACCATCGGTTAATTGTATCGATGATGTATACGGGGACCGTAATTTGATTTGCTCTTGTCCGAGTGTAGCACTTGTAAAGGTTAGTAACTACTTGATTGAGGATCATTAATTAAGTTGGTTAACGATTTAATGAAGATGGTTATTTTAATGAAGTTGGTTAATTAAGCCTAACAGCAGTTTTAAAAGGCGAACCAGAAATGGTTCGCCTTTTTTGTTGTGCGTTTTTGATGCAGAGGAGTGTTTAATATGAAGAAGTTATACATTAATTTGTATTAGTTTTTTGTTTATTCTAAACGCTATTTTAAGTCGCGAAGCGGACGATAGTTCTAACACTCTTCTGGATGAAAGTAAGCAAGATTGACTCTTAATCGTGATAGACAAAGCCTAATTCACCTATCGAATCCCTGACTGCCACCATATCTTCTTTTGCAAGTAAATCATGATCTAATGCTAAGACCAACCTCTTCTTGGCACGAGTAAGAGCGACATAGACTTTTTTCCATTCTTTATTAAAGCGTTTTGCTTTGCTAATACCATTTTGGGTTAAGTATTTCAGGGTATTAGAGCTAAGTATGATTACACACGTATCAGCATCCAATCCTTTTATAGATTCGATACTTTGGACTTTAAATTGAACGTCATTTTTTGTGCAAGAATTGCACAGCTCATATAATTGGGCGAAATGCTGCTTATTAAGCGTCAATGAATGCCGAGTAATGAGGTTACCTATGGCTCGGTTATTATCTTCTTTGACTATATCGTCCATAAAGTCAGAAAGAGCGGCTTTAACAAACAAACCTTTGTCTTTCTTGTGGTTAGAATCACGAATCATTTCCTCGATCTCTCGTGGAAATGCGTGTTTGTATTTAGATGAAGTTGTATAGCGACCATTTTTTTTGTCGATACAAACAAGTTGATTTGTATCGATGTAGCTCGTTAGTAGCTCGTCGTATCTGCCATCAGTCGATTCTATGTACATGAGTTCACCGACCTCTTCTGATAGTGACTCTTGTTGCTGATCTTCATAACAGAAACTGTTTGATAGCCTTAAGATCTCTGAAGGTACTCGTTTGGTTTTATTGTTTATTGGTAGTATGGTTGTGTATTCATTTGGAGCTATTTTTTTTATAAAAGTATCAAGATCTTGGGGGAACTTGATTGCTTGTTTTGGATCTCCGATCATGTACACGTAAATATTATTGCTGCCTAGCACTTCGAAAAAGCTGAGAGCATCGTTATCTAAGTCTTGGACCTCGTCGATGAATACCTTATCAAAGCAACTCTCTAAAATAGCCAATAATCTGCGAACTTTTGCTTTCTTCAATTTGTTGTTGTACTTACTGTTGGTTTCATCAACTATTTGTTTAGAAATGCTGTAGACACTCTCTGCATGAATTACGTTCTTATCCTTTAAACGTTTTATGTGCCAGTTTTTGAACCTAACATTACTTGGTAACATCATTATTGATGTGTCGTTATACACATCACCTAGAGTGAATGATGAGAATGGGTAGATGATTTCGTTCAACAGGAAACTATGTACGGTCTGTATACAGAGGTTCGGCGGAATAAAGCCATGTTGTTTGATTATCTCTTGTTCTATCTTCGCTGTTGCTGAGTTTGTGTATGTCAGTGCAAATGTATTTTTGTGACCAGTACAAGCTTTGATATGAGCTATCAAAGTCTTTGCTAAGCCATAAGTTTTTCCCGCACCAGCTCCAGCAATCTGGACTTCAATCATGACAGAGCCTCGATAACCTCTGCGATGTGGGCTGGTAACTTGATATCTAATGGGTTCTTTTCCTCAACCATCGCATCACATACATCCAGCATTCTTGCTGTTTTACCATTAATCATGTGATCGGACACTTCTTTAAGATTACCTTCCATATCAAATAAGCCATTTAGCAAGGCTAGGTTGTCTTCTGCTTCTACTAAATCAATTTCAAGAGTGTAATTTGTCGTTGTTCTTACAGTGACATTCTCGTGGGCTGCATCATAAGCATCATGTCTGGCTTTAGCTGCTTCTGAATTGTCATAATCACGGATAACACCAATTTTCTTGCTCTGGTTATCTTTGTTCAAGGTGAGCCATATATCTAAGAAAGTGGTGTAACCACGCTGACCAATTGGAATAATATCAATATCGTTAAGTGCTGGTTGTTTTGATAAATATGTGCTGATCAGCATTTCTTCAGTAGGCCCCTCTACGAGAATGACTTTGTTTGCGAACAGAAGCTTTAATATGTCGAAATTAGGTCTCTTTCTTAGGTAGTCAACTAGCTTAGTTGGTGCATCGGACAGACTAATTGCTTTTTCGCCAGTGAAAGCTAGAACATTTGAGATTTGCAGTTTGTTAATGATCGACGGGTTATGGGAAGAAATGATAGTTTGCACAAGCGAACCACTGTTGCTTGAGCTTTTCTCTATAAAATCTCTTACTAAACGAAGGTTATTAACGCTCAAGTGTGCTTCTGGTTCTTCTATACAGCATAAGTTGAATGTATCACCACATGACTTGTAGTAAGCAAACAGAATGAGTATGTAAATAAGGTTTCGTTGCCCCAAGCCTTTTTGGTACAGAAATTCATTACCGTATTTCAAAGTGATATTCGATAAGATGTTCTTCAAGTTAGGCAGGTTAGGAGTACACTCAAGCTGCTCGATAATACTGTCGTAGTTTTCAAAATCTTCATTAGTTCCAATGACTTTGTCGAATGTTTCGGTCTTTTCAATAGCATTAAAGAACTCAGAGTATGCTGTGTTGATCTGACCTTTATCATCATCGTCTAGTGTATTCATAAGCAGCTTTGTGAAAATACTATTGGACTTCATTGAACTGCTTTCTGAGAAGTCATCTCGCTCGGCATTGATACTATGGACACTGACGTGTTTTAAATCACTGTATGCAATAGACTTTTCGTTGTTCACAGATATGACTTGGTAGTCGTATAGCTCAACGGGGAGAGTAAACCAGTTAATATCATCAAGAGTCTTACCAGCGAGCGATTTCTTCACGACCTCAAGCAAGTCTTTGTCGTCTTTAGGCTTAAAGTCATATCTTATTTGGTAACTTTCTTCATCGCCATCAGCAACAATCCACTTAGCTAGCAGCGCTGTTTCATAAGCGTCTTTCGGATCAGCGAACTCCACGGTTACTGACACCTTAGGGACCTTCTGAAGTTGATTATCTTCAGCATCGCCATTGACGACTGACGTTAGAAAATCAATAACGGCATCTTTGTTGATGTCAGAAACACTCAAACGCTTCTGGTTGAAGTCTATTTGATTGCCGCTTAACGGTAATGAAAGTGCGGTGAAAAAGTTCGTCTTACCTGTATCGTTTTCACCAATGACAACTGTTAGCTGTTGAAGTTGAGCTTCGAAAGAGCGAAAGCTACGGTAGTTGTTGATTGTTACCTTTCTGATATACATAAGAATTTCCATATAAAAACATACAAGCGTTAGTAAGGCTAATGTATCACAGAAAGTAAAATGAAATAAAAAACAAACTGTATATTGCTGTGACTATTTGAACAAATATCGGGGGGGGGGGATCTTACATTTGTGCCAGTATCATTAATGGTGTTAACCCCTGTTAAATATTTGTTGTTTTAGCTGCGGTCTACGGCTCTTAAACTATATCTAGATTACAGTCAAAGCTAACTTCATGTTTATTGTCAGTGCCGTTCAGAGGTTCCCGACACCTAGCCGATTGTCCTGAATATTTGAGAGTCATAGTGTTTTATATTGAATTTGATAGAAATAAATTTTTCTACTGTAAATTTTTAAAAACAAGTGCTCCTTATATAATTGAGGACAATAAAAAATATATATTACCGAGATTATTTCTTCTCACCGATCGCTTTAATCTACATGGTTATCTTCTCATTTCAGAGAAATGAGGTATACCGACGCTAAAGCGTCGAAGGTATCCAGTAGCCACTTTTACCTCCTAATAAATCAGTCAAAGTGATAGATCTACACATTGCTAATTCCCCCTTATAAAGCTCAACTAGTCGAATGTTAGTGCGTAGCAAAAACTGTGAAATCTAAGCATTTTTGAAAATATAATCACTTTTTTAAAATTATTTTCATTATATTTTTATAAAAATAATTACTACTTACCTCTAATTTAATAATGACACTGTAGATCGTTAATTAAATAGTAATTACCTACCCAAACATTCTTTCTAAACCCTATCAATTAGTTAACAGTTCTTTGTGAAAATCTTGATTTTTTATGAAAAACTGATTGTTTACTTACTATGTTAATAAGTAATGTTAATGTCAAAATATCTAATAAAATCAATGGGTTGATCGTATTTTTTCTTAGTGTTATAAGTCTTTTTATATTCACGTTATGAGATTCTAAATATGAAAAATTTTATTCAAACATTAACTTTTTATCACCTTTTATCTGAAGCCTCAGTAAACAATTAAGAGGTGAGATAAATGAGAGTAAAAATAAATAAAGCTACAGGGAGTATAAGAAAGTGGATTGATTTTATGGCAAAGGGAGAGTTTCAACCGATCATAAAAGTTTGGAGTGGTCCCAAAGGAACTAGAAGACACTTCTTTAGAGGCGTTAAAGCAGACCGTAATCATCACTTTTTATCTGATGGTGAGTATCGTGCAGGTATCTATTACGAATCCCTTCCGCATATTATCGATTATTTTGAACAGTTCCCACTATGGGACATTGAGCGAGCAATTAAAATAGCGAATGAAATGGGCGGTAAATACCCTCAAGATAGTGATGGTGAGGCTTACATCATGTCTACAGATTTATTATGCCGAGAATACGATCCAATCCAAAGGAAAGTGATTCAAATAGCTCGTTCATATAAACCAATGGATTCACTTGATTTTAAATCAAAACATCCGATTTCCGTACATCGTACTTTGTTCAAGCTTGAATTGGAGCGTAGGTACTACGAGGAACTAGGGATTTTATATCGGCTCATAACTGATGCTCATATCTCTAAAATTTGTGCCCATAACCTAAAAGCACATCGAGAGTCTGCAAAATACAAAAATGAATTTATTGAGCATGAAGAACGGTTTTTATATGAATTCGTAAATTTATGTTTAGTTAATGAAAGTGATGAAGTAAAAGTTAACCTGGAAAAGCTAACATCCAAATTAATGCTGTCTTACTCTGATTTATATGCTTTGTTCCAATGGGGAATTTGGACTCATCAAATACCAGCAAATCTTGAAGTTAAAATAAATCCATATAGACCTCTTATCCTTAAAGAGGTCGCATAGTATGTTTCATAAACACACCATTATTCATACAGAAAAAAACTCAATAAATTTATTGGTTGTTGATGTTAACTATCAACATGGAAAAATTGCTTATTTTGATCTGAATCAGCAGCCTAAAGCCCGTAAATCATTATCTAAAGATCCAAAACGTTCACCGGTAAGACCTAGCCGGGTACAAAGTAAGCCATTGTGTGCAAGCATAGACGAATTCAATCGCCATATTTCTAAATATGATTATTTAGTAGAAAAAACTGAGTACCAAAATGGTCTTTATATACCTAAGCAATTACCGAAATTAGAGCGAGAACGAATAATATCTGAAAGAAAGCAAGACACTAAAGACCGTTATGATCTAATCGCTCCTATTGTTGAAGATGATGAAAAACGTTACGAGTACCTCTATACCAATTTAGCATCGCATCATATCAAAACATTAAGTTTATCAACTGGTGTCAATGCGGTTCATATTGCACGTTTATTGTCTCAGTACTTCTATAGAGGTGCATGTTTAGAGGCGATGTACCCAAACTATCGATATTGTGGCTGTAATTATCAGCCTATTTCTGATTTTTCGGAAAACTCACCGAAGCGAGGAAGGCATGCAACATCTACAGCATACCGTAATAGATTGCCCGAAGATGAAAAGAATATTGAAGAGTTCCTTAGACGATTGGGTAAGAAGATGTTTAATCGTATTGATTACACCCAAATGTATCGCCTTTATGATTTTTACTATCAAAGTGTAGAGGTCAGTATTAAGGGGGATGATGGTGTAAAAACATCAAGGAAAGTACCTAAAGCTCAGTCTGACTCGATTTCTTATCAAATGTTTTATTACTACATTAAATTGTTAGAGAAAAATCAATTGTTTTCATGGAGTAAAAATGGAGAAAGGCATTTTTTACGTGAATATGAAAGCCGCTTTGGTCGTGCTCGTGATGGGGTTTATGGGCCTTCTTTTAGGTATGAAATAGATGCCACGCTTGAAGATGTCTATTTAATTTTTCCATATTTTCTTGATCAGAAATTTACTTCCGGTAGACCCACAACTTATAGAGTTTCATGCGTTTACTCAGGCATGGTTGTCGGTATTCATGTGGGAATAGGAGGGCCAAACTGGCAAGGCGTTTTACAAGCAATATACAACGCATGTACTGACAAGGTTAAATTTTGTGCATTGTATGGCATCACCATTAATTTTGAACAATGGCCTTGTGACGTTGTATGTTCTGAGTTGACTATCGATAACGGTGTTGAGTACCCATCTAAAAACATGGCTACTTTTTTAGATGCAAAATTGGGAGTGGATTGTATCAATTATACCGCTATTTACTCTGGTAAAAGCAAAGGAGGCGTTGAAGGCGGCTTTCAAGTAGATAAACGAGAAGTCGTGCAATTTATGCCCGGCTATGTTGAAAGAATGCCTGAGAAAGGAGATGTGCATGCATCTCAATTTGCTAGATATACCTACCGCGAATTTGTTCAGCTACTTATTGCTCAAACTCTCATCAGAAACAATGAAGTCTTCAAGAATAACATACATGACCAAGTAATGTCTGAGCAAGGAGTAGCGTCTACCTCGTTGGCTGTTTGGAACTTTGGCATGAAACACTATATGAACAATGGTAGAGGTAAAAGGTTTCCTGAAAGCCAGTTAATGTTTGCATTACTTCCGTCAGGCCAGGCTACAACTAACTCGCGTGGAATTATATTTAAAGGGCTAAATTACTCTTGCTCTTTTGCTGCCTCAAAAGGCTGGTTAACAGATAGCAAAAAACGAACTGTTAAAAGACTAGATGTTCGCTACTTTGATGGCGACACCAATCAAATTTGGTATCAATTTGAAGATAAAATCTATACCGCACAGTTGAATGATCATTCAGGTGTATATGAGAACCGTAGCTGGTTTGATGCACTTCACCGGTTACAGCTTTATGACAAAGAACGTGTGCTGCAAGCAGAAAAAGAGCGAGAGGCAAGGTTTAAACAACAAGAGCTTACATCTGATATTTCCCAACAAGCAAAAGAGCGTCTTAAGAACTCAAAGCCAGGGAAAAGTAAATCTCCTAAAAAAGGCATCAGCACGTTGAAATACTTAGAAAAGAAATTCCAAGATCATAAAACTTCTTCACTTCTAAGAACAGTGCTTGGCAAGCCTAATGAGTCAGGAAGCTATGACCTAACACCACCAAACAATACAAATGCATATAACCAATCACAACAAAATACACTGAATAAAATGTACGGAGAACATCATGGTTAATCGAATAGAAGCTGACTATAGAGAATTTTCAATTCCTACATTTCAAGGAAACCCATTAATTTCAGCTATCAGAAAGGCAACTACATTAGAAGATTTCACTAAAAAGTTGTCATATCAGCCGGAATTTCAAGAAGGGTTTGATGATTTTGAGCGAGAGTTGCAAGTTGAATTAATTGATTCAACGTACATTGTTCCACTCGAACTTTATGCTCTTTACAAGGCAATTGTGAAGAACATTCTCATTGGTTATAAACATAGAAACCCTGTTTCTAGAGACATGAAGCATGAACAACATTTAGTTAGCGTTCAAGAAGGTTATCACTTTCCGGTCGAAAAGAACTTATCTAAATGTATTTCAATTCTTGGTCATTCAGGCACAGGAAAAACGTTATCAATTAGAAGTTGTTTTTCATTTTTACCTCAGGTCATTGAGCATAGTATATACCAAGATGAGCCAGTCAAATTCGATCAAATTGTCTATATAGAGTTTCAAGCACCTGTGACAAAAACTACAAGGGGCTTCGTCCTATCGTTCTTTCTAGCGATAGATAGTGTGATAGATACTTTCTATTATGAAGAATGGAAAGGTAAAAGTACTTCGGTGCCATTATTGATTCAAGAAGCAAAAAAGGTAGCGTTAAATCATCATGTTGGTATAGCTTTCATCGATGAAATACAGCGCTGTGCATACAGCAAAGATAAGGCTGAAAAAGCTGATTTTGCGACACTAGAGTTTATTGACGACTTTTTTAATTCTGTCGGTATTCCAATGATTGTTGCGGGAACTTTTAAAGCGAAACCACTATTTGATGTCACAATGAGTACAACACGCCGTTTAAGTTCAGCTCGAAGCTTCAAATATTTATGTATTCCAAATGATTTATTTTTACTAGAAAAGGGGGAGTTATCATTTTGGTCAATATTCATTGATAAGCTTTATTACCCAGAGTTACTCGAAGGTGATTTTTCATTTGATATCGCATTTAAAGAAAAAGTCTATGAATTAACTATTGGCTTGCCGGCTCTCACGATACGACTTTTTCGCTTAGCCTATGAACATGCAATAGATACTGGAATAGAGAGTCTATCTGTAGAGCTATTAGAAGAAGTGTTTCACCTGCAATTTGAGCTACTTCAACCAGCAATTAAAGCATTACGAGATGGAGAAAGCGGGGGATACGAGGACTTGCTGCCATCAGGAGCGTTTAAGACCAAAGAAGAGTTCCTTATCGGAGAAGTGATCGATAAAGCGATTAAGGAAGATGAAAAGCAACAAAGTGGTGAAGACGATGATGGTTTAGTTGTTGAGTTTGAAGCTGTCACTCAGGATGTTATACCTGCCATCGATTTAAGGAATTTAAGCAGCTTATCAACAGATGAATTAACTGACATTTTGGGAGATAAATAGACATGAGATCTATCCCTGTTTTAACGAATGTTTTGTTGATGCCTAACGAGCATGTATTGGGACCACTTGCTCGACAACATTTATATTCATCGTATAAGCGGTTTGTAGACTCTCTCAAGTTTATTACTAATGATAGACAGGCTTTGCAGGTTAGTAGTATTTGGCGTAATGCATACAAAGATATATATCGTTATTGGGGGGATGGAGAAGGACTGGATAAGTTCGCGAAGCGGCATACTCTTGTAAATTATTATCAGCCTTTTCATACACTGTCATTTAACGAAATTATATCAAGTAGCGCAGAGCTAAGGCCTCCGTCTTCTCGTGTTGTTGGTTACACCGATAATTGGCGCTTCTGTATTGATTGTGCGATTGAAGATGTCGAAATTAATGCAACACCTCATTTTCATATTAATCATCAAATACCAGGTATAACCCAGTGCCTAAAGCACAATACCCCTCTTAAAACAGGTTGTTTAAGTTGCGGGAATGAATGGCTTAATTTATTGAAAATCATCATGCCTTCATCATCAGGGGTATGTGATAAATGCCAAGGTAATCTTCTTACTATTAATTCGTATCAGGATGATGATACCCATTGGCTTCAAACAACGAGTTTGCAATTGTTTGAAGGAGTTTATTCGGATATTAATTTAGAGTCTGTTCAAAAAGCGTATCGAAAATGGATAGGCATTGGCTCTCGCCAGGGAGTGCTAAATTTGAAAGAACGGAAAATTGTACGAGATGCACAGAAGCATTTAGATAACCATTTCTCTCTTGAATTTTATCGACTGTTTTTTACTAATGCAGATTTAAAGTCTAAACAAAGGCGAGTGCCTGTTTTGAACCTTTATGAAGCAGCATTTAACGAAGGGAAATTTATCCATCCTTTAGTTCATCTCGTATTAATTCGTTGTCTTTTTGGCTCTGTCGAAAACTTTGTTGAGAATGAAATGCATGAATAAGCTTCATCGTTTTTCATTTGTACCCAATCCAGCTTCGGATGAAACGGTTTATAGTTGGATAAGCCGATATCATTTAATGTCTGGGTATGACTCTTTTCGCAATACCACATTAGCATTGCTAGGTGTTCATGAAGAAAGGGCAACAAACGAATTTCCATGTTTTATACCTAGTTTATCTCAGATGACGAAAGTCGCGGTAAATGACATTATTAAACAAATGACCCCGTATCATTACTTTGCTCCATTTTTAGATGCGGCAACTAGAAAGTCTTTTTTTAAATGCTTGGAAAAAGGTTGTACTTCAAACTTACAGTCTTCTTTAGGGATGGTGGCTAACAGAATAACCCCAGGTCAGTTTTTGTATTGTTGTTGTGATTGTATTGCTGAAGATACAGATAAATTTGGCTTTCCATACTGGCATGTTGAGCACCAACTAACAGGTGTGTCTGTGTGCAGTAAACACCATCAATTATTACACCCTGTTTATCGTGTAACTAGAAAGGTGCCAATTTTACCAGAAGCAATACCTGAGCCTGACTCTCGACCGCAAGATGACAGACTAGCTAATTTAATTTCAACAGAGCTGAGTTCTCATGTGTCGCTAAATACCGATAACATTCTTATTGCTTATAAAGCGAGGCTCAACTCCATGGGCTTTATAACTGTATGCGGTAGGTTACGTTTGAAGTTATTAAGAGAGGCTTTAAAAGATTATTTGAATAAGTTAACGCCAGGCTTATTGGTTTGTGAGTTATTAAAAAAGCAGCTAATTAAGCATCGGTATCCTGAGTGCTTGTTTTATGCTCCGAATGCATCACATCATCCAATTAAGCACTTAATAATGATTGATTATTTGTTTGGCAGCTGGCGTAAGTTTTCTGAATTAGTGAATTCTAATCTTGCTGAAAGTATGGCTCCTCAGCCTGTTCATGTAACACAGCCAATAATGTTAAGTGCAGAGGCAATAACTAAGATAAGTAACGGAATAAGCTTACGAAAAGTCAGCGTGGACGAAGGCCTGAGTGTTACAACACTTAAGATATTAGCTCACAGAGAAGGTTTAGATATAAACCTGAGACCAAGCAAAATTTTCAAATATATGGAGCGTAGCATTTGGCTTAAGTTAATGGTTGGGAATACTACTTCAAGTATTGCTGATGAATTTTCTATTTCAGTTGGCGCTGTAGAAGTGATTTTAAGAAAGTTTCCTGATTTAGTTGTATTGAGAAAACGTATTCGAGTTTATAAACAACAAATAAGGCACAGGAAAGCCCTGTTGGGCTTTTTAAACGAGAACACCAATCCTTCGAGAGGATTAGTTCAAAAAACGATTAGAGCGTCTTATACGTGGCTATTTAAACATGATAAAGAGTGGCTCTACCAAAACCTTCCTGCTGAAATACCAAGAGAGCAAAGATATGCCTGTAAGAGCAGTAAACTTTAAACCTTCCAGAAAAACTAAGTTGAAATTGAGAAAATTAGCAAAGCGTTATGAAGTTTCTATAAATATTGAAGAAAGTGAAAATGAAAAAGTATATGTAAGGGTCATGAAAATACTCCAATCAGACTACGCGATGAATTTTCAAATTAGTGACAGAAGTTCATTATACGAAGAAATCGAAGAAAAGGTTGGTGAGGTTATTATGTGTTACAGAATGAAGTTACCAATAGTTTTGTTTAATGAACTAAATAAACAATTTAAGCAAAAACACTCATTAATTGCTCGGTGGTACAGGAGACCTAAGGCACCTTTGGAAGGGAAGCGCCCAATTGATGTGTTAAAAGAAGATGGCGGCCTTGATAAAGTCATGGGCATGCTAGAACGTATGAAAACCGGCGACTTTTCTTAATCTATGCGTATTTTATTTCTCTGCACTGCGAACTTGCACCGCTCTAGAACGGCTGAAGATTACTTTAAATCTAAGTATAATCGTCACGAATTTAAATCAGCTGGTCTTAGTGATAAGTATTGTAAGAAATATGGCACAACGCTTTGTACTACCACGTTACTGGATTGGGCAGATAAAGTGTTTGTAATGGAAGATATGCATGTAGAGAGAATCGCTATTTATGCAGGTGAAAATTATCTTGGTAAACTTGAAATACTTAACATTGAAGACGTGTACAAATACATGCAAAAGGAATTAATTGAAAAGCTTAAAAAGTTAGAACATACAATACTTAGATAATAGAGAATAGTTGTTTGGGGAGATAAAATAGAGCAAGGAGTTTAAGTTGGCTACGCGTTTATTTATTCTAAGTATTGAAGAGCGTTTAATCTTTTGCTAATTTATATTCAAGCTTTATCACAGGCGGTTACGTCTGATAATAGTATTTATGCATGATACCCGTGACGGGAAATTGCAAGGCTGGCAGCCTTTCTATTAGATACAAACCCTTTAGGTTGTATGGTGATATTAAATTGGCGGTAATCGAGTACGATACCGGGTTCGCAGCATATAGAGGTCCCTACTGGCCTGCGGCATTAATTTATATCGAATATAACTATGCCTGTAAAAAACTCAACTCCAGCAAACCAATCTTTAAAACATTACAAAAGCCTTTCATATGAAACACTAGCAGCAAGCTGGCTGCTCAATGATGGTTGGGATGTTTTTCTTCCCATGATAGATCATGGTTTAAAAACCGATTTTGTTATCTCTGATGGCGATGATTTTTATCGCATCCAAGTTAAATCAATTGAAACCAATGATGAAGAAATTCTAGTAGAAAATAAATGGGGTGACGCAAAAATTGACTACATCATTTATTTTTCAAGAGTTGGTAATTGGGGTTATATCACGCCACCTTTCAGGCAAATACGAAAACGATTGAATGCCAAAGGCCACGTTAGGTTTCATCAACACCCTAAAAACTTCACTAAAGCGTTTAAATTGATATGATGTTGATAAATGAATAGTTAGTTGTATCAACTGTTAGCTAATACAACTAACTAAAAAATTAATCATTAAATCCATCAAAATTAGGAGCTAGGTGGAGACCTTCTACTCCGTATAATGCCAAGCGATTTTTAAGTTTTAATCTAAAGTAATGTTCTTCAACGATAGGATCTTTTGAGCAATCAACATATAACTTTTGAAGTAAGTAACCAACTGATGATGCTCGTACTCGTTTGTGAAGAATCCCATCAGTCATGTTGAATTCATTTAAAACGCCACTTGAATCTTTTAAGCTAGGGTGAGGAATAATTTCTAAATCGACTTGACGATTCCATTGAACATCTTCGTTCTGAAGCTCTTTAGGCAATACTGGTTCTTCAATAGTATGAGCAATTTTAAATCTAGAAATTACAAAATCGGCAAATCTACCCTTTGTTCTATCATAAGCCCTTAAGTGCCATCTTGAACCATTAAACATGTAAGAGTGTGGAATTAGTATTTTTTCACTTGCACCACTTGAGTTGGAGAAATACTCACATTTAATAGGAGCTCGTTGAAGAATTCCTTTAGTTATTGTTGTAACAACCTCAATATCAGGTTCATCAATAATATCGATCACTTCACTCGATATATAAGACTTTGTATTAGCTTGAATTTCATTTCCTGTAAGTTGTGCTAAAACCTCTGAAGATTTGAATTTGAATAGCTCTTT
The DNA here is from genome assembly GCA_913058245.1 of uncultured Colwellia sp. Taxonomy (GTDB): domain Bacteria; phylum Pseudomonadota; class Gammaproteobacteria; order Enterobacterales; family Alteromonadaceae; genus Cognaticolwellia. The sequence continues at coordinate 103,521 of CAJXQJ010000001.1, forward strand.
CCAATCCTCACTTAAGAAATAGTTTTTTGAATTTGATGAATCAGAGATGTTGTTTGGCATCAGATTTTTATATTCAGCAATATCTCTACTTGCAGCCGCAGTTCCTATCCCAAACTTCTTAATAAGATCAGCTCTGGTAAAGCTACCTAGAAATCTTAGGCAAAACTCTATGTACCTTAATCGGCTTACTTGTTGTGAAGGTAAATGTTTGAGATCAATCATCTTTAAGCGTCGTTTATTTATAATAAGGTTTGTATAGCATAGATTTCAATTGAGTACAAATATGGCACTGTAATCATACCTGTAAGATTCTATATTTGTTTTATAATTGGATCTTGACTGTATCATAAGTATACGGTAGATTGTTATTTGAACTGAAAAGGGTGTTAAATGAACACCCTAATATGTTTGTTATATAGGTTTATTAAATTGTTTATTAAGGGGTAGAAAATGTCAGGAAAAAATCAACATGTAGTACCACATGACTCTGGTTGGGCTGTTAAAGGCGCTGGTAACTCTAAAGCTACATCAGTTCACAGCACGCAGGCAGAAGCGGCAGCACAGGCTCGCTCTATCGCACAGAATCAAGGTTCAGAAATGCTAATACATGGTAAGAACGGTCAAATCAGAGAGAAAAATAGTTACGGTAATGATCCATATCCACCGAAAGGCTAAGTGTTTTAGTGGCTTTAAATGTAATTACTGCTGGTAGGCAAAACTACGGTATTTCTTATTATGTAATGTAATTTGAAGATTAATAGTATTAGAGGTTATTCATGAAATGGACTAATGGAAAAAAAGAGCAGCTATTTGTTATTGCTAAGGTGCATGATAAAAAGTTAATAGCTTTGAAGGAAGTAAATGAGTCAAGTGAGGTAATACATTGTATTGCTGAACAAGTTGATGAAGAACCTCGTGCTGTTTTATTCATGTTAGCTAAAATGGGATTTTTTAAGGCTAATAACCGTACTAGTTATAGAGATGGTGTTTTTTATAAAAGAGATGCTAACGTTTCTATTGAGCAGTTTAGTATTCATCCACAATTTGAAAAATTATCTACAGAAAGAGCAACTCAACTTGAGTTGGCACTAACCGAATTGATCAAAATCAATAGTCCACTGCAAGATTGCTTATCTCTATTAAGTGTGCAATTCGAGGTAAGTGAACTGAATATAAAGTATGAATTAGTTAGGGCAGGTCTTCTAGTTCATGATGGTGCTAAAGGGTATCAATTTTCAGACAGAACATACCTTCAAGAAGACGAACCTATAGCTGTTTCCGTTGGTAAGTTACAACCCGAAAATAAACTGAAAGATGCAGTTAATAAATATAGGGCTCATGCATCCCAATTGTATAATGTAACTAACCACAATAGGCCTTGTTTGATTCAATCAAATGATGGTACTGGCTTTGGTAAATCCTACGGTGTTATTTCCGAGTACATCGATTATTCCATTAAGCCAAATATTAGCGGTCAATTTACAAATCTTGTTTTTGTTAGTCCACAAAAATCACAATTTGATTTTGATTCAAGCTTAGTTAGTAAAGCACACAACGCCGGTATTGAGTTTGTCGCGTTTCTTTCTATGTTAGATCTGACAGATCTCGATTTTGAGAGTTGGGTTAGCTCACCAAATGGCGAAAAAATAAAAAATAGTGTTCTTTACACAACGTGGATTAAGAAGAAAACCAAGTATAAATCATTAGAAAAAGGGTTAACTAGGCTTGCACAGTCAGTAAGAACAGTTGAATCACTTCAAAACCGTATTAATACGGAGGTAAAAACCTATGAAGCGGATAATGCAGAGCTTATAAGTGACTTGAAGAAGCAACTTGAAGAACAGCGCAGAAATATGGAAAAAACGTTGTTTGATTTATCTTTGGCCTGCTTAAATTATAATTCTTCCCCCGTGGATTTAGAGGCTTTGTTTGAGTCTAATACTGAATTAGACATGCTTCGAACTGCAATTATTAAACACTGTATTCCGTTTTCTGTAGCAATGGTTAAACCTTGTATCATGCTTGCTACAACTAACAAGTTTGATCTTAATATTCGGTTGCCTCAAAAAAATCATCAAGGACTGTTTTCCTTTAAATCAATGCCATTTGATTGCATTGTTGGTGGAAAAAAGCATCTGACGGATTCTAATATTAGAACCGGTATTCACCTGTCTGATAAACATGAGAAAAGAGTCGAGTTTTTAAAAGAGGACTTTTTCGAGGCTGATGATTCTAATTACTTCCGTGATAAAGGAATAGGCTTTACAGTTGTCATCGATGAATTACATGATGCACACAAGCTTTTCTCTGATTCTGCAACGACTACTTTAATTACCCCAGACATTCAGCTAGCCCATGTATTTGCCGGTGTTTATCGAATATATATGCAAGCAACGGAAACCGTTGAAAGTGATATTGAATACACGCCATTTTACGCTGATAAGTTAGCTTTTATAGAAAAGATTAAAGATAACCTTTCTAAATATTGTGATTTATCGGCGGGTCTCAATTTGAAATCAGTCTTAACTACATTTGCAGGAAATATTGATTTTGTTCAGATAAGGCATGGTGATGCAGAGCAAATAATTAATCTAACAAGAAATGCTTTTTGTTTTACCCCTAAGCGTTATTTTAATGAAGATGGCCTAAAAAGAATTAAAGTTCGATTAGCTCATGGTACGGGTACATGCCAGCTTTATTATACTACCGATGAATCTGATAACACTTTATCGCTGCATGATGTTTATCAAGTAACTATGGCGGTTTTAGCAGCAGCAGCTAAAGAGTTCAAATCATCATCTGAATTTGTTAAGTCACTGAAACAAGGCGGAGATAGTAGCCAAAACTACCCGTTATACAAATTCATGAAGAAAGCCAGAACGGTAGCATCTGAAGTTGAAAGCATGTTTGATCGCCCTGATGAGAGTGAGGAAATTCAGATTGATCATTTTTATACATACTTTCACCCAAAAACGGTGTTTTCTTTAATCCCACAAAAGTTACTTGAATTTAGAGAGCCGTCATTAGAAAAGCTCACTTATGTAAATTTTTCTTTGAACTTAATTAAAGAGCAACCCGAAGTTTCAATTCTACGGATGCTGCACAATACACAAAATGCAGTAATAGCGCTAAGTGCTACAAGTGGCATAAATAAAAATATTGTTGGTCAATATAACCAACCTTTTTTGAGAAAATACTGTTGTGAAGGTACTAATAACCTAGGCGTAGAAATTGTTGTTAGAGATTCAAATTCAAAAGATACACTCGTTAATTTAAGAGAAACAAGAGCTGAATTGAGGAAAGTTCAGTTTCACGTGTTTGATGAAAACCGTGAAGTTATAGATGAACGTGTACTCACAGATGATTTTAAGGCTACTTTTGAGCTCTGGTATCGCAAGTTAAAAGATTACAGCTATAAGCAAGATAAATACAAAACGATTGAATTTAAAAGGCAATTATCAGCCTGGTTACTTTGTGCATATGATGGAAAACATACACTATCTTTAGCGTTATCGGGTAACTTTTTAGGATCCTTAAAAAAATATGTAATGGCAATAAGGGCAGGAAAAGCTGCTAAACCTGAAGGATTTAGAGGGTTAGATAAAAAGGGAAGAATATTCCAATTTACTCCTTTCCAAGGTAAACCTGTAATTCAAACTGTGCTTTTTAATGCTGAGCTTAATAAAGAGGTTGATGTTAGAAAGTTTGTTCAAGTTGATTCAAACAATTTGAAGTTGGCGTTTATGTCTACCTACAAAGGTGCCGGCACAGGGTTAAACTATTTTGTTGAATACCTCAATGAACCGGGGAGTAGATTCGAGGTTGATTTTGAGCGACTGGTGTTAGTTAACTCTCCTTTCTGGAGCCAAGTTATAAAAGATAGTGCAACCGGCGAAAAAACGCTTTATTCGTTAGCTAATTGTCTATCAATAATGAAGCGCATTTCAGATACTTCTGAAGACAAAGCACTTAGCGAGTTTGAGGTAAATCTCGTTCATGGTAAAGATTACCGATTCTTGAATTATGAACATGAACTTGAGTTACTGAAAGCTATTATGCAAGCCATTGGTCGCATTGAAAGAAAAGATGCGAATATGCTTAGTGAAATATATATGGCATCTGATATTGCTGATATAGCGGCTGTTCAATTTTCGAGGTTATCTAAAGACCCTAAAAATGACATTTTTTTCGAAAGTATGTCGTTACTAAATCATCGCTTTAAAACTGAATGTCACGAAAGAAGCCTTGAGGTCGGATTCAAAACAGAGTCTGAGAGAGAGGCGTTTGAATTAGAGGTCAAATCATCAGGAGAGCTTTTGAATGAATTTTTTGAAGTAACAGTCCCCGAGATTATTGAAGACGCCCGAAGAGGTGATGATGATTCTATGGAGTTTAATGAATTATTAAGAAAGATAACGTCTGTCAGTAACCCAGAAAAGTACATTCAACAATTACAAGCATCTCAAATAGCAAAAAGTGATAAATTGGTCGCCGCAGCAATTGATAAAATGTACATACGGTTAGACGGAAATAAGCAGAGTTTAAAGCTCTGTTACAGCGATAAATCCCCAGAAGTATTGACTGATATAGTCAATGGCGATCGCCTATATCGTCCAGAAAAAATGATATCTTTAGACTACACCAGTAAAATGGAATTCACTCAAGATAACCTTGTCACAACGCTCGTTCGTGAAAGTGCATCAATATCCTTAGGTGCTTTCCAAAAGTATTTACCTCATCCTAAATTTATCAAATTGATTAAAGGTAATGTAGGAGAACACTTATTTTCTATGCTCCTAGATAAACTTAACGTTACTCCGCTATCTACTCAGGAAGTTATTAAAAGGGTTGGAAAAAGAGCGTATGAGCTTTTTGACTTTTATGTAGAAGTCGAGGGAATGCTGTTATGCATTGATGTTAAAAATTGGTCATCTAGTTTAGATAAAGCAGTGCTTTCCAAAAGTACTCATAAAAAAGCACTATCAAAGGTTAATACTATCTCAGGCTACGTTGGTGGTAAGTATGATGAAGTTCATTACATGTATGTAAATGGTCGCTTGGAGAATAACTCATTGAACCATGAGCAAGAGGTTGATAGCAGCGGAAAACTTTACTATTTGAACCTTTTTAAAGAAGAATCTAGCTATAAACCAAAACACAGAAGAAATGGGGATGGTGAGATCACGCCATATTTTGAAGGTAGCCAACTTAAACAAAGAGTTGCACTCAACAGTGTTGTATCAACCTTACTACAAGGAAATGTGTAATGAGTTATCAAAGTACTCTTCTTGCCAATAATATGCCGGCAGCGACTACTAATATTATCGATGTTAACGGTGAACTCAACGATCTTATAACGGCACTATTTCAATCGCTTAATAGTGATTTATACATAGGCTGTAAGTCTAAATCCTTCGTTAAAGAGGAAAAGAGCCAAGCTGAGTTTGAGCAAAGGATTCATCGGGAGATAAAAATATCAATCCGTAGAGAATTAGAACTATCTAAGGATAAAAATGTTCAATATGAGATGGTAAAGCTATATAACAATGGCTCATATGAAGTATATTTTTTCTATTTAACTCATATTTTACCTAACTACGATGTATTGGTTGAGGAATTATCTCAACTAAGTAAGCCACAAAAAGAGCGTTTGATATCTGGACTAATTAGCTTGCAGCTTAAGACTGAGTTTATGGAGCAAGCCAAGGATAAATATGAGTTTTCTCCAAGCTTTTACAACGCAGAGCTTTACTTAAGCGTGCAAAGGTCTGGTCGAGAAAAAAAGAATGGAACGGCATATTTTGAGGTGCTTAAGCCTGAAATTTATTTTTCGCCCACTCAAGAATTGTGTTTTGAGTTGAAGAAGAAGGTGTTTAAAACTCAAAGGTTGGAAGCTGTAACAGCAGATCTAGATGAGACAAAAGCGTTATTTAAAAACAAAGAGTTTTCCTATCAGGCAAGTAGAGATATCAGCGCCACGAAATTCTCCAAACGCAAGTTTATGTCTTTTGGTGAAAAGTATCCTGCTTCAGTTAATTATGCACAAAACCTTATCTCTGACATATTGCAAGGCATATTAAATAGAATAGATATAGCATTCGAACCACGCATCTTTAATGCAACGCATGTAACTGATCAATTTTTAGAGTCTGAAAAAGAGCATCCCTCAAACATTGTTCTAATAGATAATTTAGGGCGTGATTTTGACCCGGTGAAAAAAGATAAAGCTTTATCTCAGCTTCATTCAGAGTTCGAGGAAACAGGTCTGTCAGTTGTTAAGCCTTCATTAGCAATTGAAGATATGTCACCGGATGTAAGTTATATCGTATTAAATGAAGGGGATGGAAATTCTAGTATCACTTTATCTTGTGAGCCAGATAGAGTGTTTACTGGCTTTTGGGATGCTTATTGTAATACAAATTTTTCGCAAAAGCAGAACCTTGATTATTATACACGATTAAAAATTGATAAATTTGAATCACAAACGCAGGTTGTTATACAGGGGCTAAATTTTTCTGAATCGGATAAAGAATCGATAGTAAAAGGTGATGAAGAACGCTATGCGATATCCCCCTATAAGTTAGAAAGAATTAAATCTGAACTGTGGTTAAAACAGAGTGTCTTCATTAATCAGCAATTTACAGACATTAACTTGCCTAGTGCAAGCTTAAAGCTTGTTTATGTAAGAAAAACGGCAAGAAGAAAAAATAACTTTTTTGCATCAGTTGTTGAAGTGACGATAAAAGACAATGTATTAAAAATAACAAATAACCAGGTGATTAAATCTGAAGCTAGATTGAAATTAGAGTGTTCTTTTTTTGGTGAACGTAACTTTCACAACGGTAGTTTCTATTTATACGATGAAGATAATGATGTTTTACTTACGTCATATAGCACAATACGTGTGCCTCAAGTTATTGGTAACACCTTAGTTGATTCCATTTCAGTTGCGGAAAGTGATGAGCGAACAGTAAATCGACAAAGCAGTATTGAAAGTTCTGTGTTGCCCTATTATTTGTTGCCTAAAGAGCGCAAGCAGTATCATCATGTTTACCTGCAAGAAGCTGGCGTTGATTTATTCTACTTTGTAGCCCAAAAGCAAAGACCTAATCAAGATATTGCAAAGCAAAATCGTATCTATAACTTACTCACTTTCAATAGTAATGGTGATTTGTTAAATGCTTTAGAACAATCCGTGACACATTTGTTTTTTAATTCGTTCACTGAAGATATTTTAAAAATAAATGAAGTGAGTAAAAGTTCACTATTTGAAAAAATTGCCAAGCTATATATAGAAAACTAGCTGGTGTTATATTGACTTAATTGTTTAAGTCACACGGTAACCAAGGCATCTATATAGTGAAAAAATATTAACAGCTATTTATAGGATGGTTGCATAAGTTGCAACCACAATTGTAACATCTTTAAAAAGGTTACTTACTTCCTTTTTTAGGCAATTATAGGCAGTACATTAATGTGGTTTAATTTGAAATCAGGTCCATCATCAGCTCTTACTTACTTGCTCTCAAACCCCTTAGAATTTAATGCTGCTGAATATGTGAAAATCACATTCAAAGGCGTGGAAGCTAGTCATGAAATCAAGCAGCTATTTGAGCTTGCTGAGCATTTTGAAGAAATAAAGAAAGGCTTGTTTACACTATTACCTAAAGCTCTTTATCAATTAGAAGTTGAGTCAAAAGCTTTTGGGAAAAGTTGCATCGATAACTCGAAAAAAATTGTAAATACCGACGTATCCGTTTATGGGGTTACAGATAGATCTGAGAAGTTAAATATACAACTAGATAGAATAATCGAACATTTTGAAATATCCAAAAGAGGACATGAAGAGCCTTACAGTAGTGAATTATTAGAATTAATTAAGTTTTACTGGTTAAGTGAAAATATCTATTTGGTGTTCACCGGAATAAGCTCAGTGATGTTTAAAAATGGAATATGTCATTTTTATCCAAAGTCACAAAGAGCGAAGAGCAATCTCTTAGGAACTTGGGTAGCTAATCATTTTGAATCAATGAGTAATATGAGTAACCTGGCGTATTTCGATTTTGTACCCGATGGTGATCTAAATTCGATTAGCGTTAAGTCTATTTTGGGGCTTATAGCTACAAATTTTAGAGATAAATTTTTCTCAATATCTACTGGCATGCCAAGTGAAAAATTCTCTCAACTTCCCATATACAATATGATTCATAATTACTGCTTAATTATCACTGTGTTGTATTGGAGCAGATTAAAATTGAATAAGTCGGATGTATCAACTGATGATTTAGAAAACTTTGGTATCGATATAGATAAATTAGAACAACTAGATAAGCTGATGAAATCGATGAATGCTCTAGATAGGGTTTTCTCCTTAGAATATGGAAAAGTAACTTTACTGACTGAGTCAATATCATATCAGTCAAGATTTATTGTCAAAAGTGCATTTAATGAACTTTCAGATAGAGATATTGGTATTTTTAACAATTTATCAGGCAAGGAGTTCGAGCTATCTATTTGGGGTAAGAAAGATAATTACAAAGATAAATATGACTTCATTGAAGGATTGACATATCAGGAAAAATTGCATGGTGATGAAAAGTTAGATGTTGATTTGATTATTAGAGATAAACGAAGAGGTAAATATTTTTTTATTCAAATAAAGTACATTTTAGCAGGAGGTCTTGCTTATTTATCAGGTGACCATTGGTATTCAACTAAAACTAAAAAGAGTATAAAGAAAGCCGTTCGTCAGTTGAATTCAGCAAAGGAATTACATAAAAAGTCTCTTTTAAATGAACACTTAGAATCTTTAGGGGTGACGGATTGCACATTTTCAAATACAGAATATTTAATTGTCCACAATATTTGCAATTTAGACTTCCAGGTGGATGAGTCAAATATTGCTATGTATGAATGGAATACCTTCCGAAATTTGCTTGATGATGGTCGTTGTGATGTAGGAAATACCAGAGACATCAGTAATAAAGAGTGGCGTTATCATTCAGCCCTCTCTCTAGAAGTGCCCCAAAGTGTTATTGATACTTTAATTCATTGTAGTCCTGCTTTTGTTGTACCAGGAGCGGATAAAATCAAAGATACTTTCGATATTATTACTACAGTATCTTTTGAATCGTTCAAGTTTGAGTCGAAGGGGCTAGGGCTTTAGAAAAGGCATTATTAAATTGGTTGCTATATAATATCAGAATTATCAAACTAACCTTTTTATCTACTTATTAGTATTTTAAAGGATGTGTAAAGCTATTGTTTTATAAAAGAATTTTTTATAGACTAATGGTGGTGGGTTTAATCAATTCTTAAAGATAAGTTCACCAGGTAATTCATGTTATAACCATAAAAATAGCGCCCCCTCAAGGAGAGTTTAGTGTTCCAAATTGATATAAATAAAGCGCTTAAACAGTTCTTTTCTTTCATCATTGCATACTTCAGACCTTCACTTGCAAAAGTAGTTATTTGGCCTCTACTAGTTACAGGGTTAGGTTTTCTAAATCCTCCATTATGGATTGAAATAATAAATTGGATATTAGCTAATCAATCCATTTTCCCTCAATATCAGGTACCACTTTCAGAACCAAACGGAGTTTGGGGCTGGTCGTTAATATTATTAAGTGTCTTTGTTTATGTTGTTGAAACAGTTGCTCAAGTCGTTAAAAGTAAAAATGAAAATAATGGTGAGCTCGCAAAAGAAGTTAAAAATCTACCGATAAAGGCTGCTGATAAAGTCGTCGATAAATTAATGGAAGAATTTGACTTACCTATTATAAAACAATCACACAAAGTTGCGCCTCTTTGTGAGCATCATGTGCATGACACTCTTACTCACGGTGTATTAGAAAAACATTTCGAAAGTGGAAAAAGTATTGGTATTTTATCTGGTACTAGTGGTTCAGGAAAAACACAAGCTTTGATTGATTATGTTAATAGGTGTACTCAAAAATTTGACAATCAATTATGGATTAATGGAGATGATTGGATAGATGGGTATACTCTTAGCGATATACATAGAACTCGTGGCGGTAAACCAATCAATGTTGTTGGAACATTTAATTCATCTAAAACCATCTTGGTTATTGATAGCATTGAACGTATATTAAATGTTAGTGATTTTAGGGACTTGCAAGAAGGTATTTCCTTAGGTGGAATTGTTATTCTAAGTTCCCAGTTAAGTGATCCTGACAATAATTTATATATCTCAAAGCCAAATATTCCGAAAAAGCAGGCTATTGAAATACTTGGCGAAAATCCTGAAAATATTAGTGAAGCATGCGATGAATTTTTAAAGGCATGCAGCTTTTCTCCCTTAGTATTAGCTCTAGCAAGAAAGGTAATTTCAAAAGAAAAGCATAATAATGATAAGTTTTATCGAGACGTTTTAGATGTGCCTGTTGACATTATGGATCATAAAGGAGAGTCAATAATAAATAGGATTTTGAAGAAGGTCCCTCCCGCTACACTTAAAGCACTAAAGAAAATTGCCAATGCAAAACTGAATTTTCACGATTCCGATTTTTTAGAGTTTTTCATTAAAAAATTAGAACTATGTAACCTTCAAAGCCTGTCTATAATCGTTCAATCCAACACTCCTGGTATATTAAGATTGCATGACTTGGTAGCAATTGCGGTAAGAGAACATGAAGAACAAAGTTATATGGTAAATGCGATTGCTGATTATGTTGGCATAGCCTCTGGTGAGATGACTCCTAGTATACTTCGGCAAGTTCATTTAGCTAAGAAACAGATTAGAAATGAAGTAGAAAACAATCATAATGGAAAGGTAGATTGGTTAACATATAGCCTTCTTCAAATTGAAGATAGTTACAAAAACATCATCCATGATGAGCTATATAACAAAGAATTGACAAGTGAGTTATCATTAGCAGAAGTCATGTGTATTATTGATTCTAAAGAGTCTTATTCTTACTCAATAGCTCAGGATTCTCGAACTGATTACTACGAAAACTGTGCTAAAGATTACGAGTCAGCCTTAAATATATATCAATGTGATGAAATCAAAGCAGAATTAATTCATCATAGAGGAAAGGCTTTAAGGCGATGCGGAAAACACGAACAGTCATTGGATTGCTTTGAAGAACTGCTTAAGTTAAAGCCAAATTGGCATGCAATTCATGGGCAAATAGCCCACTTAGGAAGTCAGTATGGAGTTAGTCCACGAGTTAAAAGTGCAGGGAACTTATCCATAAAAGAACTTGTTAAGGATATCTTGTCAGATTCTTCAGTAGTCCCTCTCCGGGTATCATTGGCTGCAATAGCTAGGATAAGATCTTATAATAGCGTTGGAAGTGAGATCTCGAATAGTCCAGAACAAGTTCAAAAATTAGCTGACTTAATAACGATGTCAAGTATGGAAGGGTTAGATCAATTCTACGAGGCATTTGTTTCATTTACTTCTATTTTTAGCTATCACCATAGTGACTGTTGTATAGATTTGGCTGAAAGTATTCCTGATATGCTTGAACTACCTCCAGAGTTCGTCTCTAAAAAGCAATGGGTAAGTGCTTGTGAAGCATTAGCTAATATTTCTGATGCAGCTACTCGTCAAAGTAGGGAGATGATTTCTAAGAGGTTGTCTGATGCTAGTTTAAGGTTTGCCGATAAGTTAGCTTCTCGGGCTAAACTTAAATCTTTCGATGCTAGGGCTGTGGCCAAGTCCTATATTATATCAGCAAAGTATAATGAGGCTCTTAGTGTATTGGCAAAGGTGTCTCTAAAAGAGCAAACATCACATTGGACTTTATATCGGAAATCGCAGGCTTTATTAGGACTTGGCAAAGGTAGTACACCTCCAGATAGTGAAAAACATTTGACCCAAGCTTTAAGTTGTGCAGAAAGTGCGTTAAAAAATGCATTAGAAGATGAAAAAGCTAAAGGTAGAATTTCTATATATTATGAATTGAGGAGTCAGTGTCTTCTTGCAAAAAAAGAATATGAATTAGCAAAAGCAGATTTAGCTAAGGCGATTGAGCTGTGTAAAGATGATAAATACTTGGAAGACTTAAAAGATCGACTTCAATCTATGGAGTTAGAGGTTGCTTAAATAGTCGTTTTAATACTCTAATTAAGATAACCTCCTTAACCCACTTAATTAATAATGATATGTTTATTAAGTTTGTTTTTTTGTTAAGTTAACCAACTTCCTTTAGTAAATTTTGGTGAAAATACTCAAAAAATCAGTCTGTAAGTTAACCAACTTCATTAATGATCCTCATTGATATAGAATAATAAAAAGTGAGCTGAGGCTCGCTTTTTTATGTTGAATGGAATAAATTGTTAACTTTAAAGTATTCGTCCCAATGACACTTCCAATCACTTGATAAAGAAAATACATTTGTGTTGCCAGAAGGGTGGATTATTAGCCATTTCTCAGCTTTAACTATTGGATTATCACGTAACGCTCTAGATATATTGTTAGGCTTTTTTAGCCTATTTGAATCAGAAAGGTACTGATTAAATGTATCAGTAATTTCGGAGCCTGTACTTCTTTCATGCCCTAATTTAGTTCTTATTACTAAACCTGAAAATATAATAGGAATATAAACAGTATCTTTAATCTTCAATTGATTGAAATTACTTGGCAGCATATTTAGAAAATCACGATCAATTTCTTTTTCCAATAACAGCCGGTTTCCATTATGTTTAGTGTGTAGATAAATGTCGTCTGTAGTATTAAATAAAGGTAAAGTCCCTGTCGTATTATATTGCTGTATATCTAAAATTGAGTTGTTAATTGTTCGATAGTCAATTTTAGGTATTTCAATATATTCACCTTCTTCATATAAAATTCCTTTCGGCTCATCCTTGGTTGAAAGTAAATCGGCGTAGCAGCCGTAATCTAATACATAGAGGTTGAACCGTTTTCCTTTGTGACTTTTAGCTGAAACACCTTGCTTAACAAGATGAATAATTCGCGAGTCATAAAGAAACTCGAGTAAATCTTCCTTGGCGTCAGATCTAACTAGGAAGCCTCTAGTATGCTTTTCTGCAATAACCTTATTTATTATCCAGTCTAATAAATGTACCGCTTCTTCATGAGCGTTTATATCTTTACTTTTATTCGTTGAATACCATTTCCTTGCGGATTGTCTAATTGAAGCAATTGATATTTTCTTACTTTCAGAATGGATAGCTGCATTAGATATTATATGGATTGCATCTCTTGGAATTCCTTCAGAGGCTCTTACAAATTCTTCAAAAACAGAATTCTGAGTGAATGTTTCTGTTATAAATTTCTGTGAAGATTCTGAACATATATTTTCTTTATCGAGTGCTACGCAGTGCCTATGTACTAGTTCTTTGAAAAAATTCATAGCCTTGATTTTATCATTATCAAAAACCATATATTCATCTAAATTAATCGATGTTGATGCGTCGGAAGAAATTTCTAATCCGATATTCAATCCATTATGTGATGTTCTAAATTTAGAACGGTGCTCGATTGACGCTATTTTGATTATTAGGCTTGGAATAGCAAAAAGTATTTTTTTTAAAGCATCTGCAATAAAGGGTTGCAGATCTAAAGGAAGTTCACTCCATTCATCTAAAAGTATCCATATTTTTTTATTAGGTACTAATTTAGTTATTTGTTGAAGTGTTTTGGTGATAGCTCCAAAATGTAGTTTTAATTTCTCTCTGCCAGTAGAAGTGCTCTTACTGGAAGAAGATTGCGCTTCTATATTCGAGCTGTTAGAGCTTATTTTCAATGATGGCGTTGCCGATAGGCTAACACTATTTGAATTTTTATTTTCTGAATTGCTACCTACCATCTCCTCAATAGCAACAGCGCCTTCAATAGCAATATTTGTTGAAAGTTCGATAAAGTCATCTAAGTAAGGGATTGTTTTAGATATATCACAACTGGGGTTATTACTTGTTTGTTCTAATAGTTCTTGGTGAATTTCGCAAAGAGTATCAGAAAGTAATCTGGTGGCTCGTTCGTTGATATTTATGCTTGAGTCTGCATAAATTCCACCTGTTGAACCTAGGCTTCTCATGTCTATTTCAATAACAATTTCGTTATTTTTGGAAACTTTATTCTTTAGGTACTTTAGTAAATGTGTCTTACCAGTTCCACGCCTCCCATGGATTATCTGATTATCTTCACATTTTAATAAAGTAAAAACGTGATCCAGCTGAACAAATGATTTGACGAGGTAGTCATCATCCTTTCTTTCCGCTCGTTTAGCTATTTGAAGTAATAACTCATTAATTTTATTCAAATTAAATTCCTTTTTTATTCGCTGTTTTGATTCTATTACTTGAAATCATTTTAGTAAACAGTATTTTTAATTCAGTTGTCGCGGTGGCGACGGCACCCAAAGAAGGCTAAACGCCGAGCCCTCTTTGGAAACTCCCGGCGCTGCTGAAAAATGTATTCTTCATAAAATAATAATGTATCGAGCTAACGCTCAGAACGCACATCCATGTGCTACTTCACTTTGCTGGCATCCTGCCAGCAATAGCTGAACATTATTATTTTATTCAGCATTTTCCCAAGCAGGATAGGGCGATCGCTACTCTTCCGTGAACCTCTCAATCTAATTATTCTCGCGACCGAACAACGATCACTAAATTCCCATCTCAGCAATTTAATTAGCAACTAGTATAAGTAGACCTCGAACCGAGACAGGACGTCGAGGGCTGCCGTTGTTCATGGAAGATAAATCGGCAGGCATCTAGGTTTACGCTAGTTGATGATTAAATGTTTTGCTGAGTAGGGCACAGTGGGGGATGCAAGGGGGAGATCTGTGTCTATTTCCCCCTTGCGTGTAGTCGGCACCCCGACGCCAAGCAGAGAATCAAATCCCAAGCAGACTTTGGTGATCGTTAACCTTCTGTGTTTATCTGTTGGTATATTTAGGTACTCAAGAACAACGAACTCTAACCCGCCTCAGCGCTGAAATATTAATTTTCACCGACTACAGATGCAGACAAGACATAATTTAAATTAGCTTTTTAATAAGCCTTAACTATAGTGATATATGTCACATTATACGACTTAGTTACAAGGAAATTGTAATCGTATTTTTGGCACTAAAGGTTTAAAAACGTGAAGCTTGATATATGGATGTATCATTGAACCACATAGGATGTCACTCCCTTGTCTTTCAAATTTCCCATTTATTGCTAACTGAATAGATTCTAACCATAAATTGAATGTATATCGTTCTTTGCGCTTTTTAAGGATGTTCATGATTTAGTTGCCAGTATGAACAACTATTCTGATGAAACTTAGAAAACAAGATGGAGAGTAAATATGGACGTTATAATTGATACCGATGTAGATTTTGATGACTACATGGCAATGATTTATTTGTTGCAGCATAAAGAAATCAATGTTCTTGGCATTACGGTTACCGGATGCGGAGCAGCTCACCTAAGTAAGGGCGTTGATAACGTCCGTAATATGCTAACCCTGTTTGACGCCGAAACACAAAAAATTCCTGTATTTGCCGGCGCAACTTCGCCAATGATTTACAGTAATGTTTTTCCGTATGATGTTAGAAGCGCAGCAAATGCGCACTATGGCGTAACATTTCCGGCAGTAAATCCTAATCCTTATACGGAAACCGAAGCTTCTCAGTGGATGGCGGAAACGATAAGTTCAGCAGTAAATCCAATCGCTTTTTTGTTGATAGGCGGCGGTACTAATTTTGCCAAAGCACTATCGCAACTAAACACTAACTCGTTAAGTAATATCGGGAAAGTCGTTATGATGGGTGGCAACCTACTGCCGGAATACATTAGCCCTGGTGCACAGGGTAATATTCAAGACACATTAGGAAAAACACCGTATTACACCAATGCTGTTGCTGAGTGGAATATTTTTGTCGACGTACAAGCAGCACAACGCGTTTTAAGTAGCGGTTTAGATATAACGCTTGTGGCGCTAAATGCTTGTAACGACGTGCCAATTACTCAAGCATTTGTGAATCAATTAAAAGAAATTGATACTTCAGCTGCGACATTTGTTACTCAAATACTTGATAGCCCCACTATTGTTGGTGGCATAGATGCCTATTTAGAATTTTGGGATCCGTTGGCGGCATCAGTATTGGTTGATGAAACGCTGGTTTCAACAGAAATATTTGGTATATCTATCGTACAAACCCTCAATGAAGCAAATGATACCTCGGGGAAAATTGAGGTTGATGCAATTAATGGCTCTCCCGTAAAAATTGCTATTGCCGCTAATCAGAGTGCTGTTTTTGCACAATATTTAACAGCAATGGCTGAAGTTACCAGTAAAGAGGTGGCTTATGTCTAATTCAGATAATGATGCAAAGTTTTGCTATAGCTATGATAGCAAATATACCGATATGCAAGCAGTTGAAGTGGGGCGACCTTATCAAGGAGTACCTGCGCCGATTAACATCGAAGATGCTGCAACTTATATCCAACCTTGGAATGGCTACGACCCTCAATGTACTTTGGACAACAAAGAGCAATGCCAATGTTTACCAAGCCAAACATTTAACATCAAATTAAACAGTGAATATAACAATGTTGAAGTTGAATCTGATGAGTGGATGAGCTTAGCCTGTGAAGCTGCAAAAGAAGGATTAGCAGGTGGTGGTGGCCCATTTGGTGCTGTAATTTTACAAATTGACGATGAAAGTAATGAAGTTATACGGTATTGGAAAAATCACAACCATGTTACTAAATGGAACGACCCTACGGCACATGCTGAAGTAACCACCATTCGTGCAGCATGCCAACAACTCGGGGTTTTCGACTTAAGTAAGATCAATAAAAAAGACAGTAAGTTGCCCCAGCCAGGGCAAACATCTCATTGTATTATCTATAGCAGCGCGGAGCCTTGCCCTATGTGTTACGCCGCCATTTCGTGGGCTCGAATGCCACAATTGATTTTTGCTGCAACTCGCTACGACTCAGCAGTTCAAGGTGTCGCTTTTTCCGATGAAGAAATATATGAAGAAATGGCCAAGCCTTATTCACAAAGAGTAATGATGAAAGTGTACCAATCGAGTACTGAAAACTCGTTGGACGCTTTTAATTTATGGAAGCGAAGCCCTAAAACACCATATTAAGGTAAGGCAATGAATTTAATTAACAAAGTTATATTAGTTTTATTATTAACCTGTGCCAATGTAGGGCAAGTAAAAGCACTGAGTGAGCCAGCCAAAGCAATTAACTCACCTGATGAATACGCTTGGATGCTTTTTACGCAATTAAACACAGAGGCAAAGGTAAATGCTCGTGCAACGGTTTGGGAAACATGGATTGAACAAGAAGATATTTATGCCGACCCAACCAAGGCACCCAAATGGAATACCACAACGCAAATAAGGAAAAACTTTAACCAGCACATTCATAATATACTTTTACAAAATAACCGCCTACCCAATGATGTTTTTCATGGTAGCCCGGCGCCATTTGTTGCTGATGCAATTCAAGAAGTTCGCGTTAACAAAACCGCATTTGATTATATTGTTGATAAAGAACTTTGGTATCAAGAAGGACTGCTAAAATCGGCTATGCTCAATGAGGTTAAATTTCCCATACTGTCGAAAGTTATTAAAACAACTTGGGTTGCCATTGAGGAAAAAGATAAGTCACGTTATTACTGGCAAATGAATGGTAAACAATTAGTTGGCATGGTCGCTTGGGGGATTATGACTAAAGATCTTCCAATGTGGTATTGGGCAACGTTTGAGCATGTTGATAATGTTGGTCGTAGTGACATTACTGGCTCATTTGATTCATTTGGAGCAATGCCTGCTTATCAAGCGCCTAATAAACTGCTTAATCAAGGTTACCCAAGCGGGAAGTTAACACCTGAAGTTATGAAGTTGTTTCAACAACAAGGTTTAGCAAAGGTTTGGCAAAACTATCGATTAAAAGGAACGCAAACATCTTTCACTGACTCAACAGGCAGAGCCATTATTGTTGGTAACTCAGTGCAAGAAGCAGGTCAAATTAACACATCCTCGTGCATGACATGTCATGCGCGCTCTTCTGTAGCTGAAGGGGTTAAGTTAGCCATTCCGCCTAAACCAGGCTTAGCGCCTAATCAATTTCCGAATCCGTTTAAAAGCGCTAAACCGGCACTAGGTTTTGTGGGACCCCCAGATCCTCAATGGTTTTATCAAGCGCATAGTCGAGGCCCAGAAGGGGCATACCAATTGTTGTACCCAGTTGATTTTTTATGGCAGTTACCGCTATTGACTAAACAACGTACGGGTTTTAAAGCATCTACTGAAGCTGGAGAATAAACAATGAAAAATGTAATTTTTAATCATGATGCGGCAATAGATGAATACATGGCGAGCGTGCTTATCAGCACAATGGCAGATGTTAATTTACTCGGAGTGATAATAACCAATGGTGATTGTGTATATGGCCCCGCTATGAGTGCAGCCTACAAAATACAGCAATATATTGGGCAGCCTAATACTCCTTTGTTACTTAGTTCAGACCGCGGTTGGAATAGCTTTCCGTGGGCGTATCGAGAAGACTGTATTCGCCAAGGCGAAATATCATGCTTGGTGTCAATTCCAAATAATCCTAATTGGCCTTGGTATCCAAGTAGCGTTGAAAAGCTGATAGAGTTCAACCCTAACACCAATAAAACTACTGAGGAAGGTGTTGCTGGATATCCAGATGGTAATGTTTTTCTAGCAAATGCGTTAGATAACGCACTATTAAGTGGGGAAAAAATTACCCTAGTTATTTGTTGCCCTTTAACTATTTTGAAAAGTGTTTTGAGCGAAAAGTTAGAAAGAGAAAATGCTATTGATGAGCTTATTTGGATGGGGGGCGCCATAGCACCAGTAAAAGGTAATTTAGACCCAAGCACAATTTCGCCAGTAATTGCTAACCCTTGGGCTGAGTGGAATGCTTTTTGGGATAGTAGTGCTGTTGACTGGGTGTTTAAAAATACCAATATTCCCATTACGGTATTTCCACTAAATGTAACGAATCAAGCGAAAATTACCACTGAATTTAAAAATGCTTTAGCGGCACAAGCTAACGACTATCCATTATCAACCTTAGCACATCAAAGCTATTCTTTAGTTGATGGACAGTCTTTCTATGAAATGTGGGATGTATTAACGGTGAGTTACTTAGCTCGGCCAGACTTGTTTTCTGCGGCTCAAAGCATGGAATTAAGCATAGTTACACAAGGATTCTATGAAGGAACATTATATCCATCTCAAGAGAATTCTCGTACCGTTAGTGTTATTTTAAATTTGGCGCAACCAGCAGCGTTTTATGATTATGTTTTAACAGCATTTAGACGTTAGATGTAAGTTTGATTTATTGAGTATTTTTAAAATAAAAGTGAGCTTTCAGCTCACTTTTTTATATTGGCATCACAGCGATGGCATAAGTCTGTTAATACTTAGGAAACTTGGTACAATGCCGTTTTTGATTTTAAGTCGCCAATGAATAAAGATAATGAGCCGTTACACGGTGTGAAGCTTGAACAAATTTTAATTGAGCTTGAAAAGGAAGTTGGTTGGGAAAAGATGGGTGAGTTACTTAATATTCGTTGTTTCCTCAATAAGCCACGCCTTAAATCAAGCTTGAAATTTCTCCGAACAACCCCTTGGGCACGCAGTAGAGTTGAAATTTTATACCTAAAAACATTTTGTAGTAAGCATAAAGCAACGGGGAATGTGATCAGAGGGATTCTTTCTCAGAAAACAACCGTAGCTGAAAAGCCTTCTCGCAAGCCTGCACCTTTTGTTTGGCCGACATTGGACGACTAATAAGTATAATCGCTGACACAGACGTGATTAAGCACTGTCAAAAGAGTGTCAGGTTAAATTAATACGCTATTCTACCTCCTGCACCCATGCAGTTGAATCCGATGCCAAGCCGTGAAATGGCTCCAAGTGTTTGCAGTAGGAACAACCATTTTTAATACGCCTTAAATACGTTAGATCATTCTGTTAGAATACTGGGCTATTGACTAAAGAATAACAAAGCAACATGTCTGAATTTAAAATCTTCCCACTTTTAGCGTCAATTGTTGACCGTCTTAGCCTTAAAGGCTACCAACAGCCTACACCGATCCAAAAAGAATGTATTCCAGCGCTTATTAATGGCAATGATTTGCTAGGTATAGCGCAAACGGGTACAGGTAAAACTGCGGCGTTTTCATTGCCTATTATCGATAATTTTGGACGAAATAAAATTGATATCAAAGCTAAGAGTACGCGTTCGCTTATTCTTACACCAACAAGAGAGCTGGCCTCACAAATTGTACAAAACATAGATGACTATGCAGATGGCTTAGGGCTTAAAACTAAGGTTGTTTATGGCGGTGTTGGCAGACAAGGCCAAGTTGACGCTATTGCATTAGGGCTCGATATTTTAGTTGCCACTCCTGGAAGGTTATTAGACTTAATTGAGACTGGCGATATAAATTTTGAGGCGTTAGAAGTTTTTGTGTTAGATGAAGCAGACACAATGCTTGATATGGGCTTCTTTAATGATGTTCAAAATATCATATCAAAGCTGCCAAAGCGCCGACAAACGCTATTATTTTCAGCCACTATGCCTGCTGAAATAGAGATACTTGCACAAGCAATATTAACCAAGCCAACAAAAATTGAAATTGCGGCACAAACCGTGACTATCGACTTGGTTAATCAAAGCGTGTACCACCTTGAAAAGTCGAATAAAGTTCCGTTGCTATTTGATATATTGCAAAACTCTGATTTTGAAAAAGTGCTTATTTTTTGTAAAACGAAGTATGGCGCTGACATTATTGTGAAAGCACTAGAAGAATCGTCCATAACTGCTGCGAGTCTTCATAGTGGGAAAACCCAAGCCATGAGAGAAGAAGCCTTACAAAACTTTAAAGATGCTAGTTTAAGAGTGTTAGTTGCAACTGATGTTGCGGCACGTGGTATAGATGTTGATAACATTATGTTGGTTATTAACTATAATCTTCCTGAGGATCCAAGAAACTACATACACCGTATAGGGCGAACGGCTCGTGCTGGCAAAAGTGGCGTAGCTATTTCGTTTGCAGTAGAAAATGATGTAAGGCAACTTACGAATATTGAAAATAGCATAGGGCAAGCGATTCCTATTGTAACAGAACAGCCTTTTCATAAAGAGTTTTCAAAAGCGCCTAAGCAAGTAAAGAAAAAGAAACCGGTTAAAAAGACAAATAGAGCAAGAAAAAAAAGAAAGTAAGTACAGGGACGTGTTGCCTGAAGGTGGCAATTAAAAGGTGTTTCTAATGCGTTGTTCGCTATTAACATGGAATGACCATACTGCATACTCTCGCTTTGAACAAACATCTTTTGTTTTGAACAAAATTTAACCTCGTAAGGTCAACCCGCCTTAGCATAAACTCGCTAATTAATGAGTTTTACTTCAGTGGTTTAGGGATATTTTAGTTAATTACCACGATGGCAACTTCTTCAACAGCCACATAGGTTAATTTATGACTAAACATCATTTTTCTTAAGTGGCTGTTTTATGGCACTTTTAATTACTGTATATTTTTAACCAATAATTAAAGTGCAGTAGGTTTTCTCTTAGAACGTTCTTTTGATGGTTCAGTAACCGTTTCCGATGAAGCAGCTAGAGCTTTGCTTTTGGCTCTTTTTTTCTTTTTGGCATTTTTACTCGCTGAAACAACGGTATTAATAAACTCAGCTGATTTTTTACTTGGGTTGTAAGCGACCTTAATTGTTTTACCGTTTAACTCGATAATATCACCGCGGCGAATTTTTTTACGCTTTTGAACGGTAACTTTATTATTTACTGAAACATTACCGTCACTGATCATGGTTTTAGCTTCGCCGCCACCTCCAACCATATTGGATATTTTAAGTAGTTTATAAAGCTCTATTGGTTCAACACAAATGTCGAAAGTTGAAGGTTCAGACATGAAATACGCCTAGTCATCTAAAATAATAATATTGCTAAATTCTAACATATATATACCCTCAAGCCACGTGAATATGCAGAATTACCAGAGTGATTAACAGTGAGCATTAAGGCATTGATTGAATAAAATAGTTGCACTTACAGTTACATTTAGGTTGCTAATCCAGTAACTGTTGCTCTAGGCAAAATTATTGATTCAACTTTACTGTTGTTGCTTATCTATTTGTGTTCATTAAAATTTTCTAAGGTACAGTCAACCAACGCTTTACTCTGGCATTTCGTCTGTATTCAACTGGAGCAACTGAACTGTCTATGATATCTTGCGCTCTATTGTATTTTTAATATGGACTAAATATTTATGAATTCAGTGGTTACCGATAACGAGCCTAAAACTAAACAACAAAAAGGTTGGTTTAATCGCTTTTTGGCCACCGTGGAATACTTAGGAAACCTATTACCACACCCAATTACCTTATTCGCTATGTTTTGTATTGCCATTATTGTTGGTAGTGGCATAGCTGACTTTTTTGACCTAAGTGTTGTTGACCCGCGTCCAGAAGGCGCGAGAGGACGAGCACCTGACGGTGTTATTCATGTCGTAAGCCTTATGTCTGTCGATGGTTTACATCGCATTGTGACGAGTTTAGTAACTAACTTTACTGGTTTTGCGCCGCTAGGTACGGTTTTAGTGGCGATATTAGGTGTCAGCGTTGCTGAGCATTCTGGCTTATTGTCTGCAACAATGCGTAACATGGTGATGGGCGCTTCTAAGCGCTTTGTAACTTTTGCAATCGTATTAGCTGCAATATTGTCAAACACAGCATCAGAGCTAGGTTATGTGGTTTTAATACCGCTGGCTGCGATGATATTTCATAGTCTTGGTCGTCATCCGCTAGCCGGGTTAGCCGCCGCTTTTGCAGGTGTTTCTGGTGGTTATAGTGCCAATTTATTACTCGGTACAATTGACCCATTACTTGCCGGGATCACAACGCCAGCCGCACAAATGATAGACCCTGATTACGTTGTTGGCCCTGAAGCAAACTGGTATTTCATGGTGATTTCAACCTTTCTTATTGCCACTTTAGGTACCATCATTACCGAGAAAATTGTTGAACCACGTCTTGGAAAGTATGACCCGAGCGAAGCAAGTATCGATTTGTCAGCAAGTACTGTTGAACACATAACACCTTTGGAAAAGAAAGGTTTGCGTTGGGCTGGTTTTACTTTCTTACTGATGTGTATTTTACTTGCCCTTAGTATCGTGCCTGAAAATGGTATTTTACGAAATCCAGAGACGGGTTTAGTTGCAGGTTCACCATTTCTTAAAGGTATTGTTGCCTTTATCTTTATAACATTTGCGATACCTGGCTTTGTTTACGGGAAAGTTGTTGGTACGATGAAAAACGATCGTGATGTGATTGATGCGATGTCAAAAAGCATCAGCTCAATGGGGTTGTATATCGTATTGGTATTTTTTGCTGCTCAGTTTGTCGCGTTCTTTAAATGGACTAATTTTGGCACTATTATAGCGATTAAAGGCGCTGCGTTGCTGCAAGCAATGAGTCTTACTGGGCCGGAAGTGTTTATTGGCTTCATTTTGCTATGTGCTTTAATCAATTTAAGTTTAGGTTCGTCTTCGGCGCAATGGGCGGCAACAGCACCTATATTTGTACCTATGCTAATGTTAATTGGTTATGCACCAGAAACCATTCAAGCTGCGTACCGAATTGGTGATTCAGTAACTAACTTAATTACCCCAATGATGAGTTACTTCGGCTTAATTTTAGCGGTTGCAGCAAAATATAAAAAAGATATGGGTATAGGGACACTTGTTGCGACAATGTTGCCATACAGTATTGTATTCTTTATTGGTTGGGTAACACTTTTTTATGTTTGGGTGTTTGTCTTTGGTTTACCTGTAGGACCCGAGTCACCAATTTATTATAAACCTTAATAAATTATAATTTAAAGCCGCTTAACAGCGGCTTTTTTATGGCACTTTACGAGAGGTAAACATCTCTAAGTCATCTTATCTTTGACAAAGTTTATAAAAACATAAACACCAATCAAAAGGTATTGGCAGTTGAGCTCAGTCCTAAGCAGAAAATTCCCTTTAAATAATAGATATGTAAATTTCACACCTTAAAAAGCGATTATTTGAAGAATAATTGAAAAAATACGTTCGAATAGGCCCATTTGGGCGCATTAGGTTAGTCATTTTCCCATACTAGGCAACATTGTCGTACAGGAAAGGACCTAATAATGGAAAATACACCTAGTGACGCCTTAAGCTCACAACTAACAATCAATGGCGAGAAAAAAGCAGACTCATACAAATTAGTATCTGCGCATGTTGCTAATAAATCTTTGAAATACACTACTATGTTTTGGTTTCTTACAACCTTAGTTGGGCAGTGGTTTTTCTTTTATTACATCATAGGCTTTTATGGCTTTTCAGTGATTAATGACAACATTGAAATTTGGAATCGTTGGGAACCCATGGGGAGTAAACCTTACCTAATTGGTGACTTTTCAGGAAATCTTGCTTTTGCAGCACATGCTATTGGCGCTGGAATAGTTGCATTTGGCGGTGCCTTGCAATTGATGCCTAAAGTACGTAATTCATATCCAAAATTTCATAAAGTTAATGGTTATGTTTATTTAATAACCGTGCTTTGCTTGGCTGTTTCTGGTTTCTACCTAGTGTGGATAAGAGACCCTGAACCGATAAAACTTTCTGGCATTGGCACTACAGTTAATGGCTTTTTGATACTAGCTTTTGCGTATCTTACCGTGCGCTTGGCGATAAAAAAGGACGTTGCTAGCCATAGAAAATGGGCGTTGCGGTTGTTTATGGTGTCAAATGCACAATGGACTTTACGACTTGGCGTATTTAGTTATTTAGTCACTGGTAATTTATTAGGACTGAAACCAGCATTTGGTGATCCGTTTTTCGCTATTTGGACATTTGGTTGTTATCTATTACCGCTTCTTGTATTACAAATATACTTTTATGCAAAAGAAAAGGGTAGTAGCAATATTAAGTTAGCAACGAGTACTGTGATGATTGCAATAACAATACTTATGATGATCGGCATGGTCGGCTTTACGCCATTTTTACTATCTGTTATGTCAGAAGCACCGATCACCTTGTAAATACTACTCAAACTTAAAGAGAGTGAAATGAAGCAACCCCTTTGTTGTGATTGCTTCGTTGTCTCTTTATTTATTCTTTAGCCGTTAGTTGTCAGCAAAATACAGCCAACTAGCAGAATTTCTGAATTGACCGCATAGGACTTATTTGAAGACGTGTGGATTCAGCCGCAATTTAAATTTACAATTACTGGGAGGCACAACAAATCTTTTTATCTGGTAGTTTAATGGTTAACCTTTTTCCGACAATTATTTATTCCTGCATGATGGGAATGACAATACTGGCTTTATTAGATGTTTTTAAAAGGCCGAATGAAAGGCAAAACGTTTTTTTAAAAGGTTTACTGTTGTTATTGTTGATGCATTTAGCTGGTGAACTTTTTATATATTCTGGTGCGTATGTTTATGCGCCGGCGCTGGCTGGAGCACAACTGCCTTTTAGGGTTTTACTTGGGCCTGCACTCTATTTTTACGCGCACGCAACTATGTCGCCAGATCACGCTGTAGATAAAAAGGTTTGGGCATTGGCTTTATCAGGGCCCATTATCGTTGTATTGGCAATGTTGCCTTTTATTTTTATGATAACACCAGCAGAAAAGTTAGCTTTAGCTAATCCAACAACTAGAGACCCTGAACTTTGGAAAATAGCGGTATTTACGTGCTTGTTCACAACTTTTGTCTTCATTTTATTTACTGCCTTATTTTTAGTGATGGCCTTAAAGCTTCACAATACCCATCGCCAACAACTAATGGAGCGCTTTTCAGAAATTGAGCAACGTTCATTAGGCTGGTTTAGCACAGTGTTAATTTTTTGGGGAGTTGCTTGGTTAATGTATGCCATCGAATTTTCGTTAGGCGCATTGGGTTGGTTCTGGTTTGGCTCTGGCGCTGTGCTGCCAGTATTTGAAGCTATTGTCCTCGCTGTTTTTATTCAGCGAGCATTAGGCCAAAAAGTACTTAATGAATCTGAAAAAGGCTTACCGCAAACTAGCCAAAAACGAGTCGCACTATTAAGTACCGAAAAAATGCAATTAATAGCCTCAAAACTAGAGCGAGCCATGGTTGATGATAAGTTATATTTGCAGGATAACTTATCACTGAATAAGCTTTCAGAATCGATATCTGAAACTGAAAACCATATTTCAGAAACACTCTCTCAATTTTTACATACCAAATTTTTCCAGTTTGTTAATAGTTTCAGAGTTGAAGAGGCCAAGAAAGCGTTACAAGAAAGCGATAAGCTAGTCACTAACATTGCTTTTGATGTAGGTTTTAATTCTAAGTCGACATTTAATACGGCTTTTAAAAAAATGGTGGGGCATAGTCCATCAGCTTATCGAAATTTATCGCTCGAAAATAAAGACTAAACGGTATTTGGCTTTTTTATGAAATTAGCAATTTAAAGCACTTATTTAAAAGCCCCATTTTTGTATGCGGTAGTTACTTTATCAATAAGTTCTTTGTCATTTAAATTTAGTTTGTGGTGTTTGCTAAAACCAAAAAGCGTGACATTATTTCTGACTTCTTCAAGCTCCATAGGTGATACTTTTAATTTTGCGCTCTTAATTTCCTCAGAAAAAGTTTCTAATATTTCTGGGCTTAGCATTATTAAGTCAATGCGGTTTTTAAGTAACATGGAAAAGCCAATACGGTTATTTTGCACTGAAATTTTATCTAATGTGTCGTCACTATCAAATCGAGGAAAATACAATGAACCACGAGCAACGCCAATAATTTTTCCTTTGAAGTCGTCATAAGTGTTAATAATAATGCTTTCTTTTGAAATAACTCTTAGTGCATCAGCCGCTTTAAATGGTGCGTAAAATGCGAATTTAGCTCTTTGCTCGGTTTTGTTTAGCCCTGCAACGACGTCAACATCGCCGTTTTTTAACATAGCAACACATCTGGCAAAATTAGGTGATTGAATAAAGGTTAGTTTTTTATCTAATACATTAGCAAGTACTTCAAGTGCTGTAATGTGAGTGCCGTGAGGCGTTTCTCCTAAGTATTGATAAGGAGGGTGGTCATCAATGCAGGCAACTATTAGGTTACTTTGAGCATGTGTTAATGAAGCCCAAAATAGGCTCAGCACAAGCAAACTAATTTTTTTCATAATTTAGTATCTTAATTCTTTGCCGTATAAGGTTAAGTTTATACCATATTATGGATTTTCAATACAAATGGCGAGACAAGGATGTAAGAAGAGGGGCTTGCGAGAAGCCCCTTTAGGTAATGCTTTAAATGGAAAATTAATGCAAATAATGGTGTAGTTTAATCGCAATAAAAGTTTGCGGCTAAACGCTGGTTGATAGATGCAAGCAGCAGCCTTTCCCTGCAAAAGTAAGTTGGTAACTAGGCTCAGCATTAACTTGAGATGAAGGAACTTTTTCTAACATGCCTTTGGCAATCAAAAAATCTAACATGTTTGTCGATAGTTCTCCGAGTTTAGCTTTAGCGGTAATTTCCATCTCAGTGGCGACACCTTTAATTGAATACAAGGCCGTAATTATCTTGGCCTCAGCTTCAGATAAATTTGGCATGCGGCCAGTATATGGTGGGTATTGATCCAAAGGATATTTACCTTGAATACTTTCGTAAGAGGCTTGCATGGCCTTAATATCGTCATCTTTATTACCTGTTAAGGTAAAGCTATGAAAAACACCTGATTCTTTACTAAGGTAATCAACCTTTGCTAAAAATATTGGTAATCCACAGCCTTGGGCAACATGATAAAAACCAGTTTTCCATTTTGGCACTGTGCCACGGGTACCTTCAGGCGTAAATAAGAAAAACACGCGTTGTAATTTCTGACTATTAATGAAATCTTTTATTTGTTGCACTTGCCCTGTGCCTTGCTCTGAACGGTCAATGGGAATTGCGCCAAGATACATTAACCATGTACCTAGTAAAGGTACTCGACAAATACTGTCTTTAATGGAAAAGTATATTTTTACATCTTGCTGTATCGCGGCGCCAAGTGCGTAAAAGAAATCCCAATTTGAAGTATGAGGAGCTGCGATAGTAACACCTGCACCTTCAGGAACATTTTTACAAAGCTTCCAACCACTAAGTTTGAACCACCAAGTAAATAAAAATTTTAAGAAGTATTTAGCGAAAACACCGTCGAATATCGTTTTTTTACGAATAGTAAGTGATTTTTTAGCCATATGATTGAAGATTATTATTACGATAAATATAGAAAGTATTGTAGCAGATTACAGCGATAAAATTATTGATGTAGCGTTTGTTTTAGGGTTTTATAGCGCGATAAGCATCAATAATGTTTTGTACGTTGTTGTTCTTGCCTTGCTGAATGCGTTGATAATGGCTTAAAGTTTTTGTTAAATACTTGTCAACTACTGCAGCTTGGTAATCATCAGTAGCACACCAAATATTATCGCCTATAGGGCTTATGTTGGCTGTTATATTACTCGTAGATGAAACATGTAATATTTCATAAAAACGTCGATTATCTTCAATCAGTACTTCATTTTTTAAGCTGAAATCCAATTTAATTAACTTTTGACGTAGGGCATATTGGTGGTGTACCGGACAAAGTAAAAAATCAATGTTGAGGCGTTTGTGTTGCTGATAAATAGCTTCTATAAACTTAATCATTAAATCACCGCCAACACCCGCAATAATGACTAAGTGTTTTCCTTGATACTGCGCTAGTGGTAATTTTGCAACGTCAATACAGTGGCTTTGCCAAGTAAAGTTTTTGTAGAAACGCTCAAGCTTATTTTTCAGTGTCGCCATAAGCTCTGGCACAATATCGACAAAATGCACTTTGCTATTTTCTTGCTGTGATAGCAATGACATACCTAGCAAGCCGTGATCGCAACAACAGTCCCAAATATGGTCGTAATGCGAGGTTACCATGCTTTCAATTTTCTGTATGCGTTTGCTCAGTTTAAAGTCGTGTTTCAAAGCTGTTTTTTTAATGGGGGACAACGACGCTATTGTATAGTGAATAGGCCCTAATAGACAAATTGTTACTTTGCGTCACGTCATTATTTGTTGCTATATTTATGCTCCAGTTAACGCGTGTTAAAAAGGTAGCTATACGCACATACCAGCGCATAGCCACTATAAAGTATAGAAAGACTTTTTAGGTGCTGAATCTATAATGTTAGGAGTCAGGCCAAATCATTGACCAAATAGACTTGAGTTCTTTATCTGGTTCAATTGGGTCTTGGTCTGCTTTTGTAGAACTTATCTCTAAAAGCTTTTTATTGTTATCAAATTCAAATACGCCAATGAAGAATGATGAAACAGGGTTTGTCACCAAGCCAAATCTCATATCGGTTAATATCACTTGTTTATGGCCATTTTCTGATTCTGATAGTTCCGCTCTTAGCAAGTCAGTTGAAAACCAACGAAGAATTTTACCTTGCTCGCTATTTAATGCTTGGTTTATCAATTCATTTTCACTGTTTTTATAGAAAGTAAACTCAATCGGCTTTTTAGTAACGGTGCTGAAAAAGCCAACAGCAAAGTGGCCATCTTTGTCTTTTGCAACAATTCGCCATAAAAGCGTATTGAACATGGTAGGGGAGGATCGTAAGTCTACCGCCTGAAAGTTATGTTGAGTGAGTTGCATATTAGCTTGCTTCTTTGCCTCAAGAGAATTAGTAAGCCCAAAGCCTAAATAAGCGCTAGAAAAAACTAAGGCAGTAACGGCCCATTTACGATCTTTAATTGGCTTTTTACGAATAAGCCCGATGATTATCGCTATTAGTAATGGCACAGTGTAAATAGGATCAATAATAGAAACACCATCTAAGGTATAGCGGGCATTACTTAACGGTGTGAAAATTTGCGTACCGTATGTAGTAAATAAATCTAGTAATGGATGAGTGATCAACGTTAAAAAACACAGTAAATACCACACGCCAAAATTATTGATATGACTAGGGACTGGCGTTGCAAGTTGAGCTTTGGGTCGTGTTGCCCATTTCATCGCTAGCCAGGCAATAAACAATGCAATAATGGGCAAAACTAACAGAGAATGACTCCAACCTCGGTGGGTTTGTAAATAAGTAAAATGATCACTTCCTACACTGAGTAAAACGTCAAAATCAGGTAGTAAGCCACAAACAGTCCCTACTACTAGAGCTTTTCTGCCAAGTCGTTCACTAAAACCTGCTTGGGCGATACAGGCACCTAATGCGGCCTGGGTTACTGTGTCCATGTAAAAATCCTATGTTAAAAATATAAAAGCGATTAGTTTATTTCTGAACTTGTCAACCAAGGCCGGCAAATTGTTTCTAATTCTTGCCATTGCTCATTGGCTTTTACTGGGTTTTTAGCAATATCGTCTTCAGGTAAATCAACGATACCAAGCGTATTGTGCCAATATGCACCATTTGGAATGTTTTGAGTCGCGGCAATCAACGCAGCTTGAGCGCCTTCTTCCTCAGAAATAAGCAGTTTAGTTCTTAACCAGTGATAAAAACCTGATTTTTTAGCGTTGGCAAAGCCACTAGCAATAACGCCAGGGTGGATAGCAATAGCTTTAAACATTGGGTAATGCTTACTAAGTCCCAATACTTGCCAAAGGTTTGCTAACTTACTGCTTCCATAGGCTTTCATGCCATTGTAAGTGTTGATAGTAGCTGCAGTGTTACTATGGCTTTGATACGCTTCGCCTGTAGTAATAATTATCCGCGCATTATTATTTAACATTCTCTTATCAATGAGTAAACGATAAAGTAGGTGATGACCAACGACATTCACAGCGTATGTTCGCTCTAACCCGGAAGGTGTTAACTGGAATGTTTTCGACATAATGCCTGAATTACATATTAAAATATCGAATTTTTTACTGCTAAGGTAATCAATCACTCTTGATATTGATTCAGGATTAGATAGATCGCAATTTAATGATTCAACATCTTTAACAGACTTATTGCAATTTGATATACCTCGAGATAGCGAAGTGACATTTGCGCCTGCAGCATGCAACCCGCGCGAAATAAACTCTCCAATACCTGCCGTTCCACCAGTAATAAGAATATTTTTCCCTGTAAGGTTAATGTTGGTTGGGCACTTTATAAGCTTCGAACGTTGTTTAAAAATACAAGCGAAAATTCTAGAAAAACCGCTTTTTCCTGGTTTGATTGGGGTTAAATCAAAAGACATTAAAATGCTCCAATACAATACGTTAATTGATTATTTGTTATTCACCGAATGTGAGTGTGTTATTTACTGCTGGTCATTTTTAGTAAGGTTCTGTCTCTGACTACCTTGTGGTGATAAAGGGCGGCAAGAGCATGCCCCAGAATTAATAGCCATGCTAACCAAGCACCAAGGACATTTTTGTGAATAAAATCAATTGGCTTTTCAAAGGTTTTAAATGTAATTCCAAGTCCATCTTCGATAAGGAACTTGTAAAGCCAAGTATCATCGAATTTTGTAATATCGAACATAAAATAGAATTCAGTATTTACCGAAGTCCCGATATAGCCAGTAATTGGCATCAAAATCATAATTAAATACAAAGCGACATGACCAGCATGTGCAATTTTGTGCTGAAATTTGGAGCCTGGCTCCAAGTCTGGATTTACGTTTAACACTCGCCACAAAATTCTTAGAACAACAAGCACACCAAGACTAACGCCAACGGAAAGGTGAATTTGCAAAGCTGTCCAGTTTTCAGATGTTTGTTCTTGAGTGAACCAATGACGATAGTAAACAGATATATACGCAGCTAAAAAAAGAGCGGCGGTTAACCAATGTAACCACTTGGCAATAGTGCCGTAATCTCGAGTTGTATTTTTAAAATTCATATCTAATTCCAAGTAGCTAGGCTGACTATTGAGCGAGTAAGTTGATCGGTTGCCCGATATCAAGTGTGATGAATTCGGATGCGTGAATATTAGCCGCTTGCTTTGCTTGTTCTAATAATTGCGTTGGCTCAGTGTAGGGCTCGGCACTTAGTTGAAACGTGCCATAGTGCATGCCGATTGAAAGTTTAGATTTGAGATCTATATGTGCTTGTACTGCTTCACTAGGATTTAGATGAATAGGTTTAAAGAATTCTCGTGGTGCGTATGCACCTATGGGTAAAAAGGCAATGTCCATTGCGCCAAACTTTTTGAACGTTCTTTCATAGTGATCTGCATAACCGCTGTCGCCACCAAAATAAATATTTTTACCGTTAACTTGGATTAAAAAACCACCCCATAATGTGGTATTTCTATCGGTTAAGGTGCGACCTGAAAAATGCTGAACATCTAAAAACCATAGTGTTAGATTTTCTTGCACATCAGCCTTTTGCCACCAATCTAACTCTGTTACGTTTTGCTGGTTTTCGATACGTTTACCGACACCAAGCCCGAGATAAATTTTTGGATTATCACGCTTAACAAGTGCGTCAATCGAAGAGAGATCTAAATGATCGTAGTGATCATGACTAATAATAATGAGATCAATTTTAGGTAAGTTTTCCATAGTTATGCCAGGATTATGGATACGTTTTGGTCCTAAAAAAGATACCGGGCTAGTTCTCTCGGAGAAAACAGGGTCGGTTAAAATATTATAGCCAGCTGTTTGTATTAGAAATGTCGCGTGGTTCACATATGTAACACGCACAGCATCATTATTTACGGCTTTTATTGGAGTGTTATCTGAGTCGGTTTCCAGCCATGTTGGCCAGGTAGCTTGTTCTGTGTCATTGGTGAGTGCTGCCCACGCCATTTCCCAGAAAGTATGAAATTTAACGGGATGAGTATTCACAAATACACCGTCTTTAAAATTGACGGAATTTTTCTTGTTATTTTCAACTGTGCCTGAACAGGCAATAACCAAAAGAAAAACAGCAGCGAAAACGATAACTTTTTTCATCTTTTATTCTCTAATTACTTATTTTCCAGCAGCTTTAAATTATTTACTGGATTAAATTTAATGACGAATGACAAAATATGATATTTGTCATTTGTCATTGTGTCAAGCAAGTTTACCTTTCGTCAGGTTAGAAAAAACTAAACCAAAGGAGAGTAAAGTGAGCTATTTTTGTGTATTGCTTAAGTTTCTCTTAAAGTTTTAGGCAACATAATGATATTGTTACGCCTGTATACTCCGAGATGTTTAAAATTGAAAAAATGGCTAAAAATAAATGCTAACCACTGAACAAATACTGAACTCAGCTGAAGATGTTTTACGTCGCTATGGACCTAAAAAAACCACCGTTGTTGATATAGCGCGAGATTTGAATGTTAGCCATGGTACTGTCTATCGTCATTTTAAATCTAAGTCAGATTTACATGCCGCAATTACTAAAAGGTGGTTAGAGCGAGTTACTGCCCCCTTAGCTGATATTGCAAATAGTGAGCTAGTTCCGGCAGTAAGGTTGCGGAAGTGGTTTGAAACACTGATGGATATCAAAGTGAAAAAAGCTATTGATGATCCGGAAATGTTTGCTTCATACTCGATTCTTGCTCAAGGGCTGCCTGAGCAGGTTGTATATGAACATTTAGAAGTTTTAATTGAGCAAATAGAGCATATTTTAGTAGAAGGTAAACAAAGCGAAGTATTTGCAGTTGATGATTGTGCGCAAATGGCACAAACATTATTTTTTGCCACCACTCGCTATCACCACCCATTGCATGTAAAAGAGTGGGGCAGTGCAACTATCAAGGAAGAGTTTAACCACTTATTTGCCTTAATTGAAAAAGCCATTCATAAGCAGTAAACGTCGCTTTTCTGTATGTTATAACTAACAAACGCTGCAGCCTTGCAGCGTTATCGTTTGCTAAACCTGAATTAACAGTGGGGTATTTACTTCCCCGTTATTTCTATCGGCTTTGGCTCCGTAATTGGTTGTGGATCAGCACTGCCATCATGAGCATTACCGCCAATTTGATCAGGTACTGCACCGCGCACTAAATCTTGAGATTCGGCCATCCAAGCATATTGTCCGTCTCCCGCGACTGAATAGGTACCATGCGGCGTTTCGATGTGTCCGTAAATAGCGTGATCGTTTATAGTGATCGTAGTGTTGTATAAATCATCATTCATCCAAAATTTAGCATTAAGGGTTTTATTCCCTCGACTATCAATTTTAGTGCTTTCAATTTCGACGTTTTGGTACATATCAAAAAAAGGTACGTCGAGTGCTAAAGTATCACCTGCTTCAAGAGAAGAAATATGCTCATTATCGAGCTCTAAATATACCTCACCCTGTAGATTTTCTCGCAATTTTCCAGAGGCTTGTAAAACTTGCTCAGCGGTTTCAGAACGGCTAAAAGCTGTTTCTTGTAATTGTTCATCAATTGACTCAATGGTTTTTACGTCGTCACCGGTTGCGGCTGATAATTCTTTACTTTTAGGTTGGACATGAAGATGTTGATGAGCAACTAAACGTTCTATGTTTTGAGGTTGTTCTTGTGAGCTTTTTATTGGTTCATTAACGATTATTTCTGCTTCATTAGCTTTATTGCTTGTGAAGTTGAACCAAAATGCGAAAAGTAATGTGCCGGCCAATACTGTAGCTATTATTAGAATTTTTTTCATAAAAGCTCCTATTTCGTGATCCTGTTTTATTTGTTTGTAATGTTATTATCAATGGCGCTTATCAAACTATTTCAAATTTAAAGTTTTTGAAAAGTACTTGATAAAGCAAAGTTAGCTTTGCATGACTTACTAACTTTGCTTGATTCTAGGGAGTTAAATCATAATTCTAACGAAATGCTGCAATTGTATCGGTAACTAACTCAAGCGCTCTTTGAGAGTCAGCAACATTGTTAACACCAATTGGTTCACCACGTAATGCTAGTCCAGGATTTGAGAAGTACGATAATTGATTTGTGGTATTGAACTCCTGAGGGTATGCCATAATCGTAGCGAACTGATTATCAACACCGTATCCTACGGCCCAACTGTAAACGCCGCCTTCAGCACCTTGACGTACAGAATGACCAAGACCCATGTTATGACCCAATTCATGCATGAATGTTAGTGTAGTATCGCCACAGTCGTTAGCAGTGATATTATAAGCGTAACTGTCATATGCATCATGATCAGGGAATACGTCGTCCATACCATAGATTGAACCAGCGATACCACATGTGTAACCACGAGCTGTACGCTCAGCAGTACCTATAACAACGACAAAGTCAGACTTGTACGAGTTACGCCAGTTACGAATTTGGCTGTTTTTGTAAAAACTTTGAATGTTACTCCATGACGCTACATAGTTAGTGCTAACTTGGTTTTCACCTTCCCAAGCTAGAACTAAATTTATGTCTAGGCCATTCTTTTTATAGTTTGCGTTAGAATCTGCAATAATATTTGCGATCTCGGCGTGGATATCGAAACTACGCGCTTTAGCTGCTGCAGTATAGTAAACGTCTACAACTACATCTTTTGCCATCGCTGATGCGGTCAGTGCTGCAGATACAGATAAACCTAAGATAGCTTTTGTTGCTAATTTTTTTAACATGCTATTTCTCCTTAATTGCTGTTATTTTTATTTGCCTAAATCTTTGAAACCTTGTTTTACCAAATTAGTTGGCTTACTAAGTTCGTGTTTAAAGCAATGTTCTATATTTCATGTTTGCCATAAAACACTGGCAACTCATTAGAAAGCATAGAGAAATTGTTAAATAGTAATATTACGACATTTTTTCGCACTATTCCGAGATAGAAAACTCATAATACCTGACCAAATGGTTATATTAATGTGTCGCATATTTAACAATAATTGTCGTTTATATACGATTTTTAACGCTAATGCTTTGTTTTGTATTGGTAAATATTGAAGGGTGAGCTTGTTTTAGAAATGGAGTGGAATAGCTCTATATATGAGGTTCTAGGGAGGTCTTAATCGCCAATAAGAATCATGTAGGTGCAGCTAAAAGAAGAAAACTAAGTTTTGTCGTAAATTTACAAGTAATATAGAGCACGAGTTAAAATTATGAAGATTTTTTATTAAGCGATAGATTATGAAAGCGGCGATTAATTCAAAGTTACATCGCCGTTAAACTTGTTAACTTACACGTTATTCTTCTTCATCAAGAATAACCACTCGGTAAATGGTGATCATTTTTTTCGGTACTGTGGTGTAACCAAGTTCATTACTAAAACCTACCTCTACCTGGGCAATGGTTTCTAGTATATCGTAACCTTCAATTACTTCACCAAACACCGCATAGCCCCATGAGCTACCAGGATCTAAGTTGCTGTTGTCGTTTAGGTTAATAAAAAACTGATTTGTTGCCGAGTGCGCATCGTTTAGCTGCTTTGCCATCGCGATGGTGCCTTCTTTATTTTTCAAGCCATTACCTGATTCATTAAAGATTGGTTTATCAGGTTCAACGTCAGTGTAGTTCGTCATAAAGCCACCCCCTTGAATCAGGTAGCCTTCCTCAACACGATGGATCAGAGTTTTATCGTACTGGCCACGAGTTACATAGCCTAAAAAGTTATCAACAGTAATTTTAGCTCGATGTCGGTCTAGCTCAATAACCACGTTACCCATTGAGGTTTCAATTCGTACTTTTGGCGATAAGTTATTCGGTTGAATATATTGGCCTTTAGTATTGGCTGCTAATAGTTGAAACGACATTAAAACCGTTATAATAATAAGAAAAATTCTGTTCACGTTAGTACCTTTGTCTGAATGTTTTGTTAGAACGTTCAACTAGATTAATAGAATAAATTTTATGTTAACTCAAAGTTATCAGCATCTAAAAATGCAGGGAAATCATTTTTAAATTTTTTAAGTTTACCAAAGTCGAGTGTGGTGCTAATTATTTGTTCTTGATTGTCTGGCGCAGCAGTTATCAGCTCACCACAAAAATCAATAATTACCGTACCACCAGAATGTGCAATACCGTTACCGTCATTACCAATACGGTTTACCCCAACCACATAAGCTTGGTTTTCCATAGCCCGTGCTTTTAATAACGTATCCCATATGTGACGACGTGCTGCCGGCCAATTTGCAACATTAATCATGAGATCATAATCTTGGCGATTTCGAGACCACACAGGAAAGCGTAAATCATAACAAACCAGTGGTAGTATTTTTATGCCGTTGATAGTGATTATTTTTCTCTCACAGCCTTGTTCAACATAGTTTTGTTCATTACCTAAACGAAATAAATGACGTTTGTCGTAATGTTCAACTGTGCCATCAGCAAACACCCAATAAAAGCGATTTACTTTCTTATCGCTTTGGCTCACTAATACGCTACCCGCCACTACACAGTTATATTGCTGTGCTATTTTTTTTAACCAAATGAGTGTGCTACCACCGTCTTCAGGTTCTTGTACCTCTTTGTTATTAACGCAAAATCCGGTTGAAAAGGTTTCTGACAATAGCAATAAATCAACTGCATCATTTTCTTTAAAGTAATTTTCAACTTGCTGTTCAAGTTGGCTGAAATTTGCTGTTTGATCCAGCCATTGAATATCGTGTTGTACGGCGGCTATGGTTAAAGTTGACATAATAATGCTGCTGCCTTTAATAGAGTGTCGTCATTTTTGGCAAAACAAAGCCTGATAACTTTATTGTTTTGCTGATATGTTGATCTTTCACTTACCGGATATAAAGGACTAAGTGGAATAGCCGCAACACCAAGCTCTGCAGTTAACCAATGACAAAACTCTCGATCATTGAGTTCAGAAATTGCAGAGTAATCGAGTAGTAAAAAATAGGTACCTTTTGATGGTAACAATGTGAAGCGTGAACCTGCTAATGCCTTAACCAATACATCTCTTTTTTGCTGATAAAACCCCGAAAGTTCAGTGATATGCTCTGGTTGCTGCTTTAACATTTCAGCAATGCCGATTTGCGCTGGAGTGAAGGAACAAAAGGTAACGTATTGGTGAATTTTTCTAAATTCCGCCATTAGCTCATTAGGTGCAGCACAATAGCCCATTTTCCAGCCAGTACAATGAAAGGTTTTACCAAAACTTGATACCACAAATGCACGTTTAAATAGCTCAGGATAACGCAATACGCTTTCGTGGCGTAAACCATCGAAAGTCATATGTTCGTATACTTCGTCGCTGATAACATACAAATTATGCTTTTTAGCTAAATTTTCTAAGACGTTTAGATCTTCTTCGCTGAGAATAGAGCCGGTCGGGTTGTGTGGGCTATTAACAATAATAGCGCGTGTTTTTTCAGTAATATTTTCTTCTACAAGCGTCCAGTTTATCGCGTAATTCGGTGCATCAAGTGTGATGTGGCGACAGGTACCTCCCGCTAACTCAACCGCAGGTTCGTACGAGTCGTAAGCAGGATCAAAAATAATTACTTCATCATTCGGGCGCACAAGCGTTTGAATGGCTACCCATAGTGCTTCAGTAGCACCAGAGGTGATAGTGATGTTACTTAAGCCATCAAGTTTTTGCTCATCAGTTAACTGCGCTTGATACTGTCGATGAATCATTTGTGCTATTTGTATTAGTAGCTCAGGTAATCCATTAGATGGTGAATACTGGTTTTTGCCTTCACTAATGGCTTGGTTTATTTTATCTTTTAAAAACTCAGGAGTATCAAATTCCGGGAAACCTTGAGACAAATTAATGGCCTGGTGTTGATTTGCCAACATCGACATTTCAGTAAAAATGCTGGTTTCTACATTGGCTAACTTACTGGTAAAAACAGATGACACAAAACTCTCTCTTATATTTTTATATCGTTAATGGTGTGTTGAGATTTCATTTATCAACTTTTGCTATGGCTATACGATAAAGTTGATTTTACTTTACTGAATGATGATTTCATTGCTGTGAAAACTTCCTTATTGGGGTAACCGTCAGCTATCAAGTCTTGTTGTAATTGAAATAAACGAATGGCATTTCTACTTTTCGGGCCCCAAATACCGTCAGGCTCACCGGTATCGAACCCTAGCGAGTTTAGCTGACTTTGTAATACTTTCATTTCTGTAACACTGTAGCGACTTATTTGATTTTTTTGGCTATTAGCGAACTTTATTCCTTGAGCTCCAACTAATTTATTCGCCAATATTCCCACTGATAACGCGTAACTTTTCGATAAATTCCAAGTCATGATGACATTAAAATTAGGATACAGGAGAAATGCCGGCCCTTTATGTCCTGAGGGCAGGTAGAGTTCAGCTTGAATGTCGTAACTTGATAAAGCTCTATTGCTCGTTTGCAATACACCGAGTTGTTTATAATGTTCGAGCGGGTAGTACTTATCAAAGGCGACTTTTTCAAAAGCGAAGTTATCAGGTAATTTTACTTCTCTTCCCCAGCGTTCTTTAGCTTGCCAGCCTATTTGCTGTAAATAGTTAGCTGCGGTCGTCAACGCGTCAACTTCACTCTTCCAAATGTCAACTTTACCGTCATTATCACCATCAACTGCATATTTTAAAAATGCTGTTGGCATAAATTGCATATGGCCCATAGCGCCGGCCCAAGAGCCTTGCAGCTGTTCTACAACAACTTGCTTACTTTCTATAAGGGTAAATAAGTTTAATAGCTCAAGAGTAAAAAACTCACTACGACGTTGATCACAGGCTAATGTCGCGAGTGAGTTAAGTACCGACATTTTACCTTTGTGTTTACCGAAAACAGTTTCTAAGCCCCAAAATGACACTAAATATTGACGAGGAATACCGTATCTTTCTTCTAGCTTATCAAACAACGCTTTGTGTTCTTTAAGCTTTTCTCGACCGACACGAACGTGGTAACTGGTCACTCGGGCGTTAATATATTGCTCGAAGGTTTGCGTAAATTCAGGCTGCTTTTTATCTAAGCTGATCACGCGTTTTATTGGGGAAATATTATCGATAACCGATTCAGTAATATAAGTTGAAAACCCAGCCTTTTCAGCTCGTTCAACTAAATTGGCTTTACACTGAGAGAAGTTTTCATCGGCAATACTAGCATGAGTTAAAAACGGAAAAATTGCGCAGGTAATAACAAGATTTCGAATGTTAGAGAAATAACCTGATTGTTTGGCAAAGTAGTTATTAAGAAAAGTTGGATAGCTCACAAATAAACATTCCTTGGTTATCGTTGGAAAAAAGAGTTAATAGCATGGCGAAATTTGTTGTTGATAACAATTATTAAATTTATATTTTAATAAAATAATTATGGCCTTTATGGCAGGGCATATTTACATTGAAATTTAAGTGTGCAATTGGTTGTAAATTTAGCCTCTGTTGTTTAGATTTTTGCTAGCATTTTATTTAGCTAAATTGCTTGTTAAAATACGCCTAACCTAACTTGAACAGTCAAATGAAATGTCAAACACTTTACCAAATTGCCCGAAATGTGACTCTGAGTATGTTTATCAGGATCAATCGTTACTTATTTGTCCGGAATGTAGCTACGAATGGGACCCTATTGAAATTGCAGCGGAAGAAACTATAACCGTAAAAGATGCCAATGGTGCCTTACTTAGTGATGGCGATAAAGTGACTGTTGTTAAAGATTTGAAAATTAAAGCGAGCTCGCAAGTGATCAAAATAGGCACTAAAGCTTTGGTTAGGCGTGTAATGGATAAAAAAGATCACGAACTAGATTGTAAGGTAGATGGTGTTGGCGAAATGATGGTGACAGCCAAGTTTGTTAAGAAGGCCTAAGTTGCTTAACATTAAGTTTTAAAATATTTAAATTAACTGCCGGTAAAATATTTGCCGGCAGTTAAATGAGTAATTAACTTAAGCTATATTTGAGTTTCTCCATAAAGCCTGCTGTTTTTTTCCAAACCCAGTAAACTCCTTTTTCGAGTTCCTCAGTCGACATGTTCTTTGGCTGATAAACACTATGGCTTCCGTCATACTGCGACCAATCTTTGGTTAATATTCTATTGTCTTTATCTAGCTTGTTAAATGTATCTGAGCCAGGAAATGGGATCATAAAGTGCGGAATCACTTTGTCGACTTTTATTTCATTAATAAAATCAACGGTTTCTTGAAAAATATCTGTAGTGTGCTCATCGAAACCGAAAAGAAAGTCCCCCCATATTTCAATACCGTTTTTACGGATAGTTGCCATGTATTCTTTCATTTTACTTGGCTTAACAAAACCTTTGTTTTGTGCTTTAAGTGCCTCTTCAGATGGTGTTTCAATGCCAAGCAATAGCGCTTTAACCCCGGCTTTTTTTGCTGCTTTTAGAAGCTCTTCATCGCGAGCGATTAATACTGTTGTCTCTCCATAAAATTTTAGCCCAGTAGGAGCAATGGCTTTAAAGAGATCAAGTGCATATTCACGATTAAAGGTTAGATTGTCGGAGTGCAGTTCAACCCACTCAACGCCAAGTGATTTCAAATGCCATAATTCGTCGACAATATGATCAATGGGTCGCATTTGAAATTTATTGAAAAATTGATGAACCAAGCAAAACTCACACTTAAATGGACAGCCTCGAGTGATCACAACTGACCACGTATAGTTATATTTTTCCGGTTTAATTATTGATGTTGGATATGGGTTCAAGCGGCTTAAATCAAGTGGTTTATCACTTTCATACATTGCTTTAAGTTGCCCTTTCTCCATGTCTGATAACATATCCTCCCAGTAATGTTCAACTTCCCCAATAATTAAGGCGTGGGCATATTCAGAAGCTTCTTGACGGTTAAACATGGTATGAAGGCCGCCAAGTATTACTGTTTTGTTTTGCTTCATAAATTCAGTAGCAATTTCATATGAGCGATAAGCATCAGGTGTGGATGCAAAAATAACAATAAGGTCAGCGTCATGTTTTAAATCTGTTTTCATACCAATAGTTTCATCAACCATATCGACGTGATATCGACTTGGCGTTGCAGCAGCAGCAGCAAATATATTTTGTGGCGGTCCGCCTGTTTCGGCTTTGTATTTAGAGTAATCACTACCGGATGATGCTTTAATTAAATAGATATTCATTTTCTATTCCCAATGAATTCAATAACGGTCAAATTAAGATAAGCTTTCTAGTGATCTTTCGTATAGAAACAGCTTAAACCCAAGATACTCCAAGCCGATATGGTGAACCAGTAGAGTGTTGGATCTTGCTCTTTGTAAATTACGTCGTATAAAAATGTGTAACCAAAATAGATATCCCAAGCTACCCACAATAGTAGTCCAACACCGATAATACGCCAAAAATTAGTCATAAAATTAATACCTTAAGCTGTTATTTTAAGAGAGTGACAAGATAAAACTCAAGTGCACCTAATACGATAAACACGGTTAACATATGCCACCATTTAACTGAAGGGTCTTTTGCTATGAGTCCTTCTGACCAGCACCAAATAAAAATCAAACCTAACCATAACCAGTTTGATGTAATAGGTAATAGCAAGAATGCCAATAAAATTGCTGCAAAAAAACTATTGACCAATGTTAGTTTTAACATTAAAAATTCCTTACGGTAAATATAGTCGATAAATGTCGTGCTATTAGTCAATCTATGTGTCTAATGAGACAAGAATATCGTAAACAAAAGTTAATTGTCAAAGTGACAATTAACTTTTGTTAAATAAATTGATCTAGATCCTACTTTTATCTTAAGTGATACGCTGTTTTAGTGTTAGTAGAGCAGAATGACTGAGATTTGGTCTTTTCAAGTAAGTAACATTCCAGTGTCACTAACATAAACAAATAGCCCTTCGTATAAGAGCTGAAGTTATTCTTAATGAACTAACACCGGGGCGAAGTATCAAGCAAGGACCAGACGACTAAATCTACATTGGTATTGATGGCAAGGGTATTTATCGGTTAGTAGCATCGCTGTGAGATTAACTATCCCACGAGTGTGACTGAATGTGATCTGTCAGGAAATCTATTAATGCCCTTACATGTATGGACTGTGGATGTGCAACAACAAACAAGTTGGAATGTTTGGACGCAATAGCTAAATGAAGTGGCAAGTTTATCACCAAAAATTGTAGTGTCTGGTCACATGAAAAGCAGCACTAAGCTTGATGCTAAAACCATTGTCTACACAAAACTACTTGCAAACATTTCAACAGGCTAAAATGGAAAGTGACACCGAGCAGATGCTAATAAATAACATGGAAACAGCATTTCCTAATGCGCAATTAGCGATAGCATTACAAATCGATGCTAAAGTACACAAAGGTGAAATGGAATGGTAGTTTTTGCTTAAATTGCAATAAAGTAGCAGGGTTCTGCTACTTTATCACTGTCATTAAGTCTTGGTTGAAGTAAACAGATTAACCCCAATCGAATAGACGATTTTGCCCTTCAGTTTTTAATATTTCTGCGATGTCTTGCGACATTGAAATGATTGTTGAATGTTAGTAATTGGTATTGCATCAGAGCTTTTACTAAATGTTATCACTCTCTTATAAACTGAATTCAAGTTGTGGAAAACCAACAAACTAGCACTGCTTATAAAATAATCATTTAAAAGTGAATTTTAGATAGGGGTCAAGATTTTATTGCTGTATAATGCGCGGCCTTATATAAGCTGGTTGAGTTATTTTGAGTTTTATTCAGATTACTTAACTAACAAAATTTACAGTATTAACTACCCATTTAAATCTATCCGTTAGCGATTAATAGTTAATGATTTTTAGTTAACGGAATATAGGAAGACTTCATTGATCACTACATCAAACATTACCATGCAATTTGGCGCTGAGCCTTTATTTGAAAACATTTCAGCTAAATTTGGCAATGGCAACCGCTATGGCTTAATTGGCGCAAATGGCTGTGGGAAATCTACATTTATGAAGATACTCAGCGGCGAACTTGCACCAAGCTCAGGTAATGTTTCAGTCAGTACGGGCAACAAGGTTAGTACCTTAGGTCAAGACCAATTCGCTTTTGAAGAATTCAATGTTATTGATACCGTGATCATGGGTGATATGCCGTTATGGAAAGTAAAGCAAGAACGTGATGCTATTTACGCTCAAGCGGAAATGAGTGAAGCTGACGGTATGCGCGCTGGTGAATTAGAAAGTGAGTTCGCTGAAATGGACGGTTATACAGCAGAAAGTCGCGCTGGAGAGGTACTACTTGATGCCGGTATTGAAGAGTCGCTTCATTATGGTTCAATGCAACAAGTTGCACCGGGTTGGAAGCTGCGTGTATTGCTTGCTCAAGCGCTGTTTGCAAACCCTGATATTTTGTTACTTGATGAACCCACCAACAACTTGGATATTCATACGATTAGCTGGTTAGAAGGTGAGTTGAATAAACGTAAGTGCACCATGATAATTATTTCGCATGATAGACACTTTTTAAATGCTGTATGTACTCATATGGCTGATATTGATTATGGTGAATTACGTATATACCCAGGTAATTATGAGTTCTTTTTACAACAATCTTCATTGCTTCGTGAGCAATTATTAGCAGGCAATACCAAGAAAGCAGAGGAAATTGCTGAACTACAAGATTTTGTAAACCGCTTTGGTGCTAATGCTTCAAAAGCAAAACAAGCCAGTTCACGTGCTAAAAAAATGGATAAAATTAAACTTGATGAAGTTAAGGCATCAAGCCGTATCACACCCAAAATTGCTTTCGCACCGGGTAAAAAAATGCATCGCCAAGCATTAGAGCTTGAGAACTTAAGCCATGGTTTTGATGGTGAAGTATTATTTGAAAAAGGTGAACTATTGCTAGAAGCAGGAGCCAAATTAGCGATTATTGGTGAGAATGGTGTCGGTAAAACCACATTCTTACGTTGTTTAATGAATGAGCTAGAGCACTTAGATGGTGTGGTTAAGTGGTCTGAAAATGCCTCTATTGGCTATTGTCCACAAGATAGTGGCCATTT
Source organism: uncultured Colwellia sp. (assembly GCA_913058245.1). Taxonomy (GTDB): domain Bacteria; phylum Pseudomonadota; class Gammaproteobacteria; order Enterobacterales; family Alteromonadaceae; genus Cognaticolwellia. Next base: position 148,300 of record CAJXQJ010000001.1, read on the forward strand.
TTTCGATAATGACTTAACGTTGATGGAATGGATGTCACAATGGCGTAGACCTTGCCACAATGATTTAAGTGTTCGAGGTATGTTAGGTCGAATGTTATTTACTGATGACGATGCCAACAAAAAAGCACGAAACTGTTCAGGTGGAGAGAAAAACCGCTTGTTATTTGGCATGTTAATGATGGGTGATGTCAACGTATTGATAATGGATGAGCCGACTAACCATATGGATATTGAAGCCATTGATGCACTAAACAATGCATTAAAAGACTTTGAAGGTACTTTGATATTTGTTAGTCATGATCGTGAGTTTGTTTCAAGTTTGGCTAGCCGTATTATTGATATTAAAGATAAGAAATTGGTGAATTTCCATGGCTCTTTAGATGAATATCTTGATAGCCAAGAAGATGTAAAAAAAATCGCTTAAGGCTGATTTACTTAAGCCACTTCTTTTGTTAAAGCCAGATACAGTTTTTGTATCTGGCTTTTTTATTCATTAACGTGATTAACTTAGCAATAACGCTGCTGTAGTATTTTGCTTACCCCTAGCTTAGGTTAATTAATCACTGACAACGGTAAAACCGTTAGCTGTGGCGTTAATCACTTTGCCATCACTAAAAGTCACTTGAATTACTTGGCTATCGTAATTGTAAACAACGTAACTAGTAATACCATTTTTCTCAAACGCTAATGCAGCAGGGTGGTTTGCTGTCAGAGCACCAGTACCCGTTTTTAAATGCCCTAATTTGCTGAAAGTATGAAGCCAGTGATAAGTATGAGCTTTTGTTTCCCCTGCCTCAGCGTCATAGTTGCTAACACTGGCATAATCAGCAATAGCCAAATCTGCATTGGTCATCGCCCATAGATTCCACCAAATATCGCGCCATTGATCGTCAACTAAACCTGAAGGTTTACCGTTTGATGATTCGCTTAAACCTAATGTTACGTAGTCTTCCATATAGTCAGCATGCAAACCTACGTGCAGAGTTAATGGGTTTATTGGTAAGCCTTGAATACCTAAAATATGGGCATGTGCTGCGCTAAACCATGTTGAAAATACCGCACCGTCTCCCCAAATAATTGAGGTAGTTATTTTGTCATAGCCATCAGGAAAGTTGTTTTCAGTTTCACCAACATTATTGTAATCATCAATATTGTTCCAATACTGCCAATATGCTGCGGTGGTTGAGGCGTGTAAATACATACCACGTTCAACCAAGTCATTATTATCGGTGATCAAGCCATATAAAATAATTGCACCATAGGCGTTAGCTGCTTCAGAAGTGGATTCGTTATTGTTTCCGCGGGCAAAATTGACTTTACCAGACGCCCATGAAAAACCATTGGCGGGATCAAAGTTACGTAAATAAGGGAACATAGCGTCATCTTTCCCACCAGCATAATCACGGATCAGTAATTGGATCATAGGACCGTATTGTTCATCACTACACCAGCTTGCGTCTAGCCGACAAACTTCAGCTGCAGCGCGAATAAAATAGCCATAATGGAAGTGATGATCATTAAGCTGTTGATGACTCATAAATGACTCTTCTAATGCCAATAATGTTGACCACTCTTTGTCATAAACGAAGTATTTGTTGATATCTAAATTGCTGTCCGTCTCGGCGGTAAACCAGTCTGATAATTCAGTTTTGAGCCAGTTACGTAAAGTTGACGCTTCAGTTGTCATACCAATTGATTCAGCAATTGCTGTTAATTCAGCAACTTTACTGTAGTTCTTTCCTGACCAGTATGCATCGGTGTGTGTATTCCAAGCATCAACTCCTTGTGCAATGAACTCTGTGATCATGGTTTCTAATGTTGGCTGCTCAAACGTACCATCAATTGAAGGTAATGTTGGCAGCACGCCAACAAAGGGTATTTGATAGCTAAATTGATCAGTCTCACTAAACTTAATGGTGCCACGGGCACTTTTAATTTGGTATGTAGAAGTTGTTTGCGGAGAGTTTTTCCAATGTAATGGGTGCATACCTGCAATAGTTTCGACAGCAGCGCCTTGGCTATTTTTATAACTATGGCTAACCGTCACTGAGTTGGTGGCTTTGTCAACGGTGTAATCTATGGCAACACTAGCAACAACATTACGAGCCTTTGTTGCAAAAAAACTTGTTAAAGTATCAGCAGGGGCACCATTTAAGCTAGGAAGGTAGGTAAGTGTAAGTTCATTCGCTGTGTTGTTAACGGTTATTTCATTGCTAGTAATATTGTCAAACGTAGTTGTGCCTTCGCCAGTAACTAAAAAATTATTAGCATTACCTGCAACACTGGTCCATATACCTAAACTGTTATCTTGGTGATAAAAAGTACCTTTTTCGCTGCCGTCATCACGTAAGGTGCGTATGACTATTTTACCATCATACACTTTAAAATATATGTACGGTGAGCCATGGACAAAAGTTGCTTCCATTACCGCGATATTATTGCTTTGCCATTCAACGGTTACTGAGCCGTCGCTGTGATCTTTTAAATAGCCCTGTAAATTTGAATGGAGCGAGTTACCAACAGCGATACCGTCAAATACTTCACTGAAAGGGTCTGGAATTGGGTATAAGAAGCCGTCAGTGGTTGTTGTTAAGCCTGAAGGAATGCCCATTACTCTAACGCCACGTTCAGATATTCGTGCAGTCATTGGATCAGGTGTTATATATGCGGCTGTATTTGCATCACCTATGGTCATTTCCCCCATAAATGGCACAGAACCCCACCATTTATGAGTTGGTGTCGGCTTTGTTAAAGCAGGGCCAGTTAATTGTGGCTGTAATTTAGTTGGCGTGCCCGTTGGAATGCCGGTATTTGTATCACACCCAGCAATTGCAGGCTCAACAATGCCCGCATTGTATATCCAATTACCAAAGTCATAAACACAGCGGTAGCTTTCGGGATTAATTGTATCTGAAATAGAGCCTGCACCGTAGTTTGTTATTTGATACGAATCAGGGCTAGTTCCGCCATCGTTGATGCCTGAAAAGTGAATGTTGTCTAACTGAAATACTGTGCTGGTTGCATCGGTCGCCCAAATAACAATACCAGTATTAACACTAGCTAGATTCAATCCGGCACTGGCAAGTGTCGCTAAAGAAACCTCTACAGTTTCCCAGTCTGAGACCCCCTTGTTTCCCAGTGCTTGATCACCTGAAGTACATGGATAAATACAGTCGAGCTTCATGGTGATTTTGCTATCGCCACTAACTACCTTTATATCGAAAACAAGTTTGCCGTCGGTATGATTGCTAAGGTTTAATACACTGTTCATACTAATAAATAAACCTGCTGCATCACCCGCTGTAGTATGACTAACTTCTAGTACATCACCGCGTTCGCTATCATTAACGACTTGCCAACCTATACTTGGACAACCAGCGCCGCCATCATTGTTACATTCAGCCCAACCTATTGCGGAATCAAAGGCGTTTATGCCTTTATCCCAAAGTGCACTTACTGTACCGTTTTCAAATACACTGACAGTATTATTGGTTGTGCTGTCTCCGATAATAACTGTTCTGTAGGCTGTTGCTTGGTTACCTGTGTTATCAACCGCGCTATAAGTAATTTCGTATGACGCCGCAATGTTTACATCTATATTTGCGCCCGTGGTGTTGACGGTAACTGAGCCGTCGACAGAGTCTAATGCGGTAGCGCCAGCATCGTTGTATGGAAGCCCAATAGCTTGTTTTACTTCCGCATCGCCAATTATAGTAATAACAGGAGCTGTCGTGTCAGCAACAATAATTGTTCGAGTGAGGGATGCCATATTTCCAGTTAGGTCTGTAGCACTATAAGTGAGTGTATAACTTCCTGCCTCTGCACTGACGCTGCCTGTAGTAATGATTGAAATAGGCCCATCTACAACATCTATGGCAGAGGCGCCAGCATCAATATACTGGCTACCTAATTCATGATTAATATGCGCACTTCCGTGTATTGTAATGACTGGTGCTTTGGTATCTGCAACCACTACAATTCGCGTTGTTGATGCTGAATTTCCAGCATTGTCAGTTGCTGTGTAAGTCAGGGTATAGCTGCCTGCTGATTCTCCGACTGTACCTGATACCATTACTGGAATTGAGCCATCGACATTATCTGATGCTGTTGCGCCAGCATCAAGGTATTGTGTACCTTGCTCATGGTTGATATTAGCTAAGCCAATGAGTGTAATTATGGGAGCTGTGGTATCTGGTGGAGTAATAGTTGGTGGCAAAGGAGTATTATCAGCATCGCTAGTGCTGCTGCCTCCACCACATGCCTGTAGAGCCATTATTGCAAAGATAAAAAAGCTTGAAGTCTGCCAAAATTTAACCAACATTTAATTTCCTAATTTTAATTATTGTTATGATTTAGGAATAGTTAAAGACTAAATATTGAACAGTTGCAATGAATAATAGGCAAAACGGTATTACTTGACGTTATGTTGTTCGCATTGTGGTGAAAGCTCATTTTTTTTGCGTTCAAGGCGTATTTATTGCGTTAACGTGTCACTGGATTTTTGATTCTTAAATGGCATAGAGCATATGACGTGTTTGGTACTATGTAGCTAGCGATTATTGCTGTAAATCAATTTAATCAGTTGTCGCAGAATTGTCACGCCTTGTCGCATTTGTTGTTCGTTTCATAGTATTTGTTATATCTTAATGATTAATAACTGTAAGTTTACCGTGTGACTTGAAGCGAAATCTATGGAAGCAGCCAATACTGAAAGTACACTTGAATTAGAGCCACAAGCATTTTCTAAGCAAAGTCACCAATTTTGGACTTTGCAAATTACCGGTTGGCTTGGTTATTCGGTTGTAGTTTTTATTGCCATTATTCGTCCGCAAATAGGGCAAGAGAGTTTTAACCTCTCTGGGCAACTCATTAATCTTGTTGTTGAAACACTCAGTGGTTTTCTCTTGTCTTATTTGCAATGGCAAATGATCCGAAAAATTGTCCACTTGCCCTTAAAGAAAACTTTAGTATTAAGCTTCGTTTCGGCAGCGAGTTTAGGATTTATATTTAATGTGATAAAACTGAGCTCATATAAAGTTTTGGTTTATCAACAGCAATGGAATGAAGCATGGGACATGCTTGAATTTGGTGGCTGGTTGCTCTTTTCTTTAACCACCATGTTCGTGTGGACCTCTATTTACTTCATTATGCTTTATAACACTAAGCTACAACGTGAGCATGAAATGTTATTGCGGGCACAAACGGCCGCTAAAGACGCACAACTTCAAATGTTACGTTACCAGCTTAATCCGCATTTTATGTTTAATACTATGAATGCCATTTCGACTCTCATTTACAAAAACGAAAATGACACTGCCAATGAGATGATTGATAAGCTGTGTGAATTTTTTCGCTACTCGCTTGATAAAAATGATAAAAGTAAAACGACTTTGCAAAGAGAACTTGAATTAATTGATCTATATTTATCAATAGAGAAAGTTAGATTTGCTAATCGTCTTAGTGTTGAAATTGATGTAGGTGAAAGTGTTTTAAGTTGCCAAGTACCGAGTATGTTGTTGCAACCACTAGTAGAAAATGCCATTAAATATGCGATAGAGCTGAGAAAGTCTGGCGGCATAATACGCATTATTGCTAAGCAAGTTGCTGAGCGCTTAGTAATTCAAGTCGCAGATAATGGTCAAGAGACACCAGTAAAAGTAAGTGATGGCTTTGGTATTGGCATGAGCAACACTAAAGCAAGGTTGAATGCCATGTTTGGCGGTGATTATCATGTCGATATTACTAATACAAAAGACGGTGGAACTATGGTCTCGATTTCTATTCCATTTGAGAAGTAACTAGGTAAATGATTAATAAACCACTGACAGCCTTAATTGTTGATGATGAACCTCTAGCCCTAGAAGGTTTGCGTTTAAGGTTAGAAAAAATTCCTGAAATAGAAGTGATTGCCGAGGCGAGTGATGGTGATCAAGCTATACAGTTATGCCAAACCTTATCGCCTGACGTGTTATTTTTAGACTTACGGTTACCAGGGCTTAATGGCATTGAAGTGGTACAAGCATTGCAATCTGATATTCTCCCTATGGTGGTTTTTGTCAGCGCTTATGGTGAATATGCATTAGATGCATTTGAATTAAACGCCATTGATTATGTTATGAAACCGGCAAACTTGGGGCGTTTACAAAAAACAGTAGAACGTATTTTACAACGAGTTGAGCCTGTCGATTCCGGTAAAGAAAAATTTAAGCTATTACGCGCGCTCGGCGAAAGTTCCGGTATTGCTATCTCTGAGCTTGAAGATTGGCTTGAATCTGACTTACCACTACCGAGTCCTTTTATTCAGGAATTAGTGATTAAAAACAATGACAATGAAAAAGTTTTTTTGCCAATAAAAGATATTAGATGGATTGACGCGGCCGGTGACTACATGTGTGTTCATACTCATGATGAAACACATATAGTACGAATTACCATGAAAAAACTAGAGAGCCAGTTAGATCCGAAAATATTTTCTCGTATTCATAAATCCACGCTAGTTAACATTCATTGTATTAAGAGTATTAAACCATTACGAAACAGTGAAAGCATTCTTGAATTGGGTGATGAAGTACAGTTAAAAGTGAGTCGAAACTTCAGTTCAGATATTCAAAAAATTGTTGAAGCGAAGCAAATTTAACCACTTGTCGTATTATTAACTCGCCTTATCTTGTTATTTCATTAAAAACCGCCAATACCGCATCTAGCACCCACCATAGCGCATTTCAATTGTAACTATTTGTAATTTAAACCAGTATTATTTCAGGGGGTAGTCTGTCGTTTTAGTAAATATTTCGATATGGCTACTGAACTATAGTGCTCAATAATCTCGTATTAAATAATATTAAAATCAAAGCGTTATGTTAGCACATTAAAATAGTTGGGTAACTGGAACATAAATTATGATAAAAGCTGCAAAGAATATTACACAGTTAATTGCGTTGCTTTCCACAGCAACTTTAATAGGTTGTGGTGGTGGTAGTGTAGAAACTGAAACAAAAGTTGATGCCGTAGATCCACAACTGCCGGTGACTGACTGGCAACTGGTGTGGAGTGATGAATTTGACGGTTCTTCTATTGATGCTAATAAATGGACGCATGAAGTTAATTGTGATGGCGGAGGTAACCAAGAAGAGCAATGTTATACCGACTCACCAGAGAACTCTTTTGTTGCCGATGGCATGTTGAATATTGTTGCCTTACCTGCAGCGGAGGGCTCTGCTAAACCTTATACATCTGCCCGTCTTAATACTAAAGGCAGCCAAAGCTGGACTTATGGTCGCTTTGAAATGCGTGCAAAATTACCTGCAGGGCAGGGCGCATGGCCGGCTTTTTGGATGTTACCTACCGATGAAGTGTATGGTGGCTGGCCGCGATCTGGTGAAATCGATATTATTGAGGCGGTTAACTTAAAAGCTGGCACCAATGAAGGTGGTAGCGAAGCTAATGTTTATGGCACTTTACATTATGGTAAAGAGTGGCCTGATAATAGTTTTTCAGGGCAATCATATTTATTACCTGACGATATTAACCCCGCTGATGATTTCCATACGTATGCAATAGAGTGGCAAGAAGGAGAGATTCGTTGGTACGTTGATGATTACTTGTATGCTACACAGCGTAAATCGACTGTACGTTATAACAGCAAAGACGAAGCCGTTGGTTTATCTCATCGTGGTTGGTTTACAGAGAACTTCAATATTGTTTCGGGTGAGCTTGAAACGCAATGGGAAAATGCTCCTTTTGATCAACGATTCCATTTATTGTTAAATTTTGCTGTTGGTGGTAATTGGCCTGCATCAGTAAATGATACTGGTATTGATGCTAGTGCTTTTGAAAATGGTAACTCTTATATTGTTGATTATGTACGTGTGTATCAATGTCAGCAAGATACCTTAACAGGTAGAGGCTGTGAAACTGTTCGCCCAGGATACGATAGTTTTGATGATGCTATGGTTGAAGGTAAAGCGCCAATTCCATCGCCGCCATCTACTGGTATCCCTCAAAACTTAACAATTTTCTCTGGCACTATTAATCCAAATTGGCCAGCGTGGGACTGTTGTGGTGGTTCAACTCCGGGCATAGTTAATGATGCTGAAAAAGGCGACGTAGTTGAATTTGTTGTTGGTGCGGAACCAACGGTAATGGGCTTTATTTCTCGAGAAGCTTTTATTGATGATCCAGCAGGACAACCATCTCCATTTGATGCTTCACCATTAATTGACACTGGCACATTAAAGTTTGACATGAAAGTTGTCACCGCGCCAAGCAACGCTGATTCAACTTGGTTAATAAAAGTTGAAAGCCAAGAAGGCACCACTGCGGTAGAAATGCCTTTAACTAATAGTACAGAAGGTGCTGCGCCCGAAACAGGTACTTGGCAAACACATACTTTTCCTTTGAAAACACTAGCTGATGCGGGCTTAGATTTAAGTGCTATTGATGTTGTCATGATTTTCCCTGCATGGGGAACGGGTGAAGGTGCGGTTTATCAGGTTACTAACTTAACTATTGCAGATGATGCAGTTGCTTCGCCACAGGTAACCATATTTGAAGATGCAGAAAATGCAAGTTGGCCTATGTGGGATTGCTGTGGTGGCTCAACACCTACAGTAGAAACAGATGATGCAGAACACGGTGCAGTAGCGCAATTTAGTATTGGCGCTGACCCTACTGTGATGGGCTTTATTTCTCGAGAAGGCAATACCGATTCGCCTGCGCCATTTGATGCGACAGGGATCTTAGCCAATGGTGTTGTGCAATTTGATATGAAAGTTGTCACTATGCCAAACGATGCTAGCGCAACGTGGTTATTCAAAATTGAAGCGGATAATGCCGAAACAGCGGTTGAGTTACCGTTATCAGACAGTGTTGAAGGTGTGGTGCCAGTAGTCGACCAATGGCAAACATATACATTCAATTTAGCCGATTTAGCCAATGCTGGTTTAGACGCGAGTGCTATCGACGTATTGATGATATTCCCAGCATGGGGCACAGGTGAAGGCGCTGTTTATCGTGTTGATAACGTTAAAATGTATGATCCCAATGCTTCTACAGACTTTAATGGTCATGTGCTATTTGCTGACGATGTGAAAGAGCAATGGAGCATTTGGGATTGTTGTGGTGGTTCGACGCCGACCTTAGAAAATGATGATACTGAGCACGGCATGACGGCAGAATTTGTTATTGGTGCTGCACCGACCGTGATGGGTTTATTAGCTGATGATGATGTTTATTTAGATGCATCAAGCTTGTTAAGCACTGGCGTTATCCAGTTTGAAATGAAAGTGATTAATACGCCAAACGATGCTAGTGCGGTATGGAAATTCAAAATTGAAGCCGGTGATACTGCGTCTGCTGTTGAACTAGATTTAACCGCAAGTCAGGAAGGTGTTGCGCCAGTTGTTGGTCAATGGCAAACCTATACTTATTCGCTTGAAAGCTTATTTGATGCTGGGTTAGACCTAAGTTCTATCGACGTTGTTATGGTTTTCCCAGCGTGGGGAACAGGAGAAGGTGCTGTATATCGCCTTGATAATGTGATGATCTTTGATCCAAGCAGCGTCCCAGCTCCGCAAGGTTTAACCTTATACGACAATGCACAAAATGCCGAATGGCCGATTTGGGATTGCTGTGCTGGTTCAACTCCCACTGAAGAAGAAGATGATGCTGACCACGGTATGGTTGCAGAGTTTGTTATTGGCGCCTCACCAACGGTAATGGGCTTCTTAGCCAACGACGGTGTTTATTTCGATGCAAGTTCATTATTACAAAATGGTGTAGTGAAATTTGATATGAAAGTCGTTAGTGCGCCAAATGATGCTGGTTCAGTATGGAAATTTAAAATTGAATCAGGTGATACAGCAAGTGCGGTTGAATTAGATTTAACCGCTAGCCAAGAAGGCGCGGCACCAATTGTTGGCGAGTGGCAAACCTACACTTATACACTTTTAGACCTATTTGATGCTGGCTTAGATGTTAGTGAAATTGATGTGATTATGGTTTTCCCTGCTTGGGGAACGGGTGATGGAGCAGTTTATCGACTTGATAATGTCGCAATAACTGCACCATAGCACGTAATTCAAAAACCTAATTTAAAAATGTGCGGCTGACTTTAAGTAGCCGCCATAAATAAAACTAAATTTAACTAAGTAGGGTTAACATGAAACATTTAACATTCTCAAAAAAACATTTAGCTGTTTGTATATCAGCAATTATTGCGACAGGTTTTAGCCAGCAAGTTTTAGCCGCTGAAGAAGAAGCTGCACTAACAGATAATGATGAAAATATTGAAGTTATTGAAGTAAAGGGCATTCGAGGTTCATTAGTTCGGTCAATGAACATTAAACGCGACATGTCAGGTGTGGTTGATGCCATTTCTGCTGAAGAAATGGGTAAGTTTCCTGATACAAACTTAGCTGAATCATTACAGCGTATTACTGGGGTTTCCGTAAGTCGTAGTAACGGTGAAGGTAGCCAGATTACGGTGCGTGGTTTCGGTCCTGAATTTAACTTAGTAACCTTAAATGGTCGGCAAATGGCTGGCACGGGTTTTACTCGCTCGTTTAATTTTGAAAACTTATCATCTGAAGGTGTTAGTTCTCTCGAAATTATGAAAACTGCACGTGCCGAGGTTCCTACAGGAGGCTTAGGGGCAACAGTAAATATTGTAACGGCTAAACCTTTTCAAAACCCAGGTGAAAAGTTCTCTTTTATGGCAAAAGGGATTCATGATAGTTCTGTTGAAAATGGCGATGATGTTACACCTGAAATAGCCGGTATTTATAGCAATACCTTTGATGATGATCGTTTTGGCGTTTCAGCAAATTTCTCATATCACCGAAGAGATTTTCAACGTCAAGCTGCTAATGTTCGTTCATGGTTAGTGAACCCATCGCTAAGTGTTGATCCAGAAAATATTATAGATAATCGACCTGTTGATGCAGAAGGAAATGTCGCTAAGCAGTTTTTTGATCCTACTTCTGGCGAAAACGGTGAATATGTTTCTGCTTCTTTCTTTCCACAAGAGATAAGCTACGCTAGAGAGGATATTCAACGTGAGCGCACCAATGCACAAGTTACCTTTCAATTTGCTGCGACAGATGATTTAATTTTTACTGTAGATCACACTGTATCTAATGCCGTTACTGGCAATAATTCCCTTTCTTGGGGCATGTGGAATGGTTCATTCGGAGGTAATGCCAATTCTTATGAATTGGATGAAAATGGCACGGCTGTTTATTATAACTCTGCTGGCGACGATGGCTCGTTTACTTCCTTTCGTGAGACCAATGAAGTTGATTCGAAAGCGACTGGTATTAACATTGAGTGGTTTGCCAGCGATAATTTAAGCTTCACCTTTGACGCTCATACCTCTAAAACAACCACTGATAATGGTAAAGACAAAGGCTTAGGTGCTAATGCTCGGGTCATCTTGGGCTCTGCTGACTTGTCTACCAAAGAGTATTTCTTTACCGAGGGCGATATTCCCGGCTTTAACATTAACTGGAATAATGGCACTCAAGAAATTAACCCGAACCAAATTGGTTCTAACTTTAGTATTTTTACCCGTACGCCCGGTGAATCGGAAGTGTCACAAGTACAGTTAGACGGAAAACTATTATTAGATACTGATTTTGGTCTGGAAACCGTTAAATTTGGTACCGCCTACACTAAACAAACATTAAGTGGCTGGGGTGGTTCAAATAATGCAAATGCACCAGGGTTTAATAACGGTACTTTTGCTGAGATATTCCCAGACGGTATGTTTGAAAGAGTTGATTTAAGTGACTTTCTTGATCAGTTCTCCTTTGGCTCTGGTGGTGTTTCTCCTGGCTATGCCTACACTTTTAATCTTGACGAAGCATTCACAAGACAAGCCTTATTTTTGACGGAAGATGTGGTTGGTAGTGATGTTTATCAAATAGGTAGCTTTGATGACTTCCCTGTTAATGAAGTCGAAGAAGAGACTATCAGTTTGTACGTTTCTACTGATTGGCTTTTTGACGTTAGTGGTTACGATGTACAAGTTAACCTTGGTGTACGTTATGAAGAAACTGATATTGTTAGTCCCGCTAAAAGTCGGGTAGCTGAACTTGTTTATTGGGCTGGTGGCTCTGAGTGGATCACTCAGTTTGCCAGTGGTGGCGAGTTAGTTGAAGTCGATTATGAAGGGAATTATGATTTATTCCTTCCAATGTTAGATATCAAGGTTGATCTCAGTGATGATTTAGTTGCAAGAGCGTCTTGGGGTCAAACTATCACTAGGCCTACATTAGGTGATATGCTTGGAAACCTTAGCTTAACATCATCTCCAAAACTTAACTCGAGAAGTGGTAGTCGCGGTAACCCTAATTTGCAGCCATTTAAGTCGACTAATATTGATTTAACTCTTGAATATTACTACGACGAAGCTAGCTATGCCGCGATTGGATTATTTTGGAAAGATGTAGACGACTGGATTGATAATGCTGAGGTTAAAACAACATTTGATGGTCTTCATGATGTTTATTTAGGTCAGCGTTGGAATGACGCAGTTGCTGCTATTGAAGGGCGTGGTGAACAAGCGACAGACTCAGCAATATACAATGAAATTGTTGCCAATGGCGTAGGTATTGGCGAGAACAACCGCGTGTTACCAGACGCAGCAACTGATCCTCTTATCGAATGGACCATAAGCTCTCCAGAGAATGTTGGCTCACGTAAAGTCAATGGTATTGAGATTGCTATTCAACACTTATTTGGTGAGTCTGGCTTTGGCGCCGGGTTTAATGCCACTTTTGTTGATGGTGATGTTGAATATGATAACTATGTACTTGCGTCTCAAGCGGTGTTGTCAGGCTTAAGTGATTCAGCAAACTTACAAGGCTTCTATGAGAAAGATGGTTTATCAGTAAAAATTACGGGTGCATGGCGTGATGAGTACCTGATTGGCCAAGGTTTACCTGATGCTGCTGGTTCTCCTCCACAATATGCCGAAGAGTACTTGCAGTGGGATCTAAGTGTTAACTATGAACTTAATGACAATATGACGGTATTTTTTGAAGGTGTGAATTTAACCAACGAAACTGAACGCTCATTTAGCCGTTTTGAAAGTCAGTTCTTAAGTGCCGCGCAATACGGCCCAAGATATGCTCTTGGCTTTAGATACACTATGGATAACTAAGTGCAACTGACATAAAGCGACTAATTAAAGTCGGTAATGTTTGATTTTAGATACTTGTAAACCGCACTTATTAAACATTATAAGTGTACTTCTTACATCGATATTGCTGTGAGCGAGCTTATATTCGTGTGCAGCAAATATCGATACTTCTCGATATAGGAATTTTATTATGGCTGGGAATTCGGTCATTTTAGAGCAAGAACAACGCGTAACTAATGCTGTTTCGCCTAGTCAAAACCGTTTTGCTCTGATCTCATTAACAACATTGTTTTTTATGTGGGGCTTTATTACCTGCTTAAATGACATTCTTATTCCTCATTTAAAAGCAATATTTGACTTAACATACACACAGTCAATGTTGGTGCAGTTTTGCTTTTTTGGTGCTTACTTTTTGGTTTCATTACCAGCAGGACAGCTAGTGAAAAAAGTTGGCTATCAAAAAGGAATTGTAGCTGGACTTGTTGTTGCAGCTTTTGGCTGTTTGATGTTTTATCCTGCTGCGTCAATGCATAGCTACCCGATGTTTTTATCGGCTCTATTTGTGTTGGCTAGCGGTATCACTATTTTACAGGTTTCTGCAAATCCTTATGTAACGTTACTGGGATCAAAAGAGTCAGCATCGTCGCGCTTAACTATGACTCAAGCCTTTAACTCTTTAGGTACAACGGTTGCTCCTTATTTAGGTGCTTTGTTTATTCTTAATGAAGCGGCACACTCAATGTCAGCGCCTTCTGCTGATTCTGTCAAAGTTCCTTATTTGATACTTACTGCTGCGTTACTTTTACTTGCGGCAATTTTTGCTTGGCTAAGGCTTCCTCATATTAGTAGCGCCGAGACCTCTTCTGATGAGGTGGTATCAGGCTCAGCATGGCAGTATCGTCATTTAGTTTTAGGGGCCGTTGGTATATTTGTTTATGTGGGCGCTGAAGTATCAATTGGTAGTTTTCTTATTAACTTTTTTGGTGAAGCTAACATTGCTAGTTTAGAAGAATCTGAAGCAGCCAAGTATCTCACATATTATTGGGCTGGAGCTATGGTAGGACGATTCATTGGTGCAGCAGTTATGCAAAAAGTATCTGCTACTAAGGTTCTTAGTTTTAATGCCTTTTTTGCTGTTCTTTTAGTATCTGTAGCCATTTTAACCAGTGGCAGTATGGCGATGTGGGCGATACTTTTAGTTGGCTTATGTAATTCGATAATGTTTCCAACTATTTTTAGCTTAGCGCTAAATGGTTTAGATAAACATACGAGTCAAGGAGCTGGAATTTTATGTCTGGCTATTGTTGGCGGTGCTATTGTGCCGTTAATTCAAGGTGTATTGGCTGATGTTGTTGGTGTGCAATTATCATTTGTTATTCCTGTTCTCTGCTATAGCTATATCGTTTATTACGGTTTGAGCGGTGCTACGCCTGTTTTGACAAATAATCAGGAGCAAAGATAATGAATAAGTTAACTTGCCTGATGTTTTCAACACTAACTTTACTGGTTACTCAAGGTTGTAATACCGCGATTAAAGAGTCGGATAAAGATAACGAAACTAGTACTAAATTAGTAAATAATAATTTGTCGATTTGGCCAGAAATAGTGTCTGACGTTAACACTGATACTGCCCTTGAACGCCAAGTTCAACGCTTGTTATCTACATTGACTTTAGAACAGAAAGTCGCACAAATGATTCAGCCTGAAATTCGTGATATTACACCTGAAGATATGCGCAAATATGGCTTTGGCTCTTATCTTAATGGTGGTGGTGCATTTCCAAACAATAATAAGCACTCAACACCGCAAGACTGGATTGCCTTAGCCGAAGAGATGTATCAAGCATCTATTGATGATTCAATTGATGGTTCAACAATTCCAACCATGTGGGGCACGGACGCCGTCCACGGTCATAATAATGTTATTGGTGCGACGCTATTTCCACATAATATCGGTTTAGGCGCCGCTAATAATCCTAAGTTAGTGGAGAAAATAGCTCAAATTACCGCGACCGAAGTCATGGTTACAGGTATTGACTGGGTATTCGCGCCAACGGTGGCAACGGTTCGAGATGATCGCTGGGGCAGGACTTATGAAGGTTACTCTGAAGATCCTGATATTGTTAAAGATTATGCTGCGGCTGTTGTTAAAGGCTTGCAAGGTCATGCTGGAGACGACTTTTTAGGTGATGACAGGGTGATCAGCACCGTTAAGCATTTCATTGGTGATGGCGGTACGATTGATGGGGACGACCAAGGTAATAATATAGCCTCGGAGCAAGCACTGTTTGATCTTCATGCCCAAGGGTATGTTGGCGGGTTAACTGCAGGCGCTCAGTCCGTAATGGCGTCATTCAATAGTTGGCATGGCGACAAAATTCACGGTAATCGTTACTTACTAACAGATGTTTTGAAAAATAAAATGGGTTTTGATGGTTTTGTTGTTGGTGATTGGAATGGTCATGGGCAAATTATTGGTTGTACTAATGAAAATTGCCCACAAGCTGCCAATGCTGGCTTAGATATTTTTATGGTGCCAACGGATGCTTGGAAGCCTTTAATGGAAAACACCATTATTCAGGTTAATCAAGGCATCATTCCGTTATCGCGTATTGACGATGCAGTGACTCGCATTCTACGAGTAAAATTACGTGCCGGACTTTTCAGTAAACCGAGCCCTAAAGACCGAATTTTCTCAGGAAAGACCGAACTTATAGGTAGTGAGCAACACCGCGAAGTAGCAAGGCAAGCCGTAAGAGAGTCTTTGGTATTGTTAAAGAATAAAAACAATATTTTACCTTTAGCACCAAAATTAGATGTATTAGTCGCTGGTGATGCTGCCAACAACATTGGTAAGCAATCTGGTGGTTGGAGTATCACCTGGCAAGGAACAAATAATAGTAATAATGATTTTCCAGGTGGCTCCTCTATTTATGATGGTATTGCGGCACAAGTAACGGCGGCTGGTGGTAATGTTAGCTTAAGTGAAGATGGTAGTTTTTCGCAAAAACCAGATGTCGCCATCGTTGTTTTTGGTGAAGAACCCTATGCCGAGGGTCATGGCGACAAAGACAATCTCGCCTATCAACGCGGGACAAAGACTGACTTAGCATTATTGAAAAAATTGAAGAGCCAAGGCGTTACAGTGGTTAGTATTTTTATCAGTGGCAGACCTATGTGGGTAAATGCTGAGCTTAATGCCAGTGATGCTTTCGTTGCTGCTTGGTTACCCGGCTCTGAAGGGAAAGCGGTGGCAGATGTACTTTTTAAAGATAAAGAAGATAATATTCAATTTGATTTTAAAGGGAAGTTATCTTTCTCATGGCCAAAAACGGCAAACCAAATTGTCAATCGATTTGATAAAAAATACGACCCATTACTGCCTTACGGTTACGGTTTACGTTATGTCACGCAAGGTGGTGAAGCTCAACAGCAGCTTGCTGATAATTTACCCGAACATATTGCTAGTGATGCACTCGTTGTTAAAAACACGGTAATATTTTCTGGCAAAGTGGTTAAGCCATGGCGGATGTTTTTAACGTCGACAGCAGAATCATCAGAATTGCTTTCTAATAGTAGTGCATTACCCGGAGCGGTTTATAGAACTATTGATAAAGTGGTGCAAGAAGATGCCTTTCGTATCGAAACAAATGGCAGTGAGAGCGCTGGTATTAACTTTGCCAGTAGCTTTAGAGAAGATTTATCATTTGAACTGGAACAAAAATCAGCATTAGTTATTGCAGTAAAACGTGATAGTGATGTCTCAGAAGCGGTTAATATTTCGATGAGTTGCGAATCAGAAGGTGACGTAGCGGGTAGTTGTCGATCAAAAGTTGATATTCAAAAACAACTGCAAGCGATACCATCAGGGCAGTGGCAGGAAATAGCGATAGACCTAAGATGTTTTGTGGATAAAGGCGTACAGTTAGATAAAATTGTTTCGCCATTTGAGCTTAAAACTGGCGGTGCATTAACCTTGTCTATCAGCAGTATTGGCTTTAAAGCGGGTTTACCTAAGCATGACATTATAATGTGCCATTAATGTTTATTAATACAATGTAGCTGACGTGTTTTTAGTTATAAAAGGCTAATGGTTGGCACCATTAGCCTTTTTACTATGTGCTGGCTATTTTACGTAACCTGAACTCGGGTTACTTAGTTAATCGCTGTGATATCTCGTGTAATCTTATAGCTTGCTGAATATGTAATGGCATTAACGTTAGTCGTTCTATGTAGTCAAAAACATACATTAATATAGAAAATACAAGTCCGTAGCTAAGCACACCTTCGGCAATTACTGTTAATGGTGTGAATATAAATAACGCAATGACGCCGCACCATACAATAAAGTAATTAACGGTTTCTAAGTCAGAAAGGGCGATATTCCAACGCATTAATGCATTAAAATGTTGATGGCTTTTACGCTTGTTTTTACTTGATATCGCCTGGACTTGTTGTTCAAACTCATCATTATATGCTTTGTTTAATTGATAATTTTTCCCACCGGTAGTGGTGTAAATAATCATGATTAAAATGAGCAAAGCAACACAGGCATAAAATACTTGCAAATTGAGTGTTGAGATAACAATCGCAATACCAACAATAGCGACAACAGACTCAATTAAATCAGGTAGAGAATTTTCTAAAAACTCAACAAACTCGGTCATTAATTTGCTGCGTGCCGATATGGCAGAAATTGACTGCTTTTTTTGATGCCCACTTACGATCATTTCGGTTACTGTTTTTAAGTAAATATTTGCATAAACACGAGTGTCGTAAAAGCGCCTTAAACTGCCAATGATTAATGATGATACGCCAAGTGCGGTTAACCAATATAAGCCTTGATAACTTTTATCGAGTAAATCGTTAATTGCAATACCGATCACCAGTGGATAGAAAATACCTATGGTAGATTCAATAATGACCAGCGCTAAGGTGATTGATATTTTCCATTTAAATCGCAAGAGAATTTCTTTAAAAGTGTGTTTGTACGACATATTCCAACCAGAGAGTAATAATCAGTGATTTTTTGATACAGATGCGTATCATAATGACTGGTTGGTTATGAGTCAATGGCGTCTCATAGTTTTGCGGGTTGGTGATAAATCTTAGATGAAATAGTTGTTGGTGTGTTTATTTGTCATTAAATTTAAGGCAAAAAAAAGCGTTCACTTAAAAAGTAAACGCATTATAAATAAACATGAAACACTAAGGGAAATAAAGCCTCTCGTATACTAAGAGTCGTGAAGTTTTAATTAGTTCAAATTCTTTTTATATTTTGTTAATTAAGCTGATTTGATTGTAATTGGTTAGCGTAATATTTTGTCCATGACTTGATATTTCACTTTTGCGTACGCACTTCTTTTAAATAAGCTTAAAGAAACTAGGGTGCTTTATACGTTATGCTATCTTACTTCCTACCAATATTTATTGGTGTGATATTAATTGCCTATTTGGCTGGAAAACCTTATTGGCAAAACTATAAACGCTCAATGATCAAACGTAAACCTTTTAAAAAATCGTGGCGTAAAATTATTCAGCAACGTATGCCTTATTTTCGCATTATGCCAGCAGATTTACAGCTACAGTTAAAACAACATATTCAAGTATTCTTGGCGGAAAAAGAGTTTGTTGGTTGCAATGGTGTTGTTATAACAGATGAAATTAAAATAACTATTGCTGCACAAGCATGTTTACTGCTTCTTAACCGAGAAACTAATTATTACCCGAAATTAAAAACCATACTGGTATATCCAAGAGCGTTTGTTAAAGAGCAACAAAATAGAAATGCAGACGGTGTACAGTTTTCTCAAAAAGTTGTTTTAGCGGGTGAGTCATGGGACTTTGGTAAAGTTGTTTTGTCGTGGCAGGACACTCTAGATGGAGCACAAATTCCTAATGATGGCCGTAATGTTGTTATTCATGAGTTTGCTCATCAACTTGATCAAGAGAATGGCCCTGCTAATGGAGCACCAATTCTCGATAAACAACAAAGTTATCAATGTTGGTCAGAAGTTTTTTCGGCGCAGTTTGCAATTTTACAACAACAAGCACAAACAGGCTCGCCATCTTTGTTTGATTATTATGGTGCAACAAATCCTGCTGAATTTTTTGCTGTCGCCAGCGAAGTATTCTTTGAGCAATCTCAACAGCTAGCGAGAGAATATCCGAAACTTTACCGACAATTAACCCTGTACTACACCATTGATCCATTACATTGGTGATATTTTTTGATGCTAAGGTTAGTTATTTTGAGTGAGAGCCGGCAATAAAATAGGCAAAAAAAAAGCGTTTACTTTAAAAGTAAACGCATTATAAAAACATGAAACACTAAGGGAAATAAAAGCCTCTCATATAGTATGAACAAGGAATTAACATAAAGTTCCTTAACCATGTATTTATTTATCGATTAAGTAAGGCTATTTATTCATTACTCCTTTCTTTTTAATCTAGAGTAACTCTAAATTCATTCGCTAGAGCTTATTTTAAGTCAAACCTATCAAGCTGCATTACTTTCACCCAAGCCTTAACAAAGTCATTGATGAATTTGTCGCTAGCATCATTAGATGCGTAAACTTCGGCAACAGCACGCAATTCAGAGCTAGAGCCAAAAATTAAATCAACCGGAGTTGCTTGCCATTTCATTTTTCCAGAATGACGATCAATACCTTGGTAAAGCCCTGGTTGTGAACTGTCTTTCTGCCAGGTTGTTGACATGTCTAGTAAGTTAATAAAAAAGTCATTACTTAACACGCCAGGGGTTTCGGTAAATATACCTAAAGATGAACCATCATAGTTGGCATTTAATGCTCGCATACCGCCAATGAGTACGGTCATTTCTGGCACATTTAAACCTAAGGTATTCGCCTTATCAACTAACATTTCTGCCGGCGACATATAACTGTCATTGCTGTAGAAATTTCTAAAGCCATCGGCTGTAGGTTGTAAATAATTAAATGACTTGATATCGGTCTGCGCTTGAGTTGCATCAGTACGACCAGGTGCGAATGGCACATTGATATTATAGCCAGCCTTTTTAGCAGAGCTTTCAATCGCTGTTGCGCCAGCAAGAACGATAACGTCAGCAAGAGATACCTTATTATTTGCTGATTTTCGGTTGAACTGTTCCTGAATATTTTTTAGCGTTGAGAGTACTTTCTTTAACTTTTTAGGATTATTTACTGTCCAACTATTTTGTGGGGCGAGGTTAATACGCGCGCCATTAGCACCACCACGCATATCTGTAACTCGATGGCTTGATGCTGCTGCCCATGCAACTTTAACAAGTTCGGCATTTGATATCCCTGAACTAATGATTTGCTTTTTAAGTTTATTAATATCGCGTTCATTAATTAGTGAGTAATCTACTGCTGGAATTGGGTCTTGCCACAATAAAACTTCTGCTGGTATTTCTGAGCCTACATATCGTGCCCGTGGCCCCATATCGCGGTGGGTTAATTTAAACCAAGCTTTAGCAAATGCTGTATCGAATTCTCTAGGATCTGCTCTGAAACGTTGAACTATTTTTAAAAACTCGGCATCTTCTTTTAGTGCCAAGTCAGTGGTAAACATAATAGGTGCATGACGTTTATTTGGAATGTGGGCATCGGGTACTAAATTTGCCGCAGCTTTATCTTTAGGTATCCACTGAATTGCGCCAGCAGGGCTTGTTGTGATAATCCAATCGAAATTCATTAAGTTATCTAAATAGTTAGAAGACCATTGTGTTGGTGTTGTAGTCCAAGCTCCTTCTAAACCACTGCTAGTGGTGTCAGCACCAACGCCTGTTCCACATTTGTTTTTCCAACCTAAGCCTTGTTGTTCAATGTCAGCTGCAGCAGGCTCGGCTTCAACACATTGCTCTGGTTTTTTAGCGCCGTGGGCTTTACCTAAAGTATGTCCACCGGCAATAAGCGCGACAATTTCTTCATCATTCATCGCCATACGGCCAAATGACATTCTAATATCTTTTGCTGCTAAAAGAGGATCAGGCTTACCATGTGGGCCAACAGGGTTGACATAAATTAAGCCCATTTCAACAGCAGCCAGTGGCCCTTTGAGTTTGCCTTTTTTGTCTCGGCGCTTATCATCAAGCATGGCTGTTTCGGGTCCCCAATATACTAAGTCGGGTTCCCAATCATCGCTTCTGCCGCCGGCAAAGCCAAAGGTTTTAAAGCCCATAGATTCTAAGGCTACATTGCCGGAAAGTACCATTAAATCAGCCCATGATATTTTGCGACCATATTTTTGTTTCACCGGCCAGAGTAAGCGACGTGCCTTATCTAAATTAACATTATCTGGCCAACTATTAAGTGGATCAAAACGTTGTTGCCCACCTGATGCGCCGCCTCGACCATCGTTTACACGATAAACGCCAGCACTATGCCATGCCATACGGATCATTAACGGACCATAATGTCCCCAGTCAGCTGGCCACCATGATTTTGAATCAGTAAGAGTTACTTCAATATCTTTTTTGAGTTGTTGTAAATCGACCGTGGCAAATTCTTTGGCATAGTTAAAGTTTTCACCGTAAGGGTTTGATTCTGCGCCGTGTTGGCGCAAAGGGCTTAAGTTGAGTTGTTCAGGCCACCAGAATTGGTTGGTTTTTGCTTCACCTACAGCGAGTGCTGAAGTTGATAAAGTCATTGATGAAATGGCTACACCTATTGCTGTGGCAAGCGGTAGTGCTTTTTTTAACATGTTATTCCCCAGTAGTAACACTGACTTATTCGTTGATGATAAGCCCTAGTTATTCAAGCGTAGAACTGGTGAGTTAGTTTTTATAATTGATTGATTGAAAGATATTATTCTGTTTTTTTAATGATGATTTAATTTTCTTTATAAACAGATGCTTATGATTTTATTGTGAAGGTTTGACATAAAGAGCAGTTAACCTAGGCTGGTATAATCAAATAAACTAATTAAACTGGCTTTTATGTTCACTAATAACTATGGATAGAGCTTTGTCCGTAGTTTTATTTGTATAGGTAGCCAGATTTATGATTTCATTGAAGCAACTCCACTATGCTTTAGCTGTTGAAAAAACGTTGCACTTTAAAAAAGCAGCAGACGCATGTCATGTGTCACAATCAGCATTAAGTACAGCAATAATCGAGCTGGAGAAGCAACTTGGTACGACAATATTCGAGCGTAATAATAAGCAAGTGTTAATTACTAGCCAAGGTCAGCTTATTTTAAATAAAGCGAAAACGGTTAAGTTAGAGCTAGATGGCTTAATGCAGATATCGCAATCCGATAACCAACCATTTAGCAATGCTATGACACTTGGAGTGATTCCAACCATTGGTCCATACCTGTTGCCAAAAGTATTACCTGAAGTGAGAAAACGCTTTCCTGAGTTTAAAATGAAAATTATTGAAGAGCAGTCTCACGTGCTGGTTGATATGGTGAGAAATGGTGAAATAGATGCCGCTATTTTAGCATTACCTTATCCAATTGAGGGCTTAATGAGTTTTGATTTTTGGCAAGAGGACTTTTATTGGGTTAGCCATAAAGATGAATGCCCAAGCCAACTCAAAGAAATCACCAGTGAAGAGCTTGAGATTGAAAAGTTGATGTTATTGAAAGATGGTCATTGTTTAAAAGATCACGCCTTAGCGGCTTGTAGTTTGCAAAATGACAAACAAGATTCTGATTTTGACTCAGCAAGTTTACATACACTTATTCAAATGGTTGCAGGTAAGCTTGGTACAACATTGGTGCCTCAAATGGCTTTAGATCAGTTGATTTATAATGAGTCAGAAATTAGGGCTGTGCATTTAAACGAACCTGGCCCGCATCGTACAATTGCTTTAATTATCCGCCCTAATTATGTTCGCACCAATGAACTGACTACCTTAAAAGAAATATTTACTGAGCAGTTAAACGCAAAGTGTTGTTAGATTTTTAATCTGTTTTTTAGGATAACTTTATTAATTTTATTAAATTTACTGAATTATCAACTTAGATAATAATAACTCTATCGATAATGACTTAAACGAAATAAGGAATAAAGTAATGAAAAACATAACCAAATATATAAAAGCGTTAGTTACTTTTACAACAAAGAGCGATAACGCAAATAAACAAAATTCAATAGAATGTAATTATGCCGATAATTATTATGGCGATCAGAAGTGTCAAACCAGCTAATTAATTTGTACTCACTAGAGCATATTAAGGTTGTGAGGATATTTGGTATTGCTTTAATAATCTAACGATACTGCTTTTAAACATAGTATTAGGGGTATTGATTGCAACACTATGTTGGGTAATAGCGTGGCCTAAATACAAACTATAAAGCTCGTAAGCAACAGCGACACTATCGGTATTTTCTTTGAGTCTTCCGTGCTCAACACAACGATTAATACGATGTGTTAAATAGTCGATTAAGCGATTTTGCTGGCTAACGGTAAAGGTACGAACTTTAGAATCTGGACGGTTTTGAAATTCAACAACAGCTTTAATAAATGGGCAGCTGACTTGGTGTTCGGTAAACATTTCTCGAACCCAGTCAGCCCAATTTTCAAGTAACGCAATAACATGATTTAACGGATCTTCACGCCAAGCAGGTTGAATCACACGTTTTTTAAATAACTCTTCACCATATTCTAATATTGCAATTTGCATGTCTTCTTTATTTTCAAAATGAGAAATAACGCCAGTACGAGACATATTGCAAAGTTTAGATATAGTACCTATGGTAATATCTGCTAGACCATATTGACTGCTATGTATGATGCTTTGCTTTAAAATTTCATTACGGGTGCGTTCGCCTTTATTCATTAAGAAGCTAAAACCTGACTAATATTTTCAATTACCTTAGTATCACCTAAAATTTTTCTATGACCAAGTCCTTCAGTGGTAATTAAGGTGTTTTTTTCTTGATTTAAAAAATGCTTAACGTCGTCAAATGGAGCAAATCTGTCATTGCGATCATGGATGAAAGTAACATTTAAATCTAATTTTTCTCTATGATGCTCTGCTGTTAATTGTTGCCAATTTTTACCGTATTTATAGCTGATGCTTTCTAATACACGTTTCAATAGCTTCCGCGAAATTCCTACTTGTTCTACTTTTTGAAACATAAGCTCAAAGAATTTTATCGGTGATGAAATCAGTATGATTTTTTTATTGCTTAGCAGGTTATAAGGTAAGTTAAGGGTGGCAATCGCCCCCATTGAGTGGCCAATAATTGCTTGTACCGGCGTTCTTTCTTCATTGAAATGCTCTACGAGCAAGTTCATTGTTTCGATAAAACTTAATAAGTGAGATTTCTTTCCTGCGGACTTGCCATGACCAATATGATCAATTGCGGCAACAAGGTATCCCTGCTCAGTTAGTGACAAAATCATATGTTGAAAACTTTGGCTATTGTCTTCCCAGCCATGGCTAACAACTATCACATTATTGCCAGAGCCAAATATATTGACATGCACAATGCCTAACGAAGTTAGTATCTTTAGTTCGTTATCAGGCTGAATTAACTCACTATTATATGAACGTCGCCCATAAGGTCGCATTAATATTTTCTGGCCCAAGAATGCACTTAACCGTGGTGTGAGCATGCTAAAAGCACTGGTGAGCCCACGTCCTATTGTTGCTAAACCAAACTTATTAGCGCTGTTGTTAAAATAGCTAAATTTCATGTTATCAATCCATTAATATGTAAAAGTACGGTTGTTCTTTTATAATAGTTCGACTGTTCTATTTTGTAAATAGTACACTCGAACTATTTTTAATGATAAAAGGTGTAAGAAAATTATTGTTATTTGGTGAATCACTAATAAAAATATATGCTTAAGCAGGTGTTTATTGATCGTTTACATGTTTTAATAGCCAAGTTAATTAACTTAAGCCTTTGAACAAATGGATATGTCACAAACCTTTCAACTTACTGAATCTGTCAATAACTTGCTTCAGCAAAGTGAATTACCTGCCTCTTTAACGATTGAGCAATGTGCCAAGGCGCTTGCCATGAGTATGACTTCATTTCGCCGTAAACTAGCACAAGAAGAAACTAGCTTTAAACTGATCCAAAGTAAGTTTTTGAATGAACTGTGTGTACAAGCACTGTTAACTAAGCACGCTAATATTGAGCAATTGTCGACTAGATTAGGTTATTCTGAACGTGCCACCTTTGAACGAGCTTTTCGACAAAAGTTTGGAACGACGCCGTCACAATTTCGTGAACTTTCGTTAGTTAATAATGCTCAAGCTAGCTACCAAAAACTGACGCAAATAGCACAAGATATTCCTCCTATGCCTGATAGTTGCAAGCAGCTTGTTGCAGAGAAAGATCAAGGAAATTTGGATTTACAACGTGTTATCGAAATAGTGAATAAAGATGCTATTTTTTCTGGCCGTATTATTGGGCAGGCAAGCAAAGCTATTTATGGCAGAACCCCGAAAAACTTGCAAGAAGCGGTAAGTCGAAATTTAGGTATTGGTACTGTGGTTAATTTTGCGATAATTTTTGCTATGAAAGATGCGTTGCAAGACCAAGTAGAGCAAAAAATTATCGAACAATATAGCCAAGCATTTTTGCTTGCGCCTAAGTTATTTCAGCGGTTACGTAAATCTATCGCAGCTGAAATTAAGTTTGATATAGCGTTAACGGAGCAAACATTAGTATTTGCCTTGTTAGGTGTTTTTTTACTTAGCCACAAAGCCACATATAAACATGAACTTATGCTGCATTCTTTGCAAGGTATAGATGATTTACAATCGTTAAATCGTCATATTAAGCAAGCAATGGGTATTAGTATTTATTCTGCATCATCATTAATGTTATCGCTATGGCATATCGACGCTAAATTAGTTAAACAGTTAACGCACCTAGAAAAGGTTAGCCAACAACAAGTAAAAGGTAATGCCCAAGATGAGTTACTTATTTTTATGTTGTCATGTTTATATACATCAGCCAGACAAAGTAATGATTACAATTCCTTAGCGCAGAAAGCAGAGCTATTGCATATTGAAAACTTTAGTGATTTACAAGCAATTATTGCTACGAGTGAGTAACGGTACGAGTAGAGTTTTACTCTTTGATATGAACTTTCTCGGCCGCAAACAAAATTAGGGGCTGGTTATTAGCCGAGAAAGCCATAAATTAGGTTGTTAAGTTGAATTCCTTAGTGAATCCACGTACGTTGTCTTGCTGCAAGAAAACCTAAAGCGATAAGAAATAAAACTAACATTGATGGCTCCGGAACTGTTGTTGCGTTTTTTGATGCCACTTGTGTAAGTGATACGTTGTCTATTAAGCCACCTAAGGTATTTTGTCTACCGAATGAGCCAAAGCTTAAATCCATTGATTGCGCTTGTGCAGTGAACATTACCGACTGTAAAGCCCAGTTCGGAGTCAAATTTCGGGTACTATCTGTGCTAAAGTCAGCTAACATGTTGATATGAAAGTTGATGGCTGAGTCATACCAAAATACGTTAATGCCATTGTCGTTGGTGTTATTTGTACGTGGCTTGTAATAAAACTCTAGTAAATAATTAGCACCAACAGAAAGTGAATCTAAAGTTTGCGTCATCACAGTGTTCGATGCGCCACGAGGGTGCGAGTCTAGTTCTATGTGATGCGAACCATCTTGAGAGCGAGTAACCACATTCTTCTGTAACTCAATACCATTACCGAAACTAGTTTCCCAGCCGGGTAAGGTAGAAAAAACATCCCAAGCGCGATTTTTACTATTAAAATTATGCAAGTTTGTATTGTGAACAACACCTGATGATTGTGTGCCATCACTAAATATTAACTGTTCAAAACTGCCATTAGTTATTAATGATGCATTACTGAAGGTGCTTAATGTTACTGAGGTGATTAAAGCACCTGGTAAGGTAATTTTCTTTATTAAATTCAACATATGACAACCTCCAACACAATCTCTAATATGCTGATGAGTATACGAAAAGCGAATAGATGAAAATATGGCTAAACTGTCCAATTTAAATAAATTGAACAGTTCATCGAAGGATTATTTTTGCCTATTAGATAAGAATGATTAGCTTAGCTTAGCTGAGGTGAGGGTATTGCTAGTACGTCCTCTGTTAAACGTTTTTTAAATTCACGACGCAAGAAGGTAAAACTAATCAATGCCTGTAAACAAACGGTAGCAACCGAAATATACCAAAGTTTTTCAATTGTAAAATCGCTTTGTTGTGATAGCCAAAGTGCAGGAAATATAAATGTTAACAGGCGTGTTGCCGTGCTTAATAGCGCCGGCCAGGTATTTCCTAACGATTGAAACATGCCGGAGCAAGTAAATACCAAGCCAGATGGCACAAAATTCCAACATATAATTTGCAAAAACGCCGCGCTGATCACTATAACTTGTTTATCGCTTGAAAAGCCTTGTAGTAACATTTCCGCTTGCCACAAACAAATTAGCGTTAGCATTGTCATTAAAGAACAGGTCATGATGGCTGACCATTTGAATGTCTCTTTTACTCGTTGATAATTTTTTGCACCAAAATTTTGTCCAGCAATGGCTGGGGCGGCAAAGGCAATCGCCATTGCCGGTAAAAATAATGACTGCATAACTCTTGAGCCTAAACCAAATGCAGCTTGTGCATCAGGACCAAATTGCTGAATGAGCCAGTAAATCGTTGCCATATACAAAAACATCAGCAAGAACTCGCCACCGGCAGGTAAACCTATAGCCAATAGTTTCTTTAAACACTGGGGGTCTAATCGCCATAGCGAAAAATCAACACTGACATATTTTTCTGAGGTTTTAAAATAGTAGGCTAATAACCCAACAGCAAAAATAACGGAAATAGAACTAGCAAGTCCAGCGCCAGCAATACCCATGGCATAACCTGTTCCCCAACCGGCAATTAAGATGGGTGATAAAATAATGTTGACTAAAATAGACAGCATTTGGATCATCATTGTTGGTTTAACAATACCGGTACCGCGTAGAGCAGCACTAATTGAAACCATTAAAAATTGTAATGCCATACAAGGGATAAACCAATGTAGGTAATCAAGCCCCATAGCAACGGTCCCTGAGTCTTGAGATACGATATTTAGGTAGTTTTCAGCTCCTAAATAACCAATAACACAAACCACAATACCGATAACGCTTGAGATCATCATTGATTGATTAAAAATGTTATTAGCTTTGTCCTGTTCTTTTTCTCCAACCGCATGAGAAATAAGTGTAGCTGTACCGACATTAATAATTTGTGTTAGGGCAAAAATTAAAAACATGGCATTTCCAGCCAAACTTAGACCAGCTAATGCAGTTGCTCCTAATTTACCAACAAAATAAAGATCAACAAGAAAATATAGTGTTTGTACAAACATGCCAAACATCATTGGTAAGGCCATAGTAATTAAGTGCTTAGGTATTGAACCCTGTGTTAAATCTTTCATGTGCTGGAAATCCATTTGATACGAAACGAGATGTAAATTATTCGTTGTTTTTAACCACGCTATTTAAGCCGGTTAGCATAACTTATTTACCTTGGTAGGTAACTCGTTTTTACCCATTGCATTTGAAGCATTTGTAAAAAAATGATCGGTAGATGTAAGTGGCTCTTACATTATCAACACACTTTGTAAATATTAATAATTTAAGGAGAACTTACAATAGCTTTAATTAAACGATTTACTTAACAGGAAATAATATGAAAACACTATTCGCAATGATCTTGGTAACAACATTAGCTGCATGCTCTTCTGTTGCTGTTCAGCCTCAAGCAACTGGCGTAAGATTAACTCACAACGAACCGGGTAAAGAGTGTACATTTTTAGGTGATGTTACTGGCAGCCAAGGCGACTTTTTTACTGGAGCCTTCACTTCTAATGCAGACTTAGAAACGGGTGCACGCAATGACATAAAAAATAAGGCTAAGCAACTTGGTGGTGATACTGTTTATCTTTTAACTCAACGTGCCGGACAAACAGGGCATTTCGATGATGACTTTGGTGGTGGTAGTCAGCAAACAAACGTTACGCTATCCGGCAATGTTTATAAATGTGCTAATTAGTTTCGCATTTCCATTGAAGCCAGTGACTAGGTCATACCGAGTTATTGGCTTTTTCGTATCTCACCGATAAACTGAAATAGCTAAATATTAAACGCTTGTCGCTATTAGCTAAATAGATTAAATACGATGGACTATGTCACTTAATTGTTGGCGTTGTTGCTTGAGAAGCTTAAACAATTGAAATTGGTTTTTAGCTCTTACCAAGTTATGCTCTGAATGTTGAACATGAAAATATTTGTCACCATCAAGGTAATCTGTTAAAAATCGCACCGCCATCATAAACGGTATTAGTAAAGCGCCAACAACTAAACTGTCTATTTCAGCTTTGCTAATTGTACTATTAAGCGTTGTTATATAGCCTTTTGCTAAAGCTTCGAAAATATCTAATCTTATGCTCATTTGTGCTATTTCAATACCGTCTTCAGGTAAGCTTGAGCAACAAGTGCGCACCATATCGCCAAAGTCATGCATTAAATAGCCAGGCATACAGGTATCAAGGTCGATTACGGCTATAGCTTGGTGTGTTTCGGTGTTAAAAAGTAAATTATTAATTTTTGTATCATTGTGAGTTACTTTCATCGGCAGGGTTGTCACCAACTCCGACACTTCATTAATAAAATGTTGCTGAGTTAAACAGTCGTCGATGATAGTCTGACAAGATGAACCTCGTTGCTGACTATCATTATTTGTCGCATAAGCTAATTGTTGTAATCTATGGGCTAAGTGATGAAAATCTGGAATGATTTCAGCTAAGTTTTGTGTTGGAAAGTCGCTTAATGCAGCACTAAATTGCGCAAACGCCGTGGCAGCTTTTTCTGCTTGTTCACAAGTTTCTACCACGTCAATTGAACAGCTATTAGGAATAAATGCTATTGCGCGCCAATAGTCGCTATCAAGTTGTAAAAGCGTACTGTTTTCTTTATTAGTTAACTGGCCAATTGTTGCTAACGGATACTCATCAAGTGCTTTTTTTGCAATTAAATGTTGGTTAATTAAGTCTGCGTTTTGCGTTACTTGTTTAGGGTTTTGAAATACATGGCTATTTATACGCTGTAATACAAAGCGCTTATTATTTGATGTTATTAAGTAAGTGTCATTAATTAAGCCATTCCCTAGAGGAGATATTGAATAATCCGATGGAGAAACCTGGTAATGTTCTACTACTTTATCGATAACCTGATTTTGCTTGTTAGTCAGTAAACTGTTGTTCATAAATTGTACTTAATGAGTTTGTAAAGATGAAATAGAAGAAGGAAAGAGCTGATCAATTTTACTATTAACCCAAGCAGAATCATCGGCATAAGTAACTCCAAACCAGTCATCGTCAGATGTTAATATATCAACACTTATCTGATGTTGATTTAGCTGGCTCATCACGACATTTGGCAAATAACATTCAATTTTCTCGTGAGATATTGCCGTTAATGTTTTGATGAGCTCTTGCTCGATTGCAGAAAATATACTGGTGTCGAAAGCCCAAAGATTCATCGAAACTAGTGAGTTTTCAGATAAATTGATTGATTGATTTTTGTTGGAGTCATGTCCAGATATAATGAAATTATTATGACTGTTCTTGGTGTGAATATTTTCAATTTCTGTTACTTGGGTCAATTGCATGTTTTGATTGTATTCACAAAGCCCTCGGTTAACACCGCCATGATTAGAAAGAGTTTTTTGAACTAGATATGCGACCATAGCGTATCGTGGGAGTTGACTTTTAGCGCAGGCAGCGTGATGTTGTGTCAGTAAATTAAAAGCCTTTTCACCATAGTAGTCATCGGCATTAATAACCACAAAATGGTTTTTAATAAAATCTTTGGCGCACCAAAGTGCATGTGCAGTGCCTAGCGGCTTTTTTCTTGCCGTGGATATGGTGCATTTCTCTGGCAACGCACTTAAGGTTTGGATTGCAATATCTACTTTTAATGATTTTGGTAATCGTGCTATTACCTTTTGTTCTAATTGCAGTTTTTGTTGAGCCTGAGTAATAAAAACCACATGATTAAAACCAGCCGCTACAGCGTGGACTAAATTATATTCCATTAAAGTTTTCGCCTGCGCACCAAAACAAGCGAATTGTTTAGCACCGCCAAAACGACTGCCATTACCTGCAGCTAAAATAACTAGAGTTTTCAATTGTGTCATATTAACGTTTGTTCTCGACTACTATCTACTAAGATATAATTCCCAGTGGCTTGGCTGTTTTCCATACGCCTCGAGTAAAGTCAGGAATATCCTTTGAGTTACTTCTATCGGTTACTGAATCAGCACTCAGTGGTGTAATGACAGACCATGCAGCAGCATCGTAAACGTCTTGATCAAGTGCTTCACCATTTCTTAAACAGTAAATCATGCGCCAAAGCATAAGAAAGTCCATACCGCCATGGCCGCCATTACGCTGGGCTTCTTGTCCCATAGCTAGCCAAAGTGGGTGGTCAAACTCTGCTTGCCACTTAGTTATATCTTTATCCCAACGATGAAAACTTGGCGCTCTAGGTTTTGTGCCTTGCTTTCCTGTTGCTTGCCATGCTTTAAGATGTTCTTGATAGCTTTGCTCATTTTGCATGGCAATATGACTTGGTACATTTTCTAAGGCAATACGATTAGGGAAACCAGAAAAAACCCCGTTGGTACCTTGAATATAGTTATGTCGAGAATAAGGGCGTGGTGTGGTGGTATCATGTTGAACCATAATACTGCGACCGAGTTTTGTTTTGATTAAAGTCGTATTCATATCGCCAGCGATATAGTTTAGCTGATTTCTTTCGTGATCTGCTGGAAACTCGCGATTAGCGTACGCTTGTCGTCCGAGTGCTGGTGAACTGGTTGACGTTAAATAATCAAAACGATCGCCACGGTTTATATTCATATACTGTGAAACTGGCCCTAAACCATGTGTTGGGTATAAATTACCGTTAGTTTTGGTATGCCAGTATGTTCGCCATGAACCTGTTTTATATTCAATTTCTTTCATTTGCCAGCGCAACTCATGAATATATGCTGCTTCTCCGTGCAATAATTCACCAAATAAGCCTTGGCGTACCATGTTCAGCACCATCAGCTCATCACGACCATAGCAAACATTTTCCATCATCATGCAATTTTTTTGCGTACGTTCAGCGGTGTTGACTAATTGCCAACACTCTTCAACAGTGGTTGCGGCAGGCACTTCTACAAACGCATGCTTGCCACTTTCCATGGTTTCCACACACATAGGGGTATGCCAAGCCCAAGGTGTCGAGATAATAACAATATCAATATCTTGACGATTTAACATTTCTCGATAGGCATGATCTGAACCCGTATAGCGATCAGGGCGAGGTAAGTTTTTCTCAACCACATCGTTAATAGAACGGTCTAATACCAGCGGGTTAGTATCACAAATAGCTTTTATTTCTACACCATCGATATGACAATAGTGTTTAACATGGCCGGAGCCGCGCTCACCTACACCAATAAAACCGATACGTACAACGTCCATTTTTGGAACGATTAAGCCCATTACAGATTTGCCCTGAGCTTTTAACGTTGTAGAATTTTGTGAATTTGATGTCGCACAACCGCTTGCAACTCCTGCGGCTGTGACGGCTGCAACCGACTTTAAAAAATTACGGCGATCATTGCTGCTCATTAAAACTTACCCTGTCTATTATTTTTATGACTAATAATTTACGTGACAGCGTTGTCAGATGCAAGCTTAGGTAATTAGCACATCATAACTTCTTTAAAAAAGGGATGTTATCTACAAGTATTAACTTGCGTTGAGAATGGGGATTCTTAAGGTTTCTCTTTTCAATAAGCTTTCTGCAACTTCAGCAGGCACTTGGTAGAATTCATTAACGTACTCTTGAGCATTCAAATACTCACGAATTTGCTTTTTCACTTTACATGGATTCATACACTTTAATGAAAATACAACAGAATAATCACCGGGTGTGTTTTGAGATATTTGCTTGGCATAATCTTCAGGATCTTTAGGTGTACAGCCAATTCTTACTACATCACTAAAAAACGAGTGCGTCATCACGTAGACGTTGCCATAGGAAATATCGTTGCTTTGAGAGTCTTGTTCAGTATTTTCCATTACGTAATAACCTAAGTTAATGATTAATTTAGCTGTTTTATAAGTATTGCAAAATCCGACTATAATGCAACAGTGCCGTTATTATACTAAAAACAATAAAAAAAACAGTATTATGATTTAACTGATAACAATAGGTAACCATTCTGGATATTCATTCCACTACTTGTATCTGCGCACTATGATGTTTTCTCGTTATGTTCGACTGCATGAACATGATAATTGGTGCTATAATCGCGCTCTTGTTTTGACTAGGCTATTTGAGCCTAATCCTCCTTGTAAAAACCTATAGAGGTAGTTAATGCCGTTTTCTAGACTTGGATTGTCTTCACCGATAGTCAATGCACTTACAGAATTAGAATATACAACGCCAACAGAGATTCAAAAGCAGGCAATACCTGTAGTGTTGTCGGGTAAAAATGTAATTGCGGCAGCGCAAACGGGTACCGGAAAAACGGCAAGTTTTGTGTTACCACTGTTGGAAAAGCTGTGTGCCATTGAAAAAGATGAAGAGCGAAAGCTACGCGGTAAACGTATTCGAGCTTTGATATTAACGCCAACGCGTGAGCTGGCAATGCAAGTTGAAGCAAGTATTGCTCAGTATGGCAAATATTTAAATTTAACATCAATGGCAATGTATGGCGGTACTGAAATTGGGCCGCAAAAGCAGCAGTTAATTTGGGGAGTCGATATTCTCGTAGCAACGCCAGGGCGATTGCTTGATATGACGCACCAACGTGCCGTAAATTTTGACCAACTTGAAGCCTTTGTGCTAGATGAAGCCGATAGAATGTTAGACATGGGCTTTATTGATGATATTAATAAAATTATTGAGCGTTTGCCATCGCAGCGTCAAAACCTACTATTTTCGGCAACGATATCTAACGATGTAAGGGCACTTGCCAAACGAACGATCTCTCATGCAGAAGAGCTCTCTGTTGTTAAAAACAGCGCATCTAAACCTAAAATTGAGCAATGGTTAGTAACCGTCGATAAAACTAATAAGTCGGCGCTATTAAGCTTTCTAATTAAAGAGCAGCAATGGCAACAAGCGTTAATTTTTATCGAAACCAAGCACGGAGCTGCAAAACTGGTTAGCCAATTGGAAAAGCGAGGCATTAAAGCTGAATCAATTCATAGTGGGAGAACGCAAACTGTGAGAGAACAAATATTGGCCGACTTTAAATCAGGGAAAATAAACTTTCTTGTTGCAACAGGTATTGCTGCTCGTGGTATTGATATTGGTGAATTGTCACGGGTTGTAAATTACGACTTACCTGATAAAGCTGATGACTATATTCACCGTATTGGCAGAACCGGTCGAGCAGGGCAAAGTGGTGTGGCAGTGTCACTTGTAGCAAAAGATAATTTTAGAAACTTGTGTGCGATAGAAAGCCGCTTAGGGCATATTATCGAGCGAAAAGTTTTTGAGGAATTCCCTGTTAAGAAAGTCGTGCCAGTGTCCATTTTGAATTATGTGCCTAAGAATAAACGACCATAATTTAATTCAATATAAATAAGCGCGTGTTTTTAAATCTATGTCAGCAATGTTAGAATATTTGCTGATGTTTGCGCTAGTAGTACGCATAAACAAGTTAATAAATTAATAGGAATGTAGATGAATCCAATTATTGCAATTTTAAAAGAACATAACGTTAGCGATGAACAAACCAAAGAAGTATTTCAAGCGTTGACAGAAAATCCATTGATGGCAATGGCGACAGTGCAACAGTTAGGTATTCCGCAAGAAAAACTGCAATCAATGATGATGTTATTAATGCAAAACCCAGCATTAATTAAAGAAGCAGTCGATGAATTAGGTTTAGATTTTAGCAAGGTTGAAGCTGCTAAGGCTGCTTTAAATAAGTAATCAGGAATACTGTAATGCGTAATTTTTTGCGTAGCTGCAGCCAATTAAGCCTATTTTTCTTAGGCTCTCAGTAGTTAGGGTGTATAGCTATAGGTTGTACATCCGAATTTCCCGCCGTTTAATGCTAAAAAGTTAGCCTGATAAGATTGAATCTTAAAACCTTGCTTTTTTAGTACTGCTGCAGAAGCTGGGTTGTTATCCAAAACTAGTGCGTTTAACTCGCTGAGTGAGTAGGTGTTGCTTGCTATATTCATCAATTCTGTAAGACAAAAGCTAGCATAACCTTTACCAGTGCTGTTTTTTGCAACACGATAACCAACACTGCCTTTATTCTCTGCAGTACATATATCTTTTAAGTTGCCACGTGCGACAATGGCTCCGTTCTCAATAAGCACCCCTGAATAACTAATGCCTAGTTTTGCATTAGCAATACATTCGAAGATATGCTTCTTAATATTGCTAAGTGTATAAAAATCATCACCCCTTGAAGCGATCAAAGATTCAAACCAAGCTCTATTTTCCAACTCAAATTGAAATAGTAAATTTAAATGTTGGCTTGATAACGTTTCAAATTTCATTGATTTAGCCTGAGGACTGTCTTGTTGTATTAATGTTCTTTGTGAATATTAACATTGAGCCACTAACTTTGCTGATAGCTTTCTGAACTTTTATTCATTTCCCAAACCTAAATATTAGTCATTTAAGATGCAATTAATTCTTGTCTGATTTAAAAGGTCAAAAAAATCCGCGATAAACGCGGATTTTTTTGCTTAGCTATTGCCTTGAAGTCAGTGGTATTATTTTACTTTTTTAAGTAATACTTCAACCGCTTTCTCAATTTGCTTATCTTGACCTTGTGATGACGATTCAGGGTCATTTTTCACCATATGATCAGGCATAGTTTGGCTATTTTCTAGGTAATTGCCTTTGGTATCTTTCATACCTACTTGTGGCACACCTGCGCGGAAGTCACCTGAGATACCTGTTTCCCACCAAACAGCAGTCATAGTGCCTGGCACTGGCATACCAACCATTTCACCTAGGTCTAATTCATCGTAGGTGTAAGAGAACGCGTGCGCGTCACTATAGTTACCTTCGTTAATTAATAGAACAGATGGCTTGTTCCATTGATCAAGTGGATCACCTGCATATTTGCGGCCTCGAACATGCATAGTGAAGTACTCGTTACCACTAAGAAGCTTAGCTAAGTCATTGTGTAACCAACCGCCGCCATTAAAACGAGTATCAACCACTACTGCTTTTTTATCGAAGTGCTTACCTAATAGGCGAGAATAAACAGTTCTAAAGCTTGAGTCATTCATGCTGCGAACGTGAACATAAGCCAGTTGACCGTTTGATAATTCATCAACCAATGCTTCACGAGAGCTAACCCAGCGATCATATAATAAGTTACCTAGTGCACGTGCTGATGTTGGTTTGATCACTTCATCAAAGCTTTTACCTTTTGCATCTTCAAAAGTAAATCTTACGCGTTTACCCGCCTTATGATTAAGCAATTGGTATAAGTTTTGATACTTATCTAATTCAACACCGTTAACAGCGATAAGTTTAACCCCAGCTTTAACTTTACTATTGGCGTTATCAAACGGACCTTTTGCCAATACTTCTTCAACTTCTAAGCCATTGCTGTAGTCAAAAAACAATCCCAATCGGCCAGTCTTATCATCAGTTTTAGTTGATTTTGGTCTGTAAGACGAGCCAATATGTGAAGCGTTTAATTCGCCGGTCATTTCTGCAAACATGTTGGCAAAGTCACGCCCATGAGCAATTGAAGGTAATTTCTTACGGTAAGATTCACCCACGTCATCCCAATCTATTCCGTGGAAATCGTCACGATAAAACTTGTCTTTAATTACTCTCCAGCTGTGATCGAACATGAACTCACGCTCAGAGGCTGCTTTCAATTGCATCACTGGGTTTGCACTAATTGGCTTCAAGGTAACTTTTTTACCTAAATCACCTTGTTTTAGCTGACCGTCAGCAAGAATAAAGATTTTCTTACCATCTTCACTAAATGACATATCCACTGATCTAGCATTTAATTTAGCGACTAGTTCAGTTTTCTTATCACGAATAGACTGACGCCATAAGTCATAACCTTTTTCAAAGCGTGCTAAGTAATATAATTCTTTAGCATCTTTAGTTAAGTACGCTTGGCTTAAATTTGAAGAGTGAGCAGTAAGACGAACGGTACGACGTTCAATGTTGTCCCATTCAATATCAACAGGTTTTATTTCTTCTGCCTTTTCTTTATCTTTCTTTTCATCTTTTGAATCATCAGTTTTCTTGTCTTTTTTAACTACTTCTTCTTCCGCTTTCTCTAGCTCTTTTTGTAGCTCATACTCTTCTTTTGACATACTGAACTTGTCATAACTATCTTGGGTTAAAAACGCTGCTAGTACATCGCCCTCGCGCCCCCAGCTACCATGAGCACGTTTACCAAAACGAGCGCTCCACCATAGAACGGCTTTGCCATCCGTATGCCAAGTTGGCGCGTCGTCACTATAACCAGATAAGCTAATGTCTTTTGGCTTTTCTGAGCCATCAGACGGGAAAACGCCAACATTGTTGACGAATAAACGTCCTCGAGGAGAGAAGCTTGCTGTCATCCAGTAACTATCAGGTGCCCACGCAAATGAAATATCACCGTCAGCGTAAGAATAGTTATTCTCTTTTCCTAACGCTACGTTAACTTTCTTGCTTTCGCGATCAATCACTTGAATTTCATCACGGTTTGATAAGAAAGCAACCTTTTTACCGTCAGGTGAATAAACCGGTTGGAAGCTGTCTGTATCAGCTAAGTGAACCACTTCTTCTTTTAGCGTAGTTGCAGCAAAGAAGTATGGTTCTGAGTCATTTTTAATACTGGTTTCGTATAAACCCCAATGACCTTCGCGCTCAGCTGCGTATAAAATGGTTTTACCGTCTTTATGGAAAGACACTGAGCGTTCTTGCTGCGGTGTATTCGTAATAGCACGTGTCGTTTTAAACTCTGTGCTGGCAACAAATACTTCACCACGGGCAATAAATGCAACTTCTTTACCATCAGGCGATACTGAATACTCTGAAATTTTGCCACCTAATGAAACAGGCAGTAATTCATCTTCTTGAATATCATTCGCAATAGTTATGTCAACATGCTTAGGCGAGCCTTTTTTACTGATGTAAACACTACCGTGATGAACAAAAGCTAAAGTACCGTTATCACTGATTGATAAACTACGAACAGGATGCTCTTTAAATTTAGTAACTTGTTTTTTGTTACTACCGTCTAGGTCAGTTTGGAATACGTTAAATGCGCCTGTCTTTTCTTCAGACGTATAATAAAAGGTGTTTTTGTCTTTCCAAACAGGGTTGTGATCACCACCTTTAAACGTGGTTAACTGAGTATGCTTGCCAGATTTAATGTCGTGTACCCAAATATCACGAGCAAACGCTGAAACATCGTGCTTTCTGAATTGGTTTTCATACGCCTTTTCATCACGATAAAGTACCTTCTTACCATTTGGGGAGTACTGAAGCTCAGATGCTGGAATAGTGGCAAACATTTCAGGTGTCCCACCTTTAACAGAAACGGTATAGCTTTCTGATAAGCGAAAAGTAGGGAATATGGTTGAATTTTTAGAATCCATTCGGCTTGATGTAAACAGTACATCTTTTCCGTTTTTACTGAAATCTTGTGGAATATCGTGCGATGAATGGTACGTTAATCGTTTCGCTTTTCCGCCTTTTGCAGGCATTACGTAAACGTCTAAATTACCGTTTCTGTCACTGGCAAAGGCAATGCTTTTGCCATCACGAGACCAAACAGGGTGGCCGTCCCAATCATTATGAATAGTTAGCGGGCGTGCAGTGCCACCTTTTGATGGAACGGT
The DNA here is from genome assembly GCA_913058245.1 of uncultured Colwellia sp. GTDB lineage: Bacteria > Pseudomonadota > Gammaproteobacteria > Enterobacterales > Alteromonadaceae > Cognaticolwellia. The sequence continues at coordinate 187,295 of CAJXQJ010000001.1, forward strand.
ATAAATATCACCTTTGTATGAAAATGCAATCGTTTTACTATCGGGTGAAATACTAGTGTGCAAAAACCATTCTTCGTTTTTATCAGCCGCAGTTGCAGCAGTGGCGAAAATAGCCAATGCCGACAATGCATACTTTGACTTGTGCATTATTATGTCCTTTAACAACGTGAGGTGTTGCCATTATTTTTATTATTAAATGCTCTACGAGCAGTTATGTGATGTTATAACAACTAGGGAGTAATGCCAACTACCCAAATATGTACAAGAAAGGAAAGTTTAGTTCTTTACAAGGTACTAATAAGTTGATTAAACAAGCTTAAACGACAAAGTACTTAGCTAATATTTATTAATATTAAAGCTTATATAAACTGATAAAACATAGCCTACAGAGTGTTTTTTACTCTATGATTTGAGCTAGTAATATAGAACATTAGTTATAGATCTTAGGCAACAAGGTATGAAGTGTTTTAACCCGACCTACAGAAAACTGAAATGACTACTTACAATTTATATAGTCGCTTATAGGGGGGGCTGATCTTTTAAAGTTGAATTTTGTTCAAACTCAGCTTTGCTCAATTATTTACTAATTACTGTAAAAATAACCTCGAAAAAACAACAACCCTCTTGTAAGTCTAGATGATTTATCGATACTTTGCAGAGGTAATAAATTCGCCAAAAGCCTCGCACCAAACAATAATAGTGTTAAATTGAGCAAGCTCAATATCAGGGTTAACTTTAACCATGAAATTATCAAAAGTTTTAACATCACCAACGAGTTTCATGGTGGACTTTAATCGTTCAAATTCCACTTCTGTTTCGACAAACGTAGGCGATAAATAAAGTCGATATTCCGGGCCAGGAGCAAGCTTTCCGAGCAAAGTGATATAATTTTGATTAATTGAAACTTTTCCATCGCCCCAATGGAGTGCATCGCTGTCCTTTAAATCTCTAATAAATTCAGTTCTATATTTAGCCTGAATAGAAATTGCTTTGATATCTGCCTCGCTCGGCGCAGGAGGAGCAGTAAGTATTGGCAGTGCATAAATGCCAATAGCAAACCCGAAGGCCAGCATAGCAATGTGTGTGAAAGTAAGAAAAGCTAATTTTTGGATTTTCATCATACCCTATTATAGTTATCTAAAGCCTTTATTAAAGGCTAATGATGTTTGGCAAAATGCTATAGCAGACTGAAATAGTGCTATGCATAGTAGTCTAACTTTGAAATACCATCAGCAATAAATAACGCCAATTTTAATACATAGAAGTGGTTGTTTATTATGCCGTACAGCGATAGAGTCTAGAAATTTATGTCGCTAAAGAGCTGGTAACTGCTGCAATAACTAAGCGTCCAATCCACTCGCCAAGCAACACATGTTTACCGCAAAATTCAATTTCTTGAGATCCATCACCACTGACAATTGCAATAGCATCGGTTCCCGTTCCTGTTGCGACCTGATGAGATATAGGGCTTAAAATGCCGGCATTTTGCAAAGCAGCAGCCTTTGCTTCTGTCGCAACCATTGCCGCCTCTAACATGGCCGTATCAGTTAATTTAGCTGAGAAAACTAAGATAAGATTAATTGTGCCAACCTCCTCTGTAATAGCTAATAATTCTTGCACGTCAGCTTTATCACCGGCACGTCGGGCATTGTTTATACCTGTTGTAACCAGAACAGTAATATCAACACCTTCAACATTTACTTGCTCTACTCGAAGTGAGTCCATTGAAGCCGCTGTCATCATACCAACGATATTACCACGCCAACCTTGGGCTGAGGAATAGTTGCTTAGGCTTTTATCTGGAGCTTCGCAAAAATTGCCATTTTTAGGGACTTTACGATTAACAATATGATCAGCTATGACAAAACCACCATTCAATATTGCCGAGCTTAATACTCGCTGAGGAGATGAAAAGGCTAACTGTACGTGATCATCATTATGTTGTAGTGTCGTAAAGGAGTTAATGTTTATAGCCATAAATATTCGCGATGTTAGGTATTTTCTTAACTTAATTCTCTTTCTCATGATTCAATACATTTGATATCCAGTCAAAGTAACTTGAAACTCTAACTTGATAAGCAGTAGTACCGTATAAACCACCTTTAAAGGTAGATATATTGCCATGTGCTAATTGCCAACTTGATAAACCTACAAGATAGGGAACATTTTCTTGAAATATAACAGAAGCTCCACCGCTATCTCCTGAACCATGCATCCCTTCAAGAGCTAGGGCATTTTGGGGCTCGTCAAATTTAAATGTTAACCAGTTGCCTTCTGAGCTCTCAACAATATTTTGAAATTTATTTGTTGTGCGTATTGATTTGGTCTCGAGTTTTTCACCTGTTAAGCCATTGCCTGTTGCGCCTTTACCATAGACAGTGACCGTTTTACCTTTCTCATTCGTTCCAGTGTACATATTGATTGGTTTAACATCGTTAACCGCTGAGGTAAGTTTGATAAGTGCAATATCACTTCTAGATTTCAATAAATTCATTAAAGGCGCTAAATCGCCTTTCAATAAATCTTTATTTGGTTCAACATAATTTGAGTGGATATGAACGCGTTCAATTTCATAAACTTTTGAACCAATAGTTAATTCCTTGCCAACATAATCATAAAAAATAGTATGCGCTACAGTTAAAACCCACTGTGAGTTTATTAATACGCCATGACCTTCATGGGGCATATCAATTAGGTATTTAGGAGCGTTACTAACAACATAACTTTCAGGAAGAACATCATGACGCTTTACTATAGCATTGCTAAAAAGAGAGTAAAAACACAAGAATAGTAAAAGCCAAATTTTCATATTAATGTCATGTTAATTAGTGGAAAGTTAATGTCTTATTTAGAGGTAAATAATTATGGCTAAAATGTATAATGAAGCGAAATAAGCTAACTATTATTTATTCCGCTTGAACAACTTGCTACGAATTCTAGCTATATCACCTATGAAAAATAGCTATTTTATTACCATCTAAATCTCTGAAGTAGGCGCCATAATAAGCACCATTATTTCTTTCTCCAGGCTCACCTTCGCTGCTAGCTCCCAACTTTAAAGCCAAAGAAAAAACTTCATTTACTTTATCAACACTAGAAAGAGTAAAAGCAACCATTGTTCCATTACCATTAGATGCTGGTTTACCATCAAAAGGCACTGTGAGAGCTAATTTAGAACTACCATTTTCAAACTCCCAAAACATTACCTTATCTGATTTATATATTTGTGTTCCACCAATTAAGCCTAGTATTTCGAAATAGAATGATTCAGCTTTTTCAAGATCATTAGTGCCTAAAGTCGTATGAGAAATCATAGATTAATTATCCCCTAACAAAGTGTTAGCTTCGCTGTTACTCGACGCGAATAGTGGCTTTAATGATTTTTACTTCTTTTTTAGTTCTGCCGGAACGACTACCTAGTGCTTCTATCGCTGGCAATGTCGTTTCTAAACCGTCAACAACTTGGCCAAATATGGTATGTTTTCCGTCTAACCATGGCGTTGGTACGAAGGTCAGAAAGAATTGGCTACCATCGGTATTAGGGCCAGCGTTTGCCATGCTTAATAAACCAGGTTTGTCGTGGGTTAATGTGCCTTCAAATTCACCAGCATATTTATAACCAGGATTGCCTCTACCATTGCCTAATGGATCACCACCTTGTGCCATAAATTGGTTGATCACTCGGTGAAAAATTAAGTCATCATAAAAACCTAGGTTAGTAAGATAAATTGTACTTGTGGCATGCATAGGTGCAGTTTTAGGAAATAACTCTACGACTAATTTGCCTTCGGTTGTCTCTATATTCCAAAAATATTTTGCTTCAGGATTAAAAGTTGCTAATTCAGGCTTTTCAAGTGTAGTTTTCCAGTCAGCTTTTGTTTTATCTATTTTTTGAGTTTCAATAAAGCTATTAACTGATTCCATTGCCGGATCTGGTTTTGAACAACCAACAACAGCGGTTAAAACTGCAATGATTAAATAAGCTTTTAATGATGAAAATCTTGCTTTCAATTTTCTCTTCCTTTTCAGTATTTTTTGCCGAAATATTTGTTAGCGGCAGTAGGGCAGAAATAATAGTAAGCGACAGAATAGAGAATAATTGAGCGTTGTTCAACTTGAAATTCAATGGCTTAAAGTGAGTATGAAAACAGCTTAAGTATTTATTGAGGGAGTACAGCGATAAGGCTTAGCCTTAACGCTATTGAGTAAATTTAAATAAAACATTAACAGAATATTTATAGCACCTAATTACACTATATGAATATTAGGATTGCAAAGTTGTTCAATATGCTCAATTTTTCGCTCTAATGTTTGTAAGCTAAATGGTTTGAGAATAAAGTCGGTTACGTCACTAGTGATAATTGCCTGGATTTGTTTTTTTTCATCTTCGCAGGAGATCATTAAAACAGGTAGGTCCGCTAAATTTTTGCTGCCTCGAATTGATTTGAGCAATTGTTTGCCATCCATTCTAGGCATATGAAAGTCAGTAAGAACGAGATCATAACGTTTTTTATTAAGTAAATTTAGCGCTTGTAGGCCGTCTGCAGCTTCGTCAATATCTGTATGACCAAGGCTTCTTAGCATATGCAGCATAACGTGACGCATTGATACCATATCATCGACGACTAATATTCTCATTGTTGCGATTCCTTTTGCAATGTTGATTAAGTGCTAAATCAATTAGGTTAATCATATAAATCCATTACTTAATGTTTAGCATGTTTTTTATACACTTCAAGTTTAATTGCTTGTTTTTTATATACAGTTTGTAAATTAATTTGTTTTATTTTTGAGGGGACCGTTATAAATATCGGCTCGAAGATGGCTTAACTCTGCTCTATTATTTAATACCACTTGGTTATTTTTTACTTCAACACCTAAATTACTGAAAAGTTCAAGGTAATTAGGGATAGCGTAACTTGATGAAAATTCAGCCAATAGAGAGCTAAAAATATTGCTTTGACTTAATTTATCAAGCTTTTCCACTATTTCTGACGTGCTTAAATAAGTATCAAAGCAGCATGATTGTAGCTGTTTCAATGCAATATCAAGTGAGTAAGGCTTATCGGCATTTTTAGAATCTTTTCTTAGGGCAATATCTGCTTGTAACCAATACAAAGCTCCGCTCCAGTAGATGCGCATATAATTGCGGTTTGTCGCTATGTTATCACTGACATAATCTAATGTTTGATGACGATAGTTTTGCTGTTTATTTCCTCGTTCAAAGCCATCATAGAGTTTTTGCCACATGGTTTGTTCGTTGAACATACCGATACGCGCTTGGGTAATATTTTGATAATAACTTGCTAACCCTTCAGAGAACCATCTTGAATCGCCTGCGTCATAAGGGATAAGTAAATGACTAAGTTCATGATAGATTGTCCAGTCAGCTTTTAATGCCTCAAGGCTACTTTGGGGATTGACGACTAACATGACCTCTGGTGGTGAGTAACGGTTTACTTCGCCCCATGGCACAGCACTTGAACCTTTGTTACTGGTTTTAATTACCGTAATAAAATTCTCTACGGGTAATGTTCCATAGACTAAGCGTAAGGATTGTGCTGCATGATCAACCCAAGCTTTGATATCAACTCTTTTATTAATGGGAAAATTTTTATCGAATTTTATCCGTGACGATGCCGAGGATTCTAGGTGTTTTGCATTAATAGTATTTGGTTCAGGGAAAGAAAGATAGCTAGCTTTTGTCAAATCATCTGCATAGCAATTAAAAATGAAACTGCATAATGCTGAGCAAGATAATGCTATTTTAATTAATCCGTTACTATGTTTGTTTGATTTGAAAAACTTCATTTATCATGATTAATTGTGGTTAAAAGGCTTGTTTAATAATTGCACTATTTCTAATATATATTGAGCCTTTATTGCTAATTTTATGTAACAACTAATTGCTATATTTTAGTTTTCAATAATTACCATTCGTAACCTAGTCTGTGTTTATGCTATGGTGCCGCTTTAAATATTTAACTCGTTAAAGGACTAGCAATGAAACAAATCAGTTCATTCCACTTCATTTTATTTTTACTTCTTAGTACATTTAGCCAACTTAGTTCAGCAAAAAGCATCAGTGATCAAGATGTTAAGCAATATATGGCGTTATCAGGCGTTGATTCGGCACTTAACGGCATTCCTGCACAAATGGGCGCAATGGGTCAACAAATGCAAATGACGGCTGAAGATCCGGCTGAAGCACAAAAAGTTATGCAATTGTTGGAATCGTCGTGGCAGCAACAAGAAGTTGAGCAGATTGTTGCTAATCATATTAAAACTAAGTTTACAGCAACAGAAATGCAAAGCCTGTTAACTTGGCTGAATAGTGATTTAGCTCGCAGAATTAAATCATCAGAAGAAAAAGCATCGGCTGCAAACTTTAACCAAGAATTTATGCAGTATATGGCGCAGTTGCAATCAACACCGCCGACAGCTGAACGTGTAAAAGTGATCAGAACCTTTGTTGAAACTACAGATATGATTGATCACACAGTTGATATTGTAATGTCAGTTGCTAAAGGCACAATTAAAGGCTTGAAAGCGGCTAACCCACAAGACGAAGTTAGTGAAGAAGCTGTTATGGCGCAAATTGGTCAAATGGAAGCTATGATGAGGCCAGCGTTAGAACAGCAAATGATTATGGTTTCTTATTATATTTATGATTCTTTAACTGACCAAGAAATTGAGCAATATAGTCAGTTTTATCAGCAACCACTTGGTAAAAAAGAGTTAACGGTAATGTATGACGGCATTGGCCAAGCGCTTACGCACTGGTCTACTCAAGCATTTAGCAAAATTGCTAATGAGTTTTCTGAATAAATATTCCTAGTTTATTTTAGTACCCATGTAAGGCGTTATAGAATTACTTGCCTTGTACTGGAAACTTTCAATTTATAATAAAGCCTACTTGCCCATCAAGTAGGCTTTTTTTATAAATTTAAAACCTTTTACTTACGATTATAGGCAGAAAGTAACTTCCTCATTTTTTGCAAGTCAATTTACAGTTGAAATGAACCTAAGGCGATTATTGTTCGTATCAAGTAAATATTAACTGATATTTATTTGTATGATTTTAAATGCTCTTGGTTTTCAAATGTGTTGGCTTGGATTAGTGTTGTTAGGAAACAGCTTTGTGCCTTTCGCCATTATTCTACTGGCTATTCATCTATTTTTTCTTTCAAAGGGAGAATATGAGGTTTTGTTAGTGATAACCATTGTTTGCATTGGCAGCCTTGTTGATACCTTTCTAACGCTAAGTGATATTTTTGTGTTCAATTCAGTTTTATTTATACCTGCGTGGCTTATTGTCTTGTGGGCATGTTTTGCTTGCACAATTACTCATAGCTTATCTTTTCTTAAAAACTGGCCTGTACTGCAAGTGGTTACCGGGCTTTTTATCGCTCCATTGAGTTATTTCGCCGGTAATAAATTTAACGCTGTTGAGTTTAGTTATTCGCCGCTTATTACCTTTTTTATGCTGGGCGTTATTTGGAGTGTTTTAATGTTGTTATTTTTTAGACTAGAGTTTTTGTTGATTCAGGAGAATAGCGATGCGATTTAAAGTTTTAGTCATCTTGGTTTTGTTATTTCTAATTTCGAATCACGCAATTGCCAATAATAGTGCCCCCAAAGGCGGTTTTTTTAATGTTGATTCATTAAAGAAAAGTGTTTTTTTAGAGCCCGTAGGAGAAACTAGATTTTCATTTCTATTTTGGGACGTTTATCAAAGCCAATTACAAACTTCGTCGGGTCAATATCCAGTTGATATCGAAAAAGAAAGCATCTTTTATGAAATTCAGTACTTGATAGATATTACTCAAGAAAATTTGCTTGAAAGCACAGTAGAGCAATGGCAGCACCTAGGTATTAGTGCCAATGTTTATCAGAAGTACATTACCGAACTATCCGCAATATGGCCTGATATTAGTGAAGGGGATACTTTAGCACTGTTCGTGCAAGCGGATCATAGTCGCTTTTATTTTAATGGTGAATATATTGGCAAAATCGTTGAGCCAGCATTTGCTGTTGATTTTTTAGCTATTTGGTTGTCAGAGAAAACTAGTGAACCTGAATTGAGACGAGAACTGTTAGGAGAGGTTAATGATGAGTGAAGCAATAAAGAAATGTTTAAGTATTTTTACTGCACTCCTTATTTCAAGTTGTTCTGTGCAATTGGAAGAATACCAGCAAAGTAAGACGCCGTTTAATATCAAAAGCTATTTCAATGGCAACGTTATTGCCTGGGGAATCGTACAAGATTACAGCAATGAAGTGAAAAGACGTTTTTGCGTCGAAATTGATGGCAGTTGGCAAGATAATAACGGCGTTTTGGCTGAAACCTTTTATTTTGATGATGGTGAAGTTTCATATCGAAACTGGCAGTTAACGTTAATGGCTGATGGCAGTTATCAAGGAATGGCTGAAGATGTTGTAGGTATTGCAATAGGCAAGCATAAAGGCTTTGCTTTCCAATTTCAGTATCAACTTTTACTCACTTTAGATAACGAAACATACCAAGTTAATATGGACGACTGGATGTATCAAATAGATCAACATAAGGTCATGAATACCACTTCTATGTCAAAATTTGGTGTTGAAGTTGCAAAAATCACACTATTTTTCGATAAGGAATTACCGCATAAGCGTTGTAATTCCAATTGAATTAAGTAAGTGAATAATTATAACTGAGAGTAAATATTTAAGAGCAAGGCGCTGAATGAATAATAGCTGGCTATTGGGATTGAAAGCAACGAAGGTGTTGAATATTTAAGCCGTCTTAGAATGATCGATTATCTATTTCAATTGCTATAACTTTATTGCTGCTTAATTAAGTTATTTAAAGCGGCATCAAGAGTTGGGTATTTAAATGTAAAACCAGTATTTACCAGTTTCTGGGGTATAACATTTTGACCAAATAGCAGTAAGTCAGTCATCTCTCCAAATAGCACTTTCAGCATAAAACTAGGTGTTGTAAAAACACTTGGGCGATTTAAAGTACGAGCTAAAGTTTTGGAGAATTCTTGGTTGCTAACAGCATGTTCTGACGTAATATTAATTGCACCAACTAATGTTTGTGTATTCATGATATGTAATATCGCTGCCACCATATCTTCAATATGAATCCACGACATAAATTGCTGACCAGATGCTATTTTACCACCGATACCTAACTTAAAAGGCGGTAGCATTTTTGCCAGGGCCCCACCATTGGGATCAAGCACAATGCCAGTGCGGATCACAGCAACTCGAGTTGTGGCTGATGTTGCTTCTAGCGCTGTTTTTTCCCACATATTGCAAACATCATGAGTGAATTCTTGGTGAAAATCGGTAAAGTTTTCATCAATTTTTTTATGATCTTGTCGACCATACATACCAATAGCACTACCTGAAATAAAAACTTTGGGTGGCGTGTTAGCATTTTTAATCAATTCAACGAGTTGAGTTGTTATATGCCAGCGGCTATGACAAATTTTTTGTTTTTGTGTTTTGCTCCAACGCTTTTCTGCTATGGGCTCGCCAGCAAGATTAATAATGACTTCGTGATTATCTACGTTTTTCTGAGAAAGTGATTCAATTAAGTTCACGCCGATAGGTAACTTTCGAGCAGATTTAACGCTATCCCGAGTTAGTACTGTAATGTGGTTTTTTGTTTGAATTAAACTGCTAATTAAGTGTTGTCCAATCAAACCACTGCCACCCGTAATAAGAATATTCATAACCAATACCACCTTATTTGCATGTTTTTTTCAGTATAAATTTTAAATGGATTAACACCATTAATACGTTTGAATTTTGCCTTAGATCATCAAAATTAATATAAATTTTATTACTGTAATATTCTGATCTTTGCTTGTTTTTTCTGCGTAGGTTTTAGTGTAATTTAAAACGAGGATCAGACAGTGAAATATTTTAAAGTACTAAGTTTAACCCTATTTACTATGTTATTTTTGCAAGCTTGTGATGATGACGATGATAAAAAAGCAGAAGTTGTTGAAGCTGCGGTTGCACCAGCACAAACACCTACTACTATTGTTGATACAGCCATTGCCAATGGCAGTTTTACTACCTTAGTTGCTGCTTTGCAAGCAACAGGTTTGGATGCAACATTGGCAGATACTGCCAGTGATTTTACAGTTTTCGCACCAACCGATGATGCGTTCGCTTTACTGGGACAGGAAACTATAGATGCGCTTTTAGCCGACACAGAAACGTTAACTGATATTTTAACTTATCACGTGATTTCCGGAGAGGTTAATGCATCAACAGCAATTGGTTTAGCTGGTACCAAGGTTGATATGGTCAATGGTGATTCTCTTGCTTTATCACTTGATGGCAGTAATTTATTAGTTAATACAGCTACAGTAATAACGACAGATATTCAAACCGATAACGGCATTATTCATGTGATTGACGCTGTACTGTTACCACCAGCTGATATGGGCATGCCAACAAGTAGTATTGTAGAAACGGCTATTGCGAACGGTAATTTCACTACCCTTGTGGCGGCTTTACAAGCGACAAGCTTAGATACGGTACTTGCTGATGAAAGTGCTACCTTTACTGTATTTGCACCAACAGACGCAGCTTTTGCCTTAATTGGTGAAGAAACAATCAACACCTTGCTTGCAAACCCCGACGTACTTTCAAATATTTTACTTCAACATGTCATTGTTGATAGCGCTGTTGATTCAGTAACCGCGTTCTCGTTAAATGGTGCTAATGTTGAAACTGCTGCGATGACAAGTATAGCGTTACAAATCAATGCAACGACGGACTTATTAATGTTTGGTGGCGCAAATATTGTGATGAAAGATATTTATACTACCAATGGCATTATTCATGTGATTGACGCGGTAATTGTCGGTGACATTGATATGCCAGCTCCTGCGATGACCTTAGTTGATGTAGCAATAGCTAACGGAAATTTTACTACGCTTTTTGCGGCGCTGCAGTCAACGGGATTAGATACTGTATTGAGCGATCTTGATAGCGATTTTACCGTATTTGCACCAACTGATGACGCATTTTCTAAACTACCTGCAGGTACGTTAGACAGTTTAACAAGCGAGCAATTATCTAATATTCTGCTGTATCATGTACTACCTGGTGAGGTACTCGCAGATGGTGCAATTACTGTTGCGCAGTCAATGGAAAACATGATTACTATGGCTAATGGTGATAAGGCTTCATTATCATTTGTTGACAGTATGCTATTTGTCAATGGTAGCAAGGTTAGTACCGCAGATGTTATGGCAGATAATGGTGTGATCCATGTTCTTGATAATGTTTTACTACCACCAGCGGAAATGACAACACCAAGCCAAAACATTGTTGAAGTAGCGGTTGCTGACCCTGATAACTTTTCAACGTTAGTAACTGCTTTAACGGCGGCTGAGTTAGTTACAACATTATCAGATGAAGATGCTATGTTTACTGTGTTTGCGCCAACAAATGCTGCTTTTGCAGCCGTAGACCCAGATGCGTTATCTGCTTTATTAGCCGATACTGACGCGTTAACAAATGTACTACTTACTCATGTTGTTGGTGGTGCTACTTTAAGCTCACTAGATGCATATGCTGCAAACGGAAAAATGCTTACAACAGCGTCAGGCACTGCAATTGATGTCGCAATCGATGCTGAAACTGGTATGTTGATAATTGGTGGAGCTAATGTCGTGATTTCGGATATCTATACTACCAATGGAGTTATTCACGTTATTGATAGTGTAATTCTCGACTAAAATAATAGGTTTTTAATCCGTATTTACATGAACCATGCTCGACATTTGCCCCTGACATCAGGGGCTTTTTTTTAATTTATTGATCAAAGCCTAGAGCTGCTTCGTATATAAGGGTATGACAGACAAATTGAAAACTACATGAATAAACATAACCTTAAATTGCCAGTTTTTCCCTTGCCCGTTTTCATACTTCCTGGCGGCATAACGCGGTTGAGAGTATTTGAACCACGCTACTTAACATTGGTTAAAGTCGCAAGTAAAGAGCACGGTTTTCTGATTATTTTAACCAACAATGACGCTGAACCTGTGCAGAGCAAATGGGGTAGTTGGGTTGAAATTATCAATTTCGATAAAGGTGAAGATGGCGTGTTAGAAATTGACGTCAAATGCCGAGCATTGGTGAAGATTAAATCTATTAATATTGATAACGATAAATTGCAATATGCCAATGCTCTTGAGATAGAACATTGGTCACAGAAGCCGGTCGCAAATGCTGCTGATGAGTTGTCTGAATCTTTACAGCACGTCTATGAAAATAACGCTTTACTCTACGACCTGTATACAGAAAAGCCTTTTCAAAATACGAGCTGGGTTATTGCAAGGTGGATAGAATTACTACCCATTAGCTTATCAGATAAAATTAAGTTTTTTCGCCAGCATAACTTTGAAGACGTGAAAAACATCGTGCAATCTATTATCACGAAACACCAAAAATAAAATAATTTATAAAAAGTGATCTCAAATTAATACTGCGCGTATTGACCTATAGTTTACACGGTAATTTGGTGATAAAAGCAATGCAAACTAACTTGCGAAGCAAAGTGACAAATGCTAAACCTAGTATAATGTCAGATAAAATAGATCATCCCCAGCTTTGTCAATGGCTTAATGCCGTTGCAACTTCAAGAGATAAGCAGGCTTTTACGCACTTGTTTCAATTTTTTGGACCCAAAATTCAACGAATAGCCCGCAACAGATTCCCAAACGAAGCGCAAGCAAGTGAAGTAGTGCAAGAAACCATGAGTAATGTTTGGAGAAAAGCGCATTTGTTTAACAAAGATAAAGGCGCAGCTACCACTTGGGTGTATACCGTAATGCGTAATGTTACATTCGATATGTTACGAAAAATTAAAGGTAATAAAGAAGATAACCTTAGTGACGATATTTGGCCGGTGGCAGAAAGTATGGTGAGTGAAAATGAAAGTTTTGATGACCACCTAGAAAGTAAACAATTGTTACATGTCATTGAAAAGTTACCTGAAGCACAACAGCAAGTGGTTAAAGGATTTTACTTTATGGAAATGTCACAAGAACAACTTGCGGTACATTTAAACCTGCCATTGGGCACGATAAAGTCTCGATTGCGTTTAGCATTGGCGAAATTGAAAATGCAGTTAGGAGAAGGTCATGATTAAACATCACCCAACATTTGAATTAATTCAATCTTTTGTCAATGGTGATTTACCTGCTTCATTATCAGCAGGTATCGCTATTCATGCTGATATGTGTCCTAAGTGTCAAAAACAAATCGCTCAATTAACCGACCAAGTGGCAGAAGCGAGTTTTGAGGAAGCATTTCTTGATAGATTCATTGTTGACGACAGTGAAGATGTAAACGTTTTAGCGGAATTTGACTTTGATGTAATGGCTGAGCAAATTACTGCATCAAATGAAGTGTTTGTCGCCAATGAGCAACTTGATAAAACAATAGTTTTTAATGACAAAACTTATAAATTACCGCGGGCCTTACAAAGTATGGTTATGGGTAAAACTTCGCATATTGGTAAGTTATCAAGAGCAAGAATTCAATTGGATGAAAATGAAATTCATACCAGTTTACTACAAATTGAAGCCGGAGGCTCAGTGCCTGAGCACACCCACAAGGGCTTTGAATTAACCGTGTTGCTTGATGGCTCATTTCACGACGAGCAAGGAGAGTACGTAAAAGGTGATTTCATTATGTTAGATGGTTCTCATCAACACCACCCAATATCTGACAATGGCTGTTTATGTTATACGGTTGCAAATGACGCATTACATTTTACGCAAGGGATAAACAAACTGCTTAATCCAATTGGTTCGTTTATTTATTAAAAGCAAGCATGAAGGAGCTGAGATAATGATTCATTCTATTGATAAAAAAGATTTACATATTGGTATCAGTGCTTGCTTAATTGGTGAAAAAGTTCGCTTTGATGCCAGTAATAAACCGTCTAACTTCTGTATTAAGGAATTAGGACAACACGTTACCTATAAATCGTTTTGCCCTGAGGTCGCGGTTGGCTTGCCTATTCCACGTCCAACTATTCGTCAGATTAAAACAGACAATTTAATTAGCGTTGCTAGACCTGATGGCACTGGCGATGTGACCGAAGCACTTAGTGCCTATGGTAAAAAGGTCGCATCAATGACCAAACATTTAAGTGGCTATGTATTTTGCGCTAAAAGCCCAAGTTGCGGAATGGAAAGAGTGAAAGTGTATAGCCCTGAAGGTAATGCGCTTGCATCAGATGGTATAGGTGCTTTTGCCAAAGAAATTATGCTTGCTAACCCGTCATTGCCATGTGAAGAAAATGGCCGTTTGAATGACCCTTTAATCAGAGAGAACTTTGTCGCCCGTATTTACGCATACAAACATTGGCAGAATCTTGTAGCGTCAGGGTTAACCAAACACAAATTAACAACGTTTCATAGCCAATATAAATATACCGTAATGAGTCATGATTTAGTTGCTTATAAGAAGTTAGGGCAACTGTTGGCAAGCGCTGACATGTCGTTAGAATTAATGGCTGAAACATATATTGCTGGTTTAATGGCTGCGTTAAAAATTAAAGCAACCCGCAAAATGCACGCCAATACGTTAGCGCATATTCAAGGCTATTTTTCTAAACATTTGAAGAGTAATGAGCGACAAGAATTATGTCAGCAAATTGATGCCTACCGAAAAGGGTTAATACCACTTTTTGCGCCATTAACGCTGATAAAACACTATTTATTGCAATACCCAAAAGACTATTTATCAAAACAAGCTTATTTATCGCCATATCCCGATGAACTTAGACTGAGATATGCATATTAATAGTTAATAAAAGGAATTCCCTTGTTACTTTGGTTTCGTAATGATTTAAGAACACACGATAACCCCGCCTTACATTATTTTCTGAATAATACTCGTTCAGAATCATCTCGTAAGGCGTTTTTTTTTGTTAGTGAAAGTCAGTGGCGACAGCACGATTGGTCAACAATTAAAATAGACTTTATAAAAAGGCATGCTTTAGCACTTGTTGCTGAGTTAGCTGAGTTAAACATTGCCTTAGAGATAGTTTATGTTGACGACTTTAAAAGCCAAGTATCTTATTTAAAAAATTATTGCCAAAAACATAAGGTTCAGCAAGTCATTGCTAATGGAGAACTTGAATTCAATGAGCAGCAACGAGATGCAGAGTGCATAAAGCAGGGCATTGTGCTAAAGCTTTTCGAAGCTGACGTTATTGTGCCAAAAGGCAAGGTACTCAATCAATCAGGGCAATTTTTTAAAGTTTTTACGCCTTTTAAAAAAGCATGGCTGCAATATGTTCAAAGGTTTGGTTTTGAATATTTAGGTAAAATAGGCGTTGATTATCATAAAGGGCCTTCAGCAACAGCTTTGTTAGATAATGGTGCCTCAAGTGCTTGGCCACTTGCGGGTGAATTTGAAACAAAAGTAATGCCTCACTTTTTTAATGAGAAGCTAACTGCTTATGCTAACAACCGTGATATTCCGTCAATTAAAGGTACCTCTGGAATTTCGCCATATTTAGCCATTGGCGCGATTAGTCCTCGCTTTGTGCTGTTTTCACTTATCAATAAATTTCCAGATATTATAGTGGCGACAGATAGCCCCGAGTTTGCTTGGTTAAATGAAATTATATGGCGCGAATTCTATCGTCACTTGCTATTTCATGAACAACGCTTATGTAAACATCAAAATTTTAATGAAAAATATCAGGATATCGAATGGCGTTCTGAGCAAGTTTTATTTCAAGCTTGGTGTGATGGCAAAACAGGTTACCCTTTGGTTGATGCTGCCATGCGACAATTAAACCAAACGGGTTGGATGCATAACCGCTTGCGTATGGTGGTGGCAAGCTTTTTAACCAAGCACTTGCTTATTGATTGGCGCTTAGGTGAAAAGTACTTTATGCAGAAACTTATTGACGGCGATTTAGCTGCCAATAATGGTGGTTGGCAATGGGCGGCAAGTACCGGTTGTGACGCTCAGCCATATTTCAGAATATTTAATCCTATTAGACAAAGTGAAAGATTTGATCCTAATGGTGATTTTATTCGTAAATATATACCAGAGTTAATGGAAGTTCCTGTAAAGCATATACATTTTCCACATCAGTATATTAAAGAACTTCAACAGACGTTATATTGGAGCCCTGTGGTTGAACATAAAGAAGCACGGCTTAAGGCGTTAGCTTTTTATAAAAGGTAATGACTTGTAGTGTCTATTTTTTAATGAGTTTTCTAAACAAATGGTAGTTAAAATGGAAAATGTTGCCGTCATCACTAAAACAGCTAATCAGCCACTATGGTTAAGTAATTTTGTCAATGTTTATCAAACATTATCAACGACTAATCTTGGTTTACTGACAACTGTTTATCATGAAAATATTGTCTTTATTGACCCTATGCATCAAGTAGAGGGGCTTGAGCAATTACAGTGTTATTTTGCGAACTTATATCAGAACTTGAGCACTTGTCATTTCTCTATAGAAAAAATGCTTTTGGAAAATGATAGCGCAGCAATTTATTGGCAGATGTCTTATCAGCACCCTAAGTTGAATAAGGGGAATACTGTTACTGTTGATGGCCACTCTCATATTAGAGGTATGCAAGACAAAGTCATTTATCATCGTGATTATCTTGATTTAGGAGCCATGCTGTACGAGCAACTGCCTTTATTTGGCAAGCTCACCAAATGGATTAAAACGAAGGCTGCTAAGTAATGGCTGCCAAAAATGTTTTGATCACAGGTGCTACGTCAGGCATTGGTCTAGCTCTGCTTGAGCAATATGCGCAACGTGGTGACAAAGTGATTGCCTGTGGTCGTGATCAATCAAAGCTAATTGCCTTAAGTGAAACTGCAGAGCAACTTTGCTTATTTGATATTAATAATGTCAAAGAAATAGCAGCGGCAACTCGGCATATCGACACAATTGATATACTCATTTTAAATGCTGGTGATTGTAAATATATTGACGATGCTAAGCATTTTGATGGCAAATTGTTCTCTGACATTATCGCAACCAACTTATCTTCAATGGGGACCTTATTGCAATTTCTGCTGCCTAAAGTTGCCAAAGGCGGGCAGGTGGTATTTGTTAGTTCAAGTGCGACAATTTTACCTTTTCCGCGTAGTGAAGCGTATGGAGCATCTAAAGCAGGTATGGATTATCTCGCCAATAGTTTACGGATTGATTTGGCAACTGAGTCTATTGAGGTAACGCTTGTACATCCTGGTTTTGTAAAAACACCTTTAACAGACAAAAACACTTTTGATATGCCATTTTTAATTTCCAGTGAACAAGCGGCCTCGCGGATTATTAAAGGTGTTGAAAAGCGTAAGCGCTATTTACACTTTCCTAAACGATTAACTTTATTGCTCAAGTTAATTTCATTTCTTCCATCGCCAATATGGCAAGCGATGCTGACAAGGAAGCAAACAACATGAAAAATATTGCTGTTATAGGCTCAGGCGTATCAGGTTTAACTGCTGCTTATCTCTTGTCAAAAAAGCACCAAGTCACTGTTTTCGAAAAAAGTGACAGAATTGGTGGTCATACTGCCACAGTTGATGTCGAAAAAAACGGTAAACGCTATGCTATTGATACAGGTTTTATTGTTTTTAACGACAAAACATACCCAAATTACCTAGCGTTGTTAAATGAAATTGGTATCGGTAAACAGGCAACTGAAATGAGTTTCTCAGTGCATAACTGTCAATCGGGAATGGAGTACAACGGACATAATTTAGATACGCTATTTGCGCAAAGGCGCAATATTTTTAGACCAAAATTTTGGTTATTGGTAAAAGAGATTTTACGATTTAATAAGTTATGTAAAGCGGTTTATCAACAAGAAAATTATATTAGTGGTTATACATTAGGCAGTTTTCTTAGTGAAAATAAATTTAGTGCTTATTTCTCTGAACATTACATTTTACCTATGGGGGCGGCTATTTGGTCAAGTTCATTGGCGCAGATGGAGGATTTCGAGTTTAAGTTTTTTGTGCAGTTTTTTCATAATCATGGCTTGTTAAATATTGCTGACCGGCCACAGTGGTACGTTATTCCAAATGGCTCTCGAAGTTATCTACCGCCACTATGTAAGCCTTTTCAGGAAAATATTAAATTAAGTATTAACATTACTGGCATCACTAGAGTTGATAATAAAGTGCAGTTAGATTTTGATGATGGTCATAGTGAAATTTTTGATGATGTGGTGATTGCTTGCCATTCTGATCAAGCATTAGCAATGTTAAGTGATGCCAGTGAAAATGAACAAACGATACTCTCTGCAATGCCATATAGTGAAAATTCGGTGGTGTTACATACCGATAAAGCTCTGCTTCCTAAACGAGAAAAAGCCTGGGCAAGTTGGAACTATCAGCTTAGCCAAGATCGCCATCAACCGGCAAGTGTTACCTATAATATGAACATTCTTCAGGGAATCAGTAGTGAACATACTTTTTGCGTTACCTTAAACCAAAAAGCCGCCATTGACCCTAACGAGATATTGCAAGAGTTTACCTATTACCACCCGATATTCTCAACTGACTCTATCCAAGCTCAAAAACAAAGAAAGGTAATTTGCGGCGTTAATCATACCCATTTTGCTGGCGCATATTGGCACAATGGTTTTCATGAAGATGGCGTAAGAAGTGCGGTAGAAGTTGCGCAGCGTTTTGATTGTTATTTAGATGAACATGCCAATGGCGTTATCTAATGCAAGCTTTTAAAAATAGCTACATCTATAGCGGCCATATTGCACATCGACGATTTGCCCCAAAAAAGCATAGTTTTAATTACTCTTTGTTTATGTTGGCACTTGATTTAACTGATCTCGAAAATAAAGAGCAAAAGTTAGGTTTATTCGGTTTTTCATGGTTTTACCCGCTTCGCTTTGTTGAAAAAGATTACTTGCGGGGTGAACCAAAATCATTACGTCACCGTATTACTGAAAAAGTACAACAGTTAAATGGACATCACGATATCCAAAGAATAGTGATGTTAGTGCAAGTACGGTGTTTTGGCATTTATTTCAGTCCAGCAAATTTTTACTTTTGTTATGACCGAGATGGAAACTGTACGCAAATGCTTGCTGAAGTGAGTAATACACCTTGGAATGAAAGGCATTACTACTTAATTGACTTACTTGCCAGGGGCGAAAAAGTTAACAAAAAAGCATTTCAGGTTTCCCCATTTATGGATTTAGATATGTCTTACTTTTGGCGAGTTAAAGCGCCAAGTGATGGCAGCGACAATTTAATAATCAATATAGAAAATAAACGTATTGATAATCACAATGGTGAAATGACAAAATTATTTGATGCTAATTTACGAATGAAGCGTAAGGCATTTACTAAACATAATTTGTTGAAGGTTTGGTGTCAGCTTCCTGTTATGACCATAAAGGTTGTTGCCGGTATTTATTGGCAAGCGTTAAGACTGTTGATTAAGCGAGTACCTTTTTTAGGTTACCAAAAAAATAATTAGGAGTATTTTATGGAACAAATTGAGGATATCAGCGTAACAAAGAAGCTTAATTGGCTAGATAAGCGCTGTCGCAGTATTGTTCATTCGGTATTTTCGAAATTCGATTATGGCCAGTTGGAGGTTGTCGAAGGTACAGTTCATTTATATTTTCCAAGTGCCGTCCATGAAGCATCTATTAAAGGTAAAATTCATATACATGATCTTAGTGTTTATCGTGACTTTGTTAAAGGCGGCAGTATAGGCGCTGCGGAGGCATATATTGATGGAAAATGGAGTAGTCCAAATTTAACTGATGTTATTCGTATTTTCGCGAAGGCGCAGCAAGCAACTGATAGCTTGGAAACTAAAAAGTCTTGGTCAAATAAAATAAAAAATGCTGTTAGTCATTGGCAAAACAGGAATACGCAAGCAGGTTCAAAGCGCAATATTTTGTCCCATTATGATTTAGGTAATGAGTTATATACGCGATTTTTAGATCCGGAAATGATGTACTCATCGGCTATTTATCAAAGCGAAGAGACAACTCTGTCGCAAGCTCAACTTTTTAAATTGGAAACTATTTGCCAACGCCTCGAGTTGAAAAGTACCGATGAGTTATTGGAAATAGGCACAGGTTGGGGCGGCCTTGCCATTTATGCCGCGCAGCATTATGGTTGCAATGTTACCACGACAACTATTTCAGACGCTCAGTATGAATACGCCAAGGAACGCGTTGAAAATCTCGGTTTAACAGATAAAATTACCTTGTTAAAAAAAGATTACCGGAACTTGTCGGGTAGCTTTGATAAGGTTGTTTCTATAGAAATGATTGAAGCGGTTGGTTTTGAGTTTTTACCTAGTTTTTTCCAGCAATGTAATGAGCGTTTAAAGTCAGGTGGTAAACTATTAATTCAATCGATAACCATTGCCGATCAACGATTTGAACATTATAAAAACAATGTTGATTTTATACAGCGTTATATCTTTTCGGGTGGTTTTTTACCGTCAATAAATTGTTTAACGCAACACATCACTGACCATAGTCAACTTGTCGTCGAGTCGATTGATGATATCGGTCTCGATTATGCGAGAACATTACATGATTGGCGAACAAACTTTCTAAATGCTTGGTCAGAATTAGTTAAATATGGCTACGATGAAAAATTTAAGCGCTTATGGCTTTATTATTTTGCTTATTGTGAAGGTGCATTTTTAGAGCGCTCTACCAGCACTGTGCATTTGGTCGCACGAAAATAAACAGTTGTTACTGGTTTTTAAAGCCGGCATAGGGCATATAATTAAAAATATGTCTTATCAATCTATCTCAACACTTTATTTGTCATTTACTCGTTAATGTTTGCTTTTCAGGTGCAGTTAAGTGCACACTGAAAGCAATCATTACAAGGAGTTATGTCTGTATGTTGAAAGCTTATTCTCGTATTTTTGGTGTCTTGATTATGTTGTTATCGATAACATCGTTTGCATTTGAGTCTAAGTCTATTGCCGAGAATGTCCCGAAAGCACTTACGCCGTGGCTACCATGGGTGATGGAAGGCAACGAGGCTTATAATTGCCCATTTATTAATCGTAGCGATTATAGTCAAAAGAAAAACCATATTTGTGCTTGGCCAAGTATTTTAGTACTTGATGTAACAGATACCGGGGCAACATTTCAACAGTCATGGCAAGTACTGGCAAAAAGCACTATTCCTTTACCGGGAAGTGCAGAGAATTGGCCATTAGAGGTAAAGGTCAATAATAAGTCGTTGCCAGTAATTTTATATCAAGGTAAGCCAGCTATTGCTTTAGAAAAAGGCGAATATCAGGTTACAGGGAAATTTAACTGGCCGAGCATTCCTGAAAGTATCAATATTCCGCGCCAATATGCATTTGTGAAAATGAGCATTAATGGTCAAGTAATTGCTTTTCCTAAAATTGAATATAATGATCTATGGCTGCAAGAATTGGAGCCAAGCCAAGCACAACATGACTCAATAGATGTTACGGTTGCACGCAGAATTACTGACGGTAGCCACATCGCCTTAGATACTTACGTAGACTTTAGCGTTTCTGGGAAAATGCGTGAAGTTATTGTCGGTCGCGCTTTGCCTGAAAATATTGAGTTAATTGGCATTGAGTCTGAACTACCTGCATTTTTGGATGCAGATGGATTGTTGCATGTAAAACTCAAACCAGGTAATTGGCAAATGCTAATACGGGGTTATGCGAAACAAACATTATTGACATGGCAAAAACCAATACAGTCACACCATTGGCCTAAAGAAGAAGTTTGGGTATTTGAAGGTGACGAAAGCCTACGTATTGGCCGGTTAAGTGGTGCACAAATGATTGATAGTAATCAGGCCGATATGCCAAGTGCTTGGTACAAATTACCGAGCTATTTATTGAAAGAAGGTGACGCACTCCATTACGACATTCAACATAGAGGTAAACCAGTTCATATTGAAAACCAGCTAACCCTTAACCGCACTTTGTGGCTATCATTCGACGGTGAAAACTATACTTTTAATGATAATATTCGCGGCGAAATGATTAATGATTGGCGGCTAAGTATGAAGTTACCTTATCTGCTTGAGTCAGCAGAAGATCAAGATGGTTCGGTATTAATAACCAGTAAAGGTGATGGGGAACGAGGCATAGAAAACCGGTATCCAGGCACCAATATTAAAGCTCGTGGTATTTTTCAGGCTGATAGTGAAATTGCTATAAGTGGATGGCAAAACAACTTTGAACGTGTTTCGTTAAGGTTGAATTTGCCACCAGGTAATAAGCTGTTTGCGGTATTCGGCGCTGACAGTGTTTCTAATAGTTGGTGGAGTAATTGGACCATTTGGGCGAGCTTCATTGTTTTACTTTCGGCATTTGTTGCCAGTCGTATCGTTAGTGTTAGTGCTGGTGTGGTTACTGCATTAATGTTGATCGCGATTTATCAAGAAAGTGGCGTACCACTGTTTGCCGTTGTAAATTTTTTAATGGCGGTAGCAGTCAAAACTCATCAACCATTTACATCGTTAAAAACAATAGTTAATGGTTACTGGGCGTTTAGTGTCGCTTTAGTGGTTGGTGCTATTTTGTATTTTAGTGCAATGCAGTTAAGAACTGTTATTCATCCGCAACTCGAAGCTAATGTTACTAAAGTGCAGAGTTTTAATGACCGTAGTAATGCGGAAATGAGCATTGTTACAGATATGGTGCAATCCCGCGCTGAAAAGCAAGCTTTTTCAACACAGCAAGATGTTGAGCGCATTGAAATAACAGGTAGCCGAATTAAAAGAGCAGATTTATTGATGGAGCGTTATCAATCAGACGCAATGATCCAAGCTGGCTCCGGTATTCCTGATTGGCAGTGGCAACCATACATCATAAACTGGCACAGTCCTGTTACTCAAGGGCAAAAGTTCGATGTTATTGTTTTATCAAAGAACAGTTATCGGGCCGTTAAAATATTAGGGGTTTTATTGGCGTTGTTATGGTTAGCCTTGGTACTAAAAGAGGTTGTTAAGCTGAAAGTTAAAAACTTTCACTCGTCTGCACTAATGACTTTATTCGCTTTAGGATTATTACTACCTGGCTATTCTGGAAAAGTAGAAGCAGCTAACTTTCCACAACAAGCCTTGCTCGAAGAACTGCAACAGCGCGTATTAGCAGCTCCTGAATGTGCGCCTAGCTGTGCCTTAATCAACCGAATAAAAGTGCAAAGTCAAGCGTCGCAGTTAACTGTAATACTTAATGTTCATGCCAATGCAGAAACAGCAATTGCCTTGCCAAAATCAGAGTTTTGGCGACCGGAAAAGCTTTTGTTAAATGGTAAGCCCGTACATAGTTTACTTAAGCAAGGTCGCTGGCTATATATTCCGGTAGCGCAAGGTATTTCCACTTTTAGTTTGTCCGGAGAAATTGCACCTGTAGATACTTTTCAGCTTGAATTTAAAGACCAACCGCAACATGTTGAATTAGGCTTAAATAAGGCTTGGGAAGTGGTGGGCGTGCAGGCCAATCATTTAACAGGTAATACCTTAGCGTTTCTTTCTGTAGTCAATGAACAAACACTCAATAATAGCGATACTGCTAAGGAAAATAATACTTCGTCAACGCGATATGCTTATCAGCCTTTCGTGAAGGTGGTGAGGGAGTTATCTATTGACCAAGTATGGACAGTTACAACAAGGGTAAAACGTATTGCGCCGAGCTCTGGCTCTATTAATATGCAAATACCGACCTTGCCGGGTGAACGTATTATTAGCGCTGATATGGTGGTAGAAAATGCGCAAGTCAATGTTACATTGCCTGCAGGGGAAGATGAGTTTCGTTGGGACTCAACACTTGAACGCCAGGCATTATTGTCTTTACAGGCCAGTGCTACTTTACCTTTGGTTGAACAGTGGCAAATTATTGTTAACCCTTCGTGGCATGCTGAGATCAGTGGTATACCAATGATTTTAGGTGCGCAAGAGCCCGATGACTACTATTCATATTTATTTTACCCTTACCCGGGAGAAACCTTATCCATTGCTACATCAAGACCTAACGCGGTTAAAGGTGAAATCCTTGCAATTGATAGAGTTGATGTGGAAATTGAACAGGGCACTCGCACCTCAAAATTAAACTTGTCATTTGACTATCGCAGTACCCGTGGCGGAGAGCATCACATTGAATTGCCTGATAGTTATCAGTTAAAAGAAATTAGAACCGATAATAAATTGATTAATTTGCAACTTGAGCAAGGCAAATTAGCTTTGCCTATTTTACCCGGTAAGCACACTATTCAAGTTTCAATGCGCTCAAATACCAGTAATGAATTATTGTTAACAGTACCTACTATCAACTTAAACGCACCAGTTAGTAATATCACTAGTATTGTCAACTTAACGCGGCAGCGCTGGGTACTTTGGACTGATGGCCCAATACTTGGCCCAGCAGTATTATATTGGGGTGAATTGTTAGCTTTTATTTTATTAGCGATAGTTGTGGCTCGTGTGCCATTTTCACCGCTAACCTTAATGAGTTGGATTGCTTTAGGTTTTGGTTTAAGTTTGAACAACTGGGGCATATTAATGCTAGTAGCAGTTTGGTTTGCATCGCTAACAGCAAGTACTTATCGACCGAAAAACTTAAATCGAATTGCTTTTAATTTTTCACAATTTGTTTTGTACGGATTATCAATCGTTACCGTATTAGCGTTAATCGCCGTTATTCCTACCAGCCTATTAAGTTCACCAAATATGGGCATTACTGGTAATTACTCTTTTGGCAATAACCTACAGTGGTTTGCCGATAAATCTGACGGCCTTTTACCTAACATTTCCGTGTTTAGTATTCCGGTATTATTTTATAAAGGACTAATGCTTGCTTGGGTTATTTGGTTAAGCTTTACTAGCTTATCTTGGATAAAGTGGGCTTGGGAGAAACTAGGCGCGCAAGGTTATTGGCGAGCTAAACAGCAAACAGGAACGCAAACGCCTGCTTCCAAAGAGTAAGAATAACCGTTTAACGTGCAGTTATGAGAGCTTTTATTGATCTGGCATTAGCTGCATGATTTCAATTATTGCTACTATCTCATTCAGGTATAGCGCTGAAATAAGCGATAATTTAATTTGGAATGATGATGAGCAATATTGAAACTACCGACAGTCAAGCCCAAGAAACCTCAACACCTAACATGAAAACAGAAGTTAGCTATGTTGGTTTTTGGACACGGTTTGCGGCGAGCATTATCGACACTATCATTCTTATCATGATCACCTTTCCCATTTTATTTTTGATATATGGTGGCGAATACTTTTATTCTGGAGAATCAGTACAAGGTTGGCTCGACGTTATTATTAGCTATGTATTTCCTATACTCGCCATTATTCTATTTTGGCTTTATAAGTCGGCAACACCAGGAAAAATAGCCTTGTTGGCAAAAGTGGTTGATGAGAAAACCGGTAATAAACTTAGTGTTAAGCAAGCTATTATTCGATATGTTGGGTATTACATTTCCCTATTGCCACTAGGGCTTGGTTTTCTCTGGATCGCAATGGATAAAAAGAAGCAGGGCTGGCATGACAAGTTAGCTGGCTCTGTTGTTATACGTGTTAATGCCGGCGAAGATTAATATCTATAGCGTATTGATTCCTATCTCGTTTTAATGACAATGGTAAATAAATTACTCCCCGGTTAACCCCTCATGCAATTTAATTACTTTATGCAAACACTTGCTAATTGTAAGTTTATGTTTCTACTTGTTATTTGACCTAAGATTCATCCCTCTTATCTCATAGTTATCGCGATTAAATGTTAGCTACATTAGGATTTATTGACCACATTTAAGGGATTAGCGTATGAATAAAATAATAACAATAGTCATTTTACTGGCCTGTTACTTTGCTGATAGTGCAGCGGCTTTTGCTAGTGACAATAAAACAGAAATAATCAATAAAGTTGTCTCTGGCTATGGCGAAGAGCACTTTAAAGCAATCAAAAGTATTAATGTAAAGGACACCTATAAAAGTTTTCGTTACGGGCAAAGTGAAAGCCCAAACGCGGTTGACTTGGTGAACTATCGCTCAGATAGCACCATTGATTTCATCAATAAAAGAAAAAACTTTAAGTGGATACGAGGCGATAAAGACAGCTTTTCTATTCAACATCAAATGTTTGATGGTAAGCAAGGCTATCAACTTAACCACAGTTTAAAAACCTTATCTGTTAATACGAATTTAAGTTATGCACGAACCGACCGTCGCCACTTTTACTATTTAGATACTGCTTTAGCGGTCTTACTTTATCGAAATATTGACGATGCAACAGTACTTGATGACGAGGTAACCTTTGACTCGCAGTTATTCAAGGTTAAGTTAGTGATGCAAGGCTACGAGGAATTAACGTTATTTATTAATCAGCAAACAGGCTTAATCGTTAAAATGTCAAAGCCAGATTGGCAGCCGGGTAAATTGTTTATTTATAACTATTCAAAGGCTAAATCTCAGCAAGAGGTGAAGTTCGCTACTAGCACTTATGTAACGCGGGGTGGTCAGCCTTATATGGTGTCAGTAGCACGAGAATTAGTCATTAATCCAGATGTAAGCCGGGCGTTTGAGCTGCCAGAAAATTATCAAGATAGTGCGCCAACATTGTCGTTTTCTGAGATGATGGTTGAAAAGCTTGACGATAACATTTATTTAGCAGGCCAAGATTGGGGCTTTTCAGTATTTTTAGATGCTGGTGATTATTATATTGGTGTTGGCGGTTATGAAGACTTAACGAATAGGCTAACAGTCGTGCAAAAGTTGGCAGGAAATAGCAAACCACTAAAATATCAAGTGGTTAGTCATCACCATATTGATCACCTTGAAGGTATGAGAGAAGCATTTGAGCTTGGCGTAACCTTTATTAGTGTTAAAGAGCATCAAGCGAGAATTAAAGAGCTTGCCTACGCTGATATCGCACCTGAGCGTTTTGATGTAGTAACTGGCTCTGCAAGCTATGCCAATGGTGCATTGCAAGTACTTGATTTTGCCAGCGGCCATGCAACACATAATTTAATCAGCTATTTTCCACAGGCAAAACTATTATTTACTGCTGATATGTTCTTTTCTCGTAAAGTTAGCGGCTCGCCTAACGGTGGCCAAACACTGAAGTTATTAGCGCAACGTTTAGCAGAAGAAAAATTAGATGTAGAACGTTTTGCTGCTGCTCATAGTGGCCGAGTGCTGACTTTGAAAGACTTTAATTACGCGTTATCTAATACTGCGAAAAGTCAGTGCCCTAATAGCTGGCAAATATGCCATAGCTTTTTATCAGAATAAATTTGACGGATGAGCCTTTGCCGTGGGGAGGCTAGTCCTCAATGGCAAAGGCTAGGTTGTTAATTCAATATAACAGGTGCTAATGACAGTATTAATAGGATTGCCATGGTGAAATTGAAAAATCTTAGGCGCCTTTTATTGGTCAAAAATATTTGCAGTTTCTCGCCAAGCACTATCCAACTGCTAATGCATGGAAAATTCACTAAACCAAAAATTAGGGCAACAATGAGCACGGCTGTTAAGTTTTTTGATGGCGCATATACACTAATTGCAGTTAGTGCCATGGTCCACGCTTTTGGATTCACCCACTGAAACATTGCAGCTTGCATAAAAGTAAGCGGTACTGATTTTTTCTGAGTTTCATCACCTGTTGATTTAATTGATGTGTCAGATATGGCAATTTTAGTCGCCAAATAGAGTAGGTAAATAATACTCAATACTTTCAGTATTTGGTAACTGATCGGGAATGCATCGAATATTTGCATAATTCCCATACCGACGAGGGCAACCATAACCGTAAAACCAATACCAACGCCTAAGGCATGTGGCAATGTTTGCTTAAAGCCAAAGTTAGCGCCAGAGTTCATTAGCATTAAATTATTTGGCCCAGGTGTGATTGACGATACAAAAGCAAAAATCGCTAAAGCAGTGAGTATTTCAGCGTTCATCAATAAAGTCCTTGTTGTTTTCATTGTTAAACAAGTATAAGTTTATTTACAGGCAATAACTGTGCGAATTTATCAAATAATATCGCTAAATGGACAATAAATGACTAAATTAGATAGATATAACCGTGAAATATTGCGCGAGTTACAAAGTGACGGCAGAATTGCCAATTCAGAGCTAGCAGAAAGAATAGGTTTGTCGCCATCGGCATGTTTACGACGAGTGCAGGAGTTAGAAAGTAGCGGCTTAATTAAAGGCTATCGAGCGGTATTAAATCCTGAATTGCTAGGTAATCATTTTATTGCTTATGTCACCATAGGTTTAGATGAGCATTCTACCGAGTCGCAACAGGCATTTGAACGGGCAATTAATGTTGCTGAAGAAGTTAAAGAATGTCACAACATGACAGGGGCTTTCGAGTATTTACTGCGTATTGAAACCCATGATATTAAGTCATTTAAAGCTTTTCACGCTAATGTACTCGGTGCCATTCCTCAGGTGCGTACAATTACGACCCATGTTGTTATGGACTCACCTAAAGATGAACGATGTTAAATGTAACGCCTTTAATTAAAAGGTAGCACCATTGGTATTTACTTAGCATATTCGTTTGCTTGAGCGTTATATTTTAGTAAGCTGGCGAATAACTTTACTTATATTTATGATTTATTAATGTCTAAAAAATCAATATTAATTACCGGCTGCTCGAGCGGCATTGGCTTGCACGCAGCATTAACCTTATCGGCACGTGGTTATCAAGTTTTCGCCACAGCGCGTAAACCAGCAGATGTAAAAAATTTAGCAGCGAAAGGGTTATCGGCGCATTTGCTTGATTTAACTGAGCCGGAAACTATTGAGCAGGCGCTAAGCGATATATTATTAGCAACCAATGGCAAGCTTGATTATCTATTTAATAATGGTGCTTATGGGCAACCTGGGGCATTAGAAGACCTACCAACGTCAGCATTACGAGCCCAGTTTGAAGCCAATGTTTTTGGTTGGCATGAACTTACTCGAAAAGTTATTCCTATCATGAAACAACAGGGACATGGCCGTATTATACAATGTAGCTCTGTATTAGGTTTTGTATCTATGGCTTATCGAGGCGCTTATAATGCCTCTAAGTATGCCATTGAGGGCCTAACCGATACTCTTAGGTTAGAGCTAAAACCAGCCAATATTGATGTTGTGCTTTTACAACCTGGGCCTATTAACACGCAATTTCGCGCCAATGCCTTAGCTGCTTTTCAAGCGCATATTGATGTTGAGTCAAGTGACCATAAACAACAATATCGCCAACAAGTTGAGCGCCTAAGTAGTGAAAAATCAAATGCTGCATTTACTTTAGAACCGCTAGACGTTACTCGCGCATTGATTCACGCGTTAGAAAGTAAAACACCTAAGTTGCGTTACCGTATTACTACGCCAACAAAACTTTTTGCAATATTAAAAAGGTTATTACCGACCCGCTGGTTAGACAGCATGCTTGCCAAGGGCTAACCTAGTTTACAAATAGTGATATGTTGCTGCACGTATACATATCACTATCACTATCAATATTTCCTCACCAACGCTTTATATTCAAAAGATATTTCTAAAAAACAACGTAAGCCCAATCGCGGGTTACCTTGTTTAAATCATGCCAGTTTTATTTCATTTAGGGTTATCAATTTTAACGAAAATCTATAAAATGCAAATCGTAATACGAACAATTATCAATAAAGTGGATTTAAATGGAACTTACAATATTTTTAACTTGGATCGCCTGTCTTTTAAGTTATTCAGCCTCACCAAATCAAAAACTACTCGCTAAGCCGACTAATAAACATGCTGCTTGGGGCGGTTTTCTAATTTTAGTCATTGTCGCTTATATCTCCGCATCACAGCATCACATTGCGGCAACTGCCTTCTTTTATGTACTGGCATTAATCATGGCATGCTGGGGCGCTGTGATTTTTATATATGGTCATATTGCTTACCGAATGTTCCCTGTTGCCATTACTGCGATCATGCTTATCACTGTTTTGTTTAGTACAGGGAGGCAATATGTTGCATAAAACCTTAGTGGCAATATTTTTAGGTTGTTTGTTATCAATTTCAGTCATGTTGAACCTAAATTATATTCTACCTCTTAACATCGATGAAAAGTTATTAATAGGCTTGGTGGTTGCCTTTCCTATGTGGGCTATCGCTTTGGTGATGTGCTACTCATCAGATTCAGCAAAACAAGCTTGGCAGCGATGTGGGTATCCGCTGATTGTTTCTGCATTGATCAACATTTATTACTTTTTAGGTTAAGCAATGAAAAAATATACATTAAAAAATTTAACGGATGCACATGGCTGGCTCGGTATTATTATTTCAGGGTTGTTGTTTGTGGTATTTTTTGCTGGCTCAATTAGTCTTTTTCGCCATGAAATTTTCTTATGGTCAGTTCAGCCAACACATGTTATTAAACAAGGAGAAATATTATCCGCAAGTGAAATTATGGAGTTAGCGATTGCGGATCGACCTTTTAATGCCAAAGAACATTTAACCATTTTACCTCCATCAGAAGAAACGCCTTATTATCAAGCTTATGTCGACCTAATTGAAGAACAAGCAGGGCGTGAATTTATTGGTTTATTGTTAGACCCATATACTGGCCAAGTTGTTGGTGAAATTGATCAATTCATACTTGCAGATTTTATTTATCAGTTACATCGAGACTTAAATATTCCTTTTGGTATCTACATTATTGGCTTTGTTACCTTGTTCTTCTTCTTCATGTTGTTGTCAGGAATTTTGCTCCATGCTCGAAAGTTAGTGGGTAACTTTTTTCAATACCGTACTGATTCTAACACTCGTAGCAAATTACTCGATATGCATAATGTTGTTGGTACCATCAGCATTCCGTTTACTTTGATGTATGCATTAAGTGGCTTGATATTTAACTTGGTGATTATTTATCAAATTGCTTTTGCTGTTATTTTATATAAAGGGGATCAAGAGGCATTGTTAAATGATGCTGGTGTCCGCAGTGTTGAGGTTGAATGGCAAGATAACCCGCAAAAATTTAATAACATCGACCAATTGGTTGAGCAATACAGTGCCGAGTTTGGCCATGTACCTAAAGTGGTTCGAATGTATAACTACGGTGATGAAAGTACCGTAATGCATTTAATTGGCCGCATTGATGGTAATTTTGCCCAGCGTTTTGAAGTAGCAATTAACCTTAGTGATAATTCGATTATATTTAAAGACGATGTTAACCAGCATAGTGAGGTTCGACACGGTATTGATACCTTGAGTGAGCTGCATTTTGGTGGCTTTGCCGGTTTAGATTTACGTTTTATTTATTTCATTTTAGGCATTGCGGTTTGTGGGCTAATTGTAACGGGTAATTTATTGTGGATTGAAAAACGCCAGAAGCAGCTGAAAATATCACAACGTTCAGTGAAAGTAGCCACCTGTACCACGCTTATTAGTACGCTCGGCGTTGGTATAGCCTGTTGCGTGGCTTTTCTTGCTGAAAGGTTGTTGCCGGTTTCTTTTCCTGAAAGAGCTGATTTTGTTGTCTATGCTTTTGTCGCAACCCTTTTGATTTCAGCTATTATTGCGTTGTTTATCGAAAAGCGAACTTTTTTAGTTGCAAGCTTTGTTAGCGCTGCGGGGATATTATTACTGACGATAATCAGTGACTGGCTATTGTTTCCAGAAAACTTACAATTGCTTTGGCAAGCCGGTCAATATACGGCTTTTGGCATGCAAGTTGGGTTTGCCGCGGTTGCAGCATTGTTTACTTTTATAGCATATAAATTAGCGCAAAAAACAGCTATTGAAGAAACTATAATTGAAGGTGATTTCGCAACCAATTAACACCATGTATAGCGCTAATTATTCAATAGTAAAAAATTAATTTGATGACTATGCCCATGACGCTAAGTTATTAGTTTAATTCAATAAAGCGCTTAAGATGTCATGACTGGTTTTAGATATGAAAATGGCTATTTACTGATGTAAATAGCCATTTTTGTTTAAGCATTCGTTGTTAATTAGCCGTTAGAAAGTGCCTTGCAAACTTAAACTAATTTGACGTGGTGCACCTAAGTCATGTCTCACTACACGTCTACCCGTGCCCAGTGCTGCCCCTGAAATGTATTCTTTATCTAATAAGTTTTTAGCAATTAAATAGATACCGAAAGTTTCCCAGTCGTAGCCTATTTTTGCGTTAACTAAGGTACGGGCACCGTTTTGTAAATTAAATTCTGGGTCACCCTTTTTTTGACCGCGGCTATATGGGTTGGTATCGGCATTTGAACTGTCGGCATAATTAACATTTATATTAGCAAAAATACCATTGTCAGCTTGGTAAGTAGCGCCAATATTTGCTGTCCAATCAGGTGCATCAGCAAAGCTTCTACCTGTTAAGTCGTAAACAGTAGGGGCATTATTAGTTGGTATGGTTATAACAAAGTCAGTAAATTCTGTTTTTGCTTGTCCAAGTGAGGCAAATAACTCAAATTCATTAGTAACTTGATAAAAAGCTTCTACCTCAAAGCCCTTAACGGTTGAACTGCCAGCATTTTTTGTTTCGCTATCAAATGAGTTTTCAGAAAGCTGAACACTGACTTGTTGATCTTTCCAATCAATATAGAAAGCATTGGCGTTCAACATTAAATCGCCATCTAACCAAAATGAGCGTAATGCAAGTTCATAGTTTGATGTGCTCTCTGAGTCAAATTGATAAGGTGAAGATTTTGCCGAATTAACACCAACGCCGCCAGAACGATACCCTTTTTGAAAGGTAAAGCTAGTTGTAATATCGTCACTCCAGTTGTAGCTAACACCTAACTTTGGAATGAACTCGTTAAAACTTGCGTCGGTAACGGGAATAGGAGTATTAGCATCGGCTGCGTAGTTAATCAATTGAGCGTTAATACCGCCAATAAGTTGGTTCAATGGCGCCGGGTAATTTGCAACATTTGGCATTTTATCTATATTGGCAATGGCCAAGTTTTGGCTATCATTATTATCCTGTTCTTCTCGGTCCCAGCGAAAGCCTGCAAAGATATTCCACTGTTCATTGAACTCGTAAGTAAAGTCTGAAAACAAGGCGTAAGAAGTAATGTTTTGATCAGTAGAACTTGCTTGGTCTAAAACAACTGGATCAAAACCAGCGTATTGGCTAATAGCAAAATTTGCTGTTGCTTCATCTAAACCGAAGTTATTCATTAAAGATGTTGCTGTAAGGCCCAGTGACGCTAAACTAATGCGGGTAATACCACCATAATTAGTGGGAATATTTTGGTCAAAATAATAAGCACCTATTAAACCGGTAAGCTGGTCACCGTTATAGATAAATCTCAGTTCTTGGCTAAATGTTTCGGTATCTTCATGATAGAAACGCGTACCAAGCGCTTGTGGGCCTGCATCATCATCATAATCGTCCCATGAAGAGTTAACCTCTGAGTATGTGCTAATGGATACTAAATCCCATGTATCACTAATACCGTAATTGATTTCTAAGTTAGCAATATCTGTTTTATAAACTAACTCCTGAGGATCGTTATTAGTAATAATACGCTGGTCAAATGGATTGCCACTTGCTGGAACATTTACCCCGCTGGTACCTTTATTTGTGGTGGCATGAGTAAAACTAAGTTGTGCCGATAAATCTGGTATAGCACTTGGTGTATATAAAAGTTTTAATCGGTAAAGTTCATCATTTTTAAAGTCGGCATCTTCTTGGCGTGTAATATTATAATTATAGCCGTCAAAATCTTCTTTCTCAGCGCTAAAACGAAAAGCTAATTCATCTTCAACAATACTGCCGCCAAACGCAATGGCTGCTTCACGCTCACCGTTTTCGCCAATTTGTACGCGATATTTGCCTTCCCATTCATGTGAAGGGGCGGTTGTGGTCATAATAATTGAGCCAGCTAATGCATTACGGCCTTGTAGGGTAGACTGTGGACCACGAAGAATTTCTACTTGCTTTGCATCCCATGTAGAGAAGCCATTGCGTATTAGACGTTGAGGTAATGCGGCGCCATCAACGTAAACACTAGCTAAAGCACTGGTTCCGGCACCTGAAACGTTAAAGCCGTCTATGCCTCGAATACTAAAGTTTCCTGCGGCAGAAGAGTGAACATTGGCTGTTTCAAATAATACTTCGCTGATTTCACCTAAGTTTTGTTGGAGCATTTTAGTATCACTAAAAACAGCAATACTGGCAGGTGTTTCTTGTAAAGTTCGGGTGATTTTTTGACCGGTAACGGTGATTTTTTCATATTCGATAGCATCATCATTTGCATAAGCCAATTGACTTGTTGCCAACGAAGCTAATGTTAGTGCGATAGAGATTGTCAGTTTACTTTTTTTTAAATAGCCATTGCTGTCTTTCCCTTGCAGGGCAAGCTTATTCATGTTTTATCCTTTGCTTGTGTGTTTTCACAGGCCTTTATTGTTAAGTCCTGTAGAGAGGGTTGATCGTTTTTCAAATTAGCGTTAGCTATCCTTGATACTCTCGTGTTCACTCAAACTTATAAAAAGCATCATTCACCATGTTTTATGCTGCCCACGAGTAGTCATACAGCCATGTATGTGCAGTAGTGATTGAAAGTTGCTTTATTGATAAAGAGAAAGTCGAGCGCTTTCTTAAGGTTAGATAACATCCATTTATTATTCATTGATAGTAATCTTAATGGTAATTGTTATCATTTGCAATAAGGTGTTGTTATTTTGTTATTTTGTTAATTGGATTGTTAAAAGATGTTTCCTAATGAAATAGCCTATTGGGGAGTTTTAATGTTACTCGTCGTAATAAAAGTGCGGAGTAACGTGTATTTTAGCGAGTCATAGTTAAGTTTCTCGATTTAAATCATTGAGTAACATGAATTGTTACATTCATGAACGAATAAAATTCTCAGCTTCACGTATCTTGTTATTGAATATTAACAACAAGAATTTTAGCTTAATGGACCAACAGCTTAAAAACTGGATTGCAGAAGAAAAAATACCTAAAGTTATCGTGCATTCATCCTTGCCGATGATCACGGCTATTTTGGCGCTATTTGCCTATGACTTGCTTGAATCTAGTTTATTAGCTTTTAACGGTGAAGATGTTTTAACTGCACTTGGTTTTACTTTACCAATCACAACAGCAGTAACCGCCATTGCCATTGGTTTGAGCATAATAACCAATAATAAAATTGTTAAAGTGTCATGCTTACATGGCCATCAACTTTCTAACGCAATTAGTAGCTCTTTGTTGCAAGCTACCTTTTTTATTGCGCTTTTTTCGTTATTATTTTGCTTTTTTAATGAAGCTATATTTTCATTTCTTGGCAGTAGAACTTGGGCTTCAGGTCATATTGGTGATCCAAAAATAGTATTGGCGAATAGCCAAATGCTGTATGTTGAATCACGTTATTTTACTTGGATTTTTTTAGCTATTATTTGGCAAGTTAGCGCTATATTTAGGGCGCTTGGTAACTCAAAAATCGCAAGTCGCTTAATGCTGTCTTGGCTGCTATCTAAGAGTGTTATAGCAATTGCTTTATTGATGCCTGAGAGTGGACTTTATATATCTGGGCTGGAGGGACTGGCGTGGACTCATGGCATAGTTGACGTTTTATTTGCTTGCATATCACTATTTATTCTTCATAAAAAAGTGCATTTGACGATACCTAAGTTAGCAGAAATCAAGGGGGGGTTACTGTCAAATAAAATAAATAGCATAACGATTGTTTCGCAGCAGCTAGTTGCCCCTATAAGCATGGCTATATTAACCACCATTGTCGCCGAAATTAACTATAGCTATGTCGCGGCTTTCGCTTTTATATTCCGTATGGAATCCATTTTTTTATTGATACCTATGGTATTAACGACAACCATGCCGTGCATTGTTGGTACTAACTTTTGGCTCGGTCATGTCAGCCGTGTTCGACAGGCATATTTATTTGCTTTTGGTTTGGTAATTTTACTGCAGCTTGCTTTAGCGGTTGCTTTAGTGATTAACAATAACATGTTGTCCTATTTTATTTGTCCTGAGGGCGCGGTGGCTGAATTGCTAACCATTTACCTTACTTGGGTACCGTTTGGGTATATCGGGGCGGGCTTAGTTATCGTTTATCAGTCATGTTTAAATGCAGAAGGAAAACCTTGGCAAGCGCTGTCTTTAGGTGTCATTCATCGCATTATTTTGTTACTACCGTGCACATTTATTGGTGCGGTATTTTTAACCGATGTAAGTTTGTTTCAAGCGCTGATGTTAGGCCACTTAGCCGGTGGTATTTATGTTGTGTATGTTTTTTATCGTCGCAACAAGCTAGCTAAAGTAACAAGCATAAATCGTCAAATGAATAACCATTTAAGTCATCAACAAAGTAGTACTTTAGGAGAGCAATCATGAAATTAAAAATTGTATTAGTTAGCTGTAGTGTTTTTATGAGTTCTATGGCCTTTGGCTATGGTGATAGCGAACAACAATTTGTCAACGCCTTGCAATCTGAGCAACGTGCACAGGCTGATCGAGAGCGCGATATTGGCCGAAAACCAGCGAAAGTGATGAAGTTCTTTGGTATCGAACCAGGGATGACTGTTTTAGAAATTTTATCGAGTGGTGGCTATTATACCGAAGTATTATCTCATCGTGTTGGAGAGCAAGGAAAAGTAATTGCGCAAAATAATAAGTTTATTTTAGAAGTATTTGACGGGCGTTTTGCTAAAGAGTTTGACCAGAGAATAGCGAATCAACGATTGCCAAATGTTAGTCATTATAAAAAGGAGTTTGGCGAATTTGATTTAACCAATGAAGTTGATGCGATAACCGTCGTGTTAAATTATCATGATCTTTATTCATCTGCGCCAAAAGCGAAGCGTAAAGCAATATTGGCCCAACTTAAAAGTGCGTTAAAGCCTGGTGGTGTATTGGGTATTATTGATATGCACAACAATGCCAAGGAACATAACCCTAAGTTACATCGAATCAACCGAGATTATGTGGTAGAGGAACTCATTGAGGCTGGCTTTACTTTGGATGCTGAAGCTGCATTTCTTCGTAATGGGAATGATGATTACACTAAAGTTGTTTTTGACCCCGCCGTACGTGGTAAAACAGACCGTTTTGTACTGCGTTTTAAAAAATCAGCGTAGCCTATACCTATTATTCAACTTGATATATGCCCTTATTATTGCCTGAAGGTTGCCAACACCGACAGGCTTTATAACCTTTGACCGATATTCTATTTCTTATTTTTATTATTGAAATGCAACAATGGTTGCGCCAAACTTAGGCTTAGCAAGCCAAATTATAATAAAAAATAGAAAAGGTTATCTTATGTTAAAAAAATTACTTATCGTTATTGCGACTATTATTGCTATACCACTGATAGTGGCTATTTTCGTGCAAGACAGTTACGAAGTTGAACGTGAAGTTATAATAAATCAACCTAATATGGTGGTGTTTAATTACGTCAAACTATTAAAGAACCAAGATAATTTTAGTAAATGGGCACAAATGGACCCAGAAATGACAAAAAGTTATCGAGGTACTGATGGAGAAGTGGGCTTTGTTTCCGCATGGGATTCACAAAACCCTGATGTGGGTACAGGTGAGCAAGAAATAATAGC
Source organism: uncultured Colwellia sp. (assembly GCA_913058245.1). Classification (GTDB taxonomy): domain Bacteria; phylum Pseudomonadota; class Gammaproteobacteria; order Enterobacterales; family Alteromonadaceae; genus Cognaticolwellia. The sequence continues at coordinate 224,879 of CAJXQJ010000001.1, forward strand.
GATTAAAGACGGCGAACGTATCGATTTTGAATTACGATTTTTAAAACCTTTTGAAGCGAGTGAGCCTGCCTTTATGAGCACAGAAAGTATTTCTGAAAATCAAACAAAGATCATATGGGGCTTTAGTGGTCATATGGATTATCCGATGAATATTATGTTTTTGTTTATGGATTTCGAGCAAATTATTGGTGATGATCTACAAACAGGATTGAATAATTTGAAGGTGATATTGGAAGAACAATAAATTAGAACAACGTTGCTCTACTTTTGCGTATGTAAGCAGCTAAAACTAACCGCTTAAGGTAATCACGTTAAGCGGTAATTGACGGACGACTGCCTTTCATTATTGAATCTAGAGCTAATTGGGCTTGTCTAGGTTTCGATATGTCTATGGCTTCAATCATTTCACATTCATCTCTGATCATTTCAGAAACTAAACTTGGGTAATGGCGACAATCTTCAGGTCTATCTAAATAAATGCTACAGGTATATTTGGGGGCTGAATTATTTGAAGCAATTGGAGAGATTTCAAGGAAAGGGCACCTTTCTAGCTTTTCCTGAGTTTTTGGATCAAACCATATTTCATTATTTTTAACATAATCAAAAATATCTGGATTGAATATTTCCCATAAGGCAATTTCTTCTTTCGTTGCCGAAAGATCACCGCCTCCGTACTTTATGCAGCACTTACCACATTGATTGCAATCTTTCATAGTCTATAACATAAATAAAAGCTTAGGCTATGATAACGACAAATCTTCAAAGGTAAAGGCAACTATTGCAATCTCTTTTGTCTTGAGAGTGCGTCGTTAAGTGGAATGAAAAAAAAAGTTTACATTAGCTGGTAGTGGTGGGTATTTTCATGTCACCGCTGTCTTTTAATTGCTGTTTTCCTTTATGTTGGCACATAGGGAAAGCATACGTTCGCCGTGTACATTACTATAGCGTTTATCTATTCCACACATAGAAGTGTAATTTTGCTTGGAATAACGTGGTGATTGCTCCGTAAAATAGGATTATAGGGAGAGGCATACGCAATTCCATGTGTTAGTTTTAAGGTCACACTGAATAGGTTTAAAGTATAGTTCTCGTTAGGTAAATTAGCTTTAAATTGACAACGATAATCAATTATTTTCGTATCAGTAGTTCCGCTAATAAATTTTCATTTTATTTTGTAACAAATGTTTTATTGCGAAATTTTCTCATGATTCTCACTTTCCCCCATAAAACGAGAACTATTCCTTCTTTCAACAAGCATCAACAGTTCTGAAGCGTGATAAGCTTTTGAAACTATTAATAACTGATGTATATTAATGTAAATAAATGAACATTAGTTAGAGTAACCACTTTCGGCAGAAAGCAGGATTTATTCTCACTAGTAAGCTGTTATTTGGCACCACGAAATCAAGATAAATTTTATTTGTAAAAGCGGTGTTTTAATATTGGTTTGGTGTGTGGTTCATAAGTTTTCGCCATTAGCTTTCGTGGTTAATTCAACGGTAGGTTTTTGGCTCAAAGTTCAAGGTTGGGTTAGTCGTGGCGCTGGGCATTCTTTGCTTCTACGGTCGGGCTGCCTTAACCCGTAAAGTTCCTGTTTTCGTTAGTAGTTTTTCGCTACCATCAAATAACAAGGAGGGCATTCAATCGGACAAAAAACAGTTGGCTTTGTTCGTGCCTCACAAATTATAGCCAACTATTTTATGCCGTTTAATAGCGGCGTTAGTTTTCTATGAATATATATCGAACATTTCTATTCAATTTAATTTTTATATCGGTGGCAACAATGGCAGATGAAAAACCGGCAGGTTCTACAGATGAACAATGGAATAAGTATCTTGAGCATAAAGCCTCTTGGGATAAGATGCTCAAGGATCGCTATGAAAATGAATTAAAGCATAATCCGGCAAAGCCGCCTTGGATTAAATATCCAAATCGTCATCCTACAGATATATTTTGGAGAATTGGTAATGGCGAAGATTACCTATTAGATTATTTCGGTTTATATTTTAAATACGCATCGGAGTCTGAGATAAAAGCTTATAAGCTTAAATATCCAGAACACAAAGACTGGCTTGGAACGTATGAAAGTACCGAAAACTAACAAGGCATTCAAACGGACAAAAAACAGTTGGCTGTTTCACTCCGTTCACAATTTTAGCCAACAATTTTTTGCCGCTTAATGGGGCGTTATAACGAAAGGAAGCATATGCGTCATCTAATCATAATTCTCATCACATTATTTGTTGTAGGTTGTGCAAGCACAAAAAAAGAGGCTGGCCAAAATCAAATTATTTTAGATCGAAGCGTAATGGCTAATCAAAATACATCAACAGGTTGGATGGCCTATGGATTATCATTGAAGGCTTGGCCTGTAGAGCTTGATAATAATGGTAAGCCTAGCTTGTATAAACGAGAAGTCTTCGCACGTACTAAGACTGCTTTAATCTGGCAAGAATTAAGAGAGAAAAAGACAGTAAACCCTGATGCAGACTTAGATGCGTTAGTGTCAATTAATGATGCTAACTATATGGAGGAATATGTATGGACATACATATACAAAGGTGTAGTTGATCAACCAATTGGTTTAGAACTTGGTAAATTTAAACAATGGATGACTATCAATTTACCAGAGCATCAAGCTGTCATTAATACTGGTGTATCGGTGCCAATTTCGTTATAACAAGCCAATTAAGCGGGACTGCTAAAGTTTGGCTCGGTTTCGCTTCGCTACACATTTTAGCCAAACATTATCAGCCCCTTAACAGGGCGTTAGAGCTTTTTCGAGTTTTGGTGTTATAAATTTTTAATGGAGTAAATATGTATAAACCAATGATGATATTTTTCTTGTTTTTCACCTCTTTTACTTCTAATTCAAGTGAGCTTAACTTAGGCAAAAACTATGTTAATGTGAAAACATTAAATGTAAGAAATTTGGCAAGTTCAAATTCAAAAATCATTGGTTCTAAAATTTATAGGCAAATGGTTATTGTTAAAGAGTTTCAGGGGGAGTGGGCTAGAATTTCTAGATATAACTCTAAAGACAATCAAGTATCAGAATGGGTTTTTAGTAAATATCTTGTTGCTCAGCAACCTGAAAGACCAAAGTCAAAATATGAAACTAATTCAATCTTTGAACATATAATTCGAACAACTAATGATAAAGGTAAGTATTTTCTAGTTTACTTAGAAAAAAGGGCTAATACCTTTATAGCCATCAATCAAAGAGTAGGTGTAAGTTATACTGGTTACACTAAAACTGAAATTAATTGTTCAAAGATGATGTATCGAGTTTTAGGGTATACCGAAGGACATATTGAATATTTTGAGTATGCAGAAGATGAAGAAAGTAAATGGTCAAGTCTTGTTTCAGGCTCAAGTAAAAGTGATCTAGTAAATTATATATGTGCAGCAAAGAATTAAGAATTATAAAGCTCTAACAAGCTGTTCAAGCGGGACTGCTAAAGTTTGGCTCGGTTTCGCTTCGCTACACATTTTAGCCAAACATTATCAGCCCCTTAACAGGGCGTTAGTGTGTATAAGGAAGTATCAATCTATGAGGTTTAAGCTAGTTTTATTAATTATTTTGGTCTGTTGTAATGCTTGCACATCAGTTAAAAAAGTAGGAATTGATGAGTATAAAATTACTGTACAAGGAAGCCCATTTGACAATATTGATGATTTAAAAGCTAAAGTTAAAGAAGAAGCAATAAAAGTCTGCATATCAAAAAAGTTTGAATTTGTTCCAAATTTTTTTGGTGACGACTTTGCTTTTAAGCAAGACGCTGCGTATACGCCATCAGGCAGTTCAATGTCAAAAAGCTCTGCTATTGCAACAATAAAGTGTATATAAGCTGAAATACTCACTAACAAGGCAATCAAGCGGGACTGCTAAAGCTTGGCTCAGTTTCGCTCCGCTACACTAGTTTAGCCAAGCATTATCAGCCCCTTATTGGGGCGTTATACGTTTACAGGGAGTTAAGATGAAGATTTCAGATGTTAAGCCACTTTATGAATTGATTAAGGAAGCGTCACACGTTCATATCTTAATAATTTCATTCCTCGCTTTACCTTTTGTATTAGATGCGTGGGTTTCTTTGTTTCAAAAAATTGAACCTTTAAAAGGCTTAGAGTTAGATGCGTTATATATTGTTTTATTCTTTTTTTCTTTATTATCCATATTTGCAATTACAACTGATAGAAAACGAAAATCTATCGAGCTAATAAAAGATCAAGTTGTGGGTTACATGTTGGCTAGAAATTTTACTAGGGTAAGTTTCGAACGATATAGGAAAAAACATGATTCGAAACTATCAGATGAAGAATTAATATCTGTTATAAATACTTATCCAAATATACTTAGAATTACATCCATCTCTGAAAAAGATAATGAGGGTAACCACCTTAAAGATAAAGATGGAAATAAGATCACAAAACCAGGGTTTGGCTTAGTAAACGTATAACAAGCTGTTCAAGCGGGACTGCTAACGTTTGGCTCGGTTTCGCTTTGCTACACATTTTAGCCAAACATTATCAGCCCCTTAACAGGGCGTTATGTGTTTCAATCGTAAGGTGTCAAATTATGGATAATGATGATCAATCAAATATAAAAGCCAAAGTAGAATATGATCAAATGACAAAGCATCAAAAGGATATTGATGAATTCAATAACCTCGGTTCAAAAAGTGTTGGTATCAAAGATCTTATACAAATACTTGCCCCTTTAGTTTTACTAATCATCGCAGGCCAGTTTTTAAGCATTGATTCCGATACCTATAATGTAATGTTCGTTATATTTACTGCATCTACATTCGTACAAGGTATGGTTACAGCTGAAAGTAAAAAGGTAAACAGACGAATAGACTTACTATTAAAAATTTTAAAACAAGAACGAGAGCACAAAAGCACATAACAAGCCAATCAAGCGGGAAAATTTACAGTTGGCTGTTTTCGCTGCGCTCAACATTTTAGCCAACTAATAAATTTCCCCTTATTGGGGCGTTATACGGCAAGGAAACTATGAAGTACGGAGTTAAATTAATAGTTATGGGAATACTTTCAATATTTGGTTCTAAAGCAAATGCATCAGTCGAGGCTGATTTTTGGAAATGGTTCCAAAAAAATGGAGATATCATTTTTAACTTTGAAAAAGATACTGAAAAAACTTTTGATAAATTGTCTGTAGCGCTTTCTAAAGTTGATCCCGAACTTACCTTTGAATTTAGTCCTATTCGTGAGAACGGTAAAAGAGAGTTTGTAATAAGCGCGGGTGGCATAAAAAACTCTTTTCCTTCGGTTGAGTTACTGTTCAATTCAGCACCTGAATTAAAACAATGGACAATCGTAAAGTTTCGCCCTCGAAGAACGCCTCTTAACGAGCTAACCTATGGCGGTGTTTCAATAAAATCTGACGATGTTTATTACAATTTATATAAAGATGAAGATAAATTAGGTGTTGTTTTGTTCTTCGATAATTACAGCGACAAAGATCACACAGCATATGGCAACTTAGGTTATCTATTCTTAGATGAAGCACTTGGTGAATATGACGTTGAAACTAAGTTGGGTTTTATTGAGTTTCATAATAAAAATTCAGAGTATTTTGATGGTGCTAAGCCAATTAAAGAATTAGCAAAGCAAGTTGACGAGTATTACGAAAATTAGTGGTAATGCCGTATAACAAGCTAATTAATAAGGACAAAAAAACAGTTGGCTGTTTTCGTTCCTCAACATTTTAGCCAACAATTTTTTGCCCATTATTAGGGCGTTATGAGTACTATGAGTCGTCGAAAAATACTAAAAATCATTGAAAACCCGACAGCTGACAAACCATGTTTTGGAGCCTTTGCTATATCTCATATTCTTTGTCTTTTTATTTTAAAAGGTCAATTTGACATATATACATTATTATTTTCTTGCTTAGTGATTTATGGTTTTTTTATTGACCCATTTGCTAGGTTAATGTTTAGAGTTAATAGATTATTAGGGCTTAAACTCTTGCTAGTTGGTTCTTTGAATATTGCTGCATTAGAGCTCTTATCGCGCTACCCTGAGATTGAAGGAGGTCTTGTAGTCATTGCAATTTTTAGTTTTTTATTTTTTATGTTTTTTTGGAGTGACTGGGTTGATAAAACTAAAGGTAAGTATAAAAGGTACTCATAACAAGCTGTTCAAGGCGGGACTGCTAAAGTTTGGCTCGGTTTCGCTTCGCTACACATTTTAGCCAAACATTATCAGCCCCTTATTGGGGCGTTAGGTATTTCTGGAGTTGGTCATTAAATTTTTAGTTCAGGCAATCCAAAATCAAAGAAACCTCCAGCCTAAATATTACAAAATTACATCTTATGTTGGTGCAATTGGCTGCGCTTTAGGACTAGCTTTCTTTTCGTGGCAATTTGAAAATTTGTTCGCTGTACTTAACTTAGATACTAGTGTTCCACTCCGTCAAGTGACTTCTGGTGTTGTATTTACTGGTTTAGTCGTAATGATCGTAAGTTTCGCTTTTGCTGTTTATTTTGGCGCTGTATTAGTTGCATCAATCTTTTCATTTTTTGCAGTGCTTTCAGGTAGGTTTAGTGTAAAGCAGGCATTTGATTATGTATTTCTGTTTAAATACCCAGAGTCGTGGTATAAAAATACCTAACAAGCTAATTAATAAGGACAAATAACAGTTGGCTTTTGCTCCTTCGTCGCTTATTTTAGCCAATAATTATTTGCCTCTTAGTGAGGCGTTATATTACTAAGGAAAGTCATGGACGGAGTGTCGATCTATTTATGGATGATTGGAGTCCATTCTTTTTTCGCTTTATTAGCAACGTTAAACATCTGTACTTGTCCATTACGAACAGGGGGACAGCGGTTCTGGTTGTTGCTAGTTTCGTGGTTTATTCCCTTTATAGGCTCCATAGTCATTTTATTTAAAACTGATAACGAATTACCATATAAAAGTGCTTTAAAATCCAACGTGAACTCAAATGATTCTCAATATGTTAGTGTAGAAACTTCAGACTCTGGTAACGAGTAAATGTAATATAACAAGCTGTTTTTAGCCCATTATTAGGGCATTATGCGTAAAAGGAGTTACATCAATGTTTGGCAAAAAATCGACTATTCGAAAGTATAAGTTCAAGCTTCGCCCTGCATTAGCTAAAAGGTATGGCGGCTCGGCAACGTACACAAAACCTCAAGTAGATAAAACCATAGATGAAATGGGCTTTAATAAAAGACACGCTCATTATGCATATTTAATGTATTGCGACGTAGCAACTTACAAAGCCAATACCCCTGAGAATGAATCTACCGAATCAATGAATCATGTAATTGCTTCCGTATCAGGAGTCGGTTTGTTTAGAGCGCTTTTCGGTTCTTCATCTGCTAGTGGTGGAGATGATGGCGGCAGTGGCTTTGGAGACGGCGGTGGCGATTGATTTACGCATAACAAGCTGTTTAAGCGCGGGACTGCTAACGTTTGGCTCGGTTTCGCTTCGCTACACATTTTAGCCAAACATTAATCAGCCCCTTAACAGGGCGCTATGTTTCTAAGGAAAGTATGAGTAATGTTCGAATAGTATTTATTATAACTGGAGCTATTTTTCTAGTTTTAACTCATATCGGTGATACATATTATCGTGATTGGGTTTATTCCAATCAAATAGCTGATTTTGGCTTGGCTAACTATTTACCAAGTATTACAGGAACTATTACTGCGATTTTTCTTTTAATAGGACTATCAAAAGAATCTTTCAAAAAAGCTCCCTCCTCAGCATTTGGGGTAATGGTTGGTTGTGTAATATATGAGGTAATGCAGCCCACTTTAGGAACAGGTATCTTTGATTGGCAAGATTTGGTTGCTGTAGTAGTTACAGGTTGTATTGTTGTTTTTGCACTAAATATATCGAATAAAACAATGGTTAATGCCGCAACATAACAAGGGTTTTTAAGGCGGACAAATTACAGTTGGCTTTTTGTTCGTGCTTCACTTATTTTAGCCAACTGAAATTTGCCGCTTAAAACGGCGTTATATTTATTAATCGAGGAAAGGTATGAAATCTAAGTTAAGTATATTTATGGCTGCGTTGTTGTTTTCTAATTTCGCAACTGCACATGTTTGGGTGTCAGCAACTCCCACATCGGTTCGTTTAGTTGACGGCGGTTTAGTTGTGAATGGTAATTTTGATTTTTCAAATATTCCATGTGCGACTAGCTCTAAAGCAATATTCCTAGATGGTTCTGATTCTCAATTTGACCAAAAATTATCTATGGCTTTAATGGCTCTAGCAGCAGGTAAAGAAATTGAAGTTCTTATCTATGGGCCAACAGATGAAAGCTGTAAAGCTGTTTCCGCTCAGGGCACTATTCCTATCGCCTTTCATAATTATTGGATTGTGAAGTAAAATAAATATAACAAGCAATTCAAGCGGGACTTTTACAGTTTGCCTAGTTTCGCTTCGCTCCACATTTTGGCAAACTATTAAAAAGCCCCTTAACAGAGCGTTATGTGTAAATGGACGTTTGGTAAATGAATTCTAGTTTTGATGAATATATTTCTAACCTAAATTCAAATAAGGATAATTTTCCGAGTGAATTATTTGTGTTTGCAACCAACACTGAAAGATATGAATTAAACCACCCGCAATCTCTTCATGATGCATGGGTAACATCAATTACTATTGCCGAAAATAGAAATAACGTTCGACCATTTGAACCCTCTTTATCAATTTCTTTAAATTTACTCGGTCAGCAACATGATCGTGATATTGTACTTAATTATGTAAACGTAAAATCATATGAAATTATAGGTACAGAGAATCCATTTAATTATGGTGATACTTTTCATGGTGATGTTTTAACACATGAAGTTTCGATTTCAGATAATTTATTTCAGCACGTTTTAGAGTTACGCTCAGGGTCTACATTTAAAGTAATATTTGCGAACTTTAATTGTTTGGAGCAAGTTTACACATAACAAGCTGTTCAAGGCGGAACTGCTAAAGTTTGGCTCGGTTCCGCTTCGCTACACACTTTAGCCAAACATTATCAGCCCCTTAACAGGGCGTTAGCTATACCACCGAACTTTAATAAAGGAATATGATATGAGTTTAAATATCTTTGATAAATTAGATGAACTCTTCGATTTTTGTGAATCAGCAAAAGGGAAGTTTGTTTTTGCCGTTATTGTTTCATTAAGCTTTGTCGCATATTCAATAAATAATCCCGTTGGTACAATGGCACCAGGCTTTTATTATTTTGGTGTTATTATCCCAACAAGCTTATTTTTATGGACAGCGTCGACTCAAGAAAATAAAAGAAATAAAATAGTTACAATAATTTTAGGCCTAGCGTTTTTAACTTGGGCAATTGTTAATGCAATTCTGCGAGGTTAGTAGTCAGTTATAGCTAACAAGTCGTTAAAGCAGGGCAAATAACAGTTGGCTTTTGCTCCTGTGTCGCTTATTTTAGCCAACATATTGAGGCGCTAGCTTTTGCCAATCACATTGAGTAATTTCTTTGAACCATGATGGTGCTGAGCTTTTTAAACTGACATTATTCGGTACATTGAGCTCCATATTTAGATCATCTGAGAAATATTTTATTAATATCAGCTGTAATTTTCGGTCGTTGATTTGATTGAAATTCCAAATGAGTTGAGCTTTCAGTTCATCGCTAAGCTGTTTACCTTGTCTTATTTCAAAAATCGTATTTAGCCAAAACAATGTGCTTTTTCTTGATTTATTTGGGAATGTATCGGTAAGTCGTGCAATAGACGGATATAGTCTTTGATAATTCAGATGTTGATGTTGAATTAAAAAAGTTTGTAGCAAGTTAATACCACTGATGATATTTCCCGAGCGAATTGACTCCTTTTGATATAAGGCTAATGCTGTACGAAAGTGATGCTCAGCTTTCACAACATCATTACTTTCTAACGCTAGTCCGCCAAGGTTATTTTCTATGGTTGCGATTGATGGCTCTAGCTTTTCATTTTGCGCAATTTTTTTAGCAAAGTTATAAACTTCTCTTGCGTATTCATTTTGGTTTAAGTGTCTTGATGCGATAGCTAAGCTGGTCAGTAATTTTATTTCGTTTATCTCATTAGTGTTATGTGTAAGTGCACAGGTCAGTGTTAACTTAGCTTGCTGCAAGTAACCTGATTTTCTTAGCCAAATGCCAATACTACTTAATATCGGGATAAGCCTGCGTTTAAACTCGGTAGATGACTTGCGTGAAATTAGATGCTTAATTGAGCTCTCCATAGTGGATAATTCATTAAACGATAATGAAGCTCTTATTAATGCCACATGCCAGCGAAAGAATTGTGCTTCAGATAATAGTGATAAATCTACCTCACCTGATAATAATACTAATGATTTAGAGGGTTTTACAGATAGGTGATCTTCTGCTTCTAGCAAGATAGAAACTAGTTGATTCTGACTTGGTTGCTCGATAGCCGAAGCCGAGAATGAGCAAGTTAGCAGAGCAATAAATGTTAAACTAAGTCTTGTAAACAATCATTAGTCCTTGGTTAAAGTGTTTATTTTATAGCGTATTAAAAAACACTATTACAAAACTCCTTTAAATCTTTCATTTCTTTAACATCACATTTAATAGATGCTTATCTTCCTTGTGCCATATTTTGTAGTAGTTGCAATCGTTGTTTTTCTTGCGTCGTTGGTTGGTAAGGTATATCACTTAAGCTAGAGATTGCAAAATCTTTTATTTCAAATTTGTTAATATCACTATTACCGTATTTGGTTGGTTTTCCTGGTGCAGGCGACATTAACTCAATAGAGAAAGTGGATAAATAAAGTGGTGTTTTCACTCCTTTTAGCACAGATAAATGTGCTTTTAAGTCTATATTCGCATTGCCTTTATTGAGTTTTTCTCTACTAACAAGATGTGCAATCGGTTGTTGATTAGCGTCAAATAGATTTGCCCGTAAACGATAAAGACCACTTTCTCTAACATTCAGGTTAGCTTGTATTAACATGTCTGAATTACTGCTAACAACAGGTTCAAAACTTTCCAGTGTTGCTATGGAATCAACATACTTGAGTGACAAGGCTATGTTGACGTTCTTGCCATTAATATTTGCTTTTACGGTTGCTTGTAATTGATTTGGAAAATCTCGCTTCCCTTCTAGCTTTACGCTCCACATGTTCTCACCTTGTTGAAAACCTCTTGAAAGTAGCTGCTTCCCCGTTGTTAAGTCGATGAGCTCTAACTTTGCATTATCGATATTCGCACCAGTTAGTGTTGCCAAAATTGGCTCTGGATAGGTATAACGATATTTTGAAAGCTTAGCGGTTACAGTATTTCCGTTATCGTCAATAGGAATTGATTGTGGATTAAAGTAGTTCGGGTTTAGACGATCATAATCATTAGCGTTTAGCGGCTGTGAATAGGGGGGATAGCTTAGTTCGCTAGCATAAGCTTTAGCGACTAGCGTTGCTGAATCATTTGCGGTGATATTAGTTGAAGTAGCGACTTTATCATTATTTTTTTTAGCTTTGTAAACTAAGCTTTTGCTAGATTCTGCTTTTGGTTTGATTGTCGCCGTTTGACGCTCTATCGGGTCATGTGCTGGCATCGATGGCCAAAAAAGCCAAACAGCGACAAATATTATACTCATTGTCACTATTCGCTTTATCATTGGTTTTCTGTTCATAACTCTAATACTATCCTACTTTCTCTAATTAGGTATGGCGTCGTAGATCAGTGCTGACATGCTGTCATTTCCAGAGTTTTGTACATAAAGGTAATTACTTTTCCATAGCCACCAACCTGTTGTTTTTGTGTAGGTATCAAATTGAATGCTTTCACCCGAAAGTAAATTTTGTTGGTTGCTTGCAGCTGTCACTTTGCCTTCTTGTTCTGGCTCCAACAATGAACCATGACTATAATCTTCGCCCATTAGCATTGGATAATGGTAAGGCATAAAGCCTGGTACTGCGTTGTTTTGAGCTGTTAGTTTACCGTCGAAGGCAACTTGAGTGCTGCAACTGCCATATTTGCCTTGGCGATTGCCACCGCAGGCTGAATGACTGCCAACAACTCCGTCGTCATGTCCTTGAATGAATGGGCTAGTTACGCCTAAATATTCGCTGGCATCACCAACAAATCTTAAACGAGGAATGCGGGCATCAGGTAGTGGAGCAAGTTGTCTTGCATTGTTTACTTTTAAGTCGTGTAACACACCCATTTCATCACTAAGATCACCACCTAGCCATGCTTCTAGCGCTGCTTCAATAACAAAAGTCCAGCTTTCAGTGCCTTGAGCAACACTAACTGCTAAATCAGCGAGTTCACTACCGCCACCTGCACCGGCAATATCGAATGTTGCGACTATGTTAAGAGGTTGCAATCCTGCATTTTCTAGCCAGGTTTCTTGGTTGTCTATGATGTATCTCGCGACTAAGTCACCTGTAGAGTGCGTGACGAATATGCAACCAGGATCGCAAAAGTTACTTTCTGAGAATGACTTTAGTTTCGGCCATACATAGTCAGAAGCAATTTTGCCTTCAATTCTTTCGTATGAGGGCCAGTCAATGCGCGCGTCGCTTAAGTTATTCCAATAACCCTGCCAATAATTTTGACCACTTGCAGTGACATCGCCGTCGGATATTAATTGCTGAGGTTGAAAGCCGTGGATGAGTACTATTTTATGTTCTTTGCTGAATGTGTAATTAGAGTAGAGTGTTAAGCAGAAACCGAGAATGGTGACTACACTTTTAATTGTATTCATTTATTTCCCCAAATCATTTTTTATTTGTTACGTCATGTTTTTATTATGTATGTTTTACTGATCGGACGTTCGACCAGTTAGGGTGATAATAGATGAGTGATTATTTATTATCCAATTGTGGGTTATTTATAATTTAAATAGTCAAGATAGGTAAAATATATAGTCCATATAACTAAAGGGATGTGGCTATGTTTTGTGTTAATGCTTTGTTAATTTGATGTGTTTTTTTTAGTTTTGGCAAAAAATATTTGATTTAAAAAATTATGAATTAGAAGAAAATTGGCTAGGCTGAAGGCTGTATGTGGTTTGACCACTGTTTACATTTGCATTCTGCGTTTTATAATCATGCATCAATCTTCGTGATTGAAGTGCCTAGCACAAGCAAGAAAAATTTATTCATTCCAGAGGTGTTTATGTACAACCTACCATTAACCATAAAACAAAAAATAATAATGGGGTTTAGCACGATAGGGATTTTGTTAATCGCAGGAAGCAGCTTTTTTTATAATTCATTAATGCAAATTAGTACCGCCAACAGTAATGTTGAATTACTGGCGGTACCCGTACAAAAGCAAAGTAACGCTTTGCAAATTAAACTACTTAACATGATTAAAGTAGGCGCCTTAGGATTTACGCAACAAGATAGCGCAGCATTAATTAATAGCGAACAAGAATTCGGCAAGTTAAACCAAGAGTTTCAAAATTCGGTTCAAGTTTTGCGTAGTAAGGTGATGGACCAAGCTAAAATGCAACAGGCACTGAAACAAGCGCAAGTTCATTATCAAGAATATGTTGCCAACAGTGAGGCATTTTATTTAGCAAAAAAAAATATCGCTATAGCCAACGAAAAGTTTACTAATCAATATCAGCAATTCGTTGATACCAGAGACCAAGCAAGTAACGATATGCTGGATTTAGAGTTACTTGAAATTGATAACGGACAGTTATTAGAAGATATCATAGGTAATGGCGCCCGTATTGACGATATGTTATTTACCTTACAAAACACTATGTCAGGTTTACAGCAAGTCAATGAACTTAGTGTTTTAACGCAACACAAAGAAGATGTTGGTTTTCTTATCGCTAACGCTAAAAATAATTTCGATTTTATGCAGCGCTTGTTTGAAGGGATTGATGATAAGTCGTTACTTGATGATTTTTCAAAACAATTTTCGACCTTAAGCACCTTACTGGTTGAGCCAGGAGAGCTATACCAGCACAAGCAAGGTGCCCTTGAAGATGTTATTAACGCTAATAATGCTTATAACGATTCAGTAACGAGTTTTAATGCCACCTACCAACAGTTAACACTGTTGTTGACATTAGCTGAAGCACGCTTTGTTGAATTGCAATTAACAACGAAAAATAAGGTGGAAACAGGGGAAAGTTTAGCGATTATTTTAGCTGTGGTATTTATTATCTTAGCGAGCTTTATTGGTGTGATTACCACGCGAGCTATGCTGACTCCTTTGGCGCTTGCCAATGATTCTTTAGCGTTAATTGCTCAGGGAGATTTAACTGCTCGATTAACTATTGGCAATAAAGATGAGTTCGGCGTGTTATTTAAAAACATTAATAAACTCAGCGATGACCTAACTTCATTATTAAAAAATATTAGTCAAAATGCTTATTCGTTAGATGAGTCGTCACAAATAACCAGTGAGCAAAGTCAACGTATAGCTCAGTCAACATCAGCGCAAATAACTCGAGTTGATAGCGCTAAGCAAATAGCAGAAAAAATGTTTGCCAGTTCAACCCGTGTGACTGATGAAGCAAATTTAACCGCGAATAATGTTTCAGAGGCGACAACACATAGCTATGAGATACGCACTATTGCTGATGATAATAGTAATCGTATTGTTTCGCTATCTGAGCGATTAGGAGAATCTGTTGAGGTTATGACTCGCTTGAGTAAGCACAGCGATAGTATTGGCGGCATTTTAGACACGATTGGCAGTATTGCTGATCAAACCAATTTATTAGCGTTAAATGCAGCCATTGAAGCGGCACGTGCTGGTGAACATGGTCGTGGTTTTGCTGTGGTTGCTGACGAGGTAAGATCGTTAGCATCACGCACACAAGCATCGACTGCTGAAATTCAAACCATGATTGATGCCTTGCAAAAAGAAACACAAACCGCTGAATTAGCCATTTCACAAGGGCAAACGCAAGCATCAGAATGTGTTTCGCAAAGCCAAGAGCTTAGTAATGCCATCAAACAAATAGAAAGTGCCTTGCTAACGATTGATGAGATGAGTAAAAGTATTAGCGTTGCTTCGAATGAACAATTAGGTTTTAGCCAAGATATTGAAGCGACCATGAGTGAAGCGGCAAAAGCTGCAAGTCATAATGCTGCTGAATCACAAGACTTATCAAATCGAAGTGAAGATGTGAATAAATTAGCTGATTCATTAACCCAGTCAGTGGCGCGTTTTAAGCTTTAAATGTTTAAAATTAATAAAAATTGTTAGTACACGAGTGCTAGGTATCAAACTTGGCACTCGTTTAACACGCTTAATTATTTATTGATGTAACGGCTATTTCCTGCTCGGCGTTATCGTTAAGGTGTTTACTAATATATTGCCAAACAATATGTTGGTGTTCGCGCACAGGAGATTCGCCAAACTCCGCAGAAGGCCCCGGTTTATAAATAGGGCTAGTTAGCGATTTTTGTAATTGCTCGCAGACAAAAATATCTTCTTGTAAAAAATCCCCAGAAGCAAGCGGATGATCGGCTGACATCTTATCGTCTTTAGCAAAAGTTGATTTATACCAATACATAGCGCTACGCATACTTTGACTTAAATAAGTTAAGTCGGAGCATGGCTGTACTTTAGTTCTAATAACCACACGACTTTTATTGGCTGCTAATGGAATAATGTGAAATACCGACCATGTTGACTCTGTGGCTGAGATACCAACGCCTGGAAATAACATAGGTACCCAAGCTCCATGTTGGCTTTTATCGATATGCTCAATTAGTGGTAATGGCGAGTTTCGTTCTAGATTGGCGCTGTAACCTTTCGCTAAGGGCTCCCAAAATGCAAAGTGTGGCCCGACAAACTGAAACTTCGCTTTGGCGTGATCATACATATTAAGTGTGCCAACATGTAATTGTGCTAAATGATAATGATCAATATAGTTTTCAACAATAATTTTCCAGTTAGCGTGAATATCTTTGATCACTAATTCGTCTGGCGCTTCAATTAACTTATCCACTTGATGCGGGCCCATATGCGGCTCAATATCGGCAAACCATTGTGCAATGGATGTAGGGTTTGGCTCTGGATGCACCCACAACATACCGTGCCATAAAGCAACACTGGCTTTTGTTAAACCGAAGTGTTTTTTATCTAGATTTTTGAATTCTCGCACTTTTTTTGGCACAGAACGTAACTTTCCTGATAAGTCAAAACGCCAGTCGTGATAAGGGCAGGTGATATGTTTATTAATTTGGCCTTTTGCGGCTAGTAGCTGTGTACCACGGTGCGGGCAAATATTATGAAATGCTTGCAGCTGAGTGTTTTCATCAACAATTACAATAATATTATTAAGCCCAGCCTGAACACTGATATATTGTCCAGGCTTTACCAGATCTTCTTTTAATCCGGCAAAAGCCCAGGTGGTAGAGAAAATATGCTGTTGTTCGATAGCAAAATACTTATCACAGGTATAAGCATTCACAGGTAGGCGATTATTCTTGAGCATAAATGGTTCCTTGAAAGTAAAGCAAAGTAGACATAATTGCTACTTTGCCGTTACGAATATGAACACTGTTTTGTTAAGACAGCGACCAGTTTGGATAAATAAAACAACTGATTGCGACAATTGCCCACAGTGCAATACAAAACCAATACAAACCGGGTTCATTGGCTCGCTGGTAAGCCTGCCACAGGTAAACTTCACCGCGAATTAAGTCGACGAATAACCACAGAAATAAAGCAATGCCTAGCCAATACGACCAGGGAAATGAAGCCATCATGTTTATGCTCCTTCGTCAAAGTTTAGGGTACTGTCTAAATCTTGGTCTAAAGCGCTTTGCCAGCCTTTACCCGGTACAGTACACGTGAAAGTTAAATTGTTATTACTTGTTGTCGCTAACGAGTGTAATTCACTCGGCGATAACATTGGCTCTAACGCTGCGTCACTACGATATTTCTTCGTTTGCGTATCAAACAAATAACCGCGTTGTTTGCCATCAATTTGGCCAAGTGCGATAAGATCGCATTCAGTTACTTCACCACCTAATATTTTTGAGATAAATACGGTTTGCGCTCTTTGTTCAAACAAAGCAACACGTTGTGAAACAGCTGCAGGTGCGTTGCTATTTAGGGTGATTTGCTGACCAACAATAGGTGCTAAATCGTTGTCGAATTCCATCATGTAATCCACTAATCCTTGACGAGTTAGCTCATCAGGAATGCCCACTTCACCATTGTTAAAGTGACAACCATAGCGTTCGTCAGCCCCGTCTGGACATCCGGTTTCACCGTTATCAAAAACAGCACCTTTAAGAAAGTTTAGTAATTGATCGGTAGCGCCATCGTGTAAGAAGCCAAAACCACGAATTTGCTCGCCTTGATGTTGTTTAGTGTGTGATGGTAAAAAGCCTTCTCTGTCAGGTAGACCAAACATACCCACTCGCGTGTATAGATTACGTAATTGTGGCACTTTCAAAATTTGAATTTCACCACCATGAGCAATTTCTCCACGACTACCGTAAAAACCTTGGCTATGATCAACACCATGACAACCCTGACAATTAACCCCATCGACTGAATCACCGTTAATTGGTGTATCGGTTTCGGCGCCATCAGAGCGACGATCGCCATGGAAGAAATCAGCTCCACGCTGTGCAGAGGTAGAAAGTGAATTATCAAATTTTCGAATAGGGTTCGGTGGTAAAGCAACTTTTAGCATAAAGTTAGCAAAATCATCGATATCATTTTCAAGAGCAACAACATCGGTACTTTTATTACTTGCGGCAACTGAAGCTGGTAAATGAATATCAAGGCCCAGTAAGCCCTCAAAGGCAACAATAAAGTTTTTGAACGAGGTATGCTCATCAAGCGTTTGTTCAGTATCATTGCCGAAGTAGCCAGTTGATCTGTCACCGCGCCAATGCATATGTCCATGATTGTGTATGCCACGCATTGTTTGCGTTCCCATCGGGCCTTTCATTGCAGCAAATGTGCGTTTATCACCATCACCATTGATGATCTCTAATAATTGGCAGCTCTCATCTTCAGGCCCAACAAGTACACAACCAAGCTCCGATAAATTTTCTGTAGGGAAAGGTTGTGGATTTTCACCATTGGTGCCATCTGGATTACCTAAGTTCCAACTCAAATGATCGGTGTCACCAAATACATGACAACTTGCACAGGCTGATTCGCCGTTTGACGAGGAGCGGTTTGCATCATAAAGCATTTGCCGTCCAGCACTGAACCCAACTGGCTCAGGCGTTGTTAAGTTAAGACGCTGGCTTTCGGAATTATCGTTTAAATTAATAGTGACAATGGCATTGTCGAAGCGTGTGAAAACGTACAGGCGTTGCTTGCTTTCATCTAACAATAAACCTGAAGGACCACCGGTAACGGTCAAGTAATTTTGGCTTAGTGTTTTTGGATCAAACTCTTCACCACTGTTGTCCCAGTATTTATCTTGTTCAAGTTGTTTAGTTGGCAATTTGGCTATTTTGTTTGAGCCAATAACTGCACTGTAAAGGGTTGAGCCATCATTCGTAATTGCTAACTGAAGAGGTGTCGATAAGCTATGTTGCTTTACATTGGTATTACCTTTTAAATCAGCGTAATTGATATGGCGATTTAAATGGCGGGCTTTAACCGTTTGCGCATTTGGATTAATAACGCTAATGCGGCTTTGGGCAATATTACCTTGTACCGTTGATTTCGCAAATTCACCAGCACCTTCAAATCGAGTACTGTTATTGGCATCAGTATTGGTAACATAAACGTTGCCATTACTCGGGTTTACCGCCAAATTAAATAATGTTGTGCCAACATGTTTATAGGCTGACTTTTGTTGCAGAGATTTAGTATCAATAGCAAATACATCTAAATCAGGTAATGTAAAGCGAACACCGTTTGAAAAGTTACGCCCTTTGCTGTCTAACCATTGTCCAGTGTCGTTGTCGTACTTAACAATCATACTTGTCCATGGTTGTGGTTTACCTTCTACGTTCACACCTGGTGACGTTCTTCCGCCAGGCAAATAACCGTCTGTTAAACCATTAGGGCTACTAATTTCATCAAGAACCTGACAAGGGTAAGCGCCGTATTCGTCATCTTCATAGCCGTAACACATTACGGATTCATGCACAGCGGTAGTTTGGTTACCTGAATTTAATACGCCAGCATAGATTGTTGATTTATCAGGTGTTACTGCTAATCCTCGTAACGTATCACCAAATAGTGACATGATTTTTAGTGGTTTTCCGCCTAGTGAGTTGCCTTGCTCTGTCGCATCGAATACCCAGATATCAGCGCGACCTTGATTTGCTTGATGAAGTTTTGGATCGCCAGCCCCGTCTACGTCGGCCAAGGCAGGGCTCATGCGTTGCTGACCACGATGTGCAGTGGTAATAAAAGCCTTATCATCAGCAAAAACAATATCTTTAGGCTCATCACCGACGAGTAGAGTACGTATAACTTTTGCTGGTGTGCTAGCAATATCAATTAAGCTTATTGAATCAGAAACATGATTAACTACCCATGCCGTTTGCTGATGTACTGCAACCGAAACTGGCTCTAAACCTACTGGCAGTGACTGTTCTAAGCTTAAATCGCCAGAACTATTTATGCTGAAAATATCTAAGCTATTGTTTGAAGTATTTGTAACAAGTAGCTGTTTCCCATCAATTGATTTTGCTATTGGGCGCACTTGACCCGATTCAAAGCCAATAAAGTCAGCTTTGGCTTGCGGGGGGTCAACAGTTGGTGGTGTTGGTGGTGCTACAGGCGCTGGTTTACTGTCTGAGCCACCACCACATGCAGTTAGCAAAGAAAGCGCGCTGATTATAATAAACTTCTTCATCAAAAACTCCAGTTTGATAATAAATTTTCATATTGATAATTTATAGCTTATGCGTAAACGCCATATGTTGTCAATGTGACAATTTATTTTGATTAAGGTATGCTTAAGATCGATAAACTCATAATGAATAATAAAGCGAGAATAGTTATGGCACGCCCGAGCATGGCTGGTCAGCGTCGAGAAGAAATTTTAGATGCACTAGAAATATGTATTTTAGAGAAAGGCATACAAGCAACATCGTTAGAGCATTTGGCTGAAACGGCGAAAATGAAGCGAACAATTTTACGCCACTATATTGGCAATAGAGATGAAATAATTTGTGCGCTTAGTGCTCGTTGGACAGATAAATATAACCAGCAATGGCAAGACACTTTAGCTTGGTTGCCCAATAAATATAGGGCTGACGCCTTAATTGATATTCTTTTTTCATCCCGTTCATCAGAACATATAAACAACACTATTATTGGGGAAGCATTATTTTCGGAAGCGAAGCGATTACCTGAGATAAAGGCTGATCAAGAAAAGATCATGGCGGAATTTAATCGCCACCTTATGGCGGTATTAACAAGTCAATATTCAGAGGCTACGGCAGAAAAAATTGAGTTAGTGGCGGCGGGAATTTACGCAAATTATTTAATGAGTGAGTCGCTATTACCGCTTGCCTTATTGGATGAAGTGCTAAAATTAAAGAAATCGACCCTATTACTGATGTCAACATTGGGGTAATACTTGTTTATTTTCATGTTGACAATTTATTGCGAAAAACGTATATTTCGCCTATCTAATTAAATGTAAGAGTGAACCATGAATTTATTTACATCAATTTTAACCAGCATTATTATCGTGCTAGCCGTTTGGTTTGGTGTTATTTATCAGCCAACGCCAGCTTATGCTGAAATTATCACCCCAAGTACGGTAGAGATAATCACAGAGAGTAAGGCTAGCGATAATTTTAAAAATTCGCCTGTGAAATCTGAGCCTAAGGCGAAAGAAAAGTACCAAAGTACCCGCCTTATAAGCGCAAGTAACAGCGTTAAGAATAATGCTCCGGTTGCTAATATCGTTGGTGTAAGCCAAGAGATGTTAATAAGTGACATTGATAAGCTTTGGGCGGAATTTTCACAAAATGGTTCACTTCATTCACAGTTAAGTGATTACCCTACAGCTACCTATGTTTTATATCGTCATATTTCAAAAAATTTTACTCGTGCTGATATTACTATTGGTTACGATAGTCGAGAATTAAAGTCGAATTCACAACTTACCTCACTGCCTACTGGGCATTATCAAACAGTTATTACCGATAGTCATTTAAGCTCAAAGCAATTAGAAGCAGCCTGGAAAAAGCTTAATTTTACGAAAGAAGTTGTTGCGGTTGTTGAACGTCATCAATTAAACAAGCGTGCTGAAGTGGTTAGTGTCAGTATGCAAGTGTTATATAAGTAGAGGGGAAAATGGATAGCTTATCGAATATTTTATCTACTGATTTTATTTATGGTTGGGAAACTTGGATAAATGATTGGTTTTTAGTTTTTGCTTTTGCTTTGTTTATTCTCGAACTTTTACGTTACGCGTTTAAGAAAAAAATGTCGTGGAATTTACTTGGTGATAGCGCTGCAAACTTTGCCACACTCGCAATGTTTATTGTTATTATTGCTCTCGTTGCCGGTGTTTACGCTGGAGTGTTTTTTTACGTTTATGATAATTTTAGAATTATTGATTTACCGTTAACCGGTTGGACCATTGTTGGCTGTATTGTTTTGGCGGACTTAGCTTATTATTGGGAGCATCGCTTTTTGCATATGAACGGCTTTGGTTGGGCAACTCATACGGTTCATCATAGTTCTCCACATTTTAATTTGTCTGTCGCTTATCGTCATGGTCCTATGGATTGGTTTTTTCCATTATTTTTCTATTTGCCGTTGGCATTTTTAGGTTTTAATCCGTTTATTATTTTCTTCGCTGAAGTTATTGTGCAGGTATATCAAACCTTATTGCATACTGAAACAGTTAAAAAATTACCTAGGCCGATTGAAGCTATTTTTAATACGCCTTCGCACCATAGAGTGCATCATGCAACAAACAAGCAGTATTTAGATAAAAACTATGCCGGTATCTTTATTATTTGGGACAAAATGTTCGGTAGTTTTGCCAAAGAGGAAGAAAAAGTAAATTACGGTGTATACCCAAGAATTAACAGTGTTAATCCATTTATTGTATTTTTCTCAGGATACGGAAAATTTGTACAGCGTTTGTGGCTAGCGCCGTCTTGGTCATACCGTGTGAAGCTATTTTTTAAATCACCAACTTGGGCGTGGCAGCAAGAGCAATTACAGCAGAAGGATAAGCGCTAAAATATTCTGTTTTAGTAAAGAAAAAAGCGCTAATAAATTAATTTATTAGCGCTTTTTTCTTAATGAGTAATCTTTACCTCGGCGCGTTTGCGTAAGGATCAAATGGCTTATTGCTTTCTGAATTTCTTTTTGAATCAGTATTTGAATTTTCATTTTTCCGCTCATTTGAGCGAGAGTGCCTGCTTTGACTCTTATCATTAGCACTTTGGTATTTGTTGTTATGTACCGGCTTTGAGCGATGTGTTTCTTTAAAACTATCTTTAGTTAATGGAACTATTGCCTCACCTTTAATTAATACTTTAGGCTCTTTTGGTTTGATATGTAATGGAATTTCTCTCTGTCTAGGTGGAATTTCAAATTCGTCTTCACCCGGCTCAGGTAAATTTTTAAAGCTATAAAGATAGAAACGCTCTAGTGTTTCTCTCGCCCATTCAGTTTTACGTAAAAA
Organism: uncultured Colwellia sp.; assembly: GCA_913058245.1. GTDB lineage: Bacteria > Pseudomonadota > Gammaproteobacteria > Enterobacterales > Alteromonadaceae > Cognaticolwellia. Next base: position 247,476 of record CAJXQJ010000001.1, read on the forward strand.
CTTTAAGCTTGAGATCATGCTTGGGTTATTTTTGAAACATTTTATGCGGGTATATTCCGCTAAAATATCAAAGCCGTAATGTGTCACCAGCTCACTCAGGAGTGTATCTAACTTTAAACCGTGTAATGGATTATTTAACTGAATATCTTCTTGACTCATAGCATGCTTTCATTAACTTTACTTAGAATTCTATTATACACCGAATTAAAAGACATTTTATTGAGAATTTACCAATCTTTGATATCACTGAATTTGAATAAAGCGTTACATACCTTTATGTTAAATGTTGTACACTTGTTTTAACTAAATAATAACTTATTAAAATTGATGGAAATCACTATGAAAAAACTTATTGTACTATTAACACTTTCTACATTAAGTACCTCTGTTCTTGCACAGGAAACAAGCTGGTTAGACAGCCTAAAGAATTTAATTGGCTTAGGCGATGCTAAAGAACAAACGGCTGAGGCAAATACTTCAGCGATGCCAAGCACTGACGGCCTAATCGATATGTTAACAGGATCTTTAGATGTGAACTCAGGCCAGGCCGCAGGAGGTATGGGAGCTATTTTAAATTACGTTAAAAATAATGTCTCAAGTGAGCAATTTAGTCAGCTTGCTAAATCTTTACCTGGTGTTGATGGGCTTGTTAGTCAAATGCCAGATATCAGTAAACTTAGCTCTGGCGAAGGTTTAGGTGGTTTGTTAGATAAAGCGTCACAATATAGTGACTCTTTAAAATCTATCAATGATGTGAAAAAGCAATTTGAAGCTTTAGGTTTAAAGCCAGAGATGATCAGTGGTTTTGTAAATACTGCGCAAAGTTACCTAGATACAGAGCAAGGCCAACAAGCGAAGCAAATTTTAACCGACGGCTTAGGAAAACTTTTAGGCTAGTTACAAGTATTGTTGCTAAATATTTAAATTTTAATTAAGCACTTTGCTGACTGCAAAGTGCTTTTTTTATTTCACCTAATAGCTGAAATAAAAATGTAAGTGCGTATAAAGGAGTGTTCTATGCAAAGAAGAAATTTTTTGAAACAACTCGCAGGTTTTAGCTCCATTGCGACCTTAAGTGCGTGCTCGAATATTAGTAATCCTGTTACTTCTGTTGATAAAAAAAGGCTGTATATTGACGGTTTATCTTTTGTGCCAGATGAAAATTTTGATGTTAAAGCATCACAACTAGATAGTTTTATTGCTGATATTTCTGCAATTGAAGAGGTAAAGCTTGCTGATGGTAGCGTAAATTATAAGCGTACCTATCAAGCTTGTATGAAAAGTATTAAAGAAAAAAACACAAAAATGTTATCTGCACCAAACACTTATCATATTGCGAAAAAGGGCAGCGATATTTTTACTGCCAGGGATGATGATAAGTGTGCGGTATTTCTACAAATTCAAGGAGCTGATTGCGTTGAAGGTGGGCTTGAGCAAGTTGATGAATTTCATCAGTTAGGTTTAAGAGTGCTGCAATTAACACATCACTATAATAATTTATACGCTGGTGGTGCATTAAGCCTAGAGAAACAGGGGTTAAGCAAACAAGGCTTTGCCTTAATAGATAAGCTCGAAAGCAAAAATATGCTGATTGATTTGTCTCACTCTAGCGTTGCCAGCGCTCAAGATACGTTACATCGAGCCAAAGGACCAATTGTTCAAACTCACGGTGCGGCGCGGGAAATTATCAACAACGCCCGTTGTACACCAGACCATATTTTGAAAGGCATTGCTGATAGTGGAGGAGTGTTTGGAGTATTTATGATGTCGTGGTGGCTAACCAATGAAAAAATACCAAGACCAGAGCATTATATTGCACATTTAAAGCATGTTAAAAATGTGGCTGGAATTGATGCCGTTGCCATTGCAAATGATTACCCTCTTCGTGGTCATAAAAATGCACTATCCGCTGGCAATAATAATGCGGTAGCCATTAAAGGTTATGACAGTTGGTGGCAAGGTCTAGGTAAGAAGGGGGTATTGGGATTCGAGCGAGACGTTAATCATATTGTTATTCCTGAGTTAAACCATATTAAACGCATGCGCTCAATTGAATATCAACTATCAAAAGCAAAATTTACTGGTACAGAAATAGATAAAATTATGGGGAAAAACTGGCAACGAGTGTTAGTTGATGTTTTAGGCTAGTGAGATAAATTTAATTTTTATGATCATGTGTGCGTCTTTTGTGAATTTATTTCGTCTTATTAGTAAACCTTATTGGAGATAGATATGAAGTTTACCGAAAAGAAAGTGGCAGCAAAAAATAGTTTTATTCGTAATAGTTCATCAATGCTAAAGAATGTCTTTGGTACCACCGAAGTGACGCCATTTTGGATAGCAGACATGGACTTTACCATTGCAAAACCGATTCAGCAGGAGTTACAACGGCTTGTAGAACGTAATCAGTTTGCTTATGAGAATGACTCTGCCACGGTTTTTAATGCTATTAGTGGTTGGTTCAAGCGTAGGCATAACTTAACCTTAAGCTCGAATCAATTTGTGCAAGTGCCTGGCGTACTAGCCGGAATTGCTCTGTTAATTCGAGAGCTTAGTCAAGATGGTGAAGGGGTGTTAATTCAAACTCCCGCGTATCATCAATTTGCGAAAGTGATTAGCGGCGCTGGTCGTGATGTGGTTAAAAGTCCTTTGCAACTAGTTAATGGCCGTTACGAAGTTGATTATAGCGACTTAGAAGAAAAGCTAAGTGCTGATAATGTCACGTTAATGATACTGTGTAACCCGCATAATCCGGTCGGTCGAGTGTGGCGTGAACATGAAATTCGCCAAATCCAAACACTGGCTGAAAAGCATGGCGTCACTATTATTAGTGATGAAATTCATGCCGATATTATTTACTCAGGCCATAAGTTCACTAGCTTAATGGCAACCGGCGCCGAAAAACATGTCGCTTTAATAGGATCTCCGGCGAAAACGTTCGGCATGCAAAGTATTTCAAATGGCTATATTTATAGCGAGAACCAAGAAATATTCGACACTATGAGCAAACTATCGCAATCGCTATATATTGATCACGGCAATGCTTTCACGACATTTGCCACGATAGCGGCGTTTGACCAAGGTGGAGAATGGCTTGATGGTTTTTTACAACAAATGCAGGAAACTGTTGAGTGGATCGCGTCATTCCTCGCCGAAAAACTGCCAAACGTCACTATGACTCCAGTTGAAGGCACTTACCAAGTGTGGTTAGACTTTTCAAAACTTGGTTACTCTAATGACGGCTTAGTTAAGCTATTTGGTGATGCTGGTTTTGGTGTTTCGCCTGGGACTTGGTTTGGAGAAAATCATGGCCAATTTGCCCGTATGAATTTCGCGGCACCTAAAGCTGATGTAGAAAGTGCTTTTCTGCGTCTACAAGCAGCAATTTCATCGGCAAGCGGACAATATAATGGCTGCGGTGGTAGTGCCTCAAAAAGCTGCTGTTAAAGTTAGATAAGCCATTTTAAAGAGTTAAACGTTTAAGATAACTAAAAGCCTTCTTTCGAGAAGGCTTTTTTATTGCCAGCAAACCTTGTTTTTAATTTTGCCAATAAGTAAATTTTTTTTAATAATCATTGTAATGTTACAACGTAACATTTAGAATCTTCGCAATTATCCTAAATTAACCCGAGTAAACCCGTTATGATGTCGCGAGTACCTTTTAATAAGAGCTTCCTTTCCCTTTGTTTATTAAGCACATTTTCAAGTTTTGGTTTTGCCGAACAAGCCGAACAAGCCGAACAAACCGATATTGAAAAGATTGAAGTTATTAACCATCATCAAGCGTACCGGGGCAATGTAGCGGCAAAAGATTTACCACAAGCTACTAGTGTAATCTCCTCACAACAGCTATCTGATATTGGTATTGTTAGTTTTCAAACGGCACTAAGTTTAGAAAGTAGCATCGCACGCCAGAATAACTTTGGCGGTTTATGGGAAAGCTTTGCTGTACGTGGCTTTGCTGGCGATGAAAATTTACCATCTTCGTATTTAATTAACGGTTTTAGTGCCGGACGTGGCTTTAGCGGTGTACGCGATATTTCCAATATAGAATCTATTGAAGTGCTAAAAGGGCCTGGCTCTGCACTTTATGGTCGTGGGGAGCCAGGTGGTACGATAAATATCATTACTAAGAAGCCTCAATTTCAGTCCGAAGGTTATTTAAAATTGTATGGCGCTAAACATCAGTACCAACGTTATGAAGGTGATTATACTACTGGCGTAACCGATGAAATTGCTGTTCGTATTAATGGTGCTTATGAAGAAAGTGAAAGTTTTCGTAATACGGTAGAGTCGGAAAAGCTGGCTTTATCACCATCGGTATATTTTCAAATCAACGATGAAACCCGTTTAACGTATGAACTTGAGTACGTTAAACAAGAAATTCCTTTTGACCGCGGTATTCCTGTGCTCCCAGGAGTTAAGTTATCTCCAGAAACATTCTTAGGCGAGCCAAATGATGGCCCGATGGAGGTAGACGCAATTGGTCACCAGTTAACACTTAATCATGATATTAATGAAGACTGGTTTTTTACATTAGGCGCTGGCTATAGAGACTCGTCCTTAGAAGGCTTTTCAACAGAAACTGAGTTGTCACCTGGCCGACAATTACTTTATGTTGACGGTGAAACGATTAGCCGCCAGCGTCGTTATCGAGACTATGATGCCAAAGACTTGTCGTTCCGAGCAGAGCTAAGTGGTGTATTCAATGCTATGGGCTTTAGTAATAATATGCTGTTAGGTATGGACAGTTATGACTATGAGCTGCATTCACAGCAAGAAAGGTGGCGTGTTGGTTGGGGAAGTGGGGATACAACTTATTCAATTAATGCCGAAAACCCTGTTTATGGTCAAACGCCACCTGCGCTCTCACCTACGACTGATAATATAGAAGAGCAGCATGCTTGGGGTGTTTACGTACAAGATCTTGTTAATGTGACAGAAAAATTTGATGTTTTAATAGGCTTACGTTACGACAAGTTTGAGCAAGATATTACTAATAATTTTTCAAGTAATGTTGCAAGCCAATCAAAGTCTGAATTTAGTCCAAGAATTGGACTTTCTTATAAGCTAACAGATGATGTAGCGCTTTACTCAAACTATGCTGAAGGTTTTAGACCAAACTCGGGTGCTGATGCAAATGGTAGTAATTTTGCTCCAGAGAAGAGTAAATCGATGGAAGCGGGGCTTAAGTGGTCTGCCAACAATGATAAGCTTTTCGGTACCATTGCAGTATTTAGAACAGAAAAGTCTAATATTTTAACGGCTGATCCTGTTAATTCAGGGTTTTCAACTGCATTGGGTAAGGCAGAAAGCACGGGTATTGAGCTTGATGTTATAGCAATGCTTAGTGAAGACACTGAATTTGTGTTGAGCTACGCTTATGTTGATGCACATACTGTAAACGATATGGTTAATCCTGATTGGGGTGTTGAAATTCCGGCTGGTAGTCAACTGATCAATGTACCTGAGCAGACTGTAAATGTAACACTGCAGCACTATACTGAAATAGCAGGTAAAGAACTGCAAATTGGCGCGCATATTCAACATGTTAGCGACAGGCTTGGTGAGACTACTGACCCAAGTTATGAGCTGCCAAGTTATACCATAACTAATTTATTTAGTAGCTTAACGTTAAGTGAGCACTTAACCATCCAAGCGAGTATTGAGAATTTATTTGATGAGGCTTATTTTGCAAACTCTTACTCAGCATTATGGACTATGCCTGGCCAGCCAATGCGTTACCAGGCAAGTTTAACTTATCAATTTTAATTAACTCTAATTACCTAGAAAAAGCGCCCGTTATGGGCGCTACATATTTATGAATACAACTGTTTCAAAACCAAGAATAGCTTCTATTGATATATTGCGCGGCATGGTGATATTACTAATGCTGGTTGACCATGTACGCGAGCGATTTTATTTACATAAACAAGTGCTTGATCCTATGGATATTGAAAGCACAGATGTTGAATTGTTTTTTACCCGCATGACCGCACATTTGTGTGCGCCTATTTTTGTTTTTCTTACCGGTATGTCGGCATGGTTATACGCTAACCCGGCTAATGGTAAAAAGCGAAATGTGCAAGAATTTCTACTTAAACGTGGATTGATTTTAATTATTCTTGAGATGACCTTAATTAACTTCTCTTGGTTTGCAGCCTATAACACACTGTACTTACAGGTTATTTGGGCAATAGGGCTGAGTATGATAGCACTGGCATTAGTCGCTCATATACCTAAAGTGTGGCTTGCCTCACTTGGACTATTGATTGTTTTTGGCCATAACTTATTGTCGCCTATTCAATTTTCAGCTAATGAATTCGGTTACTCTTTGTGGACTATTTTGCATGACCGAGGATATCTTGTAACGGAAGGTATTGTTAAAGTGAAAGTGTCTTACCCAGTATTAGCTTGGGTAGGTGTTATCATGCTTGGCTATGTGGCTGGACCTCTATTTTCACAAGCGGTTGACTCGCTTAAAAGAAAAAAAATATTGTTCATTGCCGGTACTTCATTTTTGGCCTTACTATTGTTACTGCGTGGCTTTAATCTTTATGGTGAAACACTTGATTGGCAAGTCCAAACCAATACAGTAATGACAATAATGGACTTTTTAAATTACACTAAATACCCGCCTTCACTGAATTTTTTACTATTCGCATTAGGTATAGGTGCGTTAGCACTAGCATGGCTTGAAACCGCAAAATCAACCTGGTTAGATCGAATTAATGTTCTTGGCTCTGCGCCGATGTTTTTCTATATTTTGCACTTATATGCATTGTTGGTTTGCTATGCTATCGCCATTTACTTTTTCGGCCCCAATATTAGTTATGGTGCACAACAGCTAGATTACTTTGCCTTCAGTGACGTTTGGCAAGTATGGTTATTCTCTGCTTTTTTAGTCGCGGTATTGTATTGGCCTTGTAAAAAATTCGGCCAGTTTAAACGAAACACCACTATGGCTTGGGTTAAATACTTTTAGCGTAAACTTACGGCTTACAGATAGTCTTATAGTACTTTTTACCTAAACTCGTTTTAGGTGAAAAGTCTGCAACACCTGCTTTCGTTATTTCCAAGTCGCAATGGCTGAGCATAATTTCTCTTAACTTTTTTCGCCCTCGCTGTACTCGGCTTTTGGTGCCTGACAGTGAAATGCCTAATCGATTAGCAATTTCTTGCTGACTTTTATTTTCGAGTTCAGCCATTTCTAATGGTAGTTGGTATCGCTCTGGTAATTCTTGAATCAAAGGTTTAATGCATTTAGCTAAGGTTTGATGGCTTTCTTCTATCGGGCTTAGTGACTCTGCTACTAAGTTGTCATTGAGTTCATCGAAATTTTTTCGTGTTCGATAATGATCCATGATCAAATTGTGAGTAATGCGATATAGCCAACTTTTCATGCTGCCACGCACTTTTAGTTGCTGTAGATTCTTGTTTGCTTTGATATAAACATCTTGCAGAATATCATCAATGATATCTGTGTCATCGAGCTGTGATGTAATATACTGCCGTAATTGTGCTTTATGTTGTTGCCATTCTGACAGCATGCTTACCTCATTTAATGTACCGTAACTTTTATGCTTCTCTTGCGGAAGTAATGATATAACTTTTGTCGTTTGGCGTACGATCTTAGTATCATAAGCTTACGAACGCTTTCTTTTATAACGAACTATTTTCCAATTCTCTAAAGCTACTAAAGAGGTGAAAAATATTAAATAGTGATAAATAACATTATGTTGTAATAGATGATATTGTTGCTGGTACTAAAGTAGCATTCACCTACCTGTGAGTATTCGACAAGATTAACCTCTTAAATTTAATTCTATAGTGACGTCACTTCTATGCTTAATTTTTCTAAGACTACATTACTCGTAGCTTTTACTTTAATAATATTTAGCCATAATACATTGGCAAACTTTACTAAGTTAACAAACCTTGAAGTTAATCCTGGTGAGTTAACTGCGAGCTACTTTATCGGTGAAAGTAATAATAAAAACCTTGCTGTTCTATTGCATGGGTGTGTGCAATCAGGCGAGGTTTTAGCTGAACAAAGTGGCTTACTTGGCTTAGCAAAAACACATGGTTTTTCACTCTTAATTCCTCAACAAAGTCAGGGTAACAATATCAAGGGCTGTTTTAACTGGTTTTCGGAGCAAGATACTAATAAAGACAGTGGTGAAACACTTTCTATTGTTAGCATGATTTCGATGTTGAAACAAAAACATAGCATAGAGAATGTTTATATTGTTGGCCTTTCTGCGGGCGGCGCAATGGCTAGTAGTTTACTTATTCATTACCCTGAATTATTTACCGCAGGCGCAGTGGTTGCTGGTATTCCTTATCCTTGCGCAAATAACCTTATCAAGGCCATTGCTTGTATGCGTGCAGGTCCGTCTCAAACGGAACAAGTGCTCACCAAAGAAATCAAAGATGTCATTGAAAAAGGTAAATCATTACCTAAGTTGTCGGTGTGGACAGGTAAAGCGGATAAAATTGTTAATGCCCTGAACTCTCAGCGTTTAGCGACAAGTTGGAGTGAAATTTCTGTACCTAATGCTAGCCCTGTAAAAACGAGCCACCAAGGTTATCAAGTAACACAATGGCTCGATAAAGCGAATCAGCCTTACGTGCAGTTAATAGAACTTGATGATCTTGGTCATGGTATGGCGGTTAATGCCATAGAACTTAGTGGCGGAAAAACAGCTGATTTTTTACTCGCAGCACCGATTAGTGCGGCGAAAAGTATCGTAAACTTTTGGCAAATCAACTAATAAACTCATTTAATAAAAATAATAAACCTTTAAAATCACTTAGTTACTAGGTTTTTGGGCTGGCATGGTACTATAGTAGAAATTATCTTTAAAATGAATTGCTATAGAGTTTTCCCATACCAATAAAAATGTCCGCTACTGAAAAGTTAGCCAAATAATAATTGAAGAATGTGGGGAATAACATGAAAAATACAATTAAGCTCAGCTGTATCGCGTTAGCTGTTGCCAGTGCTATATCTAGTCCGGTAAGTTTCGCAGAAGAAAAAGATTCTGGATTAGAAGTTATTGAAGTTACAGCACGTAAAACGGTTGAAAGCTTGCAACAAGTTCCAGTAGCCGTTACGTCAATCAGTGCCGACGAGCTTAATGAAAAAGGTATTGAAGTGTTAACTGAAATACAGCAATTTTCCCCAAATACTACCTTACAACGTAGCCGAGGAACTAACTCAACAATTACTGCATTTATCCGTGGTGTTGGTCAGCAAGACCCTTTATGGGGTTATGAGCCAGGTGTTGGTATTTATATTGACGATGTTTACATGGCGCGTCCACAAGGAGCGGTTTTAGACTTACTCGATATTGAACGAGTGGAGGTTTTGCGCGGGCCACAAGGGACACTTTACGGAAAAAATACCATAGGTGGTGCTATTAAGTACGTTACCAAGGAAATGTCTGGTGATGCTGAACTAAATTTAAACGGTACTTTAGGAAGTTATAACCAGCGTGATGTCAAACTAACAGGCCAATACCCAGTTATTGAAGATAAACTTTATGTCGGTTTTGGCTATGCCAACTTACAACGTGATGGCTACGGTGAATTCTTACAATCTGATTTATCTGGCCAGGATAAAGAAAACTATAATAAAGATGTTGTTTCTGCGCGATTATCGGTTGAATATCACCCAACAGACGCACTTTCATTAAAGTTGAAATGGGATAAAACAGAAGATAAGTCAAATTCAAAAGGTGGCTACCGCTTATTACCGAGTATTTTAACGGATGCTCCAGTACCTGACAGTGTCTATGATTCTTACACAAGTTTACCGACTTGGAATAAAGTTGAAGTGGAAGGTGTGAGTTTCACTGCTAATTGGGATGTTAACGATACAACCAGCTTAAAATACGTGTTCTCAGATAGAGAAAGTTACTCACCAACTAATATTGATTTTGATAATACTGCTCTACGTATTTTTGATGTACCAGCAGTTTATGATGATGAGCAAACAACACATGAGATTCAATTAAATAATATTGGCGATAATTATACTTTTGTTTCTGGCTTATATTTCTATGATGGTGATTCTTGTGGTCAATTCGAGGCAATACTAGAAGTTCTTGGTCAAGGTGCCTTTGGCACACCGGGCTTAACAAGAGAAGTAAGTGGTTGCAATAACTCGACGAGTAAAGCGGCATATGCACAATTAAGTTATGACTTCACTGAAAAATGGTCGGTTACTGCCGGCGCTCGATATACGAAAGATGAGAAAACAGCAAAAGTTAATAATGGCTTAATTTTCGATACTGTTTACCCAGAAACTGGCTGGATTGAGGGCTATGTAAGACCTGACGGCGACTTAGTGCCAACCGTTTTAGATGATAAAGCAGATTGGTCTAAATTTACCCCTCGCATTGGTGTTGAATATCAAGCGAATAGCGATGTTATGTTGTTTGCCAGTTTTGCGCAGGGCTTTAAGTCTGGCACATTTAATCCGCGAGCTTCAACTGCTGAGCCAGCGGTTAAACCTGAAGATGTTGATTCTTATGAAATTGGTGTTAAAAGCCAATGGTTAGAAGATAAATTGCGCGCTAATGTAACTTTATTTTCACTTGATCATAAAGATAGACAGTATATTTCGGTATTACCGGGAGAGACAGCAGCCGATCTTAATCAACGTTTAGGTAATATTGGTACCTCTGATGCAACAGGTATTGAGGCTGAATTTACTTATTTAGCGACTGAAAACTTAATGTTATCGGCAAGTTTGGGTTACATTGATACTGACTTTAAGGAAGTTATTGATACTGACCCTGTAACAGGTGAGTCTTTTGATAAATCTGACCGCTTTACTATTTCTAATACGCCTAAGTATACGTTTAACATTGGGGCAAATTACACTATAGATTCATCAGTTGGTGACTTTATTGTCAATGCTAATTACTACTATCGCGATGATTATGTGCTATTTGAAGAAGACAGTCTGTTAACACAAGACGGTTATGGAATCGCCAATTTGAGTGTTAGTTGGTATAGCATTGAAGGCGATTGGAGTGCAGGATTACATATCAAAAATTTAGCTGATGAAGAGTATATGGTTGGCGGTTATCAATTTGTAGCCCCACTTGATGGTGGTGGCTATGCCCCTGGGTTGGGTGGTGATAATACTTTAATTGCTTATTACGGTGACCCAAGAACGGTTTCATTAACCATAGGCTATCAATTCTAGACCTAAATTGATTTGAGAATATTGGTAATAGAGCTGGCTAAGGTCAGCTCTTTTTCACATAATTGTTTTAATTAAAAGCTTTGGAGCTTGTCATGAACGATACAGTAGCACTTGAACCAAAAGTTATCATTGCTGATGACCATCCGTTATTTCGTACTGCGCTAAAGCAAGCTATTGTTGAATGCATTGATGATGCAAATACTGTCGAGGCAGAAAACTTTTCAGAGTTACTGACGATGATAGAGCAAATGCCGTCGCTTGAAATTGTTTTTCTTGATTTGCATATGCCTGGAAATAATGGTTTTACCGGCTTAACGCAACTACAGAATCATTATCCTGACTTAGTCGTGATTATGGTGTCTTCTGATGACAATAGTGACACGATGCAAAAAGCTATCAACTTTGGTGCCGCCGCTTTTATTCCTAAGTCGGCTGATTTAACGGTCATAGGCTCAGCTATAGATACAGTGCTTGATGGTGATATTTGGTTACCTGAAAACCTTGAAGCAAATATAGATGAGCAGCAAGTTATTGCACATCAAAAGCTTGCTAAACAGTTAGCGCAATTAACACCGCAGCAGTATATCGTTTTAACGCAAATTGCTGATGGTCAGCTGAATAAACAAATTGCTTACGACCTAGACATTAAAGAAACCACAGTCAAAAAGCATGTATCGGCGATTCTGTTAAAATTAGACGTTAATAATCGCACTTTGGCTGGGTTGGCTTATCAAGAGTTGATGTTGGCAAGTGCAGAGAATATTCAGCCTCCAGAACAAACAGTTGTAGCTTAAAATATTAAAGCTAGGGCAACTTTATTCAATTGAGTTTAACAGCTGCCTAATTGTGCGCTTTAACGCTAAGGCTTTAACTGGCTTACGTAGAAATAAGAAGTTTGCATCACTCGTGTGTTGCCTTACTTGTTCAGAAGGATCGGCAGAGCAAATTACACTTGGAACTTTCCAGTTATATTTTTTAAATATAGTCAGTAATAAATCAACGCCGTTTTCATCATTATCTAAGTGGTAATCAGCAATAATTAACGCTGGCATTTCATCTATATTATTGAGCTGACTTTCAACGTTAAGTTGATCTTTTGCGGTAATAACCTCACAGCCCCAATCTTCTAATTGCGAAGCAATAGCCGTAAGCATCAAATGATCATTATCAATGACTAAAATAGGTTTAGATAATTGTGAGAATACTTCTTGCTGTTCATTTATTGGGAGTGTTGTTGGCTGAATGTTTGTAGTGACAGTGGCGTTCTTTACTCGTGGCACATCAATCATAAAGACAGTGCCTTTATTTTCAATTGATTGCAATGAAATGTGCAAGCCAAGCAACTTAGCTATACGTTCTGAAATGGCTAAGCCAAGTCCTAAACCGGGCACTTCTCGGTTTTTTTCTAAACGTTCAAACTCTTGAAATATCTGTTGTTGTTGGTTTGGTGCTATGCCTGGGCCGTTATCCCATACTTGAATACGAATATAATTTTCTAACTGCCTAACACCCAATAAAATTTTATTTTTTTGATGTGCCTTTTCATATATTTTATCGTCACAGTAATGCACGGCGTTTGATAAAAAGTTCTGAATAATCCGTCTTAGCATGCGTTTATCACTATGAATATGGCAGCTGCTTTGCACGTAACGAAATAAAATGTTGTCTTGCTCAGCTAATACAGTAAATTCATTTTTAAGTGGTGTTAGTATCTCGCTAATTGCAAAATCTTGGCTGTCTAGTTGTTGCGAAGCACCATCTAATCTTGATATTTCAACTAAATCAGATAGTAAGGCTTCTACGACATTTAGTGAATCATCGATATGGTTGGCCAAGTCTGCTAACTCGTTATCTTTTACTTTCTTTTTTAACATGGATGTAAAAAGTGATAGAGCGTTAAACGGCTGCATTAAGTCATGACTTGCTGCAGCTAGAAAACGCGTTTTGCTACTATTTGCCGCTTCGGCTTCGGCTTTTGCTTGTGATAATTCTTCCGTTCGCAATGTCACGCGTTTTTCTAGCGTTTCGTTTGCTTGCTGTAGGGCTTTTTCTGCTTCAATATGTGCGGTGATATCGGAGAATGTACTAACAAATCCGCCACCTGGCATAGGTTGACCACGTATCTCTAATACAATGCCATTAGGCATTGAACGTTGAAAATGATGTCTATTACCTTTGCGCATATGGTCGAGTCGTCGAGCAACAATGCTGTGCGCTTCATCTCCTAAAATAACGCCTTGTTCAATATTGTAGTGAATCAATTCTTCAATAGGTTTACCGGCGGTAACTAAGCCTTCAGGGTAGTTTAATAGTTGAATGTAACGTTGATTCCAAGCAACAACACGCATATCTGCATCTATAACACAAATACCTTGCTCAATATTTTCCACTCCCGACTGCAGCAACTCTCGATTAAACCGGAACATTTGATTCGCTTCATCGACAATGCTAACTACATCTTCAAGTGGTACTTCTTCTGCAGTTGAGGCTGCTTTCATTACCATACGTGTTGATGCCGAGCCCAACACTCCAGACAGTTGAATACGGGTGTATTCAACCAAAGCATGATTATTATGCTCTGCTTTTTTAGTGGAGTGCTTTGCACTATTTTTAGCATAACTAAGGAAATCATCAGCGGCGTTTTGGTCAATAAATCGCAGCAATAAATTATACAAATCATCTAAACTTAGTTGTCGTTCAAACTGACGCTGGCTTTTATTGACAAATAACTCTGCTTGTAATTTTTCACCAACACTTCGATGGCTTAAAGCAGAGATGAGCCAATAGCAAAGTACGTTAGAAAGCAGACTAAGAAAAACGCCATGGCTGACCGTATCAAAGGAGGTTATGCCAAACAGGGCGGTGGGCTTTAGCCAAAGTTGTCCAAACGGGCCTGTTTCTAGCCAAGTGGCATCAGGCATAATTGTTGGGGTGATTGCTGGCAGTAAAAGAGTATAGAGCCAAACTAAACTTCCGATAACAAGCCCAATGTAAGCACCTTTTGTGGTGGCTTTTCGCCAGTACAATGCACCGATTGTCGCGGGTGCAATTTGAGCTAATAAGACAAACGACAACAGACCGATACTAGCCAGATGATTTTGCTGATTTAATATTCGTTCGAATGCGAAAGCCAGTAGCAATATTGCAGCAATTGAAACTCGTCTTAAATTAACAAAAACGTTGGATAATTGCTGGCTTGGTTGTTGTTGAAATAACTTAAGCTTCAAAATAATGGGCGTTAATATTTCCGTTGAAATTATGGTGCTTAACACGATAGCTGCCACTATTACCATACTGGTTGCTGCCGCTAAACCACCAATAAAAACCAAAACACCAAGCCACGCTTGTTGATAAAAAAGAGGGATAGTAAGTACATAAGTATCAGCGTCAACACTACCGCCAGGAAAAGTTAATTGGCCAGCAATGGCAATAGGCAGTACAAAAATATTAATCAGTAGTAAATAACCCGGGTATAGCCAACGAGCAGATTTTAACTCTTGTTGATGATGGTTTTCTATCATCATCATATGAAATTGTTGTGGCAATATGAAAACCGTAATTGCCCCTAATGTTGCCTGTGCGAATGCCAGATATATTGAGTTGCTACCAGTGAGGGTATCGGTACTTTTTCCTAAGCTTTGTTGTTGGGTAAGCAGGTCATTAAAACCGTCAAAAATATAGAATGTCGCAAAAATGCCAATGGTTGTTAGTGCTACTAGTTTCACAATTGAACTAAAGGCAATTGCTAGCACTAAACCTTGATTTTGTTTACTGGCTGCAATTTGTCGGGTACCAAATAGAATGCTGAAGATGATTAACACAATAGTGACGATAAAAGCGGTACTGATCCCCGACTGGTATGTCCCTGTAAGTAAATCAAAGCTGGTACTAATGGCTCTAAGTTGCAAGGCAATATAGGGAATGGTACCTATTAGTGCAATCAGGGCAACGGTAGCAGCTATTTTTGGGGAACGGTCGTAGCGAAAGGCAATAAAGTCAGCAATAGAGGTTAAGTTTTGCTGTTTAACAATCTGTAATATTTTCAATAGCATCGGCCAAGCCAACACTAGGCACAGTATTGTGCCAATATAAATTGGTGCTAACCATGCTCCAGTCGTAGCAGCTTGCCCGACGGTGCCATAAAAAGCCCAAGAGGTACAACTCACGCCAAGTGATAAACTGTAAATCCAAGGTTTACTTTTCCAGCGCGTAATTGACTGACTTTCACCCCAATAAGCCACAATGAATAACGTTGCTAAATAAGCAATAGCAATAAATGAAATAAGCCATGTATCAAGGGAGAGCCAAGCTAACAAAGAAGGTCCTTTAAGTTGCCAATTTAAGTTAGCAAGTAACTAAATTCGTTAATTAAAATAACAGCATACCATTTGTAGCAAAACACAGTAGTGAACTAAGGTAGTAGTTATTTGCCTATCTTCATACGTTAATCTATCTGCTGAATGTTTCCAAGATTAGATATTAAAATATGACAATAAATAATAAGTACTTGGTAGAAGTACTCGTTTTCATAAGTTACGTATTGTTTGCCATGGCCTGGGTTGGCGGAGCAGCAAGCATGGCGCAGATAATGGCGTCATTGAATATAGAGAGTTTAGCTTCTGCTAGTTTTATAAGTGGTGCGGTTACCATTGCTAAAATTGTTGGTACTTTCATCGCAGCCTGGATAGCCGTTAAGCTCGGTGTTAAATACGCTTTCTTTTTATCCAGCGTCTTAATTGTTATCGGCATTTTTACGCCGCATGCTGCTAATTATGAATTGTTATTGATCAGCCGATTCCTAATGGGTTTGGGTGGTGCATTTATGATTGTTTATTTTAACCCTATTGTGATGCGCTGGTTTGCACCTCATGAACGACCGGTAATTAATGGTTTAAATGCCGTTGCCTTTAATGTTGGTACAGCAATTATATTGTGGTTTATGCCAACAATTAATAGCGCTACAGGAAGTTGGCAGAATAGTTTAATTCTATTTTCGGTTGCGAGTATTATTGTTGCAGTGGTGTGGCTTTTGGTTGAGTTTAGCCCTGAAGAAAAAACAAATACTCATGATAATGCTGAACCCGTAAGTTACTCATATTTTGACGGTTTAAAAGATAAATTCAACTGGGCATACGGGTTAACCTATTCGGGTTTACTCGCATTTTATATTTGCCTATTTACCTTTTATCCGAAGGCTGGCATTAGCCAAAGCAAATGGGTGATAGGTTTTGGCATTATTGGTACCTTAGCGGGTATTGTTTATAGTAAGAATATCTCAGCACGACTGCCTGTCATTCGATGGTCAGGTTTGATTATCACGTTAACGATTGCAGGGTTATCATTTAGTGAATCATCAATGCTGCAAATTATCTCGGCAATGACACTAGGCTTTTTTATTTTCTTTCCTATTACCGCTTTGGTTTCAATACCCCATGAACTTCCTAATATGACTGGCTCGAGAGTCACTGTGATATTTAGTCTGTTTTATTCGATAAGTTATTTAGTTTCTACTTTTATTTTATGGTGGTTTGGAGCCTTGGTGGATAGTAATGACGGTAACTATTTTCAAGCATTTATATTAATTACTGTTTTAAGTTCAAGCTTTTTTATTGGTAGTTTTTTCCTACCTGAAACGGGCAAAAAAAGTGTTAACACAAGGATGGAACCATGCGAGGAATAATCAGCGAAAAGTTAAGTGATTTTCTTGAACAAGTAAATGTTGCCGCAGCAGAGGCGAAAGCAAACAACGTGCAATATTCACCGGAGTTAGTTAGAGGTAATTTAAATAAATTATCAGTATTTCTTGAAGCAGGGCCGGTACTTGAGTTTATTGAAGACCGCATATTTGTGAGAAATAGCCACGAAATAGCTGTGCGAGTATATAGCCCATCAAGGACTGAAAAGCTGCCAGTTGTGCTGCACTTTCATGGCGGTGGTCATATGTGCGGTAGTATTGATTTGTATGACCCGATCAGCCGCAAAGTTGCCTTGCAAGGTCATTGTATTGTTATTTGTGTTGATTACCGCCTAGCACCAGAACACCCTTACCCAGCAGGTGTTGATGACTGCGAATATGCTTTATTACATTATCAGGACGTATTGCATGGATTGAATTATTCGAGCCAAGTTTATACCTTAGGGGATAGTGCTGGTGGAGCCATTTGTAGTACATTAGCTATGCGCTCCGCACACAACCAGGCGCTTAAAATTGATAAGCAAATATTGATTTATCCTAGTGTAGATTACACTATGCGTTTACCGTCAGTAGATGAAAATGGCGATGGTTTTTTGCTGGAAAAGGCGCGTATATCTTGGTATTTCGATAATTACTTTAGCAATAACGAGTCAAGAATTTCAGTATCACCACTTTATAATTTACATACCAACTTACCTAAAACTTTAGTGTTAACTGCGGGGTGTGATCCATTGCGAGATGAAGGTTTAGCATACGTAACAGCATTAAAAGAGTTAGGTGTTGATGTAGAACATTATCAGTTTGATGGCATGATCCACGCTTATATGCTGCTTGAAAGTTTAGTAACAGAAGAATGCCAGCAAAGTTATCAAATAATAGCCGATTATATTCGCGCTTAAATACAGTAATTAAGAACGCTATGCCAGCATAAGCAGTTGGCATAGCTAACATCTGCTAACAATTAGTTTATCAAATCAAACTGTTTATCCGCAGTATAGGTTTGTAAACCAAAATGTCCCAAAACATATGTGTAACTCGCATCCTCATTACTTATTTGACTTGAATGAATTCCTCCTACCGTACACACGCCACTACCGCAAACTATTTGATCACTCCAGCTTTTGATTGAATACACTCTATTGGCAATTGTTTTACCACTTAGCCAGTCTAAGAAAGGACTCGACACCGACAAGCCATTCACGCCGCAGGTTGGAGTGAATACATTCCACGGGTATGCACCACACGTCCATAACCCGCGATAAGCACCGGCAATACCGACAAAGGCGTCAACATTGCTACTTTTATTAAGTTTAATAACTTGTTGAGCTGCTAGTGTTACACCCATTGAGTGGCCGATAATGTCGACTTTGCCAGTACACGAGTTTGCAATTGCACTGCTAATGGCGTTTTTAACAGGTGTTTCTTCTGAGCCGCTATGATTGTTATTACTAGCGAATGAACTGCCCCATGAGGGGCGATAAATATTACTGCTTTGGTAGCCATTGGTGATTAATTTGTCGTAGGTATTATCCCAATCAGAAGGGGAGCCTGCATTCCCATGTACTAAAACGACATTATCTATACAGGCTGCATAGGCAGCTGTTTGTACAACAGTCAATGTTAGTGCACATAGTACTTTGCTAAGTTTTGACGTTAGTAAGTTTTTCATTTTTACCTTCTTATTATTGTTAATTTAAAAGTTGCTCATCATTTGAACAAAATTAACTGTAATCAAGAACTCGTTAAAAAGAAGTGCTACCTTAGTGCTACTACCTCAAATGGCTAAAAATAGAATTTCGCGAAAAAAAAGTCATGCAAAAAGTAGCATGACTTATAGGAAAGGTAGGGCACATGTCTAACGGCTCTACATTTAAAAAACAAGATATTGGCGATGAACGGATACCGTTTAGTGGCTTACTGTGCGGTCCATGCACCATCCATTGGTAGCGATGAACCGGTAATTGCACGAGCACTATCACTACAGAGAAATAAAATAAACTCGCCAATTTGTTGTGGTTTCATCATTTCAGGTAATGGCTGTTTAGCGGTAACAAGGTTGTATTGTGCCTGCTCAAAACTCAGCGCTTCGCGTTCAGCAATATCAACTATTTGCTGCTTTATTAGTGGTGTATCAACCCAACCTGGGCATATCGCGTTAACGGTAATATTCTGTTCGGCATTTTCTAAGGCAACAACTTTAGTTAGACCAACAATACCGTGTTTGGCTGCACAATAAGCTGACTTATTTACTGAGCCCACTAAACCATGCACTGAGGCGATATTTATTATTCGGCCCCAATTGTTTTTTTGCATTGCAGGTAATGATTGTTGAATGGTATGAAAAGCTGCTGATAAATTAATGGCAATAATATCGCTCCACTTTTCAACGGGAAATTTTTCGGCACGCTCAGTGTGTTGAATACCAGCATTATTAATCAATATGTCTATATTGCCCAATGCTGAAGTTGCATCATTGATGAGTAATTCGATAGCCTTAGCATCTCGCAAATCAGCGTTGCTAAAATACACGTTGATATCATATTTATCTGAGAATTGTTTTGTTAGCACTTCACCGTCACTGTCATTTAACAACCCGTGAAGTGCTAAATTTATGCCCTGTTCAGCAAGAACGTGAGCTGTCGCCAACCCTATGCCACTAGTAGAGCCGGTGATCAGGGCAACTTTTCCCGCTAGTGGTTGAGTGTTTACCATTTGCTTGTGATCCTTTTCATTTAATACTGCAAACTTAGTGACATAATCGGGTATAAGTTTGTTAAAAATTAATGATTAAAGAATACCGCAACTTGTTAATGATTGAATTGGCACCTTAGTACCATTGCAATTTAATAATTGTTGCGAGCAATTGGGCTAAGCGTTGAAGTGGCAGTGAAGCCTTAATGTTATAAAGGAAACGCTGAGCTAGATTAATGAGAAAAATAGCTCAGCTAAATGTTGAATGAGGAGTTTTTGCGGTATTAATTCTCTTCATCTTGGAAAATTTCTTCAATGCTGAGTTTAAATAACCTTGCTGCTTTAAAGGCCAGCGGTAAACTTGGATCAAACTTACCTTTTTCAATGGCATTTATCGTTTGTCTAGAAACTTCAAGGGCCGCGGCCAGTTGTGCTTGCGTCCAATCTCTTTCTGCACGCAGTACTTTCAGTTTATTTTTCATTGGTAATTCCTAGTACCAATATATGTGGCAGTTAAATAAGTTAAGCCCATAAATATAACTAAGTGAGAAATTTCCGCATGGAAGTTGATCAGGTTGACCACATCTAAGTTTGAATAAGTTAAGCCAACAATTAAGCTTAATCCAAGTGTAATACCCATAGCATTTAATTGAATGCGCTGCTGCATTTCATCTAAACCTTTAATATGCTGAATGTTTACTAACACCATTTTTAAGCCTAATGCGAAGTTTAATAGTACAGCAATAATCGTCAGGGTTTGGTTGTTGTCCCATAAGAACCTTGGACCAAAGTTAGTTAGTGCCATAGTTAATACCCAAATAGTGGTCCAAAGCCCAAGTTTTGCAGTATTTTTCTTATGTTCTTGTTGCCATTTAGTTGGCTTATTTTTCGTATTGTCAGTCATAGTTATTTCTCCAATGTCTGCTATGTTTTACTAAAAGTTAAGTTTGCTTTACATTACTTAATGTAAGTTATGGAATTAACTATGTCAAGTATGCTTTACTTAAAGTCTGGTCTTGATGTCTTTTAGAATGGCGGGCTTTAAATTGACGTGTTTTACTTTGAAAGTATCTAAAAGTGAGCTTTAGGCTGCTAAATATTTGAAAAATAAATAGTTGATCTACAAAAATTAGCTATGTATAGCTTAATGCAACGACAGCAAATAGCTATCATGCCGTTATTGTCCATAACTTCTTAAACACCGCTTTTAAGTGACTTTCTATATTCACCTGGTGTTTTTTGAGTAAGTTTATTAAACCAACGATAGAAAGATCTAGGCTCTGTGAAACCTAACTCAACACTTATTTGGTTAAGGTTTAATAAGTTATCACTGAGATGTTTTTTAGCGAGTTCTAATCGAGTTTCGTCAAGCACCGTTTGGAAGTTTAATTCTACAGCGGCTAAGCGGCGTTGCATGGTTTTAGCGCTAATACCAAAACTTTTAGCTATTTCTTGTTGATGAAAACAACCTGTTTTTAATGACAGCGCTATTGCAGTACTTAATTGACTAGCAAAGTCACTTTCACTATCTAAGTTGGAAATTAAACTCTGTGCATGGCTTTCTAGCGTTGATAATAGCTGCTGATCACCTTTATTTAATGGCAATGTTAATAATGCTTGATCAAAAATTATCGCATTTTCTTGTTGGCCATAATGTACTGGGCATTTGAATACCTCTTGATATTCGTTTTGTTGGCTTAATGTTGGTTGCTTGCGAGTTAGTAATAGTTCACTAGGATTACTGTCTTGGCTAACAAGGTAACGGGCAAAGGTTAGCCAAGACGTTAAACAGTTATCAACCATATGTCGTTTAACTTTTGGATCGGTAAATTGACAATGCCAACTAATTTTAACTTGCTCACCTAATTGTGCGAAGGTGGTGGTGCCCATATCTCCCACCAACTTTTCAAATGGTTGAATTTTTGTTATTGCTTGCCCCAAATTTTCGCAGTTCATCAATATGTAGCCTAAAACACTATACGAACCTGGTTGCACATATTTCGCGGTATGCAAGCCAAACAACTCATCACTAGATTGAGCAATTAACGTCGATATTAATTGTTGGAATTTCAGTCCTGTGATGTGGTTGCTGTTATCCAATAATGTCGATTGTTCTATACCAATTTCATCACATATCTGCACTATATCGAGCGCTTGTTCAGTGGCAAGTTGTAGATACTGGTTTACTGCTGGAACTGATGCTTGACCTAAATTTGCATCTAGATTTACAGCTTGATTATCAGTTCTACTATTTATGTAATTGTTTATTAATGTTTTATTGTTTGTCATACGCTTTTTGTGGTCAATAGAGGTCCAACCTGACCCTTTTTTTGTCCTAAATTGTCACCCTGACTGTCTTTTTAGGACATTTTGTCCCTGTTAGCTTCGTTTTATCATAATTAAAAGTGAACTAACAGTGAATTAATTGCAGGGGCGTAAATGAGACGTTGGAATGGCTGGGGTGATGAAAGCACTTCAATGGATTTACCGCAATCAGCGGGTGCATTTTTGTCGCAGGTTGTTGGCAAAGGGCAACAATTAGCAGATAGTGCTTTAGCAAATGTTATCAAAGCTGTACCTAGCTCTCGTTTACCGGAGCACCCACTGGTTAGCACCGATGCAGAAGAGCGAGTTCGACATGCCAAAGGTCAATCATTACCTGACTACTTAGCGATGCGTAGTGGTGAAATTAGCTGTTTTCCTGATGGGGTTTGTTTTCCGGAGAACTGTCAAGATGTTAAAGCTATTCTAGCTTACGCTAAAAATCATAATATTGAACTCATTCCATATGGCGGTGGCACTAGCGTTGCTGGACATATTAATCCTAAGCAATCGCAAAGGCCAATATTGACTGTTGATATGAGTCGTATGAATCAGCTACTGCACCTCGATGAAAATAGCCAAATTGCTACCTTTGGCGCTGGAACTCCAGGGCCTATGGTTGAAGCGCAATTGCTAGCTCGAGGCTACACTTTAGGGCATTTCCCGCAATCTTTTGAACTATCAACTATCGGCGGCTGGGTAGCAAGTCGCTCAAGTGGTCAGCAGTCACTACGCTATGGCCGGATTGAGCAACTATTTGCCGGCGGTAATATTGAAACTTTTGCGGGTTCATTAGATGTACCTACCTTTCCAGCATCTTCTGCGGGCCCTGATTTACGTGAGCTGTTATTAGGCTCGGAAGGGCGTTTTGGTATTTTAACGCAAGTTAAAGTTAGGGTCAGTAAAGTGGCAGAGGCAGAAAGATTCTCTGTTATTTTCTTCCCAAACTGGCAATCAGCCAGTCAGTTTTGTAAAGACTCAGTCCAGCAACGTATTGGATTATCAATGCTAAGGGTAAGTAATGCTATTGAAACCCAAACCCAATTGAAGCTGGCTGGACATGAAAATCAAATTAAATGGTTAGAGCGTTATTTGTCTTTACGTGGCTGCGGTGAAGGTAAGTGTATGCTGACTTTTGGCTTAACTGGCAGTAAACAACAAATATCGGCCAGCAAGAAACAATTAACCGCGGTGGTTAAAAAGTATAAGGGTGTAAATACCGGCGAAATGTTAGGTAAAAAATGGCAGGCGAATCGTTTTCGTTCGCCATATCTTCGTGATGCGTTGTGGCAGCAGGGTTATGTGGTTGATACTTTTGAAACTGCCACTGATTGGGGCAATGTTGATAGCTTAATGGCGCAAGTTGAAGATGAAATTCGCCACGGTCTAAAGGATGACAACGAGAAAGTGCATGTTTTCACGCACCTCTCACATGTTTACAGTCAAGGCTGTAGTTTATATACCACTTATGTTTACCGTAATGGCAGCAGCTATCAAGAAACCCTTAAACGTTGGCAAACCTTAAAGCATTTGGCCAGCAATACCATAGTTAACAATGCCGGTACTATTAGCCATCAGCACGGTGTAGGTAAAGATCATGCACCATACCTGCACGTTGAAAAAGGAGAGCTAGGGATGAAAGTGTTAGAAAATTTGGTTGAACATTTTGATAGTAACCAGCAACTAAACCCTGGCACTTTACTTGAGTAATTTACTGAAGTTGTAATTTTTCGGCGATAAATAAAAATGAAGATTAGTCAGCAAACAAGTAGTGATAACACAAGCTCGGTGAATTACACCGCAAGTGGCATTGCTTTGTCTGAAAATTTCACGCAAAGCCGAGAACAACGTATCGCAAGTATCACTGATGTTGACTGTTGGGATCTAGTGATTATTGGTGGCGGAATTACCGGTGCCGGTATTCTGAAACTTGCTAGCCAAATGGGCTTAAAAGTATTACTGCTTGAGCAAAAAGACTTTGCATGGGGCAGTTCAAGTCGCTCATCAAAAATGGTACATGGTGGCTTGCGTTATATGGCACAAGGGCAAATTGCCTTAACTCGTGAGTCTGTTATTGAACGTCAACGCTTGTTAGCAGAAGGCCAACCGTTAGTGACGAAACAAAGCTTTGTCATGAGCCATTATAAAAAAGTGTTTCCCGGGCCTTGGATTTTTAATCAGTTATTATCCTGCTACGATTTTATTGCTGGCACTAAACAACATAAGTTCTGGTCAAAATCATCGTATTTAGCCTTGGCACCACAAGTTGATGAAAAGCAGCTTTTAGGCGGTACACAGTTTTTTGATGCCCTCACTGAAGATGCGCGATTAGTTCAACGTTTAATTCAAGAGTCTTTACAACGAGGCGGACAAGCAATTAATTACGCTAAGGTTGTCGAATTAGCTTCGCATACCCACGGCAATAAAGTGACTGTAGCGTTCGAGGATGAAGAGCCAACCGTTAACATTAATGCCAAAGTTGTGATAAATGCCTGTGGTGCTTGGTCAAAAATGTTGAAAGCAAGTTGTGAAGACCTTAACAACGCAAATGACGGCAAAAAATCAGCAATGCATATGCGGCCATTACGTGGTAGTCATTTGATTTTACCTAGCTGGCGATTACCAGTGGCAAGTGTTATTTCTATTCGGCATAAAGAAGATAAGCGTCCCGTGCAAGTTTACCCATGGCAGAACGTTACTATTGTCGGTACTACTGATGTTGAACATCAGCAAAATATGGCTAAAGACGCCAAAATAAGTCAAAGCGAATTCGATTACTTGTTAGCTGCGGTAGCGCAGCAATTCCCAGATGCCAAAATAACTGAAACAGATGTTATCTCCACTTTTTCAGGTGTCAGGCCAGTAATTACCTCTGAGCCATCAGCACAGCCATCAAAAGAAAAGCGCGAGCATCATATTGAACAGCAATCAGCAGTTATCTCTGTTACCGGCGGTAAGTTAACAACTTTTAGACTTATTGCGGAGCAAGTACTAAGTTTGGTTTGTCAGCAATTGCTTAAGTGTGAAAATAAAAATAACCAAGCATTAAAAGCTCAGCTTGAAAGTAAATTTGCTACGGCATGTAATCAAACTATTTTAACCGCTCCCATAAGTCACCTTGTAATACCGTTAGCTGAAGATATTAAACAACAAATTAACGCATGTTATGGTGAACTTAATACCGTATTTATTAAAACTGTTGATAATAGCTTTTGTAATCCAATACGTTACAGTAAACACTTGTGGGCGGAACTTATTTGGTCTGCGAAGTATGAACAGGTAATGCATTTAGATGATTTGCTTATGCGCCGAACTCGAATAGGTAATGTATTACCTGAAGGTGCTCGAGAGTTATTGCCGAAAATTAAACAATTGTGTGCACCGTATTTATCTTGGAATGATAACAAGTGGCAGCAAGAAATAGCACGCTATATGGCGATTTGGCACCGAGCTTATAGTTTACCTAGTGTTGATGAAAGCATAGGTAACAAAGCAAGCGATGAAAAGTTTCAAGAGAATAATAATTAACTATGACTGACGTAAGTGCTAAGCAAACAAAAATTAATAATGCTGAAAAAGTGGCGCAGGAAAAAGTACCTAACTCGCAAGATGATTTGATCTTGACCATAGATAACGGTACACAAAGTGTTCGCGCCTTACTTTTTAATCTTAACGGCGACTTAGTTGCTAAAAGTCGCATTGAACTTGAGGCCTATTTTTCGACTAATCCAGGTTGGGCAGAGCAGGAAGCTGATTACTTTTGGCAAATGCTGGGAAAGTGTTGTCAACAGCTTTGGCAGCAAGATGACGTTATTAGCAATGGTTATCGAGAAAAAGTAACTGCCGTTACGGTAACCACACAACGCGGTACAGTTATTAATTTAGATAAAGATGCTAAACCACTGCGCCCGGCAATTTTATGGCTAGATCAACGTTTATGTCAGCAAAATAAAGCCATGCCATGGTATTGGCGATTAGCCTTCGCTGCTATTGGACAAAGTAAGGTGATTGATTATTTTCGCCGCAAATCGCAGGCCAACTGGTTACAGCAGAATGAACCTAAAGTTTGGCAAAATACGGATAAGTTTCTCTTACTCTCTGGCTTTTTTACCCATAAATTAACTGGGCAATTTAAAGACTCAATTGGCAGCATAGTTGGCTATTTGCCATTTGATTATAAAAAACAAAACTGGGCCGGCCGTTTAGATTGGAAGTGGTTGGCATTACCAGTAAAACGTTCGATGCTACCAACTTTAGTTAAACCCGGTGAAGTCATGGGCTCAATTACTGAGCAAGCCGCCGCACATACAGGTTTAAAAGTCGGAACTAAGCTCATTGCTTCAGCGTCGGACAAGGCTTGTGAAGTACTTGGCTCTGGTTGTATAAGTCCTGATACGGCCAGTTTAAGTTATGGCACTACCGCGACAATTAATACCAATAATGCAAAATATGTTGAGCCACAGGCGTTTATTCCGCCTTATCCATCAGCTATCCCTGATAACTTTAATGCTGAAGTGATGATCTATCGCGGTTTTTGGATGGTGAATTGGTTTAAGCAGGAGTTTGGTCAAAATGAAATTGAAAAAGCGCAAACATTAGGCGTAAGCGCGGAAAGTTTGTTTGACCAGCTTGTCGCTGAAGTGCCACCAGGCTCAATGGGCTTAATGCTACAGCCGTATTGGTCTCCAGGCTTGAAAAATTTGGAGGCAAAAGGTGCGATTATTGGTTTTGGTGATGTCCATACCCGTGCTCATATTTATCGCTCAATTCTCGAAGGGCTAGCTTATGCACTGCGTGAAGGAAAAGAAAGTTTAGAGAAACGACAAAAATGTAAAATAACCCGCTTAATAGTCTCAGGTGGTGGTTCGCAATCTGATGCGGCGTTGCAGCTGACCGCAGATATATTTAATTTACCTGCACATCGGCCACATACCTTTGAAACATCGGGCTTAGGGGCTGCTATTAATGCTGCAGTCGGTAGTGGTTATTTTGAAAATTATCAGCAAGCCGTTGATGCTATGACCCGCATTGAACAGTCATTCTTGCCCAACCAATCGAATGTGCAGCTGTATAACAAATTATATCAGCGGGTATATCGAAAAATGTACCAACAATTAAAACCTATTTATCAAGATATTAAAAATATTACTGGTTATCCAGAGTAGTGAAGAGAAATAAAAATAAAGTAGAAACAAGAAAATAACAAAAAGAAATAAGGCTCTGATAACTTGTCATAAATTGAAGTTAACATGCTGGTAAATAAACAAATTATAACAACAATTAAATAATGAGTAAGAAGGATTTAAATATGAATTATACCCGTCGTAAATTTATTAAAACCCTTGCGGTAAGTGCTGGTGCTGTTGTTACCTCAAGCCTAGTTGGTTGTGGTAGCTCAGATAAGAAAGATGAAGTTGTCGACCCAGGCCCAGTTGAACCGAGCATTTTAGATGGCAGCAAATATTTCCCGCAATCCGTAGTATCGGGCGACCCGAAAGCTGACTCAGTTATTTTATGGACCCGAGTTGATAATGGCTCTGGTGCCGATACTTCGTTAATGCTGCAAGTTGCAAGTGACGAAGGCTTTGCCAATTTAGTGGTAGAAGAAACATTTGATGCCTTAGCCTCGTATGATAATTGTTTAAAAATTCGTGTAACCGAGCTTAATGCCGGGCAACACTATTATTACCGTTTTATTTATCAAAGTGGCGGTAACAACTACTCAAGTCGTGTCGGTCGTACCAAAACGGCTGCAGCAGCAGATAGTGATAGTAAAGTGAAATTTGCTTACGTTTCTTGTCAAGATTACATTGGTCGCTACTTCAATAATTACTTATCGTTACTGGATAACGATGATTTAGATTTTGTTGTACATCTAGGTGATTATATTTATGAAACAACAGGCGATTCGCAATTCCAATCAGCAGGTGGCGCACGTAGTATCGAATTTATTGATAGTGAAGGCGCGTTAACGATAGGAGTAGGCGATAATAAAACGCAAGCAGCCAATAGTTTAGACAACTATCGCCAGCTTTATAAAACTTACCGTACTGATGAATTATTACAACGTGTTCATGAGCGCTTCCCTATGATTGCCATTTGGGATGATCATGAATTTTCAGATGATAGTTGGGGTGATACAGCCACATACCTTGATGGGGCAGGTGATGAAAAACAAACTGAGCGTAAAAAGAACTCTGAAATTGCTTATTTTGAATTTATGCCAATTGACCACGAACAACCTCACACAGAAGCAGGCCTAGCAGCGGGTGCTATTGGTATTAATGAAGAACACTTATTCCCAAATACCCGCATTTATCGTGACTTTCAATTTGGTCAACATTTACATTTAGCAATGACAGATTTTCGTACTAACCGCCCTGATCATATTTTGCCAGAAGACGCATTCCCAGCGAAAGTTGAAATGGACCAAGCGACCTTAAGTGCCTTCTTATTAGGTGCAGGTATGGTACAAGCACAAGTTGATGCGATTGTTAGCCAAATGTCACCTTATGTGAATATCGATGATGCACCTTTTGCACCATATAAAGCGGCATTTTTAGAAGTCTTTACTGGCCTTTATATGCAAGAGTTAATGGCACGTGTAGAGCTGAGCCAAGCTGATGCTTTAGCGCAAGCACAACAACGTGCTGTTGCTGCTGTGCAAGGTAACTTAACCACAAGTTATTTAAACCAAGTCTTAGCAGGCGCAAAAGCAAGCTTACCGGCAGAGCATCCTATTCAAATGCTACCAGCATTGCCTGAAGCTGGCGTAGCACAAGGTTTAGCGTTTTATACCTTGGGTAAAACGTCACTATTTGGTTTTATTGGCAGTCGTTACTTAGTGGTTAAAGACACATACGATATATATGCGGGCTATCGTGAGCATGTTGCCAATTTGCAAGGTACAAGTGCACAAAAAGTGTTTGATGATATGCAAACCAATTGGTTAGCGCAAACTTTTGGTACATCAACTAGTACCTGGAAAATGCTTGGTAGCTCCGTGTCGTTCTCGCCATTAATCTTTGATTTATCTGCGAGCCGTGCAGATAGTGGTTTAGGCTTACTTGAAGGAGTATTAAACTCAGATGCTATTCCAGCGCCTCTGAAACAACGCTTTTATCTAGAAGCAGATCAATGGGATGGTGTTCCACAGTTTAAATCAAACTTTGTCGATAATGTTATGAGTCAATTTGGCGTTATCAGCTTAGGTGGTGATATTCATAGCAGTTATGTTACTGAGCATAAGCCGAATGCTGTTACAGGAAAAAGGTCGTTTAACTTCACTACATCATCGGTTTCATCAGGTACTTTTGGTTCATTCTTAGAAAATGGTATGAATCAAATATTTTCTCAACTGGGTGATGTACCTGCAGCGTTAAGTGATTTGCCATTTTACTTTGACCCATTAGTACGTACGGCCACTAAACGAGATGATATTACTGACGATATGGTATTTTCACGCATGTGGGAACACGGTGTTGCTATTGTCGAAGTTGATGCCGAAAACGTATTGGTGAACTTTCACAATACCGGTAGTGAATTCCACAATATGGATACCGTGACCCGTAATTACTATGATGACGCCGACAACTTTTTGTCAAAAGTACGTTTATACAAATTTAAAGTTAACGAAGGTGTGTTAACGCAATTGTAATTTTGTGGTGTCAACTAATGTAAGAAAGTAAAAACTTGCTTTTACTTTAACTAAAAATTGAAAGAGCTGTTCAAGATTTAATTGAATGGCTTTTTTTTATTATATAGTTGTTTTGTAAAAATATTTATACAATAGTATCGTTAGTTTTTATGTGGAAAATAGTAGTGTGACTGAATGTTATAAAAAACTTATAAATTCACCATTTGCATTAAGACCAAGTTTTCTTTTGTTGCTTTTAACATGTGCTATGTCAGTTTATTCAGTAATGCAATCATCTATAACTATGGCCGTTATTTTTTTAACTTTAGGTCTCTTAATAGCATTGGTGAGTAGTGAAACCAAGTTGTTAGCTAATATTAGTAGTTCTTTGTATTTACATTTCTTTTTCTGCTGGTGTATATCTGTATCACCTTGCCTTGTTTATTTGATATTTTCATTGCAAGTCGAAGTCGCTCAGCTTTCAGCTTTTACGTCTGGTATCGCGCTTCTTTATTGGTGGTTCTATTTGGATGCGGGCTTTGATAAAATCAAACTGAAATACAAAGAATAGTTCATTAGACATGCGCCTTTTAACTTTAATTCTAATTATAAACACTCTATTGATAAAACTCAGTTATTCTGACGAAATAAAGAGCCCTTTGCCTAAAGGGGAGTTGTTCAGTCAATATGAATCGTTAAAATTACAATCAAATACAGGCTCAGTAAGCGCGCAATATAAATTATTTATGCTGTTTTTTCAAAATCAACAGCTATTAAAGAGTAGGAGCAAGGAGTCTCTTTATTATTTAGAGATGGCAGCAAGTTCTCAATATATTGATGCTGAGTTTATGCTTGGCGCTTTATATCAGACTGGAACATTAGTTGGAGGTAAAGACTTTGATAAGGCCAAGAAGTTAATTTCGCGATCTGCACAACGTGGAAACGTTGATGCGCAACTGATGCTTGCAAATAATTATGCATTAAGGTTTTCCAGAGCATCAAAACTTAGTGACAAAAAGAATTATTTTAGCAAAGCTGAATCATGGTATTTAAAAGTAGTATTGCAAGGTTCTACTCAAGCTAAACGTTTATATGGGCTACTTTTACTCCGGAGAAGCAATAAATCTAATAAGGGTATTCAGCTATTGAATGAGGCCGCAGTTGAAGGTGACGGAAGTGCAATGCATTCATTAGGGCGTCATGCGGAACATTTATGGGCTAAACAGCATGTTCAAAAAGATTATCATCTAGCTATATATTGGTATAAAAAAGCAATTGCAGCTGGCTACAGTAAAGCGAAGAAAAACATGGAAATACTAATCGAAAAAGGCAATAAGAGCTAGAGGGGGGTTGTAGTGTCGGTATAAAGTGTTAGCTATTTCTATGCCGTAAGTGCAAGTTGTTTTTAAGCCGTATTACTATGCAGTGCAATACGGTTGCCTTCTGAATCATGAATAATCACGCGAAAGCCATGACCTCCCATTGAAAGCTTTTCTTCAATAATTCGTCCGCCATGCATTTCTGATTGTTTAACTGCATCATCAAGTCGACCATTTACATTAAAGTAAATCAGTGGACCAGAAGTGAAAATTTGTTCGGGTGGTGAAGGTACCAAGCAGCCCGAAACATTGGTTTCTGCATGGGGTAATAAACCAAATGTAAAGTTGTCAAACTCCTCTAATTTCACTTCACCTTTAAGTATTGCGCTATAAAACTCTATCGCGCGTGATAAATTGATGACGGGAATATCAACCCAAACAATCTGATTTTCCATAAACATAGCCTTTTAAATTTTTGCGAGAATTTTACTGAATGTTTGAATATTTGAGCAAAATTGCGCAATGAGAATTTATCTTTTCCAGTTTCAGTATAACGCATATAACTTTTGCTGATGTTTCTGTTAAGTTCTGTAGTAACCCTAGCAGAGACTAGGTAGAATATTTGCTTTGACTTTCATGACTTTGGCGCGCTGAAAAACTATGCGAATTATTCACACTTCTGACTGGCATTTAGGGCAACATTTTTACGGCAAAAGTCGTGCAAATGAACATCAGCAGTTTCTAGATTGGTTGATTGAACTATCAAAGCAGCATGAGATTGACGCCATAATAGTTGCTGGTGATATTTTCGATACCGGTACACCGCCAAGTTATGCCCGAGAAATGTATTACGATTTTATCGCTAAATTGCATAAAGCTAATTGTCAATTGGTGGTGTTAGCTGGCAATCATGATTCGGTGGCCATGCTTTCAGAGTCAAAGCAATTAGTAAAACAGCTTTCAACACGGGTGATTTCGGCTGCTAGCGATAATATTGCCGAGCAAGTGTTTGTGCTTAATAGTTTAAAAACAGAGCAACAAGCCGTTATTTGCGCTATTCCATTTATTCGTCCGCGCGACATAGTTAAAAGCTATGCGGGACAATCAGCACAAGAGAAACAGCAATCACTACAGCAGGCTATTTCTACACATTACAAAAATTTATTCGACCATGCGCAGAACTTAGCTCAGCAGCAGGGAAGTGAAGAGTCACGCTTGCCTATCGTTGCCACAGGGCATTTAACGACAATTGGCGCATCAACCTCAGAGTCAGTACGCGATATCTACATAGGTACATTAGAAGCTTTTCCAGCAAGTGAATTTCCGGCTGCTGATTATATTGCGTTGGGGCATATTCATCGCCCACAAAAGGTGACAAAGAGTGAACATATTCGCTATAGCGGTTCACCCATTGCATTGAGTTTTGATGAAGTAAAATGGCAAAAAAACATTGTAATCGCTGAAGTTTCGCAGGGTGAACTTGTCAATGTTGAACTATGTGATGTGCCATGCTTTCAACCATTGGCTATGGTGAAAACAAATTTGGAAAACTTATCGAATGACATTGCCGATGTTGTTAACGAACAAAGGCAGCTAAATAACAAAACAGAAGAAAAAATTTGGCTCGATATTGAAATTGAAAGTGCAGAGTACTTGCAAGATTTAACTGCGCGTATCGAGCAAGTAATTAAAGAGCTACCTGTTGACGTGTTATTGGTTCGGCGCAGCAAAAAAGCACGAGCAAAAATGCCTAATAATGAAAAGAAAATCACCTTAAGTGAACTGAGTGTGCAGGAAGTATTTGATGCCCGTATAGCGCTCGAAGATTGGCAATCAGAAGAACAATTAGTAAGAAAGTCACGGTTAAATATCTTGTACTCAAACATTGCTGAGCAAACTCAGTTAGCGTCTGAACCTGGATTGTCGTCCGGTTCTCAAGAACTATCAAGCTCAACGAAAGTGGAGCAAGAACAATGAAAATATTATCGCTACGCTTTGAAAATATTAATTCGCTTAAAGGTCACTGGAAAATTGACTTTACCCAAGCGCCATTTGACACCAGTGCACTTTTTGCCATTGTTGGCCCCACAGGAGCCGGTAAAACCACTATTCTCGATGCCATGTGCTTGGCGCTTTACCATCAAACTCCACGACTAACGATCACAGATAAACAAAACCAATTAATGACACGCCATACGGCAAATTGTTTAGCTGAAGTTGAGTTTGAAGTTAAAGGGCAAGCGTATCGTGCTTTTTGGAGTCAGCGCCGAGCAAAAAACAGTATTGAAGGTAATTTACAAAAACCGACAGCAGAGCTGGCTAAAATTACCGATTTAGAGGCCGGTGAGGCTGATGTTATTGCCAGTAAGGTTTCAGATATACGCAGTGAAATTGCTCGTTTAACCGGTTTGGACTTTGCACGTTTTAGAAAATCTATGATGCTGTCGCAAGGGGAGTTTGCTGCCTTTTTAAATGCACCTGCTAATGACCGTGCTGACTTGTTAGAAGAGCTAACTGGTAGTGAAATTTATGGTGATATTTCAAAAACGGTTTTTGAACAACACAAAGAAGCAAGTCGTGATTTAAAACAACTAGAGGGCTTACGTGATGGTATGCAGCTGCTTTCGAAAGATCAGCAGCAAAGTATTGAGAGCGACATTTCTAGGAATGACCACCAACAAAAAACATTAGATCAACATCTTATTTTTTGGCACCAAGTTAAAGCTTGTTTAGTAAATGAGCAATCGGTCAAGCAACAGCAACAGCAAGCAAGTTCGCATTTAACTGATGCTAAAGAGCAACAGTTTGCACAGCAAGAGCAGCTTGAAGCCTTAACACGTGCCGAGCCCGCAGAGCAGTTGCGTGTTGATTATCAACAACTCACGCAACTAACAGAGCAATTATCGCAACTAAGCCAGCAACAAGGTGTGCTTGATGCAGAGTTAAAGCAACGTCAGCAATTATTTGATAACGAAAAACAGGCACTAGAGGCATCATTAACGGCGCAAAAAAACTTTTTAGTGCAACAGCAGATTACTGAGCAGCTCATTGTTGAGCAGGTATTACCGCTCGATCACAAAATTAGTCAATTAGCAGAGCACAAGCAGCAGGCGCAGCAAAAGCATCAAGCGAGCGAAAAAGAACTTAGCGTTGATCAGCAGCAATTAGCGACATTAAATCATACCGAACAACAACAAAAAAAATCTTTAGCTGATGCACAAACATTTATTGAACAACATGCGAACTTAGCGCCACTGCCAGAAAAAATAGCACTATGGCGTAACATTAGTCAGCAATTGCTGACTGAAAAGAAAACCATTATTGAGCAAAGCGCACAACAAAGGCAATTACTTACGAAGCAATCGGCCGGTTCAGAGT
Source organism: uncultured Colwellia sp. (assembly GCA_913058245.1). Classification (GTDB taxonomy): domain Bacteria; phylum Pseudomonadota; class Gammaproteobacteria; order Enterobacterales; family Alteromonadaceae; genus Cognaticolwellia. The sequence goes on from CAJXQJ010000001.1 coordinate 281,735, forward strand.
CATTAACGCAAGCACAAGCGCAATTACAGCAAGAGCAAAGTTCACTGCAGCAACAGCAACAAATGCTTAGTGTAAAAGAAGCCGAAATAATGAGTTTACTTAAACAACAAGGTTGTGAAAGTGAACAAGCATTAACACAACAGTTGCATAATATGCAGTCAAATATAGCTGAGCATGCACAAATTAAACATAGTGCTCAGCGCTTTCAAGCTTTAGTCACTGAACTTGTTGATATTGAAAGAAGTGTACAAGAAGATCAACAGCAGTCGGCTGCACTCATGGCGCAAATTACGCCGTTGAGGGAGCAATATAAACAGCTGAAAGTGGAAATTGCAGATGTTGAGCTTATTGTTGAGCAAGAGAAGCTAATACTGTCGTTAAGTGAGCATCGTACTAAGTTATTACCTGAGCAGCCATGTCCATTATGTGGCTCTAAGCAACACCCCGCCATTGATACCTATCAGGCGTTAAGTGCAGAGTCAGCGAATGCTGGCAGCAACAATAGCGAGCAACAATTACGTTTAGCACAATTAAAGCAATTTTTTGCCGATATTGAAAAGCAGGGCTCAGAGTTAAGAGTGCAACACAAAGCGCTTGAAAATAAAATCAGTTTTCAAAGTGAAGCAAAGCAGGCGAAAATTCAAGAACAAGCTCAACTGCAAGTAATGTGGCAGCAACAACAACCGTTATTGCAATTAAGTTGTGAGCTAGCAGAGTATGCGCAAATTGAGCAGGTACTATTATGCCATCAACAACAATTTCAGCAATTAACTGATCTCAACCAGCAAATTCAAATCTTAAAACAAGCGTATCAACAACAGGGGCAATTGCTTTCAAACCAAGAAAAGGTGGTGTTGAATTTAGAGGGAAAAATACAAACGCAAACGGTGCAGTTTACACAGCTAAATCTTGAGCTAGCTCAATTACAAACAACAATTACTGAAAAGCAGAGTTATCTTGTTGAGCAAGTGCGAATGTTTTCTACCGAGATCAGTACTGCCAATATTAATTTACCCGAAAACTTTGCTTTATTTTCGTTATTAGCCACAACTGAAAGCACAGTTGAGATAAATGTAGAGCACGCAGAGGCTGAAACCGAACATTGGTTGCAAAAATTAGAGCAAGATATTGCCCAATACCAACAAGCTATACAGGCACTTAGTAATGATAAAGAGGCACTGCAACAAACACAGCAGCAACTAGCGGTCGCAAATAGTCAGAGCCAACAATTACAATTGCATGTCAGTACTCTATTTGCAGAGTTGACGCAATGTCAGCAGCAATTGGATGATATTAAACAGCAGCGACAAGCATTATTTGCTGAGCAAGATGCACAAAAAGTTAGAGAGCAATTAAAGCAGCAGCAGCAGCAATTTGAACAACAAATAGCACAATTGCAATTGACTCATAACGATCAACAACAGCAATTGCAGAATATTCATGGTCAAATCACCGGCAATAATGAAGCTAGAATGCAGTTACAACCACAACAAGAACTAGCAAATCAACAATGGCTGGCTAAGCTTTCGGCCAGTATTTTCGATGATCAAGCGAGTTTTTTAGCGGCACTTTTAAGCCCTGAACAAAAGCAAAGTTTACAACAGTTGCAAGCTAGCCTTGAGCAACAAATTCAACAGGCTAATGGTCAATTAAAACAGGCGACGCAGCAATTTGCACAACTTGAGCAGGAAAAGCAAGACATACAACAGCACCTAAAAACAACTTTCGAAGAGAAAATAGACGAGCAAATTACAAAGCAAGTTGATGACCAGTCTCCTGATGAAGATAGTGAGCTTCACTCGATTATTTTCTCAGGTAAAGAAAACCTGGCTAATATTGAGCTCGCAGCGTTTGAAGAGAAAGCAGATAAATGTCAGCAAGCACTTAAAGAGCTACAATTGCGCCAAGGGCAATTAACCCAACAACTTAAACAAAATGAAAAGCATCAACAACAGCAGCAACATTTGTTGGCGGAGATTAAAGATAAGCGTGAAGCATTAGATGATTTATCACATCTTAATGGTTTAATTGGCGCTGCTGACGGTGCGAAGTTTAGAAAATTTGCCCAAGGGCTGACGTTATCTCACTTAGTGTTCTTAGCTAATCAACAATTGAATCGACTACATGGCCGTTATCAATTACAACGTCAGCAAAGTGACAACTTAGCGTTAGAGGTGCTTGATACTTGGCAGGCTGATAGTGTGCGTGACACAAAAACCTTGTCTGGTGGTGAGAGTTTTCTGGTTAGCTTAGCACTAGCGTTAGCGCTGTCTGATTTAGTCAGTGCAAAAACCAGCATTGATTCATTATTTCTTGATGAAGGCTTTGGCACGCTTGATAACGACACCTTAGAAGTCGCACTTGATGCCTTGGATAACCTAAATGCTAGCGGAAAAATGGTTGGTGTTATTAGTCATGTTGATGCGCTAAAAGAACGTATTAGCGTGCAAATTAAAGTGAAAAAGCAAAGTGGCTTAGGGGTTAGTGAATTAGAGTCTCGTTATCGCTATCAAGTTAAAGAAGAGTAACTATTGAGTGCGTATAGCTTGAACTATACGCAATTTCATTGCTTATAATTAGCAACAAAGCCAAGTGTAACCAAAGTTATTAACATTAAAGGTGTTTACTTTATCTGAACATTACAATATAGTGCGCGGGTTATTTATTCACTATCTAGTTTATTTAACCGATTATTTACATAATCATGTTTTGTCTTTCCCTTTCACAGTTAGTCATCACTTAATTTATTAAGCTTAAATTATTGTCTGAATTTTCGGGCCGTTTGCCCGCGAACGTTGTTAATTTTCATACTTGCATAACAAGAAATATAGAAGTTCTACATCACAATAATATAGCTTTTGTTGTTTAAGCCGCTAGGCGCAATTGCGTGCAGTGGCACATAAAGAGAGTTTTATTATGTCTTATACATATCAAGGTACGACGTATTCGATCGTATCACCGGTTCGTGCAGTTTCCGTTAATAAAAATGCTGTAGCAGTTACTGATAAATTAGGTAAAAAAATTATTCAATTTACCAATGTAACTGAGTCTAAATCATTCCTAGCTTGGATTTACCAAAGCTAGGGAGCTTCTGCTAATGGTATTTAGCGCTATCGGTTGAACAGTGCTCGTTTAAGTTTAGTTTTTACTGAGCGCCAATGGGTAACTGGTTTAGTTGGCGCTAGTGCTATTAGATGTTGCCATTCTTGTTCGCTAAGTTGCACTTTTGCGCCATGAGCTAATAACAATGACTTAGCATTAAGTGCTTTAACTTTTGCCAAAGACTGACCATAGCGATTTGGATAGAAAACTGGGTAAGGGGGAATAAACTTTCCTCTTACTTTCACCATTAAATCTGCAACATATATTTGTTCTGTTGGTAAATGTTGTAATGATAAATCGCGGTCGGTATGGCCTTGAGTGAAATGCGCCTGCCAGTCGGGAAAACCAGGCAAGTTTTGACAATCCGTTAGGTAATAATCTGGTGTTAAAGTGCTGGGGTAATAAATCAGTTGTTTTGGCTTTTTCATTTTACCTGCCACCCACCAAGTTAGCAGCATGTCGGTAATGTGCATAAGTTTTCCGTCTATGCCTGAGTACCATTGACCCGCAACATTAGCTGCGGCAATCTTACAACCGTATTTTTTTCGAAGTGCTTGTGCTGCTCCAGCATGATCTGGGTGCATATGAGTGACGACAATTAATTCGAGTTCAGACATTGAACGCTGACGTTCGTTGCAGATAAAGTTTTCAATAATGCTAATGTCTGCGCGACAACAACCGTCGAGTAATAGAAATTTATCAGGATATTCAGCGAGCAGAATGGTTTCTATATATCCGTCTATGTGATGTAGTTTATTCATAAAAAAGGCTGAGGCAAATTAAGTGTAATTAAGTTACCTCTTTATGGAATAGAACTCAACAGGTTCGACCAGTTATTGTGCCGTATCTGTCCCGTCAGCATTACCAGTATTAAGCAGATTGGCTAATCGAGTTAATTGCAAACGCTGCACCTGATCAACAATTGGTGCTAGTTTGGTTAAGCCACCATTAACATAACCAGACACTTGATAATGAAAGGTAATTTTTGTGCGTTTGTCATCAATCGCATCAAACTTCCATGACATACCGCCATTTAGTCCCATCATTTGTAATGGTCCCAAACCGCCAACCATCTTAATTTCGTTATTTGGCTCAACATAAGAAATAGTCATGTGCATCGCTTGCTTGTCACCGTTAATTTCGCAAAAACAGCCGCCAACCACAGGTTCAATAGAAAGTTCTTCAGAATTACCAAACCATGTATGGTCCGCATTCCACCATTGGCTCACATTAATGAACTGTTGATAGGCCGTGGCTTTATCGACGTTTACTTCTTTTTCAATTTTTAATTGAAAACCATGGTTGTCGCTTCCGATCACTTGCGAAACGCTAATAAATGGCAAAAGTAAAAGTAGTAATAATAGGCGCATAAGAATTTTCCTTAGCTATTATGATTTTGCTGTAATGTTAGTGGCTAATGTAGCAGGGCGCTAATGACAGAGCTAGTTAAAATAATATCGGCAGCAAAAATATCAAAAATATAAGGATTGGATATTGAATATACCAATTCGATTATAGTTTTTCCTATGCGTAAACCATACAATATTGCTCTTAACTGGCTGGATATTTGAGATTTTTTGGACATTTGGATTTACTTCACCTTGCTCGCAGCATTGATGCAAGCTATTCGCACCGCGGGGCAAAAGCAATTAACAACGCATTTAAATGCGATGGCAACCACAGGTGTTAGATATATCTATGCCTTGCCGTTCGCGTGGTTATATTTATGGTGGATGCTTGATTACCGAGCATTGCCATTACCCCATTTAAATTCTCAATTTTTGCAATATGCACTTGTTGCATGTGTTATGCAAATTATCGGTACTGTCTGTTTAGTGGCCGCGTTTAAGTACCGAAACTTTGCTGTAGCGACGAGTTTAGCAAAAACCGAAGCCATTCAAGTGGCTGTGGTTGGGGCGTTATTATTCTCAGCCAGTATGTCTATTCTAGGCTGGATTTCAGTGATTATTGGCGTTGTCGGTGTATTACTTGTTTCGAAAGTTAAGTTTACTTTTCGTGATGTTTTTCAAAATCCCGGGGCAGGGTTTGGCTTAGCTTCGGGTTTAGGATTAGCGATCACAACTTTGCTGATCCGCCAATCAAGTTTAGCCTTAAATACTGATTTACTGTTAAGTGCAGCTATTACTTTAGTGTTTATGATCACTGTTCAATCATTAATGTCACTTATTTATATTTATTTTCAAGATAAGCAACAATTACTGACAATGTTCATTCAATGGCGTTTGTGTTTATTTGTCGGTATTACCAGTGTAATTGGCTCTATTGGTTGGTTTACCGCCGCCAGTTTACAAAATGCAGCATTTGTTAAAGCATTAGGGCAAGTAGAGTTTTTTATCACGTTATTTATTACTTACCGCTTCTTCAAAGAAAAAATCTCAACAGTTGAATATGTTGGTATGGCGTTAATCATTGCCAGCGTTGTTATTTTATTACTTTGGGCCTAGATACCCAGTATTAAATGGCAGTGGTGTGGTTATTGGTAATTTGTTAAACTCCCGAGCAAATATAGTTGTTATTTAAAATGCAGCTGAATAAAAACATTGATGGAAGATAAATGAAGATTACCGATAAAACTGTAGTTCAGTTTCACTATACCTTAAAAGATGAAGCAGGTGCTGAAATAGAAAGCTCACACTCTGGCGACCCACTTGCATACCTACACGGCTATAAAAACATGTTAGTTGGTGTTGAAAACGCGTTAGCGGGTAAAGAAACTGGTGATAAATTTTCAGTTACTTTACAACCTGAAGATGCTTACGGTGAGCGTCAAGAAGATGCTATTCAACGTGTACCTGTAAAACACTTGCAAGGACTACCTACACCAAGTGCTAAGTGGAAAAAAGGCATGACTGCAGCGGTGCAAACCGATGCTGGCCAACGCCAAGTAACGGTAATTAAAGCAGGTAAATTTATGGTTACGGTTGATATTAATCCGCCTTTAGCAGGTAAAGTATTAACTTTCGACCTAGAAGTTGTTGATGTACGTGAAGCAACTGCTGAAGAAGTTGAACATGGCCATGCTCATGGTGTTGGCGGTCATCACCATTAAGTTGTATAGCAACATAACTTATTAAGCCGGCTATAAGCCGGTTTTTTATTGTTGGAATATTTAAGTAGCGTTCAAACTAGTTTGCACGGTTGTCGAGCTGAATAAATTCACCATTTGTCGATTTCTCTTGCAACCTTTTTTGTCATACTGTTATTGTCTTTATTCTGCTTAAATAATAACAATAAGGCTTGGCAAATGAATACCTTAAAATCATCAATGACATCGGTTGCGCTATTGGTAAGTGCAGCACTATCGCAATCTGCGCTGGCAGATACTTCCGTTATTCATGCTGGGGAATTACTTGTTACTGCAGGTAAAGCGCCACTCAAACAACAAACGTTAGTGATCACTGATGGCAAAATCTCAGCAATTAAGTCAGGTTTTGCTGCCGCAAGTGATTTTGCTGATGATGCGCAATTAATCGATTTATCATCAAGTTTTGTTATGCCCGGGCTAATGGATATGCATGTACATCTGCAAGGTGAACTGGGGCCTAAAAATGATAGTGAAACCGTTAACTTATCTGACGCAGATACCTTAATGAAAAGTGCCTATTTTGCTAAGAAAACCCTGATGGCAGGTTTTACCACAGTGCGAGACTTAGGCAGTAGTGCAGAACAAATGTTTGCTTTACGCGATGGTATAAATCGTGGCTGGGTACTTGGGCCAAGAATTATTGCTGCGGGAACTAGTGTTGCTGTAACTGGCGGTCATGGTGATGTTGATGGTATGGCACCTGATTTAATGAAAATGAATACAGCTGAAACCGTATGTGATGGCCCTTATGATTGTCGCCGAGCGACACGTCATGCCATTAAATATGGTGCAGATGTCATTAAAATAACTTCAACAGGTGGTGTTTTGTCAGACACTGATACTGGCACCGGCCAACAAATGGCAGATGATGAAATAAAAGAGGTGGTTGATACTGCGCATGCATTAGGGCGAAAAGTAGCGAGCCATGCTCATGCCGCCGCCGGTATCAATGCGGCATTACGAGCTGGCGTTGATAGTATTGAACACGGCAGTTATGCCAATAAAGAAAGTATTAAACTGTTTAAAAAAGGTGGTGCTTATTTAGTACCTACCTTAATGGCAGGTGATACTGTGGTGAATTTAGCCAAAACCACCAATTTTATGTCACCTGAAATTAAAGCCAAGGCAATTCGGGTTGGCGGTGACATGATTGAAAATTTTAAACGCTCCTATAAATCGGGCGTTAAAATAGCCTATGGTACTGACAGCGGTGTTTCAAAGCATGGTACTAATGCTAGGGAAGCGCAATTGATGTTTGAAGCAGGTATGACACCACAAGACATTCTTATTTCGGCGACTATTCATGGTGCTGACTTAATAGGAAAAAGCAAAACATTAGGCACTTTAGAGGTTGGTAAAATTGCTGATATTATTGCCACAGATGCAAGTCCGCTAAATGATATTAATGAACTACTTGATGTTGATTTTGTTATGAAGTCAGGACAAGTTGTTAAGCAACAATAATATTTTTATCTTGCGACTGATAACAAGAAAAGGCTGTAATAACAGCCTTTTCTTGTTTTAGCTTATTTATTTTATATACTGCGATAATTGGATGCAGTACTTCGCGAAATAAGTATTATTTTCTTTTAATGACGCCAGTGGTGAGAGCGACACCAAGTAAAATGACTATACCGCCAATCAACATAGTTAAGCTAATGGTTTCTCCAAGAAATAATGCTCCCCATAAAATACCAAAGGCCGGAATTAAATAAGTGACAGAAATTGCTTTTGCAGGACCAAGCTGTGCAATAAGGCGAAAAAATAAAATGTAGGCAATGCCTGTACAGATAATACCGATAAGCAATGCTGACCAAATGGCATTATTGCTTGGGACATTTTCGGGGATAAAAAACAAACTGACAGGTAATAACATTAACGTCGCTGAAATTTGGCTGCCGGCCGCTAATGCCAAAGGTTTTATGCCAGTAAAATGCTTTTTAGTATAATTCGCTGAAATACCATAACAAAGCGCTGCTAACATTGCCGCTAAGGTTGGTAATAAAGCATTATTGCCTTGAGTTTCGGTACTCGTGAAGTGCAGGTTTTCAGAGACTAATAAATAAACCCCGAAAAAACCAATCAATAAACCAATTGTTGCACTGAAAGTTAATTTATCTTTTAACCAAAAATATGCCACTAAAGCTCCGAACATTGGAGTTGTGGCGTTAAGTACCGATGTGGTGCCCGCAGTAAGCGTTAGAGTTGCGTAACCAAATAAAACAAATGGTATTGCGGTGTTTAATGCTCCAACAATAAATATTTGTCGCCATCGACCATTAAGTGCATTCGTTTGTTTATAAAGTACTAAGCAGCTAAATAAAAAAATAGCGGCAATAGCTGTTCTAATTGCTGTAAAAAGAACTGGGCCAAATTCGGGGCTACCAACCCGCATAAACATAAAAGATGCACCCCAAATAGATGCTAGTAAAAGTAATTCTATGCTTGCTTGGTAATTATGTGAATTTGAGCCTTTCAATACTTTTCCTTAATGAGTTGATTTAAAGTCTGTGTCACTATTACATATGCGATACTGGAAAAGTCGCGAAAATCGGACAACATGTTTATATTTATGATTTATTTTTGGTTATGTTGATGGATATTACCCGCAGTGTTGAAGCACCCACCATCTGCCATTGAATATTAAAATCATATAACGTCATCCCGTAGACTCTCTCGTCAATGCTTTTTTGTTTATAGGCAGGGCGAGGGTCTTGTTTTAACACTTGTTCAACAAGGCTTTGTAATGTCGGATACTCTGAAACTACTTTAGCTAAAATCGTTTTTGCATCATCTGAAAACTCGACACTAATGTTAGTTTCTGGTGGTTGATGTGCATAACCACCTTGTGCATGATCAATAATATCAGCGTAAGGAACATAAGGTTTAATATCGACTATAGGCGTGCCATCGAGTAAATCTAATTCATTAATATGAAGGATAACCTGCGTGCCTTGTTGTTCAATTTTATCGAGCTTAACCACTGACATACCAATAGGGTTAGGCCGAAATGTGGAGCGAGTTGCAAAAACACCAAGCTTTTTGTTACCGCCTAAACGTGGTGGTCGCACGAGAGGTTTCCAGCCTAAGTCTTGTGTGCCATGAAAAACGAAAAGCAGCCAGATATGGCTAAACTGCTCTAAACCTCGCACAGCATCCATACTATTTGCACTACCGTTTAATATCACTTTTCCTTGCGCGGCACTAACAATACCGGGTTGACGTGGTATCGCAAACTTTTCTTTGTATGGGGAATCTATAGTGCCAATAACATCAAAGTTAACGTTATTAGTCATTGCTTGTTTGTTCAACCTGGTAAGCGCGTCCATAACAAACTGTTGAAGCAACACAGTATTTTGCTGCCTGATCTGACTCTATCATCACACATTGACTAAAAATTATGGCGTTTGCCTCTAACTCATAGGCGTTACGTCTTGCTTCTGTGCGAGCATCAATTTCACTTGGGGCAGCATGATGTGCTTTTTCCTGACACGATTCACCTTCAACCAAGCCGACAAATTTAAACTTGCCAGAGAAGTCCTTTTCGCTTTCAACAATTTTCACTTTTGTTGGTGAAAAATAATGTTTGAAGTTATCGCGATCTAAGTTAGTGGATATATCATTAATTTTTGCACAGCCAGTGGTAAATATTAATGCGGCTATCAAACTGCTAGTGTTACGTTTGGTAAATAATTTCTTTGTTTTAGTCATTGCTTTTAAAGTCATTTTAAGTCGATTCTTATCTGTAGCTCTATGATGAAGCATCAGAGTTTAATTTGCTAAGCTGGAATTACCCTCAATCCAATAATTGAAGAGTTTATCTATAGTCTTGCTTTGTTGTTTCATTGAGATCCAATTTCGCATAAATAGTTCAAAGGCATGATCGTCTTTATTAATTGGAAATGCCATAAACAAGGGCGCAAGTTCAGGTTTTGGCACAACTACGGTGTAGTCAGGGTTAAGTAATGTCCAAGCTGAGGATGCTGCAGCGCCGTATATCATTGCATCTATATGTTCAAATTCGCTCTTGAAGAATAATCTTGGTGTTGAAATTTCCCAAGCTTTGCCTTTGGTAAAGTTGCGAGCAACCGCTTTTTTATAGAAAAAGGTCTCAGGGATCCCTAACGTTAAATCTTCACGTTGCAATATAGTATCCCAATCAGTAAATTCTGCTCGTCGTTTATCCTTTACAACAATCGCAATATTTTGAGTGCTATAAGGCATTGTTAAAGTGAATTGAGCCATATTATCAGGAATAACAGGAACACCAGAAGTAATATCTAAATAGCCTGACTCAAGCAATGGCTTTGCTTGATTATGAAAGATTTTTACGAACTCAATATCAACATTTAAATCTATTGCTAATTGATTCATTATTTCAATATCGAAACCAACAAGTTTGCCATCATTATTATGAAATGAATAAGGTAGGTCATCTCGAAAATAACCAACCCGAATAAAGCCGCGTTGTTTAATACGTTCAAGAACACCTGTGAATGGTTGAACTGTGGTACTGAATGCGTCAGGTTTATCTAAATATTTGCTGGTGACGTTTTCCATTAAAAAATCACGCTCGATAAATTTACTATAACCTTGGTATTGGTAACTTATTGAACTAAATGCAAACTTGAGACTAATAAATGCCACAACAGACAGCACCGGAATAAAAGCCAAATTCTTTATTAGCGTAATTTTTTTAATACGAAAAGCTTTTGCCATGCTGGTGGCAACGAGCAATGGTAAACAACTAGCAAAAGTCACTGATAATAGTGCTGATAAACGACCAACGGCTAAGTTCTCAGCGACAATAAAGAAGTCAAACATTGCACCCGAAACATTGAATAACTCCAATAAATTTTGCATTGCTAAAGTGCTAGTACCAAATAATTGTGGAATACCAATGACAATGAGTTGCAGGTAGTCTTCAAAGCTAATGTATGCACCAGAAAACCACGCCGCAAATAGTACAAACAGTAATGCTAGTAATTTACCACCTACGGGTAAGCTAAAACTTATCGGCACAATAACGTCTGATATTTTATCGGCATTGGCTGTTTGTGGGTATTGCGTTGCAATGAGGTACTTAGTTTTTTCAACAATAATAGGAATAACGACAAAAAAGCTGCCAGTAGCAAATGCAGTGATCATGGCTTCTCGGGAAGCTTTTAAAACTTCGCGATAACTAAAAGGGGTAATCGTGGCTAAAATTGCAGGGAATACAACGAAAGAAAGTAGGGCAACGAGTACTAAAGCACTGGCGACATAAATCATTAAACCATCCAGCTGAGAAGCATCAAGTGTGGAAGCTGCTCGCCAACCGATACAAAATACGCCAATGGGAGCAAAGCGCATCACAAGGTTACTGATATTGCTAACAGATTGCTGTAAATTATTGAGCACGCTTAAGGTTTGCCGTTTATTTTTTATTGGCATTAAACCAACCCCAATAAAAACACTAAAGAGTACCACGGAAGGGATAATGGCATTTGCAAAAGCATTAAAAGGATTCGATGGAATAAATAGGGTAATTAAATTGAACTCTTGGCTAACCTTAATGGTATTGGCACTGTAAAATTCAGCTGTTTGCCAGTTTGGGAATGATAAAGGTGCGATAAGAATAAAGCATAACATTACGCTGATAAGTAGCAAGGTTAATACCACACTACTTTTTAAAGCTGATTTCGCCTTGCTTGCAGATAAGCTACCAATCCCCACCATTAAAGATAAAGAAATATAAGGCAGTGCTGTCATTTGCAATAGCATTACAAAGGCATTTGCTAAATGGTTTACGGTTGAGAAAAGTGGTGAACCAAGGCTTCCAATAATAAGGCCAATAGTCATGGCAACAATAATGCGCGCAGATAATGGAACTTGATTAAGTTTAAATTTACTCATTTTCAGCTAAGGTTATGTCTTATTTGAGTTATTATTTTGTACATTATAGTAAAGTGAATAAAAGATATAGATGTAAGATTGCTAATGGCCTATTTTGAATAGAGCGAAACTGTGATTTTAATTGTATTTAAGTCCGTATTATTTATTAATTTTTTATCTGCTCGCAATCTAATTCCTGCATATAAAAAAGCAAACCTGAACTTGCGTAAAAGTTTGCCTATATTGCTAGATAAATGTCAGTTAATTATTTAACACGCATGCCTGGTTGTGCGCCGTCATCAGGGTTTAAAATCCAAAGATCTTTGCCACCTGGTCCTGCCGCTAGTACCATGCCTTCTGACATACCAAAGCGCATCTTACGTGGTGCTAAGTTAGCAACCATGACGGTATGTTTACCAATTAAATCTTCAGGTTGGTAAGCTGACTTGATACCTGCAAATACTTGGCGTGTTTCACCACCTTCTTCGCTATCAAGAGATAAAGTTAATTTTAGAAGTTTATCGGCTTTTTCAACGTGTTCAGCATTAACAATTTTAACAATACGCAAATCAACTTTTGCGAAGTCATCAAACTGAATTTCTTCTGAAATAGGGTCATCAACTAATGGCTTGCCAGTAAGTTCTTGCTTTGGCTCTGACTTTTTAGATTTTTTCTTATCTGCTTTTTTCGCTTTAGTTTCTTCAGCTTTGCTTGATAAGTTTTCTTTAGACGCATCGGTCATAGCGTTGACTTTATCCATATCAACACGCTGAAGTAGAGCTTTAAACTTATTAATCTTATGATCTGTTAATAAGGTTTTATGACCTTCCCAAATTAATTCATCATTTAAAAATGCTGCCGTGCTGTCGGCTAAAACAGGAAGCACAGGCTTTAAATAAATCATTAAGGTACGGAACATGTTGATACCTAATGAACAGATATCTTGTACTTCTTGCTGCTTAGTTTCGTCTTTCACTAACTGCCAAGGTTCTTTCACGGCGATGTATTCGTTTACTTTATCAGCCAACGCCATGATTTCACGCATACCACGACCAAAGTCACGAGACTCATAATGTGCAGCAATACTATCACCCGCAGCCATTACTTCATCAGCTAAGGCTTGGTCATCAATGTTTGTTGACAACATGCCGTCGAAACGTTTGGTAATAAAGCTAGCACAACGAGAAGCGATATTAACTACTTTACCCACTAAGTCAGAATTAACGCGTTGGGCAAAGTCTTCCAAGTTTAAGTCTAAGTCATCAATGCGGCTGGTTAATTTTGCTGCATAGTAATAGCGTAAATATTCTGGATTTAAATGCTCTAAATAAGTACGGCCTTTAATAAAAGTCCCTTTAGATTTAGACATTTTAGCGCCGTTTACGGTCACAAAACCGTGCGCATATACAGATGTTGGTTTTCTATAGCCTGCGCCTTCTAGCATTGCTGGCCAAAATAAACTGTGGAAGTAAATAATATCTTTACCAATGAAGTGGTAAAGCTCAGCGTCTGAATCTAATTTCCAGAAAGCATCAAAGTCGATGCCTGTTTTATCACAAAGGTTTTTAAAACTACCCATGTAACCAATAGGCGCGTCTAACCAAACATAAAAATACTTACCTGGGGCATTTGGGATCTCAAAGCCAAAATATGGCGCATCACGACTGATATCCCATTGCTGTAAACCAGACTCAAACCACTCACCTAGCTTGTTTGCCATTTCTTCTTGTAGTGAGCCACTGCGTGTCCATTCTTGTAGCATTTCGCCAAAAGCTGGTAAGTCGAAGAAATAGTGTTCTGAGTCACGTAAAACTGGTGTAGCACCTGAAACCACTGAACGCGGATTTAATACTTCAGTAGGTGAGTACGTTTCACCACAGTTATCACAGCTATCACCGTTTTGGTCTTCGCTCTTACATTTTGGACATGTACCTTTTACGAAGCGATCTGGTAAAAACATACCTTTTTCTGGGTCGTATAACTGCGAAATAGTGCGTGTTTTTATATGACCTTTAGCATGCAAGCGATTATAAATTTCTTCGGCAAAAGCTTTGTTTTCGTCACTATGTGTTGAATGATAGTTATCAAAGCTAATATGAAAATCGGCAAAGTCAGCCATGTGTTCGTCACGAACACCGGCAATCATCTCTTCAGGCGTAACACCAAGTTCTTGTGCTTTTAGCATGATAGGTGTGCCATGGGCATCATCTGCACATACAAAGTAAGTTTCATGACCACGCATACGTTGGAAACGAACCCAAATATCGGTTTGAATATGCTCTAATAAATGACCAAGATGAATTGAACCGTTGGCGTAGGGAAGGGCACAAGTAACTAAAATTTTACGTTTATCTGCTGATGATACAGATGACTTTGATACAGACATATAAAGTTTACATATTATTGGTGGTAATTATGCGGTGAATGGTACAGAATTTGTCATTACTTTTCATTAAGAATTATCGCCTTTATGTGATAAAAGGTTAGATAAAACGCGTTTTAAAAATGTTCTCAAGTTTTTTATCAAAAAATAAGTTTACTAAAAATATGTTTTCTAAAAATGACCCTTCTGCCGAAACTCAGCAGGCAATTAGTAATTTTCTTGATGCTTATCGTTCTGACTCATTTCCGGCTGGCTTTTTATCAGTAAGTCAATCAATTAGCATGAGTACCATTAAAGACGAAATAGTAATTACTGCACAGTTGCCATTTCCGTGTGACGGAGAGTTGAATGAAATTGCTGAACAATTAACGGCATTGATTAACTTACCTATTCATTTTGATATTCAATACCAAATTGAGCCTGTCAGACAACATGCTATTAAGGGTGTTAAAAATATTATTGCTATTTCGTCAGGTAAGGGCGGGGTGGGGAAGTCTACTACCGCGGTGAATCTAGCCTATGGCTTAATAGCAGAAGGTTGTAATGTTGGTATTTTAGACGCTGATATTTATGGCCCTTCAATTCCAACTATGTTGGGTTTAAAAGGAGAAAAGCCAACCTCAAGTGACGGTAAACTGATCACTCCACTTGAATCCAACAATTTAACGGCAATGTCGATAGGTTTTTTAGTTGATGATGCTAACGCAACCGTTTGGCGTGGGCCAATGGCAAGTCGAGCATTTTCACAGTTGCTTAATGAAACTGACTGGCCTGAATTAGATTATTTAATTGTAGATATGCCGCCAGGTACTGGTGATATTCAATTAACGTTGGCTCAACAAGTGCCGGTAGCAGGGGCGCTTGTTATTACCACACCACAAGATATTGCCTTAGTCGATGCAGTAAAAGGTATGGCGATGTTCGAGCAAGTTAAACTGCCTGTCTTGGGAATTATTGAAAACATGAGTTATCACCAATGTGATAACTGTGGCCACCATGCTCATTTATTTGGCGAAGGTGGTGGTGAACGTATCGCTAATACTGCTAAAACAAAATTATTAGGCCAGTTACCATTAGATATTCGCATTCGAGAAGAGGCTGACAGTGGTAGTTGTTTAATAAATGAAGATAGCGCTGGCGAATTGGCTCAGCTCTATCGTAAAATAGCACGAAACGTTGCAGCGCAAACCTTTTATCAACTTGATATGCGTAGCCCAACAACCGCGAATGTGGTTGAGGTATAGCACTGCAAAAGAATCACTGCATAATTACTAGTTAAATGGTCGCATCAGCCGTTTAAAGAATTTAAATCCTAAATCTAAGAAGAATAATCATGAGATTGTGTGACAAAGATATTGAAGAAAGTATTAGCCAAGGGCGAATTAAAATAGCGCCAACACCCGATAGCAGCATGATTTCAGGTGTAAGTGTTGATATTCGTTTAGGGAACGAATTTCGTGTTTTTCAGGATCATACCGCGCCATATATTGACCTAAGTGGCCCGAAAGATGAAATGCAAAAAGCCATGAACTCAGTAATGAGCGATGAAATTTATATTCCTGACGGTGAAGCATTTTTTTTGCACCCAGGAGAACTAGCGTTAGCGGTAACTTACGAGTCGGTGACTTTGCCTGATGATATCGTTGGTTGGTTGGACGGTCGTTCTTCGCTTGCTCGTTTAGGGCTTATGGTGCACGTTACAGCACATCGAATTGATCCTGGCTGGTCAGGGCAAATCGTCTTAGAATTTTATAACAGTGGTAAACTTCCGCTAGCATTGCGTCCAAAAATGAAAATTGCAGCGCTTAATTTTGAAACTATGTCATCGAGTGCATTAAGACCATACAATAAGCGAGATGATGCCAAATATAAAGGTCAAATGGGCGCGGTTGCTAGTCGTATTAGTGAAGACGAACGACAGAAGTAACTTCTAATAAATCACCCTATAATGACTAAAAAGCCAACGATTATTCGTTGGCTTTTTTAATGTTATTACGTTATTTATGTTCAGTTGGAATTTACTGCACTTGCATGTTGTGGATCGGCAGTTGAAAGGGCCTTTGATATGCACATATTTAACGCCGCGATAAGTTTATCTCGACTATGATAATGCGCTGTCGTGTCACTACTTAATTCATGGTGACAAACGCCAATACGATTTGAAGTAATGCTGTGATCGTGACAAATAGCACTGTCAATTGGTAAACAACCAATATTCTCTTCAATCCAATCGAGTTTTTCATCTAGTGATAAATCGCTAGCTGGGCTGTTTTCAGCAACAATGTTGTCGATAAAGACTCTGTGTGCTTTGGTTTGTTTAAGCGCGTTGCTAATATCACGTACCAGTAATGGTGGAACAATACTGGTTAAGAAGCTACCAGGGCCTAAAATAATAAGGTCAGCATTTAAAATCGCATCAGTGCAATTAGGCAATGTTTTCACTAAAGGCGCCAACATTAAATTTTTTGGCATGACAGGCATTTCATCAACCGATAACTCGCCAACTCGACAACGTCCTTCGGGATAAAAGGCCATTAAATCAGTTGGTGTTTCTGACATAGGTAAAACCGGGGTTTTAACACCAAGTAGTCGACGAACTAATTTGATTGACTCTAGCGGTCTAGAATGTATTTGGCCTAAGCCATATAAGATAAGGTTACCTAAGTTGTGACCACCAAGTTCATCTTGGCCGTCAAAACGAAAGTCGAATAGTTGACTACCAACTGATTGTTCGTCAACTAATTGTGTCAGACAGTTGCGTAAGTCGCCCCAAGCAATAGAACTGCTACGTTTTCTTAAACGACCCGTAGAACCGCCATTGTCTGTTGTAGTGACAATACCTGTTAGTTGGTTTCCTAAAAAGGAAAGGGTAGAAAGCACACGCCCTAAACCGTGACCTCCACCAATGGCAACAACATTGAGCTCTTTTAGTTGCATATAACTATTATTCTTTTCAATTGAGCTTTAACCATAACGTTAATTATACGTTAAATAAAGCAACAAGCCACAGTTTCTCTACCTAGTAGCGATGTGACAGCGCTTTTTAATCATAAGATGTTTATTGCAAAGAATAAACTAGCATTGGTAATTTTTGTTTTTTTAACTGAGCTTACGTAAAATTTGGCAATATAAGCAGTTGATAAGGCAAAAAATAGTCAACTTGGTCTTTAAATAATCAGTTAAGCAAGAACTTTGAAAAAAATGTATTAATATCTAAAATAAGTGTTGACAGTATCATGGTCGCTGCTTAGAATGCGCCTCGCTTTCAACGAGTAACTCGATTACTTGTTTGGAGGAGAATTAAGATAAGTATTAGGCCACTTATTTTATTTCTATGTGGGGCTATAGCTCAGCTGGGAGAGCGCTTCGCTGGCAGCGAAGAGGTCTGCGGTTCGATCCCGCATAGCTCCACCATATTATTTAGTGTTGCTTATGCAACCCTAAAAGATAGATAAAAAGATAAACGCGATTGGGTAATTGTTAAATTATCGGATTGCAAAAATAAACTGAAAAGTTTGTTTTATCGTTTTAGTGTCCCTATCGTCTAGAGGCCTAGGACACCGCCCTTTCACGGCGGTAACAGGGGTTCGAATCCCCTT
>CAJXQJ010000002.1 GCA_913058245.1 uncultured Colwellia sp.
GAGGACCACACATGTAGTACTCACAATCTTCTGGCGCTTCATGATCTTTCAAGTATTGCTCATGAAGAACATTATGAATGAAGCCAGTTAAACCGTCCCAGTTATCTTCTGGTTGAGGATCAGATAAAGCAACATGCCATTCGAAGTTATCATTATCAGCGGCTAACCCGTTGTAATCATCTTCATAGAACATTTCACGAAGTGAACGAGCACCATACCAGAACGACATCTTACGCTTAGATTTAAGGCGTTTAAGTTGGTCAAAGATATGTGAACGCATTGGCGCCATACCTGCACCACCACCAATAAATACCATTTCAGCATCAGTTTCTTTCGCGAAGAACTCACCAAATGGACCTGAAATAGTCACTTTATCACCAGCTTTTAAGCTGAAAATATAAGATGACATTTTACCGGCAGGTAAATGTAAACGTCCAGGAGGCGGCGTAGCAATACGCACGTTCAGCATAATAATGCCTTCTTCTTCTGGGTAGTTTGCCATTGAGTATGCACGTAATGTATCAGTATCAACTTTCGATTCAACATCGAAGAAGCCAAAGTGATTCCAGTCGCCACGATATTGTTCATCGATGTCGAAATCGCTGTACTTAACATGGTGAGCTGGTGCTTCAATTTGAATATAACCACCGGCACGGAATGGTACGGATTCGCCATTAGGAATTTTAAGCTTAAGTTCTTTAATGAACGTTGCTTTGTTATCGTTAGAGATAACTTCACATTCCCATTGTTGAACACCGAAGATTTCATCTTCAAGTACAATGTCCATGTCTTGTTTAACAGCTACTTGACACGCTAAACGACAACCTTCTTTCGCTTCACGTTTAGTAATATGACCTAATTCCGTTGGTAAAATATCACCACCACCTGAATGTACGTCAACACGACACTGACCACATGTACCACCACCACCACATGCTGATGGTACGAAAATACCTTGATCTGCTAACGCGCCTAATAATTTGCCGCCAGCTGCTGTAGTAACCGATTTTTCAGGGTCACCGTTTATTGAGATTTTTACATCACCTGATGATACTAACTTAGATTTGGCAAATAAAATTACCAAAACAAGTGCAACAACAATTGCTGTAAACATCGATACGCCGAGAACTATTTCCATCGACTTTTCCTTAGCACTTATCTCTAGAGAGCAATAAAGTTATTGCTCTCTGTGTTAATCTTATTATAACGAAATACCACCGAAAGAAAGAAAGCCAAACGCCATCAATCCTGCAGTAATAAACGTAATACCCAAACCTTTAAGGCCATCTGGAACGTCAGAATATTTCATCTTTTCGCGTAGACCAGCTAGTAAAACAATAGCTAATGCCCAACCGATACCAGAACCAATACCATAAACAACTGACTCACCTAACGTGTAGTTACGAGCAACCATAAATGATACCGCACCAAAAATCGCACAGTTAACTGTGATCAATGGTAAGAAAATACCAAGTGCCTGATAAAGCGCAGGGAAATATTTATCTAATACCATTTCAAGAATTTGAACTAATGCCGCAATCACACCAATAAAGGTAATGAATGATAAGAAGCTCAAATCAATCGATTCTTTAGGATCGGTAATACCTAAAACGCTATCTAAAGCACCAGGTGCTAAAACAGCTTGGTATATTACTTGGTTAGCAGGAACCGCAATACCTAGTACTACAATAACTGCAACACCTAAACCAATAGCTGTATCAACTTTCTTTGAAACAGCAAGGAAAGTACACATACCTAAAAAGAAAGTTAGTGCGATGTTTTCGATGAATATAGTTTTAACTAATAAACTTAAATAATGTTCCATTAGAGTTAATCCTTCTCAACTTGTGCTGGTTTCCATTGGCGAATAGCCCAAATGATCAAACCAATTAAAAAGAATGAACTAAACGGTAATACTAATAAGCCATTCGCTTGATACCAGCCACCATTTTGAATCAATGGTAAAATTTCAATACCGAATAAAGTACCAAAACCTAATAGTTCGCGGAAAAATGCCACAGCAATTAAGATCGCACCGTAACCTAAACCGTTACCAATACCATCCCAAAAACTAACACCTGGCTTTTCTTTCATAGCAAAAGCTTCAGCACGACCCATAACGATACAGTTAGTAATAATTAAGCCAATGTAAACAGAGAGTTCTTTCGATAATTGGTAAGAAAACGCTTTTAATACTTGGTCAACAACAATTACTAATGACGCAATTATCGCCATTTGTACAATGATTCGCACACTTGATGGTATTTGATTACGAATAATCGAAATAAACAAGTTAGAAAATGCTGTAACTAACGTTACCGCTAAAGTCATAACCAACGCATTGGTCATTGAGCTGGTAACAGCTAATGCAGAACAAATACCTAATACTTGTAAAGCAATTGGGTTATTATCAACGATAGGTTTCGTTAATACTTTTTTAGCTTCTGAAGACATTAGTTAACACCTCCTGCACGATATTTAGTAACGAAAGGACCATAGCCTTCCTCACCAAACCAAAATTGTAATGTACGGGTAACACCGTTACTGGTAAGTGTTGCACCAGATAATGCATCTACGCCATGAATATCATTAGCTTTTGCACCACCTTTTACAAGATTCACTTTAGCAACACCGTTGTTATCGTAAATTTTCTTACCTGGCCACAATGCTTTCCAGTTAGGGTTCATAACTTCTGCACCTAAGCCCGGAGTTTCCTTGTGATCAGAATAAACAACGCTACGTATAGTATTTAAGTCTGACTCTAGGCCAACATAACCATACATCAAGTCCCATAAGCCTGAACCGATAATTGGTAATACAACAGTATTAACTTTACCAGATTCATTACGCACTAAGTAAACAACCGCGTCATGAGAGCGACGGTTAATACCGGCAATATCATTTTTTGGCTTGTCAGATTTACTTGCATCACGTGAATTACGACGTTCGTCAAATAGCTCAGGGTCACCTTCAATGAATTCACCTGAATTAAGGTCAATCATTTTCGCTTCAACAAACTTTTTAAAAGTCGCTTGAACGCTAGCTTTAGTACCGTCAGTTTCAGATAACAAACCTGCAGCTTCTAAAATTTTAGTTTGTTGATCAAGTAATTTATTTTCTACTTGTAGTGGCTTTAGCTGTACAGCAGAAATAGACACTAATGCAGCACAAACTAAACATACAGCGATTACAAAACCAACCGTTTTGCCAAATGTTTCTTTATTACTAGACATTGCGAGCAAGCCTCCGTTTAACATTTGCTTTTACTACAAAGTAGTCAAACAATGGTGCGAATAAGTTTGCGAATAAAATGGCAAGCATCATACCTTCTGGGAACGCTGGGTTTACTACGCGAACCAGTACAACCATGATACCAATTAAAGCACCAAACCAGTATTTACCTGTATTAGTAAATGACGCCGACACAGGGTCAGTTGCCATAAACATCATACCGAAAGCAAAACCACCAGTAACTAAATGCCAATACCAAGGCATAGCAAACATAGCATTAGTATCACTACCTATACTGTTGAACAGCAAAGAAGTTAGCACCATACCGGCAAACACACCTAAAACGATACGCCAAGAAGCAATACCTTTATAAAGAATGTAAGCACCACCAATAAAGATCATCGCTGTTGATACTTCACCAACAGAACCA
Organism: uncultured Colwellia sp.; assembly: GCA_913058245.1. GTDB lineage: Bacteria > Pseudomonadota > Gammaproteobacteria > Enterobacterales > Alteromonadaceae > Cognaticolwellia. Next base: position 3,662 of record CAJXQJ010000002.1, read on the forward strand.
GGAATTAAGCCCCAGAATGCATTCCACCAATCAGCGTTCATTGAATATTCAATTAAACCTTGGTTAGCAGCACTTAATGCTGTTGCACCAGAGAAACCGTCAGCAGCAACCCATACTGCGTCACCTGAAATTTCACTTGGATAAGCAAAGAATAAAAATGCACGACCCGCTAAAGCCGGATTTAAGAAGTTTTTACCAGTACCACCAAATACTTCTTTGGCAACAACAATACCAAAAGTAATACCGATAGCAGCTTGCCACAATGGAATCGTAGCTGGCAGGATTAATGCGAAAAGAATTGAACTAACGAAGAAACCTTCGTTTACTTCATGCTTACGAACACTCGCAAACAATACTTCCCAGAAACCACCAACAATAAATACCGTTGCATATATAGGTAGGAAGAACATGGCACCATATAGCATCATACTAAACCAGCCTGAGTCAGCTGTTAAGCTGCCACCAACTAATTCAAATAGCCCTACTTGCCATGTATCAGGCAAAGAATAACCTGCTACTAAAGCTTCAGTCGCCTGGAAACCAATATTGTACATACCAAAGAACATCGCAGGGAAAACCGCTAACCATACTGTGATCATGATACGTTTAAGATCAATACTATCACGAACGTGTGTTTGACCTTTGTTTACTTGGCCTGGTGTGAATAAACCAGTTGCTACTGCTTCGTAAAGCGCGTACCAAGCTTCAAACTTACCGCCTTTTTCAAATTGCGGTTCGATATCTTCAAAAAACTTTTTCAAGCCCATGACTAACCTTCCTTCTCAATTGTGGTTAGGCAATCACGAAGGATCACACCGTAATCTGTTTTGCCTGGGCAAACAAACGTACATAATGCTAAATCTTCTTCGTCCAGCTCTAAGGCACCTAATTGCTGTGCACCATCGGTATCGCCGGCACATAAATCACGCAACAACATAGTTGGTAAAATATCTAAAGGCATAACACGTTCAAAGTTACCAATTGGTACCATCGCACGTGAACTACCATTAGTAGTAGTTGTCATATTGAACAACTTCTTAGGGAAGAAGTGAGACATATACGCACGCGTTACAGAGAACTTATTAGGGCCTGGGTACATGTAACCAATAAACTCTTTCTCTCTACCTTCTAGGATTAGAGATAATTGAGTATGGTAACGACCTAAATAGCCATGCACACCTGAAGCAACTGAGCCTAATAATAATGAACCAGAAACAACACGTAATTCACCTTCAAGACTTTCATTGGCTGTCAAATCGGCAGCACTTGCGCCTAACGTAGTGCGAATTAAACGAGGGTTTTTCGCAGCAGGACCCGCTAAAGAAACTACGCGATTGCTATCAAGTTCACCTGTGGTAAACAACTTACCAATAGCGATAACGTCTTGATAACCAGCGTGCCATGCAACTTTCTCAGCACTTACGGGCTTTAAGAAGTGCATATGAGTGCCTACTAAACCAGCAGGATGCTTACCAGCAAACTCATTCACTTTAGCTGTTGATGTAACCGCAATGTCAGCACCGGGTGCTTTACTTACGAAAACGTCACCTTCAGTTAAACGTGATAAAACGGCTAAACCGTTAACAAACGCTTCACTTTGCTCGGCGATAATTACCGCAGGATCAGCAGCTAATGGATTAGTATCCATAGCACTAACAAAGATAGCGACTGGGGTAGCATCTACAGCTGGAACTTTACTAAATGGACGTGTACGTAACGCTGTCCACATACCTGAATTTACCAGGTTAGTAACAACGTCTTCACGAGCAACTGAGTTAAGTTCATTGGCAGAGTAACTTGTAAACGTTTCTTGCTCATTGCCATCGATTTCGATAACAACAGATTGCAAAACACGTTTTTCACCACGGTTAATTTCTTTAACAACACCTGAAGCTTGAGCTGTGAATTTAACGCCAGGATTCTTTTTATCTTCAAAAAGTGCCTGACCTTTTTTAACGCTATCTCCAACCTTAACAAACATGGTTGGGCGCATACCCACAAACTCTTCACCTAATGTTGCAACGGTTTTGATGGACGGACCATCATGGATTACCTGCTGGGGGGCACCTACTACAGGAACGTCCAGACCTTTTTTTATTGTAATCATAAACACTTGCACTACTTTTGATGGGAGTATCAAAATCAATTATTTATTTACTTAACTGCGCTCAATGATTGCAAAACCCTTTCAAGTTAAGACAATTTAAAGCAGTTAAGTAACATAAATGATCGATTTCAGTGTATTTCAGCAAAATCCTAATTTGTAATTAGCAAATTAAGCTTCACTGGCTCTAGTTAAAATTTCTGGCGCGATTCTAGCACAAAATCACCTTTTTATTCTATGTTAAGCACGACAATAAATAACAATTTAGACGAATTATCTATAATTCGCGTAATTATCGAACAAAAACTTCTTTTATTGGCCGAAATATTCAACAATTTAGTATAAATGCTATTCAAAATTTACCTATTGACCAGAAATAATAAATAGCTTCTTTTATTTTGATTTAGCAATTAAGTTTGGTTTACAGAGACAAAAAAACCGACTTATTTGTCGGTTTTTTATCTTGGCTAGCTAAATTGCCAGCTAACTTAGATATTTTTCAATTATAGTAAATTATTGATTACTAACTCAGGGCTAACGTCGGCTTCATAATCAACGCCATCAACATTAAAACCAAACAGTTTTAAAAACTCGCCGTGGTAACTAACGTAGTCTGTAAGCTCATCAATGGTATCAGTATCTACCGTATTCCAGATTTCAGTTACACGATCTTGAACACTGTCTTCTAGTTCTTTGTAATTTTGGAATAAACGTCCGCCGTCATCTAAACGCGGAGACTCGCCATATAAGTTTTCACGGAACAAATCTTGAATTTGCTCAATACAACCTTGATACGTACCATCTTCCTTCATAACTTTAAACATTGCCGAAATATATAATGGCATAATTGGAATAGCTGAACTTGCCTGCGTTACAACGGCATTTAATGAAGTAACATAAGCTTCACCTGAAAGTGCTTTAGTGCTTTCTTTGATTGCCAATGCAGCTCGGTCTAAGTCTTCTTTCGCACGACCAATCGTCGCATGACCATAAATTGGCCAAGTTAGTTTTTTACCGATATAAGTATAAGATGTCGTTTTAAAACCGTTAGCTAATACACCAGCTTCTTGAAGTGCTTTGATCCAAAGTTCCCAATCAGCGCCCCCCATGACATCAATGGTTCCTTGAATGTCAGCTTCAGACGCTGCTTCAACAGATACAGAGTCAATAATACGCTTAGAGGTATTTAAGTTTTTAGTAGTAACACTTTCACCAATTGGTTTCAGCGTAGAAGAGTAAACCTCACCTGTATCAGGATCAGTACGGCGAGGAGAAGCTAAACTGTATATCACTAAATCAATTTCACCTAATTCAGCTTTAATAGTTTCAATCGCTTTCGCTTTGATTTCATGAGAAAAAGCGTCGCCATTAATACTTTTCGACCAAATACCCGCTTCATCAGCAGCAGCCTGAAATGCAGCAGTGTTATACCAACCTGCAGAGGCAGTTTTCTTTTCCGTTGGCGGTTTTTCAAAGAAAATACCTAATGTTTTCGCATTATTACCAAAAGCAGCAGTAATACGTGATGCTAAACCGTAACCTGTTGATGCACCAATAACCAAAACATTTTTTGGCTTAGCAGTCGCTTGTGTTTGACTTTTAACATAAGCAATTTGCTCATTAACATGAGCAGCACAACCAGCTGGGTGAGCATTAGTACAAATAAAACCACGAATTTTTGGTTTAATAACCATAATGATACCTTCTTAATTTCACATTAACAGCCAAGTTAGCAACCAATATTATTGCTAACTTCTATTAGCTGACTTTGTGAATAAATTGATTTTGAAAACGAAATTGCCGACTAGTTTACTCTTGCTTTACGCATTAAGAGGTGCGACCAGTCGGGAAATTAATAAAATTTATGAAAAACTAGCGATTTTCATAATAAGACTGCAAAGTTAATTTGTTAAATTCACGCATTGAAGCGAGAAAATCGCTATATGATTGCCAAACCCGTGCAAAATCTTTATCTGCAGCAGCTTGTTCAGCCATTAACGTTTGTGTGTGTTGTTTCAATGTCTGCATAACTTCTGTTGGGAATTGACGTAATTGCACCTTATGTTCTTCAAGTAAAGTTTTTAAAGCGGCATTATTACGGGCATTATATTCTGCCAACGTTGACTCGTTAACAGCATTTGCTGCAACCTCAACAATTGCTTGTAGATCAGCGGGTAGCTGATCAAATGCTTTTTGATTAATTAGAAACTCTAACCCTGTACCTGGCTCATGCCAAACGGAAGAATAATAGTAATCCGCAGCTTGGTAGAAGCCAAACGCTAAATCATTGTATGGCCCTACCCACTCGGTCGCATCGATAGCGCCACTTTGTAGTGCAGAAAATATTTCACCACCAGTTAACGTTACAGGAATAGCGCCCGCACTTTTTAACACTTCACCTGCGAGCCCAGGAATACGCATTTTTAACCCCTGTAAATCTTCAACCGAATTGATCTCTTTCTTGAACCAACCACCAAACTGAGCACCAGAGTTCCCTCCTGGCAATGGCTTAATACCAAAAGGCTGATACAATTCTTGCCAAAGCTCCATACCACCACCGTAATGCAACCACGCATTGAACTCTGTTGCCGTCATGCCAAAAGGAATAGCACTAAAAATAGGTGATGCTGGAATTTTTCCTTTCCAATAATAAGAGCCGCTATGGCCCATTTGTACAGTACCTTGAGAAACGGCATCAAAAACTTCAAACCCAGGAACTAACTCACCAGCACCATAAACTTTAACTGTTAAGCGACCATTGCTCATCGCATTAACTTGCTTAGCAAATTTTTCAGGTGCCATTCCTAGGCCAGGAAAGTTTTTCGGCCAAGATGTGACTAGTTTCCAAACAAACTCCTCTTGCTTGGCTTGTGATTGAGTGCCTTTTTCGGCTGATGTTTTACTTTCACCACAGCCAGCTAAAACAACACTTAGTAACATTAATGCCGTTAAAGAATGTATTAGTTTTTTTATCATATTTCTATCCGTAAATTACATTAGGTAACCAAGTCACTAAACTTGGCCAATAAGCTAAAGTACACAATAATATTAACTGCATAATAATAAAAGGAATAACGCCTTTATATATTGCAGACGTTGCCACTGCTTTATCTGCAACACCACGCAAATAGAATAATGCGAAACCAAAAGGAGGTGTTAAAAATGACGTTTGTAAGTTCACCGCAATCATAATACCTAACCATATAGGATCAAGCCCCATAGCAAGCAATACAGGGGCTACAATAGGAACAACAACAAAAGTTATTTCAATAAAGTCTAAGATAAAGCCAAGTAAAAAAATCACTAACATGACAATAAGCGTGGCACCAACAACACCGCCTGGCATTTGTTGAAAAAGCCCGTGTACTAATTCTTCACCACCAAAACCTCTAAAAACTAACGAAAATAAACTAGCTCCTATTAAAATTAAAAATACCATTGAGGTAATTTTAACCGTGGTTTGTGTCACAGCAATTAGGTTTTCTTTTGATAATTGCCTATTAAACAACGCTAAAAGTAATGCGCCTGTAGCCCCTACACCTGCAGCCTCAGTTGGTGTTGCATAACCAAACAAAATTGAACCAAGAACTGCAAACATTAATAACAGTGGCGGCAGCAGGGCTGAAATTAAGGTTAATAATGAAAGTTTTTCAACCGTGTTTTCATCGCTAGATTCAACTTTATTAGGGATAGCACTAGGCTGAAATATCGCAACCAAAATACAATACAAAATATAAAACAATACCAAAATTAAACCTGGTACGACCGCCCCTGCGAACAAATCACCTACAGATACCGTTTTTGGATTAAATATTCCCATGGTCAACTGCGCTTTTTGGTAAGCACTAGAAAGTACATCCCCTAGTAATACCAAGGCAATTGATGGAGGAATAATTTGACCAAGTGTGCCAGTAGCACAAATAATTCCGGAGGAAAATGCCGGACTATAGCCACGCTTTAGCATGGTAGGTAAAGATAACAAGCCCATAGTAACCACAGTAGCGCCGACAATGCCTGTACTTGCAGCTAATAACATGCCAACTAAGGTCACAGATATTGCTAAACCCGCATTAAACCTGCCAAATAATAATGCCATGGCGTTAAGTAGATTTTCAGCAATTTTCGAGCGTTCTAACATCGCCCCCATAAAGACAAAAAGTGGCACGGCCAATAAGGTTTGGTTATTGAGTACACCATAAAGACGATTAGGAAGTGCATGTAGAAATGCCATCTCAAAAACGCCACTACCGATGCCAATACCGGCAAAAATAAGGGCAACACCAGCTAGAGACAGTGCAACCGGATAACCAAATAACAATACAATACAGACAGCAAGGAACATTAAGATAGAGATATATTCCATTGTTAACTTCCTTGTTCGCTTTGAACGTGTGGATTACTAATGACGAGAAAATTACGTAATACTTCTGCTATTCCTTGGCAAATCAGAGTGATTGCCAATGCTAAAATGAGCGTTTTATTTACATAGACTAACGGCAAGCCACCGGCTTCTGAAGAGCGCTCTAAAACTTGCCAAGCAGCCAACACATAATCAATGCTAATAAATAAAATAAAGATACACACAGGTAGCAGCAAAGTTAAGCCACCAATAAGATTAACCCAAGCTTTTTGTTTTACAGAAAATCTTTGATAAAAAATATCAACACGAACATGGCCATCATGTTTTAGCGTATACCCTGCGCCTAACATAAATACCACACCATGAAAGTACAATACCGACTCTTGCATGGCAACCCAGCCAAGGTTAAAGCCATACCTTAAAACCACTATGGTAAAGGTCAATAAAACCATCACCAGTGTTAACCACGCAATAAGTTTACCTAGCGCTTCAGTCATTACATCTATAATGTTTACTAGCTTACTAGCAATATTTAACAACATAGCTATTCCATTTATTTTTATTCTTATTTGAAATGTCTCTGCCAACAACTTCATCACTGACATTAAGCTTACAGGTTGCACACTGCTCACATGCAGCATTTGGCAACGTATTGTCTGTATATAAAAACACCGTTAATAAATATTAACGGTGTTTAATTTTAAAACGATAATATCATAACGATATCCTGTGCAGAGATACACGAAAAGTTTACCCCGTTTTTTTACTGCCTCCTAAGCAGTTTGGCGATAACGGTGTATTCTCAGCATAGTAGTTCTGCCACTCTTTCTCAGTGTACGTGTGCAATGCTAAAGCATGAATTTTCTCAGCTAATTCATTTGCCAATATTGAATTAATAGCACGATGACGCTTAATTAAACGCTCACCTTCGAAATCTTCTGACACAATAATCACCTTAAAGTGTGATTCGCTACCCGGTGCGACATTGTGCATGTGGCTTTCATTAATGACATCTAGGTGAATGGGTGAAAAAGCAGAAAGTAATTTTTCTTCGATTACAGCTTCTATTGTCATATTATTTTCCCTGAGTTTGATCTGTTATAGATCACTATTAATTTTAGTCATTGTCGGTAATTATGCCATCTATTTAGAAGTCTGGCCGCGCAATTTTTATATTTTTTACGCTTTTTTATTAAGGTTGGCTTAGCGCTAATATAGCACCTTCCTAAAAGTAAGATTGATACGTGGCATTATATTTCTACTTCTTTTTGGAATGCAGTGCTGCCAATAGTGCTGCGTAGTGCCACGCATAATAAGTAAGCTACCTGGCGCTAATGCTAACGTCACTTTTTCTTTAGTCTTAATATGTTTAAGTTGAAAATCTCGTTCTGCACCTAAAGATAATGATGCAATAACTGGGTTAGTACCAAGCTCTATTTCATCATCACTATGCCAACCAACGCTGTCGCTTTGGTTTCGGTATAAATTCGCCAGCACCGCATTAAATTCATGCTGGCTATACTCACTGATTTTGCGCTGTACTTGCCTTAAAATTGGTGTAAGAGCTTGTGACTCAAGCGTCATATTAGAATATCGATAACTTAAATCATTATCACTGTACCATGCTTGTAATCGAGGGATTTTTATCTGTTTACCGAACATAAGAATATCATCATGTCGCCACAATAATTTCTGGTGTAAATCATTAAAGAGTAAACTAGCCTGCTCAGCATTATAAAAATTACTCACATATTCGATATCAGCGTCGGGTAATGTTATTTTCACAATGCTTAAACCCTACATTAAAATAAATATTTCCTTAAATTTACCTTAGTTCTAGCCCGTAGTGGTAAATTTTGACACAATATCCGCCACGCCAACTAGATTTAAGCAGCTATGATCAGCCCTTTTATTATCAATGACAAAAATCTATTTCTAGATAGGTTTCCAACAGGCCAAGTTAATCGAAGCTTACAAGCTTGGGATGCCGCCGATGAATACATCATTAATTACCTAACGCAAGAACAACTCGCGACATCTGAGAAGAAAATACTCATTTTCAATGATAATTTTGGTGCTCTTAGCTGTAACTTATCTCAACACCAACTATTTTGTGTTAACGACTCCTTCTTAAGTCAACAAGGAATCAGCCATAATTTAGAGCAAAATGGATTATCAGGTAAAAATATTACCCTGTTAACAAGCCTAGATGAATTACCAACAAATGTTGATATTGTGCTGTTTAAGATTCCAAAAAGTAAAGGTTTACTTAGTTTCCAGTTGAGCCAAATTAAACAACAGTTAACTAACGATGTTACTTTTATTGCTGGTGATCGCGCTAAGGAAATTCATAGTTCAACATTAAAAGTATTTGAAAACTACTTAGGTACAACTAAAACATCATTAGCAGTAAAAAAAGCACGCTTAGTATTTAGCCAACTTGATAATAACAACGCTATTACCGCCAAACTCCCCACACAGTGGTCTCTGGAGAATACCGAATTTACGATCAGCAATCATGCAAATGTTTACGCTAGAGAGAAATTAGATATTGGCGCTCGTTACTTTATACAAAATTTACCTAAAGTTAGTGCCGGCAGCAAAGTTATTGATTTAGGCTGTGGCAATGGCGTTATTGGCTTAAGTGTACTGTCAAAACAACCTGAAGCTGATGTGCACTTTGTTGATGAGTCTTTTATGGCTATCGCCTCAGCTAAAAGCAATGTTACTGAAAACCTCCCTGAAGTAATTGAACATTGTCAATTTCAAGTTAATGATTGCTTAACCAGTGTCGAAGGTGGCAGTGTCGATTTAATTTTATGTAACCCACCGTTTCATCAGCAAACGGCCACTACAGATCATATTGCATGGCAAATGTTTAAAGATAGCCATAGAGTGTTGAAAAAAGGCGGTGAGCTACGCATCATAGGCAATAGACAATTATCCTATCACATAAAATTAAAAAGAATTTTTGGTAATGAAAAGCTTGTTGCAAGCAATGAAAAATTCGTTACTATTTCAGCAATAAAGCGCTAATAAAATTTATCTTATTTAAGGTATAAAAATGCAATCTAGATTTTTAAAAGTTTCAGCCGTGACTTTATCTTTACTACTTACAGCGTGTAGTACACCAATTAAAAACGTTATTGTTAACCCTGAATTGCTTGCAACAAACAATAATGCCTATCAACAAAAACAAGCACAGATTAGCTTTACCGATTTACGTCGCGCTAATCATGTTGTGCAAGTATTGCGAACTAATGAAGCGGCAGAGTTATACTCTCCACAAGAGCCTTTAGTCAGTATTATTAATTCAGCGCTATCAGCTGGATTCAAAGCAAATGGCTTACAGCTTCAGCCATTAGCAGCGAATCAATTTGAAATTATTATTGATAACGCCTTAATTAGTGTTCAACAAGAGTTAGTTAAATACAAAGCGCACAATGAAATTCAAATTCGCGTTATTGCAAAAAATGGCCAAAAAACCTTAACTAAAACCTTTAAAATAACGGGAAATAGCAACGGTCCATTTAAGGCTGACATTGCTGTTTTAGAAAGAGATTTTAATCAGCAATTGACTAAGCTTTTAACACAAATTACGCAGAACAAAGAGTTACAGCAGTTTATTAACTAGAAACTCACGCAGATACATTGATGGATAAAAAACATGAGAATCATTTCACTTTTATTGCTTTTATTAACACTTAGTGTTGGCGCTAATGAGTCAAAAATCGACCCAGACAACTTATTTCCACAGGTAAAGTTGGAAACATCAATGGGAGTTATTATTGTTGAATTAGATCGTGTTCGTGCGCCAATTACCGTTGATAACTTTTTAACTTACGTTGTGAACGGTGAATACGACAATACAATATTTCACCGCATCATGCCGGAGTTTATTGTTCAAGGTGGCGGCTATACTGAAGATTTCGAACTTAAAAAAGTCAACGAAAACATCATCAATGAATCTGGAAACGGCCTTAAAAATGAAATAGGTACTATTGCAATGGCGAAAGAAAACCGTCCCCATACCGCTAATAGACAGTTTTTTTTCAATGTTGCAGACAACAGCAATTTAGATCCGGGACGTCGTTGGGGTTATGCTGTTTTTGGAGCCATCACAGAGGGCGAAGAAGTTATTGAAGCAATGTCGAAAGTAGAAACAGATTATAATGATGAAATGTCATGGGAAGATGTTCCTATCAAACCTGTTTTATTAATTAAAGCGACTTTATTACCCGCCACCTAGAACCATATTGATTATTTCAAGTAACATTAAGTGTATTAACAATAAACCTAGTTGATACACTTTATTCTATAATTACCCTGTACAAATATCTGTTCGCAAGAACTCTACGCTAATCTTAATTTAATTAAGTGCATGATTAAATTTAAATAATGTCAGTACCTTATATTAAATTGACAACATCAAATATTTCTTATAACGAGTAAAGCTTTCAAAGTGCCTTTAACTTTTCGTCATCATTAAATAACGATTACGTTCGTTAATTACATAGCCTCGCAGTAAAATTTACAATTTTGTACAAGTTTAATTTTGACAATTCACCATTTATCTACGATAACTAAGGAAAGCCGACCAGTAGCCACAGGCGTTATAAAATAAGCTATCAAGTAAAAATTTAGAATAAATTCAATTAAGAAGTTGCAGGGAACATCATGATAATTGAGCAGTTTATCAATGAAAAAATCACGCAAATTAAAGTCTACATAGACGCTGTAGTTAATCATTCCATCCACTATACTGAATTGGATCAGTTTGTCGAAAATACTATGGCAGAATGGACATTACTTAACGTTAATGACGAGACACCAAGCAATGCCAGAGAAAGAGTTTTTTGGCATATAATGCATGAACTCAGTTTACATAGTGCCAATGCTCTTGAAAGTAACTTATATTTCAAAAGTGAAATATCAACCTGCCTAGAATTCTTCTCAGGGGTTGGCAGTTACCCTATTGACTGTATTGGTTGGCGCCCTATTCCATAATTCAATAAAGTACACTAAAAAAGAAAACAAAAAACCTGACAAACTAATTCCTTAACCATCAAGATTAAACTTCTGTTTACTAATACATTTTGGTAGCCTACAACTATTAGTTTATAGCATCCTTTAGGTTTTCTCCGTAATGCAACCTCCAACCTTTAAACAAGCTATCTTAAATCGGCGCATGCTGATTTGTATCTTTACCGGTTTCAGCTCTGGTTTACCACTATTTATACTATACCAACTTGTACCAGGTTGGCTGCGTTCTGAAGGTGTAAGCTTAACTGAAATTGGTTTATTTTCACTTATTGGCATTCCTTATGTTTGGAAGTTTATATGGTCGCCACTAATGGATCGTTATTCGCTACCGGTGCTTGGGCGACGACGCAGCTGGATGTTATTGACCCAAGTTTTATTATTATTTTCAATAGCTGGCTTTGGTTTTATTGATCCAGTAATGAATATTTGGAGCGTCGCATACTTAGCAGCTTCTGTAGCATTTTTTAGCGCTAGCCAAGATATTGTTCTAGACGCTTATCGTCGAGAGCTTTTACCTGAACACGAACTTGGCTTAGGCAATTCAATTCATGTACAAGCTTATCGTTTATCAGGATTAGTGCCAGGCTCACTGGCTTTTATTCTTGCTGATCACATTAGCTGGCAAGCCGTATTTGTTATCGTTGCTGCATTTATGCTGATAGGTATTGGTTTAAGCTTAGCAATTAAAGAACTCAATACCGCCGAACAGGCCCCGAGAACACTCGAACAAGCAGTCGTACTACCATTCAAAGACTTTATTAACCGTCAAGGTATGAAAGCAGCGTTGCAAATTGTGCTATTCCTATTTCTTTATAAATTAGGCGACAATATGGCAACGGCTTTACAGACACCATTTTTTATTGACTTAGGTTTTACTAAAACAGAAATCGGCGTTGTTGCAAAGACGTCATCTATGATTGCTATGACCATAGGCTTAGCACTTGGCGGCTTAGTAATGGTAAAAATGAGCATTAATCGCGCCTTATGGTTATTTGGTTTTGTCCAAATAATCAGTATATTAGGCTTTGCTGCACTTGCAGAAATTGGCCATAATACCTACGCTTTAGCTATGGCAATGGGCTTTGAATATTTAGGTGTTGGCTTAGGAGCGGCAGGTATTACCGCATTCATTGCAAAAAATACTAACCCTGCTTTTGCCGCAACGCAAATAGCTTTATTTACTGCTGTTGCAGCACTGCCTCGTACATTTGCTAATGCGACAACGGGAGTAATTGTTGAACAAATTGGTTGGACAAATTTCTATTTTATTTGTACAGCTTTAGCAATACCTGGCATGCTAATGTTATTTAAAGTTGCACCTTGGCGAGAGCCTTCTCAAACAAAACAGCAGGAGAATGCGTAAGCATGATAAGACTTTTTTTTCTAATCCCTTTATTAATGTGTGCAATTTGGTATTGGTATCTACAGAGCAATAACTACACCATAAAACAAGGGCTAAAAGGTTTCGGTTACATTTTCGCTTTCAATGGTGTCATTATCGCGTTTTTCATTTTAATGTTATTTTTAACTAATTAATGGCATATTCATAAACTAATATAAACTCAATTTAAACTGTATATTTTTGAGCTATTCATAAACAACTAAAGTAAAATAAATGCAAACTAATATAACAAAAGCGATGAACTACCTTAATCGTGGTGAATTTGATTCAGCATTAAACATATTCAAGCAACTAACAAGTTTGCAAGCAAAAAACCCACAACTTTGGCATTTCCGAGCAGTATCAGAACGTAAGCTAGGTTTATTAAAAGCAAGTGAAAAGCACTTTCAAAAAGCACTTAAGTTAGCACCTAATCAGGCAGAAATAATTAATGCCTACGGAAACTTATTAAGCCAATTAGAAAAAAAAGAGATGGCTAAGCAACAATTTAAGAAAGCAATTAAAATCAATCCTAACTACATCGACCCATATTTAAACCTCGGAAACAATCTACTTAAAGAAGCTTCATATGAAGGAGCAAAAAATGCCTATACGCAAGTATTAACGCTTAATAAGGAAAATACAAATGCCAAAGTAGGTTTAGCTAAGTGCCTGAACAAAACTAATGACATTGAATCAGCTAAAAACATCTTAATTGAAGCGTTAAAAAGTAAGCCTGATAATGTGCAATGCCTGCATTTACTCGGACAAATAGAAAAAGAGCAAGGTAATATTACGAATGCAAAGGAGCATTTTAATTTAATTTTGAAGCAACCTGGGTTGCATATAGAGACGAATAAAGCACTGGCAAGCTGTTTCCTTATCGAGCGAAATATTGAAGCTTCAGTTAATAAATACGAAAAAATCGTAAGAAATGCTCCGCTAGACTTTGATGCTCATAGCCAATTAAGCTTAATAAAGTGGTCAAAATCATTACCACTAAATGAATGTTTTTCTAATTATGACAATGCTATAGAAGAAACTAAATCAACAGCACTTATGGGGCAATTAGGCAATAAATTGCTGCAAGCAAAAGAGTATAGAAAGGCCATTGAAATCGCTGATAAAATACTATTAATATCAGGTAGTGACGCTGCAGCTTATATTATTAAATCAAACTCTTTAAGGGAATTAGGTGAGTTTGAAGAAGCGATATTAACCAGTAGCCAAGGCCTGAAAAAAAACAATAAAGATTTAGGCTTATTATACGAAAACGGCCATGCTTATATTGCGAATAGCAATGCCGTCGAAGCTTTAAAAATCTTTGATCAGCTATGTAAGTATAATCAACACAATTTAAGCTGTGTTACTTTAAAGTCCACAAGTTTGAAAATGCTTGGCAAAATTAAAGAGTATAACGAGCTATGTGACCCAAACAAATTTATTTACGTGTCAGAAATAACCCCTCCTCATGAAAGTAATTCACTTAGCGACTTCAATCTAAAACTTAACAACGAGTTAGTTCTTTTACATAGTAGTAAGCAACACCCTCTTGATCAGTCATTAATTAACGGCACACAAACAATTGGTGATTTGTTTCCTTCACGGGAGCATTTTATAAATTTGCTGGATATAGAAATAAACCATCATGTTCTACAATATATTAATAGTTTCGCAAAGACCAAAAGACATCCTTTTTTAAAGCGCCTTACAAAAAACTATAGGTATCAAGGTTCTTGGTCAGTACTATTACAACAACAAGGTTTCCACAAGAATCACTATCACTCGGAAGGTTGGATCAGCGGTCCGTATTACAACCAGATCCCGAGTGCTGTAGAAAAAAATGGTGAAGGCTGGATTGAGTTTGGGATTCCCGAGTTTAATATGAGAGATAAGCTTGAAGCTGATTATATAGTTAAACCTCAGGATGGGTTATTAGTGCTATTTCCATCTTATTTCTGGCATGGTACCAGAGCGTTTACCTCTGACGAGACAAGAACGACTGTGGCTTTTGATGTTGTTCCCCAGTAATTTAAATGTCTAAATTATGAATTGAAAAGAAGTTAAAATAACGCTTATCTATCATGCCGATAAGCGTTATAGTTAATATCGATTTAGTGTATGCCTAAAAAATTGAACGGAAACCTGAGCGACCACGACGACGCGTCGAACGACGGTTTCTCATACGGCTGTGTAACTCTCGGCGCTTAGAGTCTAACCATTCCTCACGGGTGATAGTGGCATCACCACTTCGCCCTTCTTCACGGGTACGGTAATTACAAAACTCTAAAAATGCTTCAATATCGTCCTTAAGCTCTTCAGCAACAAGTTCTATCATGATTGCATCATCCAAGAAACCTAATACAGGAATATGATCAGGCACTAAATCTTCTGGGTCACTAAAATATGCTAACGCACTTAGCACATCAGCACGCTCTTCATCTGGAATTTTCCATTCAGAGTCTTCAATCATTGCTACTAATGTTTCTAGCTTTTGAATTCTTTCACTGACGAATGCAGGTACATCGCCTTTAACGTCTTCACTTAAGTTTTTTGCATTTGCTAATATTTCCGCTTCACTTAAGGTTTTCGCACCTGATTTTGCTTGTCTCATTACATCGCGAAAATGCTCTAAATCTGACTCTTTCAACTCGAAGGTAACTTCAAATGCCATTATAATTCTCCTACTATTTGGCTTTCTTTGATCAGTAACCCCTTAAATTTAACAGAACATTATCAATACAGCACTAAAGATATACAAAATTTTAACCATTTATTGTAAATAAACGAGCATTTTTCGGAAAAACCTTAAAGAATAAACGAAAATCTTCGTAAAAATGCTAAGGAAAAATCTCATTTGCCTGAAAAACATTCAATGTTATTATGCTAAGTAACTGTTTTATTGCCGCAAATATTATGTCTGAACAAACAAAAAATAATAATTTAGAACTAATCACTTCGGAAAGAGAAACTGGTTTTGTTAGCTGCGAAAATTGTCATGCTCAAGTCAGCGGTTCATTTTGCAGTCAATGTGGACAATCAGTAGAGTCAACTTTAAGGTATTTCTGGAATGTAATATTGCATTTACTCGATGATATTTTTAGTTTCGATTCACGAGCTTCTCGTACCCTAAGACCTCTTTTATTTGTTCCTGGCTTTTTAACTAACGAATATATACAGGGCCGACGCGTACATTACGTACCACCGCTAAGGCTATACCTATTTGTTAGTATTATATTTTTTATATCGCTGAAATTCTTTACATTAGATGGCACAGAAATGCTTGTTCATGAACAAAGAATGGCAGAGCCACTAAGCCAAGTGAATACCCATATTAGTCAACTTGAAGCGTCGTTGAATCAATTACCTATTGAGCAACAAAGCCGTCAATTAAACGATATTAGTCGCTATAAAGCATACCAAGCAAACCTTTCAACCAAAATAGCAACACAAACGTCAGATTTAACAACACGTATTATTGAAATCGAATTAAGCAATATCGACTCTGATCAACCAATATCCGATAAAAAAAATAAAAAGTTAGAAGAATTAAAAACTAAATTGCAGGCAATAAAATCAGGAGAAGTCAAACCAAGTCCTTCGAACGCTTTTACTATATCCAACAATGAACAGGGCACCTTAACATTCGATTTTTTATCTGATGAAAACAACAAGCGTTTAAGTGAGAAAATGACAGCACTCGAGGCAAAAGCACAACAAGCATTTAGCTCAGATGCTCGGCCTTTAATACAGCAATCTATTAGTAAATTACCTCAGCTAATGTTTATTTTATTACCACTGTTCGCTGTAATATTAAAATTATTTTACCTATTTGCTAATCGTTTATATTTAGAACATTTAACGGTGGCATTGCATAGCCATAGCTTTATATTTCTCGTTATTCTTTTAGTTAATATCCTTGATAATGGCCAAGACTATTTAATGTCCACCATGCCGCAAATTGCTGATAGTCTAGGTTATATTGCTGTAGGTCTACTTATATGGATACCTTGCTACCTATTTATGATGCAAAAACGAGTTTACAAGCAAGGTTATATCTTTACCTTTATCAAGTTCTTTATGATCAGCATGATTTATTTTAATTTAATCGCTATAACAGCAATGGCAGCCTTTCTATGGGGGTTAGCTGATGTATAACCTAAACTGGTGGCAATAACACAGATGCTAGTTTTTCAACTAACATGATTGCACTAATGCATGAAAGACAGAACTTATAGAGATGTCTGAACCATCGCAATTCTTTCATCCCGTTGCGACTGCAATATTACCTAAAGAGATTATTTAACATAAAAAAAAGCACCCTAAAGTGCTTTTTTAACATCAATATACTGTTTTGCTATTCCGCGATAGGACGCATATGCGGGAATAAAATAACGTCTTTAATGGTTGGTGAATCAGTAAACAACATTACTAATCGATCGATACCAATACCTTCACCAGCTGTTGGCGGTAAACCGTACTCAAGTGCTTGAATATAATCTTCATCAAAGTGCATAGCTTCATCATCACCGGCATCTTTTTCTTCAACTTGCTTTTTAAAGCGAGTCGCTTGGTCTTCTGCATCGTTAAGCTCAGAGAAACCGTTAGCTAGTTCACGGCCACCTACGAAGAATTCGAAACGGTCAGTAATAAATGGATTTTCATCATTACGGCGTGCTAATGGCGATACTTCCCATGGGTACTCAGTGATAAAAGTTGGCTGATCAAGCATATGTTCAGCAACCTCTTCAAAAATCTCACAAATATATTTACCTGCGCCCCATACTTTTGATGCTTCAGTTTCTTTTACGCCAACTTGTTTTGCCATGGCCTTTAAAGCATCTAAGTTTTCTTCAGGGTTACGTAAAACACTCTCATCAAGATCATTACCATACTTTAAAATTGCATCAACCATAGATAAACGTGTAAACGGCTGACCAAAGTCGTAGAACTTCTCTTCAGTAACTTCACCTTCAGCATTGCGTACTGTGTTACGAATCACAGATGTACCCATCACATCTTCCGCTAAGGTACGTAACATGTCTTCAGTAAGGTTCATTAAATCGTTATAGTCGGCATACGCTTGGTAGAATTCAATCATAGTGAACTCTGGATTATGGCGTGTCGATAAACCTTCATTACGGAAGTTACGGTTAATTTCGAATACTTTTTCAAAGCCACCAACAACTAAACGCTTAAGGTAAAGTTCAGGAGCAATACGCATAAACATTTCAATGTCTAAAGCATTATGGAATGTTTTAAATGGCTTAGCCGTTGCGCCACCAGGAATAGTTTGTAGCATTGGCGTTTCAACTTCCATAAAGTCACGGTCAGTTAAAAACTTACGAATGCCATCAACAATTTTTGAACGAATTTTAAAGGTATTACGAGTTTCTTCGTTGATTATTAAATCAACATAACGCTGACGATATTTAGTTTCAACATCAGATAAACCGTGGAATTTTTCCGGCAACGGGCGTAACGACTTCGTTAATAAATGATAGTCGTTCATATTAACGTATAGGTCACCTTTGCCTGACTTATGTAGCGTTCCTGTAACGCCAATAATATCGCCAATATCTAATAAGCCCCAACGTGCTTTAATATCTTTTTGTACTGTCTTTTCAGCATAAGCCTGAATACGACCAGTCATATCTTGTAAAACTAAAAACGGACCACGTTTTGCCATAACACGACCAGCAATGCTGAACATTTCAGTTTCAGCTTCTAAAGTTTCTTTATCTTTATGGCTGTGAGCTGCCTGAATATCTGCGGCATAATCTTTACGATCAAACTTATTTGGGTGGCCGTTTGCATCACAATTTTCACGTATATTCGCAAGCTTGCTTCGACGCTCAGCGATTAACTTATTTTCATCTTGTGCAGGTTTATTTTGCTCAGTCATTTTCATTTCTCATGGTCTAAAATTGCGAAACTACAGGCCTGATTTAAGGCTAGCTTCAATAAATTTATCTAAATCACCGTCAAGTACCGCTTGTGTATTGCGGTTTTCAACACCGGTACGTAAATCTTTAATACGGCTGTCGTCTAATACGTATGAACGAATTTGACTACCCCAACCAATATCTGACTTACCGTCTTCAAGTTCTTGCTTATCTTCGTTTTGCTTTTGCATTTCCATTTCATACAGCTTAGCTTTTAATAGCTTCATTGCTGTTGCACGATTTTTATGCTGTGAGCGATCACTTTGACACGCCACTACAGCCCCTGTTGGCACGTGAGTAATACGTATCGCTGAATCCGTTTTATTTACGTGCTGACCACCGGCACCTGATGCTCTAAAAGTATCAACGCGAAGATCAGCAGGGTTTATATCAATTTCAATATTGTCATCAATTTCAGGGTAAATAAATGCTGAAGCAAACGACGTATGGCGGCGACCACTAGAGTCAAATGGTGACTTTCGCACTAAACGATGCACACCAGTTTCAGTGCGTAACCAACCAAAAGCATATTCGCCTGAAAACTTAATAGTACAGCCTTTAATACCAGCAACATCGCCATCACTAACTTCTATTACGTCTACTTTAAAGCCGTGTGATTCACCCCAACGTAAATACATGCGCATTAACATTTCGGCCCAGTCTTGCGCTTCGGTACCACCAGAGCCTGACTGAATATCTAAATAAGCATTGTTCGCATCTTGCTTACCAGCAAACATGCGTCGAAATTCTAATTTGTCTAGCTCAGCCATTAATGAAGCAATTTCGTTTTCCGCTTCATTAAAGGTATCTTCGTCAGATTCTTCAACCGCAAGCTCAACCAAGCCTTCAATATCTTCACAACCTGACTCTAGATCAACAATGGTATTAACCACTAATTCTAACGACGAACGTTCTTGCCCCAATGCTTGTGCCCTTTCTGGTTCATTCCAAACGTCAGGCAACTCTAATTCACGACTAACTTCAATTAAGCGCTCAGCTTTAACATCGTAGTCAAAGGTACCCCCTAAGTAATAGAGCACGTTCGCGAATTTCTTTAATTTTATTTATAACTGGGTTTACTTCAAACATACGATTTTGGTGACTAAGTCACGTCCAAAGACCTAAGGGTAAAATAGTCGCGCATTGTAGCTTAATTATGCGATTAAATAAACGCTTGCGTGCTTAACAAAGTCGGATTTTTTTATCCTATTCAACAACGATGAAACTAGCAATTTATGCAATTAAGTTAATTGTAATTGTTCACTAATTAACTTAATTAATTTGCTCAATCATCAATTGTAATGATTGTTTGCCGCGAAACTCATTTATATCGAGCCGATAGGCGACATTAACATGTTGTGTTTGATGATCTGGCCAGCGCTTAAGATCAACATTAAAAGCAATGGCATCAAAAACCTGTTGGTCTTTTTCTAATACCAGCTTTAAATGTTTTTCACCGACAATGCGCTGTTGAACTAGTTTAAAATTATCATCGAATATTGGTTCAGGAAAATTTTGTCCCCATGGGCCAGCATCTCGCAACAACTCGGCAAAAGTTAAGGTCATATCCTTACTTTCTAGGCTACCATCAGAAGCGATAATACCCGTCAAGATTTCTACGCTGAGCCATTGCTGTGCATAACGTTCAAAAAGTGTTGAAAATTCTGAAAATTTATTCGCGTGAATTGACAAGCCAGCGGCCATGGCATGACCACCAAACTTCAATATAATATCTGGGTGCTGACTATCAATATGTTCGAGCAAGTCTCGAATATGTAATCCAGGAATCGAGCGCGCAGAACCTTTAATTTCTTCAACACTGCTATTAGTTTCATCTTGTTCACTGTCATCGTTTGCTTGGGCAAAAACAATACTCGGGCGATGGAACTTTTCCTTTAAACGCCCCGCAACTATACCAATAACACCTTGATGCCAATCTTTATGATACAAACTAATACCATGTGGCAAATTATCTTCAGTAAATTTCAAGCTTGCCATGACTTGCTCGGCTTCAGTTTGCATACCTTGTTCAATATCACGGCGTGCTTTATTTAAATCATCTAAATCAGCCGCCATAACCCGTGCTGTTGATAAATCTTTTGCCAATAAACAATTTATACCAAACGCCATATCATCTAAACGACCCGCAGCGTTAATTCTTGGGCCAAGGGCAAAACCAAAGTCACTCGCCACCAATTTCTGCTGATTTTTACCGGCTATTTCAATAAGTGCTTGTATGCCTGGACGCGTTGCACCAGCACGTATACGCTTTAGCCCTTGCTCAACCAAGATACGGTTATTAGCATCTAATGAAACCACGTCTGCAACTGTGCCAAGTGCAACTAAATCAAGTAATTGTGCAATATTAGGCTCTGTAATATTTTGTTCAATATACCAAGCTTGTTCACGCAAGTACTTTCTCAGCGCTAGCATAAAGTAAAATGCTACACCAACCCCCGCCAGCGACTTACTAGCAAAGTTACAACCCACCTGATTCGGATTTACAATGGCATCAGCTGGCGGCACTGTGCTACCAGGTAAGTGATGATCAGTAACGACTACTTTTAGCCCGAGGGCTTTTGCTCGTTCTACACCCGCTACGCAGCTAATACCGTTATCAACGGTAACTAATACTTGTGCACCTTGCGAGGCAGCAATGTCAACAATTTCCGGGGTTAAACCATAGCCATACTTAAATCGATTTGGCACGAGAAAATGATGATTTTGTGAGCCAAGCATAGCGAGTGCTTCCATCATTAATGCTGTGCTCGTTGCGCCATCAGCGTCAAAATCACCAATAACAGTAATATTTTGTCGTGCTTTCAAAGCAAGATGTAAAAGTTCACATGCTTCAGGTAAACCTTTCAATGAATCTACTGCACATAAATGTTTAGCAGTAAGTTCAAGCTGCTCGTCACTAACAACACCACGACGAGCATAAATTTGCCGAACAATCGGATGCAAAGTGCTTGGTAAGTGTCGATCACTAACTTGTTCACGACGAATAATTTCTTTAAGCATGCGAAAACTTTCTCGAATTAGTTATTTTTTAATATTGCAGATACAAAAATGGCAAGTTAATCACTTGCCATTTTGATTAAGTTATTTTGTAAACCATTAACCGCCTTGTTGAGCCGATTCTAGTAACATAAATAACTTACTTGGGTCTTGATAGCCTGGCACCATCATACCATTTGCTAGCATAATTGCTGGTGTACCAGTAACACCTACTTGGCGACCGAAATTAAACTCGTCTTCGATTGGTTTATCACAAATACGGGCTGCAACGTTTGAACCACTTTTTGCCTTAGTTAGTGCTTGTTGTGGATCTTCATGACACCAAATTGAACGTAAATCTTTAAACCCTTGAGAGTAACGGCCAGCTCGGTCTTTCACACCTGCACGAGGATAAGCTAAATAACGAACCGTAATGCCCTTATCATTATAGTCCGCCATTTGGTCGTGCATTTTACGGCAGTAGCCACAGGTAATATCGGTAAATACCGTAATTACATGTTTTTCATTCTTTGCAGGGAATACAATCATGTCATCAGAAAATTTTGCCATGCCATTAACACGAACCTGAGCCAAACTTTCTTCAGTTAAATTACTAACGTTTTCACCTAAACCATACATTTTACCGTGCAATAAAAAGTTACCATCAGCACTAGCATAAAAAAGCCCTTGATCTGTAATTACTTCGACAACTCCTGCCATAGGTGAAGGTTTAATGCTGGCAATTTTAAAACCTAACATGTTACTTAACTTTGCTTTAACAAGGTTTAATTTTTTTGTTTCAGGGCTTGGTAACATAACACTATTTTCAACAGGCGTTACTGATTCAGCTAATACGACATTGGAATAACTCACAACGCTTAATAATGCTGCAAACAAATACTTCTTAGACATAGAAATTTCCATAAATTTGATAGCGGATAATATTTTAAAATTTAACAGTAACAACAAAGACCGCTGATAGGAGGCTAAAATTACAGTGAAAATAACGCAAATGCAATAACTGCTATGCGCTTCAAACAGTATTTATTTTGCTGGCTCATTATTTAAACTAGCAATAACCTGTGCATGTTTGCTAAAATCTCGCCAAATTACTCCCGTCACCTTTTGTTTCGGCTACACAACCCTCGGTAATCATTATCAATGAATATTGCACTATTTTATGGCTCAACCACTTGCTATACCGAAATGGCAGCAGAGAAAATTCAAACAGAGTTAGGTAAAGAACAAGTTTCTTTATTCAATATAAAAGATACCGCTCTGACGGAAATGGCCGAACACGATATTCTTATTCTTGGTATTTCCACCTGGGATTACGGTGAAATACAAGAAGATTGGGAAGGACACTGGCCTGAAATAGCCAATATAGATCTAGAAGGTAAAATAATTGCCTTGTATGGAATGGGCGATCAAATTGGCTATACCGATTGGTTCCAAGATGCACTAGGTATGTTACACGACCAAGTAGTTGCTCAAGGCGGTTATGTTATTGGTTACTGGCCAAATCAAGGCTACGAATTTGCCGCATCAAAAGCATTAACCGAAGACCAACAACATTTCGTAGGATTAGCACTCGACGAAGACAACCAATATAACTTAAGCGATGAACGCATTAGTGCTTGGTGTCAGCAAATCAAAAAAGAAATTGGTGAGATTTTAGAAGATTAGTGAAAAACTCATAATAAATAAACAATTTTGGCAAGATCTTTAGGATAAATCTGGTTTTGCCATTATAATCCGCAGCTATAAACCTTTGAAGAAAATTATTACATGTTTAATCAGTTTGACCTAGATTCCGCATTATTGGGCGGTATTGAAAATGCCGGTTTTAAAAAGCCTACGTCTATTCAAGAATTAGTGATTCCTGTCGCCATGACGGGCAAAGACGTACTTGCTTCTGCCCCTACAGGAACGGGAAAAACAGCGGCATTTATTCTACCTGCAGCACAACATTTACTCGACTATCCTCGCAGTAAACCTGGCTTTCCTCGCGTTTTAATTTTATCACCTACGCGAGAATTAGCACTTCAAACTCATGAACAATGTGAAAAGCTAACGGCGCATACTAAACTTAAATCTGGTGTTATTACTGGTGGCGTGAATTACGGCAGCCATAAAGAAATACTGACAACAAATACCGACATTTTAGTTGCCACACCTGGCCGTTTAATGGAATACATTGAAACGGAGCAATTTGATACTCGAGAAATTGAAGTATTAATTTTAGATGAAGCCGATCGTATGCTTGATATGGGCTTTGCTGAAATCATCAATCGCATTGTTGCAGAAGCACGCTGGCGTAAACAAACGATGTTGTTCTCGGCAACACTTGAGGGCTCAGCCGTATTGAGATTTTCTCGCGAAATTCTCAATGAACCGGCATTTTTGGAAGCAAATCCTTCGAGAAAAGAAAAAGCAAAAATTCATCAATGGCTGCATCTTGCTGACAGCAGAGAGCATAAAATTGCCTTATTGCTTAACTTACTTAAACAAGAAGAATTAGAACGTGTTGTTGTGTTCGCCAATAAGCGTGAAACTGTGCAATACCTATCAGGAAAACTATACGGTGATGATGTTCCGTGTGTTTGGCTTGAAGGTAAAATGCTACAAGACAAACGTAATACTTCGGTTGAGCGCTTACGTAATGGAACTGTCAACGTTTTAGTTGCAACCGATGTTGCAGCTCGCGGATTAGACATTGATGATATTACTCATGTCATTAACTTTGATATGCCACGTACAGCCGATATTTACTTACATCGTATTGGGCGAACTGGTCGCGCAGGCAATAAAGGTACGGCAATTTCTTTAGTTGAAGCTCATGATATGGCAGTAGTTGGAAAAATTGAACGTTATGTTAATGAGCGCTTACCACGTCGTATAATTGAAGAGTTAAGACCGAAAAATAAAGAAGCTCGCGTTGCAGTTAAAAAATCTAAGGTAAAGAAAACTGCCGCCCAGAAAAAAGCGAAAGCGAAGAAACAAGCTAAACGTAATAAAAAATAACTCTTTCAATATAGCTAAAACCTAAACTTTGTCTTACCAACAGGTTTAGGTTTTTTATTTTCTATTCGCCTATAAACTAGCTAATGCAAACCTTCAACATCAACCAAATACGGCATGTTCCTTAGAATGTATAAGTTGCCCCGATAAAGGCACCAGTGACTTTATCATCACCAATCAACGGACTGTCAGTAATCGCATCATCAAGTTTTGTATATTGTGCTGAAGCAATAATATTCCAGTTTTTATCTAACTGGTAAAACGCTGATAAACCAACACTATAATTAGTGACTGACCCTACGTTATATGCAGTTCTACCAACACTATTATCAACTTGGTCGCCAGCAATACCATAAATATAGTTTGCATAATCACTACTTTGCCAATGCACATTTGCATTCGCCTGCACCATAAAGTCATTACCAAGACTGAAAATAGGTACTTCTACGCCTAAATCTGCGGTTAGTCCTTTTGAATGACCTGAAATATCTTGCTCGACACTTAAATTAACAAACTGCCAATAACTATCAATCTTGAAAGTAATATCTCCTTCTGGTGATTTGTAACCGGTAAAAACCGCATCTGAAGAAGATTCAGAACTCAAAAACTTATCAGGATCGTAACCATCATTACGGTAGTTTACTCCGACATTCAGACCAAAATCATCTTCACTAAGCACGCTATACGAAACAATACCATCTTCACCAATTGTCCAATCACCATATTTTGCTGAAAGCATCGGTGCAACCCCTTGTTTCGAGTCAGTACCTTTCCATGCTTCATTGGCAGAGTACACACCAAGGCCGGTTGTAAATTGCCATTCTTCCGCTTGCACAAATTGTGTAGCACTAACCACTGTCAATAGTGAACTAACACATATAATTTTTGTTATCTTATTGAAATTTCGCATTTAAATATCTCCTTTAATTGATGGAGATATTGTAACCCGACAAGAATTTGATAACCGTTGCATTTGTGTTCGCGAATGTTTAAAAACTGTAAAAGTCTGTCATTTTTTCCCACACACTCCCAAAATTAGATTAACTTTTTCCGATTGTGGCTCAGTAAAAAGCAAGAGTATTTACCCTAATAATTGAATATAAATCGCACAAAACATAATCATTAAACGAGTAAGGAGATAATTCACTAATTTTTAAATTATTTACCTAGCAGGTAAAGCAAAATTGTTTTACAGTGGGTTGGAAGTTAAAATTGTTTCAATATGTAATCACGGCATAATAATAAGAAAAATAAATGATAACCGAGACGTCAAACGATAATAAATCGGTCCAAGAGCGCGCAAACTTTTGGATAACACGCCTTGATAAAGGATTGTCTAGCACCGAAAAACAACAGCTTATCGCCTGGATTAACCAAGATGAAGCCCATTACTTGGCTCTGCGTCGCATGTACTCTTTATGGGGCGATATAACTGCGCAACACGAGCTAACAGGCTTGTTTGATGCAAACCTTAATAAAAAGCCCCATCGAGACTACTTCATGAAAGGTAGCTTAGCTGCAAGCATTTTTGCCATCGCTATGCTAACGGTAAATCTAACTAGCGACTTAGGTAAACTTTGGCAGACACCTCAGCAAACAAGCAATCAACATCTAGCCTATCAAAGCTTTAACACTCAATTTGGTCAGCAAAAGCAAATTACCCTTACCGATGGCAGTAAAGTCACGTTAAATACCAATTCAATTATTGAAGTCGCCTATAGCGACCAACAGCGCAAAGTTACTTTGTTACGTGGCGAAGCAAAATTCGATGTTGCAAAAGATGCACAACGCCCATTTACCGTGATTGCTGGTGAAAGTGCGTTCACGGCTTTAGGCACAATTTACAACGTGCAACGAAATAATAGTCAAGATATGGAATTGCTCGTTGAGGAAGGTAAAGTACTCGTTAGTGAGGTAAATACTTCGCGCGCTACGTTATTAAAAGCCATAACGCAGGCCCACATAGAGCCTAAATCAAGCATGATAAAAGACGATGTTGTTATTGCTGGCGAGAAACTAGCAATAGTCGAGCAAGAGCTGACAACAAAACAAAATCTAACGCAAGCTGAAATAGAAAAAGAACTAGCTTGGCAACAAGGTATGCTGATTTTTAATGGTGAACCATTAACAAAAGTATTATCTGAAATTGAGCGTTACAACACGATAAAATTTACACCTGTAGCAAAAAACATCGCTGACCTTAAGGTGTCCGGTTACTTTAAGAGTAATGATATTAATGGTCTGTTACAGTCTTTAAATTATAACTTTGCGATTAATTACCAAAAACTAAACAATAATACCTTTACCTTAAGTCGCTCATAGTTGACTTAAATAGATTAAAACTAGGGCAAGGTTGATGTAACTCCTTACTCTAATACTTGTTATGCTTTATCGGAATTTAAGCTTTGAAGGCACCTATTTTTCATTTCATTTTGAAAAAAATCGTAAAGAAATTATTTCAAGGCGATAAAACCAAGTCCCTGCCCATTTTGCTATGTTTACTTTTTGCTTCTTCAATTAGTAATGCAAATGAGCTAATTTATTTCAATATTCAACAACAAAGCGCCAACCGTGCCTTAATTGAATTTGGCCAGCAAAGTCAACAAACCATTTTATTTCCTTTCGAGTTAACCGAGAACATTCAAACAAAGGCAATAAAAGGTTATTACACTATTGAATTTGCCCTCAATAAATTATTACGTGAGTCAGGCTTAGCTGTAGTCAAAAATCAAGAAAACGTTATTGCCATTGCCATTACTGAAAAAAGCAACATAATAACGCTCCCTCAAAAAGCAAACAGCTCTCCAAGCTTGCCAACAATAACAACAACTATTGAAAAAATTGCTGTTGTCGGTAGCCGTACAGCAAGGCGTTCAATTACCGACTTGCCGGTGCCCGTAGACATTCTCCCATTTACGCAATTAAAGCAATCTGGGCAAACAAATGTTGGTAATATGCTACAAGCGATTGCACCATCTTTTAATTTTTCGAAATCTGCAATTAGTGATGGTAGTGATGTACTTCAGCCCGCAACTTTACGCGGCTTAGGCCCCGATCAAACCTTAGTATTAATAAACGGTAAACGCCGCCATCAAGCAAGCTTAATTCATATTAACAATTCAGTAGGCCGTGGTACGGCAGGTACCGACTTAAATGCTGTGCCTATTGCCGCTATTAAGCGTATAGAAATATTACGAGATGGCGCGGCAGCCCAATATGGCTCGGATGCAATTGCTGGCGTTATCAACATAGTATTAAAAGATGACACTGAAGCCGATTATGCCGAAGTTTCTTTTGGGCAGCACACAAAAGGTGACGGTGCCGGCCAACAATTAGAGTTTTCAAAAAGTATTGCCTTATTTGACCAAGGCTACGCTAATATTTCCGCCAGCATAGCTGACCTCGAAGCAACCAATCGTGCGGGTTTACATGGCGCATGTATTTATCGTGATTGTATTGAGGAATCAAGTGGTGTTTATATTAGTACTAACCCTAGCGAATTAAATGCCGAGCGGAAAAACTTTCAAGTTGGCAGTCCTGAGTACCTTCAACACGCGTGGGTCGTTAATGCAGGCTATAGTACTGACATAGGCGAACTTTATGGGTTTGCTACTTATTCAAAAAGAAAAAACACTTCGGCGGCATTTTTTCGTACTGCCAATAATAGCCAAGTAAACCCTATTTTAGCTGATGGTCAAGCAACAGCACCGGACGGGTTTTTACCTAAAATAGCGTCAACCATAACAGATCACTCAGTTAACTTTGGCTATAACATCGAACTTGATAACGGTATCGCCATTGACACCTCATACACCTATGGTAAAAACCAAATTGAATACTGGACTAAAAACTCGCTAAACGCCTCATACGCAGAGCAGCTTCAAGCCCAAGAAAATATCTCAGCGGATACCATTAGGGCCAGCATTCCTAAAAACGCACACGCATATGACTTATCTCTTTCATTACAAACATTGAACTTAGATATAAGAAAGGACTTAGATTGGGCAACACTTGCTTTAGGATTTGAGTTTAGAAAAGATCACTATCAAGTATTTGCTGGCGAACAGTATAGTTATTTTGATTACAACACTTCAATCAGTAATAACCAACACTTACTTCATGCTGTTGCTGGCATTCAAGGATTTCCAGGAATTGCACCAGAGGCTGCCGTTAACGAAAAACGCCATGTACGCTCACTATATTTTGAAATTGAACAACAGTTGTTTTCAAATCTGTTCATCAATAGTGCAGCACGGTTCGATAACTACGACGGCTTTGGCTCTTCAAGCAACTTTAAAATTGCCGCGCACTGGCAAAAAAATGATTGGTTAACTTATCGCGCCGCGCTAAATACCGGCTTTCGTGCGCCTTCAATGCAGCAACTTTACTTCAACAATACCAGTACTCAATTCTTAGTTGACAGCGAAGAACAACTGACTCGACAAAAAGTCGCAACGTTTCGCAACGATAGTAAGTTAGCCACTGCCATAGGTATCGACGAATTAAAACAAGAAACGTCAACTAATTTTAGTGTTGGGGCCATAGCTAGATTTGACGATAATGTAACATTGACCTTGGATTACTACCACATCACAATAGCGGATCGTATTGTTTTAAGTAGCGGCTTATGTATGGGGTTAAATGATAGCCTAGATCAACTGTTGACAGATGAAGGTGTCGATAAAGCGCAGGTATTTTTAAATGGTCTGGACAGCACAACACAAGGGCTTGATTTTATTGCCACATGGCAACCAATAATTACCGAGGGAGAACTAAATTTAACCCTTGCCGCGAACATAACAAATACTGATGTTGATCGCTTATTTACACCAAATAACAGCACACTAAATAGTTTAGCCGTTGAAGATGTATTTTCGGCACATGACATAGCGATTATTGAAAGCTGGCAACCCGAAAGCCGACTAAACTTCAATGTAAACTATCAATATCAGAATTGGCGCTTAAATCTCGCATTCAATCATTTTGGCAAATACAGTGTAATTGACGGTGAGCAACAAACATACGGTGCTAAATTATTAACTGATATTCGAATAGAGCATCAGCTTTCTCCAAATATGAACATATATTTCGGCAGTAATAATTTATTTGATGTTTATCCAGATAAAAACACCATAGGTAACTCAAGAGCAGGTAAGATAATTGATAACGAAGGTAATACAATTGTCGACAGTGATGGCGTATTCACCTATTCTCGCCGCTCTGCCCCCTTCGGTTATAATGGCTCATATTTTTATGCAGGCTTAGCCATTAACTTTTAATCGTTAAAAGGTGCCCGCATATAACAATAGTGAGTTATTAATTTAAGGCATCAGCTCGCCAAAATTTTGTTCCTTTCACGGTAGCTTGCAGTGCAATTCCACTCTCAGTAAAAGTATAAACAGTGACATCACCATAATAAGCCTCTCCTTCGACTGAACCGCCCTTTTTACCTGCTTTTGCTGCCGCGTCTGCATTACCACCAAAGGTCCAGCCGCTATTAATAAATTTGCTCATCGCTGTTTTATTATGAAAAACCAT
The DNA here is from genome assembly GCA_913058245.1 of uncultured Colwellia sp. GTDB lineage: Bacteria > Pseudomonadota > Gammaproteobacteria > Enterobacterales > Alteromonadaceae > Cognaticolwellia. Next base: position 34,051 of record CAJXQJ010000002.1, read on the forward strand.
CACTATTCGATAGTCTTTAACACCAAGTCCTAAACCAATGCCACCTTCGGCCATATTCATAAAGGTGTGCTGCTTTGTCTGCATATCTTTTACCACACCATAGCCCGTTCCAGCAGCCAAAAATATCAAATTAATATTAGCATTCGAGAATACTGCATAACCTGGTGCAGCATTCAATTGCTGACGTGCATCTGGTTTAGTTGCAAACAACTTAGTTAATACGGCATCTTTCATGTTTAAAATTTCTTGCTGTTTAGCCGCTTTGTCACCACTTCCTGAAGTCGCACAAGCTGACAACAAAGTAACGAGCATTAACTTAATAGAAAAACTAAATATTTTTTTCAATAACACAGTAACAACCTTTCTAAAACGACAGTTATTTATAGCGTAGCAGTTTAAAAAATTTTATAAGGATTTTTTGGGGCTATTGATCGAATTGGCGATATCGAATTAGACAGCACAAATTAACAATATTAGATAAGGTTGCCTACTTTCAGGGTACTGGCTGGAAATTAACAGGAAGTAAAGCTAGCCTTAAGTTATGTAACGTTCTTAAGGCATCATTTACATCAATGTAAAACCATTGAATAATTTATTAGCTAGCGAAAGTTATGTAGATTAGACTTTTTTGCGAGTATAGACCCAATCATTGCCTTTGCTTAATTCACTAGAAAACTGATAACCAGCAACATCAAATGCTTTTAACTGTTCAACATCAGTAATTTTATTTTCAATAATATAACGGGCCATTAAGCCTCGAGCTTTTTTGGCAAAAAAGCTGATCATTTTAAACTGACCATTTTTCCAATCTTTAAATGCCGGAGTGATAACATCAGCTTGCAATGATTTTTTCTTAACTGACTTAAAATATTCGTTCGATGCTAAATTAATTAGAATATTGTCACCTTGCGCCGCTAGTGCTACATTCAATTGCTCAGTAATAATTTCACCCCAAAATTGGTACAAGTTTGAGCCGCGATCATTATCAAGTTTCTTGCCCATCTCCAAACGATAAGCTTGCATTAAATCTAACGGTTTAAGCAAACCATATAAGCCCGACAAAATACGCATATGTTGTTGCGCAAACGCAAAGTCTTCATCAGTAAAAGTTTTCGCATCTAAACCACTATATACATCACCATTAAATGCCAATATTGCCTGTCTGGCGTTTTCTGATGTGAACGGTGTTGACCAAGCGCCAAAACGCGCTGCATTCAAACCTGCTAACTTATCACTGATGCCCATTAACGAGCTGATTTCGGCAGGAGTTAACTTTTTACATTCTTTGATCAGTAATTTGCTGTGTTCAAGTAACTCAGGCTGAGAAAACTGTTCGGTTGCTAGCGGAGAATCGTAATCTAGGTTTTTCGCGGGAGAAACAACAAGTAACATGAGCGCTCTACTCTATAATTTAAGATAGTTTTTTGCCACTATAACATAAGAAAAAATGAATATAATCGCCTTAATAGGAGATTATTTCGATATAGATACCTCGCGATTTAAAATATCTGCTATTTCCTCTAAGTTATTCCATAAAGTCTCTTGCTAATTTATGAAAATTTGATACAAATAGTGATGAATAAGACAGATACCTAGCAATTTCACGCTACTTTGCTCGAAAAACGTTGTAATATTTCACCAAAACATACTTAGTAACTCATTTGATTCCATATATAATTTCAAGGGACATGTTATGACAGATCAACTTTCTCAACTAAAAGCAATGACGACAGTTGTTGCCGACACTGGCGATATTGAAGCTATAGCCAAGTTTCAACCACAAGATGCCACCACAAATCCATCTTTATTATTAAAAGCCGCGTCGTTACCAAATTACCAACATTTATTAGCATCTGCTGTTGAGTGGGCAAAGTCACAATCAAATAATAGCGAGCAACAGGTTATAGATGCAGCTGATAAGCTTTCAGTACTTATTGGTTTAGAAATACTAAAAATTATACCTGGCAGAATTTCTACCGAGGTTGATGCACGCTTATCATTTGATACTCAAGCTTCAATCGCTAAAGGCAGAAAACTCATAGCAATGTACAATGAAGCGGGTATTAGCAATGAGAGAATATTGATCAAAGTTGCCTCTACATGGGAAGGCATCAAAGCCGCAGAGCAATTAGAACAAGAAGGTATTAATTGTAATTTAACGCTACTGTTTAACTTTGCTCAAGCGCAAGCATGTGCAGAAGCGAATATTTACCTTATTTCACCATTTGTTGGCCGTATTCTTGACTGGCATAAAAAGGCGAGTGGCAAAAGCGACTACGCTGCAGCAGAGGATCCTGGCGTAATTTCAGTAACTAGCATTTATAACTACTACAAAGCAAAAGGTTATAAAACTGTCGTAATGGGTGCAAGCTTCCGTAATACGGGTGAAATTTTAGAGTTAGCAGGTTGCGACCGCTTAACTATCAGCCCAGCATTGATGGATGAACTTGCTAGCTCATCACAAGCTGTTGAACAAAAGTTATTTGCAGAGCAAAGCCCTCTTGATGCTGAAGCTAAGTTAACAGAAGCAGAATTTAGATGGCAAATGAATCAAGACGCTATGGCAACAGAGAAACTCGCCGAAGGCATTCGTAATTTCGCTATTGATCAAACAAAATTAGAGCAGCAATTATTAGCAATGCTTTAATTTACTATTAACACTTTATTAAGAGCTATTTTGCTTGAATTTATAATATTGTAACAAATATGCAAAAAAGTGTTTCAGTTTTTCGGTTAACTATGGTATTAAAAAGCTGCAGTTGTAGAAAAAAGGAGCATACCATGGCAAAACTTCAAAAAGTGTTGGACTCTTTAGCTGGACAATCTAAATCGAGTTCTAGTAGTAATAAAAAAAGAAAGTGGCGTGAAATTGAACAACTGAAAGAGAAACACCAACTGGAAAAAGATCTCAGATCATTTGATGACTCTTTAGAATATATGTTGGAAGAGTTTTAATTAGTTTAGCGCTAAATGAGACAACTAAAAGCCCGGAATTTACCGGGTTTTTTATTGGATAAATATTATGAATAACACATTGGCCGGCCTAGGTTCTGAACAAGCAAACTTATATTTTTATATCAAAAACCGTCCGCCACTTAATCTTTATCAGAACTTAACAAGCATTAAAAAATTGACACCTGGTGAAATTAGCTATATTTGCGAAGAAACGGGCAACCATTGGCGTAAAATATTTAATGTTTATGCAAAAATTATTTTCGAATTGCTACCATCAAATCTCACTACTTGGCAATTATTGCGCGATGAAGAACTTTTACAAAACGAAGAACACTGCTTAGTATTTTCAAAACCAGACGAACTTAACTTAAATAGTGAAAAAATACATATTATTTTAGGCAAGGGTTACGCTGAGCAATTAGGGTTTGCCGAGCAATGCCACTGGCTAACAAATGACTTTGCCATTAACAACGAGAAAAGAATAATTATCTCGCCGTACTTTGACTATCGGCAACTGTCTAATATCAAAATTGCCCTACTCTGTCGGCTTATACAGCAACTAAACATAAGTTAGTGGGCATACTGCTATTGCGCACATAATTTTTGCCAATATTGCTCAACTAAATGCTCTGGAAATTCTCGAACAGGAAAGTCCTCAGGTGTCGCTAAATAGAAGCCTTGTGCATGCACCATACCTAATTCCTTTAGTAGCTCAAACTCTTCCTGTTGCTCAATGCCTTCAGCAATAACCTCAGCTTCAGCAGCACTAGCAAGATCAAAAATAGCCTGTAAAAACTTCAACTTAAAGCTGTCTTTATGACAGTTTTCAACAAAGTATCGATCAATTTTAATGATGTTGGGTAATAATTGACTCCATAGCTTTAAGCCTGAGTATCCGGCCCCTAAGTCATCGATTGCAACGTTAAAACCAAATTGGCGATACTTTGCTAAGGCTTGACGTAGTGTATCATTATTTGGAAACGGGTATTTTTCACTTAATTCGATAACGATTTGTTGGCAATTAAGTCCGGCTTGTTCAACAAATTTAATCGTTTCCCCTTGCGGATGATTTTTATTCAGTAACACTAGCGGGCTAATATTAAGGAACAGTTTTCCGGTTAGCTTTAGTTCAGCAAAACGTTTAATTGCTTTGTCTCGACACAGTATTTCGAGTTCAGATAGCAACCCTGCCTGTGTTGCTCGCTCAAACAGTACATCAGGAGAGTATAACGGGCTATTTTCGGGGCCACGGGTTAATGCCTCATAACCAGTAATACTTTGGGTTTGAATATTAAAAATAGGTTGGAATACCGTGTTAATGGCCTTTTCCGAAATGATGCTTTTGATATCTTCAGTCACGTAACTCTCCTAATTAAGTAGGATATTAGGTAAGTTTTGTGACAGTTTTATGACTTGGTGAGGATTTCCTGAGCTTATAGTCAATAAATAATCATTAAGTAACAGGAATGACATAAAGTAGAAGAGCGCGCTAATGAAATAACCATTAACGCGCCTATATTATTAGGTGTCGGGAGTACTTTCTTCGACAGTGCTAACTTGCTCAACCTCAATACGATCTACGCGTTGTAGCCCTCTTGGTAACTTGTTACCACGACGTCCGCGCTCACCGCGATAATGCTCAATATCACTGGCTTTCAGTGTTAGTTTTCGCTTACCGGCATGTAAGGTAACGGCACTTTCAGGTGGTAACACCTCCAATAGCGTCACGAATTCTTCTCGTGCTTTTGCTCTGGCTGAAGGAATATTAATAATTTTATTACCCTTACCTTTACTTAGCACTGGTAAGTCTTTTAACGGAAAGACCAACATTCGGCCTTCTGAGGTGATTGAAAGCACTAATTCGACGGCTAAATCATTAATCACTTTAGGTGTCATTACCTTAGCTGCTGCCGATAAACTGAGTAAGGCTTTACCATTTTTATTTCGGCTCACCATGTCAGCAAAACTACCAACAAAACCATAACCAGCATCACTGCTTAGTAAGTATTTTTGTTCGTCATCAGCCATCACCACTTTTTCAAAATTCTCGCCACTAGCCAAATTAAAACGCCCGGTAAGCGGTTCCCCTTGACTACGAGCTGTTGGCAAGCTGTGGGCATCGGTAGCATATGCACGCCCTGATGAGTCTATAAACACTACAGGTCGGTTACTACGTCCTCGTGCTGAGCATAAGTAATCATCACCTGACTTATAGTTAAGCGCCTTTGCGTCGATATCATGACCTTTCGCGCATCGAGCCCAACCTTTCTCAGAAACAACGACGGTTATAGCTTCACTAGGCATTAAATCTTTCTCAGATAACGCTTTTGCCTCATTTCGCTCAACCAATACTGAGCGGCGTTCATCACCATATTTTTCTGCCGCTTCTAGAATTTCTTTCTTAAGCAAGGTATTCATTCGAGCTTTAGAGTTCAATATTTTCTCTAAGTATTCGCGCTCTTTATTTAATTCATCTTGCTCAGCTCTAATTTTAATTTCTTCAAGCTTAGCAAGTTGACGTAGTTTAATTTCTAATATCGATTCTGCTTGGCGTTCTGAAAGTTCAAAGCGAGACATCAACTCAGCTTTAGGATTATCAAAGTTTCTAATAATCTCAATAACTTCATCAATATTTAAGTAGGCAACTAACAAACCATCTAAAATGTGTAAGCGAGCCAATACCTTATCTAAACGGTATTGTAATCGACGACGTACAGTTTCTCGTCTAAATGTTAACCATTCACTTAAAATCGACTTGATATCTTTAACTGCAGGCTTATTGTCTAAACCTATCATGTTTAAATTAACACGAAAGTTCTTTTCTAAATCAGTTGTTGCAAACAAATGCTGCATAAGCTGTTCAATGTCAACACGATTTGAGCGTGGCACTACCACCAAACGAATAGGGTTTTCGTGATCAGATTCATCGCGTAGGTCAACTACCATAGGTAATTTTTTAGCCTGCATTTGATTTGCAATTTGCTCTAAAATTTTACCACCAGATGCTTGATGCGGTAAGGCAGTGATAACGATTTCACCATGCAATTGTTCATAAACTGCACGCATTTTAATGCTACCGCGACCAGTTCTATAAATCTTTTCAATATCAGCTTTTGGTGTAATGATTTCTGCATCTGTTGGATAATCAGGGCCTTTAACTATTTCTAGTACATCAGCGAGCTCGGCTTTCGGTTGTTCAATTAAGTGTACGCAAGCTTGAGCTACCTCCCTCACATTATGTGGAGGAATATCCGTTGCCATACCGACAGCGATACCGGTTATGCCATTAAGAAGAATATGTGGTAAGCGTGCAGGAAGCGTTTTCGGCTCTTTCATGGTGCCATCAAAGTTTGGCGTCCAATCAACAGTACCTTGGCCTAACTCAGACAATAATACTTCGCTAAAACGTGATAAACGCGCTTCGGTATAACGCATGGCAGCAAATGACTTTGGATCATCAGGTGCCCCCCAATTACCTTGACCATCAACTAACGGATAACGATATGAAAATGGCTGTGCCATTAGTACCATAGCTTCATAACACGCAGAGTCGCCATGTGGATGAAATTTACCGAGTACATCACCAACTGTACGAGCTGATTTCTTATATTTAGCAACCGCAGACAAGCCTAATTCAGACATGGCATAAACAATGCGACGTTGTACCGGTTTTAAACCATCACCAATATGTGGCAAGGCTCGGTCCATAATGACATACATTGAATAGTTTAAATAAGCCTCTTCAGTAAACTGCTTTAACGGGCGCTGCTCAATACCGTCTAAACTAAAGTCGATTGCATCTGACATGTCGTGTTTTTCCTAAAAAATGTGATTAACGACCAATTATTAATCTAATTTTTGTTGTTTTAGTTGCTCTATGGCTAGCTTAGCTGATTATCGATGTGGAAAAAATACTTTCTGACGATAATATTCATCTGGAGTCATTAAAATGATTATTCTTGATCTGTTGGTGAGTAATTATAAACACAATTTCGACCCTGTTTTTTAGCCTGATACATAGCTAAATCAGCAGCATGAAGTAATAGATCAAAGTTCTCTCTAGCATCATTAATACTCGCCAAACCAATACTAACTGTAACCGTATCACTAACGTTTTTTTGTTCGGAGTTACTTTGAACTTTTTCTCGTATTCGCTCAGCTATTGCTCGCGCTTGATCAACTGTCGCGTCAGGTAAAATGGCCGCAAATTCTTCACCGCCAATACGGGCTAGTATATCGCGTGAGCGCATTGCTTCGCCGGCTAAATCAGCAACGAGACAAATAACTCGATCACCAATATCATGACCAAAATTATCATTTGTAGCTTTAAAATGGTCTATGTCTATCATCAGCACACATAATTCACTTTTATCGCTTATTGCCTGTGCCATTAAATGGTAACCGGTAGTAAAAAAAGCACGGCGATTTGCTAGTTGCGTTAAACTGTCCGTTCTAGCTAATAGTTTTAATTGCCGACGAATTTTAAATTGGCGCAGAATAAGGAAGAAAAATAATAGCCCGGCTAGAAGAATAAAAGCGATATTAATATTTTGCTGGTTACGCTGCGACTCCACTCTGGTTAATTCAAAGCGCTTTAACTCACTACTCTGGCTTAATAATTCATTCTCTTCACGTTTTCTTTCCAACTGGTACTTTTCATTTAATCGCTTAACACGTAATGAATTCTGAGCTTTCAGATGCGCCGAATATTTCTTGATATACTTTTTCTTAGCATCAAATGCCTGTTGGTAAAAACCTTGCTGTTGATATATATCAGCAAGCATTAGATGTGCGTCGGCGAAGTCAGGTGAATTTAATTGTTTTTCATGTAAGTACGGCTCAAGCTTTATCGCCTTATTAAGCCAATTAATAACCTTATGTTCTTGTCCACGAACATTGGCAATATTAGCGCGAATAACATGCAATAAATAATACTCTGCTTGATTTAATCCCAAACCAGCTTGTTGTAATTGCTGTAATCTGACTTGAGCTGCCACAGCATCGTGTTCACTTAATTTTTTCAGAGACAACACTTTCTCATCGACTGATAAAACCACCGTACTACTTTCTTGCTTAGCTAGTGGCAAACTAGGTTGTTGAAATATCTGTTCCTGCTCAGACACTTCATTTGCGATAGCACCATAACTTGATATCAACAGCAAAAATAAAATGAGTATTAATATCTTGATATTACTTACCACCATATTAAACCACCTGATTACGGCCGGCACATTTTGCCTGTAAAAGTTGCTTATCTGCTGCTTTTAATAAATCAGCAAAATCACAAGAACTTTGCTGATTTAATGTTGAAACACCAATACTGACAGTTAAAGTAGCAATTTCTGACGTCTGCCACCTTGCTCTTTCAATACTTTCACGAATACGCTGCGCTACCTCAACCGCCTCAATATTTGCCGTATTGGGTAACAGGGCAATGAATTCTTCACCACCAATACGTCCAAAAACATCGCTTTCACGCATTTGTGCTTGGCCATACATAGCAATTTCCTGCAATGTACTATCACCAATCTTATGACCATATTGGTCGTTAATTTTTTTAAAAAAATCAACGTCGATCATACAAATACTAAGGGGGTGCTCTAGCAATTTAGCTTCATCAAAATACTGTTCGCCAACTTCTAACAACCTTCTGCGATTAATAACACCTGTTAAGCTGTCGGTCTGACTTGCTTTTACTAAACTTTTTTGACCTTTTATTATTCGATGTAAAAACCACGCCAAAATTAGTATGCAAATAGCTAAAAAACCCGCTAACATTTTACGGTTATCTGCTTCTTGCGTGACTTCCTGCAATTGGAAGTTTTGCAAATTTTGTTTTTTCTTTAGTATATCTTTTTGCCTTGCAGTTGCCTCGCTCTCATATTGCAGTCGCAATTCATCTATTTCCGATGTATCACGAGATTCTCTATAGCTAATCGCTTTTGCAAAATATTGTTTTTGAACTTGATAGGCGGCTTGATAACGGCCTAGTTCGTAATACAGTTTAGATTTTAAATACAAAATATTCACTTCACTGGTATCGTAAATATCTTCTGCTTTGTATTGCAATAACTGCTCTACTTGCTCAAGATTAACAAGCGCTTCTTCATAACGTTTCATTTTTTCTAAAATGTAGGCTTTATCTATGAGATATTGCAATTGAACCAAGTGTTGCTCAACTTCCTTAACATATTCACCAGCAAGCAATATATATCGGTAGGCATTTTCAGTATCAGCTTCTTCTTTATTGAGCAGCGCCCATGCCAAGCTGCGATAAACTCCAGAAATAAACTCATTACTAGTATTGGGTTGAATTTCGCTTTCTAATACACGAAATACTTCTATGGCTTGATCATAGCGTTTCTCATTGGCATGGTTAATTGCAACATTATGCAAACTATTCAGCGCATAGTTGTCTTTACCAGCTTTTTTAAAGTGTTGGTAAGAACGTTGAAAAAATTGGTTCGCTTGGTCTTCTTCACCAATATAGCCGTATAAAATACCTAACTCGCTGGTAATGTCGCCCATTAGTGCTTCATCATTGATCGAATTAGCTATTTGTAATGCCTGGTTTAAAACAATTAACGACTGTTTATAATTTTTCTTTAAGTAATAGGTAGCACCAATATTTATCAAGCCTCGAGCAATAAATTCTTGGTTTTCCATAGAGCGCGCAACATCTAAACCATTTTGATAAAGCTCAAACGCACCGTCTAAGTCTCCTAGACTTTCCATCGCAAAGCCTTTTGTATAAGCAAGCTCGGCGATTAGAATACTCGGACTATTCATTTGCTTGGTTAATTCTAAACCGATCTCTGCTGATGCCTTACTAAAACGGTATAATGACTGGTCTGAATAAGCTTCAGATTGAATACGATAAAAGTTCACTTGGCTAGTAATAGGTTGTGATTTAACATCGCCTTGATAGGAGTTAAGTAATTGCAGTGCCGCTTTTGGATCGCTATTAATAAGTATTTCAGCTTTTTTTACGAAATTATCGAATTCACTGTTACTTACAGACTGCAAAGCCGTTACTTTACAAGATATTAACAAAAAAACAAAAAGAATGCGGCCGTAGTGAGGAAAAATAAATTTAAAAAATACGGTCAACAAATCTCATGCTCCAACAACAGCAGCGCATAAACGCTTCATACAGTATAAAACTAATTTGTATAAACATTAAACTGTTATTTTCTATTTAAAATATCAATTAGTTAACGTTAACATCGGATTTTTGTATAGCTACTTCTGCTCAATATGCCAATAGCTTGCTTCAATTTTGTTGCCTTCAGGATCAATAATAAAACAACCGTAATAAGGCGCGCCATACTCCTCTCTTGGCCCAGGTGTGCCATTGCAGACGCCCCCCAAGTTAAGGGCGACTTGGTAAAACTCATCAACTTGCTGCTTGCTGAGTGCAACAAAACCAAAGTGAACACCGTTACCACTACTTGCAACTGCCTTATTATAAGGTAGCTGTAACCAAAATTCGGGGTAGCCTTTACCATAAGCAACCGCATGCTGATATTCACTCACCAACTCAATGGCTAGTGTTTTCAACACCGGAGTATAAAACTGCTTTGCTTGTGCTAAATCATTAATACCAATTGAAGCATGGCAAATGCTGCGCAGATTACGATGTTCAATCATAAATTTTTACCTTAAATTAAAAAAGGTATAGCAACCACCTCTATACCTTTTTCGTTCATTAATAATATCTAGGCGCCGACTAGCTATTGAACCTAGAATCAAGCCTGCTGCTTGCTTACTCTAACTCGACGAGATCGCCTTTCAATTGCAGCCACTCTTTTCTGTCGCCACTGCGCTTTTTAGACAACAACATATCCATCAACTCCATAGTCTCACTATGTTCATCAACCGTTAACTGCACTAATCGGCGAGTGTTAGGATCCATTGTCGTTTCACGTAGTTGTAATGGATTCATTTCACCCAAACCTTTAAAGCGCTGCACGTTCACTTTACCGCGTTTTTTCTCTGCTTCAATTCTATCTAAAATGCCATCTTTCTCTGCTTCATCAAGGGCATAGAAAACTTCTTTACCAACATCAATACGATATAGCGGCGGCATGGCAACATAAACATGCCCGGCCTGTACTAAAGGTAAAAAGTGCTGAGTAAATAATGCACATAACAAAGTTGCAATATGAAGACCATCAGAATCAGCATCAGCAAGTATACAAATTTTACCGTAACGTAAACCTGACAAGTCTTCTGTATCAGGGTCAATACCTAAGGCAACAGATATATCGTGCACTTCTTGTGAAGCGAGTATTTGCCCCGACTCAACTTCCCAAGTGTTTAAAATTTTACCTCTAAGCGGCATAATAGCCTGCACTTCACGATCTCGTGCTTGTTTAGCACTACCACCAGCGGAGTCCCCTTCAACTAGGAATAATTCTGTTCGAGCAATATCTTGGCTACCACAATCGGTTAATTTTCCTGGCAAAGCTGGCCCTTGTGTGACCTTTTTACGAATTATCTTTTTACTAGCGCGTAAACGACGTTGCGCATTGCTAATACAAAACTCAGCTAATGCTTCAGCAATTTCGGTATGTTCGTTTAACCATAAGCTAAACGAGTCTTTAACAACACCGGTAACAAAGGCCGCACATTGACGTGAAGAAAGACGTTCTTTGGTTTGTCCGGCAAACTGTGGGTCTTCCATTTTCACTGATAATATATATGAACATTTATCCCAAATATCATCCGGTGTTAATTTCACGCCACGTGGAACTAAGTTTCTAAACTCACAAAATTCGCGCATAGATTCAAGTAAGCCTTGACGCAAACCATTAACATGCGTGCCGCCTTGCACTGTTGGGATCAAGTTGACGTAACTTTCGCCTACCGACTCACCACCTTCAGGTAACCAAGTTACCGCCCATTCTGCGGCTTCATGCTGAGAAGTAAAATTTCCTACAAAGGGCTCTTCAGGTAAACTTTCAATGTCTTTAACCGACTCTTTTAAGTAGTCAACTAAACCATCTTCATAACACCATTGGTACTTTTTATCTTCACTTTTGTCGTGAAACTTAATCGTTAAACCAGGACAAAGTACCGCTTTTGCTTTTAACAAATGCGCTAAACGTCGTGCTGAAAAGTTCGCAGAATCAAAATAACTAGCATCTGGCCAAAATTTCACACGGGTGCCAGTATTGCGACGACCTACTGTGCCTGTTTCTCGTAATTCTTCAACTTTATGGCCATTTTCAAATGCCATTTCATACACTTTACTGTCACGTCTAACGGCAACATCAACGCGTGTTGATAAGGCATTTACCACTGAAATACCAACACCATGTAAGCCACCGGAAAATTGATAGTTTTTATTAGAAAACTTACCACCAGCATGTAGCTTACAAAATATTAATTCAACACCTGAAACACCTTCTTCAGGGTGAATATCAATTGGCATTCCTCGACCATCATCAATCACTTCAAGCGATTGGTCTTTATCAAGGATTACCGTGATATTTTGCGCATGCCCTGCTAATGCTTCATCAACAGAGTTATCAATAACTTCTTGCCCTAAATGGTTAGGACGATTGGTATCGGTATACATACCCGGACGATGTCGTACCGGATCAAGACCACTGAGCACTTCAATGGAGTCAGAATTATATTGTTCGCTCATTTAAATGTTCTAATAATTATTTCGCTAATTCGATTCTAAATTAAAAAATACTGATATTTGCGGCAACATCGCTTGATAGTTAATAAAGCTATGATCACCACCTTCTTGCACAATTAAATGGCAATGCTGGTATTTTTCAACGGCTTGTTGGTAATCTAACACTTCATCACCAGTTTGTACCATGACCAAGTAATTTTTTTTCGAAATTTCTTGTTGTTTAAGTAATTTCAAATCAACAATATGTTGTTCTTCCACTTGATAACGTTCATGGGTATAAGGATTTATTTGCTCACCAAGAAAATCATTTAACAAGGCATAAGGTTTTACCGCAGGATTAACAAGTACAGCTTGTAGTTGATATTTTTCAGCTAAGTAAGTTGCAAAATAACCACCGAGTGATGAGCCAATAATGATCCATTTTGCACCAAGGGCACTGTTAATAATCTCATCCAACTGTGCGATAGCCGCATTTGGTGATGATAACAATTGTGGACAATGAATATTCACGTCACCGTGTAGGTGCTGAAAATACTCTATTGTTAGTTTAGCTTTCGTTGACTGCGGCGATGAATTAAAGCCATGTATATATAATAAATTAACCATTAATAAAAGCTCCTTGGTAGCTTTTAAAGAAAGAACACTTCACTAGAAAGTTGTCTATTTTCTTTTAGGGTAAAACACTGAAAACCAGGCCCTTGACCATTCTTTGCAACCGTATCACTGTGTTTATCGAATTGAATTGAAGTTGCAGGACAAGTAAATAAAGGAACATTTTTTGCCGGTAGAGTTATTGGCAGTGTTAATGCTTGATGAACATGACCGCAACCAACAGCAGCAATTGAGGAATGTTCATTAATAAACTGATGAAACCGCGTTTTATTTTTTAATCCGTGGCGGTCGATAAAAAAGCCAACATTAACTGGATGGTGATGCATCAACAATAACTGAGCCTTGTTACCATTAATTTCACCATTGAGTTTATCAAACTGCTGTTCACTAACAAAACCAGCCGGTGTTTCACTTTTACTCGCCACTAACAATATTTGCCAACTTGTAGTTTCAATGATGTTACCTTGATGAAATGGTTTCGATGCTAGATATAGCTCTAAAAGTTCAGGTTCATCATGGTTACCCGCTAAAAAATAAACTGGAGTTGTGATTTCAGTAGTCTCGAAAGCGCTGACAAATAATTGGTAAGACTCTTCACTATGATCTTGGGTTAAGTCGCCAGTAAAAACGATAACATCAACTCGATCTAACTGCTTAATCCGTTGCAAAACATTAACTAAATTTGAATAAACATTACACCCATGATGTAACCCCGCTGAATGCGAAAACAAATGACAATCTGTTATTTGTGCGACAATAAGCTCTACTGTCATGCCTATTGATTCTTAGTGGTGGTGAAATTGACTTGACCCAATTGCAAGCATAACTGTAACCATTCTTTTAAGAAAAAGTTAATTTGCTGTTTTTCATCAGGTAAATGCATTTTATCATTTGGATAATCGTAACGAGGCTTGATTTGCTTTACATCTTGATTACTTATCACTTCTGCCATACGCGCATCATGATATAAACGAATAACCATTTTGGGACGAAATAATGCGGCTAAATTATAACCCTTAATATTGGCTTCCTGGCTAATCGTTATTAATGTGGTGTAACGAGTCACTTCATTAACTAACACTCGGTAGCTAAGAAAGTCCGAAATGAAAAAACAGCGCTGGTCGCCCGCTTGTTCTTTGTCAGCAAGAATTCGCAACAGCAACATATAATTAATCTCGCAAAGCGACATTAATGTTGGTAAATGGGGACGATATTTTTTCAACGCAGTTGGCATTATCTTTTATCTAGTTTTGAGTTTGTCTAAATTAAGTTCTAACCATTGTAACGCAATAATAGTAGCGGCATTAGGTATTTTTCCATCATTTAAAAGCTTGATTACATCTATTCTTGGCATCACGTGTACTAAAATATCTTCTCCTTCGCAAGCAAGACCATGCACACCAGACAAGTTCTCACTAGCAACAGTTGCACAATAGAGATGAATACATTCACTCATGCCACCCGAGCTTGATAAATAGTTCATCACCTTAGTCATATTCTTTGGCAAAATAGTTAAATCAGCTTCTTCTTTCGCTTCTCGAATCGCTACATCTTTCGGCTGTTCACTTGCACCAAACATACCGGCAATAAGCTCTAATTGCCAAGGTCCAAACTCGCTGCGCAGCGCGCCTGGACGAAATTGTTCTATAAGTACTACAGTATCTAAAATAGGGTCATAAGGTAGTACCGCGACCGCATCACCACGCTCAAATACTTCTCTGGTTAGCGTTTCGCTATACCCGCCTTGATAAAGTTTGTGACGGAACTGATACTCATCAAGCGCGAAGAAGCCCTGATACTTTCGTGTTTTGCTAACAATTTCAACATCACTATTGTTAAAACGTAACAACGGCTCTTTCGCTGATTTCATAGGTAAGTCCTGACTGATGTTAAAAAATTTTCTGGATGATTTCTGCGTTACACTAGCACTTAACATTTTGTTACACTAGAATACTTCGGTAAACACTTATTTTATTTAGCTAATTCCTTATTCACGTTAAGATAGTTACAATTAGAAAAATAATACCAAGTTCAATATTAAAGGGATCGCTCCAACATGAGAAAAACAATAACAGCACTATTTATTGGCATTGCCTGTGCTGCAAGTAGCTCTTTAGCTAATGCCGAAGATTTATTATCAGT
The DNA here is from genome assembly GCA_913058245.1 of uncultured Colwellia sp. Lineage (GTDB taxonomy): Bacteria > Pseudomonadota > Gammaproteobacteria > Enterobacterales > Alteromonadaceae > Cognaticolwellia. The sequence goes on from CAJXQJ010000002.1 coordinate 49,412, forward strand.
ATACCAGCAAGCGCAAGCGAATGATCCAGTAGTTCTTGGAGCACACGCTCAATATTTAGCGACAAAAGAAGGCATTGATCAAGCTCGTGCGACTTTATTACCACAACTGAGTGGTTCGGTTTCATTCACCGATGGCGAAAGCGAGCGTTTAAATGATGCTGGCCAAATAATGACTCTTGATTCTGAAGATTTCACTTACGGCGCAAATCTTAGTATGGAGATATATCGTCATTCAACATGGTTACGCTTAGACAATGCGAAAAAACTTGCACACCAAAGTGATATTTCATACCAAGTAGCAAAACAAGACTTAATTGTTCGCGTGACTGAAGCATACTTTAACGTGCTGGGCGCAAAAGATGATTTGGAATTCTCAGTTGCAGAAAAAGCGGCTATTGAGCGTCAACTAGAACAAACAAAGCAACGTTTTTCAGTTGGTCTAACCGCAATTACTGATGTCCATGAAGCTCAAGCACAATACGACAATGCCGTAACAGAAGAAATTAGAGCAGAAAATAATGTATTTAATGCTGAAGAAGCGCTACGTGTTATCACTAACGTTTATCCACGCGATTTAAGCATTTTAAATACCGAGCGTTTTGGCACCTCTCGCCCATCTCCTGACAGTGCAAATGAGTGGCAACAAACCGCTGAAGCGAAAAATTTAGATTTAATTGCACAGAAAATTAATGTTGATATTGCTAAAGAAAATATTAATATCGCTAAAGCAGGTCATTACCCATCACTTGATTTAAATGGCAGCATTAGCTCTTCTGATACTGATATAAATAGTGTTAACTCACCAGCACTAGATAGTCACTCAATTGGTGTCACCTTAACGGTACCAATTTATTCTGGTGGTGCAATTTCTAGTAGTGTTCGCCAAGCTCAAAGCAATTATGTTGTAGCTAGCCAAAACATGGAACAATCACATCGTAACGTTGTGCGCAATACGCGTAATGCCTACAACACAGTTATTGCCGCGGTTTCAGCAATTAAATCTTTAGAGCAATCTGTAGTGAGTGCTGAAAGTGCGTTAAAAGCAACTGAAGCAGGTTTTGAAGTAGGCACACGTACTATTGTTGATGTATTAAACAGTACTCGTAACTTATACAATGCCAAAAGAAATTTATCGTCTACTCGCTATACATACATTCAAAACGTATTAGCACTTAAACGAGCTGGCGGTACAATTACTGATCAAGACTTAGCCGATATAAACAAAGGTTTAATGGCTGCAAAATAAGTTATTTAACCAGTTTGTAAAACTGAATTTCTGATAAAAAAGCACCTTAGGGTGCTTTTTTATTTAGATATTTTAACTTTATTAGCAAGAGGTAAAGTATTAGTCTTCTTGCTTTATCGCATTAATAATATTCGTGGTTGAAATACCATCTTCAAAATTTAGTACTTTTACTTCTCCACCTGCAGCCAATACCTCTTCACCACCAGCAATTTCTTCTATTTTATAATCCCCCCCCTTCACCAAGGTATTGGGTAAAATATTAGCAATCATACGCTGCGGTGTATCTTCCGTAAATGGTACAACCCAATCAACAGCACCTAAACCAGCAAGAACTGCCATTCTGCGGTCAACAGGATTAACTGGGCGACCAGGCCCTTTCAATCGTGTTACTGAGGCATCATCGTTTACTGCAACAATTAAGCGACTCCCTAACGTTTTAGCATTATTTAAATACGAAACATGGCCTGCATGTAAAATATCAAAACAACCGTTGGTCATAACAATATTCTCTCCACGTGCTTGCGCAAGTTCAACAGCAATTTTTAGCTGTTCTTCTGACATCACACCAAAACCACTTTCTTGCCCTGAGGACAATTCAGCTCTTAGTTCTGTCTCACTAACTGTCGATGTACCTAGTTTACCGACTACAATACCTGCGGCAATATTTGCCAAAGCACTGGCTTGAGTAAACTCTGAATTTGCCGCTATCGCCAAGGCAAGTGTTGCAATAACGGTGTCGCCAGCACCGGTAACATCATAAACTTCTCGAGCCTGGGTTGGTAAATGAAATTCTTCGTGATCATGACGTAGTAAAGTCATACCTTGTTCGCTTCGTGTCACCAACATTGCCGTTAAATCTAATTCCTTTAACAACGCTTGTCCTTTGCTAACAATTTCAGCTTCGCTTTTACAGTGACCAACTACAGCTTCAAATTCCGATAAGTTTGGCGTAATTAAAGTTGCACCACGATAGCGTGAAAAATCAGTGCCTTTTGGGTCAACTAACACTGGCACGTTATGGGCTTTTGCTGCTTGAATTAAGCTCTGAACATCTGACAAAGTACCTTTGTCATAATCGGATAAGAGTAAAAGATCGTGTTCAGCAACTAACGCTTTAGTTTGTGCTAATAGTGGTTGTTTATCAGCATCAGCAAATGACTCTTCAAAATCTAAACGCAATAATTGCTGGCTACGGCTCATTACGCGCAACTTAGTAATAGTAGGGTGCGATGGCGATTGTAAAAATTTGCAATTAATATTCATTGCCGATAAATGGCTCTGCAAGGTGCTTGAGGCTTCATCATTACCTGTCATTCCTGTTAGAGTTACTTGACCATTTAATGAAGCAATATTCAAGGCAACGTTAGCGGCACCGCCAGGTCGGTCTTCGTCTTGTTGTATTTTTACAACAGGTACTGGAGCCTCGGGAGAAATTCGCTGAGTTGGCCCATGCCAATAGCGATCTAACATGATGTCACCAACAACTAAAACGCGCGCTTTTTCAAAAGCGGGAATATCTACTTTCATCCTGTGCCCTATAACAGATATAATAAGCAATATTGTAACACAAGCAATTCAATGAGTTGAAATCATCCCGTGAGTAAAAATAAAGTTTTACAGCCGAATTTTAAAATATCATTCCTTTTACCTAAGTATTGGTTCACTTGGCTTGGGGTACTTATTCTCTATACCATTTCTTGGCTCCCCTACCGATTTCAACTATTTCTAGGGAAAATGATTGGACGCCTACTTTATAAAGTGGGCTCAAGCCGCAAAAAAGTTGCTCTTAGAAATTTGGAACTATGTTTTCCGGATATGCCTAACATTGAGCGACAAACTATGCTCAAGAGAAATTTTGAAAATACAGGTATCGCTCTGCTAGAAACTGGCATGGGTTGGTGGTGGCCAAATTGGCGAGTGAGAAATAAAATAAAGATTATTGGCCTTGAACATATTGAGGAAGCACAAAAGCAAGGCAAAGGCGTTCTGTTGTTAGCTATGCATTATTTGAGTGTCGAAATCAATTGCCGTGGTATTGGCTCTGGCCACCCTATGGTGGTGTTTTACCGCCCTCATAACAATCAATTAATGGAGTACTTTCAATTTAGGGGCCGTGGCCGTTCAAATAAATACATGCTGGGCAAACGTGATGTTAAAGGTTTAATTCGTGCCTTACACGATGGCGAAGCCTGTGTTTACTTGCCTGATCAAGATTATGGCCGTAATCGCAGTGTTTTTGTTCCTTTCTTTGCAGTGCCTGAAGCAGCATCAACCACAGGTACCTTGATATTTGCACGACAAAAAAATACGCAAACGCACATGATAATACCGACCCGAAATAATGATGGTAGCGGCTACACATTAGAAATAAAACCTATGTTGGAAAATTTTCCAACCGGTGATGATACCGCCGATGTACTGCGTGTAAATCAAGAATTGGAAAAAGCCATAATGGTTAAACCAGAACAATATATGTGGCTACACCGTCGCTTTAAAACTAGACCTAACGAAGATGACCCATCATTGTATAAATAGGCATTGTTAGTTATGGTATAAGTAAAGATGTAACATAAATATAAAAACTTATGAATTTTTGGCTGCGTAATATTATTTTAGGAGCAATTTTAGTCGGTTTAGCAACAGCTTTGTTGATGAATCAAGAATTGCTATTTTCATTTAGCCAAGACGCTGCCGACGATATTTCTGAATTGACAGACAACTCACCACCGCCAGCAATGGTTGATAAAGAAGAAAAATCAGTTGTGCGACCAGCTAAAAATTCCAATGCCGCAGCTGAAGGCCTTTCTCGATTCTATGCTAATTTGCATGGCGATGATGAAAAGGGCCCTAAAGTAAGAAATAATATTGTTTACCTTCCTGATCCAAAAGGTGATTTAGAAAAAATACTCGAAGCTAGGCGCCTAATTACCAGGCCACTACGTAGAAATTGGACAGGAAGAACCAATAATCACCCATTTCGCTTAGGGGAAACCTTATTTCAAAAGCTTTCAGAATACGCACAAGATAACGGTTTAGAAGTTATTTGGTGGCTTAATCGTGATTACTTAGTTAAAGATGCTTTTCGTATTAATAAAGATATTCTCACGACTGCCTACCAAGTAGGTAAAGCGGTAGAAGGCCACTTTGAAAATGGCCTCAGTATTTATTTTTGTAATCAGCAACGTGCTATTGTGTTGATAGAGTACACCATTCCTTATTTAGAAAATGAGTGTATTTTACTTCCTAAATCACGCCGTTAGTCTGAAACAAGTAGTTAACTAAATACTTTACTTATAATCGGTAAAATACTGTGAAAGTCAGTTTCAAACTTCGCATTATCAATCACCTGCTCACTATTTTGCAGTGTCGCGTGATGACCAAAATCTCGCAATTTGCAATAATTAGCAACTAATATCAGTTGCTCATTTTCTGTGATCTGACTTAATTTAGCTAAATGTTTTAACAGACTGATATTATCTGAATATTCGCTTAATTCTGGATGCTCTGCACTAGCCGATAGCACTAAGTATTGAACAAAGAACTCTATATCAACTAAGCCGCCACGCCCTTGTTTAATATCAACCTGCTGCGATGACGATTTATCTAGATGACTACGCATTTTATCGCGCATTTGTTGGACATCAGTTAATAAAGAAGCAGTTTCTCGTTCAGTCGACAATACCTGACGTTTTATTTTCAAAAATTTTTCGGTTAATGCATCGCCACCATAAATAATCCGTGTACGCACTAAAGCTTGATGTTCCCATGTCCAAGCATCATTTTCTTGATAATGTGCAAAAGTGTCGATATGCACCATTAATAAGCCAGCATTACCCGACGGCCTTAACCGCATATCTAGCTCATACAAAATGCCGTTCGCCATACGCGTATTAAACAGATGCATCATGCGTTGAGCTAACTTTAAATAAAATTGGCCTGAGGTAATTTGTTTTTCACCTGTGGTTAACTCCGTCAAATCCGCATCATGAACAAACACTAAATCCAGATCTGAGCTATAACCTAACTCGATGCCACCAAGCTTGCCATAACCAATAACAGCAAAGCCTTTATCTTGAGTTCCATCTTTACTTACTGGTACACCAAACCGTTGAATTAGTTGTTGCCAAGCCAAATTTGCGACCTCTTCAACAGTGGCTTCTGCTAAAGCAGTTAAATGTTCGCTAACTTCCGTTATCGGCAATATGCCAGAAATATCAGCCGCAGCAATACGTAATTGCTTAATTTGTTTAAATTGCCGTAAAGTGATCATTTGTGCTTCTTGATCTTCCTCTGGCACTCTCAACATTAGTTCACGCAATTCTGCGCTATAAGAGATTAATTGTGGCGCTTGATGAAACAACTTGGGGTCAATTAATTCATCTAAAAGTATAGGGTGTTTGGCGATGTGCTCTGCCACCCAGCTACTGTTATGACACAAGTGAATTAAGTGTTTTAGCGCCCCCTCATTTTCAAAGAGCAATTCTAAATATGCCGTACGTGTGGCAATAGTTGTTAATACCGTCAATACACGTACTAAAGTTTGTTCGGTTAATTTTAAATTCGCAATATGCCAAATAAGACTCGGAATTAATTTATCTAAGACCTGTCGACCGCGATTTCCCATGCTACGTTTACTCATTTCATGGCGAAACTCTTTAAGTGCAGCCCACAACTTTTCATTATCCCAACATGGTATTTCATCATTGGAACCTAATAACTGTGGGGATTGTTCGATCCAGTTAATAGACTCTTCATCTTCCCATTGACTATCCCATAATGTTGTCCAGTATTGATCAACAGCTTGTCTATTGGGGCTTTCTTCACCAATTAGCTCACCAAACTGCTGATGGACTCCTTGCATGTGTGCAACCAGCTCTTGCAAAAAACTCTGCCAATCAGTGCAATTTGCATCAGCAAGAATCGAAATAATACGTTGTTGGTCTAAATTATTATCTGGCAAGGTTTGTGTTTGCTGGTCAGCTAGTGCTTGAATAATATTTTCAACACGTCGTAAAAAACGATAACTTTTAGTTAATACTTGCGCACTTTGCTGGTTAATTTCACCATATTTAATCAATAAAGGCAGTACTGTTAGTAAATTTCTATGTTGGAGCTCCGTTACTCGGCCACCTCGAATCATTTGAAAAACTTGTACAATGAACTCAACTTCACGAATACCACCAGCGCCAAGTTTAATATTATTGTTAAGTTGCTTACGCCTCACCTCTTGGGCAATCATCGCTTTCATACGTCGTAAGCTATCAATCACACTAAAATCGATATAACGTCGATAGACAAAAGGTCGCAGCATAGCCGAAAGTTGGCCATGGTATTTCCCTTGCCCAATCAAGCGGGCTTTCAACATGGCGTAACGTTCCCAATCTCGCCCTTGGTCTTGGTAATAGTTTTCCATGGCATTGAAAGACAAAACCAATGGGCCACTTTCACCAAATGGACGTAAACGCATATCCACTCGATAAACAAACCCATCAGCGGTTTTTTGATGCAATGCTGTGATTAGCTTTTGGCCAAGGCGAGTAAAAAATGTTTGATTATCTATGCTACGTCGAACACCTTGAGTTTCACCAGATTCAGGATAAACAAAAATTAGATCGATATCGGAAGAAAAATTTAGTTCCTCACCACCGAGTTTCCCCATGCCATAAACTAAAAGTTCTTGCTCCTGCCCTTCACTGTTAGCTGGTACTCCCCATTTACTTTGACAAAAATGACTAAGCCAATTTTTTGCCGCAAGAATTAGGCTATCCGCTAGAAAAGACAGACGCTTTAGCGATTCATCAAGGCTAACATTTAATAAAAAATCACCAACAGCAATATGGACCATTTGTTCTAAACGAAATAAACGTAAATAACGATGTAATTGCTCTTCAGTTTCACAGCCTTTTAATTTTTCGGCAATGAGATTGCTGTATTCTGGTGTACTATGAGCGAGTAACTGCTCACTTTCAAAGAGTTCCACCACTAACTCTGGAGCCTGTAATGCACTATGTAAAATAAAGTCACTTAAGCCTAAAGCATCTTTAAAAAGTACCTGCCGACTTTGTGAGAGTGTTTTAGCAATATCAGGATATTGTTGATAAAATTGTTGCCAACTAGCATTGCTTTGCTGTTCAACTAAGCTTGAAGTAGTGGAATTAGAAGAATATGACACATTACCCTCAATAAAACTATTTCTGCCCATTAAGTATCACTATTCGCTAACTAAATACTCAACCAAATGGGGAAGTGAAAATTAATTGCTCTGATATCACTAAAACAATAGACATAATATGTCATAAGTGATATTAATAAATGATAACCATAGCATTTTTGAGGACACTATGGCAGAAATGCAGCCACTAAAATCACTTATATTTTTGCTTGTTTTATTGCTTTCCGCATGTGGAGATCCAGTAAAAGAACAAATAACCCAACAAACGCCAATAACTGAACAACGTATTGAATTACTTGCTCAAGCATTAGCTGACGGACAAGTTCGTAATGCTAATTTAATCAAGCAATATGCAGAAAGGCTGCTAGCAGATAAGCCCAGTTACAAACCGCTAATAGATGAATTTATTAAAGATACAGGTACACAAGGCCCAATGTACCAAGCTTTAGTTGATCGTCTCAATACTGTAAAGAATCAGCCGCAAATGTTTGCCAATTCACAAGCGATTTATGATGAATTGTTAAATCTTTATCAAGCTGCCGATCCAGTTTTATATTCTGATGCCCTAAGTGATCCACTTAATGTCTTAGCAGATATGTCTGAAGGCACATTACCACGCGTTAATTCGATGTCAAAAACACAAAGCATAGCAGCGAATAAAGCACAGGATTTTGGCACAGGTGAACAGTTAATTGGTAACCCAGCGTACGGCAGCTGGACTACTGGCTCTAACGGCATGTCTTTCTGGGCGTGGTACGGTATGTATTCTATGATGGGAGATTTATTTGGCTCTCGACGTACATATTATAACGACTGGGGGCGTAGCCGAAATTATAGCTACTATAATGACTATGGCCGTAAACGTTATAGTTCACCTAGCCAATTAAGAAAACAAACTGATATTGATAACCGCACTCGTAAATCATTTCAAAGTCGTGGGCAAAAATACACCAGTACTTATAGTAAAAATAGAACCGGTGCTTCTAGCATTTCTAGTCAAAGTAAAAACGCGCAAACCAGTGCTAATCGCTTTGCCAGCAAAACAACGAATAAAAGTACTTATGCGAAATCAAGCAAAAGTACCAAAAATGCGAGCTTTAGAAATAGCAAAAGTACAACATCACGTAGCTTTCGACGTGGCAAGTAGGAATTAATATGAATACATTTATTGAAATAACTGGCTTAACCCAAGAATTATTAATTTTCTTAGCAATCGATATTGCCATCGCAATTGTACTACTCGGTGCTATGCGTTTTATTAGTGGCTTATCGGCACAAGTTAACTCTACCGACGAACTAGCAAAAGAAGATAATTTTGCCTTTGGCATTAGTGTTGCGGGGAGTGTGGCCGCACTAGGTATTGTGCTAACCGGCGCGATTACCGGCGAAAATGCTGATAGTTACTTAATGGAAGCCGTAGGTATGGCTAGTTACGGTATTTTTGGTTTAATTCTAATTAAAGTTGGCCGCGTATTTCACGACCGCTTCGCATTAAACAAAATTGATAAAAATGCTCAAATTAAAGCTCAAAACATTACAGTGGGAATAGTTGATGCATCTGGTGCTATCGCAACTGCGATTATTATTCGTGCGGTACTGTTATGGGTGTATGGTTTAGATATTAATACTTTTACTGCTATTGCCGCCGGTTTTATTGTTTCTCAAGCAATGTTGGTGTTAGTCACTCGTATTAAAGAGCGCCAATATGCTGCCAATAACCAGAATGCCAGTATGCAAAGCGCTTTTGCCGAAGGACAAATAGCTTTAGCTATTCGTTATGCTGGACAAGTTATTAGTACTGCTCTTGCCGTAACTGCAGCAAGCCATTTTCTAACTTACAGCCCTGAAACCTTAATGATAAATCTGGTTGGCTGGTTAGTTTTCGGTATTATCATGACAATTCTTGTCGCATTACTAACATCTATCGCCAAACGCTTAGTATTAATGGGTATTAACCTAGTGGAGGAAGTTGATCAACAACATAATATTGGTGTTGCCTGTGTAGAAATGGCCATCAGTATTTCAATTGCGTTAATTTTAACGGCACTAATGTCATAATTGGTCAGTGATTTAAAGCCTTAGTCAATGAACTATTTAAGCCCTAAGCTCGGGCTTAAATAGTCTTTACCAAAATACTCAAATATATAGACTCATCTTCCCTACATGTTAAAAGCCAGGAATTACCACAATGAGCACTAGAAATCGCCTCTGGGATGATGTTCTTCTTATTCTAACAATGGCCGTATTAGCAGGCTGCGGGCTCATTTACGAATACTTATTATCACATTATGCAGGTCGTGTACTTGGCATAATGGAAAGCACTATTTATGCAATGATAGGCTTAATGATTGTTGCTATGGGCTTAGGAGCTTTTGCTGCTAGAAAAATTCAATGTGCGTTTAACGGTTTTGTTTGGTTAGAGCTCGCTATCGCTTTTTTAGGTAGCGGATCAATACTAATTATTGGCGGCCTAATCGCCCTTACGCAAACATTCCCTGAAATATTAGGACAAATGTTTAACTTACCACCTGACGCCTACCCTCGCGGTGGCTTATTTAAGCAATTGAGCTTTATTGCCTTTAACAGTCCTTATTTCTTCGGCCTTATTTTGGGCTTTTTTATTGGTATGGAAATACCATTGATCGCCAGAATACGTGAAGAAATACATCAAAAACACTTGAAACATAATTTAGGTACTATTTATGGTGCTGACTATGTTGGTGCCGGTATAGGTGCAGCAATTTGGGTAGTGTTTTTACTGACTATCGACATCAGTAAGGCCAGTGCATTAACCGCTGCATTAAACCTACTTGCCGGTAGTGTTTTTGTAATTTATTACTGGCAAAAATTAAATTGGCGTAAAACGCTAATCTCTGCTCATATTGTTCTCTTTGTCGCCATCATCGCTATTTATCAATTTGGTAATTCTTGGTTAAGCCAAATGAGTAACTTATTGTACTTAGATAAAGTTGTTTATAGCGATAAAACACGTTATCAACAGCTAACATTCACCGAGCGAAATATAGGTGCAATGCAAGATAAAGTGATTAATTTTTACTTAAATGGTCGCTTACAATTCTCATCATCTGACGAATTTATCTACCACAGCTACCTCGTTAGCCCTGTATTAGCGGGGTCAGCAAGACAAGAAAATATTTTAATTGTTGGTGGCGGTGATGGACTAGCGCTTCGTGATGTACTGCAATGGCAACCGAAGAGAGTTACCTTAGTTGATTTAGACACAGAATTAATTAACTTATTTAAATCACCTAATGAAAAACTGCCTAAGCAATTAGCAAATAGCATTACGTCGTTGAATAAGACGAGCTTGCAAGACAAGCGTGTTGAAATAATTTCCGCCGATGCCTTTATTGCTATCGATAAACTTTTGCAAAACAACGAGGGTTTTGACGCTATTATTGTTGATTTACCTGATCCAAGTCATCCAGATCTAAACAAACTTTATTCAGTTAACTTTTATGCTCGTTTAAAGCAATTGCTCGCAGGAGACGGCTTAATTGGAATTCAGTCGGCAAGCCCTTATCACGCAAAAGATGCCTTTATTGCAATAGGGAAAACCGTCGATGCGGCAGGCTTTTCATCTGTTCAACAATATCACGACAATGTACCTAGTTTTGGCGAGTGGGGTTGGACCATTGCTAGTAAAATAGGTGCAGCGCCATTGACTCGTTTAACAAAGTTGTCGAAATTACCCGTTCAACACCATTGGCTAACATTGCCTATGGTAATTAATGCCTTTGATTTTTCACGCGACTTTTATCAAAACCAAGCAAGTATCCCTATTAACTACTTAGGTAGTCATGCTATTTATCAACTGCATCAACAAGCATGGCAAGACCAACAAGGCTTAAATAATGCTCATTTACAATAAAATAAAGTGAGTTATGATGATAAAAATGAAAATAAGCACTTGACATATTATGTCCCGATGCTAAATTAACCCTACACGACATATTATGTCGTCAAGTAAAAAACATCACAAAGTGTTTTTTACGCTACTTATTTAAACATGAGGAAAAACATGAATATTCATAAGATAGCTGATTACCTAAATACATTGGCAGACGAATCACATACCGGGATGGTTTTTGATTGCCAGCCAATAACAGGTGAAGTTGATGTGTTACAAATTACGGTACTTGGCCGTGAAGAACTACCAATTTTTGTTTCGGTTACTGACGACCAAATTTTATGTATTACTTACCTTTGGGGTCAGGATGAAGTTAAGTCAGATAAAATCAATGAAATGCATGTCAGTATGCTGGAAATGAATATTCCAATGCCACTGTCGTCATTTTCTAAAATTGGTGATAAGTATGTCATTTTTGGCGCACTGGCCATTAGCTCGACATTTGATGATATAGAACATGAACTAGCAGTATTAAGTAACAATGCGCTAGAGATTATTGACGATATGAGTGATTACTTAATTTAAGCAGCCACTGTAGGAGTATTAATATGAGTATTTTTAAAAAAATTATGACCGCAATCCGTGGTGGCGCAACAGAAGTTGGTGAAGCCATTGTTGATTCAAATGCAACACGTATATTCGAACAAGAGATTCGTGATGCTGAAAACCACTTAACTAAAGCAAAACGCGACCTAACCGGCGTTATGGCTCAACAAATGTCTTCAAGCCGTGAAGTTGACCGTATCAAGCGTGAAGTTACTGAGCATGAGGGCTATGCAGTACAAGCTTTAGAAAAAGGTGATGAAACACTTGCTCTTGCTGTGGCTGAGAAAATTTCAGCTTTAGAAAGTGAACTAACAACACAACAGCAAGCATTAGACAGTTTTCAAGGTAATGCTGAGCGTTTAAAAGAGTTAGTGAAAAAGAGTGAACGCCAAGTTGCTGAATACAAACGTCAATTGTCTATGGTGAAAACCACTGAAAGCGTACAAAAAGCAACTTCCGCTATCACAGATAATTTTTCATCAAGTAACTCTAAACTACTTAATGCGAAAGACTCATTAGAGCGCATTAAAGCTAAGCAGCAAAAATTTGATGACCAAATGAAAGCTGCTGAAGTTTTAGAATCAGAAAATTCAGATAGCTCATTGGAAGCAAAATTGAAAGAAGCGGGCATTGGTGCTAACGATAACAACGCGAACTCTGTTTTAGAGCGTTTAAAAGCTAAACAGAAATAATTTACCAACCTTTTACACCGCTTTTCATCATAGATGTTAAGCGGTTTTTTCGTTATAGATCACATAAATTGAACAACAACGATAAATAGATAATTTTTAGGAGAGACCCTTGAGTTTTTTTAAACGAATGTTTAACAAGCCAGTTGAAGAGCGCAAGCTAACTAATGTTAAAGACCTGACTCAAGGTGATATTTTAGTTATGTCTGATAGTTTTGGACTTCCTGAAAACCTTAGAACAAAAGAATTTCAAGTAAGTGCGGTTAACAGCTATGAATTTGAGCATAACACCCAAACCGAGTGGGTTTTAACCGGTAATAATGACCTAGAACTATATTTAACCTTAGATGAAGATGATAGAACTTACTTAAAATTTTCATTAAAAATATTACACCAAGACGTAGAAAGTCTATTTGACCTTGAACAGTTCTCAGCGATTTTTGATGAACCAGGCAACGCTCAAATTGAGCGACAAAATGACACCGGTACTACCTCAGGTTGGAGTGACGAAATATATCGTCAAAGTGTTTTTGCTAAAGTTGGTTTTTTCCATCGTAAAGATCATCGAAAAAATACTTTATCACCTTATGAAGGCAAAGACAGTGGTGAACAATTTGAACTTTATAGCTTATACAATGAAGATCAAGATAAAGGCATCGACATTGAAGTATGGCAAGATGGTGATACCGAAGTGTTTTTAACATTATTTAAAGCTACTACCGATATTGTTGATATGTACCCAGGAAGCTAACTGTGTCTAGAAAATTACCCGAAAAGTGGCAGTCATCCGTAAAAGCAGTAAAAGCTGTACAAGTTGCCTTTGATATGGATGAAAAAATTCAGTTGTCCATAAGAAAGCAAGCGTTAGAAGCCGGAATTAGCCCTTCTGAACAAATTCGAGATATTTTAGGCTTACCAACCAATAAGCGTCCAAAACGCCCAAGATTAACGGTAAGTTTGTCACCAAGTGATTATGACTTGTTAGCTGAGAAATATAACTTAACTGCTGATCAACAGCTTGAAATTAAGAAGAAGTTAATGGATGATTTAATTCATTATGTTGAAGAGTCATTAAATTAACCTTCAACTGAACATAATTTAGCTATTTTAACATTAAGAGATAAACAATGATCGTCGTACAAAAAGCCATGGAAAAAAGTAATTTATACCGTATTGATGAATTCGGGGTAAAAAATTACAACTATGGCTTTATCGGTATTGTTTCTTTTACTTTGTTTCTATTCTTAAACCTTACTCTAGGTTATATCACCTACCAAGCGGAGGTTGGACTTGAGTTTTCGCCTGTTCAAAGTTACAGCGACGCTATTTGGTTAATGGTAATGTCATCAACAACAATTGGTTTTGGTGATGTATATCCAATCACCTTGATCGGCAGAATATCAGTTTTTATTATGTTTATTCTTGGTGTTGGTATTTTAGGTGGTATGGGTGCAGTGTTTGTCAATAAAGTATTTGGTTTTGCTGATACCAATATAAAAAACCGTGAATTGAGAAAACAAAATGCACAAATTATTGAACAAAATGGAGAAATATCAAAGAAGCTGTCAAAACTTGAGCAGCAAATTGAACGCTTAACTAAAGCACAGAACAACAACTCAAACACTTAACCAATTCATTTACAGCTACTAGTGCCTGTAAATAACAATAAAATCAGAGTCGAGATTCCCCAAACCTCTTACATATATTAATGTGAGTTTTTATATACAAGTTTCAATATAGTTTTACACTCCCATAATATTTTCACAAAAATAACGGCTAGCAGTCAGCTATTTATGTGTCATACTGACATTGGATTAACAATGACTTAAACAGGGAAAGCACTATGCGATTAAAATCCATCACATTAACAGCAATAATTATATCTATTTCTGGTTGTGCCAATAATTCAGCTTTAGAAGAAAACATTGCCCGCTTAAATCAAAAAGTAGATAACCTTACTGAGCAAGTAAATAGCTTATCATCGCAAACACAGGCGATGTCATCAGAAGTAACAGAGCTTGGCGCGGCGCAAGAAATGACCAATGAAATGGTATCTGAAACTAAAATGGCTGTAGACAAAGCCAATGAACGCATTGACAACATAGTGGCTAGTTATAAAAAATAATTTAATTCAAGTCAGGTAAACACCGTAAGATACACACCATTAGCGTAATTATCTTACGTTTATGGTGTGTATATTACCTGACTAACTCAGTAACAAGTCCTTTCGGAGTAGCAACTTGTTCAGCAAGTAACTGTAGATTTTCAGTTTTATCACCAACAAAGCGCTGCACAGCGTCTGAAATCACAATTTTAGAGTCTCCACTATCGGTGGTTAATGGGCTATGAATTTCAATTAACTTTTTATTGAGCTCATACGATAGCTTTATGTTTTGCTCGACGATACGCACTGGCGTGCCAACTTTTACGTGTTCAAAAAGCCATTTAATATCTTCATCATATAAGCGAATACAGCCAGAGCTTGCACGCATACCAATACCAAAGCGTTGGTTAGAGCCATGTAATAAAAAAACACTGGTACCTAAGCGCAAAGCAAATTTGCCGAATGGATTATTTGGCCCCGCGGGAACCTCATCAGCAAGTAGCCTTCCATGTTGGGCTAAGTACCGCGCTTTCATTTCTTTTGTTGGCCGCCATACCGGGTTTGCTCTTTTTTCGCTAATATAACTTACGGTATTAGGGGTTGCTAGCCCTTGGCGACCAATACCAACAGGAAATACATGAACACTATTACCATTAGGTGGGAAGTAATATAAGCGTAACTCGGGTAAATTAATGATTATCCCTTCTCGTTTGCCAAAAGGCAGCAACATTTCATTGGGAATAACCAATGATTTACCTATTTCTGGTAAGAAAGGATCGATATTAGGGTTCGCTGCCATTAAAGCAAGAAAACCAACATTATATTTCTCAGCAATCTTTTGGAAATAATCACCTTTAGTAACGGGATGGTATTCAAGCGCGCCAAGCAATCGAGAATTGTCATTTGGTAGTTTATACTCTTTAGTGTAACCCAACTGCCCTATAAGCAAGCACCAACTGACCAAGAACGCCGATTTTACAAGTAAAAGCATTTTAATACGCATACTATTCTGAAGCATGAATTTAGTTGTATATTGAGCGTTACTCACTTACGCAGGTTCAAGCCAATACGGCGGCATAGCGATTGCCATTGCCTTAGTATTATCTAACGCTGTTAAAAGCCCATCGACTTTGCCACTCTGCCATTGCACCAGTTTTTGAGGTGGCTCTGATAGTTTTTCCAACTGCTGTTGAATAATCCAAAGTGACTGCAATTCACTTATCCCATGCTGTAAATCTAACCATGGTCGACGAAATTTATCACGCAATTCATGATTAAAAATTCCTGACAACCAGGTTCCTGTTAACAAGCTACGATACAACAACTTACTTTGCGCAATATATTGTTCACAAGTAAAACTGACAGCACTTTTCATTTCCTGACTAACTTCCCCCAAACTAAACTCGATACGCTCACGAGAAAACTTAACTAGTTGATTACGTGCCGATATACCGGCTTCATTTGAAGTTTTTACGCGCACTAAATACATTTTTAAAATAGTAAGTTGTAGTTGGTTAAAGCGACTAGAATGAAGGAATTCACTAATATCCCCTTTACTTGGAAAACGACGTTTAGCAATCTTTAGTTGCTCAATAAGTTGCTCACTATAATTTAATTTTTTGCGGTAATTTCCAGTCTTATTTGTCAGTTCTTGCAGGTTTACTGCGTTGTCTACCCAGGATAATAAATGAACAAAATGGCTTAATTCATTTCGAACCAGTAACTCTTCTGACGATAAATAAGACTCAAATAGCCAAAAACCATGGCGCAGTACCGCTAAACTAGCCTTAATATTAGCTAAATCTGTTAAAAGTTCGCTTGATAGATACTGAGCTATATTATGCTGTAAATCCGTTAACGCTAGGTTTAAGCCTAAATTAAAGGCATTCTCAATAGAGTTTGTTGTTGAGTCACAGATAAAAAGTACAGTGTTATTTTGGATATTTTTAGGTTTACCATGGAACAAGGCATAGCCGCGTGCTGCTTTGCTTTCTATCCCCGGGCGCATTGCAAGCTGTTCAAATAACAGTTCAGCAATGCAAAATAGAGCTTCTTGCTTGCCACTGACTAACTCAAGTTCTATTTCGCAAATCTCTTCACGGTTGTCGCCACTTGAAATACTCCCTTGATCAAATGCAATTTCAATTTTATTTTCATTCTCATCAGTGATCAGCCATATACTTCGGCTAAAGTCTGTAGTAAATAATGCAATTAAATCATGTTGTAGGTCTGCAACATGTTGCTTTTCGTGCCATATTTTATCAGGAAACAGAGATAAAATTGGCGAATTGCTTTCAATATCAATGTTATACTCAGGCCTACTATGTAAACCACCAACGACCTGGCCGGCAGTTTTTATAGTTTGTTCATAGTGCCCATTGCTGCATCTAACGCGTAAGCCCATATCGTATTGACGAAAATTAAGCTCAGGGGTATCAAAATAAGTATTTTCAAGTTGTTTTTCTTGGTAGCTAAATTTAATATTATTTTGCTTAAATATTTGGCTAATTTTCTCAGCACTCATTCCTGGTAGCACTAAATATTTAAGTTCTATTTCGGTGGTCATATTTTTCCAATACTGTTTATAAATCAAGCTTGTCGACAGTTAGCTTTCGAATTTGTTGCAAATTAATTAAAATGCTTATGGTAATATTACAGGATAAATATTTAATATCAAAAATCTCCGTAATGATAGCAATCATCACTTGCTATCATTACGGCAAAGCCCTACTATCTTTGCCATTCACTGTTTAATTGGCGCTATTGGTTACTTAATGATGAACATAAAACAAACTTTCTTGCTATTACTTTGCTCTTTGTCTTTTATTTCGCTAGCTCAAGCAGCCGAAAGTAGCACCACTGATGGCTATATCTCTGAAAACTTATTTGTCTATATGCATTCAGGTGCTGGTAAAAATTATCGTATTCTTGGCACCATTAACTCAGGTGACAAAGTACAGTTAACTGGTGAAACGAATAATGAATACAGCCAAGTTATTACAGATAAAAATAAAACTGGTTGGATTGAAAGTAAGCATGTTTCAACAAAGCCAGGCATGCGTTATGTCATTGCTGACTTAAATGAAAAATTAGCTAGTTTTCAGGCGCAATCAGATGCAACAGCAATGCAGCTTGAAAATACTCGCGGACAAGTAGAAGCACTAAAAACTGAACGTAGCGAATTACAAAACAGTATTGCTGCTTTAAATATGGAATTAACAGGAACTAAATCACAATTAAAGAGTCAAGATACTGACATTAAAAAGCAATGGTTCTTTAATGGTGCCATTGTTTTAGGCGTTGGCCTATTACTTGGTTTAGTTTTACCACGCTTATTTGCAAAACGTAAAGCCAGCATGGACAGCTGGGGATAGTCGAAAATTAGGATTTTAAATAGTTAGATACTGCTTATAAAGACTTAACGAGATATATTACAATGCTGCCTCTTAACTCATGTCCAATTTTCATTATTAATCTAGATTGTTCTCCTAAACGCATGAGTAGTATGAATGAACAATTACAATATACAGGTATTTCTTATCAAAGAATTTCAGCGGTTAAAGGAGTTGATTTAACTGCTGACGAAATAAATAATGAATACTCGTCACAATTAAATAAAAAATATTTTAGATATGATTTATCTTTGGGTGAAGTGGGATGCTACCTAAGTCATAGGAATATATGGCGTAAAATGGTTGAACAAGATATTGAGTTTGCAGTTATATTAGAAGATGATTTAGTCATTAACAAAAATTTCTTTAATCTATTTTCTCATATCGACATATTAAAAAAGTATGAGTTTATAAAGTTAGCTGACAATAGAAATTATTCCCCAGTAAAAGCTAAAAAAATCGACGTAGAGTTTGAACTGATTAACTATAGCAAGATCCCTAACTGTACAACTGGATATGCAATTAGTTTAAAAGGTGCGAAGAAGTTATTATCTCGAGAAAAGTTTTATCGTCCTGTAGATATAGACATTCAGTTTTGCAAAGAATTAGATCTATCTGTATATGGTTTAAGGCCATACCCTATTACTGAGAATAATCATTTTGACAGCAATATTTCAACTTTGAATGGGGGGGGGCATGGTTCTCCGACAACAACCCTATTCCGAAATTTAAAGTATAGATTTACACTTTGGCGAATGAGAAAAACGCATGTATCTGGAGCTTTATAGTTCACTTATGTTACTTTAAGTTATCTTTAATCGTAATTGAAATTATAGTTTATCAAGCATTTTTTTAAGTATGCTACTCATAAATTAGTTGTGCTCAATTTAAACTTAAGCATGGCTCATGACAGTACTTGATGAACTCAAAATTAAAATTTCATTAAACTTTAAATATCAATGCAGTATATATGCAAACAATGAACAAAATTAAAAATCCACGGTTCTTATTTATTCCAGTTTCTTCACCTGAAGGGATTGGCGAATATATGAGATCCATTATTATTGCCAATAGAGTGTTAACTCAATGGCCAGATGCGAATATTCAATTTATTTTAAGCGAACAAGCCCCATATACTGTTAACTGCCCATTTCCAACCCTGATTACACCTAGCTCTCCTACAAAACACATTAAACTGGTCAATAAGTTTATTAAAGAATTTAATGCCGATATTGTTATTTTTGATGCCTCAGGGAGAAAAGCACAATTACGGCAAGCGAAAAAATCTGGTGCTAAGGTAGTTTTTATAAGTCAGCATCAGAAAAAGCGCAGTCGTGGTCTTAAACTGGGTCGCCTTTCAGTCACCGATTGTCATTGGGTTGTACAGCCCTCATTCATTATGCCTGATATTAGCCGTTGGGAAAAAGCAAAACTTAAATGGTATAATAAACCTTCACCTGTATGCACAGGCCCTATTTTTACGCCCGTAAACAAACACCAACAACAGACGTTATTAGCCAAGCTTGGCATTGAAAATACTGATTTCATTCTTTTTAATGCCGGCTCAGGCGGCCATATGGTTGAAGGGCATTTGGCTGCGGATATTTATGCCGAAACAGCAAAAAGTATTAGTGAAAAGAACCAAGTTACTTGCGTTATGCTTTATGGTTCTAACTACCCCCATGAAGTTCAGTCTTCTGGGAATGTTATTGCAATAAAGCAGCTTGATAATAGTGACTTTATCAATCTCATTGATGCCGCTAACGCTGTAGTAATTAGCGGCGGAGATACGTTATTACAAACTATCGTATTACAAAAACCTTGTTTAACAACTCCGGTATCAAAAGATCAACCCAGCAGAATCAAAATTTGCGTTGAAAATAACTTGGTGCTGTCGTGTTCTACCGCTGCCGCAGATATGGAAAAGGCAGCCGTAGAACTTTTAGATTCTCATAACCAAAGAAAATTACTCGACAACCTTAAACAAAGTAAACAAACCAATGGACTTGATGTTGCCATGTGCGATATTAAAAAATTAATCAGTACCTCAACTAAGGATAGCCTTAATTAACTTATGCATACCTCTAAATTATCTCTGTGCTTATTTCTATTTATGATTACATTCGCTAGCCGCGTTGTTTACGCCTCCCCTTGGATTGATGCCAGCGATCTACATACTCGAGTCGATATTCAAAATTTAGCAAATGCGGGTGTAATAAAAGCACCCGTGACAACATTTCCTTTGATGTGGTCTGCTATCAGTAATGATTTAGAAAAAGCTAATACCGCCAATTTGCCAGTACATCTTGTAAATGCTCATCAACGACTAATTAACAAATATAGGCAAATAAAAAATAATAAAAATCAGCAAAAATTTAAGCTTTCGTTTGGAAGCGATCAAAAGCGCTTCAACAGTTTTGGCGCTAGCCAACATGAAAAAGGACACGTAAGTGCAAGTGTAGAGGGAATGTATGGTAATTGGTTTGGTCAATTAACAACTCAATATCGAAAAGACCCTATAGGTGGTGAAAGCAAAAACTTAGATAACAGCCAAATTGCTTATTTGGCTGGTAATTGGATGTTCAAAATCGGTTCTTACCAACAATGGTGGGGACCAGGCTGGGATAGTAGCTTGATATTGTCAAACAATGCGCGACCTTTACCTGCGATAGGGATTAGCAGATACAATAGCAATGCATTTGAAACTCCGTGGTTAAGTTGGATTGGTCCATGGACGTTGACGGCACAAATGGCCAAGCTTGAGAGTGATCGAAGTGTACCAAATGCATTACTATGGAGCACGCGCTCGACTATTCGCCCATTTACAGAGTTAGAAATAGGTTTGAGTTGGTCCATGCAATGGGCAGGTGATGGTCAGCCAAGCTCAATTAAAGACTTTCTTAAAAGTGTTTCAGGTCAGGAAACATGTGTTAATGGAGCAAGTTCTTGCGACCCATCCCTAAATACTAAACTTGGAAATCACTTGGCAGGAATTGATATTCGTTGGTCAACTAATATTACAGGTGTACCTGTAGCTCTTTATGGCCAAACTATAGGGGAAGATGCTGTTGACTATATTAAACCCGCCGATAAAGCCTACTTATTTGGTATTGATGGCTTTATTCCTCTAAAGAACCCTATACATATCTTTGCTGAGTACACAGAAACACAAGTCGCTTGTGGTACAAATGCACAAGCGCTTAACTGTTATTACGAACATACAACTTATAAAACAGGTTATAGATATCAACGAAGAGCACTCGGAACCACGTTTGATAACGACGCAAAAATATGGACTTTGGGCTTAAGTCAACAACATGACAACGGCCACAAGTGGTCAGCAAAATTACGTTTAGGCGAGCTTAATAGTGATAATTTAGATGTGGCGCCTGAAACCCCAGTATTAGGTAACCAAGTAAGTAAGGTAGCAGAAAAGATAAGTCAGCTAGAATTAACATATTCTTTTCCTGTATTTAAAGGACTGCTAAGTCTAAGCAGTGATATTAGTCGCTCCCGATTTATCGAAAAAGAAAGCAAAAATAATATCGATATATTTGCCAGTTGGGAATATCGCTATTAATTATTATTGAGTTGAAATAGGTGGGTGGGCTAATTGCCCACCTAAGCACTAAATAAAATAATAACTTAAATTAGCTTTAAGTATTGCCGAGCGATTTTTTCAGCTCTAACCATAGACAAAATAGGCGCATTTTTTAAATTATACTCAGCAGTTAAAGCATTATTTAATGCCTTAGCTAACGCTGACGGATCTCTCATTTTTACTAAGTTAGTAGCCAAGTCATCTAGGAGTATCTCATCTGGCCCATGTGGACAAATTGTAGAAACAGGCACAGTATGACAAACTATTGCTTCAATAAGCACCATACCTAAGCCCTCAAAATCAGAACTTAATACGAGGGCCTCAGCATTAGCGATCCAATTATATGGATTTTGCTTAAAGCCCGGCACAATTAATCGTTCTTTTATACCGTATTTATCAGCAAGTTTTAACGCTTTATTCGGTTTATTACACAAACATACCAGTTTGTACTGTTCATCTACCTCACTGAATGCTTCAAAGAGTATGTCATGACGCTTCTGTTTTGCTAAACGGCCAACATGAATAAAATACTTATCTTTCGGTATATCATAGTCTTCTTCCTTCGCCAATTGCTGAGTTCTAGCAACATCAACGGGGTTATAAATTGTATTGATACTAGCTGGCTTAATGCGTTGATATTGTTTAATTTCCCGTTCTATGCCTTTAGATACTGTTATCAGGTGTTTACCATTTAACGCATCTAAGCATTGATTGAGATATGCCAACTTTAATGGGCCTAAACGACGAGTTCTCCTAACTGTTTCTTCAATAGAATTATGCACAATATAATAGCAAGGACTAAAATTGCAGGCAGAAACTATACGATTACAATCATCTAAATTCGACAAAAACAAATCATATTTACTCGTTGATTGTAGTTGTTCAATTAAATTGGTTAATTGCTTCGCATGCTTATTTTTATCAAACCAACCGTTTACCTTAACCTTGTCACCCTGATATAAAATATGCACTGGATATTCTGATGGTTTATCATAATCAAAACGATTAGTTAATACTATTAACTCTGGTTGATGACCTAATTTTACTAATTCTCTAGCCAAAGACATCATTACTTTTTCAGCACCACCGCCCGATAGCGCATCAATAAAAATAGCTATTCGTTTACTTTTATTATCCGAGTCAAATTCCACAGTTCTCTTATCCAAACAATCAAAATATCATGGCGTTATAATACACCTTTCAATACTCTGGCGATAATTTAAAATGTACTTTAAAATGTACTTTAAAATGTACTTTAAAAGAAGAGTCAACTTTGCATATATCAATCCTGACTAAAAGTTACTTATTCCCCTTCAATCATGGTAAAGAATAATTTTTTTACTTATTCACAACTTATAAATTTAATTATTCTATTGACAACAAGTAAAAAAATACGTTATTAATATCTCATTGACTATTTATTTTCTTCACGTACTCACAATTAAGTAAAAAAAATGACAACATTTACACGCATTATTCGAATTAACCTCCTCCTCGTATTATCCATGCGTGGCTAGGTTTTTATTGCTTGAAAAATAAATAGATAACAAAATAAAACACTAAACCCGCGCTAATAACCGCGGGTTTTTTTATGCCCGTAATTTAGTTCGAACGATTATTAACTAGGACAACACATGGGCATTAACAATAATAAAGTAATTATTTTTGACACAACATTACGTGACGGCGAACAAGCATTAAATGCCAGTTTATCAGTTCATGAAAAATTACAAATCGCCCAAGCTATTGAACGTTTGGGCGTTGATATCATGGAGGTTGGCTTTCCTGTATCATCACCAGGTGATTTTCAATCAGTGCAAGAAATTGCACGTACCGTTAAGAACTCTCGTGTTTGTGCGTTAGCCCGAGCAGTTGAAGCCGATATAAAAGCATGTGCTGAAGCCCTTTCACCTGCCGAACAGTTTCGCATTCATACCTTTATTTCCACCTCAGATGTTCATGTTCAGCAGAAATTAAAAAAGGACTTCGCTGATGTTGAGGCCATGGCCATTCACGCGGTTAAGTATGCTCGAAAATTTACCGATGATGTTGAATTTTCTTGTGAAGATGCAGGCCGAACTCCCATCGACAACTTATGCCGTATGGTCGAGCAAGCAATAAAAGCGGGCGCCACTACTGTTAATATTCCAGATACTGTTGGTTATACTTTACCAACTGAATTTGGCGGCATTATTACCAATTTATTTAACCGCGTCCCCAATATTGATCAAGCAGTAATCTCAGTGCACTGCCATAACGATTTAGGCTTAGCCGTCGCAAACTCAATGTCGGCAGTTCAAGCAGGCGCACGCCAAATTGAATGTACTATTAATGGTATTGGTGAGCGTGCCGGTAACTGCTCACTTGAAGAAGTGGCGATGATAATGAAAACTCGCCAAGAATTGTTAGGCGTACATAGCCAAATAAACCACCAAGAGATAGCTCGCACCTCTAAGCTTGTCAGTCAGTTGTGCAATATGCCAGTGCAATTAAATAAGGCTATCGTCGGTGGCAATGCCTTTAGTCACTCTTCTGGTATTCATCAAGACGGAATGTTAAAAGCCAGTAATACCTACGAAATTATGACACCAGAAAGCGTCGGTATCAGTAAAACCAAGCTGAATTTAACTTCGCGCAGTGGCCGTCACGTTATAAAACATCGTATGGAAAGTTTAGGCTATCAAGAATCCGACTATGAGCTTGAAAAGCTTTATAGTGACTTCCTGGCGTTAGCTGATAAAAAAGGCCAAGTATTCGACGATGACTTAGAAGCATTGCTATTTAATATTCAGCAACAAGATCAACAAGAGCATTTCAGTTTACAAACACTGAATGTCCAAAGTGGCGGTAGCGAGTTTTCAACTTCAAGCATTAAGCTAGCAACGGGCTCTGATTATCAAATTGTTTCCGCAACAGGTAATGGCCCTGTTGACGCCCTTTACCGAGCAATCAAAAAAGCGGTCGATATCGAGTTCGACGTCAGTGATTACAAAATATCAAATAAAGGCGAAGGTGAAGATGGTTTAGGTAAGGCTGACATTGTCGTGTCGTGGCAAGGTAGAAATTTTCACGGATATGGCTTAGATACCGACGTCATTAAAGCATCAGGCAACGCACTGGTAAATGCATTAAATGGTATTCACCGCGCCATTACAGTTGCCGAGCTAAAAACTGAACTTAAAAATGAAGCCGATAGCGCACCTTAATATACGGCAAATTTTATTAGAAAAAATTTAAATTTAATTAATAGGTAGATTAAAAAATGTCAAAAGTAGCAATATTAGCCGGTGACGGTATTGGGCCAGAAGTAATGGCACAAGCGGAAAAAGTTTTAGCAACAGTCGCAGAGAAATTCGATTTTGAAATTTCTACTAGTCACTATGACGTTGGTGGTTGCGCAATAGATAACCACGGTCAAGCGTTACCAGAAAGTACGATAAAGGGTTGCGAACAAGCTGATGCCATACTATTTGGCTCCGTTGGCGGACCTAAATGGAGTAGCTTACCGCCTACAGAACAACCAGAACGCGCTTCACTACTAGGTTTACGCGGGCACTTCGGTTTATTTTGTAATATGCGCCCCGCACAACTACAGAGTGCAATGTCACACTTATCACCACTACGCGCTGATATTTCTCAAGCTGGTTTTGACATCTTAGTGATCAGAGAGTTGACCGGAGGTGTTTATTTTGGCGAGCCTAAAGGCCGAAAAAACCAGGGCCAAGAAGATGAAGCTGCTTTTGACACCATGATTTATTCACGTCAAGAAATTACACGCATTACCCACCTAGCCTTTCAAGCAGCTCAAAAGCGTCGCAGCAAAGTCATTTCAATTGATAAAGCCAATGTATTAGCGTCTTCACAATTATGGCGTGAAGTCGTCAATGATGTAGCTAAAGAGTATCCTGAAGTTGCAGTTGAACATATGTATGTTGATAACGCTGCAATGCAATTAGTGCGAAACCCTGCACAATTTGACGTCATGTTATGTTCAAACCTATTTGGTGACATTTTGTCGGATATTTGCGCCATGATAACTGGCTCAATGGGTTTGTTGCCTTCAGCAAGCTTAAATGAGTCAGGTTTTGGTATGTACGAGCCAGCAGGCGGAACTGCGCCAGATATTGCTGGTAAAGGCATTGCCAACCCAATAGCACAAATTTTATCAGCAGCATTAATGTTACGACACAGCCTAAACCAAACTAAAGCAGCTAACGCAATTGAAAGTGCGGTAGCAGCAACCTTAAACGCTGGCTATTTTACTGGCGACTTATTAAGCGAAGCACAACGTCACACAGCTAAATCGACCTGCGAAATGGGCGATATTATCTGCCAATACATTAGAGATAATAAATGCACACAGGGAGTAAACTAACATGGCAACCACCTTATATGAAAAATTATGGCAACGTCACATTATTGAAGAAAAAGCCGATGAAACGCCATTAATTTTTGTTGATCGACATTTGATCCACGAAGTTACCTCACCACAAGCATTCGCTAATTTAAAGTTTCATAACCGCTCGCTGCGCCATCCTGAGCGCACAATAGCAACCATGGATCATAACATTTCAACTCGCTCGATTGAGATCAATGCCGCTGGTGAAGGTGCAGCCAACCAGCTGAGAACTTTAGAAAAGAACTGTAAAGAATTCGGCGTTAAATTATTCGGCATGGGTCATAAAAATCAAGGTATTGTCCACGTAATAGGCCCTGAACTTGGCCTAACATTACCAGGTACAGTGATCGTTTGCGGTGACTCCCATACCGCAACGCACGGTGCGTTTGGCGCATTAGCTTTCGGCATAGGTACATCAGAAGTAGAGCATGTTTTTGCTACCCAAACTTTACGACAAACCAAAGCTAAAACTATGAAAATAGAAGTACGAGGCCAAGTTGCACCAGGCATTAGTGCTAAAGACATCATTTTAGCCATTATAGGTAAAACAGGTAGCGCGGGTGCTACTGGCTATGTTGTTGAATATTGTGGCGAAGCTATTGAATGCTTAACCATGGAAGAGCGCATGACCATTTGTAATATGAGTATCGAATTCGGCGCAAAAGCGGGGCTAATTGCACCTGACAATACAACTTTTGATTATCTAAAAGGTAAGGAATATGCTCCCAAAGGTGAAATTTGGCAACAAGCAGTCAATGACTGGCAACAGTTAAAGTCTGATGATGATGCAACATTCGACAGCTATTTAACACTTGAGGCAAAAGATATTAAAACTCAAGTGACTTGGGGCACCACCCCTGGCCAAGTTACGCAGGTCGATAGCACCATCCCTGCCCCAGAAGATTTTTCTGATCCGGTAGAGCGAGATTCGTGCGCTGCCGCATTAAAATACATGGGGCTTACCGCTGGCACGAGAATCACCGACATCACTATTAATAAGGTATTTATTGGCTCTTGCACAAACTCTAGAATCGAAGATTTACGTGCCGCAGCAGCTATTGCTAAAGGCCAGAAAGTTGCCGCTGCTGTTGATGCGATTGTTGTTCCTGGCTCTTACCGTGTGAAAGAACAAGCAGAAAAAGAAGGTTTAGCGCAAACCTTTATCGATGCGGGTTTTGAATGGCGTCTACCCGGCTGCTCTATGTGCTTAGGCATGAATGATGATGTATTAACCGAAGGAGATCGCTGTGCATCAACCAGTAATCGAAACTTCGAAGGCCGCCAAGGCCGTGGTAGTCGAACACATTTAGTTAGCCCTGAATTAGCAGCCGCAGCAGCCATTGCAGGACACTTTGTCGATTTAACTCAAACACAGCAAAAGAATGGAGCATAACATGGATAAATTCACAGAATATAAAGGCTTAGTTGTACCATTAGATGCTGCCAATGTTGATACCGACCAGATAATACCAAAACAATTTTTACAAAAAACGACACGCGTTGGTTTTGGCCAGCACTTGTTTCACGACTGGCGCTATAGTGACGCAGCGGGTACGAAAAATAATTCAGCATTTATTTTAAACAAACCGGAATATCAAGGTGCCAGTATCTTATTAACTCGAGAAAATTTTGGTTGTGGTTCAAGCAGAGAACACGCTCCTTGGGCCCTACAAGAGTATGGTTTTAAAGTAATTATCGCCTCAAGCTTTGCTGATATTTTTTATGCAAATTGTATCAATATTGGTATTTTACCAATAATACTACCTGAAGAAGTTATAGAAACATTATTCCAACAGTCGCAAAAAAAGCCGCAACATTTTCATGTGAACCTTGCAGAAAATGTCATCTCCACTGATATTGGTAACTATCATTTCAAACTTGACAGTTTTCAACAGTACTGTTTGGAAAATGGCATTGATAGTGTTGGCTGGACATTAAACAAGCTAGATAAAATTAAAGCCTACGAAGACAAAATGCCAGCTTGGCAATAGATATAAAACTTGCCTATTAACTATCGATAATATGGTTAATAGGCACAGCATTTTAAGCTGGCTTAGATTCCCTCCCCTCTTTTAATGACAAGCTAATCATTAATTACTTTTAACAATGCCCAACAAATACACACCAATAGTAGGCAAATGCTTCAAACTCTATGTTTTAACGCTATAATAATCTAAAAATGATAGTGCATCCGTATAAGGGTTATAAATGGCAGAAGAACTCACAAAAATTGCTTTATCTGAGCTAGCGTTAGGTATGTATGTGGTGAGCATTGTCAATCCTAAGAAAAATATTAATGTTAAGTCAGAAGGTTATATTTCGCATACCAAAACTATTGATAAATTAAAAAAAGCTGGAATTAAACATATCACTATTGACCCATCTAAAACTAAATCATCAGAAAATAACAATACGGAAACAACTGCCCCCCAAAAAAAGCAAACAGCTAAAAAAACAAATAAAAAAGTGGCTTTTAGTGCAGAAATGAAAAAAGCAAAAGCACTCTACGACAACGCTAAATGCTTACAAAAGAAGTTGCTCGATGATATTTCTAAAGACAAACAACTTGATATGGAAAGTGTTAACAAAACCACCAATGCCATCGTTGATTCAGTATTTCGTAACGAAGATGCCTTATCGTGTTTATCTCGATTACGAGTCAAAGATGAATATTTAATAGAACATTCATTAAATGTCGCAATTCTAATGAGTATTTTTGCCAAGCATATGAAAATCGAAAAAACTATTATCGAGCAACTTGCACTTGGCGCCTTTATGCACGATATAGGAAAAATAAAAGTTCCCGATCACATTCTTCATAAGCCAGGAAAGTTTTGTGATGATGAATACGAACAAATGAAAAAACATGTTGAATATGGCGTCGACATCATTAGCCAAGAAACAGCAATATCAGATATTTCTCGTAATGTGGTAAAAAATCATCATGAGCGTATCGACGGTAATGGCTACCCAAATAAAGTACCTGAACATGAGCTAGATACCTACGCTCGTATGATAGCCATTGCCGATAGTTATGATGCAATGACCGCTGATCGTGTATACAAGCCAGGTATGGCACCAATAAAAGCCTTTAAAATTCTCCGTTCAGGAGCCAACAAAGGGTACGATACTGAGTTGGTAGAACAATTTATCCTTTGTCTAGGAATTTATCCAGTGGGCACACTCGTAAAACTAACAAGTGGTAAACTAGGATTAATCAGCCAACTTAATAAAAATAAGCCGTTAAATCCATTTGTAAAAGTGTTTTATAACACCCGATTAAACCAAGCAATTGCAATTGAAGAAATTGACTTAAGTAATAATAAATATCAAGATCAAATTGATTGCTGTGTGCGCCCAGAAGAGTTTAATTTAAACTTACTCGGCTTTTTCAAAATGGCATTTGTTGATTAAAAAATCACACCTTTGCTTATTGTGATTAATTCCATGACGATAGTGCTGCCATGGTAAACTTCTCACCTCGAAAACTTAACACTACTTTTTGTGGAAGAATTTCGTTTAGTAATAATTCTCGCCCGATGTAATCACCCTCATAGCGATCTCGACCATTCACACGCACCCAACCTTGCCCATCGCTGGCGTAAATGTGCATTTCAAATTGTATTGATGGCACACCATCTTGCACCCAAACTGGCATTTGAGTTAACGGTGTTAAGCCAGAATTTGCTTGCTGGCTTTCTTGCTCACTTGCATCATCGAATTGCTTGGTTTCTTCAATTGCCGATTGAAAACTTGCCAATAACTCATCCGAAACACCATCTGTAGCCTCCACGACAAAGTCTTTATTTACCGCAGAACTTGGCGATTGAGAAGAGATTTGATTATCTACTAGCTGTTCAGGTGACTGCTGTTTTTGAATGTTACTAGCATTATTGTCAGCTATGTTTAAAGATTCATTGCTTAATTTATTACTTGCCTGAGCGTTATTGTCGCTTATTACATTTCGACTTTGCTGACGCTCGAAAGTTAGTTGCGCTGAAGTTTTATCTGTATTGGCAATTTCACTTGCTACAAAGTTTGGTTCCGTGAGCTTTTCACCTAACCCTTCATGATTTACCAGCTCAACTTTTTCCGAGTTAATTTCTTCTTTTTTAATGCTTCCATTACTTTCACCATTTATTGTTTGTTGAGCGGGTATCAACACGGTATCAGCAGCATTTTGACTATGAGTAAATTGTATTCCCCACCATATTCCCACCGCTAAAAATATCGTTAACAGTGAAGCAAAACTTGCATATTTAAATAGTGGTGTTTGCCACCAATTGGTAACTTGAAATTCGTCGCCTAAAGCATCATGAGCGGCCTGCAATACTATTTTACGATTTACTACCGCATTATTACTGTTATAGGCATTCATTAAAGCTCGTTCTGCTAATAAATTCATTAAACGAGGAATACCTTTACAGGTTTTGTGAATTGCATTTATCCCACTTTTATCGAAGATGTTACGAAAGCACTTAGCAACCGATAAACGGTGCTTGAGATATTGTTCAACTTCTTGGCGGTTTAACGGCAACAAATGATATCTTGCCGTTATTCTCTGCGCTAATTGGCGTAGATCTCGACGTTGTAAAAGTTGCTGTAACTCAGGCTGACCAATTAATATCACCTGTAATAGTTTTTTAGTATTAGTTTCAAGGTTAGTTAATAACCGCAATTGCTCTAATACTTCAGGCTGCAAATGTTGTGCTTCATCAATGATAAGTAATGTGTTGATGTCATCATTATGATTTTTAAGCAGCTTTTGTTGAATTTTATCCGTTAAAGTTTTTAAAGTTGCACCAGTTTTTCGATAACGAATTTTTAATTCATCACAAATCGTCGCTAACAGCTCTTGACTAGATAAAGTAGGATTGAGAATAAATGCTGCTTGTGTATTTTCAGGTAAGTTTTCCATTAAACGGCGGCTAATAGTCGTTTTACCTGTACCAACTTCACCGGTTAATAGCACAAAACCGCCGGTATCACCTAAGCCATAGGTTAAATGATTCAGCGCTTCCCGGTGCCGATCACTCATAAATAAATAATCAGGGTTTGGTGCAATCGAAAATGGTTTATCCTCTAAACCAAAGTAACTCGTGTACATAGAATTTCTTAACTGATGAATCAACCCAGTGAAATTAACCCGAACCAGAACATAAGTCAAAAGTCAGCCAACATTTATGATAAACTTACATCTAATTAGTTACCTATAATTATTGATTTTCAGAGGTTTAGCGCCTAATTATGCAAAATATACAGCAGTCTCTTAATTACTTTTTAGTTGGTGGTGCCGTACGTGACAAACTACTAGGTCGTGACGTTGTCGATAACGACTATGTTGTAGTCGGAGCTACTGTAGAAGAAATGCTACAACTTGGCTTTGCACAAGTTGGCAAAGACTTTCCGGTTTTTTTACACCCCAAAAATAAACAAGAGTTTGCCTTGGCGCGCACTGAAAAAAAGGCAGGAACAGGTTATACCGGCTTTAATTGTAACGCTTCCGCCGATGTTAGTTTAGAAGAAGACTTATTACGTCGAGATTTAACTATTAATGCTATGGCGATGGATGCACAAGGCAATGTATTTGATCCCTACAACGGCCAATTAGATCTAGAGAATCGCATACTTCGTCATGTATCAGACGCTTTTATCGAAGACCCACTAAGAGTATTGCGTGTTGCCCGATTTGCCGCTCGTTATCACAGTTACGGCTTTACCATAGCACCTGAAACATTAACCTTAATGACTAAATTAAGTAATAGTGGTGAACTATTAACTTTATCAGGCGAACGAGTATGGCAAGAAATGGAGAGAAGCTTAGCTGATGACAATCCTGAAGTTTTCTTTCAAGTGTTATATAACTGCCGCGCACTTAAGTCACTATGGCCAGACTTGCACAATTTATGGGGCGTGCCGAACCCGAAAAAGTGGCACCCGGAAATATGCTCAGGTGTCCATACTATGATGGTACTTAAACAAGCGGTATCGTTATCAAAAAAAACCACCATTAGATTTGCAAGTGTCTGTCACGACTTAGGAAAGTCTTTGACTAAAGGTGAAATACTGCCATCGCACCCAGGTCATGAAACCGCAGGCTTACCGCTAATTGAGGATATTTGTCGTAAATTCAAAGTACCGACGGCGCATAAGAATTTGGCACTCAAAGTTTGTCAATTTCACTTGCATAGCCATAAAGCATTTGAGCTAAAACCTAGTACTATTTTAAAGTTATTTAACCAACTTGATGTTTGGCGAAAGCCCGAAGAATTCAAAGATTTTTTGCAATGCTGCCAAGCAGACTTTACTGGCCGATTAGGTTTTGAAAACCGAGAATACATTCAAAAACAATTTCTACTTCAAGCATATGAGAAATTAGCCCAAATAACAGCAAAGCCCTTTATCGAGAAAGGCTTGAAAGGCTTGGCAATAAAAGAAGCTATATCGCAAACAAGATTAGTAGAGCTAAAAACATTTAAACAATGCTTTGTTGCAGAAAACTCAGTCAATTAATACAACTAAATAGTTTTTCAGAAAATTTCTATTAGCTCTCAATAGATGATTGCCTGTAATAAAAAAGCCACATCAAAAGATATGGCTTATTTAAAATAAGGTAGATATTGACTACTAAAGTCAGCCTTAATGCTTTTTAAAGTCTTCAGTTTCGAAATAGAATGGTTTCATCGTGCCGCAGTTTAGAAACTTATATTGCAGCTCAGTGCGCTTAGGAACAGGTGATGAGGTATTGAACTTTGTTAAACAGCCGGCATTTACATCGATATGAATTAAATGATCATAACTTGGTGCCTGTTGTAGACGATGAATATAAATTTTGTAGTTTTTTCGGTATGAAACTACATCATACTCTTGTTTTTTACTCGAAGGCTCAAGTTTGTCGAGCTTTCGAACATATAGTTTTTCAGCAAAATTCAAGGTTACATTCTTGTATACCAACATTCCGTCGCGCTCAAAATGCCCAGCATACACGTCAGCTTCAAGTGCAACCTTTTCACCTCGAATAAGACGTTGTAGGTTAAAAGGCTTAGGTTTTATAGTCACCATGTCATTGTCACGCACTAACTGCATTAGTGCGACATCTTTCACGTCAAGTTTATAGAGTAATTGAACATCGTGAGGTTTATGATAAAGCGGTAAATGATAAGCAAAAATAGTGGATGACTTATTCATTAGCACCATGCCATGAACACCTACATAGGCTGGATCCAGTGGTGGTAACTCTTCAGGTACAGATTCTGCCAAACTGCTAAAACTCGTGAATACAATTAATAGGGATGCAAGCAAAGCTCTCATTCAATATAACTCTTTTTGATAATGTAGATAACTAAGAATTGTATCAGAAATACGATGATATGCCTGCAAACTAACAGTTAATTAATTACCAAAGAGAGTCATTAAAACCAAAGCTTTTGAAACAAAAATCCCGCGATAAGCGGGATTTAGTCAATCTATTTTGCTAATACGTCTTAGCTTTTTAGGTCATCAAAAAACTTTTTCACGCCATCAAAAAAACCAGTTTCTTTCGGGCTATGTTTGCTGTTGCTTTTGCCCATTTTCTCTTCTAATTGACGAAGTAAGTCAGCTTGATCACCAGATAAACTTACTGGCGTTTCAATCACTACTTTACACATTAAGTCACCCGTTGAGTGGCTGCGTACTGACTTAACACCTTTACCACGTAAACGGAACATTTTCCCTGTTTGCGTTTCTTTTGGTATTTTCAGCTTCACTTTACCTTCAAGCGTAGGTACTTCAATTTCGCCACCTAAAGCTGCTGTTGTAAAGCTAATTGGCACTTCACAGTACAAATGGTTTTCATCACGAACAAAAATCTTATGTTCTTTCACATTCGCTTGAACGTATAAATCACCTGCTGGTGCGCCATGCTCACCTGCTTCACCTTCACCTGATAAGCGAATTCTATCACCAGTATCAACACCTGGTGGAATTTTAACAGATAGTGTTTTGGTTTTCTCAACACGGCCTTGACCACGACATGAAGTACATGGGTCAGCAATAACCTTGCCTTTACCTGAACATGTTGGACAAGTTTGTTGTACCGCAAACAGGCCTTGGCGCATTTGTACTTGGCCATGGCCATGACATGTAGAACACGTTTTTGCACTAGTGCCTTTCTTCGCGCCCGAACCAGCACATGGATCACAACTTACATACGTTGGTACCTTAATTTCTAAGGTTTTACCCTTAACGGCATCTTCTAAGGTTAAGTCAAGGTTGTAACGTAAGTCACTACCGCGACGTTGACGAGATTGACCGCCGCCACGACGGCCGCCACCACCAAAAATGTCACCAAAAATATCTCCAAAGGCATCGCCGAAGTCTTGTCCGCCGCCAAAACCACCGCCACCATGGCCGCCTTGTTCAAATGCTGCATGACCGTATTGGTCATAAGCAGCACGTTTTTGATCATCATTTAAGATTTCATAAGCTTCTTTAATTTCTTTAAAGGTTTCTTCTTTAGCTTTGTCACCTTGAGTTCTATCTGGGTGATACTTCATTGCTAAACGTTTGTAAGCTTTTTTGATTTCTCGCTCGCCTGCATCTTTCGATACACCAAGAGTTTCATAATAATCGCGTTTTGACATAGGTTTGATTTCTTTACTTCAATGTTTGGATACTAATTTGTTTAATTTCTTATTCGTTGTTTTAACAATTGATTAAAACATCAAAAATCTAAGCAAATTAATATCATTTAATAATTAATTTTCAATTTTGCTTTACGCTATCACTTGATAAAGCAAAGCGCCGATAAGTATCGACGCTTTAATTTTCCATATAAACAACAAATATTTAATTACTTTAATTGTCGCTGTAGCGTACTAGAGCAAGGAGAACACGCAAAGCATACAAGTGTATGTGAGCATGTCCAACGTAGCTATTGGGCGCTACAGTAGACAATTCAATAATTAATGACTATTTGTCGTCTTTAACTTCTTCAAACTCAGCATCTACAACATCATCACCTGCAGGGCCTGATGCATCATCAGCTTCTGGTGCAGCACCTTCTGGCGCGCCACCTTGAGCTTGTGCTTTCGCTTGAGCAATTTCCATTAACTTAGCTGAAGCTTCGATAACAGCTTGTGACTTAGCATCAATCGCTTCTTTATCATCGCCTTTGCTTGCTTCTTCAAGCTCAGTTAATGCAGCTTCAAGTTTTTCTTTATCTTCACCAGCAAATTCTTCACCAGCTTCTTCAATTTGCTTACGTGTTGCGTGAACCATGCCGTCAGCTTGGTTACGAGCTTGAACTAATTCTTCAAACTTCGCATCAGCGTCAGCATTTGCTTCAGCGTCATTTACCATTTGTTCTACTTCTTCATCTGATAAACCAGAAGAGGCTTTAATAGTAATTTTTTGCTCTTTACCTGTGTTCTTATCTTTAGCTGTAACGTGCAAGATACCATCAGCATCGATATCGAAAGTTACTTCGATTTGTGGCGTACCACGTGGTGCTGGATCGATACCTTCAAGGTTAAATTGACCTAAAGACTTGTTCGCAGAAGCTTGCTTACGCTCACCTTGTACAACATGTACAGTAACTGCTGCTTGGTTATCATCAGCTGTTGAGAATGTTTGAGATTGCTTAGTTGGGATAGTAGTGTTTTTATCGATAACTTTCGTCATCACGCCGCCCATAGTCTCAATACCTAGTGATAATGGTGTAACGTCTAATAAAAGAACGTCAGTTACATCACCAGAAAGTACACCTGCTTGTACCGCAGCACCTGAAGCTACTGCTTCATCAGGGTTAACATCTTTACGTGGCTCTTTGCCGAAGAAATCAGTTACCGCTTTTTGAACCATTGGCATACGTGTTTGACCACCAACCAAGATTACGTCATTTACATCGCTTACAGAAAGGTCAGCATCTTTAAGAGCAGTTTTTAACGGCTCTAACGTTGCTTTAACCATGTCTTCTACTAAAGACTCTAACTTAGCACGTGTAACTTTGATGTTCATGTGCTTAGGACCAGATGCATCAGCAGTGATGTAAGGTAAGTTAACATCAGTTTGTTGTGCAGAAGAAAGTTCACACTTCGCTTTTTCAGCTGCTTCTTTCAAACGTTGCATCGCTAATGGATCAGTTGTTAAATCCATACCTTGGTCTTTCTTGAATTCGTCTACTAGGTAGTTGATTAAACGGTTATCAAAATCTTCACCACCTAAGTGTGTGTCACCGTTTGTAGCAAGTACTTCAAACGTGTGCTCGCCTTCAACTTCATCAATTTCGATGATAGAGATATCAAATGTACCACCACCTAAATCGTATACTGCAACAACTTTATCACCTTGTTGCTTATCCATGCCGTAAGCAAGAGCAGCAGCTGTTGGCTCGTTGATAATACGCTTAACATCAAGACCCGCAATACGACCAGCATCTTTAGTTGCTTGACGTTGTGAATCGTTGAAGTATGCAGGAACTGTAATTACAGCTTCAGAAACACTTTCACCTAAAAAGTCTTCTGCTGTTTTCTTCATTTTCGCAAGAACTTCAGCTGAAACTTGTGGTGGAGCAACGTTTTTATCACGTGCTGTAACCCAAGCATCACCGTTATCAGCTTTAGTAATACCAAATGGCATTATTTTAATATCACGTTGTACTTCTTTGTCTTCGAAGCGACGGCCAATTAAACGCTTAATAGCAAATAAAGTGTTAGTAGGGTTAGTTACTGATTGGCGCTTAGCTGGTTGACCAACTAAAGTTTCGCCTTCTTCTGTGTAAGCGATAATAGAAGGAGTTGTACGATCGCCTTCTGCGTTTTCAATTACACGAACGTTGTCGCCGTCTAGTACAGCAACACAAGAGTTTGTTGTCCCTAGGTCAATACCAATAATTTTGCCCATCTTGAGGATCTCCGAATACTTATATGTTAAAAATAAAGATTAAATCTATCGATGAACAGTTAGTGGGGGCAGGAAAAACTCTTTTCAACTATTTTTCTCGAAAAAAATTAAAAAATGTTAAATTTTATTTCTTCTACTCTTTATAACGTTTTAACTATTTCCATCAATAGTAAAAAAAAGACATAAAAAAACCAGACACTTGCCTGGTTTTTGTACAGTACAAAAACTAATTAAGCTGTTGTATCAACTACCGGCTTAGCTTTTGACACCATAACCATAGCAGGACGAATTAAACGACCATTTAATTCATAACCTTTTTGCATAACCGCAATAACGGTATTCGGCGCTACGCCTTCAACTTCTTGCATTGACATTGCTTGGTGCAATTCAGGGTTAAAAGGTTGGTCTTGTGGGTCTACAGCTTTAATTGAAAACTTCTCTAGTGAAGCCAATAAACCTTGGTAAGTTAATTCAATACCTTCAATAATACCTTTGTTACTTTCATCTTCTTTATCGATGTTTTGTAACGCACGTTCAAGGTTATCAACAGTTGATAACATTTCACCGGCAAATTTCTCTAAAGCGAACTTACGCGCTTTCTCAACGTCTTGCGCTGCACGACGACGAACATTGTCAACTTCGGCTTTCGCGCGAATAACTGAGTCTTTTTGGTCAGCAACCGTTGATTTTGCAGCTGCTAACGCCAACTCTAGTTCATTTATCTTTTCTAGCTCTTCACTGATATTCTCAGCAGCTGCGTCAAATTGAACTTCAACTTGCTCTTCTGCTTGGTCAATAATCTCTGCTGCTAATTCGTCTGCTGCAATTTCTTCAGCACTTTTATTTTCTGTTGACTCGTTGGCCATGAAAAACTCCAAAGTATCTTTAATTTTCAAAGTTGGTAAAACACAATACCGCTAATTATGGGGGCTTGTTTTTATGATTCAAGCACAAAAGTAAATCATTTAGTAAAAAGTCAACTTTACAAGTGAACCAAATAGCGCGAAACTGCCGTTAGTCGCCTATTTTATTACGGTTTTATCCCAGCAATGAGTCAAATATATAAAACGGTGGGCTTAATTGGCAAACCTCATCATGACGGTGCCAGTTCAACCATCGAAACCTTACATCAATATTTATCAGAAAATGACTACCATGTTGTAGTTGAAAGCTCAGTAGCACCTTCAATAAATATTGAAAACCTATCCATTGCTTCACTAACGGAAATTGGTGAACAAGCAGACTTAGCCATTGTAGTTGGTGGTGATGGCTACATGTTAGGCGCGGCACGGGTATTATCATGCTACAACATTGGCGTACTTGGCGTTAACCGTGGCAATTTAGGCTTTTTAACCGACCTATCACCTGACGATTTAATTACGCCACTTGAGGCTATTTTAAAAGGCGAATCACGCAGCGAGCAGCGTTTTATTATCGAAGCAGAAGTATATCGACACGGTAAATTAAAAAGCTCAAACAGCGCGGTAAACGAAGCCGTACTTCATGCGGGTAAAGTTGCCAACATGATAGAGTTCGAAGTTTATATTGATGGCAGCTTTATGTTTAGCCAACGCTCAGACGGCCTAATAGTTTCAACACCAACAGGCTCAACGGCTTATTCCATGTCAGCTGGTGGCCCAATATTAACACCAAATTTAAATGCGCTTTCATTAGTACCAATGTTTCCACATACATTAACAAGTAGGCCAATAGTGGTTGATGGCAACAGTGAAATAAAACTAAAACTTGCCAACGAAAACTATGAAAACTTACAAGTTAGTTGCGACGGTCACGTGATATTAGCGGTAATGCCTGGCGATGAAGTTATCATTAAGAAAAGCGAATTTACACTACGGTTAATTCACCCACTTGATCATGACTACTTCAACGTTTTGCGTAGTAAATTAAGTTGGGGTAATAAGCTCTACTAATTTAATAAAGCTGTAGCCCTTTAAAATTAAGCGCTATAAATAAAGTTGCAAACATAGCTTGAAAAAAAACCAGATACTGTATAAATTAACAGTATCTGGTTTTTTGGTTATTAATACGACACTTTAGCTTTGCTGCAATACGCAGGCAAACCATAAAGTAAAAATAGTAAAATGAGGCGACTATGTTACTGCACCTAAACATTCAAAACTTTGCCATTGTTCGTTCGCTTGATATTGACTGGCAACAAGGCATGACCACCATTACCGGTGAAACAGGTGCCGGAAAATCAATTGCAATCGACGCACTGGGTTTATGTTTGGGTGACAGAGCCATAACTAATGTTGTAAGGCCAAATTGCAAAAAAGCGGAATTAGCTGCAACATTTGATACTAGCAATAATAAACAAGCGCAAAAATGGCTTAAAAAGCATGACATGTTACTCGATAATGAATGTATTCTTCGTCGTGTTATTTCTGCTGAAGGACGTTCCAAGGCATATATTAATGGCAGCCAAGTGCCACTGGCGCAATTAAAAGAAATTGGGCAATTACTAATTAATATTCATGGCCAACACGACCATCAACTTATTGTAAAAGCCAGTGAACAGCGCAATATTCTTGACGCCTATGCTAATCACCAGCACCTATTAGACGACGTAAAATATTATTACCATCAATGGCGAGAGCTAAGCCAAGAAGCCAAACAACTACAAGAAAGTAAATTACAACGAGAAGCTAAGCAGCAGTTACTGCAATATCAAGTCAATGAATTAAATGAATTCTCGTTGCAAATTGATGAATTCGAAAGTTTAGAAACTGACTATAAACGCCAAAGTAATGGCCAGCATATTCTTAATGAAACCTTAATTACAGTACAACAATTATCTGAAAATGAGCAATTTAATGTGGTTGATGGCTTACGACAAAGCGCAGAACAATTAACCTCACTTGGTAATTTAGACCCTGCATTAAAAGCCATTGCTGAGCAGCTTAATGAATCGTTAATACAAGTAGAAGATGCTAGCCAAGAAATTAAGCATTACTACGAAAGCCTTGAATTAGATCCGCAGGCATACACCTTAATTGAAGAGCGCTTCTCTACTGCAGTGCAACTGGCTAAGAAGCATCAAGTCGCCCCTGAAGCACTTGCTCAATTTCATCAGCAATTATTGCAAGAGCTACAAACGTTCAGTAGTGATGAAACACGCTTAAACCAAATTAGTGACGATATCGAAACAGCGAAACAAAAATATCAAGACGCTGCCCATAGCTTGTCGCAATCAAGACAAAAGTCAGCAGTTAAACTGAGTAAAATGATCACCAAAAGCATGGCTGAGCTCAACATGCCTCATGGCAAATTCTTTATCGATATTTGTCAGGATAATAATGAAAGCTTATCAATTAACGGTAACGACCAAGTAAGCTACCTTGCCAGTTTAAACCCAGGGCAAGCACTTGAGGCAATGAACAAAGTAGCTTCCGGTGGCGAGCTTTCGCGTATTAGCTTAGCCATGCAAGTAATATTGGCCGATAAAGTCATAACCCCTAGCTTAATTTTCGATGAAGTTGATGTGGGCATTAGTGGCCCAACGGCGGCAATGGTTGGCGCTAAACTTCAGCAATTAGCAAAAAACACCCAAGTTATTTGTGTAACCCACTTGCCACAAGTTGCTAGTAAAGGGCATCAGCAGTTATTTGTGGCAAAACTCACTGATGGCGAACATACCGAAACCACAGTAACGGAACTTTCTAGCGATGGTCGCGTCCAAGAAATTGCCCGTTTACTCGCCGGTGATAAAATTACCGAGAATAGTCTGGCTAACGCGCAAGAATTACTTGCCGGATAAAGCAAATATTTTTAAGCAGGTAAAATAAACTAAAAATTATTTTGTATCTCTTAGCCTGCTTCGCTATTATCCCCGTTCAAACTAAAAAGGATAAATATAATTACCATGTTGTTTCGAGTATTAGCTATTATTATCGCCCTATCTGTTTCTGCCTGTTCGAGCTGGGTTTATCGTATTGATATCCCACAAGGTAACTACTTGGAACAAAAAGACATCGACAAACTTCAAATTGGTATGACAAAAGAACAAGTTAAGTTTGTATTAGGTAGCCCTGTGGTAGAAGACACCTTTAATAAAAACATTTGGCATTACGTTTATAGTTTTAAATCTGGTAGAAGCGACGAATATAACGCAGAAAAGAAATTTACCATTACCTTTGAAGACAACAAAGTTGTTAATGCAGAAGGTGACTTTGAATTACCAGAAAGCTATTACGTTCCAATGGTTAACTAAGTACTTAACTAAATAGTGAACTCATTATTAGTAGCTATCTAACGTACTTTATAATATTTAAGCCAGCGATAAGCTGGCTTTTTTATAACTAAACTTAACCAAGATAAAATTAATCAGGCTAAACTTGGTAACCCTTAATTAGCGTAAACTAGGTTAGCTCGACTTTGCTCTTCGTGGGTCAACTCGGCCGCCAGTTATTTTGTCCGCTCGGCCTTCTTCTTTCGCTTTTTCAGCTCTGCGCTTTCTTACTTCTTTCGGGTCAGCAATTAGCGGGCGATAAATTTCAATGCGATCTAAGTCTTTTACAATATCTTTTAACTTAGCCGCACGGTTCCATATACCAACATTGTTAACGCTCAAATCTATTTCAGGAAAGTCTTCAATAATGCCTGAAACGGCAATTGCCTGTTCAACCGTCGTATTGGGTTCAATATTACAAGCAATTAACTCCTGACGTGTTGGCGTGCCATAAACCACTTCAATACTCAGTTGCTGCACTGCAACTTCATTCATTCCATCTTCACTCATACTAAACTCAATACATCTAAAATTTGTTGAATTACAAAACCAATAACCGTGTAAACGCTTTAGCCGTATACTTCTTTCGCTCGTTGCGTAAACGCTTGCACCATATTATTGGCTAAATTGTTAAATACTCGACCAAACGCTAAATCAAACATTTTATTAGAAAACTCATAATCTAAATTCAATTCAATTTTACAGGCTTCGTCTGAAAGTGCTTTTAATTGCCAGCCACCAACAAGTTGTTTAAATGGCCCATCAATTAATTTCATTTTAACTTCTTGGTTATTTACTAAGGTATTTTCCGTAGTAAACCACTTCTTCAAACCGCCTTTTGAAACCAATAAAGCGGCGGTCATTGAATGCTCGTTTTGTGCAATAATTTTGCTATCGCTACAGTCTGGTAAAAACTTCGGGTAAGAAAGCACATCATTAATTAAATGATACATATCTTCAACACTGTGCATCACTAATGCACTACGACTAATGTTTGGCATTCACCCTCCAATTATCAAGGGCGCTATCATATCAAAAGTCTTTAAAAAACGCATTAATGTCAAAAATGATAAATAAGCCGTTTAAATAACAACAATACTCCGTATAATGACGCCGTTTGCTGCTTATTTTTGGCAAATAAGAATGGAATTAAAATGGCAAAGAAAAAATCAAAATCATCAAATAGCAATACCATAGCGCTGAACAAAAAAGCCCGTCATAACTATAACTTAACTGATAAGTTTGAAGCAGGTATGAGTTTACAAGGCTGGGAAATTAAAAGTATCCGCAGTGGTAAAGTTAATATTTCTGACTGTTATGTATTTGTTAAAGACGGCGAAGCATTTTTAGTTGGCGCAGAAATAATGCCACTTAATGCGGCATCAAGCCATGTTGTATGTGATCCTAACCGCTCTCGTAAGTTACTTTTAAACCGTCGTGAACTCGACCGTTTATCTGGTGCTGTTGATCGCGATGGCTTCTCACTTATCGCTACGGCAATGTATTGGAAAGCCTGCTGGGTAAAATTAGAGTTTTATCTTGGTAAAGGTAAGAAAGATCATGATAAGCGCGCTGACATTAAAGACCGTGAATGGGCGGTTGATAAAGGCCGTTTAATGAAAAATAAAAACTTAGAACGCTAAAATACTAGCTAACTGGTTAAAAAATACCACGTTGTCTATTTATACCAAGCGCGGTACAATGCGCTTTATAGGCTAATTTAGCTTATAATAAAAATGTAACAAACTTTGGGGCGGATCTAGGATTCGACAAGATTCACGAAACCCAAGGTGCATGCCCAGGGGCGGTTGGCCTGGTAAAAAGCCGCAAAACTATAATTGCAAACGACGAAACGTTCGCACTAGCAGCTTAATGCTAGCCATCGCCTTAAAGACTCGCCTATTGTCTTGAGAATCGATGGTCACCCTAAGTAGGCTAGCGAGGGAAGCACGCTTGAGGCTGAACCGCGAAATAGTATCAAGCTCACCATGATGAAGCCTGTCGATTGGCGTCTAATTGGCTAAATAAATAATCGACTAAGCATGTAGTACCGAGGATGTAGGTTTTTTGGACGGGGGTTCGATTCCCCCCCGCTCCACCACACAATAGCCTTTACAATCAAATGGTTGTAGAGGCTTTTTCTATTTTAGTACTCAATAAGTACCATAAAATTAATTTTTCTTAAAACGGCTCGGTGTTTCGAATTCACTCGGACGTATCAATTTCATATATTGTCATTCAGTTCTTTACAATAAAATTCATCTTTAACTGACCACCTTTTGCCAATACACCAAATTTTACTTTTCAATGACCTATAGCAACTATCAAATTTAAATAACCATATTTTGGTTACAAAAGTTAAACTGAAATTATCTAACGCCGCATTAAGCGGCTGATTGCAGTTTGCTAAACTTGTGAGTGAAACGAACAGAGCCAACTGTTAGCAGTCCGTTTTAAATACCTTGTTAGCTACTATTTACTTCGCACTTGGGTAATTTCAATGTAACCTGAAGGACCACATTGACTTAAATAAACTTCTATTGGTTTTTTAGCCATATAGGATGCTAGTAAAAATGAATATAAATCTTTATACATTGGATTATTCTTATTTAATTCATAAAAACCTGTTTTAGTGCATGTGATAGGTGAAATCATTGTAGATTGTTTTATAAAAACAGAGCCGTAATTAGGGTTGATAAGTATTTCTGAGATAGATTCGGAGTCAGTCCAATCTGGGCTAGCATGTGCTAGGCTACTTACTACAGAAATGATGAATACAAATATTTTTTTCAATTTAACATCCTTACTCTAATACAGAGCTAACGCCTCGTTAAGAGGCAAATAATATGTTGGCTAAAATAAGCGACGCAGGAGCAAAAGCCAACTGTTATTTGTCCTGCTTTAACGACTTGTTAGCACTATCCTCTTTTTTTTGGACCATTAACTAAGTCTAAAAACACATAATCTGCAGAATCCCACTCTTCATCAAGTGCAGGGTTTACAAGATCAGGTTCGATACCCATATTTTTCTTTAGAGCATGATAAATAGAAGCTCGGCTTACCAAATTCTGAAGCTTGTGAACGTGTTTAGGTGGCAACATTTTGTTTTTTAAATGTGTATCTCTAATGTGTCTAGTAAGTTTTGGAGTGCATACAAACCATTCACCTTGGCGTCGTTCGCTTTCGAATAGTTTATGGAGTTTCTGTTCTCTTTCTATTCCCCCTGGCTCAAGCGCACAAACAACTAACTCACCACTACTGCCTGTTTGTAGGTTTTGAACTCGTTTCTTTATATTTTTCGTTAATCCTATTTTAGTTCGCAGCCCCATGAATAAATTATTAGGATTCTTTGAACCTGACCATGTCTCTGGAATTTCGATAATATAATAAATTGAACTAGTCGTGCCTAAAGGTAACCCTTCCTGCCAGACGTACCATTTTCTTACTTCTGAACGTGCCTCACCGGCATATTCATATGGTTCAGACGAATAAGCCACTTCATTATTAACTATGTAA
This sequence comes from uncultured Colwellia sp., assembly GCA_913058245.1. Taxonomy (GTDB): domain Bacteria; phylum Pseudomonadota; class Gammaproteobacteria; order Enterobacterales; family Alteromonadaceae; genus Cognaticolwellia. The sequence goes on from CAJXQJ010000002.1 coordinate 94,141, forward strand.
TCGCAAATATATTTTTTATCTGGTCGAATTGACAATTTTTCCATGAGACTACCGATAGTGCTAACAGCTTATTATGTAGACGCCTCAGTAATTCCCGCCCACGTGATTACTGAATAACGTAACTCAAAATCCTTAATTTTCATAGTTTTATTACTCTCGAAAAAGAGTGAATCATAACTAATAAAGGATATTACTGAGAAGTCTTAGTAATAACGCAATAAATTTAAGCAATAAATAGCATAATTTTAATGATTTAAAGAAAAATCATACTGGTTGACGTGTATTACTGAGAATTCACAATAATATGAAAACTGACGTAAAGTTTCTGATGGAAAGCTATCATCTGATGAATCACTTTCGGCAATTTTTAACTCCACCAATTATTCAGGTTCTTTACAGCCCTTTAAAAATAGGGAATATGAAAAACCAGAAAAATACTTTACCCCCGTATTACTAGAACGGGGGTCGCTTCGCTAAAGGTTTGCCACAACTAATTCACCTGTCTTATTTTTCAACCCCAAATTTTAAATAGAACGTGAACACGTTCACAACCTCAGTAAAATTTCGCGTTACCGTTTTTCATACGGGTGCACTTTGGCTATCTTGCGCAAATGCACACGATTGATGACACTGCTTTCAACTGACTGATTCCAGCCTTTAAGAAACTCGTTGAGTTCTTCTATTTCCAACGTACTAGCTGTTTGCTGCATGACTCTTTCTGACAGGAGATTAAAGCGATTAAATTGCTCTCTATTCATAATGAATACTCCTTTTCTATTTTCGATTTTTCCTTATTTATCGTTTGAACTGTCTTGCTTTGTGCGAAGAAAGAAATCATCAAAGACATTGTGATCACGGTACTGGCCCCACTCATCTATGAGCAAATGATACTCTGCCATCTCGTGTGGGGTAGCGGTTTGTTTAGCGGCTTTATCTGATAAATAGCTAAAGCGCTCTCGTTTGGCGTTTTGCATGTTAAGCACTCCTTGCTTAGGGTTACTTAACTATTAACCAAGAATGTAAATAAATCTAGTATTGAGGAGGGGTTGCCTATGTCACTCGTCTTTGCTTCAGGGCATAAAGCCCATCGCAAATGCCAAGCAACACAGTGCTAACTATCATTATTGGTATAGGTTGGTTTGAAGTCTTGGCGCAAGTCATCATGACAATAAATCTCGGTGGCTTCTTCTTGTTTCATGAGAATAGCTTTACAAGCAGATATCCAACGTACTTTGTAACCAAGCTCCCGAGCATAAAAAGCACGACCATCATTGTTAAATATATAGTCAAATCCCGTAGTGCTTTTAACGCTTCCTGTAATATAAACCTTATCAAGTTCACCTATTGCATCCTCTAATAACACTTCATCGTGATTAGTTGTTTGAACATCTACTGGATTAGGCGCTTTACCTGCTTTGATATCTCGAATTTGTTTCACTAGCTCTTTTTCTTTGAGCAATACAGGCTTTGCAGCGCAGCTGCCGTAAAGCTCTTTGTATGCATCATTACAACTGAACAACCCTTTTTTAGGGGCTTGTGGTAATTGCGTAACAAGGGCATTAACCGTAAAAGCGCTCGCTAATGCCCCAAGTAAAAAAAAGTGAAAGCCTTTTGTTTTGTAATGGCTAATTGCATGTTTGAAATCCTTGAATAAGGTTGTGTAACGACCAGTGGTGTAATAAGGCGGAACGTAAGAGAAAAGTTCGTTTGATTTTTCTGTAAAAATTTGTGCAGTATCGTAAGCGTTATATAGATTTGTACCGCGATAAATCCATTTATCAACGATTTTGCTATTGGCCGTATCACCGTAACGCACAAAACCAATATGTACTTTAGGTAATGGCAGTCCTTTATCTGTGAACAATTTCCAAATAAACGAAACAAACGGAATATTAAACCTGTCCGAACGTCGACAATACACCACATGCTCAGCAAACATAACGCGTGCTTGTTTATCTAATACCGATAAATCTTGCACAATAAAAAAAACATCCCACCGTCTTTTTCGTGCATGAATAACCCAATCGAGTAATTCCTGACGGCCTTCAGCATTCCAATCTCGTGCATTAAACCAAGTACCACATTCATCAAGTACAAGTGCGCCATTGCGTTCTTCACCAATAAAGTCACCATCATAGCCTAAGCCTATATTGTCTAAGTCTGCCGCCTTTGGTCTATCAGGAACACGATAAACAATCGTGTTCTTTTTATAGTTACCGACTAATTTATCTAAATTAAGATTTAAGTTAGTCGCGACTTTTCGACCTTCTAATAGGTAATCACGAATACGACCAACACTTGCTAATGTTTTACCAGAGCCAAGCTTTCCCGTGACAATATAAACAGGCATTAGGAGGTCATTATCTCCGTTTTCCAGCGAATAAATTTCACGGCCATTTTATAGCTGGTACATGCAATATGCGCCGCGACAATAGCACCAAAACATGCTGCTGAATTATTCGGTACAAACATGGTTACTATGGCAACTGATGGAAGAACAGAGGAAATAAGACCATCAACTTCAGAAATAATGGCTTGTATAGCGGCACCCACTATCGTGACAACAGACACCATCGTTGCAAAGAGAATACCTTTTCTCGTTAGCATAAACGTAATAACTGAAACGATAGTCGTTGTTAACCAAGATATTAACGGCACTAAAAATAACGGCATTTACACACCCTCCCTTAACGTTTTATTGATTAAAAAGAAAATATGCCAAGCGGTTAACATACCAAAAAGCCACGCCAATATTGGCCTGATTTTATCAGCGACAACACAGGTATCTAACGTAATTGAATGGCCTGCAGGGTGAAACGCATAATTTTTACATGAGTTATCAGGAAGTGATGCCACCAAACCAGCGCTACTGTCCAAGCTTAATGAATCAACATAACCCATTTCCTCAGCTGATTTATCTCGAAGCGCTTCAAGGTCTTTTTTGTAATCATCATTTTTCTTTTTAAGTTTATCGTCCTTATCTATATCGTCAGGCTTACCTTGTGATTCAAATTGTTTGTTCAGTTTTTTAAGCTCCTTAACAACAGGTCCCAAATCAATAGAAGAGCCCCCCTTACCAACACCACCACTATCTTTAGGATCATCTTTTCCATCACCATCGCTGTCTAAATCATCCTTATTAGGAACACCGTCACCATCAATATCTGGATCATTATAATCGGGCAAACCGTCACCATCAGTATCTTGGTCAATACAAAGAAATTGGTCATTAACCATGCCGCACCCTTCATTACAGTCATTAATTGAACCACCGGCATACGCAGAGCCAGAAGAGCACACATTACTCGGATCTTCTGGGCAACCTAAAACGCCTTGTCCATAATTCACACACTCATCACCAACAGGATTATCTTGTGGCGTACCATTTAAATCAGGCAAATCATTTTCAGAATAACAATCACCCTCCAAGTCCAATGCGTAATACTGATTACCACCACCAACATCAACCGCATCATATTTACAAATAGAGCCATCAGATTGAGGAAAGCAACCACTAGGAGCACTTACTGCAATGGTCAAATACTCATTGCCAGAGCTTGCATTACAACTGTCTTCTCTATTGGCTTGAGCAGGGTCAAAACACATAAAATCATCTTCTGTTTGGCCTATTTTCGGTGCTACGTATGTCGGAAAACCATTCGGAGGGCATTGTTTTCTAGTGTTTTTTAAGCCAGAAACGGTTACCCAACCATTATCATAAACTTGTCCACCAGAAACGGTATACTGACACTTGAACTTATAAACTTGCCCACCAGAAACGGTATACTGACACTTGAACTTATAAACTTGTGTCGTTTCATTTTCAGATAATATATGACCTTCAATAACAATTGAATTTGGGATAGTTTTACAGTTATCCTCAGCCGCATCAGTTGAGCTACGACCATCCCCATAATCAAAAAAACTATCTACCTTTGGAGCTTGTAAATCAACCGTTCCATCAGTAAATATATCTGCTTTTACAGACAAAAAAGGCACTAAATATAGTGCCACTATAAATAATGCCTTTTTCATATCTACATCACCAATTAAGTTGACGCAGCAATAACACGCTTAAATACTTTAAACAGTACAAAAGCCGTTACGATACCTGCAATCACTGGCCAACCTTCACCAATAAGCGCTAAGCCATCGGTTAAAACACCTGTTAAGGCAGTTGATGCCTCAGCTGGAACAGCTGCATTTGCAGCACCCGTACCCGCCACCATTGCAATTAGGCCTAAGCCTATTTTTTTCATTTTACTAAACATATTAAACTCTCCTCAGAGTTGGAATTAAGGCCTCGACATTGAGGTACCTTTACTAAATAAATCCCATTGTTTTACGAAAGACGTACCACAAAAAGGACATTGAATAGCCAATGAAGTAAGCACCAAGAATGTAACCGGAAAAATAAACAACATCCCCGATAATCATTACTTAGCACTCGATTCATTAGCCGAAAAACCTAAGCAAAACGCCACACACATGGTCATCACCAGCATTGACGTTAAGATAAAATCGATTTGCTCTTGAGACATAACAAAGTACTCCTCAAAACTGGTAAAGCTTGGGTGTTCAACATAACCTGACTTAACTTGAAAAAACTCAAAGTACTCAACAGGTGATAATGATAATGCGCCACTTGCACAAGGAAACGCTTCACCATTAACGGGATACATACGATTACCCGAAATGTAGCCGCACTCTACGTCACCAGCGTAGTTTTCATTATTTGAAAGCAACACAAATTCATCACTGGTAAAAATAATGCGCTTGTCTGGCGGACAATAATTAATATCTACTTGTGTGTTGATGTACCTTGGCGAATAGGGATCTAAATAACCGCAATAAGCCATTAGCGTTTGCTCCCTAAAAACTGAGTGAGCAAAAAGCAAAGCAACAAGGCTACTACTAACACTCCCAATTGCTCCCAGACGGTAAAGCCTGTCCAGTAGAATGGATTGCGATTAATCATTACTTTCTACTCTTACTAATCAACATCACTATTCAACCTCATTAAGCACACGCACATCATCGTTGTGACAGATGGGGCAACAGACCATGTTTACTTTGGTCATAACATCGAGTTCCATTTCGCTGCCTACCCAACCGCACGAACAGTGGAACATCACGTCTTTGATATCGCGTTCAGCGAGTAAGAAGGTATGTGAATTCATGCCCAAACGAGTGAAAAGAGCGTCCTTGCTATAAGCTTGTATGTCTGTCATTTGAATGATGTGCATGGTCAGTGCCTCGGTGAATGTTTCAGTTAGCTACTTACTTAACCAGCTCAAAACCTGACACGATGTTACGTGCTGGGTTTTCAGGGTCAGCGTCAAGAATTAAGTTAACCGGTTGCAAGAACGGGCAGTTTTGTTTGAAGTTGTTGAACAGGCCAACATCAAAGGCCATGTTCACTTCTTGCGTATCAAAGCCTGCTTGCTGAATGTTGTGCTGCTCGTTTTGAAAGTCTTGCGCAGGTTTAGCGTAAGTCACGTTAGCGAATTGGTATGGTTTAGGTGCACCAGATTTGTTTGATGTGCCTGAGCCAAGTTTTACGGATAGAACAACAATGTTTTTTAGTAATGACATAATAATTTCCTATTTTCGTTTAGGTGGTTGAATTCGGTTTATGTTGCTTGTGTTGTTTGCAATTGATTTAAATATTCCTGCTCGGATATCGGTATCGATAACCTGTCAGGTAGCCATGCCCTGCTGTAAGGCTCGGTAATGCCCTGTAAGAATTTCTGAATAATGTCACTGTCTGACATATCGCAAAGTACACGCATCATGTTGATGGCCTTACGAGTCGAAATAACTTGGTTTTCAATAATGCGGTCAACGGTCATTTTGGCCTTTTTGATGGTGGTCTTAATAACGCTTTGCGCTTCATTTAGAAACGCTAATGCGGGATAAGCACCAGCTAGGTATTCACTGGGTTTAATCATGGTTTCAAGTGGAATAACCCGCTGGCTAGAATGAAGCTCTAATTCCCAACGTACCCATTTATCATTTGGGTCACCCATTTGAATGCCTTTCTCATAAACACGTAATAACTTGCCTGACTCACGTGAGCCGACATACAACGAGCGACCTTTATCAGGTATAAAGCGAAAGTCTTTGCAGAGTTCTTTTTTAACTTTTTTGGTGAGGTGGCCTGATTCGATATACATGTAAACGGCAGGTCTACCGCCTGAGCAGAAGCCGCCCTTTTTGGCATATTTACGGGCAATGTTGACTGAGCGTGAGCCACTAAAATCATCGTGAGCTAAATCAATACGAGTGATTTTAATTTCAGGAATGTTTTTAACTTCGTCATAAAGGCGGTTTAAATCTAAGGCATCACAACCTAGCCCCATAAAGGAAACATAACAGCCGAGGTTTTTACCGCCCCAACAGATAATACCTGCGTGTTCACCATCAGCGTAAAGGTTGGCGGAATAGGTGTAGTTAAATCGCCCTGCAGCATTGTTTTGTACTGTCCACATATAGGTTTCAGATGTGAACACATGGTTGAGGCGGCATACGAAACGTTCAGCTTCACCACAGCACAAAGTATCGAGCATATTGACGCCGATGTTATCGAGTAGATTATCGAGTCGGTCACCATATTTGGCTGACGTATCGACCTCTAATTCGCCTTTGAACATATGGTTTAATTCATGGCGAGCAGCGACTTCGCTTTCAGCTAACGATAGGCTTGATAGGTCTAAGTTTTTATAACTGCGTTCGTTATATTCACGGGTGATTTTGCGACAAGCATTGTCGTAAACATTGAGAATGTCTTGATAGGCATTGGTATCAAAGGCGTTAACGCTGATGAGTTGTTCGTTCTTGGTACGTTCAAGTAAGTTTAAACGACGCGCCAGTGAGCTTTCTTTGGCCTCAGTGATAATCCCTGTTTTGACACAGGCGCCTATTTTGGCCAGATGTTTAACACGCAGTAGCCCTTCAGGTGACCACGTTAAGGAAAGTGCATCCACTTTACACGGTATGTTGGTAACGGGTTTAGCATCCGTTGCAGGTATGCGTGATTTGAAATTACTGGTCATCGAACGCTCCTGAATCATGAAGCTCTTGCCAGTTGTCGTCAGTAACTTCGACTAAGTTGAAGTCCTTACCGTAGATTGGTTGTAGGAATGCGATTAACGATATTAAGTTCGAAAAGTGATGCACGTCGCCTTTGTGCTGAATAGCCACATCGCCCCATGCTTCTTTTTGAAAGTAGATATCTTTGATTTCAGAGTAAGGCATGGTTATGCGGCCTTCTCTGCTTCAGCACGAATTGCGGCCATGTTGATGAAGGTTTTTTCGCGTGCTTTTTGTTTGGTTTTTATCGGTAAACGACCTTGGTGAATTTGTTGGCGTACGTTGCCTACAGTGTCGTTTGTTATACGTGCGTAATCTTCTACGCTGAGGAATGGGAGCGATGAACACACAATATCGCGCTTTAGAGATTCAAATTGTGAGTCTGTAAGTGTAATATTGCCTGTTAACATAAATTATCGTCCATAATAGTAACTGACAGTTACTTTGAATAACTAGATGTCAGAATCATAGACGAACAAAATGTTACCTCCAAGACTATTTGTTACTTTTAAATAAGGTTTTCTCTATGCACATGATTTCAAAAGATATTTTTTCTAGGTTAATGGACATTACTGGAATTAATACTTTGACAGGCTTATCAAAAGAGCTTGGATACACAGAAAACTGGGGAACAACCACAAGAAAAAGAGGTGGGATTCCTTTTGAAGCTTGTGCACAAATATCTGAAAAACATAATGTTTCGATGGATTTTCTTTTATATGGAATTGATAACGAAAGAAAAGAATTAGATGTTAATGATCTAAAAGTAGCAGTAACCGAAGGGTTATTTACGCTGATTCAATTGAAATTAATGGAACCAGCAGAAGGCGTGAAGATATCAACAATGGCAACGGCAATAACCGATGAGATTATTACCAATTGCGATATTGAAAATAAGCTAGAATCTAAAAAAACTATTTAAACTTTATAAAAAATAACGCCTTGCCAAGCGGCGAAAAATAGCTAGCTAAAATTGGCGAGGAACGAGCAAAAGCCAGCTGTTTTTTGCCCTTTTAAATGACTTGTCATACGTCATTTAATCATCACCCCAATCCAATCTCTAAATAGTAATCTACCGTTATTATCACTAACTTCACATTTCATTGTATGTAATCCACGGTATGAAGTACTTTCATTTAAGGTCGTTGATGCTGTAGGTAAAGGAGTAGTATTATATTTGCTTGTATGTGAGGTGAATAGTTTTCGACTAACAGGTGTATGTTCAATACCTCTTTCTTCTTCCGGTACATCTTTACCATGATTAGTTTTTACAAAATGTACAGATAATGGGAAAACCAAACCCGTTCGAGTATTTGCCGTAAGTTGAAATTCTAGTGATAAGCCTTTTTCTAAAAACTTAGATGCAGAAATATATTCTTCTTTATTCTGATCTTCAACTACAAAACAAGAGTAGCTAATTGAGGAGTGGTCTATAACGTTCGAACCTTCTATTTGTTGCCTAACTTGCCCAGGTAATGCGCTATAACCGAGGCTTTTTTTATAATTTAATAGCCTCATTTGATAATTTATAGACCTACCTTCAGAGTCAGTTAAGTTGGGAGTAACTATAGGTTTAGCTATCTTTTCTCCTTTATTATCTTTTTCTTTAATTTTTGAATACTCTTCAGGCCAATTAATAAACTCTAATATTCCTTGACCTAACATTGTTTGATTTTTGGTAGCTAAACCTTGGAGTTTTGATGCCATATCGACAGGTAATCCAGTTGCTGATACTTCACCAACGGTTTGATAACCGAAACTTCCCCATAACACTTCATGATCATCTCCAAAATCACAACCGACTCTAAAACCAAAATCTTTTGAATCAATTCCTTCTTTTTCCATCCATGGCTTAATACTTTGCTCTAAAAGAGCCCTAAGTGTAATAGAACAATTTATCGCATCGGCAGCAGCATTTTCTTTCTCAATATTACTACCACCAAAAAATGCCATAACAGCATCTCCCATTAATCGATGCACATGACCGTCAAATGATCTTATAGTTTCAACGCATGTTTTTATTACGGCATTTTTAAATTGAAAAATCTTTTCTAGAGGGTATAAAAGAGAAAGCCTTGTAGACCCTTTAATATCAACAAAAAGAGTGCATACATAATGATTCTTTGTTTCATAATCATTAGCCTCTAATTCAATAAAATCAGGATGAGTGCCAATTGGTGTTGTGTTAACCCCATGTTTTCCAAATAAAGGCCTAATCTTTTGTTGTAACAAAAACTCTTCCGGAGGACCTGCTGGTAAAGTGTTGAGCGATGATGATAAAAGGCTTTCATTTCTACTCTCCAGGCCAAGTGACTTAGACTTTAATATTGCAGTAGATCGAGTATTTACTGAGTCATAAATATTTTCAAATAATGTATTTATATCCGTCATTTCATTTAATTCCGTAAAGTATTAAAAATATTAAAGTCAATGCCAGTAATGGGATTACGGCATAAAGAATTATATTTACTGCTATTTTCAAAACTCTGAATTTCTCATCAACAATGCATGCGACGTTGTATGTTTGTGTAGACAAATCTTTAAGCAATTTTTCTGGATTCGCTACTTTAATACTATTAAAGTAGCCTTGCCCTCCATCACTGCTATTTGCAACATCACCAAAAAATATCAAGGACTTTTCTCCCCCTATGTTTCTGGTATTCGGGAAAACGGCTCTAAATAGATTGATAATTGAAATTAAAGAAAAAGTAATTGTTAAAAGAGTGGATGTAACGAGTAAATAATATAGAACATCGCATACACCACAAGTAATATTTAAAGACATTAAACGAATTGTTAAGCCTAATATTATCGTGACAAGGAAAGACATCATTAAACCAACTTTGAAGTTTGTCGTTCCAATATAATGATCGTACCTTTTAATGACATCGAATAAAAAATCCTGTTTTTCTTTCAAGGTATCTCCCTCTACTCTCAAAGTGAACTCCAAAGCATGACTGACGTATAACGCCTAATTAACAGGCTAAAAATTGTGGGCTAAACTTAAGCGAAGCGAAAAAGCCCGCTGATTTTAGTCCTTGTTCAATTTATTGTTAGCTTGCGGAACCTCTCTAGTTATTGTTTCATACCAACATTTTAATCCGAAGTATTTGCAGCGCCGAATCTCGTAGGTTTCTAATTTAGTGGCTCTTTCCTGTATTTCTTCAGCGGCTTTTCCAGCTAGAGCGCGGATTTCCGCCTGTTCTTCTTCGTTCTCGGCTATAGCGGTTGAAATTGATAGCCCAAGTTCAGGATCAAGTGAACTAAGCATGCTGATAGCTATTTTCCGCTTTTGGGCATCTTCGTCGAAGATGTTCTCTTTGAATATTTCCAAAGCCTTAACTTTGAGATTTCCCTCAGCAATTTTTTCCGCACTCTCCAACTGGGCGATTATTTGGCGCTCGGAATTTTCCTGTTGCACTAGTGTTATAGCCCATGTGGACATCACGCCAACTAATGCGATTACCAGCGGCATTAATACTATTTCGAGAATGCTTTTCTTTTCACTAGCCATATCTCATCTCCTGAGTAAGCTAACAGCTTATTATGAGGAAATAATCCTTATTTAAGGCAGGATAATTTTCTCTTCTTAATTTAATTTTACATAGTAATACTGAAATACACTTTACACTTCAATCAAATAGCTATGCACATTTAAAATAACTTCGCGTAAAAACGAGAATTATTCCTTTTTATTGGTAGAAATAAGGAATTAAAAAAATATCCTTATAAATTCGAAACACAAGGTACTTAGTACTAAAAAAAATGTCTATTACAAGACATTACAAGGTGTTAAATTTGAGGCTAACTTCCTTTAACGAGTACGAGAAAAGCTTTCTAATTTCACTATTTTTAATACACGTTTTTTGTTTTCATTTTCTAGTGCTTCTATTACTGATGTTTCCCATTCTTTTAAATATTTCACTCGGACATTTGGGTTAATTTTCTTTATTTCTAAATAGCGTTTTAATAACTGTTTTTCGTAATAAACAGGATCTGTTTTTTCAAGCTTTAATGCTTTGAACAGAATCATTAACACTATGACGATAAACGCCCAAACTGCACCTTCCATTTGATGTTACATCCATAAATAAAAATACAAATGCTCAAAATATACAGTGACAAGGTAAAAGCCGAGTGAGCATTGATAAACCATAATATCGGCTCGTCACTTTCATAAACTACTACCCTAACTCTATGAATAATCATATAGCTAATGGCTATCAGGAAATATATTAAATATATCCATAATGTTGATCTAGAATGCTTTATTGTAAAAAACAGGTGTAGACCAACTGATGTTAATATCACGTTCATTGCAGCAGCTGCTGCTAGTAAATAAAACGTGTAAAAATCACCTTCTTCTTTTAAATACTGATTAAAAAGAAATGAAGCTATAGCAACTAAAATTACAATGAAGTTAGATTTGTTATTTCTTCTATTTCTATAACTAAACAAAAAACAAAATACGTACGCGACGAGATAAAACTTTGCAATTGTATGTGCAAGTTCTAGCGTTATCACTTCTTCACAGGTCTGGTTGGATGGCCTCCACCTTCGTTAAATAAAGCTTGTGCTTCTTTAGAAATACTTACTGTGCTTTGTGATTGGCTTGGTGATTTTTCAACATTTCGACTTGATAACTCGGTAGGTTTTACCGTGTTATTTTGCGTGTTTTGTAGGCTAACGCTAGCGTTAGAATTGATTTCCATATCAGTTCCTTATTCCCTATCAGGCTGATTACCTTAATGTATTATTTTAAAAATCACAATGACCTTATAAAATAAATGTGTATTATATGTCACATAATCTCTATAAGGATATAAAGATACATATGTACAAATTCGCCCTTCTTCTATTCGTTATATTCAGTTTCCCATCATTCGCAGGTTCAAAGTGTCAGTATGAATGGAATGCTTTGAAAAAAGTGCAATCACAGTTAAGGCACCAAAGCACACAACGGTTAAGGGACAAAGAGCATAAAAAAAACCGTGAATATCAAGATTGTCGTAAAGGAAAAACTAAGACTAAAACCTATAAACGTGCGGGTAAGAAAACAAATTTAGAAAGCTTGTTTTATGGTAAGAAACAAAAGCAATGGCTTAAGTACTATAGAACACCACAAAGTTGTAAAAAGCCAAGCACTGAACGAAAGTTAAAAGAGTGTATTAGGCAACGAGATAAAAAGGCATACCATTTCGAGAGAGTATGGAATAGCAAACAACGATGAAAAAAATTAAGAAGGTAGAAGACGGTATATGGAAAACTGACTCTGAGAAGTCACCATATCAACTCGACTTTAGGCCTAATGGCCATAACGGTACACGTTATAAAAAAGGTTTTCTTACCTTAGGTGAAGCGCGTCGTTTTAAAAATCATCAAATAGCTATTATGAATAGCGCAAAAGATTGGGAGCCTGACCCTGATGACAATAGGCGGCTTGGAGAGCTTATTGACCTTTGGCATAACTTGCATGGCAAAAGCTTAACCGATATTAAAAAACGTTTAGCTAAACTGAAAGCTATGTGTGAGGCAATGGGTAACCCTATTGCCAGAAAGATTACGAGTAGCGATTGGACTGAATATAGAGCTTTGCGTCTTGATAAGGTTTCCATTAAAACGGTTAACAATGAGCAAACTTATCTTAATGCATTATTTAATGAGTTAATACGCTTAAATGAGATTGCTGTTAATCCGATTAGAAATGTTAGAGCGCTTAAATATAAGCAGCCAGAAATGGGCTTTTTATCTCCTGAAGAAATAACTGTTTTGTTGGAAGAGTTAAAAAACTCTAGAAATAAAGATGCGTATATTGTTACTAAAATAGCGCTATCGACTGGTGCTAGGTGGGGCGAAGCTGAAAGCCTTACCGATAGGCAAATTAATAATAATCGAATTATTTATACCAATACTAAAGGTAAGAAAAACCGAATTATTCCCATTGATGATGAATTAGCAAAAGAGATCCCAATCAAGAAAGGTCGATTGTTTAGTAGTTGTATTGGGGCATTTAGAAAAGCATTAGAGCGGACGGCGGTTCGACTTCCTAAAGGACAAGCAAGTCACGTTTTAAGACATACCTTTGCAAGTCATTTCATGATGAGTGGCGGCAATATTTTGGTATTACAACAGGTATTAGGTCACGCTAGTATTAACGATACGATGAAGTATGCACATTTCAGTAAAGCGCATTTAGAAGATGTTGTGCGATTTAATCCGTTGAATCAATTAGTACCCAATTAATACCCATAAGCATTAACAAACCATATAAAACACTAACAAGCTATAACGCTAACCAATTGATAATAATGCAAGTAATTGATTTATATAGTTGTTATATAGGGTCGATTCCCCCCCCCGCTCCACCAAAATAAAGACCATTTTTAGTCTAACTGTTATACCTAGTAACCTTTAGATTTGGCGATAAACAAATAATCGTTTATGAGAAAAACCGCTTAATTGCGGTTTTTTTGTACCTGTTGATTCATGAAATCATTAGACGTGGATGGTTTAGCAGTAGCAGTAACTGAAGGGATATTTACGCTGATTCAATTAAAATTAATGAAACCAGTAGAAGGCGTGAAGATCTCAACAATGGCAAGGGCAATAACCGACAAGATTATTACCAGTTGCGATATTGAAACAAAGAAAACAATAATAAAAGCTATTTAATATTCATAAGGAAATATTCAAAAAAGCAGTTTTATCAAACAACAAAAAAGTTATTAGTAGGGGAGACGAAATACAGGGTTCGAATTATTTTCTATCAATAAATACTTTAGCTAATTACTCAAGAATAGAAGTTCCTATCGGTATATCAAACAAGAACGATGTTTCACTCTCTGTTCGATATACCTTAAAACCTAACCTAAAGATATTTACGCTACAGAAGCAATTAATTCCCGAGGATAGACACTCTGCCCATCCTTAGCTTGTTTTATCCATGACTCACAAAGAGCATTTGAAAGGTTTTTCTCTTTTATAATAGAAAACAATTTAGCGTCATTTTCCGCTAATAATTTATCTTTATCTTTGATAACTTGATGTAAGCAAGCTGAAAAGATGCGTTGAAGTAATAACATTGCAGTGTGCCCTCGACATATACGACTACAAATAACTTCGTCTGTTTGTTCTACGATTGGTGAAATCTTTAAATAGCTTTCATAAAAATTCACAGCAATCTCTGTTTTATTCTTAGAATTCCAACTTGTAAAATTAAAATAAATTTTATCATTATCAAAAGAAAAATCTTGCCAACCAATAACTCCAAGTGGAAACGAAGCTCTACCAATATCTTTTGCAGCTAAAGCAGATATCGCTACAATTTTAATTGCTGAAGGCAAGATTTTCCTAAATAACACTACAGCATCAGACTTATAAGCTGAACCACAATGGTACCTATATGCTTCACACAGTAAATCCTCTGTGAAGAAATAATTTTCAATCGAGTGCCCTATTGTCAATGCTAAGTTACCATTCAAAGTATGCTCAGGCATTAAATCGACAATCTTTGTACCAATCTCAAAGTTTACATACTCTCTATCACATAAATAATATAGATTTTTGTGGGTTGTCGACTCTTTACATCGTCTAAAAACGGCTTCAATTTTAGCTTTATTATTACTCGCTGTAACCTTGCAGATACCTTTTATATCCTCAGCTGTATCTATTTTAACTTTATGTCCTCCATGTAAAACATCTAAAAGATTTTTTACATGTGACTTGTCATCTCGACCTTCAACAAGTATTCGCTTTTTAGAACTCATCCTAGTTTTAGCTATATATTTCAAAACATCATATTTAAACGCCATTTAAAAAAAGTCCTCATCATCGAACTCATTTTCTTTAAGCTTTTCTTGTTTAGAGTCGATATAAACAGGAATAACTTCTTTCATATATTCTTCAAAATCAGCCGCAATTGATGGCGAGTGAGTGCAAACAATTATCTGACGTTCACCTAACTGCTCAACCATTCTTTCTAATAAATCTTCCTGCCAATCAATATGCAAAGATAACTCAGGCTCGTCGATAAGAACCACTGAATTACCACTCATTTTATTTACCGCATATAGCATGGTTAATAATTGACGTTCACCTGAGGACATAACTTTGATACTACTCCATGTCTTGTCAGGGAATTGCAAGCCGACTTTAGGGATCCGCCTCCTTTTATCTAATTCATAAGTAAGCTCTTTTTTATCTAAAAAATCGTTAACAACCTTGAAGTATTTATCTATCTCTTTAAATGCTCTTAACTGATAATTTTGCCTTTCTTGTAACGCATCTCTATAAACAGCGAGAGCACTAGCTGCAGATGTAGCTAAATTATCATGATCATGAGAGCTTTCTACTAGAGCTTGTAATTGCCTATAAGTATTAGAGTTTGATTCATAGTCACCTAATTTACTGGTGTTTGTCTTGCTAGTTAGCTCTGATATTTCAGAGAGCAATGCATCAGTATTTATTTCATAATTTGGTTTATTAAGTAAGGCATTAAAAACTTTTACAAAAGAATCAGAAAACACCGAACTTTCATATCTAGCAATGCTAATCTGAGCCTCTCTTATTTCATTCCTCAAATTATTTTCTATATCTAATGGAGAAGGGAAATTTATTGTTGGTAAAAACTGACTGAAAATATTTCTAGCAAAGGATGTTGTTTGCTTTATGTTTGACCGACGGTGGTTAGGATGCAACCTTGAGTTACTCTGAGATGCCCAAGCCTCTAACATTGTTCTAAATGCTGGGAAATATGATGTTTTTACATGTTTAAGCTCATTTTTTTCTACAAAAGAATTTAGATGCTCTATTGCCTCATGAGAAATTGATTCAAACCCTCTTTCATCATCGTCAATTCGAGTCATTTCTAAAGCCAGTTTTTTAGAAAACTCAAACACCTCCCCATTACTAGTTGAAATTTCAACTATTTTCTCTTCAGCTTTCTCCTTTTCTTCCAATGTAATTGAAGAGCCATTGGAATAAGAAACACATATTTTATCGAAATCAAGATACGCAAAGCGAAAAAAATCGCAATTAGCTATGTTTGCAATAATGTGGATAAGAGTTGACTTACCCGTGCCGTTATGACCATGAAGTACATTTAACGTTTCATTAAATTCAATGTCTAAACTGTACCTTTTATGGATACCTGAGAGAGTAACCTTTTTTAAATATACCTTGTTCATATTAATGTTCCATCTTACTGAATATGTATGTTTAAATTATTTTCTAATATTATTCCATTGTAAATCGAAGTAAAAACTCCTCTTATGTATTTATATTTTATAAACAAGTATAGTGATTTACGACCCCTTAAGTAGAGTGCTCTTTCCAGAAAAGTACCTTACTAAAGCTATCTTAAATCTGTACTTTAATCGTTAGTGTTTGCCAATTAACGATTAATAAAAGACTTAAATACGTTTAAGCTTTTTATTGGTAGAAATGAGGCTTTTTTGGAAATACCTATATCAATTCGAAACACAGGGTAATTAACACTAAAAAAAAGTCCATTACACGACATTACACGGTGTTAACTTTGAGGCTGACTTCCTTAACCGAGTGCGAGAGAAGCTGTCTAACTTCACTATTTTTGCTATTTCTAATGTCCGTTTTTTGCTTTCTTTTCTAGTGCTTCTATTACTGGTAATTCCCATTCTTTTCAATATTTAACTCATACGTTTGGGTTAATCTTTTTATTTCTAAATAGCGTTTTAAATGCTGTTTTTCAAAACCCATAATTTAACTAAAATACAAATGCTAAAAACACTGAGATCAGCTAAAAGCCGAACGAGCTTTGAAGCTTCCTTTTATCAGCTCATAACTTGTTTTTGTTGTTTTTGTTGATTCTGTGAATTTTTCAGCATTTTGACTTGATAACTCGGTAGGTTTTACCAAGATGTTTTGAGTATTTTGTAGACCAACGCTAGCGTTAGAATTGATTTCCATATCAGTTCCTTATTCCCTATCAGGCTGATTACCTTAATGTATTATTTTAAAAACCACAATGACCTTATAAAATAAAAACGTATAAAATGTCACATAATTTCACTAAGGATATAAAGATACATATGTGCAAGTTTACTCTTCTATTTTTCGATCTATTCAGTTTCCCATCATTCACAGGTTCAAAGTATCTGTATGAACGAAGTGAATTTCAGTAAAGCGCATTTAGAAGATGTTGTGCGATTTAATCCGCTGAATCAGTTATCGTGAACTCTCAGTTTATTCTGATTTTCATATAAATAAATTTTTCATCAGACACAAAAAAACACCAACCATGATGATTGATGTTTTTTAGAATTTGCTATTTAAGCTATATAAATACTATTTTTTAGTACGACGTAATACCAAACCAACCATTCCTAATGCGAAAATAGCAAGTGTTGAAGGCTCTGGTACCGATTGTACATTTGCATTAGTAGTAAAAACAACTCGATCCCAAGCTGTAGAGTTATTTAAACTCGTTGCTGTTCCAGCTCGCCATCCACCAAAAACCTCTGTAGCAACTGACGCAGAGTCACTTGAGCGATTTGTATGCCATGATAGTCTTTTACTAGCGTTTACGTTACTAGTATCAGCTGAAGTCTGGCTAATTGTATCACCTAAACCAGCAAAACCTAATGAATCACCATTGATGTACCATTCCGCGCCATTCAGTGATTTTGTTACATTATCAGCTGTATATGTAATAAAGTCAGTCCATTTCACAGCCGCTAACAATGTTATTGTATCACTACTGCCATTAATCGCGCCTAACATAATGTAATCTTGGTGGCCTGAAAACATGTCATCAATGCTAATGGATGCAGAGTAATCTCCACGATATAATAAATCCCATCCCCATGTACTTGTGACGTCGTTATATGCAACGTTCTCTTGAACACCGTGTGGAATTATACCAGCGTTAGATACATTACAAACCAATAAAAAAACAGCAGTGAAAGCAGCTTTTAAAAACTTAAATTTCATACTTTTACATCCTTTCAAAATAATTAAACAGCGATTTTCAATGGATACAGCAAATTTCACACCAACCAACAAATAACACTTAATTTCAAATACTTAAAAATTTTTCATTGTAATTTATAATAGTTATGAAAAATAACCTGACACTTTAAACTCATCAACCAGATGTCAAAATATTTGTTTATATAAATTAAATGAATTCAGTAAAGTAAAACTGCAATTAGAAAAAAGTACCCAATTAATACCCAATAGCATTTAAATATTGTGACAAACACTAATAACGAATAATGCCAAACTATTGATTAAAATATAAATTATTGTTTTCAATTGCATTGTATAGGGTCGATTCCGCCCGCCCCACCAAAATAAAAACCACTTTTAGTCTAACTGTTATTCCTAGTAACCTTTAGATTTGTCGATAAACAAGTAATTGTTTATCGACAAGAAACCGCTTAATGGCGGTTTTTTTTGTGTCTGTTAAATGATGAGATAAAAAATCGTTATTTTGGCCTAGCAAACGATACTGTATTTTCATAAACAAGGATGATAACAATATGAAAAAATGCGTTTTGGCGACAATTTTTACCGCACTTCTTTCAGCTAACGTGCAGGCAGACACCGTAGGTTTATATTTGGGCGGGCAAGTTTGGCAAAGTGATGCAACTGGCACGTTTGGTGAAAGGAATTCGTTAGTTGATTTTAATTTAAAAAAAGAACAACAAATTAACTACTTTGTTGCTATTGAACACCCTGTTCCTTTTCTTCCTAATTTTCGTATTTCAAGCACAGCACTCGATACCACAGGAAAAGCTACCTTAACGCAAGCGTTTAGCTTTAACGATGAAACTTTTGCTGCGGGAGATAAAGTTAGCGCTAGCTTTAATGTTAGTTATATCGACTACACCTTGTATTATGAATTATTTGACAATGACAAATTTTCATTTGATTTGGGGCTAGGTGCTAGAGACTTTAATGGCGATGTTACCGTTACTGGACCGACCGTAACACTTGGCGATTGTGATCCTTCAGTACCCGACAACCCATGTACATTGCCAACAACTTCTTATACGCCTGTGGAAAAAATAAAAACTGACGAAGTAGAGCCTATGTTATATGTTGCCACTAACATGAGCTTGCCATTGACGGGCTTAAGTGTGTTTGGCCAAGGTGATTTTTCATTTATAGGTGACCACTCGCTTTATGATTATCAAATTGGTTTAAGTTACGATCTCGTTGATAGCATGATGGTAGATTTTAATGTCACTTTAGGCTATCGCGCTGTAAAAATGGATTTAGCAGATGTAAATAACTTATATACCGAACTTGAGTTTAAAGGTGTTTTTTTCGGTGTAATTGCACACTTTTAAAAACTTAGGTGACATATCCTATTACGGCACACAATTATGTTTTCATAAACTTAAGCACTTTTTCTATTTGATGCGTTCTTCGATTAATGAATATTTGCTTAATATGCTTTCGTAACCAAATTAAGCCTTTATCCGCACTTTGCCGCTTGTGCCATAACATAGAAATAGACGTATGGGGAATTTCGACTGGAGGACGAGTAATTGCAAGTTCACCGCTGCCTACATAGTTATGAAGAAGATCTGTGGGCAAAACTGCAATAAGATCACTCTCTTTAATGATAGGTAGCGCAGATGAAAAACTATTGACCGTAAAAGCGACACGCCGCGCTAAACCTAATTGCTGCAAAACTTGGTCTGTAGGATTAGAAATATCGCCTGACAATGAAACGAGTAGATGCTGCGCTAGAGCAAACTCCTCAGCAGTTAGCGGCTTTTTTGCCAAAGGATGGTTTTTGCGCATAGCACAAACATAACTCGTATCGAATAAATGATCTGAACAAATATTCTCTAACGAACGATTGCTTTGCCCTATTACAAGGTCAACATCAGCATCGTCCAATAAAGGCTTAGTGCAAGCTATGGTGTAGGGAACCGCATGTAAATTTAACCCTGGAGCTTCTTTCTCGAATAACTTACGCATGTCTAACCAAAGCGTATTAAGCGCGATATCTGGCAACGCTATTCTAAAGGTACGTATAGCACTTTTTGCCTCAAAATCTTCAGGTTCTATTGCTTGATTAATATTATGTAAAGCGTCTCGCACTTTCTCCCAAAGGTTTTTTGCGTAGGTAGTAGGCTGGACTTTACGGCCATCAGGAACAAACAACTCGTCTTTCCACAATATGCGCATTCTGGCCAGCGCATTTGAAACAGCAGGTTGGGTCATCGATAATCGCTCTGCCGCTCGTGTGATTGAATTTTCCGTCATTATCACATCGAAAATCACTAGTAACTTCAGTTCATGGGGTCGCATAATTATTGTCCTTGATTACAGCCTTCAATCCATCATATTACTTTATATATAAGTAATAATTTCACCTTAATCATCACATTTTGAAATGAATATAATATCATTATAGAATTATATTTTATGCTTGTACCCACTTAATATGGGTTGAATAGCCGCAGACACATAAAGAGTATAAAAATGAAAACTGTAACCATAAGAATCACTTACCTACTTAGCCTAGCTGTCACGCTATATTTTAGTGCTGTACCAAGTTATGCAAATGACTTTGTTGAACAGGCTAAACTCCTTGGCAATGATAGTGTAAGTAATGACTTCTTTGGCTACAGCGTCGCATTATCTAAAGATACTGCTGTTGTTGGCGCTTATAAAGTTGATGATGAGCAAGAAGAAGACGTGGGAGCCGCTTATGTATACGTTCGTTCAAATAATGCTTGGATACAGCAAGCTAAACTTATGGCAGCTGATGGCGAACCTGAGGATACATTTGGCGGCAAAGTTTCAATATTAGGTAATACCGCTGTGGTTGGTGTTATTCGAGATGACGACGAAATTAATGGTAAAGACTCAGGCTCAGCATACATTTTTGAACGCACAGGCACCACTTGGCGCCAGCAAGTAAAACTTACCGCGATGGATGCCTCTGCAGGTGATTCCTTTGGTTGGAGTATCGGATTATCTAATGACACCCTAGTGATAGGAGCTCCTTTTGATGATGATAAAGGTAAGAACTCTGGTTCAGCTTACATTTTTACCCGCACGGGAAACACTTGGCAGCAGCAAGCTAAAATTACCGCAAAAGACGGCAGTGAGGGTGATGTATTTGGTATTAGCGCCGCTATCTCCGGTGATACCATATTAGTTGGTGCCGACCTAAATGAAGAAAAGGGCTTCAATGCTGGCGCTGCTTATGTATTTACTCGCTCTAAAGGTGTTTGGACTCAACAGGCAAAACTTACCGCCAATGACGGCGCTGAGGGTGATCTTTTTGGTGTCAGAGTGGCATTAGAGAAAGATACAGCTTTGATATCTGCACGAAGAGATGACGATAACATCATGGGGGTTGATTCTGGCTCTGCCTACATTTTCACCCGAACAGGTAATTCATGGAGCCAGCAAGCAAAACTGACAGCCCCCGATGGTGCGAAGGATGATCGCTTCGGACGAAGTGTTGCCCTTTCTGGCGACAATGTATTAATAGGAGCAATGTTTCAAGATGAGCAAGGGGAAAACTCAGGATCAGCATATTTGTTCAGACGTTCAGGCCGAACTTGGAATTTCAAAACTCAATTAATGCCTAAAGATGGTAGTAAAGGTGACGTGTTTGGTTGGAACGTTGCGCTTTGGAATAATACCGCATTAATTTCAGCAAATAGGGATAATGATAAAGGCGAAAACTCTGGCTCTGCTTATATATTTGACCTAAAGAAAAACTAGATAACTAATTACCTTAAATGAAATGGCTAGAGAGATCATAAGAACGCGCTATTAATATACAATAGCTTCTATATAAAATTGTAAACAACTACCAACGCTAAGTTATTAATCAATATAGAAGTTATTGTTTTCATTTCAATTAAATATTATTTACTCAAATACGCTCTTAAGGCTTTTTCCGACTTACCTACTGCCATGACTGCAGCCCGTAAATCACCTTCACTGCAACGAAATGATTTACACCAATTAACGATTTTTTGGGGATCATCAATATCAACTTGTTTGTTATCTTCAGGGCTTCTGCGTGCTTTATCGTATGACATGCTTACACTCCTATTAAACTAACTTAGTTTTTGCTATTTATTACAACCATTTTTCGCACAACTAACGGGTTGTGATGATGTTACCCAGTGTTCTGATTCCTTTTTGGTATTGCTGCCACACCCCGTAGTGCCATTTTTATTAGCACGATGCACTATGCCACTGGGTAAATGCTTTACCTGCATACTTAATTCCCTAAGACCTCTGAGCAAACATGTGAAATTAAAAATATAGCGTGCTTAGCGAAAAAAGAACATTACACGCCATTACAAGGAAATTGACATTGATAATATTGAAGAATTTCTACTTATTCTTAAGGTAAAAAAGCTGACGTAGCATTACAAAAATTGGCGAGTTATCAAGTTCAATAATAATTGCCATTGAATTGCGTGGATGGAATATATCTCTTTATAAAATAAATACTTAAGCATGCAGGAGCTTAATAAAAACAATTAAAGCAATTATCAAAAACAAGCTGTAATTGCCTGTTATGGCAGGATTCATTTGCACGTTCTAATTTTCTATTCGTTTCAAGTGTGCTCATACCGAGTATCACGAAAAATGAATAGGAAATCCCCCATGAAAAGATATTTAACAGCATTATCTGCCACCTTAGTTTTAACTAGCAGCATTTACCTGCCTAGCGCATTAGCAACTAACTCTAGCACTATGTTAATTACTATCGCTGAATCATCGCCAACTCTCATTGAGCGACTCAACTCAATTGCAGGCGATGAGCCAAAGCTTCTCAAGAGTTTATTAGCTTTAGCGGATTCAAACCCTTTACAATTAGAGCGCTTATTGAACTTGCAGCTTTCAGATCCTATTGCTTTTCAGCAATTAATTGAAATTGAAAGCATCAAAAATAGCGACGCTGGAAGCGCATCATTACAAGGTACCATTAGTGATGGCGGTATTATTCGAAACTAAACACTACATCGACTAGCATTATCGTAGTCAGTCATTAATTGCTGGAATAGTTGCTCATTACAGAGAGCATCAAACCAAGGAAGGTTAAACAAAACCGAACCTGTATTGTTAATCAATGCTGCTTTGACATGATGAATTGCAGAAGCCTTTTCATTTAACAAGCTATATACAATCGCGGAAGCATACGCAACCTCACCACTATTCGGAGCTAAAACCTGTGCTCTATTTAACGACTCTACTGCCTTACTTGCTTGCTTCAAATGACCATAAGCTTGAGCAAGGTTTGTGAGATATTTAACTTCATTTTTGCCGACAATGTCGCCAGAAGCAATGTTAACTTTACTCACTTTACCTGCGAGCTCATTTTTTAAGGCGATATATTTTACTGCATGCCCTTCACCAATAACTGACAATTGCTTTTGGTAGTAAGTATTTTGTGCACGAAAGGCTTGTACTTTTGCACTTGGCTCAGGGCCCGCTTGCATTTGTTGGTCGTTCGACAATGACTCTTTATAATAAAATAGCCCACTTACAGAAGCAGACACAATAACAACAACACTAAGCCAAGGGATTAATTTCATAAAGGTTTCCTAATTTAAAATATCGTCGCGATTCCATGCCCACGACATTCCTGCGTTAAATTTGGCGACAGGATAAAACCTCAACCATAGTTGAGGTCAACAATTAATTTATCAATTTCATATAAAGCGATTAAAATAGTTACTAAGTATAGTTCAATGCTCATTAGCAGATTTAATATGCTTTATTAATTACAAAAGTGACATTAATCACTTCTAGCAATTTATATTGCCGATATTCTAACACCGACACTATTAAATATTTAATGGTTATTTAGAGTTTATTTGTTGCGCAATCAAAAGATTAACTTAGCAAAGTAAACCATTAACTGTTTTTGAGGTCTCATCTTTATAAATATGTGGTTTACCACGCTTTAATTCTTGAAAAACAACATTATTCACTAAGCAACTTAAAACATTTTCAACTGTATAAGACGATAAGTCACTTATTTGTATCTGTTGCTAAAAATTATCTTGCGATAGTATGACCGCAATAAATCGCCGAAGTATAAGAAGTACAAATATAGGAGAACCTCTTGTTAAAAAAATTAATGCACATACCACTCTCAATCATTGCTATTTCACTCGTATCATTAACATTAAGCCAAACAGTTAATGCTAAAGACGGCCAGGTTAGTAAAATTGCTACTTCAACTGCTGACTATGCAGTAGAGACATACACCAAGGATATGGTTGAGAGCTTACGAGAACTCGTTAAGCACAATACTTTGGCAAAAGAAGGTATTTCAGCAAACGACAACCCTGCTCATATTGCCTTTAAAGCTGAGCTGAAAAAACAAGCCCAAGCACTTGGTTTTGACTTCGTTGATGATGGTTATGTTGTTGTTATTGGTCTAGGTAATCAAAAAGAACGTGTAGGCATTATTACTCATGGTGATGTACAACCGGTGAATCCTGAAAAGTGGCAAAAGTCGCCGTTTGAATTAGACACAACCACTGAGCCGGGTCGAATCATTGGCCGAGGAACTGAAGACGACAAAGGCCCTATTTCAACAGCGCTTTACGCAATGAAAGCGATAAAAGATAAAGGCATATCATTAAATAAGCGTATCGAACTATATATTTATATGGCTGAAGAGTCTGATTGGGAGCCACTAAAGGCCTATATTAAAACGCACGAACTACCACAAACCAACATAACCATTGATGCTGAGTACCCAGTGGTGACAGCTGAAAAAGGTTACGGCACGATCAAATTAGCTTTTAATAAAAAAGAAATGCCAACTATTTCCCCTTACATTAGTGAATTCAGTGGTGGCTTTTTTGGTAGTCAAATACCTGAAGATGCTAGTGCTACCATCGAAAATGCCAATATAGTGCTGCTACAACGCTTAATGCGCAAAGCGCGCGGATATACTGGTGTAAGTTTTGACCTTGAACTAAAAGATAGTACCTTAACTATTAGAGCACTAGGGAAATCAGCTCATTCATCAAAACCTAATGATGGTGTAAACGCTATTCCACATTTAGCCGACTTACTCTCTAGAACTCGCTGGGTAAATAACGGCCCTGGCACCTTAGTTAACTTTATTAACGACAATATTGGCCTAGGTTTAGAGGGTAAGAAATTTGGTAATATCGCATACCAAGATGATTTTATGGGCGCGATGACAGTAGCACCAACAGTCATCAAGCAACACGATGACAATATTGAATTGAACATTAACTTGCGCCGCCCGCAAGGTAAAAGCAAGCAACAATTAGTTGAAGAAATTCACCAAACCATCGTCAACTGGAACAATAAATTTGATACTAATGTCACTGAGTTAGAACACTATATTGGCGACCCATTTATTCAAAAAGATGCACCTCATATAGACACTTTATTATCAGTATTTAGTCACTTTACGGGTATAGATGATGCTAAACCTATCGCTATTGGTGGCGGTACAAATTCACGCTTATTTCCGAATGCTGTAAGCTTTGGGCCTTCTATGCCAAATACAGAATACACTGGCCACTCTGAACATGAATTTATTACTATGGAGCAGTTTGTACTTAATTTAAAAATGTATACCGCAGTTTTAATAGAACTGTCTAAATAATCGATAACTAGTGCTCTTTACCGTTAATTAGTAAAGAGCATTTATCATCTAAGTTTTGCTTAGTAACTACGTAAATTTAGCCAAACTTAATATAGTAACTAGTTTCCTCTAAAAGCATCTTTGTAGTAACTAATGGCAGTCACATGAATTGCTTTGATGTCGACATAATTGGTAATTCCAAAAATGAGTTAAGGCGATAAGCGCAGCGCCAACTAAGGTTAGTGTTTTTTCCACTACTTCACCAAAACCTATAACTTCCCCCAAAAGAGCGAAAATCATCATAATTAAACCAACCGAACCAATATAAGCCACCTGAAATTTTCGATGTTTTTTGCAACCAAGCGTTAAAGAAAACAAACTTATCGGTAATACTCCTACGACCATCCATAAATGCATTGACTCAGACTCCAAAGGTAGACTAGCTAACGCTGGCAATAAAGCTATTAGAATAGGTGCTGCTAAACAATGAATAGCGCATAAAAGTGATAAACTAATTGCGATTTTATCGGCAGGGCTTTGCAGTTGATTCATTCAAATCATCCTTATTTGTGAGACTAATTAATAATATGGTTAGTTGGTTCGATGAAACTCAATAGTAGATATGATACAACATAACATAAATTATTTAAACAAACTTTATCGTATGAGTTTTAGTCATATTCTATTTCAATTCAGTGTGATATAGATGTGCTACTGGCCAATGTGCTAACATTGTCATGATCAATACGAAGTAATAAGCACGAAGAAAGGTAAGGGAAATAATGTTAATCGATAATTTGCTAGAGCACGCAGCGCAAAAATGTCAGCAAGCAGGTGGCCGCTTTACCGATAAACGCCGCAATATACTGAAGAACCTTATCAATGCAAAATCCCCTCTTTCAGCCTATGACTTGACTGAACTCTATAATCAAAATAATGATAAAAAAGTTCAACCAATGTCAGTTTATCGAATTCTTGATTTTTTTATTGAAATGAAGTTAGTTCACAAACTGCCAACACTTAATAAATACGTGGTATGTTCGCACCTTTCTTGTCAACATAGCCACCAAGATCAATACTTTGTTGTTTGTAAAAGTTGTGGTGACGCACAAGAAATCAGTATGAATTCAAAATTAACGCAAGAACTAAACGAATCAGTTTCTTCTGTCGGTTTTCAATTAGTTGATGCCCAATTTGAACTGTTTGGCTTATGTAAAAATTGCTCTAATCAGTCTTAACTCTTTAATTAATAGCTTTGCAATTAGCGACTTAATTACTAGAACTATTAGCTGTTAGCTCATTTCTTTAAGTACCATTTTTATTGCCATACGGGTGTCGTCAATTTTTCCAACCAATTCGGTAACTACCTCTTCTTCACTAACCATTAAATGCCAAGAGTCTGCCCAAATTGCTTTTAACATAACCGCCTTATCGGCAACATCAGGGGCAATAAGTGCACTTAAATCAACAACCAAGCCGACTTCAACCCAGCCTTTACGAGGGTTACCGGAAATTTCATCACCATCATAATGTGCAGTTAAGATGATATGCTCTAACTCCCCCAAATGCTCAAGCACTTCGAATGCTGCAGTTCGCACATTGTTATTTTCTTCACTAACTTCCATGCGCCAAGCATTATAGCTAAAGCCGAGTAATGCAAACAGCACGCTAAATATGCTCATGATGTAATAGAATTTTAATTTTTCTTTCAAATTTTTCAATTTGAATACCTCTGTAATAGAATGGGAGTCATCTGCACAATGAGTCGATTTTTGATAATAGACCGAATAAACTCAACAACTTATTCAACAAATCTGTCTTTAAATTTAAGCTAAATTGCAGCTTTTAGCCAATAATAGCGCTAGGTGTCAATTCAAAGCACTATTGCTATGGTAGTCAACACAAGTAAGCGATACTATTTAACAATAATATTTAACGTGTTTATTAAAAATGAAAAAAGTTTGTATTGTTACTGGCGGTAGCTCCGGTATTGGCTTGAGTATTGTTAAGCGTTTTGTCGCTGAAAACTATCAAGTATTTAATTTAGATATAGCTTCATCTAATGTCGGTGAATTCCGTCAATGTGACATCACTAATGTTAAGCAAGTAAAACAAATAATTAATGATATTGCTGAACAAAATGTAATTGATGTTCTAGTGTCGAATGCTGGTATTCATTTTTCGGGAAACATAGAAAACACTAATGAAGATGAGTTAGAACGTGTTTTTAATATTAATGTTAAGGGTGCCTATGCTGCCATTAAAGCAGTATTACCGGCGATGAAATTACAACAAAATGGCGCTATTATTTTAATGGCTTCAGATCAGGCATTAATTGCTAAGCATAATTCATTTGCATATAACCTAAGTAAAGCATCTTTGGCCTCGATGGCAAAAACAACGGCCCTTGATTACGCACAATTTAATATTCGTGCTAATGCCGTTTGTCCTGGCACGATAGAAACACCACTCTACCATAAAGCTATTGATAACTACTGCCAAAAGTCAGGCGCTAATAAAGCCGATGTTCACGCAGAAGAAGCTGCACTGCAACCATTAGGGCGCTTAGGACAGGCAGACGAAGTTGCAGAATTAGTTTATTTCCTTGGTTCCGATAAAGCAAAATTCATCACGGGAAGTTTGCAAGTAATCGACGGCGGCTACACGGCACAATAATCTATTATGAGAATTATTGATCCACATATTCATTTATTTGACCTTGAAAAAGGTGATTATCAATGGCTACGACCAGAAAACCCGCCTTATTGGCCTGATAAAAGCCTAATTGCAAAAAGTTTTTCTGAGCAAGATCTAACGTTGAAATCCCCTGTAACGTTAGCAGGTTTTGTTCATATTGAAGCCGGCTTTGACAATGCAAAACCGTGGCGAGAAGTGGAATGGCTTGAGCAGAACTGCCAAGTCCTCTTTCGCAGTGTTGCTATGCTAGATATCACCCTCTCCCCTGCAGTTTTTGAAAAACAATTAACAAAATTAGTACATTACAAAAGTGTGGCTGCTATTCGGTATATTTTAGATGATCACGCACTAGTGATACTGAGTAATCCAAATAGTGAGATTAATTTACAAAAAATTGCTAAACAAAATCTTAGCTTCGAATTACAGCTTTCAATTGAAAACACCCAAGCAGTTGATCGCTTAATCGAAATTATATCAGCCACATCGGGTCTACTCTATTGTATCAATCATGCTGGTTTCCCCCCATTAAACAAAAGTAAAATGTTGGTGTGGATGCAAAACATCAAACGCCTAGCAGAGTTTGATAATATTTTTATCAAGTGCTCTGGTTATGAAATGGCCGAAAGAAATTATTCGATTAAATGGTGCCAAGAGGTGATTCATCACTGCATAGTAAGTTTCGGCATTAATCGGGTAATGTTGGCCAGTAACTTCCCGCTAAGTTTATGGCGTAATAGTTATCAGCAAACTTGGCAGAACTACGGTGTGCTTGAAAATGTTAGTAATACACAATTGAGTGACAATGACCTTGATAAGCTATGTTATAAGAATGCTTACCATTTTTATAAATTTAACTAAGCAAGTTTGTTGGCTAATTTGGTCATCTAAGTAAGACATTCTATACTATTAGAAATGTCATCTTTCTAGACGTAAAATGAGTGACGTGACCTATGATAAATACTGACAACTGCATTTTAGAACACCCTATTGAGGGCTTAGATGTCAATAAATGGCAACAGCTAGTCAATATGATGGCAGAACTTTTTGATGCTGCTAGTGGTGTCATTGTTCAGTATCGTCAGGAAACTTTTAATGTTGTAGCAACAAGTTCAAATGAGGATAACTTCCTACGAGTGAATGCAAGTTGGCCATGGGATATAAAAAGCTTCTGTCGCCGTATTGTTGAAACTAACGATAAACTTTATGTTAACAACGCTGCAAGTGATGAAGAGTGGGCTTGCGCACCGCCGGTTTCTGATGGCCCAGTACGTTCATATTTAGGCTACCCTCTCTATTGGCCAAATGGCTCCTTGTTTGGCTCATTTTGTGTTATCGACACTAAGCCAACAAACTACCCAGAGCCATTAAACAAAATGCTCGGACAATTAAAGTTGATCGTAGAAAGCGAGCTTCGCCACGTTTCTAATATCCTTGAAACTAAAGCATTATTAGCGGAAAAAATTGAACAAGAACAACAATTAAAAAAGCTGGCGCTTTATGATCAGTTAACTAAGTGCGCCAATAGAAACTTATTAACCGAGCGTATTGATTATCAAATTGCTCAGGCCAATAGGAATGAATCTAAATTTAGTGTTATTTATTTTGATCTTGATAAATTTAAGCCAGTAAATGATACCTACGGGCATCAATGTGGCGACGTTGTGCTAGCAAATATCGCCAAAGAGGTAAAATCAATAGTACGTGACACGGATACTGTCGCAAGAATTGGCGGAGACGAATTTGTAATTGTGATGAATAAGAAAATTAACGACGATAAAATTAAACAAAAGCTACTCGATGTCGTTGAAACTCCTATTCAATATGGCGATGTTAGTGTTTATGTTTCAGCAAGCATAGGTGTTGCAACCTACCCTGACGATGGAAAAAGCATGAAAGCCCTGCTCGCATCTGCAGATGCAAATATGTACCAAAGCAAATCAACAAAAATAGCCATCGGCTAAAATATCTCTCGCCTTAGTATCATTTTTACCGCAATATATTCTATATATTCAGATAAAAATAGAAGCTAATTCCTTTATGGATGTATTTGATAAAAAAATCCTAAATATATTACAAAACGACTGTACCGCATCGGTAAGTGATGTCGCTGATCAAGTGGGCCTTTCAACCACACCATGCTGGCGTCGTATTCAAGCCATGGAGAAAAGTGGCATTATTAAAGGTCGCGTGGCCCTTGCCGATCCTGAAAAGCTTAATGTAGGTTTAACTGTTTTTGTCACGATTAAAACCAATCAACATAATCCTAAATGGCTCAGTGAATTTAGAAAGGTTGCTGAAGATTTCCCGGAAATTATCGAATTTTATCGCATGAGTGGTGAAGTGGACTACCTACTGCGCGTTGCCGTACCTGATATGAAAGCTTACGATGCTTTTTATAAACGCTTAATCACTCGAGCAAGCTTTGCTGACATTAGCTCTAGTTTTGCTATGGAAGAAATAAAATACACCACCGCGCTACCAATTGATTATATTTAAGTGCTTCTTCCCACCAGGCGGATAAAACAAAAAGGAAGCATTCGCTTCCTTTTTTATCTACGTTTCTATAAACATTACTTCAACGCATTTACCGTAACATTAGGTGAACGCTTCACTACCTCGTCGTTTAACTCTATGCCAATGCCAGGAGTTTCAGGTGCTTGGAAAAAACCATTTTCTGGCTGTGGATCTTGCATACATAGCTCACGGTTCCAATCTTTGATTGCATAAGTATGATGCTCATGAATTAAGAAGTTAGGAATTGCTGTTTCAAGGTGCAGTGACGCGGCAGTTGCCACTGGGCCACCACAAACATGTGCTTGAATACGAATATCGTACACATCTGCATAATCGCAAACTTTTTTCGCTTCAGTAAAACCACCACATAAGCCAATATCAGGCTGAAGAACATCAATACTTTGGTCTTCAAAATATGGCCTTGCATCCCAGCGGTGATATAAGCGTTCACCACCAGCAATTGGCACGTTAACATTGTCTGATACTTTTTTATGCACAGCGGCATTTAGGTAATTCACCGGCTCTTCATAAAACATACAACCGACTTCTTCAATAACGCGACCCATTTGAATTGCTGACGCAGCTCCCATCAATGAATGTGATTCAAAAATAATATCCACGTCTTCACCAACAGCATCACGAATGGCGCGTAATCGATTGCCAAATAAACGCATTTGTTTTGGTGTGAATAGCTTAGTTCGATCAAAAGATGAGCTACCATCTTGATTATAAACAATAGGATCAACTTTCACGGCATCATAGCCTTGAGCAACAGCCTTTAAGGCCGCTTCAGCATACTGCTCTGGCTCGATAAGTTTGTTTACCTGTTCATCCCAATCAAACTGCAATTGGCTGGCATAAGTACGTAATTTATCATTAGTTTTACCGCCAAGTAATTGATAGACCGGCAAACCAAGCGCCTTACCTTTAATGTCCCATAACGCGGTATCTATTGCGCTCATTGCCGAATAGAGTACGGGACCGCCACCTAAGCCCCAAAAGCTTTCTCGCAGCATACGAGACCAAAGCAATTCAGTATTAAATGGGTTAAAACCAATTAATACTGCTTCACTAATTTCTTTTAGCATTGCTGCCGCTGCACTATGTCCCCAGTCGTAAGCAAGACCTGCTTCACCAACACCTGTAATACCTTCATCAGTATGCACTCGAATAAATACCGGGTTCCAACCTGGGCGTTTCGGACATTCAATATCAAAAATTTCTACATGAGTGACTTTCATTATATTCTCTTTAATTTTATCGCTGTTAATTTATTTGAATTGTTCTTTAGTATTTAAAGCGCGAAACTCGGATCTTCTTTATAAACTCTTCGCAACATAGCAGGCCACGCCTTTTGCCCACCGGTTAAGCCTGTATGAACAATATTCGCCTGTGCTTTTATGCCATCAACAATACTTTGCTCAACCAGAATTGGCTCCATACCTGTCGACATCACCTGCACTTGAATTTGGCAAGCGCGAATTAAGTCATACATATGCATAAAAGCATCACCAACGGTTTTCCCCATAGTCAACGCACCATGGTTACGCAATAGCATAAAGTTCTTATCACCTAAGTCTTGCTGTAACCGTTTTTTTTCTTCATCATTAACAGCCAGCCCTTCATAATCGTGATAACTCATTGATGCCAACGCGAACATCGAATACTGACTAATAGGAAGTAAACCTTCTTTTAAACTTGCAATTGCAATAGCTTCATTGCAATGAACATGTAAGGCGCAAATATCGTCATGACGAACCTCATGAATAGCACTATGAATAGTAAAACCCGCCGGGTTAAATTCAAATGGGCTATCTGCATCCACTATATTGCCTGTCATATCAATTTTCACTAAATTGGATGCGGTAATTTCGTCAAACCTCAAACCGAAGGCGTTAATAAGTACATGCTCTGTGTGGGGAATACGAACGGAAACATGGGTATAAATTAAATCATCCCAGCCATGTAAAGCAATTAAGCGATAACATGCAGCAAGATCGACCCGTAACTGCCATTCTTGCGCTGATACTTTATTTTTTAAATCAATAGAGGGAAGTTCAAGCATTAAATTTTCGCACCTTTTCAATCGCTAACCGTGTGATTTTTATGCTACAAACCATATCCTATGATAGTGTTGAGTTAAAGCACTAGACATTATTACTTAGATCTAAAAAGGCAATTATGTGTATTTTATTCATCGCCATTGAACAACACCCTGACTACCCTGTCATTATTTGCGCTAACAGAGATGAGTTTCATCAACGCCCAACACAGCGAATGCATTGGTGGCAAAAAGAAAATATTCTCGCCGGTAAAGATTTAAAAGCTGGCGGCTCTTGGCTTGGCTTAACTCAAACGGGTCAGTTTGCCGCGTTAACGAATTTTCGAATTGCTAATAAATTTGATGCCAATAAACAAACTCGTGGTGATCTAGTCGTAAATGCATTATTGCAGAGCCCCCAACAAACGCGAGATCATCTCGGCCTTTCATCCGAACAATATAATGATTTCAACCTTATTTTTGGCACGCTAAATAATTTACAAGCCTTTGACAGTGTTAATAAAAGTTTAATATCACTCGGCCCAGGGTTTCATAGTATTTGTAATGGCGCTTTAGATGACATTTGGCCAAAAATGGCATTGGGTGTGCAAAAGATAAACCAGTTAATTAAAGGTGATAATTTTAACTTAGAGCAACTTTTTTCGTTGATGAAGAATAACGAAATTGCAAGTGACATTAACTTACCAACAACAGGTATTAGTAAGGAATTAGAGTCCTTATTAAGCAGTATATTTATACGCTCTGATGACTACGGTACTCGATCAACCGCTATTATCATGCAATCACAGTCGGGCGCAGTGAAAGTATATGAGCGTAACTATTCGCCACAAGGAAACGTAGAGCACAGTAACGAATTTTCTTGGTGATTGACGAGCGACTGAGCGAGCTAATAGTTATAAATACCGGATTAACTTAACCACGACTATATTTCAATACAGATTCTACAGTTAATAATTTTCAATTAATAACTGCGCAACAACGATAATTTAGTGTTTAAAGCATTTCCCGAATAATAGCGCCAACAATGGCAATAAAAACCACTACCCACAATATTTTTGAGTATTTTTGTTGTTGTTCAACTTCCATAGGTTTACCGAAGCGTTCCCCTAAAACTACCATTAAGGCGACGGCACCAAATACACAAGCTAGAATTATCAGTAAGGTCATAAATTTACATTCTTTAAAAAGTTTATATGCCATCATACCGATATTGATGTCGTCCGTAAATTCTCAAAAACTTGAATGATTTACCAACAATTAATAAAAATTATCTCTAGAATGAACATCTCCGCTTTCATTTTAAAATGAATCAATTACCATAGAAAAATTCTTCACGATCCAAGTTTATTGCCATGACAAGTACTGACAATTTTAACGATAAACGTCGCTTTATAATTCGTTTAGGCAAAGCCTTACATAAATTTGGCACCCCCGCATACCGACTTGAAGCGCATTTAACTAATGTCGCGCAAAGTTTAGGGGTTTATAGCTCTTTTGTAATTACACCGACATCGTTAACTTTTATACTATCTCAAGACGATGAAAACCAAGACTATAATCATATACTTCGTGTAGCACCTGGCGATTTGGATTTAGGATCATTGGCACGAGCCGATGAGCTAGTTGACGAGCTCACATCAGGTCAAAGAACCTTGGCCGAAGCCATAGAACGTTTAGATGATATTGCCAATAAACCAAGTCCTTATGGCCGTATATTAACTTTCCTTGCATTTGGTGCATCAAGTGGCGCATTTGCCATGCTAATGCAAACCAGTTGGAATGATGTTTTCTGGTCAACATTATTGGGCATGATGGTATGTTTATTTACTTTCTGGGCTGAGCGCTCACGTCGCGTTACCGACATGCTAGAGCCGATATCAGCACTTTCTTCTGCGTTTTTAGCATCTGCAATAGCACTAGTTGACCCCAGCATAAACATCCCTTTAGTCATATTATCTAGCATTATTGCCTTTATTCCTGGCTTAGCATTAACTTTAGGTTTATCTGAGTTAGCCGCTCGAAATTTAATGTCGGGTACGGCAAGGATCATGGATGCCATCATGATCCTATTCAAAATTTATTTTGGTGGTGTACTGGGTATCGCATTGGGGAAAATGCTCTGGGGTGAAGTTGTTTTTGTAGAGCCACCACATACGCCTGACTGGACGTTATGGGCTGCTGTTACCACGCTTTCTATCAGCTTAGTTATATTATTTAAATGCCGAAAAAAAGATGCCCCTTGGGGGATCATTTCCGGCTATATTGCCTTTGGCGCAAGCATGCTAGGTGCTGAGTATCTAGGTGTTGCGTTGGGTGCTTTTGTCGGTGCCTTTGCTTTAGGTATTTACAGTAATATTTTTTCAAGATTAATGAAGCTACCTTCAAGTGTCGTTAAGTTACTTGGTTTGGTGGTACTAGTCCCGGGAAGTAAGGTTTATATTGGCTTAAATCATGCGGTATCAGGCCAAACGATGCTTAATGCAACCGACATTGGCTCACAAGCCTTTCTAATATTTATGTCATTAGTGGCGGGGTTAATATTTGCCAATGTTGCACTGCCATCGAGAAAAACACTGTAATGAATATTCTCATTTTTAGGCAGGTATTCAGTGGTAGCTAAAGCAAAATATCACCATGGTGATTTACGCAAATCCTTGATTTCTACCGCCAGTGAAATGGTAGCTGAGGCCGGTATTGAAAATTTATCATTGCGTAAGTTGGCCGAACGTATAGGTGTTTCTCGCACGGCAGCTTATCACCATTTTACCGATAAAAACGACCTACTATGTGCAATTGCCGAACAAGGCTTTAGCCGTTGGCATCAACTATCTAGTGAAATATTCTCCCAGGAAAATATGTCTGATGAAGACAAGTACCGAAATTTCGTACACGCCTATATAGCTTTTGCTACGGAAAATCCGTCACTTTATGAACTGATGTTTGGACGAGTTATCTGGAAAGAGAATAATAGCACTGAAACATTGAAAAACATTGCCTATACCAGTTTCAATTATCAAGTAGAAATGACTAAGCTATGGCAAGAGCAAGGTATTATAAACGCCGAAGAAAACACGCTCAGGCTTGCACAGGTATCTTGGGCAACATTACACGGCATTGCCAGATTAGTGATTGACGGCATTTACGCACAAGCAAACCAAATAGATGAAATGTCTGAATGTGCCGTTAACGTGTTTCTGGCGAATACAAAGTTAAGTAATAATTAAAGTAATTAAGGTGGTCAAGCATGGAAACATCAGCAGATAAAACGAAATTAGCACAGTTTGACGAATTTTTTTCAATTGATTATTACTTTAATATTAATGCCACAACACTTAATTCAGAAAATCTACCCAGTTATGAGCAATTTCTTAATGATATGCCAACGCCCTTTAAAATTGCCTCTGAAATAAATACCTTAGATCAAAGTGCATTACGCCCATTGCAAGCCGTAGCTGGTGTAGCAAGCCAATTAATGGAATACTTAAACCATCAAGCACAAAAAATGGACTTACTAGTAGGCTACATACTTAGTCAACAAGACATGGCCAATGAACGCCAACAAGCAATTAAATTTGGCGGTGGTGGTGTTATATTTCAGTCTTCAAATGAACCTGCATTCGAGCTTGGTGAATACTTAAATTTAAAGCTATTTTTTACCGAAGAAAATAGTGCAGTATATTGCATAGGTGAAATAGTCAGTGTTGAAAAAAATACAGATGGGGCAACATATAAGGTAATTTTTCACCATATTCGAGAAGAAGACCGCGAAGCCTTAGTACGTAATAGCTTACATCAGCAATCTAAGCAATTACAGGCACTCGCCCAACAACGTAATCAAGAGAAAAATTAATCCGCATTTATGAGCTAAGGTGCATTCCCGCATCTTAGTTTTTTGCACGTGCTTTTAAAGTTAAAGTGCAATAACGAGTTCTAAACTCTTATACCCCCTTCCTCTATTCAGTTTACTAGCTTACATATGCTTACTTTGTAAAGACTTACTTATTGATACCGTATTTGACCTCACTTACCATCAATACAAGCACTTATGCAGAGAACTTATCAACACCTAAAAAACTTAAGCTATATCTCGTCATACCTAATCATCACCTCAGCAATTGCCAATGCTAATGAAGTGAGCTCAGAGAAAAACTTCAAAAAAAATCAATTGGAAAGCGACAAAAATGAAATAGAAGTTATTGAAGTAAACGGAAAACGCAATCAAGCTAATACCGAAATGACCGAAGAAACGGCAAAATTGTTAAGTGTTCCTAGTATTGCTAATGATCCTCTTAGCTCAGTATTTAGTTTACCCGGCGTTGTTTACGCGGGTGGTGATGACGGAGAGCCAGCCATTCGCGGTTCCTCTCCTGACGACAACGCATTCTACATTGATAACATGCCCGCTGATTACATTTTCCATTTATTTGGCGATAGCATATTTAACAAAAACGTCATTAGCGACTTCTCGCTCTATCCCGCAGGTTTTGGCAGTCAATATGGTAATGCAACTGGCGGTGTTTTTGATGTTAAATTACGAGATCCTCGCAACCAAGATATCACCACAATTGTTGATGCTAGTATGCTAAAAACGGGCATAATGATTGAAGGTGGGCTCGCAGAAGATCAGGCTTTTTATTTCTCATATAGACGTAGCCTATTGCACCTATTTCTAACAGAGGGTGAAGAAGATGATGGAGAAACAATCACTAAGTCGCCTATTAGTGATGACTATCAAGGCAAATATCAATGGTTAATTGGCGATAATCAAAAGCTCACTTTCAGTGTTACTGGTGCAAGTGACGTCGGAGCATTGAACATTTCTGCCGAGTCAGAATCGGCTAAAGTCGACCCTGACTCAATTGGTGAAATGTCTCTTAATACAAAATTCGATCAACAAACCTTATCTTGGCAGTACTTCGCAGAAAATCACGATACATTCCAAATATCATTAGGGCACATGAATGAACAGAATAAACAAAAATATGGCCAGGGGCAATTTATTAACTTGGAAACAAAGCGCTTAAATTTACGCGCCTTATATCAAGCCAATTGGTTTGATGGTCATGTACAAAAAATTGGTGCTGATTTTCAGCAAAGTGTCAGCGATTACAACTATGACATGATCCCTTATTTTTGTACTGACAATGACGCTGATTGTGAAAGTAAAAAAGGAGAAAGAGTACAAGATAACGATAAACTTAAAAGCACTGACAGTGCATTTTATTTCAACAATATTTGGAGCATTAACAACGACATAAAGTTAGATCTTGGTTTACGCGCAGAAAAAAACAACTACACAAATCAAAGCTTTGTTCACCCTAGGCTTGCCCTTAACTGGTTTCCTACCGATGAACTCACCATAACCACCAAATATGGTACTTATAGTCGCTTTCCTGATATCACCACCGCATTAAAAAAACTCGGAAACCCTAAAATAAAATCGCCGAAATCAAGCCATTATTCCATCGGATTTTCATACGATTTAAATGACACTTGGAACACTTCGGTAGATGTTTATTATAAAGACTTAAAAGACATGGCCTTATCATTACCTACTGATCACCCTGACTCAGCATCACACTATAGTGATGACTTATCAGGAAGTGCAAAAGGTGTTGAATGGGTAATTAACAAACACCTGTCTGATGGCTGGTATGGCTGGGCTTCTTTGAGTTGGTCAAAAAGCGAAAGAACTAATGACCTGACGAAAATAACTACTGAATACTATTTAGATACGCCATTACTAGCAAATGTTGTGGCAAATTATCAATTGAATGAGCAGTGGGATTTCGGCATGAAATTTACTATTCGCAGCGGGGCAAAATATACGCCTATTATTGGTTTACGTGAAAACCCAGATTACCCTGGATTTTTACAAGCAAGGTATGGAGAGTTAAACTCAAAAACTCTTCCTGTGTATTATCGCTTAGACTTGCAAGCAAACTACAAAACAACCTTTTTCGGCTTAAAGTCAGAGGTCAACTTTGCCATTATTAACGCCTCAAATAGCTCGAACGTTTCCGGTTATTCTTACGAACCTAACGAGAATGACACCTTGAACAATTTCACGATAAAAAAGGATACTGGAATGGAAATGTTCCCCTCTATTGGTCTAACGGTACAATTTTAACCTAATCATTTATACAGTTTTAACCATGGCCTCATTTTAATATGAGGTCAATAAACACAAAAAAACAACGCTAAATGGTTTTACCCATTAAAAACTCACAATAATAGTTTCTGCAAACCAAATTCGACTCTTATTATGAATACGTATGCAGCTATCTAGTTAATTTTTATTGCTTAATTTATGCTCAACTCACTCTTATCCCTGTTAACAAAATAGAAACACTCTATTCAAAGTAAATTAATAAAACCACCAATAATAAATATAAAAATTAACCAGCAGTAAACGAGGAAAGCATGAAACTAAAAACTACCATTAAAAAACTCACGCAAATATCAGCAATAGCAAGTACATTACTTTTTAGCCAAACTTCAGCGGCAGATACTATATTGCATGCTTTTAACTGGACCTATGACGACGTAGCCGCCAAAGCACAAGAAATTGCTGATTTAGGTTATAAGAAAGTGCTTGTTTCTCCCGCTTACAAATCATCAGGTAACGAATGGTGGGCTCGCTACCAGCCACAAGATATTCGACTAATCCATAGCCCATTAGGCGACACTAATGACTTTAAAGATATGGTCAATGCGTTAAAAGCCAAAGGCGTCGAAACCTATGCCGATATTGTATTTAATCATATGGCAAATGAATCATACAAACGTTCAGATTTGAATTACCCAGGAACTGAAGTGCTAGCAGAGTATGCAGCCAACAGCACTTACTACAACTCAATTAAACTATTCGGTGATTTACAGCATGGAAATTTAGGTGCGGGTGATTTTCATCCTGCAGGCTGTATTACCGACTGGGGTAACCCAGGTCACGTTCAATATTGGCGATTATGTGGGGGTAATGGCGACGTAGGCTTACCGGATTTAGATCCTAACAACTGGGTGGTTTCTCAACAACAAGCGTACTTACAAGCATTAAAAACAATAGGTGTTACTGGTTTTCGCGTTGATGCCGCCAAACATATGAGTAATTATCATATTAACGCCGTATTTAATAACGACATAAAAAATGGTGTTCATGTTTTCGGTGAAATCATCACCTCTGGCGGCGCTGGTGATAATAGCTACGACAGCTTTCTCGCCCCTTACTTAAATGATACTGGTCACGACGCATATGATTTTCCACTATTTGCTTCACTTCGCGGTGCATTTGGTTTTGACGGTTCAATGAATCAGTTGGTTGATCCCGGCGCATACGGCCAAGCATTGGCAGGCGATAAAGCAGTAACGTTCTCAATTACCCATGACATACCAACCAATGCAGGCTTTAGATATCAAATTCTTAATGCTACAGACGAAACCTTAGCCAATGCTTATATAATGGGGCGTGATGGCGGTACTCCGATGATCTATTCTGATCACAATGAAAGTAATGATGGTAGCCGCTGGGTTGATTTATATAAACGCTCAGATATTGCCGGTATGGTTAAGTTCCACAATGCTGCACAAGGTCATGGCATGCAAGTGATGAATTTTAACGACTGTATTATTTTATTCAAACGTGATCATATTGGTGTAGTCGGTATTAACAAATGTGACAGTGGTCAAGACGTATGGGTAAATACCGCCGAACATAACTTATGGTGGCACAAAAACTACCGTGACGTTGTTGAAGGTGTTGATGTACAAAACGTAAATAGCCAATGGCATAAGTTCTACTTACCAGGTCGTAAAGCAAGAATGTGGTTAATGGAATAATATAACTCTATAACGCTAACAAAATAATTAAAGCGCTATTTCAATATAGCGCTTTTTTTATTGCCACCATAGCACGTTATCACTAGCAATAATTTCCAACATGGCGTAACGTTATGATATAAAAAGGAATGACGCGCGAGTAAAGGACTATCAATGCTTTTAATCAATAGCATATACTTAACCGCAGTAAGATACGTAGCAAAGGCCAGCCGCGCT
Organism: uncultured Colwellia sp.; assembly: GCA_913058245.1. GTDB lineage: Bacteria > Pseudomonadota > Gammaproteobacteria > Enterobacterales > Alteromonadaceae > Cognaticolwellia. The sequence goes on from CAJXQJ010000002.1 coordinate 135,168, forward strand.
GGTATGAAGCTTAGCAATAACAAGGACGAATTATCCATGCATTTAAATACTTCAAACGTTAATAAACCAACTTCAGCATACATTTTTTCCACTTGGGGTGTACTCGCTATTGGTGTCTTAGGTTACCTAATTGGTCTGTGGAATGCAGAATTGCAATTGAATGAAAAAGGCTATTATTTTGCGGTTTTTTTACTAGCAATGTTCTCTGCTGTTACGTTACAAAAAACCATTCGAGATAAATCAGAAGGCATACCAGTTACCAATGTATTTATGGGCATGTGCTGGGTCGCTTTCTTTTCAGCCATCGCACTGTTAGTTATTGGTCTTATTAATGCCACTATGCTGTTAAGTGAAAAAGGCTTTTATGGTATGTCATTTGTATTATCGCTATTTGCCATTATCACCGTACAAAAAAACATACGCGATTTAACCAATGAGCAAGGTATCACTGACCCTTCAGCGTTTCCAAAAGCATCTCAAGGTATAGATGTAGCATTAGATGCAGCAGATATAATTGATTAGCGAAAAACTTAATAATGAATATTCAAAAACAACATAATCCATAGTTCATTGACAGTAATTGCTAAAAAGTGAATTAAAATATACGCGTGCAATAATACGGAGTTCATCGTGTTACCGAAAACAAGCTATGTGGTTGATAGAACACTGCATTGGTTATCTTCTTTTTCTATTGTTTTTCTATTGTTTGACATGGGCAGTAGAATTCATAATATTGATTACCGCCTAAAGGGTGCGGTGCAACATAAACAAGATGCCATTGAATTGCATATTATCATCGCAGTATTTCTTTTGATCATATTAGCTGCGCGGCTTATTTGGTATAAATTCTTCTTACATGCTGACTATCGTTTGAGCTATGAAAATACCAAGCATAAATGGCTAGTCCGCCTCATTCATACTGCCATGTACTTAACGTTACTGTTATTGATGGGCTCTGGAATTTTTATGATCACCAACTACGAGCATCCATTAAATGTGCTTGGTTTACTGCAGTTTTCTCTGGAAAATACTAATAATGCTTCTTTTGCTAATGCTAATAAGTGGCATCTGCTATTTGAAAGCGCTATCTACTTTCTTATATTTACCCATATTGCTGGGGTCATATATAAACGACGCTAAGCTAATAAACATTTATAGCAATAATAGAACGAAACAATTAGCAATGAATGCACTCAACAGTCGACTATTTAACTTTTTACGTTATACTGCCGCGCAAAATTAGGTATTTAATAAGCGGAGTTCATCATGCACGATCTTTATTACAAAGGACGTATTCACACCCGAGTTAACCATGTAAAGTCAGGTTACAATAACAAGCGCGTTGTTAAACTTGGTACACAAAAGCATCCGTTAACCTTAATTGTCGCCAACGATGAACGACAAAAAGAACTTGAAGCACTTGTAGCTGAGCATCAGCTCTTTGCAAATATTACGGTTGATAGCAATGCTGAAGAAGATATTAATGAACTAAGCGCTATCTTAAATAAACCAACCACCACCACGTTTGAGAAAACGCCAAGCCGAAACGATCCATGCTCATGTGGAAGTGGCAAAAAATATAAAAAGTGTTGCGGCTAAGCTAACAAAGCATCATACGCTAACATCAAATATAAAACGCGACCTTACCGTCGCGTTTTTTAATACCGAAAGCAAACACAAACGAGTGGCCAAAAAAGTTATTAAAAACGTTTTTATGCAAATAAATAGTAATGCTGACAAAGCCGAGTAACCAACAAAAATTAATCCCTTGTTTTTAAAGTACTTTTCAAATGGCATTCTATTTGCTGTGCTCATTCTTAGTAAAAGGAAATAATCACTTTCTTTTAAAAATATATTTTAAAACAATAATTAAAAAGGATTTATCCATTGAAAATTACTCGTGATTCAATCATAACGCTATTGCTATTTTTTTTCTTAACGAGCGTGCTATATACCATAGGATACTGGCTGATATACAGAACACAAAGCGCCTCACCTTTAATGATGTCTACAGGTCTTGCAGCGCTGTTAACTTGCTTAATTAGGCAACGTAAAATTTCCAGCTTAGGCTGGACATGGGGAAGTTGGCAATATCAATGGCAAAGTTACTTAATACCGTTAGCTATCATTATGGCAGCCTACTCAATTATCTGGCTTTGTGATTTCGGCACTTGGTATGACACGCAATTTGTCTTAGAAAAAAAAGCAAGTTACAACCTAGAAAGTTGGGATGACTGGCAACTGATCCTTTTTCAATTGCTTTTTACCGCCTCTGTTTCCTTTATGTTAGCGTTACCGTCAGTGCTAGGAGAAGAAATAGCGTGGCGAGGCTTTCTTGTTAAAGAGCTTTCCTCATTTATGTCATTTACCGGTGTTGCTTTAGTCAGCGGCATTATTTGGTCAAGTTGGCATTGGCCGTTAATTATTTCGGGGTTATATGGCAACAGCGTTACACCTCTCTATTATCAAATTGCTGTTTTTAGCTTAGCGTTAACCAGCGCCTCTATGATCATGACTTACCTAAGATACAAAACTAATAGCTTATGGACTGCGGTAATATTTCACATGAACTGGAATGTATTTATGCAAAAAGTGTTTACACCAATAACCTTAGAAAATGAAAGCTCAGCTTGGTATATCGACGAATTTGGTATTGTCGTAGCGACTATAACAGCACTTGTCGCAGTATATTTTTGGCGAAAAGGTTATAAAGAGTTCGGTAAACAAAAGTTAGTATCTGAATAGCCAGCAAAGCCCGCTTACTATTCAGCAAAAACGCGACATTAAGTCGCGTTTTTATTTTCAATAACTCAATAAACTATTTTGATAAACTAATAAACTAAAAGTAAGCTCATGAAGTATTAACCACTTGATTATTTACAATTATTCAAATCTACTTTCTCTTTAATTTTACCAGCATAGCTTTACCGCCATAGCCATGTTTATTGCATTTGGCTCGCACCACAACCTGAGAAATATCACTCGGTACATCAATATTACATTGGCTGCGAGTAAACGGTTGCTCATGATCATGCGGATGATGCAGTTGTCGATAGCCCAATTTATGTCCATCTAAATCGGTAACTTCCCAAGCATCGGCGTAATGATCCCAACCTTGGTCGTTATGCAGCACTGAAGTACCAAAACACCACGTACCGTCGGCATTTTGCGTCGCAAGCACTTTCGTCACTTGCGCGTAATCTAAAGATTCGGAATAAGCAGTTAAGTCTAGCTTGGCTGCAAATACTGATGATGTGAATAGTGCAAGTATTAATAGTAGTTTCATTCTTCTAAATCTCTTTTATCCCTAAAAATGCTTAAAGTTCGATCACTATTTATGACCCCCTATTAATGAACTAATGAGTTGATCGATAGATAAGAGAATCTTCTATAAAAGTCCCATTAATGGTACTCCTAGAGAAACGTATTTCAGAGACATCATTTTCTCCTGTGCCAATAGCAAACTTCATTAATTGAACAATTGGGTGATCAATATTAGTTACACCAACATCATTCAGAGACACTACTCTATCATCACTATTTGCTTGGTTATTTGAATCCATAATCCTCTTATAAAACTCTCTGGGGCCACTTTTACCAACTAAAGGAGATGCGATTATTAACTTCCAGATTTTTTCTTCAGGAAAAAATAACCAAAAAGCACTTTTAATTTCAGAGTTTAACTTATCTAACCTTCGAATTAGTTCTGCTCCAGAATTTGTCATTTGTTCAGACAAAACTTCTGTTACCAATATGTCTTTAGCCATGTCAATATTCCTGATTCATTGTCAGTAACAGCATTAAATAAATCTGTCGCTCTTGTTTTTTCAATTGTACAGTCATACCTTGAAACTTCAGTCCAATCTTTTGCTACCGCCCAATTCAAACTAAATTCTTGATCTTCTTTTTCTCTCTGAGTTAGCTTTTGTTTTAGCCCTGCCGTACCCAAAAGCTCAACCAACTTATGAGTATGACTAGCATTTGCTAATTGTTTACTCGGAAAATCATATTCTTTTACTTGCTTTGCAATACAAGCTTTAAGAGCACACTCTAGTGCATATCCCACTAGATAGTACGCTCCATGAAAGTTATTAGATTCTAGTAAAGCCCGAGCTTCGCTTACTCTTATATTTACTAATTTTTCTAAATCAAATTTATTCATAAAAATACATACATTAAATGAGTATCGATAAGTTGGAAATAGCTAACCATTGAAGCTTTCCATAAAGTTTCCATAATTCTGATTAATATCTCACAACTTCAACAACTTATAAATAAAAGAATTAAAAAACAACAAAAATTTACTTTCTAAAAACTACTTAAACCAAACTTTACCACCAATAAATTTGTAAGCGGGTAAGCCACGAATCAGGGTTTCGCGGGCAAAGGGCTTTTGGCATTTAGGGCAAATACAAGGCTTTGTGGTGTAGTCTTGACTAATACGTTCTTTGAAGCTTTTCACTAACGCCCCTTTGCCGCCCTTGCGGTACTTAAATAAAAGGGTGTTGCAGCCGTTGCAATATATATCAACGGTTTTGGTTGGGCCTTTTTTACTCGGTTTTGCCATCAGTTGTTTTCTTACTTCCAATATTTGAATTTCAGTTTCTTACACAGTTAAAAAAGCCAGCTGACTTAAAAAATCAGCTGGCAACAGCATAACAAATATTGCGAATAATCAGCAGTAGTTACAGTGAAAATTCATGGCTAATATCCAGCGGCCTGTCCGTCCTTTCTTGACTCAGATGCGCCGTAATACACCTTTTCTTTATCGTCCCACATAATGGCTTGATAGCCGCCATAACCGCCCATATCAAAACCAACTTTGTGACCACGTTGCATTAAGCCACGCACCGTTTGATACGGAATATCAGACTCAATAACCAACTGCCCGCCATCAACCAAGGTTTTACCATTGGCTTCGGTTGGCTCCGTTGAGCCGAAATGTTGCCAGCGTGTGGCATCGCCCGCTTCTTGCAGGTTCATACCAAAATCAATAATGTTAGTAACAATTTGCACATGCCCTTGTGGCTGCATAGCACCGCCCATTAAACCAAAACTAATAAATGGTTTACCGTCTTTCATGACAAATGCAGGAATAATAGTATGAAACGGACGCTTATTTGGCTGATAAGCATTGGCATGGGTTTTATCCATAGAGAATAATTGGCCACGGTCTTGAAAAACAAAACCTAACCCCGGTACAACCACACCTGAGCCCATACCACGGTAGTTACTTTGAATTAGCGAAACCATATTACCGTCTTTATCTGCCGTGGTTAGATAAATGGTATCGCCTTGATACATGGCGGGGTTACCAGCATCGACACGCTTAGCCGCGCGTTCACCAATAAGCTTTCTACGCTCCATGGCATATTTTTTATCAATTAACCCGGTTAACGGTACATCATAAAAGTCCATATCGGCATAAAATTTAGCACGATCTTCAAACGCTAATTTTTTCGCTTCTGTCATCACATGCAGCGTTTGCTCTGACAAAAAGCCCATATCAGCTAAATTGTATGGCTCTAGCATGTTTAGTATTTGCAGCGCGGCAATACCTTGGCCATTAGGTGGCAGTTCAAACACATCGTAACCACGATAGTTAGTTGAAACAGGTTCAACCCAAGTAGAAGTATGGCTAGCTAGATCTTCACGAGAAATATAGCCGCCATTAGCTTTCATAAAGCGGTCAATTTTGTCAGCAATTTCACCTTGATAAAATGCCTCTCGTCCTTGTTCTGCGATTAACGATAGCGTATTAGCTAATTCAGGATTTTTGAATATTTGCCCCTTGCGTGGCGCTTTACCATTAATTGTAAACGTGCTTTTAAAACTGCCCGGTTGTGGCGATAATCTTGGAACACTGCGATCCCAATAATAAGCAATAAGCTCACTTACAGGGAAGCCGTTATTGGCATAGTCGATAGCAGGCTTTAGCACCTTGTTCATTGGCATTTCGCCGAACTTATCATGCATTTCAAACCAACCATCAACTGTACCTGGTACAGAAATAGGTAACATGCCATAAGGGGGAATGTTTTCGCGATCTAAAGCATTGAGTTCTTTTTTAAGTTTTTCAAAGGTAAGGGATTGAGGTGAACGCCCACTGCCGTTCAAGCCATAAAGCTTCTGAGTTTTTGCATGCCAAATAATCGCGTATAAATCACCACCAATACCGTTACCGGTTGGCTCCATTAAACCAAGTGCAGCATTAGCAGCAATGGCCGCGTCAATGGCATTACCGCCATCTTTTAGCACTTGCAAGCCAATCTGTGTAGCGAGTGGCTGACTCGTTGCCACCATGCCATTAGCTGCAATAACTTCTGAACGTGTTGCATGAGTTTTACCAGTAACACGGTCTGCATTGGCATGCACCTGCACTGTGGCAACCGAAGCAACAATTGCCGTAACAACAAGGCTTAATTTTATAACAACGCGATTCACACGCGAAAACCTATTTTGCTTTATCATATTTTATTATTCTCACTTAATGCCTAAACTAAGTGCCTAAACTTAGTGCCGAACATTATTGATAACACGCTCACTACTTATGTACAAAAAATACTCGCTAATACGCTAAGTTTCTGCGTTAAGTCGCAGTATCACATTAAGCCATAAATCGAATTTTCATATTTCATCGTAAATTGCCCACGATTTGTCGGTAATGGCTTGCTCGACTAATTAAAAAGCGATAGCGTGAAGCTATAAAATGTAACTCGTTAAAGCACTTAAAATTTTTAACAGTGATCGCAGGACAAAAAATGAATATAACAAAAAGAGCCTTTTTAAAAGCCAGTGGTGCAAGCTTAGCTTCACTTAGCCTTGCCGGAGCAGCCATTGCAGGAAGTTCACACGGCGCCGCTGAAAGTAATGTAAAAGGCACTAGCAGTAAATTAAAGCCTATCACCGATTCAGTGAAACCTATTAGTAAAACCGAAAGGCTACAACGCATATCTAACGCACAGAAATTAATGCAACAACTTGATATTGCAGCCTTGGTACTAGAGCCTGGTGCAGCCATGGATTATTTCTCTGGTATTCAGTGGTGGCGCAGCGAGCGTTTAACCGCAGTGGTTATTCCCCGAGAAGGTAATGTGGCTGTGGTTTGTCCATTTTTTGAAGAGCCGAGTGTGCGAGAAAGCTTAGCAGTAAGTGATGACATTCGCGTTTGGCAAGAGCATGAAAGTCCTTTTGTACTGGTCAAACAAATTTTAGCCGATGCTGGCATTACTAAAGGTAAAATCGCCTTTGAAAACTCAGTACGTTATTTTGTTATGAACGGCTTAATGGCTGAGCTTTCTAGCATGCAGCATGTCAGTGCTGAGCCCGTTACTCGCGGCTGTCGTATGTACAAAAGCCAGCATGAACTTGAATTAATGCACAAAGCTAACGAGATTACCTTACTTGCGTATGCAGATGTATGGTCGAAACTGGAACTGGGTATGAGCCAAGGCGATGTTAAATCGTTAATGAAAAGCGCACAAACACAGCTTGGCGGTAAAGGCGCTTGGAATATGGCGTTATTTAACCAAGCCAGTGCTTACCCGCATGGTACTAAACAAAAGCAAACCTTAACTGAAGGTTCCATCGTATTAATGGATTGTGGTTGTAATGTGCATGGTTATCAATCAGATATTAGCCGTACTTTTGTTTTTGGTGAGCCAAGTAAAAGACAACGTGAGGTTTGGCAAACGGTTAGAAAAGGTCAACAAGTTGCTTTTGAACAAGCACAGCTTGGCCAGCAGGCGGGATCTGTTGATGATGCAGTGCGTAAGTATTATCAAAGTAAAGGTTTTGGCCCAGGTTATAAATTACCGGGGCTTTCGCATAGAACTGGTCATGGCATTGGTATGGAAGGTCATGAAAGTGTTAATTTTGTGCATGGTGAAACAGAAATACTTAAACCGGGCATGTGCTTTTCGAATGAACCAGGTATTTATATTCAAGGCGAATTTGGCGTGCGCTTAGAAGATTGTATTTATATGACTAAAAATGGCCCACAGTGGTTTACTATGCCGCCATCTTCACTTGATGAGCCAATTGGTAAATTAGTTGAATTAGGCACGGTTTAAGTTGTTTTTATATAAAAAACAAAACTTGCAATAGATCAGCACATAATTGTGCTATTTACTTATTGCTTAAAGAAGCTATCAATTTCGATAGCTTCTTTCATTTGTGCGGTTAAACGCTGAAAAATATCTTGTTCACGTAAGCCTTTAAATGAAGGCGATTGATAGACACGATAATCAAGTTGATAACCTTGCTCAATTGCCTGAATCAAATAACGCATCGCAATATTATATTCAGCTTTGGCACTATAAATTTCCGCCAGCAATAAACTGACTTCTGCTTGCTCATTGCCCTGTTGTTGCTTGGCTTTTAATCCGGCAATACTCTGCTCATCATAAGCTGCTTGACTATTATCTAACGTGCTCGTTTTAGCGACAGAATTAATTTGTTTAGTTAATAAAACCGAAAGTAATTTAGATCTCGAATAAATAGCTGAGGGTGTTAAATCTGCCGCTTGTTGATAAAAGTTTTTAGCCATATCAATATTGTTTTGAAAATAAGCAATATCAGCCTGTGTTTGTAAAAAAAGTGCTTGCTGGTTGCTATTGCCCTTTTCATTTTCAACAAGTGCTAATGCTTGCGGGTAATTCTTTTTGGCAATAGCCAGTTGCGCTAAATGATAGGTCGTTAATAAGTAATCTGGTTGTAAACTGAACGCTTTTTGATACCAAACTTCAGCTAATTCATATTGCTTGGCACGTGCTAATGTTAAACCGGTATGCATCATTGCCAGTGCATGTTCAGGGGCTTGCTGTATTACTTTTTTGTGCCACGTGAGTGCTGTCGCCAATTCACCTTGCTCTGAGTAAATAAAAGCGAGGTTAATCAATATTTCAATTTCATTGGGCTCTATCTCGAGTCCTCTGTGTAAAGTTTTTATGCTTTTCGATAACCAACCAGAAACGTAATAAGCCGTACCTAATGCCTTGTATGCTGCGGCAGATTTATTGTCATAACTTAACGCTTGATAGGCATTATCGATTGCTAATTGCTTATCATGCTCTAGTCCTGAAAATTGAAAAAACTTCTGACTATAGGCCTGACTTAGTGCCGAATAAGCCAATGAAAAATGACTATCTTCATTAATTGCTTTGTTAAAAAAGTCGATAGCTATTTCGTTATCTTGCTTGCGGTATCTATGGTAATAATCTCTGCCACGGGTATAAAAGCGCATCGCTTTTGAAATGCTTGTATCCATATCGCCGGTGACTTTGTTGCGGGTTTTGTTAGCGCCTGTATTCTCACCCGAATCAGGTGACTGTTCACCAAGTAGCGCCTTGTCATTTTTATCGACACCATTCATCAATATTGACGTTGATGTAATACTAATTAATGCCACAATAAAAACGATTAACCCCAACAATGAAATTCGTCGCCATAATTTACCAAATTGATTTTCACTAAGGCTTGGAAAGCGATCGTTAGCACTTAAATCTAGCATTACCGAAGGTGGTTTACGGACAACACATTCGCACTTTACCACAGGAATTAATCGATATCCGCGTCCACGTACGGCTTCAATATATGTCGGTGCTGAAGCATTGTCGCCTAATGATTTCCTTAATAGCTTAACGCGCTGTTTTAAGGTTTCATCTCCAATAACTCTATCAGGCCAAACAGCTGCCATTAGCTCTTCTTGACTTAATAGGGCAGGAGCCGCTTGTGCTAACGCCACCAATAAATCGTAACTTAATTTAGGCAAGGTGATCACTTCATCATGACGCGTTAATTCACCTCGGAGAACATCTAAATTTAAGTCACTAATTATGTAACGGGTTGTATTGTTATAGTTATCAGGCACTAAGCAATTATTCAACATAAAATTGTATCCGTTAATTTATCGCCTTTTCACCAAAGTGCAATGATTCTCTGCACTTTTTATGCGCTATTCACCGTTTTACTTCACTCTTCAGTGAAGCTTCACTAAATCTTCACCAAAATTTTCAGCCACTTTCACCTTAGCTTCAAGTAGCCAAAAATCATCGGCGTAAGCTGATAGCGGTTAAATAAAAATTAATATTAGAAATGAGGAAGGATTGATGGCTTCAACACAAGCTTTACCCGAATTTGATAATTTATGGGGGCATCCTAAACCATTATGGATGCTATTTATGGCAGAATTTTGGGAGCGTTTTGCTTTTTATGGTATTCGCTGGGCTTTAACACTGTACATTGTTGCGCAGTTTTTTAATGGTGATACTTCGGGTCAGTCATTTGCATCAAATACCTATGGCGCATATTTAGCACTGGTTTATGCCAGCGCTATTTTCGGTGGCTATATTGCTGATAAGGTCATCGGCTCGCAACATTCAATTCTTGTTGGTGCAGTGATCATGGGAACCGGTTTATTTCTCATCATGCTGCCCGATGAAACTTTTTTTATGGTCGGCTTAGCAACAGTTATTGTTGGCAATGGTTTATTCAAACCTAATATTTCAAACTTGGTTGGCAAAATATATGCCGTAGATGATCACCGTCGAGACAGTGGCTTTAGTATTTTCTACATGGGTATCAATGCTGGCGCTATGGTGTCGCCTATTATTACTCAATGGCTTGCTAGTACGTTAACCGATACGCCAATGATGGATAACTACAAAGCGGTATTCGGCGCGGCAGGAGTAGGCATGTTAATCAGTTATGTGTGGTTTTACATTGGTCGTCGTCAACTAAAAGGTATTGGCTCAGTAGCTAAAACACCTTTAAGAACAAAAAACCTTGTCTACGTTATTTTTGGTTCAGTCGCATCTATTGTCCCTGTTTATATTTTAATGACCTATGCTGGCGCACAAGTGCTAGCGTGGATTTTATTTGTGCTATTTGCTGGTTTAGCAATGCTACTTTTAAAACAAGCTAAGCGTGATGGTAAAATAGCTTTCGATCGAGTTATTGCTTGCTTAATTATGTTCCTGTTCAATGTCATATTTTTTATGTTTTTCGAACAGGCTGGCAGTTCATTTACCTTTTTAGCGCAAAACATTGTTGATAGAAATATCACCGAAGCCGTCGAATTTAAAATTGCTTGGTTTCAGTCAGTTAACTCAGTCGCCATTTTAATATTTGCGCCAATAGTTTCAGCACTTTGGGTTTTTATGCATAAGAGAAAAGTCGAGCCGAGTATTCCACGTAAATTTGCCTTAGGCTTGCTCGGCACAGGTTTAGGTTTTTTAGTGTTAATTTACGCGCTTGAAAACCTACTAGATGCTAACAATATGATCCCAATTTGGCCGTTAGCCGCTTGCTATGTGTTGCACACGATTGGCGAGTTATGTTTATCACCTATTGGCTTATCTATGGTAAGTAAGTTAGTACCAGCTTCCCTTGCTGGCTTTGCATTTGGAGGCTGGTTTCTAAGTACCGCTATTGGTAATAACTTTTCAGGGATATTGGCAGGTTCAATGAGTGGTGAAACAGGAATGACAGTCGCCTCAGCATTAAGCGGCTTTTCATTTAGCTTTTGGTTATTGACCATAGGCGGTGCATTTTTATTTATTATTGGCCCACAAATAAATAAATTAATGCACGGTGTTAAGTAATTTTAATTTTAATTTTAATTTTAATTTTAATTTTAATATGACAGGTTAAAGAGTTGCTGGCGCAACTCTTTTTACTTACCACTAGAAATAATATTCTATGGCTAATTGTGCGTGATCATCAGACTTCAAACTGTACAATGCATCGCTTGGTTCGCTGCTTTGCATTACTCTAATATCTAAACTGATTTTTACACTTTCACCGAAACGTCGATTAGCTTCCATGATGAAACTAAAAGCACTGTGCTCAACATCAGCGCCAAAACCAACCAGCATTTCACTACTTTGCATATCATTGAAGGCTAAACGACTACCAAAGAAAATATCATTTTGAATACTCGCACCGGAAGAGTTTTTATCTCCTTCGCCACGAGAGTCCCAGCCATATTCAACTAATAAACCTAAATCAGCATTCGTGTCAAAAACACCAACATAAGTGTATTCAAAACCCGCTTGTGCTGCCCAAAAATCTTCATCATCAGTGGTGCGATAAATAGTTTCAAACTTCCATAACCAATCATCTATCGTCGCTTGCACATCAAGCCCTAACTGATCCATTTGGTTATAATGCTGCTGCAATGATGGCGAGCGGTCAGGCTCTGTTGTTGATAACGATAATATTGGATCACGATTAGTTCCGTGGAACCAGTAACTCCCTATATCAAAAACTCCGATTGAGTGACTCCAACGTGCAGCAAAGTCTAAATGCTTATCTTCAGCCGACGATTGATAACTTACGTTTTTTGAATCAACAACTAATGGACCACGTAAGCGACCTTCTTTACCAACGAAAGTCCGTTCTCTAAAACCGGGCAATAAATATAAATCAACGATCCCCCAATCACGTACAAATGATAAGTTAAGCATTAATTGTCCTAACTTATCCTCACCGTCGGTATCTTCAACACCATCAGTTTGATTAATAACATCAACTAAATGTTGGAATTCTGTTACCCCCCAAAACTCTTTACGAATACCCGCTCTGAGCTCCCAGTCGCGACTTGCGTAAACATATGACAATTCACGAATATCACCATGGCTTCGTTCAGCATCAAACTCATCGTATCTATAATATGGTTTGAAAGTTACGCTGCTATTGCCTTCATCCCACTCCCAGTAGAGCTCCGGCTCAAAAAATATAGAGGCTTGGCTGCGAGATAATTGGTTTTGGTATTGACTTTCTTCAGCAAAATAACGCTGTTCATAACCAACTTTCCCCGAAAGTTCAAACTCATCTGCATTGACTTGCGGCTGCACTATGCTGTTTATGGCAAGAGCAACCAGCAATGGCTTTATTTTTTTAACGATACTCATTGTGAATTATCGCGCACGCTTTAAGGTATTCTTGTTAAAGTCACCATCAACTAAACCGGTTTTAAACGTGTAGTTTTGCCACTGTAACTCTGTACTTTTACCACTTTGATGATTGATCATTTCGGCTGAATCAGCGCGCCAGTATTTATCTAGGTACTGCTTGTAATTGCTGTATGACAGGGTTTTCAACAATGCATTTTTACGATCGTAAAAATCAATTTTTTGCACGCGATACTCTGCTTTATCTAACCAGACGATGCGGCGCGTGTAACCCGAATTTTCATCAACAGGAAATTGCTCAACCATAAAGCTATCAAGATCATTTACTACTTCATCACCCAAGTAGTTATAATTGTACTTTTCAATTTCAAACGAACTTAAATCTTCAAATGAAAATTCAGAGCCCATAAATGGACCTGATTTATTTCTAGAGGATATACGTTTAACTCGTTTTAAAGACGGCAAATACAACCACTGGTCGTCATTACCGACAGCATGAGAGAAACTTAAAAATGATGTTCCTTTGACATCCCTAGGCTTATTAAAAATAGTTAAACTTTTATCACCATCATCAAGTAGTTCTAAGGTTTTAGTTTTAATTTCACGAATACTCTCTTGCCCTTGTTTATTACGCAGGCGCATGGTCATATCTGACGTATTATCGACCCAACCAATGTCTCGCGACTTTGCTTCTTTTGATATTTCTAAACCACGAGCTTGTGCACTAAGCTTTTCCTGTGTTTTAGCCAATATACTATGTGAGGCCATTACTAGTGCAAAGGTAGTAAAAAGGCCAACTGCTGTTTTTTTATTTAACATAAATATTCTCCAAAAATTTAATTAACTCGCCGTTGTATTCGGCGTTAGCTCAGTTGCTATAGGTGCATGTTCTGTGTTTTGACTGGTGAGTGACTTGTCTTTATCAAGAGCAATTAACAATGGTGGTAAGAAAAAGAAGTCAACGGCCAAGGCAATAAAGATAGTAATTGCGGTCAAGAGTCCCATATCAGCATTTAAGCTAAATGAAGATTGTGCTAACACGATAAAGCCAGCGGCTAATACGAAAGTTGTCGTCCAAAGGGCGCTACCAACATTGCTAAAAGCATAGTGAACTGCAGCTTTAGGTGCCGCTTTATTTTCACGACGAGCATGTAGATACTTACTTAGAAAATGCACAGTGTCATCAACAACAATACCAAGTGTCATACCAATAACGACTGATATACTCATACCGACTTGTCCTTCAATAAGCCCCCAAATACCAAAGGCAACCCCTGCCGGAATGAGGTTAGGTAATAAACTGATGGCTCCATAACGCCAGCTTTTCAGTGCGAAACCTAAAATAACTGAAATCAACAATAATGCTAACGTTGTACCAATAAGCATACTATTGATACTTCGTTGGCCAATATGTGCGAACATTAGACTTGGACTAGCAATATCAATTTGGTATTGCGCTGCATTACTTTCAAACCAGGTATTAATTCTCTGCTCTAATTCCACTAACTCGTTACTTGTTAAATTTTTAAACGTCGCAACAAGCTTGGCAGATGATTTATCAACATTAAGTTGGTTATTTAAGTCAAGACCATAAGGTAAAGACATTTCATAAAGCAGAAGATATTGTGCTGCCATTTCTTGATCCGTTGGCAGCTTGTACCAGCTAGGATCATCAGCGTGCATATTCTTATTGAGGCGCTTAAGTGTGTCAGTGATAGTATTCACATGATCTGTTTCAGGCTGTTGGCGGAGCCAGTCACTAAACTCAGCTAGATTACGTAAATATTCAGGGTTGTTAATGCCACTAGATATCCCTGTTTTTACTGAGATTTCCAATAAAGTCATACCCGACAAGTTAGCTTGCATAAAATCAGTAGCAACACGATAAGGAATAGACGTATCAAAATATTTAACGAAGTCATCGTTTAATTCGTTCTTTGGAATAAAGAGTGCCGATGCAATAATGATGACGCTAGTTAATGGCAGTAGCAGCTTTCTTTTTGCAATCACAAAGCCCGCTAATTTTGACATTTTATCACTTTGCCCTTCCGCTACAGGCTTCACTTTAATAGGTAATACCGCCAGTAATGCAGGGAAAATAGTAATAGCAAAAATAAATGCCAGCATAACGCCCATAGCAACTAAATTTCCTAAATCATGAAATGGTGGTGAATCAGAAAAATTCATGCTTAAAAAGCCAATGGCGGTAGTAATACTGGTAATAAAAATAGGTTGAAAGTTCAATCGTATACTTTTTGCGATTGCTGACTTTTTATCGCTACCTTGGCGCATTTCATAAAACATGGTCGAAAGAATATGAATACAATCAGCGACAGCCAGCGTTAAAATCATCGTGGGCGCAGAAGAAGATGGCCCCGTTAGATAAAACCCCAACCAACCTGCTATTCCCATTGTGGTCGCAATACTTAAAATAATAACTAACACGGTAGCAAACGTGCCTGAAATAGTGCGTAGCATTAGTCCGATAAAGATTATGACAATGAGAAACATCAACGGAACTAATGTCGCGCTGTCATTCATGGCGACTTCAGTAAAAGCACCGTTCATCATAACCATTCCCGACATATGAATTTCTGAGCCAGGATTATTTTTTAAGAATTCAGCTGCCATGTTTTTAACAAAAGAAGAGACTTCATCCACTTCCGCTGTAGGGTCGATAGCCGGAAATTGCACACTGACATTAACAACAGAGACATGCCCTTCTGGTGAGATAATTTTATTAACTAATAAGGGTTCATTTATGGCAATGTTCTTTATTTTCTGCAGCTCTTGCTCAGTCAAACTGGTAGTATCCATGACTAAGTCTTCAACTATCATGTCATCTTCTTCAGCATAGGTATGTTGAAAGTTTGTGACTGAATCTACTCTTGTAGAGTAAGGAACTTGCCAACTGGCCTTTGTTAACGTTTTTAGTGCAGCCAAATGTTCAGCGGTGAAAACATTGCCATTTTCGGGAACAACGACAAATGAAACATTGTCACTCTTGCTATATACTTTTTGCATTGACTCGTAAGCCACTAGCTGTGGATTATCTTCACCAAAAAATACTCGGTAATCACTTTTAAATACCAAATTTTGCGCACCTGACGCGGCGAAAAAGGCAATAGATAGGCTGACGAGAATAACCCAAATAGGATGTTTCTCGAAAAAGCCAAACAGTTTATCTTTCATGGTTTCTCCATTGTGACGAATCGTCACCAATTACTGTAAAAAAACGATGCAAGCACCGATTAAAAAACACTCCCGATAATGACGATTCGTCACTATCTAAGGATAAAAAAGCGGTATGCACTACCGCTTATAAAAACAAATAAATTCCAATTAAATCAAAAAATTAAAATTTAATAGAATCATTAATTTGTTTAGTTAAAATTAAATTCACGCCCCATTGATTTCAATAAGGCTAGCTCACTTGGAAATACTAATGCGAGTGCTGATTTTAAAGATTGTTTATAGTCTTTTTCAGCAGAATATGGCACCCACTGCAGTCCGTCTAATAATAAGTTTGTTTGATTAAACAGCTCTCTTTCTACAACTAGACCTGAACTTCCAGAACATTGTTCAACCTCTGACGATAATATAGAGATAACACCAAATGTTTGTGACCAAGTTGCAAAGCAAACTTGCTGAAGCGTCATATGCTTTGGAAGTACAAATTCTTTATTGGCGATAGCATCTTCAATAATACCAAATGTTGTTCCCATTACTTTCGCTTCTAACTGCTCTTGTTCTTGCAACCTCTTAGCACTGCATTTTCCATAGACATTTGGGCTTTTAGAACATTGCACACTCTTAAATAGCGCGGGGTGAAGAATGGCATAAATTAAATTTGAAACATTTAATAGCAGCATCCGCGCTCTTGCACTACCTTGATACTGTGCTGCACGGTTAAATAAATCATGCATAATAGTAATCGCTTGATTACCTATGGCTAATAGCAGATCTTCTTTACCAAGAAAGTGCTTATAAACGGTTCCTTTTGAATAGGAAACTGCAGCCACAACTTTATCTATGGTAATATTTTCTACACCATGCTTTTCAATCAATGCAATAGTTGCATCGATAATATCTTGTTCACGAGCTTTTAAGCTATGTTCATCTAAAATTCTTGGAGTCATATCATTGTGACGATTCGTCATTAATTAAACAAATGATAGGTTGTTATAATAATTTGTCAATAGTTACCTTAAAATTTAAAGTGGCCTTTAAGTTTAGCCAGTTAGCCTAACGTACGCAGATCATTCATTGGATTGAACCTTTATCGTATAAATTGCAAGCATACTACTTTGAACCGCAAAAATTATTGCTTTAGTTAACTAAAGCAAACAGTTAGTTGAAATTAATTATTGTATCAACTGCAAAGCAAGGCTTTCAGCTCAAAATATGTACCTAAAACCGATCCAGCTTCATTAGAAACGATCTAGCTCTATACTGGAATGATCACAAATAATAACAAAAAATGCTCACCTAGCCTTTGCAACCGACCTAACGGTCGGTTAAACTTTAGATATTAAAGGCTACAGTTTTTTGAGATTTTAAATGAGAGACGCAGAGCAAACACGGCAGAAAATAC
The DNA here is from genome assembly GCA_913058245.1 of uncultured Colwellia sp. Classification (GTDB taxonomy): domain Bacteria; phylum Pseudomonadota; class Gammaproteobacteria; order Enterobacterales; family Alteromonadaceae; genus Cognaticolwellia. The sequence continues at coordinate 152,676 of CAJXQJ010000002.1, forward strand.
TAGAAGTTAGTGCTGATGAAATTCATAAACATGGTTTCACCGCAACGAGCTTATCGTGTATTTTAAAACGTTGTGAAATATCAAAAGGTGCTTTGTATCATCATTTCTCAAATAAAATGGAGCTTGGCTATGCGGTATTTGAAGAAGTATACGCACCTGCATTTATTTCACTTTGGCAGCCGCCAGTAGAATCTGAAGACCCGATTCAAGGTTTATGTGATTTTTTCAGCTCAATGTCGAAAGAAATGAGCTGTGATGAAGTGGTTTGTGGCTGTCCACTTAATAACCTATGCCAGGAAATGTCTGGCGTTGATGAAGGCTTTCGCATTCGCATTCTAGCAATGCAACAACAATTAAATTTATTAATTGCCACAAACTTGCTGCGCGTAAGTGACACCTTAAAAGCTAATTTAGATTTTAGCCAAGTCGCATATTTTATTGTTTCTACTTTCCATGGTTCGTCAAGCTTAAGCAAGAGTTCACTTAACAAAGAGCTGTTCGATAAAGTCATTAAAGAGCTGTGCCGCTATTTACACGATTTAAGAAAATAACTTTAATTACACGCATTCGACCTTCCGGGTAACAATTCTTAACACTTTATCTTCTATTATAGCGTTAAAAGCAATTTACATACCGAGCGGTCGGTATGTATAATACAGCAATTGAAAATATCAACTATAATTTAATTTTAGCCAGACAAGGGTCCCCATGAAAAAGTTTCTTCTACTTGTTATATTACTTACCAGTTTTATACAGAACAGCTTTGCAGCTAACGATGTTGCATCTCCATATCAAGTAATAGAAGTTACGGGTAATAAGCTTTTTACAAAAATTGCTGATAACCAAGAAGCGTTAAAAAAATTCCCTGAATTAATGCGTGATATTGTAGAGGCTGAGCTTATGCCTGCAATCGATTATCGCTACGCATCATTTAAAATTTTAGGTAAACACTTAAGAAAATCTACAAAAGAGCAAAGAGCTAAATTTGTAGCAGCTATGCGTTCTTATTTGGTACGAACATATGCTAGCGCGTTAACGCAATACCATAACCAAAAAGTATTATTTGAACCGGGCACTAAGTTAAAGCCAAAGGCTAAATCTGCATCTGTTGATGTAAAAATTGTTGATGACGGCAAGCCTGATATTAAAATTACTTTTCAAATGCGTAAGGATAAGAAGTCTCAGCAATGGAAAGCTTACGACATGATCGTTGAGGGTATTTCATTAGTTAGCAGTAAACAGGCTGAGTTTAACAGAAAGATATCAGACTTAGGTATCGACCAAGTAACGTTAGAATTAGCATCTATCGCTAAGTAACGATAAATAGTGCTTCATGAATTACATCCATGTGATCGCGACATACCTTACATCCTGTATATAAAAAGCCAGCATTATTGCTGGCTTTTTAGTAACTGCAATAAATTAAAATTACTCAGGCGCTGAAGATATAGTCATCTCTGCTATCTTATTTGCTTCAATATCTGCTTCAGTAAAACGTAATGGCCTTAATTGTGGCTGCTGCGAATACAGCATGGTTTGATCTAAATTGTGATCGCTGCCATATTCGTGAGATTGCGAATAACTTAGTAAACCTCGTGCAACTGGCCCTTCGTCAGTAAAGTTAACAACAGTCATCCAACTGCTACCATAATTAATATGATAACCCTGCCCGGCTGCACTTAAAATTGAATCACTATTTTGTGCCGGATACACGTGACGACGCAGCAAAGTACCATCATTACCCGTTCGGGTGTTAAACACATTAAAGCCACCTTCAATGTTGTGCGCGCCAGCCCACGGTATTTTCACCCCTGTAGCCGTTCCATCAGGTAAGCTACGCTCAACAAACTGAACACTGCCTAATGTTGCGTCTAGTGCCAAACCGGCAGACTCCACATTCACAATTGCCTGTGCAAATTGTTCAAGTGTTGTGGTGTTATTAACTAAACCGCTTGGTGTTGTTGTTGGGCTATCAACCGAAAAACTTGCTTGCCATTGTGGGTTATTGTCAAACAAGAAGGCAAACTCTCTGAATAAATGAGCGGCGCTACTATTTTTATTCATTGTGCCGTCCCACAGTGCTAGTGCTGAACAACCATTACTGATATCAACATTCCCCGAGTTCAACACTATTGGCGTACTTCCCTGAGCTTGGCATGCGCTTAACAATTCAGTTAAAACACCTTCAGCAAGATAACTGCGATTACTTAGTAATGCTTGTTCAACTTCTTCAGGGCTAAATAAGCCATCATTACCTGCGCTATCTGCTAATAATTTATGTGCTAAGCGAGAACGTAACGTTTGCTGGTTTTCAACTTGACCATATAACGGCGAAACCCCTGTAATAGGAGCATTGGCGTTTGTTAACCAGAAGCTGTCATTTGAATTTTGTACATAATCGCTACCTGAGTATTTCGGAGCGTTTGCATAGGGTACTGGGCGCTCAAAATCAAAGACTGATAAAAACCCCGGCAAAACAGTAAAGCCAGCGGCTTGCTTAGCGCCAACTAATAATGGGTTTGTTGTCATCTCATTAATTGCAGAATCAGTTAAGTGCGGTACTGTCGAATCATCAATATAAAAAACATTACCTTCTGCATCTGCAGACATAGTATTGTTAAAAATCACACCATCATAATCTTGGAATGCCTGCTTAAATTCATCCATATTGCCAGCTAAATTCATCGCTAGCCAATGGTCAACAATATCAACGTTTCCTAAGTTTGCATCTTTTATGGCAAAAGCACTGCCACCTGCTCCCCATTCAAAGTTTCCAGGTACAACAATCATAGGGCCATGGTGCGTTGAATAACTTTTCTTCGCTAATTTAATAGTTTGCCCTGGTGCTACTGCAACATCAATAACGAGCTCTTCCGATGTGATCAAACGATTTGCACCATCAATCACTTGTGACATTTGTGCGGGGTCATTAGGGTTAAGGGTTAATTGATAAACTACAAAGTGTTCAGCGGTTGAAAATGTATGTGTCCAAGCAACATTTTCATTGAAACCAATATTAACCACACCTGGCATTCCAGTTAAAGAGCCCCCCATAACATTTAAATGCTCGGGAATAGTGATATGAAATTGCCAAAATCGTAAGTTACCCGTATGAGGAAAATGTGGGTTAGCCAATACCATACCTTTACCATTTTCAGTTTTATCTTTACCCAAACCCCAACCATTTGAGCCTAAATCACTTGGGTTTTTCTCTGGCAAACTAATAACTGGCTTTGAATTAACCTGGTAACTATTGACACCAGCATTCACGGGATAAGGCGCAAAGTTTTCACCAGGAGGCGCAGCCAAAAACATTGGCCCTAGGAAGTTTGCTGCTCCTGGTAGCAAGGCAATGCCTAAAGAGTACGTCAACATGTCAACAGCTGTTATTGGCTGCACCCAAGGCATATTCGCACAAGCACCATCAATATTTGCGACACCCGTTTCAGCTAAATATTTATTGTAACCTTGTGCATAGCCTGACAGCAGTGCCTGACTATTGGCAGAAAGTGAGTTTATGTTTTTTTCGGCGTGTTCTTTAATCCCCAGAGTTAAAAAACCAAAATCATTAATTAGGTGCGCTGAATCACCCGATCCCGGCACCGTATCCGGTCCATAATATTTAGCCCGCTGAGAATTGTATTTTAATATTTGGTCGGCAAGTACACAGATATTATCTTTCGCAAACGCATAACCAACACCGTAAGACATACTTTCAAGGTTGTCTGCAGTAACATGTGGCACACCATAATCAGTCCATCGAATGTTTGCTGTTAACACACCGTCACTATCAAATGCAGGTACAGGAGTTGATGGCGTTGGCGGTGGTTGAACAGGCTCTGGTGTTACGGGGTCGGGTGTACCTATGTAGGTATAATCACCTCCGCCACATGCGACAAGCACACTTGATAATGCAACAAAAGACAGGGAAAAAGGTAGCTGACGTAGTAAATATTTCAAAACAAACTCCTTGTTATTAATTATTATTTTTTACAACTCATAAACTGATCGTACCAGCAATAGTTGCACAATAATCAACCAACCTCAAACAGTTATTTGTATAAAAATAGAGCAATTAAACTAATCAGGTTATTTTTGGCAAAACTCAATTTGTTGTGAAATAAAGCGTGTTTCTACATCATTTTTTGTAAACCTTAGTGCGTTTACATAATGCAATTTAGCTTTAGAGAAATTATTTTCTTGTAAATACAGCGCCGCTAAAGCGCTATAGAAATGGCGATAGGTAATAAGTTTACCTGCTAACTTTTCTATACGTGTGATCGCTTCGCTTGTACTCGTAAATTGTGCTCGCGCTATTTCTGCATTTAATTCAATAACAGGGCTATTTTGCCAGTTAAGTAGCTTTAGATATAGCGCATAAATTTGTTGCCAGTCGGTTTGCTCACTGCTATTCGCATTATTGTGCAGTGCCGCAATGGCTGATTGAATTGCATAAGGAGTACCACCACCCAATAGCAGCGACTTTTCAACTAATATGTTGGCTTCATGAATATCTGACTGTCGCCATAGTTTTCGGTTTTGTTCGGCTAATAAAACTAAATTATTTTTGTCGTCAACACGCGCTGGCAGGCGAGCATTCTGATGTAATAGCAAGGCAAGTAAACCAATTACTTCAGCATTATCTCGGATACATGAGTGTAATATTCGAGTTAGCTTTATCGCACTTTGACATACCTGCCCATCAACCAGTTTTTGATCACGACTAGTAAAGTAACCTTCATTAAAATATAAATAAATAACCTTTAAAACAGCGTCAATTCTTTCTGGCCACTCCTGCAATGTGGGAATTTGATAAGGGATATTAGCTTGGGTAATTTTACTTTTAGCGCGCGTTAATCGTTGTTCAATAGTTTTATCTTTTTGTACCAAAGCATTGGCAATTTCAGCAACCGACATACCTAAAACGTGCTTTAACGTCAGTAACATTTGAGTTTGTATATTAAGGGCAGGATGACAACAAGTAAAAATTAAACGCAGTAAATCATCTTTATAGCTATCAAGTAGTGCCTGTTCACTTAAATCTATTTCTTGGACCTTTTCATCATTAATTTCATTACCAACAAAACGCTTTTCTCTGCGCGCTTGATCAATAAAGTGATTGGACGCGACGGTTACCAACCAAGCAACACTATTTTCAGGAATATTTTCTTGCCAATTTATTAACGCTTTTACAACGGCTTCATGCAATAAATCTTCCGCTACAACAATATTTTTATAACGATAAATCAGCTTAGTTAGCGCTTGCGGATAACATACTTGAATGTGATGAGCTAATGCTGTGTTTTCCATAACCGTTACTTCGCCTATTTATTATCTAACTATCTATTTATCTAAATTCCTTACTAAATTAAACGTGTTAGCGCTTGTACTAACACGTTTATAACTACACGAAATTATTCAAAAACCATAATAGGTCGTACTTCAATACTGCCAAATTTTGCTGACGGTATCTTTTCAGCAAGTTTTATAGCTTCATCTAATGAATCACATTCTAGTAAGTAATATCCACCTAATTGCTCTTTAGTCTCTGCAAATGGGCCATCCGTTAATAAGGTATCATTATTTCTAACACGCACTGTCGTTGCCGTGTCAGTAGGTAGTAACGCATCACCAGCAACAAAGTTGCCATTAGTTTTTACTTGTTCAGTAAACGTCATATACTGCTGAAATATTTTATTATTTTCTTGTTCTTCGCGGCTTGCTTGTAATCTTTCATCTTCATAAATTAAACATAGAAATTGCATTTGTAGTTCCTTAATTAATTATCAAAGTGTAAATTCAGCGAATTATTTTTAACTCGCTATTATATAAACGAATAAGAAAAGACAATTCCGTCAATTTATTTACTAATTTGTAAAAATATATTTGATATTACTCTTTCTTCAACATTTAGCACTATACTCATACAATAACTTAAACTGACTATATTTTTGATGCTTGTTCCTGCACCGACAAAAAATGAAGAAAGCCGATTAGCATCGTTACAATCTCTCAGAATTTTAGATACAGATCCTGAAGAGAGATTTGACCGTGTCACTCGCTTAGCGAAAAAATTATTTGATGTTCCCATTGCCTTAGTGAGCTTAGTTGATGAAAGGCGACAGTGGTTTAAGTCTTCTATTGGTTTAAGCGTAAAAGAAACCCCAAGAGATATTTCATTTTGTGGTCATACTATCCATAACAATCACACCTTTATTATTGAAGATACTTTTCTTGATGAACGTTTTTCTGACAACCCACTTGTTATTAACGAGCCCAATATTCGCTTTTATGCTGGTCACCCCATTTCTGCACCATCAGGAGAAAACATTGGCACCTTATGTATTATTGATACTAAGCCAAGAACGTTAAATGAAGATGATCATGCGGCACTAAGTGACTTAGCAGCACTGGTAACAGGTGAATTTATATCATTACAATTAGCAACAATGGATGAGCTAACAAATATAAGTAATAGAAGAGGCTTCAAACGTTTAGGGCAGCACTGCCTAGATATGGCAGATAGACGAAATAGTATGTGCCACCTTGTTTACTTTGACCTAAATAAATTTAAATTATTTAATGATAATTATGGTCATGCGGCTGGAGATCAAGTACTTAAAATTTTTGCCGAGCAAATGAAAAACACTTTTAGGTCTTCTGATGTTTGCGCACGATTTGGTGGTGACGAGTTTGTTGTACTGCTAACGGGTAGCGAACATGAGTCAGCTCAACAAGCGGTGAAACGTTTTGCCAATAATTTGATATCAGTAAGTAAACATTTAGATTTACCCTACCATATTACCTTTTCCCACGGCATTGTCGCTTTTGATCATCAAAAACACATTGATATTGAACTGCTAATAAATGAAGCTGACAAAGCCATGTATAAAAATAAAAAAAACGACTAGTTACCAACTTATCATTTCGCTAAAAACTATCGTTTTTTAAATTAAAATGACACACGCCAGAATTTCCGTCTAAGCTTAAATTAGCGACACGTAAAAAATAGCTTAAGTTCTTAACTTCAGCGAGCAAAGCGCAGTTAGCTAAAAAATAAACCATTTTTATAATACTTAGGGTGTAATTATTATTATGTATTGTGATAATAATTGGTTTCTTGAACAGGATTTAGCCAAAGAAACCTTACTCATTTGGCAAGAGTTAACAAATTTAATGGCTGAGCTTTGTCAAACGCCAGCCGGATTTATAGTGCAGATGACAAAAGATGGCTATCAAATCGTTATTGCCAATCAAGCCAAAGAAAACCCTTTACCTGCAGGTTTGGTCATTGCTGCAGACACCCATATTTTTTGCCGAAAAGTTGTCGAAGAAAACAAACCTTTATATGTAAAAAATGCGACACAACTTAAAGAGTGGCAAACCAGCCCTGAGGTTGCCGAATATGAATTTAACTCCTATTTAGGCTTTCCAATCACTTGGCCTAACGGCAAAATGTTCGGCACAATATGTATTGTTGATTACCAAATAACACAATATGACGACAGATATTTTCGTTTACTAGAACACTTTAAATTGATGGTGGAAAGAGAATTAAAATTACTAGAGAAAAATTTAACCGTAGAGCATTTGTCTTTACATGACGATTTAACGGGTTTACTCAATCGACGAGGATTAAAAAGTAAAATCAGTGAACATATTAAACTTGCCAATCGACACAATGAGGATATCGCGGTTTGTTACTACGACTTAGATGAATTAAAGAAGATCAACGATAACTATGGCCACGAAATGGGTGATAATGTCATCAAAACATTTGCACATGCATTAGAAGAAAGTCTCAGAACAACCGACATCACAGCACGCTTTGGCGGCGATGAATTTATTGCCGTGATCTGTATAGAGCATACAAATGAATTAGCTAGAATAAATAACCGTTTACAAAGCTTACTAAGTAATAGCAAGTTAAAAATCGATATTAATTACAGCATTGGTAAAGTCATCATCAATAATAAATCATTATTAAATATCGATATTGAAAAAACCATTTGTCAGGCAGATAAACTTATGTACGAAAATAAACGTTCAAAGTATTCGGATTCAAGGTACTCGAATGGCTAAGTATTATCCTCTTTACGACTTAAAGCAGTATTTTGTGCTACTAAAATAAAAGTAACGCATAGGACAATTCATAGCAATTAATATAACGAATCAAAGTTAGGAATATTATTTTCCCAAATCGGTTTTTCTTTACCAATATACTGACGAACAGCGTCGAAGAACAAACGTGTTCTTACGGGAAGGTCTCGGTGTGGATAGATCGCATACATAGCACTGTAGTCAGACAGCTTTACATCTGTTAATACTGGTACTAACCGACCTTCTTTTACTTCTTCACCAACAATAAATGCAGGAACCACCACCATAGCCGTACCTGAAAGCGCCTTTAATATTAACACTTCCGCATCGTTTGCTCTAAAAACACTTTTAATGGCTTGTTCTGTTGCTTCCCCATGTTCATTGAGATAATTAATGCTATTGACGCGAATAGAGCTACTTGCATAACTTGCCATAGGCAATACAGCAAGTTCTTCAATTGTTTGAGGTTTACCATAGGTTTCAATAAACTCAGGCGAAGCTAGCGCAACAAATCTATTGCTAGCAATTTTACGGGCAATTAATGTAGAGTCTTTTGGCTCACCAACACGAAAAGCCAAATCAATGCCTTCTCCAACAATATCAACAACACGATCCTCAAGCAGTAATTCTATCTCAACCTGAGGAAAGCGTTTTTGAAAATCATTGATCACCGGCTGCAAGTAACGCTTAGCGATAATATTTGGCGATGTTATTTTTAAGGTACCACGCGGCTCTTGGTGGTAGTTTTCAGCTAACCTCACCGTATCATTTAATAACTCTCTCAGCTCTGCAGCTTTTTTAACCATTTCTGCGCCAGCAGCAGTTAATGAAAAAGACCGCGTAGTTCTATTTAATAGTCGTACACCAAGCTCATCTTCTAGTTTGCGAATTTGCTTAGAAATCACTGAACGATCTATGTTTTTACTTTCAGCGGCCTTTGCATACGAACCACGCTCAACAACATCTAACAACAATAATAAGCGACTTGTTGTGTCCATAATGATCATCTCTAAACTTTTATTGATGCAATTTTGGCACTAATGAAAGTAAAAATATACTATTTTTATCAACATACAATTTGCGTATCATCTCGTTCATAATTTCGAGGAGTACCATTATGAGCAAAACTTTTATTCTTGCTGCCATTGCAACATTAAGCATAGTCGTTAGCGGCTGCACAGAGCAGACACCAAGCGTCGCAATGCAACAACCACTACAACCCATTGATGTTGCTAAAGTATTAGTTAAACCCGTGCAGAAATGGCATGTATACACTAGCCGATTAGAATCCCCTGAAGAGGTTGCTCTAATGCCGCGTGTTTCAGGTGTCATTGATCATATTAGTTTCAAAGAAGGTGATAAAGTTAAGCAAGGGGATTTACTCTTTCAATTAGATAAGCGCCCATTCGCCGCTGTTGTTGCGAGTTTAGAAGCACAAATATTAAGTGCAAAAGCAGCGTTAAGCCAAGCTAATAGCGAGGCTAAACGTGCAATGCGCCTAACTGAGCGTAAAGCAATTTCAACAGAACAAGCTGAATCGAGAACATCAACATTAAGACAACGTGAAGCCCAGTTAGCCGCATTACAAGCACAACTGACTTCTGCGAAATTAAATTTGGAGTACGCCTCAGTACGCTCGCCAATTGACGGCATTATTTCTAACGCCAATATTACCCGTGGCAATAATGTGCTTGCCGGACAAAGTGTACTGACCTCAATTGTTTCAAATCACGAAATGTATGCTTATTTCGATATTGATGAACGTACGTGGAATAGCTCATTTGCTAATGTTACGGCCAAAAGCCAGCAGCAAGTTGTGATGCAGAAAGTTGGTCAGAAAAACTTTCCTATTAACGGCCATATCAATTTTATTGATAACCAGATTAACCCTGCGACTGGAACAATAAGAGTTCGCGCAGTTTTTGAAGAACATGATAACCAGTTACGTTCAGGTGCTTTCGCACGTATTAAGCTTGCTGCATCAAACATTTCAGAACAGGTTATTATACCTGAACGTGCTATTGGTACTGACTTGAAAAATCGCTTTGTTTTAACGGTTGATAAAAACAATGTACTCGCCTATCGGCTAGTAGAGCTAGGTGAACGTTATGGAAAATTACGCGCTATTACTAGTGGTTTAGAGGCAGGCGATGTTATTGCCGTTAATGGCCCAGCCCGTGTTGGTCCTGGCATGCCAATAAAGCCAAATACAGTATCTATCAATACCACAGATGTTGCCTTCACAATTTCAACATTAAACACCAACAATCTTGTTGCGAAAAACTAAGGGCAGATTATGAATTTTTCTCATTTTTTTATTCAGCGGCCAATTTTCGCGGCAGTACTATCACTGATAATATTAATTGGCGGTGGGATTTCTTTATTCCAACTGCCTGTAAGTGAATACCCTGAAGTTGTACCGCCAACAGTTGTGGTAACTGCAAGTTACCCTGGTGCAAATCCAAAAGTAATTGCGCAAACAGTTGCCACACCGCTTGAGCAAGAAATTAACGGTACCGAAAACATGCTTTATATGTTCTCGCAAGCAACCAGTGACGGACGTATGACGTTAACCGTTACATTTGCTTTAGGTACAGACTTAGACCGCGCGCAAGTACAGGTGCAAAACCGTGTTAACAGCGCTTTACCGCGCTTACCACAAGAAGTACAACGTTTAGGTGTGGTGGCTGAAAAATCTTCTCCTGACTTAACTATGGTTGTGCATTTATTCTCACCAGAAAAAACACACGACACTGCCTACTTATCAAATTACGCTGACTTATATATTAAAGATCAAATTGCTCGTTTATCAGGTGTTGGTGATGTACAACTATTTGGTGGCGGCCAGTATTCAATGCGTGTTTGGTTAAACCCTGACGCTATGGCAGCACGTGAATTAACCGCAAGCGATGTTGTGAATGCATTACGTGCTCAAAACCAACAAGTTGCCGCTGGTAGCTTAGGCGCACAACCTGCATCAAACGATAGTCAATTCCAAGTACTACTGAATGTTAAAGGTCGTTTAGACAGCATAGAAGAATTTGAACAAGTTATTATTAAAGTAGGCGAGCAAGGACAATTAATTCGACTTAAAGACATAGCGCGCACTGAGCTTGGCCAAAATAGCTATGCTTTACGCGCAATGTTAGACGGTCAACCAGCGCTAGCAATGCCAGTTTTCCAACGCCCAGGTTCAAACGCTATTGAATTATCAGATCAAGTACGTGAAACCATGGCACGGTTGTCAAAAAACTTCCCGTCAGGTGTTGAATACGACATTGTTTACGACCCAACTGTTTTTGTTCGCGATTCAATTGATGCCGTTATTACTACGTTATTAGAAGCAATCGCTCTTGTTGTTATTGTTGTCGTACTATTTTTACAAACATGGCGCGCATCAATTATTCCATTAATTGCTGTTCCTGTATCACTTATTGGTACCTTTGCGGTAATGCAATGGTTAGGTGTTTCAATCAATACCTTATCTCTCTTTGGCTTAGTACTCGCCATTGGTATTGTTGTTGACGACGCCATTGTGGTTGTTGAAAATGTTGAACGTAATATTGAAAATGGCTTATCACCTATCGAGGCAACACGTGTTGCCATGACCGAGGTCACCGGCCCTATTATCGCGATTGCCTTAGTGTTATTAGCGGTATTTATTCCAACCGCTTTTATTAGTGGTTTGTCAGGCCAATTTTATAAGCAATTCGCCTTAACAATTACTATTTCAACGGTCATATCAGCATTTAATTCGCTAACATTATCGCCGGCATTATCGGCATTATTATTAAAATCTCATGACAGTAAACCTGATGCATTAACACGTTTTTTAAATGCTATATTTGGTCGTTGGTTATTTACCCCATTTAACCGCTTATTTGACCGTGGTGCACAAGGTTACCAAAAACTTGTACAAAAACTTATTCGTATGAGTATTGTTGTTGGTATTGCCTATGTAGCCTTAGTGGGCGGCACAGTTAAGTTATTTGATGCTGTACCGGGTGGTTTCATTCCAGCACAAGATAAACAGTATTTGGTGGCAATTGCCCAACTACCTGACGCCGCAAGTTTAGATCGTACGCAAGAAGTTGTACAAAGTATGGAAAGCATTGCTCACACTATCGAAGGTGTTGCACATACCGTTGCATTTCCAGGTTTGTCAGTAAATGGCTTTACTAACAGTCCTAACAGCGCCATTGTTTTTGTTACTTTAGATGCGTTTGAAAAGCGAAAAACAGCGAACTTGTCAGCCATGGCAATAGCAGGCCAACTTAACCAAAGATTTATGGCTATTGATGCCGCGTTTGTTGCAGTATTTCCGCCACCGCCAATTCAAGGTTTAGGCACAACGGGTGGCTTCAAGTTACAAATAGAAGATCGTGACAACCAAGGCTTTGAAGCATTATTTAATAGCTTACAAAATGTTATTGCTAAAGCGCAGCAAGACCCAGCCCTAGTAGGGTTATATTCAAGCTTTCGAATTCAAACACCACAAATGGATATTGATATTGACCGTGAACAAGCCCTTATTCAGGGAATTCCATTAGAAGAAGTATTTGATGCCCTACAAATTTACTTAGGCTCAATATATGTTAATGACTTTAATATGTTTGGTAGAACTTATCAGGTGAATGCACAAGCAGACGCAGAATATCGTAAAGATCCTGAGCAAATACTAAACTTAAAAGTTAGAAACCGACTTGGCAACATGGTGCCATTAGGCTCAGTACTAACAGTTACGCCTACCACAGGGCCAGATCGAGTAATGCACTACAATGGTTACCCAAGTGCAGAGTTAAACGGTAGCCCTGCCCCAGGTTATAGTTCTGTTCAGGCACAAAATGCTATTGAGTTAATTCTTGCGGATACATTACCGCAAGGCATTGACTATGAATGGACCGACGTTACCTTCCAGCAAATTATTGCCGGAAACACTATGGTTTACGTATTCCCATTAGTGGTGTTGTTAGTCTTTATGGTACTTGCTGCACAATATGAGAGCTTACGATTACCGTTAGCGATCATCTTAATTGTACCTATGACAATATTTTCAGCCTTATTGGGTGTTTGGTATGTTGGCTCAGACAATAATATTTTCACGCAAATTGCGCTTATTGTGCTTGTTGCACTTGCCTCAAAAAACGCCATTTTAATGGTTGAATTTGCTAAAGACCAAAACCAGCAAGGGTTATCACATTTAGAAGCCATAATTGCCGCTTGTCGTATGCGCTTACGCCCAATATTGATGACATCTATTGCGTTTACTGCTGGTGTGGTGCCACTTGTTCTTGCCACAGGTGCAGGTGCTGAAATGCGCCATGCTATGGGTAATGCGGTATTTTCAGGCATGATCGGTGTAACAGTATTCGGTCTATTATTTACACCAGTATTTTACATGTTAGTGACCTCTGATAAACCAACAAGCGAAGAAATTAAATAATATGAAAACGTTATTTCAAGGCTCAACTGCGATTAAGTACACAATGCAAGCAGCACTATTTACAACCTTATTATCAGGGTGTGCGGCAGGCATAGATGAGCAAAAACATCAGCAACAACTGCATACCTTTATCAATCAAATTGAGCTACCAACTAAGATAGCACAAGGAGATGAGGTAAACTGGTGGCAACAGCTAAACTCAAGTCAGCTTAACCAATTAGTTGCTGATGCACTAAGCATGAATCACGACTTGAAGACTAGTCAATTACAGTTACAAAGCACCATTGCGAGACTTGGCGCACAAAAAGCACAATTTCTCCCTCAAGGTGACTTGTCGGTCAATGCCAGTAGAAATAGTTTGACTGATAATATAAGCAATCAATCCAATGCGAACATTGCTGTAAATTGGCAGCTTGACTTATTTGGGCGAATCAGTGCCTTAGTTGATGCTGCTGCGGCATCAACAATGAGCCAAGCTGAACAACTGCGATTATTAAAAATAGAAGTTATTTCTGGCGTTGTTAATCGTTTTGTTAGTTACCAAGGTAACCGACAGAAACAAGACATTATTAACCAACAAATAATCGCGTTAGAAAAAAGTATTTCGGTGTTAACTGCACAAGTTGAGGAAGGTGAAGCCAATGAGCTTGATCTAAACAGAACTCGCGCACAATTAGCCCAGCAACGTAGCATTTTGCCAGAAGTGGAATATTTACTGTATCGAGATTTATCAACACTTGCTCTGCTAACTGGACGAGTTAGCAGTAAGCTTAACCTAAAAACTGAACAAGGCTTTATTGATACACCGCTGACGATAATATTACAGGCAGCAAATAATGCGATAGCTTTACGCCCAGATATTAGCGAAGCCTTATATGAATTTAGCCAAGCACACTCGTTAAGCATTGCCGCCAGCCGCGCTTTGTTACCTGATATTAGCATCTCGGCATTTAGCGGCGTGTTAGCAACAAATTCAGCCAAGTTATCTAACACCACTCAACAATGGCAAGTTGCACCGCAAATACAGTGGTCGCTATTAAGTTATCCCGCGTTATTAGCACAACGTGACGCACAACAACTATTAAGCGAAGCCGCTTATAGTGATTATCAACAAGTGGTGCTTGGGGCTATCAGTGAAAGTGAGCTCGCTTTACATTTACTCGCTAAAGAACAACAGAAAAAACAACATGCACAACAACGTTATTTTTATGCCAATAAAGCATTTTTGCAGGCCGAAGCGATGTATCAAGAAGGGCAAATTCCTTACTTATCCTTGTTAGATGCACGTCAGGATGTTTTAATGGCGCAGGAAAATGTTGTCAACTCTGCCACCGAATCTTTACATGCAAAAGTAGCTACTTATCATGCATTTAATGGTCGATGGAGCTATGCTTTAACCCGTTAATCTTGAGTTTATTTATGAAAGCAACTGATACTGCCAAACACACAACACTACCAGAGAACATGCGAGCCATTGTTTTAATGGCTCCAAATGAACAAATGCTACTAGGCGATATGACTATAAATTTGCCTGAGTGTCAGCATAATGAGTTGTTGGTTAAGGTTGAATATGTTGGCTTAAACCCGCTTGACGCACAATATGCAAAAGCAGGTTTTCCGCAATGGCAGTATCCGCACGTACTTGGTTTAGATGCTGTCGGCACTGTCGTGCAAGCGCCAAAAGGAGTTTTCCCTAATGTTGGCAGCCGCGTTATGTGGCATGCCAGCCTTGACGAACAAGGCGTTCTAAGTGAATATGCTAAAGTAGCAAACTATGCAGTAACCATAGTGCCTGATGGCGTTGAACCACAACAAGCCGCCGCACTGCCATGCGCAGGAATGTCGGCATTAATTGCCCTAAATAAGTTACAAATTTCTGAAGGTGATAGCGTTTTTATTGAAGCTGGGGCTGGTGCCGTTGGCCAATTCGCGATTCAATTTGCCAAACAACGTGGTGCTGATGTTTTCACTACCGCATCGAAAACTCATCACAAATTTTTAAAATGTTTAGGTGCCGACTTTGTATTCGATTACCAAGACAAAAAGCTTTGTGAAAAAATTTACCGTGAATTGGGGCCGCAAGGCTTCGACGCAGTAATAGATACCATTGGTGGTAGCAATACTGCCCGTAATATTGAATTAATGCGCTTTTGCGGCCGTATCGCCTGCTTACAACCTTTGCCTGAGCTTGAACCAACCTTATTATTTAAAAAAGCCCCCAATATAAGTATTGTTTCATTAGGAGGTGCTTGGCTTGCCAATAGTTTGTGTGCTCAGCAGCATATGGGTTTTATGAGTAACTTATTACTTGAAAGCGTTGCCAATAGCAGTATTCAGGTACCAACAATTAAACTTATTAAGTTTTCTGCAAACCAGGTGGCAAGTGCTTTAAATATGCAATTAGCGGGCGGCTTTTCTGGTAAGCAAGTCGTTAAAGTCGCTAGCTAAGCCAAGTTATTTGACCTTTGCACTAAGGCATTGAATAAGAAAAATACCAAAACTGAACACAGACCTTAAACAAAAACAGGTAACAGCAAAACTATTACCTGTTTAGTTTCACATCAAAGAAATGATCACAAACGTAAACTAAAAAGTTATTTATAGAACCTGTAGTACCGTTTCGCTGGCAAGACGAGATTTTGGTAAGCTAGCGTTATAGTCTTCATCGGTATGGTGGTAACCAATCGCTAACGCCACATCACATTGGTACCCTGCTAGCTCTTGCTCAAATACTTGACCGATTAACTCGCTATCAACCCCTTCCATTGTCGTTGAATCAATGCCCAAGCGCGCTAAGGTGTGTAGCGTATTGCCTAACGCTAAATAGGTTTGCGCTCTTGTCCATGCTGAGGTGTCACCATTTTCATCGGTATTTAATTCAGCAAAGGCAAAGCCAGCAAATGCTTGCTCACGGTTCTCCGGCGCAGTACGACCATCAACAATGCCTTTATCAACCACTTTTGCATAATCACCTCTGGTATATTTAGGATTATAAGCAAATAAAATAATATGCGACGCAGCTTTAACATGAGGCTGGTTAAATTGATGCTTATTGACAAACGTTTCATGCATGCGTTGTTTCGCCTCATCACTTTCAATGACGATAAATTTCCAGGGTTGCGAGTTTATTGATGAAGCTGATAAGCGCATTGCTTCATATATCACCTCAAGCTCCGCTTGTGGGACACGCTTTGATTGATCATAACGTTTAGCGGTATAACGTTGTTCTAAATCGGCGATAATAGGATGAGTCATGATAATCTCCAAAGTATTCATTTTAGCTCTGCACTAAAGGTGTGCGATTGGGCGGTATTTTAAGGCAATCAATACTAATGAAAAAGGCAGTATCATTTGAATAATTATCAAATATAAGTTGATAATGCTTTTATTGATCGAAATCAGTAATGCAATCAAAACGATGGCTAATACTCACTCACAAAGCACTAGTTATCAGCATAGTTAATATGTCACCAGGGAATTCCCTATCCTTTCTCCGATTATTAACATACGTTATTTAAACACTAAAAAGTAAAGTGCTACCTTTTAATAATTTGCTCTTTAATCAACTGCCATGAATGATTAAACTTTTCAGATGAATCAGCGGGGGTTTCTTTTCCTAAATGAGACAACAAATAATGACCATGTAATAGTGCTACTAGGGTTGTAGGAATATAGTCAATTGTTTCTGCTTTCAACTCTCCCTTTTCAATTCCTTCTCTAACAATAGCTGCCACAGTAGCAATATCTTTTTGGGAAATTACCCGCAACTTTTCGCGAATAAAACTTAAGTTTAAAACCTGAAACCATAATGATAAAAGCTCTTGCTCTTCAATAATATCAGTAACCGATATTTGGCAAAAAATTTCTAATTTATCTACACTGCTTTTACCTTGAGATTGCTCTTTAAATCGTTGTTCAAATAAGTGATCAAGATGATCTATCACAGAAAGCAGTAAGTCATCTTTGCTAGAAAAAAAGCGATATACAGTACCTTTAGATAACCCTGCTAATTTTCCAATAGCATCAATTGTTGTATTGTCATAACCATTCTCGCCAAAACATTCAATCGCAGCCATTATGATTTGCTGTGCCCGCAGCTCAGGTTGGGCATGTTTAGAGCCCCGCCTAGTGAACTTTTCACTTTTCGTATTCAAAAACTTTTACCCTTTGTTATTAATCAACGCTAATTCTAATCACTTTATTTTATCAAACAACTCAAATAAACGTTTTAGCCGAAAAGTAAACGATCCTTGATCATATTTTGCTAACAACTTACAATATGACTGACCAGTCAGTTTTAAATTAAGAAATAAAATTAATTTACCAAAGTTGACAACTATTTACAGTAAGGAAAATTAAATGAAGCGGTTTAGCATGAAGATTGTGCTTGTTTTCAGCGTATTATTATTCGGTTGTCAAGACAGTGAGGTAGCTACTCAACCTTCACAAAAGCTTGTTCGTGGGCTAAAAGCCATCACCATTGATAAACCAACAACAGAGTCATTTCGCCACTACCCCAGTATTTTAAGAGCCAGCGAACGTTCCACCTTGTCATTTGAAATCGGTGGTAAACTTGGTGAAAACAACTTAAATGTTGGTCAAAGAGTCAATAAAGGTGATGTCTTACTTGAGCTTGATAAAACAAGCCTTCAGTTAAGTGTAAATCAAGCTTCAGCAGCACTTGAGCAAGCTAAAGCCTCACTAATTAACATTGAAGCAGATTACACACGTCAGCAAAATTTATTTAAGCAAAAAATAATCACTCAATCGGTGATTGATAAGTTAAAAACAAATTTACTTGTTGCAAAATCACAGGTAAAACAACTCACTTCTCAATTGGAAACATCGCAAGAACAATTATCTAAGTCTGCACTTATCGCGCCTTACGACGGCATCATTACATCGGTCAATAAAAACTCTTTTATCACAGTTCAAGCCGGGCAAACTATTGCCACTATTTATAATCCTGATAGTTTTGAAGCACAAATATCCGTTTCATATGAGGTTGTGCAGCATTTAACAATTGGCAAAAAAGTTACTATTACCTTAGCTGATAACCCAAGTGTAGTATTAAATGCTCATGTATCTGAGCTTGCATCGAGTACCGATATTGCTTCCTCATACCCTGTTATTATTCATATTAATGATGTTACGCCTGAGGTGAGAGTCGGTATGGCAATTGAAGCTTCTCTGAGTTTTGAAGTAACCTCTGGCGACGGCTTTATCATCCCGTTAACTTCTATTATAACCGACACGGTATTTGAACAAGCTGACACTGCTTCTTTTCCTTCAAGTGCAGAGGTTTTCTTATATGATCCAACAAGTCAACGAGTGCACAAAAAAGCGATTAAGTTTGCGGGAATAAAAGACAATAATGTCATTGTGGTTGACGGTTTAGCTAAAGGTGATGTAGTGGCGATTGCAGGCGTCTCATTCTTAACTGATGGTCAACAAGTAAAATTGTTAGCAAGTAAGAAATAAGGACGCCCGATGGAAAAGTTAACTAAATTTGGAATTGAGCGTTCACGGTTCACCGTGTTCTTTATGTTAGCGCTAATATTTATTGGTTTATCTGCCTATCAACAATTATCAAAGCGCGAAGACCCTTCAATAACTATTCGCACAGCCGTTATCAGCGCCAGTTTTTCTGGCATGTCACCAGAAAAAGCTGAGCGTTTAATTGCAGAGCCTTTAGAGCGTATTGCAAGACAAGTCAGCGAAGTTGATGATATCAAAACTCTTATCTCTAACGGTGAGGTGACCTTATATCTCGATATTTATAAAACACTTAGCAAAGATAAACTTGCTAGTGTATTTCAAGAAATACGCAATAAAATGCTAGATGCGCATTTAGAATTACCACAGGGTACTGAAGGGCCCTATGTAAATACTAACTATGGCGACGTGGCTATTGCCACCATTGCGGTAACTGGCGAAGGTTTTGATTATGCTGAACTAAAAGAATCAAGTAGAGCATTACGTAAACATATATATGGTGTCAAAGGTGTTGGTAAAGTAGAACTTTTAGGTGCACAAGAAGAACGAATTTGGCTCGAATTCGATTCCCGTAAACTAAGTGCTATCGGAAATTACTTACCTAAAATCATTAACGACTTAAAACAGCAAAATGTTATTTCATCTGCAGGAGAACTAAATGCTCAGGGCACGAGCATTATGATTGAGGTTAACGGTGAACTAAAAACAATTGATAATATAACTAACATTGTCACTAAATTGCCAAATAGTGAAACCTACATACGCTTAGGCGACATTTTAGACGTTCGACGCGGTATTCTAGAGCCTAAAGAACAACCCGTATTTTATAATGGTAAACCTGCAATAGCATTAAATGTACAAATGCGTTCCGGTGGTGACATTCAAGTTATTGGTAGGGAATTAAAAAAATCTGTAGATGCCTTTGAAAGCACTCAGCCTATTGGTATTGAATATTCTTTCTCCACATATCAGGAAGAAAAAGTTACTGCGGCAATCAATGATGCGTTAATGAATGTACTGCAAACAGCAGCGGTTGTCTTAATCGTACTAATGATATTTCTCGGCATTAGACCTGCACTTATTGTCGCCTGTATTGTTCCTTTTGCCGTCATGTTTGCACTTATTGCCATGCAGTATATTGGTGTAGAAATTCAAATAGTTTCCATTGCAGCCGTTATTATTTCATTAGGTTTATTGGTAGATAATGGCTTAGTTATTGTCGAAGACATACAGCGACAGATAGACCAAGGAATAAGCCCTGAAAAAGCCGCCAGCGCAGCAAGTAAACAGTTTTCTATTCCACTGGCAATAGCGAGTATCACTACAGTAGCTGCATTTTTACCATTATTTCTTATTGATGGTACGGATGGAGAATACGGTTTCTCTCTAGGCGCTGTAGTTGCGCTAATGCTAATAGGTTCATGGTTAACGGCAATATATATATTGCCTGCGTTATGTGTATGGTTTGCTAAAACAGTCAAATCAGGGCAAGCCCCCCAACCTTCTATTATTGTTCGAGTTTATAGCAAGCTAATAAACCAAACTATTGGCTACTCTTTTTTCGTCGTTATTGTGGCTTATAGCTTAGTGATCCTCGCTTCTTCTTTATTCGACGGTTTACGCAGTGAAATGTTTCCAATGAGCGCTAGAAGCCAGTACTTAATTTATATGGATATGCCAAAAGGTACACATATTTCTCAGACCGAGAAAGTTGCCTTAGACGTTGAACGCTGGTTATCGAATAAAGGCGTTAATCCTGAAGTGATGAACACCACTACCTATGTTGGAGACGGTGGCCCACGATTTTATTTAGCACTCGCGCCAGCAGATACTAACCCTGCTTCAGCGTTTATTCTGGTGAATACTCATACTTATAAAGAAACAATTAAAGCGGTAAAACGAGCGCAAGAATACTTGCTTGTGCAGCATCCTGAAGCACGCTTTAAAGTTAAACAGTTGTCATTAGGCGGCGCGGAATCAGGTATCGTTAATATTGAAATATCAGGACCAGAAATTGAACAATTATTAACGTTAGCAAGCACAATTGAAGGCAAATTTCATCAAGCAGAAGGAATTGTGCAAAATGAAAGTGACTGGGGAAATAAGCAGCTAAAAGTTGCTATCAATGTCGCACAAGACAAAGCCCGTAATTATGATATAACCTCTGAGAATATTTCTTCAGCTTTGCATAGTTACTTTAACGGTAGCCAGATATCGACATTTCGATATGGCACTGATTCGTTTCCAATAATGATCCGAGCAAAAGGCAGTTCTCGTGACAGTATTGAAGACTTAGAATCACTCACTTTGGCCTTAAATGGTAAAACGGTAGCACTTGAAAATATTGCCACTTTCGACGCAAGTTTTGAGCTTTCACAAATTCGTCGTAAGAATCAGCAACGAACCATTAAAGTTACTGCGAAAAGTGCCAGCTTATCCGCACAAGAATTATTAAACTTTATCAAACCAGCTATAGAAGAACTTGATTTAAATGGCGGCTATAAAGTAAATATTTCAGGTGAAATAAAAGACAATGACGAAGTCAATGAAATGTTGGCCAACGGCATGGTGCCAGCATTATTACTGATGCTAGCGGCGATTATTTTTCAATTTAACTCTCTCAGACGGGTCACTATTATATTTTTAACTATTCCCTTTATTATCATTGGCAGCCCGATTGCGCTAATGCTCACCAATGAGCCATTATCCTTTTTTGGCACTTTAGGGATGATCTCTCTGGCAGGCATAATAATCAATAACGCTATCGTTTTAATTGACCAAATTGATATCGAACGGAGAGCACTAGATATAAAAACGGCGATTATTGAAGCATCTATAAAACGCGTATCACCAATCATGCTAGCAACACTTACAACAGTTGTTGGCTTACTGCCTATGGCGATAAGTGGAGGTGCTATGTTTGAACCTATGGCGACGTTAATGATAGGTGGTTTGTTAATAGCATCTATTGTTTCGGTATTTTTTGTACCATCAATGTACTACTTATGTTTTAAAAACAGAGCCTAATCTAAGTGAGATATGGCCTAGGTAGAATTTTTATTTACTTAGGCCTATTTGGTTTAAAAGAATACTAAGTAACAAGTACAACTAGGCATATTTTGTAGGCTTAATTATAAGGCCCGCAAATTAACTCATAAAACAACTTCTCAGCTATAACACTCCAAATACGCTTATTTTTATTCAGTTCTTCAGCATTATGCAGCCAATGATAATTTTTAAGAATAAAAATAAAGTGTTACAAGATTTTCATTCATCTTAGATTAACAACAGCCTATCTGAAAAATGTTGTAGTTATTAAGCACTTTATTCAACAATTTGGATTAAATGGTTAAAAATTAACTAATAAAACTATAAACCTTAACAGATCAATGGAAAGATAATCATGTGTGATGAACTAACAGAGAAAGATACACAACAACTTATTTTAAATGGAAAAATAAACCGACGCGACTTCAGCAAAATAAGCGCAGCGGCACTCATGGCGGCTTTACTTCCGAAAACCGCTTTTGCCGTAGATGTTACAGAAAAAAATGTAAATGTTGCTATGGCTGAGGGTGTTTCCGATTGTTATTTTGTTCACCCTGCTAGTGGTAAACACCCAGCGGTTATATTGTGGCCCGATATTAAAGGTTTAAGGCTTGCCTACAAAGCATTAGGTAAAAAGCTGGCAGAAGCAGGCTATTCTGTGTTGGTGATAAACCACTATTATCGTGACGCAAAAGCGCCGGTCGTTGCATCGGACGCAAGCTTCGCTGACCCCGACACCATGGCATTTTTGAGAAACTTAGCAAGTAAACTGACGCCTCAAGCGATTACCTCTGATGCTAAAGCTTATATCGACTTTCTTGATAAACAAGCGCCTGTTGACCTGAATAGAAAAATTGGAACGTTTGGCTATTGCATGGGAGGTGGCGATAGTATGAGAGCAGCTGCTGCCGTACCAAGTCGTGTTGGCGCTGTTGCCTCATTTCATGGTGGTAATTTAGAAATATCAGACGGACCAGATAGCACGCACCACCTTATTCCAAAATCAAAAGCACAAGTACTGCATGCTATCGCAGAAAATGATAATGAAAGATCGCCGGAAATTAAAAACATTTTAAAAACAGCGTACAAAGATGCGGGTTTGCCTGCTGAAATTGAAGTTTATAAAGACACCCTGCATGGCTGGTGCACACCTGACTATTCGGGTTATAACGAACTACAAGCCCAAAAAGCCTGGAGCCGTTTGCTACACTTGTTTAAAGTTGCTCTGGTTTAACTGTTTCTGTTTTAACACTTTCAAGGATAAACAAGACATTGTAATTAAAACATTTGAAATGTTTAGAGTAATAACAGTTTTGTTATTACTCTTTAAAATCCAAACTCTAAAAAATATTTACAATCGAACTTTTGCCCTTCCATAAAACGATACTTATTTAATAAGCGCTCGTTACTGTGCCTTTTTTACTGTGACTTTCTGGACTGAGCGTGCTTTCGATACTGGCTTGGCGTTTGTTCAGCTTCTTTTTTAAATGCCGTATAAAATGATGATTTTGAATTAAAACCAACGCTCATAGCAATGTCTAAAACGGTTTCATCACTCTGTGCTAACATGCGTTTAGCAGCATCTATACGATACTTATTAACATAGTCAAAAAAGTTCATTCCCAAGGTTTCGTTTAATGTTTGTGAAATGTAATTCGGTGATGTAAAAATGTGCTTAGCTAATTTTTGCAAAGACAAAGAGGCATCTAAAAAGAGTTCATCTTCATGCATAGATTTTTCTATTTTTTCAGCAATACGAGAGGACTGTTGCTCATCTAGTGCTGAGCGTTGATATTTACGGTGCTGATTATCTTCCTGAATCAGAACTTCTTGTATATCACCTTGGCTTTCATACAGTTCCTCTAGGCCAGGCTTTTGCCTAAGTCCCCATATAGCGATACTCCACAGCATCACTAATAGAACTGAATTAGTCAAAACATGGTTAACTGGTACAGAATAAAATAGGTTATCCAAAACAATATAAACAGCCGTTGCCAGCCAAACGATACCGACAGTAAAAAGTAACCAACTAAGCCACTTAATTTCTCTTGATTCTGTACTGGCAAACAAGTCTTTTAAATGTTGACGATATTGATGAAGCCTTTGAGTAATTTTAAAGAAGTAAAATCCTGATTGTAGCACCCAGCCTAAAATCAGGATAAAGGTGCTAATAAACATTCCGTAGAGTAAATAACGTAATAAAACTGGCGCGGCATTAATAACCTCTTCATTCCCTTCAACTAATAGGGCTCTGGTAATATCGCTAGGTATAAAAAAAGCTAGCAACGCAATAAGACCGCCGACACTCGCAGGAACATAATGATATAGAAGTTTACGACTAAAACGCCACGGAGTTTCAGACGTTATCCCTTGAACATAAAACCAGAAACATGGGCTAATAAGTAAAATGGCAGGTAGAGAAAGGATCAGGAATGTTGATTGTAATTGCGGAAAAAAAACAGCTAATGTTGGCCGGCAAATAACAACACCGATAGCAGCTAAACAGATAGCTAGTGGTAAGTAAGTTTGACGTTCAAAAGATCGTAAAACCAGTAAGTTTGCACTAAAAACGATGACCAATAAGGTAGATAAATTGACTGCAAATAGTGCGGGACTCTCAATCACAAAAAATTCTCAAATAATATGTAAACCATTAATAAATATTGACTTATAAACTTTTCAAACGTCCGAACCTACAGGATAAGGACTATAAACAGTTCGAGTCAACATGCTCGAACGACATTATCAAAGGCATTCTACATAATTCACATATCCTTAGCTAGTTGATAAGAAAAAACAAAATGTCTGAAGCAATAATGATAAACAATAATACTAAAAAGAGTAAAACAGCTTTTAATTGGCCTATTGTTGGCTTTCTACTTTTTATGACTGGTATTCCAGGATTACCTGCCATTTTTATACTGGCATTGGTGATTATGGGCCCATCTGGCAATGAAGCCCTATCTGCTGCAATAAACACAGTGTATTTTGATACACCTGCAGCAATTCTAGTTCACGGCGGTGCTGGAGTTTTATTTTTCTTAACCATGCCATTTCAATTTTCACCCGCGCTGCGAGTAAAGAGCCCAAACTGGCATAAAACGGGCGGACGTATTGCCTTGCTATCAGGCTACACCATGGCGATATCAGGTATTTGGATGCATCATGTCCTTTCTCCTGACTCGCTAGGCATGCGCTATGTATCATTGGTTATTCTGAGCATTGCCATGTGTACAGCTTTTTCAATAGCACTATGGCACATCATCAATCGTAGCATTCAAGCACACCGTAAATGGATGATTAGAGCAGTGGCGATAACATTGGCATCGGTATCACCGCTATTTGTTGAAGCAATTTTATATTTATTATTTAGCCATTTAGAAAACACTTTCGCGATAATAACCCAGTTTCAGCATGACTATGGCAGACTTATGGGGATAGCAATTAACTTAAGCATTGTTGAGTATATATTCTTCAAACAAAGCTTTAAGAAAAGCCAAGTAGCCATTAAAAATAGTTATCAAAAAGTAGTATGAAAGCGGCTTGTCGCCAGCTATAAATAAAATACCTTGCTTCTTTTTGACTATTTTTCTCAAATCAAAAAAGGGTAATAACATTACTGTTATTACCCTTTCAAAAATAACTTACCTAGCAATAAATTAGTGGTTTTCAGAAACCATATTGACAGTATATTTAGGAATTTCTACCACTAGATCTTCATCTTGA
Source organism: uncultured Colwellia sp. (assembly GCA_913058245.1). Classification (GTDB taxonomy): domain Bacteria; phylum Pseudomonadota; class Gammaproteobacteria; order Enterobacterales; family Alteromonadaceae; genus Cognaticolwellia. The sequence goes on from CAJXQJ010000002.1 coordinate 178,489, forward strand.
ACAATAGCTTGACAACCAAGGCGTGATTCAGGCTCTAACCCCCATGCTTTATCAAGCATGTCGTCTTCTAGCTCATCACTTTCTTCAATTGAGTCAAAACCTTCACGAATGATCATATGACATGTGGTACAAGCACAAACCTTTTCACACGCATGCTCTACGCCAATGTCATTCTTAAGGGCGACATCAAGCACACTTTCGCCTTTCTCGGCTTGTACTACTGCCCCCTCTGGGCACAATTCTTCATTTGGTAAAAATATAATTTGTGGCATTTAACTAAACCTCGTCTACTGAATGGCCTGATAATGCTGTTTTAATAGAAGAGTCCATTCTACGCTCAGCAAAAGCGGCAGTGCTATGATTTAATACTTCTAATGACGCTTCAACATCAGCGGCATTTCCTGTTTGGCTTATTTTAGCAAGCGCTGAAATATTACTCTCTATTTCAGTTATTTCTACTTTGTTTAATAAGTGACTATCAACAGCTAATGCTGCTTGAATTGACTCGATAACACGAGAAGCTTCTACCTGCTGTTCTTTTAACATCCGAGCTTGCATATCTTGCTCAGCGTTTTCCATTGAATCTTTCAGCATACTGGTAATTTCATGCTCTTCTAAACCAAAGCTTGGTTTAACGGTAATACTCGATTCAACACCTGTTGATTTTTCCATTGCGGAAACTTCTAACAAACCGTCGGCGTCAACTTTAAAGGTTACGCGAATATGCGCAGCACCAGCTGTCATTGCTGGAATACCGCGTAGTTCAAAACGAGCCAATGAACGGCAATCGTCAACTAACTCACGTTCACCTTGTAATACGTGTACAGCCATGGCTGTTTGGCCATCTTTAAAGGTAGTGAACTCTTGAGCTTTAGCGGTTGGAATAGTCGTATTGCGTGGAATAACTTTTTCGACCAATCCCCCCATAGTTTCTAAACCTAGCGACAATGGCGTAACGTCAAGTAATAACATGTCACTCTCAGGTTTATTACCCGCTAGAATATCCGCTTGAATAGCGGCGCCAATGGCAACCACTTTATCTGGGTCAATTGAGGTTAATGGCTTTTTATTAAAGAACTTTTCTACTTCATTGCGCACTAATGGCACACGAGTAGAACCACCAACCATAACCACTTCAATAACATCTGCTATTGATAGTTCAGCATCTTTTACCGCACGACGACAGGCACGTAATGTTTTCTTCACTAATGGCAATGCTAAGATTTCAAAATCATCACGAGTTAAGCTGTTTGTCCATTGATTACCTGACTCTAACAGCAACGAAATTTCGACACTGTCGTTCATCGAAAGCTGCTCTTTAGCAAAACACGCTTGTTGAGTGAGTTGTCGCTCCATTGAAGCAGATAATGGCCGTGTTAGGCCTGCTCTCTCAATAATATCTTCAACGATAACTTCATCAAAGTCATCACCGCCAAGGGCTGAATCACCACCGGTAGCAAGTACTTCAAAAACGCCTTTATTTAAGCGTAATATCGATATATCAAAGGTACCGCCACCTAAGTCGTAAACGGCGATAACGCCTTCTTGCCCGCTATCAAGGCCATAGGCTACTGCTGCTGCAGTTGGTTCGTTTAATAAACGTAAAACATTAATGCCCGCTAATTTAGCTGCATCTTTTGTACTATGGCGTTGTGCATCATCAAAATACGCAGGCACCGTAATTACAACACCCGTTAACTCACCACCTAATGAAAGTTCTGCACGTTTTGCCAAAGTTTTTAGGATTTCAGCAGATACTTGTACTGGGTTAACATCACCTTTACGTGTCGCTATTGATGGGTGACTTTCATCGCCACAAAAGTTATATGGCAAAGAAGCGTATTTGCTCGCTATATCAGCTTTTGAGCGACCAATTAAGCGTTTAGCTGAAACGATAGTATTTTCTGGGTCGCTAACTGACAACGCTTTAGCTTCTGCACCAACTAAGGTTTCATCAGTTTGATAGCTAACAACGGAAGGAAGAATATCTTTACCATGTTCATCAATAATGGTTTCGGCCAAACCACTTTTAACACTTGCGATAAGTGAATTGGTGGTACCAAGGTCAATACCTGCTGCTAATCGATGCTCGTGAGGAACCGTACTTTGTCCTGGTTCAGCAATTTGTAATAATGCCATGATGGAAGCTCATTGGATAATAGTGTTACTGATTTACCATTATTGATTAAGTTGTCGTGCAGTTTAAAATCATTAATAGTATTAAATAATGCGATGCTAGTTATGCCTAATTTCTATAACAAAAACTAGTCGTCTAATAATTCATCTTCAAGCTTATCAAGTTCAATTTGTAATTTTTGATAAAACTTTAACTTTCTTACGTTGTCACACGCTAAACCATTTGATTGTTCAGTATTTTCGCTAAGTTGAACCTGCAACTGACTAAACAGTTGTTCAAATTCACTTTCAAAGACTTGTGATGCCTCAAAAATAGCCGCGTCAGTGTCATCAGCAAATTTAATTTCTGCTAGCAATTCTCTCAGCTCCATTTGACGCATAAGAAAACTAACATCGCCGACTGTAGCTTGTTCATCAGGCATATCAACGCCGCGCAATTCTAACATATATTGCGCGCGTAATAGTGGGCTTTTTAACGTTTGATAGGCGTCATTAATTTCTGTCGATCGTTGCACCGCTACCAACTGCTCTTGGCTCGAAGCGTGAGCAAAGCGGTCTGGATGCACTTGTTTTTGCAGTGATTGATAAATTGTCGATAGGTTTGCAAGGTCAATGCTGAACTGATTATCTAAGCCAAACAATTGAAAATAATTCACACTAACTCCAGTGAATAAATAAGTGCATTAAACATTAAAGCTTTCACCGCAACCACATTCGCCTTTAGCATTCGGGTTGGTGAATTTAAAACCTTCGTTTAAACCTTCTTTGACAAAATCGAGCTCAATACCATCTAAGTAAACTAAGCTTTTGCCGTCGATGATGATGTTAACACCCTCAATAGCAAACATTTCGTCATCTTCATTTAGTTCGTCAACAAACTCAAGTACATAAGCGAGTCCTGAACAACCCGTTGTCTTTATACCTAATCGTAAACCAAGGCCCTTGCCTCGGTTATCGATAAACGATTTTACCCTGTCTGCAGCAGCAGCAGTCATCGTTACGCTCATAGTATGTCTCCAGACTAATCGTTGTTCTTAGTACGGTAATCTTCAATTGCTGCTTTAATGGCATCTTCAGCCAATATAGAACAGTGAATTTTTACTGGTGGTAAAGCAAGCTCTTCGGCAATAGCAGTATTTTTAATTTCTGCTGCTTCGTCGATAGATTTACCTTTAACCCACTCAGTTACTAATGAACTTGACGCAATAGCAGAGCCACAACCGTAAGTTTTGAATTTAGCATCTTCAATAATGCCTTCATCAGTAATTTTAAGTTGTAATTTCATCACGTCACCACATGCTGGCGCGCCAACCATACCAGTTGCAACTTGTGGGTCATCTTTATCTAATGAGCCAACATTACGTGGGTTTTCATAATGATCGATTACTTTTTCGCTATAAGCCATAATATTCTCCTAAGTACTCTAGTGAGCAGCCCACTCAATTGAGTCTAAATCAATACCGTCTTTGAACATTTCCCAAAGCGGTGACATGTCACGTAAATGGCCAATTGCCTTTTTAATTAGGTCAATGGCGAAGTCAATTTCTTCTTCTGTAGTGAAACGACCAAAACTAAAACGAATAGAGCTATGCGCCATTTCATCGTTCAAACCAAGTGCACGTAAAACATATGAAGGTTCTAAGCTTGCAGAAGTACAAGCGGAGCCAGACGATACTGCTAGGTCTTTTAACGCCATAATTAATGACTCACCTTCAACGAAATTGAAGCTAACATTCAAATTACCTGGGTAGCGCTTATCAGCATCACCATTAATGAATACTTGCTCCATATCATTTAAGCCAGCCCATAAACGATCACGCATTTTAGTTACGTGTGCTTCATCTTGCTCTAACTCTTCTTTGGCGATTCTAAAAGCTTCGCCCATACCAACAATTTGATGAGTCGCTAATGTACCACTGCGCATACCACGCTCATGGCCACCACCGTGCATTTGTGCTTCAAGACGAATGCGAGGCTTACGGCGAACATAAAGTGCACCAATACCTTTAGGGCCGTAAATTTTATGTGCAGAGAATGACATTAAGTCAACTTTCAAATGCTGTAAGTCAATTTTAATTTTACCGGCACTTTGTGCAGCATCAACATGGAAAATAATTTTACGAGCGCGACACATTTCGCCAATTTCAGCGATATCTTGAATAACACCAATTTCATTATTAACATGCATAATGCTAACTAAAATAGTGTCTTCACGAATAGCATCATTAAGTTTATTTAAATCAATTAGGCCGTTTGCTTCCGGATCAAGATAAGTTACTTCAAAACCTTGACGCTCAAGCTCGCGACACGTATCTAAAACTGCCTTATGTTCAGTTTTACAAGTTATAATGTGCTTACCTTTTTTATCATAAAAATTAGCAGCACCTTTAATAGCAAGGTTGTTTGATTCAGTTGCACCAGAAGTAATAACAATTTCACGTGGATCAGCATTAATCAAATCAGCAACTTGATTACGAGCGATATCAACCGCTTCTTCAGCCTGCCAACCGAACTTGTGTGAGCGTGACGCTGGGTTACCGTAAAAACCATCAGTGGTCATATATTGCATCATTTTTTCAGCAACACGCTTATCTACTGGTGTTGTTGCCGAATAATCAAAATAAATAGGAAGCTTCATTGATTAATAATCTCCAATTGAACAAGCAATTAATGCCAGTCGTTCATAATGTTTCGGGTGGTAATTAGTGTTTCTAACGACGGTGCTTTCTTTGCTTTTGCAGAGGCTTGATCTTGTCGTTGAGCAACCAATTTTACATTTCGTTGCTCGACGAGCTCGGCAAGTGAAATGCTTTTTAAAAATTCTTCAATTCTGTCACTTAAGTCTGACCACAAATAATGCGTTAAACATTGTTGGCCATCTTGACAGTTACCTTTACCACCGCACTTAGTGGCATTGATACTTTCATCTACAGCATTAATAACATCTGAGACAGCTATTTGTGCTGAACATTTTCCTAAGCGATAGCCGCCACCAGGGCCGCGAATACTATTAACTAATCCGTGTTTTCTTAGGCGAGAGAAAAGTTGTTCTAAATATGATAATGAAATGCCTTGGCGCTCGGAAATATCGGCCAATGGAACTGGGCCAGTAGCAGCGTGAATAGCTACATCTAGCATTGCAGTTACAGCATATCGTCCTTTAGACGTCAGTTTCATTTATTACCCCTATCAATTCGCTGCGCATTTTACATATCCTTGTAAAATAGTCAACTAAATACCCGAGTGATTTACTCAAGTATTTTACTCGGGATAGAAAATTAGTCAATGAAAAGGGCAATAATTGTATTTAGAACGTATATTATTTTTCGAAATATATAAGTTTAAATAGTTGGGTCAAATGACTCTGCGGCTGTTTCTCTTCGTTTCGCTGCAGCTTTTTCATCTTCAACAAATTCACCAACACGTAATTCCGGCAACGCTTCTTGGCAAACTTCACCACCAAGTTGATTAACTTCGCGGCATAAATCAGACACTTTATTATCCATTAGATGCATGTGATCTAACACTCGCCCTATCGCCTTAGCAACAGGGTCTGGATTGTCTTCAGCAACAGCATAAGCGTCAAAGCCATATTTTTTTGCGACTTTTTCACGATTTTCAGCGGCGCCATTGTCTTTATTAGGATTAACAATACGACCTGGAATACCAACAGCAGTCGCATTATCAGGAACATCTTTTACAACTACAGAGTTAGAGCCTACTTTGCCATGATTACCAATCGTAATAGGGCCAAGAATTTTAGCGCCTGCACCAACAACCACATTATCTTTGAGCGTTGGATGGCGTTTACCCGCATTCCAACTTGTACCACCCAAAGTAACACCTTGATAAAGCGTTACGTCATCGCCAATTTCAGCAGTGCCACCAATGACAACGCCCATACCATGGTCGATAAAAAAGCGACGACCAACGGTTGCTCCCGGGTGAATTTCAATACCCGTCAGCCAACGAGAGAATGTTGATAAACTACGCGCAAGCCATTTCCAGTTATTTTTCCATAATTTATGGCTTAAACGATGGAACCATATTGCATGTAAACCAGGATAATTAGTTAGTACTTCAAAAACGTTACGGGCTGCAGGGTCACGGTCAAACACACTGGCTATATCTTCTTTCATGCGGCTAAACATACCACTTTCCTTCATTTTGGTTTTCTAGCCGCAGTATTACGAGCAGTTTTACTAGCGACTAAATTAATCAGTTTTTTCTTCAGTCTTTGATGCTTTAGCGGCACGCTCAACAGAGGCTAAAATACCACGCATCATTTTCAATTCTTTCACATCAGGTCGCGCACGGTTAAATAATCGACGCAACTTGGTTAGTACCAAACCTGGGTGACTAGGCACAATAAAACCAGTCGCTTTTAAAGCGTTTTCAAAGTGTTGATAAAAACGCTCTGTTTCATCTACCACAGGATATTCTTCATCTTCAGTTAAGGTAAATGCTTGCTGTTCGTGTGCTAAAAAGCTGGTACGAATTTCGTAACTTAATGTTTGTACTGCCATAGCTAAATTCAACGAGCTATATTCTGGGTTCGCTGGAATTTGTACATGAAAATGACACAGCTGCAATTCATCATTCGTTAAGCCACTACTTTCACGGCCAAACACTAACGCTACTGGATACTCTTGTGCTTCTGCGATCATTTTCTCACCACAACCACGTGGTTCTAGCATAGGCCAAGGTAGGGTTCGTGAGCGTGCGCTGGTACCAACTACAAGCCCACAATCACTAATCGCTTCTTCAAGCGTATCAACAACTTTAGCATTCTTTAATACATCGGTTGCCCCAGCAGCCAATGCTTGCGCTTGACCATTTGGCATTTCGATAGGATCAACAAGAACGAGTTCGCTCAACCCCATTGTTTTCATCGCTCGAGCAGCAGAGCCGATATTACGACAGTCTGAAGTATTTACGAGCACGATACGGACTTTATTTAACAAAGAATCTGACATTATCTACACTTACTTAATTTTACGGCAACAATTACGATATTATTGCTACCTATCTAGATGGCTAAAATTGTCGATAATGTTAACACAGAACATTATCCTTGTACTGAGAAAAAATCACGCCTTTTATATTTGTTTTCTAGTGTTTATCAATATGGATTAGTTCATTTGCTTATAAGTAGTAAGAAAATAAGGAAAGTTTTACTCGTTGCGCTATAACTAAATCATTATTGGGAAATAAATTTAACATATACGAATGAACGGTCTCGCAAAAGAATAATTACTTTGCTATACTCTGCGCGCTTAATTTCAGGCTTACTTACACTGAAGTTAACTTCGTTCTTTTACATAGCTGTTTATGACATTTTACAACATATAGGGTAGTCGATAATGCATCCGATGCTAAATATTGCCGTGCGTTCTGCACGTGCTGCGGGCAAAGTAATTGTGCGCGCTTTTGAACAAGTAGATAAGATTGAAATTGAATCTAAGGGTACTAACGACTTCGTTACTAATGTTGATATAAGTGCTGAACAAGCTATCGTTGAAACGATACAAAAATCTTACCCTAATCACACCATTATCGGTGAAGAGTGTGGTTTAATCGAAGGCAAAGACAGTGACTACCAATGGATTATTGATCCTCTTGATGGCACTAGTAACTTTGTTAAAGGTATTCCTCATTTTGCAGTTTCTATCGCCTTAAAAGTTAAAGGCAAATTAGATCAATCTGTTATTTTCGATCCAATTCGTGGTGAGTTATTCACGGCGAGTCGTGGTAAAGGCGCACAATTAAACGGCTTTCGTATTCGTGTAAAACAATCAAAAGAACTCAAAGGTGCTATTTTAGCAACTGGCTTCCCTTTCAAGCATAAGCAACATACTAATGCTTACATGGAAATGTTTAAAACCTTATTCGGTAAAACATCAGATATGCGTCGTGCAGGCTCAGCTGCCCTTGATTTAGCTTATGTTGCAGCAGGTCGCGTTGATGGTTACTTTGAAATTGGTTTAAAGCCATGGGATACCGCTGCCGGTGAGCTTATGGTAATTGAAGCTGGTGGCTTGGTAACTGACTTTGTTGGTGGTCATAATCACAGCAACTCAGGCAACATTGTTGCAAGTAGTCCACGTTTAGCAAAAGAAATTCTAAAAGATATTCGCCCACATTTAGGCGATGCTTTAAGCAAGTAATTACTCTTGCCACAATTAATTTAAAGCGCCAGTTGGCGCTTTTTTTGTGTCTGCAAAGTCCTAGTTTCACCCGAACATATAAGCGCCTTCACATCAATGTAATTGCGATATTGCCTGCATGGATGCAGACTTAGGTAATGTCTGGAACTAATAACCTGTGCCTGCATGGATGCAGGTACTTAGGTAATGTCGGGAACCGAAAAATAACCGTTCGTCTTAAACATATTCACTCTTTCACATCCATGTGATCGCGATATACCGTTCATCGACGGGCATGAATGCACTAATGTCGTGAAGCCATGGATGGCTAGGAACGACTTGAAAATAAAAAAGCCAGCATAAGCTGGCTTTATAAGTATATTCCCAAATCAATAACGTTTATAAAACGCCACGTTCCATTTGGTTCAACTCTATTGATTTAAATAGCGCAGTAAAGTTACCTTCACCAAAGCCTTTATCGTCAACACGCTGGATCATTTCAATAAAGATCGGACCAAAGATATTTTTCGTGAATATTTGCAGTAAGTACGAATTTTCTTTTTGGCTATCAACTAATACTTGATGATCGCGAATGCGTTGTGGATCTTCTTTTACCCAAGGAATACGGTCAAAAACATCATCGTAATACTCAGGAACAATATTTAAAGTATCAATAATGTTTTTATCTAGTTGGTCTAACGAACCAAGTAAATCATCAGAGATAAATGCTAAATGCTGAACACCTGGGCCATTGTACTCATCTAAATATTCATCAATTTGATTATTCTTCTTACCTTTACCTTCATTGATTGGGATACAGAATGTGCCACAAGGAGACTGTAGTGCATAAGAAATTAAAGCAGATTTTTCGCCTTTAATGTCAAAGTAACGAACATCAGTAAAACCAAATACGCCTTTATAAAAGTCTGCCCAGTGCTCCATTGTGCCTTGGTAAACATTATTGGTTAAATGGTCAACCGCTAAAAAGCCTTTGTCTTTAACAATTACTGGCTCAGCAAGGTCTTCACAGTCATCTTCATAGATAGAGCCTTTAGTACCGAACTTATCGATGAAATAAATTAAGCTATCACCAATACCAAAAATCGCTGGGTAAGGTAATTTGTTATCTGCGTCTTGTGCTGATTTAGCACCACGAGCAACAGCTTGTTCAAATGCAAATTCGGCATCTTCAACACGCCAGCCCATTGAACAAATTGCCGGACCGTGACTTTTCGCAAATTCACGCGAAAAACCCGCTTGCTCGTTGTTTAAGAAAAAATGAATATCATTTTGATTAAAATAATCGATATCACGGCCTTTGAATTTTTTTGTTTTAGAAAAGCCGAAACCATAGAATGCATTCTCCATAAAGTCAGAATCTGGTGATGCATACTCAATAAATTCAATACCACGTAAATTAAGTGGGTTTGTTGCTTCTGTCATAATTAACTCTCTCACGCTTGCAATAAAGCGATTATTACTGTGATTGCATGACAGAGGAAGAGATTACAGAAACGGATAATTTTTAAGGCGTAAAACTATTGTTACGTATAATTCAGATGAATTTTAAGCGACTCTGATCCAGCCTATAGCTCGCTTAGCCCAGAGATGTAACAATAAATTTACAGTAATTTTCTGGCCTGAATAATCGTTCATATAAGCTCCGAAAAAAGGTAGCTTACAGTTTCATTACATAATCGTTCTACGTGACAATGTGATCTTAAACACAAAGCGTTAAGTTAAAATAGATATAAAAAAAGCGCTGCCTCATGAAGGGGCAGCGCTTTTCAAAATATTATAAATATTTGACTAGTTTGTGCGTTGTTCTCTACGTGGACGTGGTGAACGTTCAGCTGGAGCCGTTTGGCTATCAGAAACTGTAATATCTAACACTTGACGACGAACACGTACACGCTTCAATTGTTTAAATGACTTGTCTGGCATACCTTTAGGTAACTGCACAAAGCTGTGTTTATCATGCAAGTTAATCGCACCGATATAGCTGCTATCTAATGAGATCTCATTGGCAATTGCACCAACAATATCACCAGGACGTGCACCATGCTCTTTACCAACTTCAAGACGGTAAGTTTGCCAATCAACATCAGAACGCGCTACTTTTGCTTTACGCGGTGCACGCTCAGCACGGTTCTCGTTACGACCACGATCATTACGACCACCACGGCTATCATTGCGGCCACGTCCATCGCGATCATTTCTGTCACGTGCTTCACGACGAGGTTTAGGATCTTCTTTTGGCTGTAATGGTTGCTTCAATTGTTTTTGATACAATAAAGCAGCAGCTAAATCTGTCATTGAAAGCTCTGACTCATTCGCCATTGCTTCAATAATTTCGCGCATAGCTGTCAATTCTTTATCAGCAACAACGTTAGTTAGTTCATTGCGTGTACGTTCAATACGTGCTTTACCAATTTCTTGAATGTTTGGTAAGTCATACATTTCAACCTTACCCGAAGTTAAACGCTCATAATGACGTAATGAGTACATTTCACGTGGACGAACAAAAGAGATTGACGTTCCGCTACGACCCGCACGACCTGTACGGCCAATACGGTGAACATACGCTTCATTATCGCCTGGTAAATCGTAGTTAATAACGTGCGAAATACGTGGAATATCAAGACCACGTGCAACAACATCAGTTGCAACTAATACAGAAGACTGGCCTGATTTGATTTGATCAACCGTACGCTCACGTTGCGATTGGTTCATATCACCATTAAGCGCAACTGCTGGGTAGCCTGCACGCTCTAATTTTTCTGCAACTTCAATAGTATCATTACGGGTACGAACGAAAATAATCATCGCATCGTAATCAACCGTTTCAGCAATACGCTCTAGCGCAGTCATTTTATTAATGCCACTAACTTTCCAAGCAAATTGCGCAATGTTAGCTTTCGCTTTCTTTACTGCAGCAATTTTAATGTGCTCAGGCTCTTTCAAGAAGCGATTAGCAACTTTACGTATTTGTGGTGGCATAGTTGCTGAAAATAATGCCATTTGAGTTTCTTTTGGTAAATGCTCAAGAATCCACTCGATATCTTCCAAGAAGCCCATGTTCAACATTTCATCTGCTTCATCAAGCACACAAAATGATAAGTTATTTAGTTTTAAACTTTTGCGACGCAAATGGTCCATTAAACGACCCGGCGTACCAACAACCACTTGAGCACCACGTTCTAACTGCTGAAATTGTGGTTGGTAAGATTGACCACCATATAAAGTAGCAACACGAAGACCTTTCATGTTTTTAGCAAAACTTTCAATTGCCTCGGCTACTTGAATAGCAAGTTCACGCGTTGGTGCTAACACCATCAATTGAGGTTTACGAATTGAAACGTCAATTTTCGCCAATGCAGGTAAACCAAAAGCTGCGGTTTTACCCGTACCCGTCTGGGCTTCACCTAAGACATCACGGCCTTGCAATAAAGGTGGAATAGTTTGCGCTTGAATTGCAGTTGAAGATTCGAAACCTAGTGCTTTAACAGCAGAAACTAAGTTTTCAGGCAAACCAAGGGCGTCAAAGCCTATAGAGGCATTGTTAAGATCAGTCATATAAATTTTGTCTTCTCATGGTAGAAACTGGCAAAATGCCGAAATTCCTACGTACATATACGAGGAAACCACCAGGAAGACTTAAGGCACATTCGGTACGTTAACTTTGAATAGTTAACTGGGCAAGTCTATTGGGCGGATATACCCCACTCATTTAAATACTCTGTAATTACGTTTAACAAGATAAATTCCCATCTCAATCACAGAGGCGCGCATTATACAGATGTCTGTTCTTTATACAAGGAATAATGCTATTTACATACGATTTAGCAACAAAACAGCCTCATTTTCTTCAAATAAGGTTATTTTGTTGCTAAAAGGTAGCAGCATAAATGACAACCATTTCTGCCGCTAGAATTTTAAACCACTGCTAATAGTTAACATTAACTGTCAATTTCAAAACCACCTTTAACTTCTTTTACACGTAGACCACCCGAGCCGCTATCTAGAATTTTTAAACCGCCCGCTTGTTCAACATCAATATCACCCGAGCCGTCATCAATGGTGATTACACCATCAACTTTTCTCACAGTTAAGTCACCTGAGCCATCCTCAAATAGCGCGCTACCTGATATTTCTTTTGCATAAATACTGCCTGAGCCATCATCAATATCAACATTGCCGTCAATTTCACTTAATTCCATTGAGCCAGATCCGTCAACAATCGTGACATTACCTATAACATTATTGACATATAAGCTTCCTGAACCATCATCCACACTCAAGTTATTTTTAATATTAGTAATAGTAAGCTCACCCGAGCCATCTTTAACCTCAACTGCGCCATTAATATTACTTATACTTGCCGCACCTGAGCCATCTTCAACAGCTAGCATTAAGTGGCTAGGTACAGTTACCTTTAGGTTAATATGAGGAGAGTCTCCTTGCCAAAAGCCACTACTACTATTAATTTTTGCCACCAAAAATGCTTTTTTCCCTGAATTAGTTAATTCAAGTTGGTAGTTATCCGTATTACGCTTATCGGTGTAAATATCAGCAACAACCGTAATATCAGAAACGTTATCAGAGCCTGATATCACCAATGAACCCGCACCAGCTTCAACATCAAAAGCAGTTAACGTTGCTGCATCTATAATTAATTCTTTTTGATCATGATGATTTGCATGAGAAGGATTGGCGACGACAATACAGCCACTTAGCAATGTTGCACTTGTAACACATAGTAATGATGAAAGTAATTTCATTGGTATATTCCCTTGTTAAAACATATTTTTTAATTATCTTTCAATAGATAATCAATAATCACGCCAATTAGTTAACTCAATTAAAATCAATAAGTTGATGTAAATTGTGAATTATAAAACAAGATAAAAAATACAAGTTTTGGTTAAAATCACAATTAATTGGTATTTTAACCAAGTTCATAATTACTTTTAAGAAACAATAAATTGGCTAACAACATCAGGGAAAACTCCAAAAACTAAACCGATAATAATAAAACTATATACCAGCACTTTTTCAATCACTGCTCGCTCAAGTTTTTTAACCTCATTGCCACCCTCTGGCTCTACTTCAAATAACTTAAAAATAATGGGTAAGTAATACGCTAAACTAATACCACTGCCAACAATTAAGGTAATAATTAACCACCAAGCATGGGCTATTGTCGCCTGACTTAAAATATAAAACTTACCAATAAAGCCCATAGTTAAAGGAATGCCTGCTAAACTTAATATCGCAAGGATAACCAATAAACCGTAACTTGGTGTGCGCCAAAACAAGCCTTGTAAATCATTTAATACCGGTTCTTCTTGATAATGTTTAACGACCCTATCTCCTGTTAAACATTGTGTTTGCAGTGAGGCAACAACCAAAAACAATGATATATTGGCAACAACATAGGCACTTAAATAAAATAAAACGCTTTGCCAAGTAAAGGCTAAACTTTCTCCCGAAATAACAATGACAACAATTAATAAATACCCCATATGAGCAATAGAAGAATATGCGATGAGCCGCTTTAAGTTACTTTGTTTTAAAGCCAATACATTACCTATCAACATAGATGCGATAGCCAAAACAATTAACAGCAATTGCAAATTACCATGCAACATATATCGTTGCGCAATCACACATTTCACAAGCACCACAAACATAGCAATTTTTGAGACAGTTGCCATCAATGAGGTCACTGGAGTCGGCGCACCTTGATAAACGTCGGGAGTCCAAAAGTGAAACGGTGCTATTGAAAGCTTGAATGCGATACCCGAAATAAACAGCAAAATACCTAATTCAAAAAACAATCGTAAATTCTGCTGGTGATATATATCATTTGGTAGATTAGCATCAAAGCTCATAGTGCCAGTGACACTATAAATAAAGGCAATACCAAGCAACATAAAACTTGAAGCACTGGCGCTAAGTACTAAATATTTAAAGCCACTTTCGACGCTATAATTGCTCTCTCGATGATACCCCACTAGTCCTACTAAGCTTATGCTCAACAACTCAAAACCTAAAAACAAACTAGCAAAGTGATGACTTGTTACCAGCACACCAGCACCTAACACCAGTAGCATTAACAATAAATAATATTCATCATGTACTTCTATATGATTCTTTAAGAACTGATAACTCATATGCAAAGAAGTTAAAGCCACAACCAGAACTAGGCTAAAAGCAAAAGCGCTGTTGCTATCGACTTTTAATAACTGGGTTACCACAGTTGGTTGAATTGCAAGCAAATTTACACTGGCGATTAATGCTGTTGTTAATACCCCAGCAGTAAACAGCACTATCGTGCGCTGAGAACGACGCCAAGCGACAAGTATCAATGCTAAAGCAATACCAAAAGCGACAATTAATTGTGGTAAAATAGTTTGAATAACATCTAAACTTAACGAAGCATGGGTATTAGCCGCTGTTACCATCATCATTTAAGCTCCAAATGAAAATTTAAGTAATAAGCTTGGATATAACCCTATTACTAACAACATTAAAAATAGCGTGCTACAAATCATCAACTCGCGTGGAGCGAGATCAATAATTTCTTGCTTCGCCAGCCCTTGAAAGCTTGTTTGAAATAGCACCATGCCATAAATAGCCGAGCCAATTAGACCAAAGGCGGCAATAACAGCAAATATTGGCAATGTTTGAAATGCGCCAATTAAACTAAAAAACTCGCCAATAAAGTTTGCCAAGCCGGGCAAGCCAAATGCTGCTCCGGCAAATACCAAAGCAAAGCCCCCCATACGTGGTGCACTTTGCCAAAACCCGCCCATATCGGCTAAGCTGCGACTGTGTATGCGCTGATAAATCATGCCTGCTAATGAGAATAACGCTGCACTACTTAAACCATGAGCGATCATAGTGACAATAGCGCCTTGAAATGCAATATCATTAAAAGCAAATAACGCTAACATCACAAAACCCATATGGCTAATACTGCTATAAGCCACTAAACGTTTAAAGTCATGCTGAGCAAAAGCCATTTTTGCGCCATAAACAATACTTACTACTGCGAGTGTTGCGGCAATAGGTGCAAACTGAGCACTTGCTTCAGGAAATAAGAAAATAACAAAACGAATGAGACCATATGCACCCGTTTTCAATAACACACCTGCTAATAATACGCTGCCCGCTGTTGGTGCTTGCGTATGAGCATCAGGTAACCAACTGTGTACCGGCACTGAGGGTAACTTAACGGCAAAGGCAATAAAAAAACCGATCATTAAATACTGACTTAATGACAACGGCAGATTTAAACTTAACCAATCGAGGTAGTAAAAACTCAACTCGCCAGTTTGTAGTAAATGAAAATATCCGGTGGCGATAATTGCCACTAACATTAATAAACTACTAACCTGAGTGAAGATAAAAAACTTTAAAGCAGCAAAGTGTCGATTTTCATGACCCCAGATAGCGATAATAGCAGTCATTGGCAACAGCATAACTTCCCAAAAGAAGAAGAATAAAAACATATCAACGGCAACAAAAACACCAATAATGCCTGCAATTGTTGCCAATAAATTAAAATAATAGAAACCGGCCTTGTGCTTAATTTCCTGCCAAGAAACTAGTACACAGATAATCGCCAGCAACCAAGTAAGGGCGATTAATACAATACTGAGTTGGTCAAGCCCAATGCTGTACTCGATATTAAAGGTGTCAATCCAACTTACTCGGCTTAATACGGTTAAGCTTTCAAAGTTATGATTTGCTGTTACAACAAAAATACAAAATACTGTTGCTAGTAAAGTAAGTACCAGCAAGGCACACCATTTAGCACTACCACGCCATCGGTTTTCACAAACCCATGACAATATGCCAGCAATAAATAAAGTGACCATGATAAAAGTTAACGTCATAGAATAGTCACTCCTACCAGTACCAAAATCGACAACCCGAACGCCGCTAAATACCAACGCAAGCTACCGTTTTGTATCATTGTCATAACGTCATGCCATAGACCTATATACCAAGCACTCGACATTAAGGTCTTATCAACAATATCATTCCGATTTAATTTTGCTAACCACGTATAAGGTAAAATGAATAACCGTTTGTATAAACTATCAAACCCCAATCCATTGCGGCAAAAAACCGCAAAACTATGTGTACTTGCCGATAGCACATAATCATCTTGACCTTTTGTCAGTCGGTAATTTTTAAAGTAATACCAAGCGAATAAAATACCAAAAAACGGCGTAGCAATAGCAACAGAGTGCAACCAACTAGGTTCATTTTCGAATGAAATGCTCGCCCTAGCACTCTGGAATACCTGACTCAAATCGAGTGAAATTAGCCCTCCAAATAACGACAACATTGCCAATACTACAAGCGCTGAACGCATCAAGTTTGCTTTTTCAACCACTAAACCTGTGCGATAACGCTTGTTACCTAAGAAAGCTAAAAAGAACAAACGACAACTATAAATACTAGTTATGAAGGCACCAATGATTGCGCACCACCATAACGCTGGACCAGCTGTATTTGATGACCATAATTGAGCAATTATTGCTTCTTTTGAAAAGAAGCCTGATGTACCCGGCAAAGCCATTAAACAAACGAGACCAACAACAAATAATGCGCTTTCAACTGGCAACTTCTTCAATAAGCCGCCCATTTTGAAAAGATCTTGCTGGTGGTGTAATGCTAAAATCACCGCGCCTGCAGTTAAGAAAAGCAATGCTTTAAAAAATGCGTGCGTCATTAAATGAAAAACGCCCGCCGACCATGCGCCAGCGCCTAAGGCTAGCATCATATAGCCAATTTGACTCATGGTTGAATATGCCAATACTCGCTTAATGTCGGTTTGTGCAAGAGCAGCAAAACCCGCTAACAATAACGTAATAGCTCCTAACCAAGCGACATAAGTCATGACTTCCGGTGAAAACATGAATAAATGATGCATGCGGGCAATTAAATATACTCCAGCGGTTACCATAGTTGCAGCGTGAATTAAGGCACTTACAGGGGTTGGTCCAGCCATAGCATCAGGCAACCAAGTTTGCAGAGGTAACTGCGCAGATTTACCAACCGCACCACCTAGTAGCAATAACGCTATCCAATAAATATCATTAAGTTGCTCAGTGCTAAAGCCTGTACCAGAAGAGCCAATTTGCTGTAATAAAGAACTAAGTGCTTCAATATTAAGTTGTCCAAAACTATTAAATAACAACAGTAGACCTATAGCCATGGAAGTATCACCAATACGAGTAACAATAAAAGCTTTTCGTGCTGCCAATACATTTGCTTTTTCGTGATACCAAAAACCAATCAGTAAGAAGCTACATAACCCAACCCCTTCCCAACCTAAATAAAGCAATACTAAGTTATCGGCTAGTACTAAAACTAACATGGCCACAATAAACAAATTCATATAAGCCATAAAACGAGTAAAGTTAGCATCGTCTTTCATATAGGCAGCAGCAAATAAATGAATAAGAAAACCAATACCTGTTACGACACAGATCATCACGGCAGATAGACCATCAAGGTAGAAACTCATATTAACGTCACTACTACCCTGTTTAGTGACTAAATTAAACCAATGCCATAAATTTGCTGTCATGACAGAATCAGGCATTGCCGATAACTCAAGTACCAGCCGCATACTCACTAATGCGGCAATAGCCATAGCACCAACACTAATAAAACTTGCCACGTGCCACGACAATCGTTTGGCAAAAACAATAAGTAATATAAAACTGATTAAAGGGTAAAAAGGTAAACTGGCCAACAGCATAGTGCTCACCCCTTCATCTTATTGAGCAAATCAATATCTAACGAACGATATTTCTTTTGCATACGAATTAATAATGCCAGACCTACCGCAACCTCTGCAGCGGCAAGCGTTAAAATAAGAATAAACATCACTTGTCCATCAGCCTGTTGCCAAGCACTACCGGCACCAATGAAAGCGACACCAACAGCATTCAACATCACTTCTAAGCTCATCAATATAAATAAAGTGTTCTTTCTAGCCACAACACCGGTAAAGCCAATAGTAAATAATAAACTCGATAGCACTAGTACATGAAACAAAGGGATAGCTGTCATCTTTGGCTCCCTTGGCTTTCTGGTTTCGCATAATGATAGCCCGCCAACAACCCCGCTAAGAGCAGAAATGAAGCAATTTCTACGGCTAACAAGTAAGGGCCATATAGCATAATACCGACAGATTTAGAGCTAATAACTTTAACTTGTAGAGATTGCTGTATTTGGGCGTTATTGATAATTACTACCAACTCAATCAATAATGCAAAGGCGAGAAACATGGCACCAAACATGTTCGAAATGCCACTATTTTGCGGGGCATGTTGCGTTTCATCTTTCCCTAAACCAAACATTAATACCGCAAAAACAAACAACACCAATATCGCACCAGCATAAACAATGACTTCTAAACCAGCGGCAAATGGCGCCCCCATTAAGTAAAAACACACGGCCACTGCTAATAAAGAAACGACTAAATATAACAAGGCATGAACTGTATTATTACCTGTCACCACTTTTAAGCTTGCAACAACGGCAACAGTAGCCGCCAAGTAAAACAAGCTTTCAATGGATGCAAAATAACTCATGGCATTAACCCCTTCACATCTATTGGTGGCCTTTCTTGCTCAGCCTCACCTTTACCTTTACCTGCAATGGCAATACCTGATTGCTGATAAAAACTATAATCGGGATATTTTCCTGGACCATTAATCAGCAGATGCTCTTTCTCATAAACAAGGTTTTGCCGATCATACTCAGCGAGCTCTACATCAGGAGTCAGTTGAATAGCATATGTAGGGCAAGCTTCTTCACAAAAGCCACATAAAATACAGCGAGAAAAGTTAATGCGGAAAAAGTCTGCGCGTTTTCTGCCATCATCATCAACCACTTGCTGGAGAGCAATACAATCAACAGGACAAGCAACCGCACACAAATTACAAGCAACACAACGCTCTTCACCACCATGATCTCGGGTTAGCACTATTCGGCCACGATAACGAGGAGCTAAATACGGCTTTTGTTCAGGGTATTGCACTGTATCTGCTTTTGTGAAGGTATGCTTTATCACTAACCACATGGTTCTTAATTGACTAATGAGTAACGAGTTCTTAAAACTATTTTTGTTCATTACAGTACTCCCGTTAATCTTAGTAAGGCAGTTACTAATAAATTTAATAAGGCAAGCGGTAACATAACCATCCAGCCAAACTTCAATAATTGGTCAAATCTCGGTCTTGGTAATGATGTTCTTAACAAAATAAAAAACATTACAAAGCACATTATTTTAATAACAAACCAAAGGAGCGGCGGTAACCACGACGCCAGTGGCTCAGGCATTAACCAACCACCAAAAAATAGCACTACTGACATAGCTGAAATTAACGTTACGCCTAAGTATTCACCGAGAAAAAATAACGCAAACTTTAAACCGGAGTATTCGGTATGAAAGCCAGCAGTAAGTTCAGTTTCAGCCTCAGGTAAGTCAAATGGTAAGCGATGACTTTCGGCAATACCGGCAATAAGAAAAATAAAAAAACCAACAAATTGGGATTGAATTAACCAACCATCTGTTTGAGCTAAAACGATTTCACGTAAATTAAAGGTACCGGTAAGTAATACCACCCCCATTACCGACAAACCCATAAAAACTTCATAACTTACTGTTTGCGCTGCTGCTCGCATGCCACCTAACAATGCATATTTTGAATTTGATGCCCAGCCAGCCAGTACCACGCTATAAACCGCTAGCGATGCCATAGCTAGGAAAAATAACAAACCAATATTTAAATTTGAAACACCAATATCAGGAGAAAATGGTACGACAGCAAAACTCATTAAGACGCAAATTGCGCCAATTATTGGAGCTAAAGTAAAAACAAGCCGGTCACTAAAAGGCGGTACCCAGTCTTCTTTGCCGAGAATTTTCAGTAGATCAGCAAATGATTGCAAAACACCAAAAGGGCCAACTCGATTCGGGCCATGACGGTCTTGCCAGATACCAATCAAACGTCTCTCAACCCAAACCAGCATAGCTGCCATAGGAATTAACAATGCGATAATGATGGTAATTTCAAGCAACTTCCATAGCATTTCAGGCATCAGTTAACCCTCCTGAAACTAAACGAATCGGGATTGTTTGATCGTTTTCTTTTAGCCTTGTTAGCAGTGACTCTTTGCTAGCTTTTGCGGTTAAAATGTCATCATTATATGAGCTTAAATAATCTGTAACTTCCTGATCATTCGCTAAAGTAATTTTCATTTCAATTTCTTGGCTCAACGACTGACACAAACTAAAATTTCCAAAGGCAAGAGTTTCAGGCAAATTTGGTAATATCGATATTTGGCTAATAACACTTTGGCTCACCAACTGCATATTTTCACCTGTTGCTGAAAATACTAACTTGCACCACTGCTGATTCTTTACTCCGGCTTTTAATGCGGTATTGGCATTGATAAAAATACAATTGCTTTGTTTCAATAACTGAAATTCAGGAGTCATTGCCGCTTGTTGCTCACTTAAGTAAATATTTTTTTGCTGCACATAATTCAAACAATTTTCATTTTGTTTTGCACTGGAGTTAACTGCGATATCTTTTGATTCTTGCCAGTTTTCGTTTTCTGCTAAGCTTGTTGAAAATGTTATAAAACTCGCTTTTTGTTGTTGCTGCAACGGGCCATTAATATGCTCCTGATACCGCCCTATTGACTGATTTGAATTCCAACCAGGCGCCCATGTAAATGGCATGTCTGAAGTTTGCTTAATAGAGGCACCTTCCATAGAAAAACTAAAACTATCATCAAATTTTTGCGTGGTTTTAGCTTCGTGAACCATAATGTTCGCCATTTGTGAGGTTCTGCCACTTGCTCTATGGCTCATTCTTGCAACAGGCTTAGACTCTTGCTGTGCTTTAGCTGCAATCAACTGAGGCCAAAGCGCATAGTTATCAGCAAAGAAATGATGTAATTGCGTTAAAGACTGACAAGTCTCTTGCTTATTAACATGTTTTATTTGCTTGTTTAGGTTTCTAGGTGTTGATAAATCAACGTTATCAGCAACTTCACTATCTACCTTTATACCTAATGTATCAGCGACCATATCAAGCCAACGCCAACTTTCTTGTACAGGTAGAACGGGCGGATGAACTTGATGAAATTTTTGGACACGGCCTTGGTAATTTATGTAATGACCATCACCTTCACTTACCGGCGTGCTTGGTAATACAATATCGGCAATTTCGGATAACCGCTGCTTAGTATGGTCAAGCACAATAAGTGTTTTTGCACTTGCTCTTAATTGCTGTATTTGGTTATGAGAACAGCGTGCAAGCTCTTGCTCTAAAATAATTACACCTTGATAAACATCCTGTTGTTGATTGTTTTTTTCTGGCAGTTTATCCAGCATTTGCTCAACAGATAACGAATGCTTATCCAGCAAAGACAAAACGCCAACACTATTACAATTAGCTGGCACAACAATTAAGTTAGGTGTATTAATATCATCGCGCTCTTGAAAGCATTGTACGAGCTCTGCTAAGTCAGCCAGAAGTTCAGCATTAACTAAACTAGTACCGGTAATAATTGTAGTTTTCTTTGCTCTGCATATCCCTTGATAAAGAGAAGCTACAAAATTTTGCTCTGCAGTATTTAACTGCCGTTGGTGGTTTTGGTGTTGGTAATACTCAGCAAGCTTTTGCTCTACCTCGATATGACTTAGCTGGCTATTTTTTAGTGATGTTAAAAGATTCGTTAAAGATTGAACACATAATGAAATACGCGCTACCGGTGAAAGTAATGCTTGTTCAGCAACGTCATCTAATTTCGTGCTGGTGCTATGTAGCGAAAACAGCGGCGAAAGTTTCGTACCGCCAATGGTTCGTACTGCACTATCTTGCCAAGATGGAATCCCCATTGTAGATGCTTTATCAATTGCCGCATTACGTAAAGCTTGCCTTACCGATAACGCCATGCGTGGAGCGGTTTGTGTAATATCTTCACCAACAATAAAAACTAAGTCACTGGTTTCAATATCAGTTAAACTTTCTGGCTTACATTGCTTTAGAATCTTGGAATGTTGCACAGCAACTTGCATTTCATCATTATGATAGCCCGCTGAAAAATTATCTTTGCCAACAATATTTTTTAAATAAAAATTACTTTCCAATGACGCTCTTGCAGAGCCTATACCGAGAAAATTTTTCTTACGGAAATGCGAAAAAGCTTTACTAACATCAAGCGCTGAAAGCTGTAGTGGCGATTGCTGCTCGATCCCCTTCACCTGCTTTATACGTTGTTCGCTATTCACATAGCCAATGCCAAAACGACCACGATCACAAAGGAAATAACCGTTAATTTCACTGTTGTATCGGTTCATCACCCGTCGCACTGAGCCGTAACGTTCACCAATGCTCAAATTACACCCCACCGAACAGTGGCTACATATCGACGGTGCGGATTGTAAGTCCCATTTACGGGTATAGTGTGCAGAAAAAACTTTGTTGGTAAAAACCCCAGTAGGACAAACTTCTACTAAATTACCACTGAATTCACTTTCTAGGGCTCCGTCAGTTTGCCGACCAAAATACACTTGATTTTTGGAGCCATAAACACCGAAATCTTTACCGCCTGCGTAATCATTATAGAAACGTGTACAACGGTAGCAGGTTATACATCGATTCATTTCGTGACCAACCAGTTCACCTAAATATTGATTACTGAAAGTGCGTTTTGTCCCTTGATATTCTCTAGCGCTATGGCCCGTCATTACGGTCATATCTTGTAAGTGACATTCACCACCTTCGGCACAAACAGGACAATCATGAGGGTGATTTGTCATCATTGCCGAAATAATTTGTTCACGAAACTCACTGGCAGATTCATTTTTAATACTGATCCGCATCCCGTCAGTCACGGGTGTAGTACACGCCATCACCAATCGCCCATGTTGATCATTTTCATCCTGAAATTGAGTAACGGCACATTGACGGCAAGCGCCTACAGAGCCCATGGATGGATGCCAACAAAAGTAAGGTAGGTTCAATTTTTGTGATAATACACCCGCTAACAAATTATCGGTATTACTGACCTGATAGGGCTCATCATCAATAAAAATAGTGACAGTATTTTCAGTCATATTATTGCCCTCCTTGCATTGCTCGGCTTTGGCTCTTTAAAGCCGCAGTAGCGACATGAGTACGCTTGGCCACCGATGTAGGATTATAATGGCAACAACCATGTTCAATATGCTCTAGAAAATCATCATGAAAATATTTCAGCGCGCTGCGCAATGGCTCTACGGCACCTGGCGCCAAAGCACAGTGAGTTTTTCCTATCCACATAAAGTCACACAGTTTGTTAAGTGAATCTAAATCTTCAACTTTTCCATGACCATTTTCTATTCGAGTTAGTATTTCAACAGCCCACGGCGTACCATCTCGACAAGGGGTACACCAACCACACGACTCTTGTGCAAAGAAACGCATTAAATTAAGCACCATAGCAACTGGACAGTTTTTATTATCAAGTACAATTAACCCCCCGGTACCTAATCGACTACCGACTTTCGCTATTGAGTCATAATCCATAGGTGTATCTAAGTGCTCTGCCACTAGAAAATCTGTTGAGGCACCGCCGGGCAATAAACCACGAAATGTTAATCCATCTTGCATACCACCTGCGTGATCGAACAAAACCTCACGTAATGTCGCCCCCATTGGCAGTTCCCACAAACCCGGAATTTTTACTCGCCCACAAGCGCCATAAATTTTGCTACCAGCATCACTTTCTGGCGCAATGGCCTGAAACCAATCAACACCATTTTTTAAAATATGAGGCAAATTACTTAGTGTTTCGACATTGTTGACTATGGTCGGTTTGCCAAAAAGGCCTGCAACTTGCGGAAATGGTGGCTTAGCTCTAGGGTTGGCGCGCTTACCTTCAAGCGCGTTAATTAACGCTGTTTCTTCCCCGCAAATATAACGGCCAGCACTAGAATGGACATATAATTCTAATGAAAATGTACTGCCCTGAATTTTATCTCCTAACCAATTGTGCTGGTAAGCTTCGTTAATTGCTTGTTGCAGTCGCTTTGCCGCTAAATGGTATTCGCCACGAAGAAATATATATGCTTTATTCGCTCCAATGGTAAACGCGGCAATAATCATAGCTTCAACCAACTGATGTGGAATACCTTCAAGCAATAGTCGGTCTTTGAAAGTACCTGGTTCCATTTCATCGGCATTAGCAACCAAATATTTGTTTTCAGGTGCATTGCCATCATTGGCGTCAAACATAGGTACAAAACTCCATTTCATACCAGTAGGAAAACCAGCGCCACCCCGCCCTTTTAAGCCTGAATTTTTCACTAACTCTAAAACTTCGTTAGGGCTATGTTCTAACAAAGCACTTTTGGCACCTTGATAACCGCCATGTTGGCAGTAACCGTCAAAATCTAGGGGTTGACGAACGTCTGCCCATTGAGTTAACGGGCAGATACTACTTGAGACAAAAGCATCATTCATGATGGTAGCTCCTGATTAGCAAGTTGCTGTAATATTTCAACAGCTCGATCTGGGGTCAATTGTTCGTAATGCATACTCCCTATCATCATTACCGGGGCTTTATCACAGCCACCTAAACAGGCATTTGAAAGTAAAGTGAATTTGCCATCTTGGGTGGTTTGGCCATAATCAATTTGTAAATGCTGCTTAATTGCCTCTAATACACCATTCATATCCGTAAGGTGGCAGGCAATACTGTCACAAAGGTGAATGACATGCTCGCCAACAGCCTGTCGATAAATTAAGTTATAAAACGTGGCGACACCTTCTAGTTGTGCAACAGGCATCGCCAATAAATCACTAATAGCGTACAAACTGTCGTCACTTACCCAGCCGCGATGATTTTGCACAACCTTCAACGCTTCAATCCCTGCCGCTTCGCGTGTTTCCATAATGCTTGCTTCATGCTCAATCGCTGCAATTTCACTGGCAGTTAAATAGTGTTGATAATCAATTGTGATGGTGTCGATTGTTTCCATAACTTTCTCTTTAATAACTTATAAAAATCATCATATTTAAAACTCTTACCCTATTTCGTATTAGCGCCAACAACATTTATCGGTCAACATCTGCCATGACATAGTCAACGCTACCTAAGGTCGCGATTAGATCCGCCACCATTTGCCCTTTGCTGATCAAAGGCAACATTTGTAAATGAGCGAAACTTGGGGTTCTAATTCGGGTGCGATAACTCATCGTGCTACCGTCACTGATCAAGTGATATGCCATAATGCCCTTCGTGGCTTCAACACTCATTGATACTTCGCCAGCAGGGATAACAGGACCCCAAGAAACATTCAGAAAATGTGGTATTAAGGTATCTATGTCACGCATAGTGCGATCTTTCACTGGCGGTGTTGTTTGAGGATGTTCAGCTTTATAAGGCCCTTCTGGCATGTTGTTTAAACATTGCTCGATAATACGAATACTTTGTCGCATTTCCTCTACCCGGACACGACATCGGTCATAGCAGTCACCGTTGTGACCTAGTGGTACTTCAAAATCAAACTGGTCATAACCGCTATAGGGCCTTTGTTTACGCAGGTCCCAAGCATAACCAGTAGCCCGTAAGCCTGGGCCCGTAATGCCCCAATCAATTGCTTCTTGACTAGAATATGCGCCAATACCAACAGTACGTTGTTTTAAAATAGCGTTTTGCATTACCATTTTTTCGTATTCGTCTAGACGCTTAGGAAGGTAGTTAACATAGTCTCGTACTAGGGTATCCCAGCCTTTGGGCAAGTCTTGAGCAACCCCGCCAATGCGAAACCAGCTTGGATGCATACGAGCGCCAGTGAATGCTTCAATAATGCCAAATAGTTTTTCCCGGTCTATAAACATATAAAATATTGGCGACAGAGCACCTATGTCTTGAGCAAACGTGCCATAAAATAATAAATGACTGAGAATTCGAAACATTTCAGCAGTCATAATGCGAATTACTTTTGCGCGATCTGGCACGTTAATGCCAGCAAGCTTTTCAACTGCCATCACGTAAGGAAAGTTATTCATTACGCCACCGAGATAGTCAATACGGTCAGTATATGGAATATAACTATGCCAAGACTGTCGCTCCCCCATTTTCTCAGCACCCCGATGGTGGTAACCAATATCCGGGACACAATCAACTATTTCCTCGCCTTCCATTTGCAAAACAATTCGAAATGCCCCATGCACACTAGGATGGTTAGGTCCTAAATTTAAGAACATGAAGTCGCTATTCTTACTTTGACGTTTCATGCCCCAAGCTTCAGGATCAAATTGCAGTGCAGCTTGTTCAATATCTTGCTGGTAAGGCGGTAAGGTGAAGGGATCCATTTCTGTGGCACGGGCAGGATGTGTTTTCAGTAACGGATGCCCCTGCCAAGTGTGAGGCATTAAAATACGGGTTAAATACGGATGGCTATCAAAAATAACGCCAAACATATCCCATACTTCGCGCTCATACCAATTGGCATTTGGCCAGAGGTGACAAACACTATCTATTGCCGTATCACCTACATTCAGTGCAACTTTAATACGTATATCTTGGTTACGCTGATATGATCTTAAGTGATAACTAATCGTTATCGCACGGGCGAGTTTGGCTTTATGTTGCTTTTCAGTTTCATCAATTGCCGTAATATCAAAACACATATCAAATGGCTTATCTAATTGATGTCTTAATAGCTGCATTAGTTTAAGTAGTTGTTTTTTTTCGAGCCAAAATGATGGGATGTCATCAACAATATTTTCAGCAGCAGTAACAGCTTGTAAGTCAAGTTCAGGGGCGATAGCAATTATTTCATCATGCAAAGGTACTGCTTGAATCATTTGCCAACTTCTACTCGCTTTAATATCGACTTTTGTCACTTCCACATCCTTAATCACAACAAATTTGGCTTAGTTTTTTTTCCACTTAGCGGTTTAACAAACACATGCTTTAAACCTGATCAGGGGAATCTAAATTTTGTACTTGAATACGCTCTTCATGCTTTATATCTCGCAATGACGGCTTAGCTATTTGGCTAGTATTTTGTTCGCCAACAACCCAACTTAACGGTCTAGGTTGATGTTCAATATTAGTTTGTAATAATAAAAGAGCTTCCAACAAAGCCTCAGGACGAGGTGGGCAACCGGGCACATAAACATCAACAGGAATGAATTTATCAACCCCTTGTACTACACTGTAAATGTCGTACATACCGCCGGAGTTAGCACAAGATCCCATAGAAATAATCCAACGTGGTTCAAGTAACTGCTCATATAAGTGCTGGATCACCGGTGCCATTTTTCGAAAGCATGTACCAGAAATCACCATAAGGTCTGCTTGTCTTGGCGTAGCACGAATAACTTCGGCACCAAAACGCGCAATATCATGTCGTGAAGTAAAACTGGTCGCCATTTCGACATAGCAGCAACTTAAGCCAAAGTTAAACGGCCAAATTGAATTTTTACGGCCCCAATTCACCATGTCATCAAGCTTAGCCATAAAGATATTGCGTTTGAGTTCTTCTTCAGAAACACCTTTTACTTGGCTCATTGCATCATCAAGCTTGGCTTTAGTAAGTGACCACTCCATTACACACGTCCTTTATCTTGTTCGAGTAAATCAGCACCAAGTGCTTGCTGATCAGATAGGTGTTCTGATTGTTGTCTTTGTAGTTGTCGATGGCGAAATGGTTGGTGATGCTTTTTTAACTCCAAGGCGCCAATACGTATTAAATAAATTAGCGCCGCCAATAAGATGACAATAAATATACTTGCCTCGATAAACCCTGCCCAACCAACGTCATCAAAAGCAATAACCCAAGCGAACAGGTAAATGGTCTCTAAATCGAAAATGACAAAGAAAATAGCGTATAAAAAGAAGTGATTGGTAAAGCGAGTTTTGTTATTAGAAACAGAAATAATACCCGACTCGTACGGCGTATTTTTTGCGCGTTGTTTACTTCTTGGACCAAGAAAGTACGACAACAGCATCATTACAATAAGCATACCTGCCAAAATAAGAAAGTATGCCGCTATTGGCCAAACTTGCGCTATTTGATCTGATGTTTCCACAACGCCCCCACTTATAGTTAAATAACTACAAACCGACAGACCGCGAACTTATCGAATATTAAAACCATCCAACTCAGGCATAGCCACTAGCAAGAGGGTTATTTAATGGCGTACTAAATGTGTAGGTTTACTGAAGTTACTCACTACATAGCAATAAAAGTACATGGGAAGTACAGTGTAAAATATCTGTTAGGTAGGCTAAATTCCTTACCTTATAGGGAGCCAACCATTACTTAGCGTAATATCAGCTCACTGCATTTACTTATTATTGTTATGTCGCTTTCGCCAACTTTCTCTCTTCATTAACCTTACTGAGATAGCACCTATAATTAGGTATTCATTTTTATTTTCATATCTCACATAAAAATGAATTTACCTGATATAAAAGCAATACTGCTGTCAACAACCTTTGCGAATATGTATTGCAAAAATGTTTTGATGATAAATATTGCTGATATTTTGAGTATAGAAAAGAATTTAAATAATGCTTATTTTTTAAGCAATTATTAACAATAATTAAGTTTTACTGGACAAGAAAGCAATAAACACGGCGTTTGCCGTGTTTATTTTTTAATGATTAAATATTTTAAACAAAGGTAATTTAGCCCCTACTCTTCAGCGCCATTAAGCAAATCAGAAAAAGCAGAAAGTTTATCTAACACTAAGCCATGAATAGACTTTCGAGGGTAACGGCCTGTTCGGCTTATTTCTCCTGCAGGCTGCGCCATTAATACTTCAATTGCTTGGTCAATATTTTCAACGGCATAAATAGCGAACATGTTATTTTCTACCGCCTCAATCACATCAGGCGCTAACATCAAGTTAATCATATTCGTTTTAGGGATGATCACCCCTTGCATGCCTGTTAAGCCTTTGTCTTTACATAAACGATAAAAGCCTTCTATTTTTTCGTTAACGCCGCCAATAGATTGCACCTCACCGTGTTGGTTCATTGAACCTGTAATCGCAATGCCTTGATTAATAGGTAAATTAGCAATGGCAGATATTAAAGCACAAAGCTCAGCCATTGATGCACTATCCCCATCAATATGACCATACGACTGCTCGATAGCAATATTGGCAGAAATAGTTACAGGAAAGTTTTGCCCGTATTTGTGGCCTAAATACCCTGTTAAAATCAAAACCCCTTTTGAATGGATAGATTTCCCTAAGTCGACCTCACGTTCAATATCGGTAACCCCTTGGCTACCAGCATAGACTGTTGCCGTTATTCTCGCTGGCGTACCAAAAACACTGTCGCCTATTTCAAGCACGGTTAGGCCATTAATATTGCCGACCTTTTCACCTTCAGTATCAATAAGCAGTTGTCGCTCTTTAATTTCTTCTAACCAAGCCTCACTCATGCGCCCGGTGCGTCGCTGCTTAGCCGCTAACGCCATGGCAACATGTTTACCACATAAACCATTACTGCTATCGGATAATTTCCAAAGGTAATACGCTTCATCTAGTAAGTCATTTACTTGCACTATATTAGCGGAAATTTTATGTTGATGTTCCGCACGTCTTAACGCGTATTTAACCAGCTCTAACACAGCTTCATCGGTTACTTCTGGATAATCATTGCGGTAGGCACGTTGACGAATTAAGTTGGCATAATCGTTAAGGTTGGTTTGGCTTTTATCTAAATGACGGTCAAAGTCAGCAAGCACCCGAAAAAGCTCGGTAAATTCCTGATCATAATCTTGTAAAGTATAATAAATTTCAGGATCGCCCAATAAAATCACTTTTACTTTTAGTGGTATTTTTTCTGGCTGCAAGCTAAACGCACCTGGTTGGCTATATTCTGAATACGGGTTTTCAATAGTAATTTTCTGAGATTTTAACGCTAACTTTAAGCGTGCCCACACTAAAGGTTGGGTTAGTAATTTATCGGCTTCTAGTAATAAATAACCACCGTTAGCTTTGTGTAACGCACCTGCTTGAATCAAACGATAACTGGTATAACTACTGCCTTGAAAACTGGCAAAATCAACATGGCCAAATAAGTTTTGAAAAGTTGGATTTTGCTCATAAATAACTGGTGCACCTTCATCCGCCTTACGTGGTACTAATAAGTTAGGTAAGAAACGCTCAACCATTAGCTTTCGCTTATCTTTATCATTATTAGCGTCATTGCTTTCATCAACTAACACTTCTAATACCGCATCAACCACATGCGATTTAACTTTTGAAAGGTACTTTAAGACACCAATATTACTGGCAAACTCATGTTCAAGTTCCTTTAAAAACGGACGAATACTATTTTCAGCGGTTTCGTGCTTAAGCTTACGCAATTTATCTGATGATTTTCGCTTCCACTGTGGCAACTCAATTAACTTCTCTGACAATACGTCTTCTAATTTTGCTAATAAAACATAAAATTCAGCCCGTTTAGGTTCATTTAAATTAGCAAATTCTTTGTCATTAAGTGGCTTACCATCAACTAATGGTGAAAAGCCAATTTCACCATTATCTTCATATAAGACAACATCATTTTTTAATGCCGTTTCCTCAACATCAGCAATTGCTTCGTCATAAGTTTGGTTAAACTCTCGATCAATTGCGGCTTTTTGTCGCTGATAACCTGGGTTATCAAATATTTCAGGAAATAAGTCCATTAACTCGTCAATAAAAGTGTTCATGCGAGTAAGTAATTGCTTACCATCACCCGGGCTAACGTATAATTTATGAGGAGTATTAGGGTCGTCAAAATTATTAATATAGCACCACTCTTGCGGTGTTGGTTCTTGGCTAGCCGTTGCAGCTAACATTTGCTTGATCAGCGTTTGTCGGCCAGTTCCATGCTCGCCCATAGCGTAAACATTAAAACCTGGAGCATCCATTGACAAGCCAAAATTTAGTGCTTCTTTAGCACGTTCATGACCAATAAATACTTGTTCTATTTCTGAGGAGGACGTCTCACTTGCAAACTGTTCTACCGTTAACTCTGCTGTTAATTGGCGTGGGGTTAAGCTTACATTTGTCGACAATTTCGTCATAGAAGATCTCTTTGGAATGCGATGTTAATACCAAGCTGATGCTTAGATACCGAATAATTGAATATAGTGTACCGTGAGTTCAACCCTTGGAGCAAAAACAATATCAAAAAAAGCTGAGTAATTACGGAGTTAGGCTAACACGTTGAAAACTATTACCACCACACTCTATACAATCAACAATTGTACTGGCATGACTATAGGTTATGTTGTGCTGACATTGCTGACATACTAACTGACCAAAACCAACATAATCACCCGACTGATATAGCCCTTGATGCTGAAAATCATCAACTAGCTCACTCCACTCTACCTGTGATCTATCAGTAATATTAGATAAGGTTGACCAAAGACTTTCGTTTAGGAGCTCTAAATATAATGAATGTTTAATGTCAGACTGAGATTGCTGATAAAATTCATTCAAATCATAACTTAAATTATCAATAAACTGCTTCACCTGTTGCTCAGGAATTTGCTCAGCAGCAATTAAAATGCTTTTCGCCTTTGTAATGAAGTCAACAATAGAGCGCACTTCATGTTGATTGGTATCGTCTAGCCAAACTTGTAATTTTCGATAAACATCTTGAAAACGAGATTGTTGTTGTTTCATATCACCGTCCTTACTAATGCGAGTATAGCTAATAATATACCTGTTAATTATAGTGTAACTTGCTAACCATAGCGGTGCTTTTCAGCGTTCTTCTGAATTTATTAGTAATTTAATAAAAAACTGACGCTTTATCGCGCTTTAACTTGTCGCTAACGCTTGAGATAAGGTATCCTATCGAGATTATTTTTATCACTTCAATTTAGCTGACTAAACAGAAAATTTTCTTATAAAAATTCACTGACAAAAGCGAGTTGAATATCTTATTTTTAGCGTGTTTGAGAAATCTTAATGGAATCCATTTATAACCCCCAATCAATTGAAGCCGAAGTTCAAAAGTTCTGGACTGACAACAACACTTTCAAAGCTGAAGAGCAACCTGGAAAAGAAAAATTTTATTGTTTGGCAATGTTTCCATACCCAAGTGGTCGCCTCCATATGGGTCATGTTCGTAACTACAGCTTAGGTGACGTTATTTCGCGTTACCAGCGTATGCAAGGTAAAAACGTGATGCAACCTATGGGTTGGGATGCGTTTGGCTTACCTGCTGAAAATGCTGCAATTAAAAACAACTCAGCACCAGCAAAATGGACTTATCAAAATATTGATTATATGCGTAATCAATTAAAGTCATTAGGTTTTGGTTATGACTGGAGCCGTGAACTAGCAACCTGTAAAAAAGATTATTACCGTTGGGAGCAATGGTTCTTCACACAACTTTATGAAAAAGGTTTAGTGTACAAGAAGAACGCTACAGTAAACTGGGATCCGGTTGATCAAACCGTATTAGCGAACGAACAAGTTATTGATGGTCGCGGTTGGCGCTCTGGTGCCATTGTTGAACGTAAAGAAATTCCACAGTGGTTTATCAAAATTACTGATTATGCGGAAGAGTTACTTAACGACTTAGACCAACTTGAAGAGTGGCCTGAACAAGTTAAAACCATGCAACGTAACTGGATTGGCCGTTCTGAAGGTGTAGAGATGACCTTCCAAGTAGCTGACTCATCAGACAGTTTCGATATTTACACCACTCGTCCAGACACATTAATGGGGGTTACGTATGTTGCACTAGCGGCACAACACCCATTAGCGCTAGCTGCTGCAGAAAATAATCCAGCACTTGCTGAGTTTATTCAAGAGTGTAAAACCAACAAAGCCACCGAAGCTGATATGGCAACGATGGAGAAAAAAGGTGTCGACACTGGCCTTAAAGCAATTCACCCAATTAGTGGTGAATTAGTACCGGTATGGGCTGCAAACTTTGTCTTAATGGATTACGGCTCAGGTGCGGTAATGTCGGTGCCTGGCCACGACCAACGTGATTTCGAGTTTGCTCAAAAGTATGGTTTAGAAATTAAGCAAGTTATTGTTGCTCAAGAAGGCGACGATATTGCCAAAGCAGCCATTGTTGAAAAAGGTGCATTATTAAACTCAGGTGAGTTTGACGGCCTTGAGTTCGACGCTGCGTTCAAAGCGATTTCAGAAAAATTAACCAGCGAAAATAAAGGCAAAGTAACGGTTAATTACCGCTTACGTGATTGGGGTGTTTCTCGTCAACGCTACTGGGGTACACCAATTCCAATGGTCAACTTAGCTAATGGTGAATCTGTACCTGTACCTGCTGACCAACTACCGGTTGAATTACCTGAAGATGTGGTAATGAATGGTGTTACTTCGCCTATTAAAGACAATCCAGAGTGGGCAAAAACAAGCTATAACGGCGAAGAAGCCTTCCGCGAAACTGACACTTTCGATACCTTTATGGAATCATCTTGGTATTACGCGCGTTACTGTTCACCAAACGATGACACACAAATGTTAGATCCAGCTAAAGCCAACTACTGGTTACCTGTTGATCAATACATAGGTGGTATTGAGCATGCTATTTTGCATTTACTTTACTCGCGCTTTTTCCATAAACTTCTACGTGATGTAGGTTTAGTTGAATCAGACGAGCCATTCAAGAAGTTATTGTGTCAAGGTATGGTGTTAGCCGATACTTATTACCGTGAAGCCGACAACGGCGCACAAGAGTGGATTGCACCATCAGATGTTGATGTAGAGCGAAATGAAAAAGGTCATGTAACTTCAGCGATAAGCAAAATAGATGGTGAAGCGGTTATTTCAGCGGGCATGAGTAAAATGTCTAAATCGAAAAATAACGGCATTGACCCACAAGAAGTTATTGAACAATACGGCGCCGATACTGTACGTTTATTTATTATGTTTACTTCACCACCAGAGCAAACGTTAGAATGGTCAGATTCAGGCGTTGAAGGTGCACATCGTTTCTTAAAACGTGTATGGAAGTTAGCTTTCGACTTTACCGAAGCCGCAGAAGTATCAACAGCTGCGCCAGATGTTAGCGGTTTAACATTAAACTCAGCGCAAAAATCGCTACGTCGTGAATTACATAAAACAATTGCTAAAGTAAGTGACGATATTGGTCGTCGTAATACTTTTAACACGGCAATTGCTGCCATCATGGAATTAATGAACCACTTAAGCAAAGCAAGCATGGAAACAATAGAAGATCGCGTTGTTATGCATGAAGCTATTCGCGCGGTGGTCTTAATGTTAACACCAATTGTGCCACATATGAGTCACCATTTATGGAGCATGATTGGTGACGGTGAGTCTGTTGAAGACACACTATGGCCTGTTGTTGATGATAGCGCTTTAGTCGAAGATGAAAAGCTGATCATTTTACAGGTTAACGGTAAAGTTCGTGCGAAGGTAACTGTTGCCGCCGATGCAACAAAAGAAACGGTTGAAGCTATTGGTTTTGCCGATGAAAACGTGACTCGATTCACAGACGGAAAAACCGTACGTAAAGTTATTTACGTACCAGGTAAACTGTTGAACATTGTGGCTAATTAATCAATATTAGTTGCAAATAAGGCGAGTAATACCTTATAAACATTATTACTCGCCAGTTTAACGGTATTGGACTGGGCATTAAACCATCATTAAATTTTGCCTACTTTTACAAGAAAATAGTGAAGCATGTATGACTCAATTAATAATTCGCCAAATTAGTTTATTTATTTCCATTAGCTTGTTAAGTGCCATTTTAAGCGGCTGTGGTTTTCAACTACGTGGTAATTATTTATTAGCGCCTGAATTACAAACCATAGAGTTTAGCTCTGTTGATAAATTTGGCGAGTTAACTCGACTCGTTAGACAACATTTAAAAATAAATGATGTAAAACTTGTTAAAGCAAGCGATAAAGCCATTCCTCAAATGCGTATTTTGCAAGATAACTTAGACCGCAGAACCTTGTCGGTATTTCCTAATGGACAAGTTGCAGAGTATGAATTGATTTACACGGTACGCTATCAAGTACTTATCCCAGGTAAAGATGTTCAAAACTTTAACTTTGAATTGAACCGCGACTATCAAGACGATCCTGATATTGCATTAGCAAAAAGTCGTGAACTTTCGCTCATGTTACGAGAAATGCGCCAAGAAGCGGCAACGAAAATTTTACGTGATATGGCCAGTATCGAGTTATAAACTCGCTATTTGTCGAGTACGTTAAGCACCTTATATGCGCATCTACCATAACCAACTCAGCAACACACTTAAACAAGGTTTCAAGCCTGTTTGGTTGGTTTTCGGTGATGAACCATGGCAAAAAAATGATGCTTTAAACAACATCAAAACCGCAGCAAAACAGCAAGGGTTTGACGAACTTGTTCGTTTTAGTGTTGACGACAAATTCAATTGGGACGACCTGTTTCAAGAATATCAATCAA
The DNA here is from genome assembly GCA_913058245.1 of uncultured Colwellia sp. Taxonomy (GTDB): domain Bacteria; phylum Pseudomonadota; class Gammaproteobacteria; order Enterobacterales; family Alteromonadaceae; genus Cognaticolwellia. The sequence continues at coordinate 214,271 of CAJXQJ010000002.1, forward strand.
TGAGCTTGTTTTCTTCTTTGCGTATTATTGAAGTTGAATTTGTAAATGGCAAAATTGGCGACGTTGGTGCAAAAGCAATTGCACAGCTTCTCACAGTTTTACACCAAGATGTGCAACTTGTTTTTCATGGCCCGAAACTTGATGCGGCAACACAAAAACGTAAGTGGTTTAAATCGCTAGAAGCTACTGGCTGCTTTTTGCCTTTATATGATATTGAAGGTAAACAACTTAAGCAGTGGTTGGCAAACCAAGCCCGTGTATTGCAACTGTCATTACAACCTGACGTTTTCGAACTAATAGCAGAGCTTTTTGAAGGTAATTTACCGGCTCTTGCTCAAGAGCTGGAAAAACTATCAATATTATTTGGCCTGCAAATGGTCAGCGTAGAAGATGCTGAACAACTGTTGATCAAACAAGCGAAATTCAATCCATTTCAATTACTTGATACATTACTGATTGGCGATCTAAAAAAATGCCTCGCTATGTTAGATCAACTACAACATGACGGCAGTGCATTTGGGCAATTAGTCTGGTTTGTTCACAAAGAAATTAATCAACTACATGCGATGCTTTCTCAATTATCTCAAGGCGCTACTCAAAATGAAATTTTTAAGCAGTACCGCATTTGGGATAAAAAGAAACCTTTATACCAGCACGCTTTAAGCCATATTAGTTTAGCAAATACTGAGCAAGCACTGGGGAGATTAGCGCAAGTCGATTTACTCAGTAAAACCAGCAGTGACTTTAACCCGTTCATTCTCCTTAGTGACATATTTATCTGCTTATATCACAGCGAATTTAGTGAAAAATTCAGCCTAGATTATGAATACAACTAAATCTTCTGAACCTGAGTTAATTTTACTACTCGGTGGTACATTCGATCCGATACATAATGGGCATACCCAACCCGCGAAAGAAACCGCGTTATGGTTAGGAGCAACACAAGTATCATTACTACCCGCGCATATTCCGCCACACAAAAATAGTACTCATGCAACCGCCAGTCACCGTGTTGCAATGGTACGGTTAGCCTGCTATGAGGAGCCATTATTTCAGCTTGATACGCGAGAATTACAACGAGACAGCCATTCATATACCGTTGATACCTTAATGGAATTAAAAGCAGCCAAGCCTAATGCACATTTACATTTTATTATGGGTATGGATTCGCTACTTTCATTTACACGTTGGCACCAATGGCAAAAAATTTTGGAATTATCAAATTTAGTGATCAATATTCGACCTGGATATTGTCATCAGCAACTTGCCAGCAAACTTCCTCCGGTCTTGTTGCCTCATATTATTGATAATGTTGCGCAATTAAAACTGCATACCCATGGCAAAATTATTTTGCACGACTGCACCGCAGTTGATATTTCATCAACACAAATTCGCCATTACATTCACCAAGATATTAATTATGAAGCTCTTGTTCACCCACGAGTATTTGAATATATAGAACAACAACAACTTTACCGCTAAAACTTTTATTAATAATATTGCCCTATCCTCGTACGAAAAACGCTTTGTTACTTAAAAAACTCCTCCTTGACAACATTACACGGTTAACTGATAAACAAATTAATGCTATTATCGCCGATTATTGTTCTTAATAGAGATACCCCACTTGCAAAGCTCAGATCTAATTACGTTTGTTACTGAAAAAATCGAAGATATGAAAGGCCGTGATATTGTCAATTTAGACGTATCTAAAAAGTCGAGCTTCGCCGACTGTATGATCATATGTTCTGGTAACTCAAAACGTCATGTAATTTCCATTGCTAAATCATTAACGATCGAATGTCGTGCCGCAGGTGTTGAAGCCTTAGGTGTAGAAGGCAATGATGTTGGTGAGTGGTCATTAGTAGATTTAGGCGACGTGATAGTTCATATCATGACCGATGAAGTGCGCGACCGTTACCAATTAGAACAACTTTGGGAATAGCATAAACGACAATGCGCATTACCTTATATGCTGTAGGCAATAAAATGCCGGCTTGGGTTAGCCAAGGTTTTAATGAATACTGCCGACGCTTTCCACGTGACATGAGCTTTCACCTTGTCGAAATAACGCCAGGTAAACGCGGTAAAAATGCCGATATTGCAAGAATCCTTGAAAAAGAAGGTGAGCAAATGCTAGCGGCAATACCAAAAGGTAATCGCATTGTTACTTTAGAAGTAGAAGGAAAACCGTGGACAACGCCAGATTTGGCTAAACAACTAGAGCGCTGGCATGTGGATAGTCGAGACGTTGCCTTGCTAGTTGGCGGCCCTGAAGGTTTAGCGCCTGCTTGTATTCGCGCTTCTGAGCAAAAATGGTCATTGTCACCCTTAACATTACCACACCCTATGGTGCGTATTGTTGTCGCTGAAAGCCTATATCGAGCTTGGTCAATTAATAATAATCACCCCTATCATCGCGAGTAAATCATGGCAGCTAAAAAACGTGTTGCCATAAGAGATCACAGTGCAGAAGCCAACCTTTTCGCACGTCGCACATTTATTACCTTTATTGGCGTATTGGTACTGTCGTTAATACTTTTTAGTAATGTTTACGATTTAGAGGTTAACTCATATCAAAAGTATCAAACTCGCTCAAATTCAAATCGCATAAAGTTACTTCCAGTCGCACCAAATAGAGGCTTAATTTACGATCGCAACGGCGTACTACTTGCTGATAATAAACCGGTTTATAGTTTAGAAGTGATCCCTGAACAAGTAGACGATATCAAAGCCAGCTTAAAAGAACTCAGCCAGCTACTCGACATTAGTCAGGAAAAACAAAACAAGCTGCTTAAGGCCTTAAAAAGTAAACGACGCTTTAAACCGATTGAATTACATTCGCGCTTGAGCGACCAACAAGTATCGCTCTTTTCAGTCAACCAGCATAAATTTCCTGGTTTTTTTATTGATGCACGCTTAAAACGCTATTACCCATTTGCCGATTTAACTACACATTCACTAGGTTATGTGGCACGAATTAATCGTCGAGACTCGATTAAATTAGAAGAACAAGGTATTGCCGATAACTACGCTGCTACACGTAACATTGGTAAGCTTGGATTAGAACGTTATTATCAAGACATATTACACGGCACTATTGGTCACCAAGAGGTAGAAATTAATAATCAAGGCCGAGTGATACGTACGTTAGATTTTACCCCACCTGTTCCAGGTAAAGATTTAACCTTAACATTAGATATTGAATTACAAATGATCGCTAAACGTGCGCTTTCAGGCAAGCGTGGCGCTGTGGTTGCTATTGATCCAAGAGATGGTGGTGTTTTAGCCATGTATTCAAATCCAAGTTTTGACGGCAACCTCTTTGTTCATGGCATCAGTAGTAAAAAGTATAAAAAGCTATTAGATCCGAAAAGTAATAAACCTTTACTCAATCGTACTGTACAGGGTTACCCACCCGCTTCAACAATCAAACCTTTGTTAGCACTAACAGGGTTAAATGAAGGTATTATTACCCCAGAAACAGAAATCTACGATCCTGGTTTTTACCAACTACCAGGTATAGAAACCAAGCGACGAGATTGGAAAAAGTGGGGCCATGGCAAAGTTAACTTAACTAAGTCATTAGAGCAGTCGTGTAATGTTTATTATTATGATTTAGCCTATAAGCTTGGCATTACTCGTATTAGCAAAATGATGGAAAAGTTTGGTTTTGGAGAGCTCACTGGCATAGACATTCATGAAGAAAGTCGCGCCATAATGCCAAGCGTCGAATGGAAGCGCGGTCGTTATAACCAAAACTGGTATACCGGAGAAACTTTATCAGTCGGTATTGGACAAAGCTTTTGGACAGTCACCCCTTTACAGCTTTCACAAGCGATTTCTATTTTAGTGAATAAAGGTGAAATTAAGGTTCCACACCTACTCAAAGCAACCACAGAAGTCGTCACCGACACAGCTAATAATAATCAGCAAACAACCATAGTGACTGACTATCAAGTTGATGAAAAACCGCCAATTGTATTAAAAGATAAAAATAACTGGGACATAGTTTTAGACGGTTTACACAATACAGTACAAAAAGTTGGTGCTACTGGCTACAGCGCTTTTAAAGGCAGCAAATATGATGCAGCCGGTAAAACCGGTTCAGCACAAACGGCAAATTTAGCGCAAGACGAAAAGTATGATGCAACGAAAGTACAAGAAAACAAACGTGATAATGCCATGTTTATTGCTTTCGCACCATACGAGAGCCCAGAAATCGTTGTTGCTGTCGCCATTGAAAACGTCGCAAAAGGCGGTGGTGGTGCAAACGCGGCCCCTGTTGCTCGTCAAATAATGGATCAATATTTTGGCGACCGAGAAATTATCAGCCAAGACAAGAATAAACACCCATTACACGATAACGTTTATCATCAAGATATTTCGCAAAGCGCCAATAAAAACTCGGGGAACCAATAATGCGCAGCACAGGCCATGATCAACAAAAGCAACGCACATTATGGCAGCGTATGCACATTGACCTACCTCTTTTAGCCGGTATTTTAGTGTTAATGACCTTGGGGCTTTTTGTCGTATATAGCGCCGGCGGGCAAGAAAGTGCAATGTTAATTCGTCACGCTAAACGTGTCGGTGTTGCACTTTTTGTCATGTTTATTGTTGCGCAAATTCCGCCTCTTTCTTATCGAAAATGGGCCGTACCAGTATTTGTCTTAGGGCTACTGCTACTAACGGCGGTATTACTATTTGGCCATGTTGGCAAAGGCGCACAGCGGTGGTTAGACTTAGGGTTTACCAAGTTTCAACCGTCTGAAATAATGAAGCTTGTCGTGCCAATCATGATAGCTTGGTATGTTAGCCAATACGACTTACCAACCAAAATTTCAAAAATTATTATTGCCTTTATTTTAGTGCTGTTACCTACCCTATTAATAGCAAGACAACCTGACTTGGGCACATCGTTACTTATCGCAAGCTCTGGTATATTTGTTATATTTCTTGCTGGTGCGAGTTGGAAGTTAATAGGTACATGTGCCGCTTTAGCATCTGCATTCGCGCCAATATTATGGATGTTTTTGATGAAACCTTATCAAAAACAGCGGGTATTAACTTTTTTAAACCCTGAACAAGATCCGCTCGGCTCTGGTTACCATATTATTCAATCGAAAATCGCAATTGGCTCGGGCGGCATTCAAGGTAAAGGCTGGCTACAAGGTACACAGTCACAATTAGAATTTTTACCAGAGCGCCATACCGACTTTATTTTTGCGGTGTTTAGTGAAGAATTTGGTTTAGTCGGTGTTGGCTTATTACTTACTGTTTATTTAGCAATTGTCATGCGTGGCTTATGGATTGCGGTTAACGCCCAGCATGCTTTTACTAAACTACTTGCAGGCAGTTTAACCTTAACTTTTTTTGTTTACGTTTTTGTAAATATCGGCATGGTTTCAGGTTTATTGCCGGTTGTTGGTGTACCACTACCACTAGTCAGCTATGGTGGAACGTCAATGGTGACATTAATGGCTGGATTTGGCATGCTAATGGCCATTAGTACGCATCGGCGATTTCACGCCTAACTCAATTCAGTAGTGAATATTCATGCTTGATATAGCGAAAAATAAAATAAAAACCTGCGCCATCAATATATTAATTCTTGCTTTGCTTTCAGCTTGTAGTAGCAATACCGGCCGGTATCAGCAAAAACATGATAGTACGCCGAGCAGGCTACCAAGTAGTAGTGAACTACACGACGCCACGCCACGCGCTGAGACCCATAGCCGGGGCGGTAATAAACATTATCAAGTGCGCGGAAAACATTATCAAGTATTAAAATCAGCTGAAGGTTTCACCGAAACAGGCATTGCCTCTTGGTATGGCAAGAAATTTCATGGTCATCTCACCTCTAATGGTGAAATTTACGATATGTACGCGATGAGCGCCGCTCACAAGAACTTACCTTTACCAACGTATTTAAAAGTCGTTAATAACGAAAATGGCTTAAGTGTCATTGTACGAGTAAATGACCGGGGCCCTTTTCATCAAAGCCGCATTATCGATTTATCTTATAGTGCAGCCTATAAATTAGACATGTTAAAAACGGGCACGGCTAACGTGACTGTTAGTGCCATTACCGACTTTTCAGTGAGTGCTTTACGTTCACTTAAAAATGAAAACTTTGCCAATGCAAAAGTAACTCCGGTACCAAAAGCAATCTCCCCTCCTCTTGCAGTGCCAACCTCAACCAGTGAAATAAGTTCAGCTGAAACGTCCTCTAGTAACAAGCTGCCACAAGTTGAACCGCAGGCAGTTACCAATTCAACCATAGCAGTAGCCAATAAGAACAATGCTGAATATATTCAAGTGTTTGCAAGTAAAAGTGCAGCACAAGCACAGAACTTAGCCAACGCACTTGCAACACTGCATCAAAAAGAAACGCAACTAGAGAAAATAAATGGAATTTTTCGCGTTTTAGTCGGTCCGATTAAACAGCGTGAGGAACTCGCAAGTTTACTCTTAGCCATTAAAAACAATGGTTATCCGAATGCATTTGTTCGTAGAACAAGTGAATAACCTGAGGTTATTCACGAGTAGACTGTCAGTACTGACACGACATTGCAGGTATGTTTACATTATTGATATTGTTCGCAGTATGAGAAATTCATCAACCGTAACAAATTGGTGCTCTCGCCTAATAGAAATCAAAATGAAAACTGTTATACTGCTTAAAATTTTATAATTTCCATTAAATAATCGCGCTGCAGGACAATTATGCCCCAAATTCAGGTTAATCGAGCCACTAGAAAACCAACAAAATTAATGACTTTTTTAGGCTCAGTTTTATTAAGTGTTTGTTCCCTTACTCAAGCACAAACCATTATCCCATCAGCACCTGAAGTTAATGCCAAAGGTCATATTTTAATTGATTACAATACCGGTAAAGTGATTGCCGAAAGTAATGCCGACATTTTGTTAGCTCCGGCAAGCTTAACCAAAATGATGACAAGTTATATTATAGGTAAAGAGCTTGAAAGCGGTAATATTAGCAACGATGATGCGGTAACAATTAGTGAAAATGCTTGGGCTAAGAACTTTCCTGACTCATCAAAAATGTTTATCGAAGTTGGCACTGAAGTATCGGTAGACCTGCTAAACCAAGGTATTATTGTTGCCTCAGGTAACGACGCCTGTGTTGCAATGGCTGAGCATATTGCTGGTAGTGAAGATGCCTTTGCGCAACTAATGAATGCTCACGCTGAACAATTAGGCATGCACAGTAGCTTTTTCGAAAATAGCCACGGTTTAGACAGCCAAGAGCACAAAACAACGGCACGCGATATGGCAACACTAGCTATTGCTCTTATACGTGACGTACCAAATGAATATAAGCTTTACAGCCAAAAATCATTTACCTACAACAACATTAAGCAATATAACCGTAATAGTTTATTATGGGATAAAAGCATGAAAGTTGATGGCTTAAAAACAGGCCATACTTCGCAAGCTGGTTATAGCTTAGTAACTTCTGCAACCAAAGGCGATATGCGCTTAGTTAGTGTTGTAATGGGGACTGACAGCGAACGCGCTCGTAAAGTTGAAAGCAAAAAACTACTAAACTATGGCTTCCGCTTTTTTGAAACTTACACACCGTATAAAGCAGGCGAAAAATTTGTCAGCAACCGAGTATGGATGGGGAACCAGAAAGAAGTTGATTTAGGTATTATGGTAGACACTCCAATCACCATTCCTCGCGGCCAACGTAAAAACTTACAAGCTAATTTTGAGTTAGACCAACAACTAACAGCACCATTACAAAAAGGTGCCGTAGTCGGTAAATTATTTCTACAGTTAGACGGCGAAGATATTGCACAATACCCACTTGTTACTCTACAAGCGATTGAAGAAGGTAGCATGTTTACCAAATTGCTAGATTACGTAAAGCTGCAGTTTGCTAATTAACAAATTGAGTAATTTAAATTAAAGCCTCAAATTAGCGGCTAATTGTTATAAAAAACTCAGCTTAGGCTGAGTTTTTTGCATTAATGGCTATAGGCAAGTTTTCTCAAATGAGTATTTAGTTAAAATAAAGCTAAATAAAACGCCAACTAAACATTGATTTTAGATAATAACCCCTCATTTATTAGCGCATACAAGCTCCAAATTAACGACGATTGATCACATTTACGATAAATAGTGTTAAAATATCGCCAACTTAAACAAGCCGTCGTTACGAATATTAACTTAACTTGTTAATTCCATTAAACAACCGGTAACGCACTGGTGTTGTACAGCGTAAGAGAAAACAAATGAAAACTAAGTTTGATGAACTATTAGAATTTCCAACCGTATTAAACTTTAAAGTGATGGGTATCGCCTGTGACGAATTGCCGGATCTAGTTGTTGGCGAGTTGCAAAAGCATACGCCTGGTGATTACGCACCAAAAATTAAGCCAAGCTCAAAAGGTAATTACCACTCTATATCAGTTGCCGTAACTGTAACGAGTAAAGAGCACATCGAAAAAATATATAAAACCTTAAATGCTATCGAACAAGTTCGCTACGTTCTTTAACCCTACTTTTAACAGGGTGTATTCCAGTTATTATTTGGATATAATGATTTAATCAAAATTTTATAGAGATATATTTTGAAAAACACATTGATTATTCGGCAGCTAAACAATACTGACTATGTAGATGTTTGGCATGCTATGCAAAATTTTACCGATAATCGAGACGAGAATACCGCTGACGAACTTTGGTTAGTTGAACACCCTCCGGTATTTACCCAGGGACAGGCAGGTAAAGACGAACACTTATTAATGCCAGGCGATATTCCGGTAGTTAAAGTTGACCGTGGCGGCCAAGTAACTTATCACGGCCCAGGTCAGCAGGTGATTTACTTTATGATCAACCTCCGTCGTCGAAAAATGGGCGTACGAGAATTAGTAACCCTCATTGAAAATGGTATTGTTGCTTCCATGGCTGATTTTGGCATTGAAGCCCATGCAAAACCAGATGCTCCTGGCGTTTACGTTGATGACAAGAAAATAGCTTCATTAGGGCTTCGTGTACGTAAAGGCTGTTCGTTTCACGGCTTAGCATTGAATGTCAATATGGATTTATCACCGTTTCAACGTATTAACCCGTGCGGATATCAAGGGTTAGAAATGGTACAAACTATCGATCTACAGGGCCCAAATTCTGTAGAACAAGCAGGAAATTCACTAGTGAAGCACTTAAGTGAATTATTGCATACCGAAAATTTATCTTATCAAACGGGGTTGGAAACAATACATGACCACTAAATCATCACGCATTACTCCAGGTACTAAATTACGTGACGCCGAAAAAATGGCGCATATTCCAATCAAGGTTGTCACCTCTGAACGAGAAACAATGCTAAGAAAGCCTGAGTGGTTACGCATTAAATTACCAAAAAGCTCAGAACGTATTGATGGCATAAAGGCGGCATTACGCAAGCATGATCTGCACTCGGTATGTGAGGAAGCATCATGCCCTAACTTATCAGAATGTTTTAATCACGGTACTGCAACATTTATGATCTTAGGTGATATATGTACTCGTCGCTGCCCATTTTGTGATGTTGGTCATGGTCGCCCACTAGCGGCAGATCAAGAAGAGCCTCGTAAGCTTGCATTAACACTAAAAGACATGAAGCTTAAGTATGTAGTTATTACTTCAGTAGATCGTGACGATTTACGTGATGGCGGCGCTCAACAGTTTGCTGATTGTATTACAGAAATCGCTGAGCATTCACCACATACCAAAGTTGAAATCCTTGTGCCAGATTTTCGCGGCCGCATGGATCGTGCATTAGAAATTCTCAATAAAAACCCTCCTGGTGTTTTTAACCATAACCTTGAAACAGCGCCACGTTTATATACCAAAGCGCGTCCAGGTGCTAACTATCAATGGTCTTTAGATCTATTGAAGAAATTTGGTGAAGCAAACCCAGGCGTGCCAACGAAGTCTGGCATTATGGTAGGTTTAGGCGAAACTAACGAAGAAATTTTGCAAGTGATGCGCGACTTACGTGCCCATGGCGTGACTATGTTAACAATTGGTCAGTACTTACAACCAAGTAAGCATCACTTACCGGTTGAACGTTACGTTCACCCCGACGATTTTGACATGTTTAAACGTGAAGCGGATAAAATGGGCTTTGATCATGCTGCATGTGGTCCATTGGTACGCTCAAGCTACCATGCTGATAAGCAAGCTGCTGGTGAAGAAGTAAAGTAATACTTGTCAACACAGCTCAAGCTAAATAAAAAAAGCTAGAAGATCACCTTCTAGCTTTTTTCGTTTTACAGCAAAATTTAAGCACTAATATTCTTCGATATAAGTACAACTTAACGTGGCAAAAACTCTATCGCCCATACAGTTGTCATTAACTCAACATCTTCAGCACCAAAGCCTATCGAGCGTAAAATAATTAATAACTGCCTTTCTAGTTTGGCATTATCTAATTCACTCGACTCAATAAACACTTCACTGATAGCACCACTAGGTTGAATTTCTATGTTAAAGACTACCTTTCCTTTTAGTAACGGGTCTTTACGTAGTGCTCGGTTATATAAAGCATAAAGCCTTGCCTTACTTGCTTCTAAGGTTTGTCTTAACTTCATTTCAGAACGAACATTTGCTAAGCCTTGGCTATCTGCGTATTGCTCTTCCCCTTCACCGCTGGCAATAACTTCTTCATCAGATAACCTGATAGTTTGCGTGTTATGTGTACTTAACTCATCACTGGCAACCGTTTGACTAACCTTTGCATTCGCCAAAGCACTGCTTTGCTGATTAACCTTAGCAGCCAGCAGTTTACGCTGTACTTGAGTTTGTTTAGCAGTATTTTTTTGTAGCTGTTTACCAGCATTAGGCTTTATTTCTAGTACCTCTCGCATTGCCAATAACTCGTCTTTCATCGCTGCTAAACCTGAAGATTGCGCTTTTTGCTTTGCCGCCTGACGTTTATTTATAGGTTTTATTTCAGGCTCTTTTTTAAGTACTGGTTTAGGCTCTTTCTTGATTGGCTTTGGTGGCTCGATTACTTTCTCTTCTGGTGGTTTCAGCTTTACAGGCGGTGGCAATTGTTTCTTCTCTATAACAACTCGAGTTAATTGAGCGGGTACTTGCTCTTTTATCTCCCGTGGTACTTCAATACGCTCAATAAAAGGTACAACAATCGCAATAACAAAATACAATGCTATAAGTACCAATAGAATATTATGGAACTTTTTATCTTGTCGAGTATTAGTCAGAAACTCTAAAGAGAAACTCTGTACTGTCCCTTGCCCAGTGCCTGCTGTTGCCGGTGTCATGGTTAAATGATTGTAAGTCACAACTTAGCCCCCACCCATACTTGCTGCAGTCACAGCTTGATTAGCTGCAACTTGTTCAACAGCCAGCGACATATTACGAAAGTTCGCTTCGGCACACACTGTCATAATTTGTTTAAGAATTTGATATTCAATGTTGGCATCACCTAATATGGTTACAGCTCGGCCGTTTTCCTGCTCTAATTCTGAAAGTTCTGGGCGCTTTGTTGCTTGATAATTTAATTCCGTTTTCAGCGCACGCATCAAAGCATCAATATCTTCCGCGGTTAGTGCGTTATCACTTTTGCTGGTCTCTTTTTGCCAAATAGCGCGTTCCTGTACAACGACACGATTATCAAAAACAGCCACAACAATATTTTCACTAGGCAACTGCTCCGCTATTGAAACAGGTAAATTAAGCTTTTCAGAATTTTGAAGTACTCTAACTTCCGACTGATTAACAATTAAGAAAAACACTAAAATAGTAAAAATATCCATCAAAGAAACTAGATTCAACTTGCTAGCAGCCCCTAAGCGTTTATGGTGACGTGCTAAGCGTTTTGCTCGTAAAGATTGTTTCATACTTACAGTTCCCCTTCTTGTGGCATGCCACTTGGGGCATCACCTAAAGAAATATCCGGAAAAAGCTCGGCATCAACAACACTTGCCGCGACCACAGTTTTATACGAACGTACGGTATCCATGGCAGAAACAATGGTTTGATAATCAGTTTCTTGACTCAACAAAATAACGATATCTTTTTTCTCAATACTTTTTTGTTGAAAGGTTAACTTTAGGTCCTGCAAATACAATGACAGTGCCTTAAAATCATATATGGCACTAACATTCTCATCAGTGTTCTTTGCAATATCATGGGGAAAACTTTTTAACAAAATACCACTAGGATAGTTAAGCAGCATACCTTGACTATCTATCACTAACTCCAAGCGTTTTGGCTTTTCATCTTGATTTATGGCATCACTTTCAGCATTTATCGGTAACTGTAAATTTAATATTCTTACTTGCGAGAACACTAAACTCAGCAATAACACCGGCACTAGCACTATCATTAAATTCATAAATGATGTGATATCAAGCTCAGCTTCTTGTTGGGGTGGGCGACGAAGGCGTCTCATTACCTTACCCTCTATTATTCGCTGTTGGTTGTTGTTGAGCTGAATTAGTATCGGCTGTAATTTGGTTTGTAGCTTGGCTTGCCAAAGCATTCAATAACTTACGACCTGACATTTCCAAAGAGTCAATAATCGACATGGTTTTACTTTGTAGACCGGTATGAAATAAAATCAAAGGAATTGCGGTGATCAAACCAAACGCCGTGGTATTCATGGCAACCGAAATACTGGCGGATAATAGATTGGCTTTTTCAGCAGGATCAGCACTGGCAACAGCAGAGAACGCCGCAATCAAGCCCATAATAGTTCCTAATAAGCCGAGTAAAGTGGCAATATTAGCCAAGGTTGCTAAAAATGGCGTACGCTTTTCCAGACCTAGCATATGTTCCATAAGCGTTTCTTCCATGGCATATTCAACATCTTCACGACGTCTTGTTTGCGAAACACGATTAATACCTGCTTGCAACACTTGTAATACTGGCGCGTTATTTTTGTCTGCCGCTTCACTAATTTTGTGTAGCTGACCTGACTTCAGTGCAGGCTGTATAGCTAACAAAGCTTTCTTATTGGCGTTTAAAGTTTTTGTTAAAAATAACCAGCGCTCAATAGTGATAGCTAAACCAATCACTAACACTAATGCAATTGGGAATATAAATGCCCCACCGTCTTGTAGAAAACCAATGATGATATCAAACATGTTGTAAATCCTTACTCTATTACTGCTAAAGCAAACAAAATGTTTACTTATTAAGTGGGTTTCTGTTGTTATTTATTTCTTTTGTGACTAATTTTTATTGCTGTTTTTTTTGCTGCTGATAATAACTATTCACACTGTCTTTAAATACTTTCGGGTTAACCGGTGCTAACGCTGGTAGTCGAATACGTAATTCATGTTCTTCAATGCTCAAGCTCGAATTCAACTCCTGCCACGGGGTTATATAAATAACTTTCGGTTGCTCTTGCGAGCCTTGCACTTGAGTTTCTATAACATAAGAAGCGGAAGTATTTTCATTTGTCGACTCCTTAACTTGTTGCGCCTGTACAACCTGCAAGGGCAAAATTAGTGACACCACAGTGGGTACGAATAATTGATAAATTATATTAATTCTCACCTTATTCTCCTGAACTTGTTTGCGCTAATTTTAATGATAAGCCCGCTAACCAACGCTGAACTTGCTTGTCATCTTGATGAATTAACAAGTAGGCTTGATAATGCTGTTGTGCTAAGGCGAACCTACCTTGATATAGCTCAGCTAAAATAGCTAAATTAAGGTGGGCATCAGCGTAATCAGGCAAACTATTAAGGGCTTGTAAATAACTTTGCTCTGCCAGCGAAAAGTCACCTCGCGCCCGTGCCATAACTCCATTAAGGTTATGAGCATATGGGTTAAGCGGGCTAACCTTGAGCGCCCGATTAATTTTTTCTTGTGCTAACGCTGGTTGTTGGGTTTTCTGAGCAATTATCGCTTGGTTTATGTAACTACCTGCTAGCTCTGGACTAATTGCAATAACTTGCGATAACAGCTTATTAGCCTGCTGCCAATTTTGCTCAGCCAATTCGGTAAGTGCTTGCTGATATAGCTCTTTAACTTGTGAAGGGGTCGTTTGTTGTGCTTGTTGCTGTTGGCGTGCATATTCAATACTCTGCGCTGTTGCTTGAAATTCAGCTACTAACTTAGTGCTATTAACCTCAGAACTAGCAGCAAAGATATCTGGAGAAGCTTGCAAATGAGTCTCATCAACAAGGGCTTTTGCAATTGCTTTTAATTCAGCTTGTTGCTCAGCACTATTTTCTGGCTTTTCAGTGTTATTATACGTTGCATTGTCTAGTACTGAACAACCAGAGAGCATCAATGCAAACATCGCCCCCCCTAAGCAGATTTTATCGCCTACTAAGCTGCAATTAAAATAGCGCATAAATCACCTCAGGTTGTTTTTCTGATTTATCAAACTTTGCAGGCTCTAATATCGCCAATGCGGCAAAACTTTTCTTTATCCATTGATCATACAAGCCTTGCCATGCTCGTTCGGTGTTATTGCTGAATAACTCAATGGCTTTTTCTTCAAAAGGGTAAGCTAACTCTTCCAGTAAAATGTTGTACTCTTCTGCCGCTAATTCATCTAGGTCTTTTGGTAATTGCGACGCCATAACATCAGCAGCCAACATTTGATACATTTTGGCTAGTTGATAGTTTGCCTTAGGGACAAAATCAGCCAAGCCAAAGCCAAATACTTGTTGATAATAGCTTACTGCTTGCTTTAATGACTTTTGCTTACGCTTCAAACTTTTATTCAATGGCAAAGTGAGTTTAGTACTGCTAAAACTTTGCTGATGAGCTTGACCAAGTTCGTATGCCGATAGCGATGCTAAGTAATTTGAACGTTGCTGTACTTCCAGCTCCTGCTTAGATACATTGGTTTTATGAGCCGATAGTATTTTACGGTACCAAAAATATCGCTTGTTAGGTTCTTGGGTTTGACGATAGAACTCCGACATTTTATAGCGTACTTCTTGAGCAAGACTAAATGGCTTCGGATAACTATGCGCATAAGTGCGGAAATGGATAATAGCTTGTTTTAGGCTGTCCGCTTTCAAATAGTTTTCGGCAATACTATATTGCAATTCGCGCTTTAACTCGCTTGAATCTGCACTTTTTTGCATAATAATCAGTTGTTCTGCAGCACTTTCATACTGGGCTAAATGCTGATAACTATCGGCTAGTTTTGCTGGAATGCTGGCACTGTATTGGTGTTTTGGAAAGCTTTGTTGAAAAGCCAATAATACGGAAATCGCCTGCTGCCACTGCTTATTTTTCAATAACAAGTTTGCCGCATCAAACTCAGCATTAACTCGGAAGCTTGCCTGTGGGGTAACTTTACCTAGTCGTAACCAATGTGCGATTGCAGCTTTAGGTTGGCTCTCTTTTATCGCCAGCCCTTGCTGATAAATACTGTTAGCGATCAGTTCATTAAATTCTTTAACTTTACTTTTGCCTAGCGTTTTATCAACGAAGTTTAATGCCAGTAAATAGCTTTGTTCCGCCATTGCATACTGGTGCTGCTGATAAAAGCTATCTGCTTTTAGCTGACTCGCAATTTGTACTTGTTTAAATGCTGTTGCATCTAGCGCCGAAATTTTCGCATGAATTTGCTCGCGGCTTGCTGTTGCAATACCATAGTTTTTTAAAATAAAGTCACTATAAAAATAGACGCTATCGTAATCAGCATTAGCAAAAGAGTATTGGGCAGCCTGGCTTGCTAGTACCTTAGCGCGCTCATCATTAGGATAGTGAACAATATAAGCCTTATCTAGCTTAGTGCGTTTTTGTAGTAAAGTCGTTTGCTGATTAGCTGGTGCGACGCTTAGCAATTTTCGCACGGTTAGTGTACTTGCATACGCTGCTACCCGCTTGATTTCATCATGTTTTTCACTTAGCTCTTTATCTAAGGTTTCACTTGTTGTTACTTTTAGCTTGTCATTGTCAGTACCATACGCGAGATTTTGGTAACTGATTAATGCTTGTTGATAATTTTGTGCTTGAAAGCTAGCGTCAGCAAACAGCGATAGTTCTGCAATAACGTCAATTCTTTCTGCCGCCAGTAACTGAGGGTATTCACTATTGGTAAAGTTAATAACACTCAGATATTGACCTAACCAGTTTGCGGCATCAGCAAAGGCAATAACTTGCTGCTCTGGCGAGCTAACATCTTGAGCATAAGCGTATAAGCGCCGACTTCGTTGCTGACTAAAAGCCAACAGCGAAGGAATAACTTCTTGCTGTTGATCAATACTTGCTTGCTGCCAGAAATTACTTTTTAGACCATAATGCTCAACATAATTTTGCTGTAAAGTTCTCACTTCTGGATGAGTACCTCGTTTAGTTGCCATGGCAATTAATGCCAAACTAAAACGGGTTGACCAAATACTGTTTGGTTTACGTTCAATATAAGCTTGGTAGGTCAATTCAGCATCGTGTTCAAGTTTCTTCTCAATTAAAAATGAAGCAAGCTCTTGAAATAAAACATGCTCAAGGGCTGTTATATATTGCTTGTCTTTATCTAACAATTGAAAACGATCCATCAAAGCTAGCAAGCTTTGTACTTGTTGCTGCTGGCTCAACGAGATAGTTAAAATTCTAAGCGTGTCGGTAACTAAACTTTGCTTTGATTTTGTTAGTTTGTCGAAATCATGCTGATTTTCATTTTCACTAACGTTAGGCGCTTGAAACTTGCTAACAAAACGCTGTTGTGAAGCAGAAATTGCTTGTTGCTCTTGCATCAACTCCGCCAATACCGCCATAAATTTTTCATCCGCAAGTGCTAACTCATTCGCTTTAAAAAGCGACCAACCTGACATATAAAGACTATTTAAACGATATTTTTCATTATCTTTTGCTGTTAATACCTGTTGATATGCAGTTAAAGAATTTCGGTAATCTTGTTGGCTATAATAAATTTCAGCTTGACGAAACAAGAGTTCCGCTAAGTATTGTGTTTGCGGATATAAAGCAATAATTTGCTCAATAGTCGCTAAACTCTTTAGCAATTCACCTTGTAGGTCATATGCTTTCGCCAATTGATAATAGAGGTTTTCATTTTCAGCTCGGTTAGGGTAACGGGCTAGTAAAGCTTGGTGATCATCAACCAATTTAGTTAACAGTAACTTAGATTGTTTATCATCAAGTTCTGTCAAGCCAACTTCTTGAAAATATTCAGTATCAAGCTCTAGCAATCGATAGTTAATTTGCGCACGGACATTAGCATCAGGCTCTAATAACACCATTGATTGATAAATTTCAGCCAACTTATTACTACGCTCTTGCTTCGTTTGCAAAGCTCGAGCATTCGCAAGCTCAGCCCTTTTATCTTCATTAGCTTGTTGCAGAGACTTTGCCAAATCAGCTAAATTTGCCCGCCTGAACTGCTTTTCAGTAGTAGCTGATTTTTCGCCCACAAGTTTATTTGGCATTAGCTGACATGCTGCTAATGAAAATGCTAAACAGTATATGCAGCCAGCTTTAGCTAACTTTACTTTACTAATATTTAGCTTTCTTGCAGTGGCTGACTGCCAGTATTGTGCAAACCTAGCCATTAACCTTCTGCTCCTACGCTCGCATTTTTTGACGGCGCTATATTATCGGTATTATCAACCTTTCGCTGCTCTTCTAAAATTTTAGCCATAGCACGTCGACTATGGTGTAAATAATAATTTAGGCTCTGGCGTTGCTCTGTAATAAAAGCCAATAACTGCGCTTGAATATTGTTATCTGTTGTTTTATCTAGCTCAGTCGTCGCTTGTACTAAGCGATTATGTTGTTGCACAAGCCTGTGCTGCTTTTGCTTCAGCTGAGGTAAGTCTAAGCCCGCATTGCCAAATAAACTCCTTTGGGCTTGGCTGTTACTATTTAAAATATCATCAGAGGAATAACCCGTGTTGTGCTTTGCGAGTGCTTGAATATTATTTACTTGCCGCATTTGTTGCTGTAGCTTCACCAGTGATTTATCCAGCTGTTGTAACTGTTGCCGATGTCGCCATAACCGCTGTGGAAACTCTTGTTGTAATTGCCACGCTAAAACGCCTTCAACACGCTTTAAGCGTTGCTGATATTGACTAATTTTTTTTTGATATGACTGATAATTTTCCATCTTATCAATGATTTTTTGGCTTTTCGAAATCCGTTGTAACCACTGAGTTTGTTTACCTGAAGCAAACTTCTCACCATCATTATGCTCTACTACTGCCAACAAAATATGGCTAAGTTGATCTCGACGGACCTGCAGTCGTTTAATACTAGCCTGATAGTTTTTTGCTTGCTGCTGAGCAATAATGCTCTGTTGTCGTTGTTCATTAATGGTAATAGCATAATTTAGCCATTGCACTTGCTGCTGCTGTTTAGCTAATTTTTGTTTAAGTTGACTAAGTTCATTGGCATATTCAATGTGTCCGGTTAACTTAATGCTCTCTTGCGCTTTTTGCCACCAAGTTGAGTCAAGCTCAACGGTACCTACCGTAATCTTGCGATTGAACTGTGCAGAGCCTGAAATAACTTGTTGTTCAAACTGTGCCAAACTCGCCAATTGCTGTTGATACTTGGACTCCAGTTGTAAATAAGATGATAGTGCAGTATCAAGCTCCCTTTGTGCTAAGTATTGACGCGCTAGCAAAATATCAGCTTGCCAACCTAAGTAATTTGCTGGGTAACGTGCTGAGACTAAGTTAAATATCGCTTCTGATTCTTCATAGTGCTGTGTTTTTAGGCTAGCGTAAGCAAATAAAAATAAAGCTTGTTCAGTAAATGGACTATTTTGAGGAAAGTGAGCAAGTTCTTTGTATGCTAATGAAAACTGCTGCTGTTCAATATAAAGCTGTGCCAGTAGTAAACTGGCATAATCTTTCAAAGACTGTTGTTCATATTCAGAGCTACTTACTGTTACCGCAGTATTTTCACTACTGAATAACTGTTGCCAAAAGCTTTTTTCAGCTGCTTGCCAAGTTATTTGCTTTAATTTAATTAAATCTTTCTCGGCATTTTCAAAGGCTCTTTGCTCAAGGTGCAACAGGGCCGTATTCAGCAAAATATAGGCTTGTGCTTGTTTATGCGCGATTGTTTGAGCTACCGTGTTTTTTTTCGCTTGCAGATGCAGTTGTGGAGGTTGCGGCCAAAATGCTAACTGACTCAATACGTGATATTGCTGGTAATAGCCTTCGGGTAAATGGCTAAGCTTTGCCAAGGTTTGTTTTGCTTTAGCCTGCTGCTGTTGATTAATTTGTTGCTCAGCCAATTGTAAAAGAGCCACGGCCAGCAAATCTTTAGAGGCAAAACAATCAATGCGCTTATTGTCACTGCTAGAAAACCACGCTTGTTCAGCTGACGATAATTGCTCCGAGCTAGCTGCTAGCTTATCAGTTAGTGCCGTTAAGTTTTCTTCAGCTTGGCGATATAACCCTAGCGACACTTGCAATCCTGCTTCAAACAATAAAGCATTATCATCAACAGTTTTTAATCTCGCCTTGTTGTAAGTCAGTTGCTGTAAAGCTAACTCTTCTTGTCCTTGGAAATAGTAAAATAACGCTTTTCGATACAATTTTTTCGCGAGTTTTTCTGGCTGTGCGATTGGGAATGGGTATTCGTCATTTTTTCTCGGCAACTCCTTTGACGACTCATTAGCAATAACCACAGGATTTTGTTGTAATTCTTTATCTTGCGTTGGTAGCGAATTAGCCAAACAGCTACTGCTAATCAATGCCATAGCCAACAAGCTTTTTAGGTTTTTAAAACTGCATTTAACGTCAACTAAACTTGTTATCGCCATGACTTTTTTATATTCCAACATGTGTATCATCGATTTAATGCTGTTAGCCCTCGCCTTACAGCAACCACTCCTCAACAATCACTTTGGCTCGGTAGTCTTGAGTTTGATCTTCAATTTTAAGTTCGAGCATAATGGCATCGTCTTCTTTTACAAATTGATACGTTGTTGCCCGTTTAACCGATCTTTGTTCATTGTCATAGCCAATAAAAATCGCTGTTAGCTGATGTGAACCTTTTTTTAAGTTACCTTGATACAGTCCTTGAATACCCCCTTCTTCCAAAGCTTTTCGTTGTCTTTCTGTATAAAGAAAGCCGGCAACATCTTGATCATCAATTTTTAGTTCAACACTATCTAAAGTAAAAAATTTACCAATATCAACAGAAACAAATACCGCAATTTGCGTGCTTGCTGGAAACAATAGATCTTCTTCTAAAATGAATAATTCTCGATTAAGCTGTAATACTTGTTGTTTAATCTCTTCAAGTTCATTGCTTATTTCACTGTTGGCATTATCAGCTGCCGAGCTTTCTTGCTGAGCATAGCTATCGTCAGCGAAAGAAACAGCTAATAGAAAAAGTACTAAAACACTGTGCATGAGTGAGAATTCTTTATGCATTGTAGCTCCTAAAATATCGCCAAAAACTAACGGATAGCTTGTACTTTAACGTGTATGAAAGACTAAAAATAAACACTGAGAAAAGCTCGTACTACATTGGCAGAAAACGCATAGAATGGCTCAGCACCAACTCCACCTTCAGCATTGGGATTACGAAAATCATTGTAAGTAAAACGTAAATGATCCCACTGTAAACTTACCTCAGATTGCCAATTGTCCGGAGAAAAATTGTTGGGTAGCACATAGGTAACACCTATACCCAAAGTTAAGTCATTAAAATCACTTAATTCTTTATCTCGTGCTAAATAGTTTTGTGCATCACGGTGCGGGAATAAATCACTGTAAAAGCTAGCTGCGTTTTGTTGGTAATAGCGCGCCTTCAGCTCTAACTCGATACTGTCACCAAACGGATGACGATATAAAAGCTCAAAGTCTTGCGAATTAATATCCCAACTGTCAGTAAAATATCTATAGTGTGCAAACAATGCTGCTCGATAAGGCAGGTAGTAACTTGATGAAAGCCTCACTGCAAAGGAGTTTCGAGTTTCGGGATAAATCTCAGACTGATAACTGACTCCAGCTGGATTGCTAGCATCAACAAATCTCACTGTACGATAAGGATTGTTTAAATATCCTTCATCAGCAACTGCTTCAATATTAATACCTGCCGTTAAATTGCGCGTTAATATTTGGTTTATGCCAGCACGAATACGGTATTGTTCACTATTTTCTAAAAAATTTTCATCACCGTTGCGCTTAATTTCATTGTCACCAACAACAACACCAAAACTTACCGTCGTTAAGTCGCCGAAAGTATCATGAGAAATATTTAACGCCACAGACTTCGCTAAATAATCACTTTCATCACTTTGCCCGACAGTAACCGCCATTATGGTTTTATCATGTAAATATTCAGCGCCAAGTTGGAACTCTTTACGCTCTTCTGAATAAGGGCTAGCGGTACTCATTACATCAACCGATGCAGAAGAAATAGTATCAACATAGTAATACGCTGATACTGCTATGGATTCACTGGCTTTTTTACGCACTAATACCGATGGGCCATCAATTGACATACCGCCACCTTGATAGCTGTGATACAGCACATCTGCTTGATCTTTTTCCAACACCGCCGCAGATAGGTTCAAAGAAAACAAAGATATAAAAATAAGGATAAAGCATTTATTAATTACAGCCACAGCCACCTCCGCCAGTACCCTCTGCACCTCGGCCTGATTCACGTGCTTCATAAACATGTGCCACATGCCGATTGGCAATACCATGGCGATTTGCCGACATAATTGGGTCAGCCAAATTTTGTCGCTCATATGGCTTAACCCAAGGCTTCACACCCATTTGCGCGCAACCACTAAGCATTAAGCAGCCAAACCCAAAAGCACAGTAAAAAATAGCTTTCGATATTTTACTTAAGCAATTAATTAGCAAGTTATTTAGTGAGGAAGCTTTTAAGTGCTCAGATATTGTCATCATTATTCTCTGATCAACTGTTTAATCACTTTCGCGTATTTCTTTTCGTAACCTTTTTGATAACCACGAAAAACAGAGCGCACTTTACCATTACGATCGATAATAACGGTGGTAGGCATGGCCTCAACATTGTATGCGGCAGATATAGTATTACTGGCATCAAAGAAAATTGGAAAATCAACGCCAAGCTCCTGAATATAATCAAGCCCAGCTTGATTTTGTTGCTCAACATTCACTCCCCACACAGCGACACCTAAGTCTTGATATTGGTTGTGAAACTCTTGCAATATTGGCATTTCTGTTCGACAAGGGCCGCACCATGACGCCCAAAAATTAATAACAATAATATTACCGCGTTGCTCAGCAAGGTTAAGATTCTCACCCGTCATACTTTTTAAAGTAAAGTCGGGCGCACTTTCACCCAAACTTAATGCTAGGCTTGTACCGCTGAAAAAAGCTGCTATTGAAAATATTGCAGCAAGAAAAACATTCTTGTGGCCAATGTGCCTATATGTTGCTCGTTTAACCTTGAATATCATGCGATTACCCTATTGTTTTGCATCAATACTTAATATCGAAAAAGTGGCTTAAAAGTAAAATGAAACACCCGTAGTAAAACTTAAATTGTGTGTGGTTTTTGCTTCGCCGGTAACACGGGTGTCGAAAATATGATCACTAATACCAATATCCCAAGCAATCCAATCATTAGCAAACACACGAAAATTAGTGGCAAAATTAACGGTGAATTGATCATCTCCAGCAAACTCTGTACTACCGGCACCAAGCTCCACTGAGAAAACGCTATTAAAGGCCCAGTTATCACTAAGAAAGATTTCACCAGGAAACAAGTTATAGCCTATATTTAAGCCGTAATAACTTAACTCACGCTCATCATCTGTTAATAGTGGCGATGTATTCGATAATTTTTCAAAGCTAGTTTGTCCGGCATCTGCTTGGGCATATTCAGCTTTAAAATAAAAATCTTCACTGATGTGATAGCCAATATGTCCTGACACTAAGGTACTGGTTTCAAAATCTTCTATGCTGATTAAGCCAACTTTTACACCTACTTCAAAGTTTTCACTGTCGAGTAAGTCTTCTAAAACTTCACGTCGTTCAACACTAGGCCTAATGTCAGACTCAGCTGCAAAAGCAGCATGTGCAGGAGCTAGCAACAGAAAAGTCAGAATAAATAACCGCATACTCGGCCATTGCTTTTGTTGAGTCATTATAGAAATACGCTGAAACCTAGTGTCCATGTTCGAACCCCTTCATTATCATCTCGATCAGTTAACACTAATGAGTATTTATATTCAGCCCGTAATAAAAAATTACGAGCCAGGTAATATTTAAGCCCGATGGCGCCGCTGATCAGGGTATTGTTTCTATCTTGAGCATCAGCCAGAACACTATGCGGTGTCGTTCTAATAGCACCTGCTCCAACACCAAAATAAGGAATAACACTAAGCTCAGGGAAAGGTTGTGCTAGTAGCATTAACTCAGCAATTTCATTATCAGAAACACTACCTATCGCTTTACCCACTTGCAGCTCTGTACTTATGACCGAGCTAAAAGCATAAGATAAACTTAAGCGATAGAAGTCAGCTTGCTCAAACTCACCATAACCAACACCGATTTCCCATACTCTCGATAAGTAATCTTCTTGCCTGTTTTGCTCAGAAATAACCGGCTGTTGTTTAAAGCTAAAACTTAGTAATTTGTCTTGATGGAACCAACCTTGATTACCACGCTTATCTTGCACTTTGAACCAAGCAGTACGTTTCACTAGTACCCAAACACTTTCACCTTTTTCGACAACTTGCGTGATTGGGTAGCCGCGCCCAGGCCCTGAGCGTAGTTCAATATAGGGTACTTCAATTTCTATGCTCGGACTTAAGGGGATATCTTGCTCATTGTTGCTTATTTGCGCATTAGCAAAACCGCTAAGACAAATCAGCACTACTGCCAGTTGTTTGAAACCCCGTAGGTTGCGACTAATGAACCTCATTAGGGTGACACCTGATAAAAAGGTGTATTGTAATATTGAGCGCCAATATCTAACCACTCTCTAAGCAGTCGTTGCTCATCAAGTGTTAAGCTATTTATATGGCTGTCATTATTCATTACCTGAAAAAAGCGACTACTTGCTTGCGCACTATTGGTTGACAGAATATTTGCAACATCAACAGTAGTCATAACAGGGATCGGTTGGCCATTTTCATCTAGTACTAAATTGCCTTCAGCATCTCGTACATAAACAGGATCACCATTAGCATCTAATAATGGAATTTGCCTATCCACTAAAATTCCGCCAATTAATTCTTGTTCGAAATCAGAAAAAAATAACTCTCTATAGCTAGTTAAATGTGCAGGTTCATCCGTTGAAGCATTTGCAGTTAAATCAAGCTGTCCCGCGGGTACCTGTGCTATATTATCGGCGTCTAAACTGCTGTGGCAGCTAGTACAGGTATTATCTTGAATTTGCTCGTTGGTCAGTTCATCGAAAACCAAACGAGACTTAGACCATAATGGCTGTATATGCTCAGAGTAATTAATTTGAATTCGACAATATGCAGTCCAATTTGTAAAACATTCACTACCGTTTGGCTTTGTTGTGGTAATAGTTTGATAACTTAGGTTAAGCGCAGGGTTTAGACTAGAAGTTGCAGGATCACTCCAAATATCCTGATACACAAGATCAGTAGCTAGCGTTGGTAATCCCAGAATCTTTTCAACCGTTTCAGCCATGGTATATGAAAATTCCGGCAACATCTGTGGATTAGTACCAGGAAATACTGCATCGGTGGCTTCAGCTCCTAAGTTGATACTCGCCGCTTGCGCAGTAATTCGACCATGAGGCAATTCACTGTCACCGGTATGACAGCCGTGACATTCTATTGTTTCGCCGGGCTTTACTGATAACCACTGGCGGTGTCTGCCACCAATGCGCTGACCATTTTGATCAAGGATACTTAACGCAAAAGGGATATTTGCGGGTACTTTAACCTTAACCGAGCCATCAGGTTGAATTGCGCTATAGCCAAGGATTTCACGCATTAATTGGCCACGACTACGACCAAAATCAGTGTTATCTAAATCTTTTACCTCTTCTGGCGGCATAGGCACACCACGTACTAACCGAATAAACCGCGCTGGTCTTTGTACAGCCGAAGTTTGTGTTGGGTTCATGGTTTGCGCTAAACCTTGTGGACTTAAATCAGTACCATCTAAATCATAAACACTACGAATATGAATCGCCCCAGTTTGTTCATTGGCTAAGTCTATATCAAGCTCAGCACCAATCACTTTATCAGCAATAAACTCCGGCTTTTGCTCCGCCGTTTGCATAACAATAGCTTCTGTTAGAATGTTGCCTTGTGTTGTTGTCGCAACCAGTTGCTGCGTGTTGTCAGCTTGGTTAAACAACCATAGTTCATAAAGATCTGTCGCTTGTTCAATATTTTCTTGTGCTAGCTGCTCACTCGTTAATTGGCCACAAGCACGAGTCTCTTGTTCGATAATCACTCGACATAAATCCCAAGTCACTAAATAGCGCTGGCTGCTATCAGGAAGCGCAAACAAGTGACTTATTCTTCCTGCCAAAGATATGTCAGATGAAAAATTGTAGTTAGTAACACTAGGATCAAATAGAGCAGATACCGCGTTATCTGTAACAGGGTTATTAGCAGCTATTGGTTGGAACTGATCAGTAAAATCATTGAGGTTAATGAGAATCGGACGTTTCTGGAATTGTGTTTCTTCATCACCATTTAGCAAAAGTAAAATACGACCATCAGGTAGTTGTTGTGGTTTTACAAATTCTATATTGGCATTGCCATCATCAATCACCAATTGATGTGAATGCCAGCCATACATTAGCTGATTTTCAGTACCATCAGGACGCATACGGTATAAATTTATTTGATTATTACTGCCCATGGCATCCCAACGACTGTACAAAATATGGCCATCTTGTAAAACCAAAGGATAAAAGTCATGGCTTAAATTAAAGCTCAGTTGTTCAATATTAGCGCCATCAGCTTGCATAATATGAATATTAAATGTAGCAATATCGGAACGTTCATTTAGCGCTGTATATTGTGGCTTTCCTTCATCGAGCAAAATCGCACGAGCGGTTTGCTGACGATTCGAAGCAAAAATAATTCGCCCATCTGGTAAGAACGATGCCATTAAGTCATCACCTTGTTCGGCAATAACATCGTTACTAATAATTCGCGTTAATTGTTTAGTAGTTTGTTGATAATGCCAGATATTCCACTTAGGCTGCTGATTTTCATCCACTGAGTCAATTTCGGGGGCACGTATCGACACTAAAAATTCTTGACCGTCAGCAGATACCGACAAGTCACGAATATCAATGGCTTGTTCAGCATTTTCGTCGCCATCATTAGTAAAAAGGTTAGCCGTTAAGTCAACAGCTATGGCTTCAGGCGTAGCATTAGCTTTTACAATTAGCTTGGCACCAGGGTTAAATCGTGTTGGTTCAATAAGCGAGAAACGCAACGGCTGATTAACTTCTTCCGAAGAGTCGGTATCTAAGCTGCGCTCGATATAGACAACAGGATACTCCTCTAGCACAGGATCGGTATTTTCTTCGCTGGGCGAACTGTCTGAATTGCAACCTGCCATTAGGAAGACAACAAAAGCAAGTCCGCTAAAACTTTTCTTCGGATTCATGCTACTTTCCCGATTAATTTCTCGCCAATAACAATAATTTTAATTAACTCAGTAAATATGTAATTACGAGACATAGCCGCTAAAAAATGTGATTTAAAGCACTTTTTAAAGCAAGTAAGTCAATTAAAACAACAAGCTAACCCTGTACAAAATTCAAACAAATAGTGGTTAACCACTGTCAGTATTTTTTACATAATTACATTTCGGATACAAAGTACTACATCCTTAGTACTAAATACAACATTTATTTTTTATTAAATAAAACGGTATATTTTTATAAAAAAATAACGTATACCTAAAAAAGAGCATCTTTATTTGTATAAAAAACATACAAAAAAAAGGAAGCGACACGTTAATATTTTCGAATATTTTTTTTACTCAACATCTTCAAGGAGGCTGTATGAAGGTGTTACTTTGTAACGTCAAAGCAACGATCGCCAAGCAAGAGAAAACAAGTTTCAGGGGCCGATTGTCTAACTCGCACTCAGACAAAATAATGCTATTGTTATCAATTGTTTATTTTGTATTTTTATTCACTTTATTATTCACTTCACAAACCGCTTTTGCTGGCACATTAGAGCAAGCAAAACGACTTCATGATCGCCTTACTGGTGTACCAGCGAGTTCTGAAACTTTAACCAGAATGGAAACATTATTAAATGATGGAAAAAATATCGAAGCGGCTTACGTCGCGATGGAGTCAAAACACTTTTACAACACTACGTTAAAACTATTTTCAACACCTTGGTCCAATAAAGAGCAAGATATATTTGCTCCACTTAATGATTACAGCGCGACTGTCATCGGCATGGTTCGAGATGATGTTGATTTTCGGCAAATCTTACAAGCAGATGTGACATATGTCGGTAAAAGTGACTTAGGCTTACCTGAATACAGTAATAACAATAATAGCCACTATCTTGCAATTGAAGAACGAGCAATAGATTTATCAAGCGATTTAGTACAAGTTCCGCAGTCCAGCCTTAATGGTCTACCGACATCTGCAACCGCCGGTGTATTAACCAGTCGAGCAGCCGCTAAAGCATTTTTTTACTTAGGTACCAATCGCGCCATGCTCAGGTTTACCTTAATGAATCACTTGTGTACTGATCTTGAGCCAATAAAAGATAACACTTTATCACCTGATAGAATTCGTCAAGACGTTAGTCGCAGCCCGGGTGGTGATAGCCGATTATTTTTAAACAATTGTTTGGCCTGTCACAGTGGCATGGATCCACTTGCTCAAGCCTTCGCCTATTATGACTACGATTTTAACATTGATACTGATCCTGCTGCTGAAGTAGGCAATATTGCTTACAACCAAGATGGCACAACCGATGTTACTACTGGTACACGGGTGCAAGCCAAATACTTTAATAACAACACCACCTTTCCATTCGGCTTTGAAACCCCTAACGATCAATGGATCAATTATTGGCGGCATGGAAACAACCGTCGCTTAGGGTGGGATCCAGCCCTTAGTGGTCAAGGCAGTGGTATGAAATCATTAGGAGAAGAGTTAGCCAATAGCCAGGCCTTTGCTCAATGTCAGGTTAAAAAAGTCTTTAAAAACGTTTGTTTACGAGAAGCTGAAAGTAGCGCCGATATAACGCAAATCGCAACAACGACTAACTCATTTCAAGAAAATGGCTACCAATTAAAACAAGTTTTTGCTGAAGTCGGCAATTACTGTATGGGAGAATAATTATGATTAAACTGAAATTATTTTCTTGTTTATTGATACTAAACTTTCTCGCTGCCTGTGGTGACAGTGAAGTAGAAACAAATCCGCCAGTACAAGTCGATACACCGAACAACACCTATTCAGGGCCTGCACCACAAACTGAAGATATTCAAAAATATAAAACAGCGTTATTTGACAATATTGCCACCAGCGATCGTTGTGGTGCTTGTCATAAAGTGGACGAGCAAGCACCTTACTTTGCTCGTTTTGACGATGTTAACTTAGCCTACGCAGCAACAACGTCACTCGTTGAATTAACAACACCAGCACAATCTCGCTTAGTAACTAAAGTCGCAAGTGGCCACAACTGTTGGTTAGACAGTGCCCAAGCCTGTGCCGATACTATGACCCAATGGATCAAGCTTTGGTCTGATGATCGCGTCAGTACAGCTACAACGATTGAATTAACAGCACCGGTTATTCGAGAGCCGGGTACGAGTAAAAACTTTCCTGAAAGTAATGCACTGTTTAGCAGCCACGTCTACCCAATTGTCAGCCAATATTGTTCATCGTGTCATAGTGAAACTTCGAGTACCGCGCAGTCACCATTTTTCGCCAGCGATGACATCGATATTGCCTACCAAGCTGCACAAGGTGTCATTAACCTAGACCAAGAAGAGTTATCACGACTAGTGGTGCGTTTGGGCAGTGAATTTCACAACTGTTGGGGAGACTGTCAAGCCAATAGCAATACCATGCTCGCTGGCATTCAAGCCTTTAGTGAACAAATACCAGTCAACCAAGTTGATGACGCTATGGTGATCTCCAAAGCCTTGAAATTAACCGATGGTATCGTCGCCTCAAATGGAGGCCGGTTTGAAAGCGATATTATTGCACTTTATCAATTTAAAACCGGAGACGGCAATATTGCCTACGACACCTCAGGTATCAGTCCCGCAGCAAACTTAACGCTAACAGGCGATACTGAATGGCTAGGCAGTGGCGGCTTAATTTTTAATAATGGCAAAGCACAAGCCAGTACCGCTAGCAGTAAGAAGCTGCATGACTTAATTACCGCTACCGGCGAATTTACCGTAGAAGCTTGGTTGACTCCAGCGAATGTAATTCAAGAAGGTCCAGCTCGCATTGTTAGTTACTCTGCTGGCGATAATGAGCGAAACTTTACCTTAGGGCAAAGCCAATATAATTATGATTTTATGTTGCGTAACCAAGCAACCTCCCTCAATGGCGAACCTGCCTTAAGTACACCTGATGCCGATGAGATTTTACAAGCAACGCTACAGCATGTGGTACTAACTTATAACGCCACTGAAGGTAGAAAACTTTATGTAAACGGTAAGCTTATTGAGGCTGTTGATGAAGAAGTTGCCCCGCTTGCCTCTTGGGATAGCAGCTTTGCCCTTATTCTTGGTAGAGAAGCGTCAAACAATCATGTTTGGCAAGGTAATATCCGTTTGCTTGCGATATTTAACCAAGCAATGACCGCTGAGCAAATACAACAGAATTTTGACGTTGGCGTTGGCGAACGCTATTACTTACTGTTTTCAATTGGCGATTTAATTGATTTACCTAACACCTATGTCATGCTTGAAATCAGT
Organism: uncultured Colwellia sp.; assembly: GCA_913058245.1. Lineage (GTDB taxonomy): Bacteria > Pseudomonadota > Gammaproteobacteria > Enterobacterales > Alteromonadaceae > Cognaticolwellia. Next base: position 244,120 of record CAJXQJ010000002.1, read on the forward strand.
GAGTTTGACAATTATAGCTACTTATTTAGCCAACCATCATTAGTCAATCTAGACCAACAAAAGTTGCCAACAGCTATCGCCATTGAAGGACTTAATATTGGCATCAATGGTAAAGAAAGCAGCCAAAGTCAGGTGTATGCCAACCTTGCCCGTACCATAACGACTGTAGACACAATCGAAGCGCCATTATTATTATCAGAGTTAGGTACAATTATTGCGATTGAAAAAGGCGCTGAGCAAGATGAGTTTTTCTTATCATTCGAGCGTTTAGGTGAGCACACAAATATCAAAGTTGAAGGTGAATTAGTGGTAAGTGAAGAGTTACCTGCTGACACTGACAGTGCAGATATCGGCATACGAAATTTCAATGAAATTAACGCCAGTATGAGCCAACTAACCGGAGTCTCACAGGCGCAAAGTAAAGTACTGAATGTTTACCAGCTAGTGCAACGGCAACTGCCCAGTATCACAAATATTGAAACCTTTATCTCTGCCCAGCAAATGGCAATTACGCAACTGGCCATTGCCTACTGCGATAGCGCAATTGAAGACAATACAATCCGTGACAATTGGTTTCCTAATATCGATTTTACACAGGCACCAAGTTTAGCACTGTCGGCAAATCAACGTGTACACTTTATCGATCCCTTACTCGCACAATTAATGCCACTAGACATTGCTAGTCAACCAGCAAAAACAGCCGTTAGTAATGAACTAAACAATTTAATTGACCGTTTAGCTATTTGTGACAGCAACTGTAATGCCGAACGCACTCGTACTATTACAAAATCAAGTTGTGCTGCCGTGCTAGCCAGCGCTGTCACTTTGCTGCAATAAGCCTAGGAATATATTATGAAAAAAGCTAAACATTTCCACCCTGACGCGGCATTACTATTTGCCGATCATAGTCGACCAGTTAGCCGACGCGACTTTATTTCTTCAGGCTTACGTAAGGGTGCTGGCGTTGTTGCGGGTGCTTCATTATTCAGTATGTTTGCTAATCCTAATAAAGCGCATGCAACATTATCGCCTGATCTTGAAGCGCTACGAGCGTCATGTGGTATTAATGTCCAAGGAGCCGGCAAAATTCCTTTTATCTCATTTGACTTAGCCGGTGGTGCCAATATTGCTGGCTCGAATGTCTTAGTAGGCGGGGCTGGTGGTCAATTAGATTTCTTATCTACAGGTGGCTATAACAAACTGGGCTTACCAGGTGACATGGCACCTTCTATCGCCAACCCTACTGTCGGACAATCTGATTTTATTAATACCGAGTTGGGTCTAGCCTTTCATTCTGATTCCGCATTTTTGCGCGGTATTTTAGAGAAAACCTCTGCAGATACGCGCAGCCGAATTAATGGTGCGGTTATACCCAGCCGATCTGATAACGACACTAGCAATAATCCACATAACCCAATGTATGCCATTGCTGCGGCAGGCGCCGATGGCTCACTTATGCCCTTATCAGGTTCTAGAAATACAGAGTCTGGCGGCAATTCCATGGCCCCTAATCGCTTTATTGATTTAAGTAAACGACCGACAAAAATTGATCGGCCAACTGATGTCACAGGCCTTGTCGATGTCGGAGACCTATTCAGTTTACTATCGCAAAGTGACGCTGTAGCCGTAATGGAAAGCATTCAACGCGTTAGTTCACAAAAATTAGCAAGCGTAAATACTCAAGTTACTCGTGATGATGTAATAAAAGATCTCGTCAACTGTGGCTATGTAAAAAGCGCCGATTTAGCCGACCGTTTTGGCGACCCAAGTACACTTAATCCATTACTCGATCCTGATATTGTTGGCCCGGCAGGTATATTCACACTAGCGGAATTTGATGGTGAAAGTGAATTTAGTAAAACCTCATCTATCATGAAGCTTGTGGTGAATGGTTTTTCCGGCGCAGGCACTGTCACTATGGGCGGCTTTGATTACCACACTGGCGAACGTGCAACGGGCGAACTTAGAGATTTACGTGCTGGCCGTTGCATGGGTGCCTGCCTTGAATATGCCGCAAGGCGCAACAAACCATTAATGATGTATGTTTTCAGTGATGGTTCTGTTGCCAGTAATGGCCGCATCGACGACTCAGTAGAAGGTCGAGGCAAAGGTGAATGGACTGGAGATAACTCATCAACCGGAGCATCATTCTTTTTAGTCTATAACCCAAATGGACGCCCCCAACTTAATGGTGGTAATGACAGCCAAATGGCAGCACATCAACAAATTGGCTTTATGCGACCTGACGCTTCTGTAGATACTAGCTCAGCGCCATCAGCCAACAATGTTAATTTGCTGGTTGAAACCGTATTACTAAACTACTTAGCATTACATGGCGAACAAGGTAGTTTTAACGGTTTGGTACCTGGACAAGGACTCGGCAACAATACCTTACTCGACAGTTTAACGGCATTTCAGCCAATTATAACCAACACCATTAATCAGGTTTAATAAAACTGCCTAGGTAGTAAATCTAGCCTGATAATAAAAAAGCACCTGTTAGGTGCTTTTTTATTATCTTCAATTTGCGACCTAAAATTGGAGAGTAAGATTAATTGTTTTGCTGCAGGCCAAGCGAAAAGTGAAGCTTTTGTTGACTATCAATAATAATAGCTTCGTAACCCGCTAAACTATCGATATAAGCCATACCGTCATGTAGCCCTAAAACAAATAAAGTAGTTGATAATGCATCAACTAAGGTTGGATCTTTACCAATCACTGAAACACTCACTACTTGTTGAGCCGACTTACCCGTTTTAGGGTTAATAATATGATGGTATCGAACGTCATTTTCAATAAAGTAACGTTCATAATCACCGGATGTTGAAATGGCTTCATCACTCAAAGGTAAATGAACCGCGGTTTTATCATTTGCTCTAGGGTGTTTAATTCCGACAAACCATGGACGTCCTTTGCGGTCACCCAGTAACCCAGTGTCACCACCCGCGCTGACTAAACCATGCTCAATATCGAATTTTCGTAAAATATTTAAGCAATTTTTAACAGCGTATCCCTTTGCTATTCCCCCTAAATCAATTTTAATTTTAGGGTGTTTAAAAAAAATACTCCGCTCATTTTTATCAAGCACGATACCTGTATAATCAATGGCCGCAAGCGATTGTTTAATAGTTTGTTGATCAGGCTTTTGTCGTAAGCGGTAATCATAACGGTAGCCAACCGAAGCATAGGTAAGATCAAAAGCGCCATGGCTTTGCTGAGATATTTTTTCTGCTTTAGTAACTAAAGCAAATAATTCAGATGATATTTTAACAGGACCTTTTGCCGCTAAACGATTAACCTTAGATAGCTCACTTTCAGGTTTATAAGGGCTCATTTCTCGATCAATACGGCGCATTTCATTCTCAACTGCACGGGAAATTCTATCGGCTTGAGTTAGCTTTTTCTCGTCTTCTGCACTATGTATAGCACCCGAATCTGGCAACCAAAACTCAACATGAGCCTGTGTCCCCATAACTTGAAAGCTGTGTTGGTGCCACTTCGCTGCGACACTAGGTAAATAAGCATAAAAAGAAATAACTAGAATTCGAACCAATACTCGCATATTTACTTCCCCTTAAAAGCATTCACCTTGTAATATTTTAATCTATTTGGCGACTATTATCTTCACAGTGATTTTTCATCATTAATGCTAAAGCACCACCAATCAAGGCTGATATTGCGGCAAAATCAAAAGTCGTCATAGCACCTTCCCCATTTAACCATAAAACACCAGCAATATAAGCACCTATAGCACCACCAACACCATAAACGCCACCAATATAAATGGCTTGTCCACGACTTTGCTGATTAGCATTAAAGTGCTGCTGAATAAAGGCAATACTTGCACTATGATACAAACCAAAACTCAACGCATGAATGAGTTGCGACATTGCCAAAGCAATATCACTTTCAGGGAAGTGACCAACCATATACCAGCGTACCGCGGTCAGTAAAATGCTCACACTGATCAATGTTTTTAATGAGAAGCTCTTAAAAAACAGTCCGGCGAAAATAAATATTCCCACTTCTGCAATCACGCCAATGGCGATAAAAATACCGATAAGAAAGCCACTGTAGTCAAGATTCTGTAGATATAATGCGAAAAAAACATAATAAGGGCCGAAGCTCATTTGTAGCATTAAGCCAGCAAAAAAGAACAGCAAAAAATTACCGTTAAAAACTTTCTTTTTGATAGAAATATTATTGCGTAGTGATGCATTTGTAATGCGTGGTTGTTGACTATTTAATGTTGAAATAAACAAGCCAGCTAAAATAAAAATGCCAATATAGCTGAATGCTTCAGGCGAATAGCGCTCGATTAATTCGCCTGAAAGTATCGCCGCAACAATAAAGCCAATGCTACCCCATAAACGAATGCGTGCGTATATTTTCGCGCTTTTGCGAATAGAGGTTAATGTCATAACCTCTAATTGCGGTAATATCGCCGTCCAAAACAAGCTAAACAATGCCAAACTAAACATCAGCGGCCAGTAGTTAACTGTCCAAATAATAAAGCTAAAACTCAATAACGATAAAAAAGCACCCATTTTAACTATGGTTAACTGCTTACCAGACTTATCGGCAAGCTGTGCCCAGAGTGTCGGTGCGACAATTTTAGTGGCAGTAATTACGGCAAGAATTTCACCTATTTCTAGTGAATTGAAACCTCTTGCGTCTAAGAACATAGATAAAAATGGGACTACTAGCCCCATTATGCCAAAGTACCAAAAATAGTTTGATGATAAACGAGCGAATTGTTTTGAAGCCACGCCTTTATACTTCCAACACTAACTTACTGTTCAATATCTGGTGTCTCACATTGCACATCGGCATTTTGCGCACGATGTCTTAAGTAGTGATCCATTAAGGTTAACGCCAGCATGGCTTCGGCAATTGGCACGGCACGAATACCAACACATGGGTCATGACGCCCCTTAGTAATAATATCAGCAGACTGGCCAGCCAAATCAACAGTTTTACCACTAACGCCAATGCTTGAGGTTGGCTTTAATGCAATTGAGGCAACAATAGGCTGGCCTGAAGATATACCGCCTAAAACACCACCAGCATGATTTGAAGCGAATCCTTCAGGAGTTAACTCATCGCGATGTTCAGAGCCTTTTTGATTAACAACAGCAAAACCATCGCCAACTTCAACCGCTTTAACGGCATTAATGCCCATCAAAGCATGGGCAATATCCGCATCTAAACGATCAAAAATGGGCTCACCAAGGCCAACAGGGACATTATTGGCAACAACCATCAATTTAGCACCGATAGAGTCTTTTTCACGCATAATCGAACGTAGTAATTCATCTAATTGTTCAAGTTTATTGGCATCGGGAAAGAAGAATGGATTATCTTCAACTATGTTCCAATCAACGTTCCCTGCACGCACTTCACCAATTTGAGTTACACATGCTTGAATAGTAATGCCGAACTTTTGTTGCAGGTACTTTTTAGCAACGGCACCAGCGGCAACACGCATGGCAGTTTCACGCGCTGATGAGCGACCGCCGCCACGATAATCGCGAATACCGTACTTTTGCCAATATGTGTAATCTGCATGTCCGGGGCGAAATGTTTTCGCAATATCACCATAATCTTGTGAGCGTTGATCGGTATTTTCAATTAAAAGACCAATGGGAGTGCCGGTTGTTTTCCCTTCAAATACACCTGACATAATTTTAACTTCATCAGCTTCACGACGCGCAGTAGTAAAGCGAGACGTACCGGGCCTACGACGATCTAAATCATGCTGCAAATCTGCTTCAGATAGTTCGATGCCCGGCGGGCAACCGTCAATAATTGCGCCTAAGCCTAAGCCATGGCTCTCGCCAAATGAAGTAACTGTGAATAACTTACCAAATGTATTGCCTGACATAATGAATAATAACCCGTAAAAATGATGTTGTTAGCTCGTCAATTAAATAACTGAGAAATTAAATTGTTGCTGCAAGAAAGTCCTGCTGATGTTGTACCAGTTGTGCCTTAGTTAACCGAAAAACACCATGCCCACCACGTTCAAATGTTAACCATTGAAATGGAACATTTGGAAAAGCAGCACTTAAATGCACTTGTGAGTTACCAACTTCACAAATTAGTACACCATTGTCGGATAAATGAGCTGCCGCCTGAGCAAGAATCTTTCGTGTTATATCTAAACCGTCAAAGCCGCTGCCTAACCCCATCTCTGGCTCATGAAGAAATTCTTGCGGTAGCGAATCAACGTCCTCTTGATCAACATAAGGGGGATTAGTCACTATTAAATCATAGCTTTGCCCTTCAACCCCAGAGAAAACATCAGATTGAATTGGAATAACTTGTTCTGTTAATCCATGACCTTCAATATTCATTTGCGCAACATTCAAGGCATCAATCGATAAATCAACCGCGTCAACTTCCGCATTGGGAAAATAAACTGCACAGGCAATGGCAATACAGCCACTGCCGGTACATAAATCTAAAATACGGTTAGGCTCATTCTCGATTAAGCCATTAAATTGATTTTCAATCAACTCGCCAATAGGCGAGCGAGGTACAAGTACACGTTCATCAACATAAAATGGTAAACCACAAAACATTGCTTGATTAGTTAAGTACGCCGCAGGCACACCTTCAACAATTCGACGTTCAAATAGCTGCAGAACAGCTTGCTTTTCAGCTAGTACTAACCGACATTGCATTAAATCTGCAGATAACTCGCCCGGTAGTGACAACTGAAACATAGTCAATAAAGCCGCTTCATCCCATGCGTTATTTGTACCATGACCAAAATAAAGCTCAGCTTGATTGAATTGGCTGGCGCCAAAACGTACGTAATCACCTATGGTGTGTAATTGTTCGCTTAGATCTGAAAAATCGACTGTATCCACATTTTCCTCTGGCATGAAATGCATATTAAATTATTTTATTGCCTTTATTATACTTTCGCTTGTTATTGTTAGTCGATGTTTTTAGACTTCGCTAATGAAATTCAAAGACGCCTTAAACGCGGAAGAAAAAAAGTTGTTTAAAAACGCCGTAGGTAAAGTAAAACCTATGGTGCAGGACAGAGTACACCCCGCCAAAAGAACCAGCAAGCAGAAAACCACATTGGTTAAACAAAAAGATTTAAAATCTTTGGCAGAGTTTCATTTTTCAGATGAATTTGAACCCGCTTTAAATAGCCAAGGACCAGTAAAATATGTGCGCGAAGATGTCGACAGTTTTGAAGCTAAAAACTTACGACGCGGACAATACACACCTGATCTTATATTAGATTTACATGGTCTTGATCAACAACAATCAAAACGAGAAATTGCCGCCTTGCTTGCTGCATGTGAGAAAGAACACGCGCAATGTGTTTGCATAGTACATGGCTTAGGCAGTCGTATTCTAAAAAATAAAGTGCCACATTGGCTTGTTCAACACCCAGATGTGATGGCCTTTCACCAAGCACCATTAGAATGGGGAGGTAATGGCGCTTTATTGGTCTTGGTTGAACTTAAAGACAAATTCATTCGTGACTAATAAACATTAATACGATTAAAGTTACCCATGTGCTTCGTTTGGTGATACTAAAGTCACGAAGTCACCTTGCAATTTATCAATATCGTAATCAATTTTTGCTACTGACGCAGTTTGAAATATCGGCATCGTATTGTCATGTGTTAATTCGGCTACTAAATAACTCACTAATGGCATATGAGAAACCAACAATATTTTTTGATATTTCTCTACGCTACAAACAGCATCTAAATAATCATGTACGTCTTTGGCGTTATCTTCCGGTGTAATAAAACTTAAGGTTTTTCGTTTCCCCACAGTTTCTAATACTTCAATCACATTATCGGCGGTTTGTTGAGCACGTAAATATGGACTAACAAAAACGCAATCAAACGAATGCTGATCTTCTACCAGCCACTGAGCCGATAACCTTGCTTCATTAATGCCTTTTTCAGTTAATGGCCTTAATGCATCAGACGGTGCAGCAGTTTGAGCTTGCCCATGACGCATAACAAAAATTTGCATAACTACCTTAATTTAAACGAACTTTATTATTTGCGGCTATAGTAAAGGAATTATTGTGCTTTTTATAACATCCGTTAAGAATAAAATGGACTCGTCTTATTCCTTAGGGTAATTTAGAAAGATAATAAAAATAACACTATCAGCACAGTGAAATTGCGCTTTAAGTTCAATTTTACAGGAGCAAATGTGATACAAAGTCCAAATGATAACAAGCAATACCATGCCATTACGCTTACTAATGGATTAAGGGTATTGTTGGTTCATAATATTGAATCGAGTAAATCAGCAGCAGCCTTAGCGGTAAATGTTGGCCATTTCGATGACCCTGACCACCGCCAAGGGCTAGCGCATTTTTTAGAGCATATGTTGTTTCTTGGTACTGAAAAATATCCAGACGGCAGTGAATATCAAAAATTTATTAATGAGCATGGTGGTAGTAATAATGCTTGGACCGCCACTGAGCACACCTGCTTTTTCTTCGATATTGGCCAACAACACTTTGCACCAGCATTAGAGCGCTTTGCTGAATTTTTTACCGCGCCTTTATTGTCTGAAGAATTTGTAAACAAAGAGCGTAAAAATATTGACGCGGAATTTAAGCTTAAACTTAAAGATGATATTCGTCGACTTTATGATGTTCATAAGGAAACGATAAACCAAGATCACCCATTTGCGAAATTTTCTGTTGGCAGTAGTGAAACGCTAGCAGATAAAGCTGGCTACAATTTACGAGAAGAAGTAAGTCATTTTTTTCAAAAAAATTACCAAGCCCATTATATGACCCTAGTTTTAGAAGGTCCGCAAACATTCTCACAATTAGAAGAACTAGCCCAAAACCATTTTTCAAATATTAAATCTAATGGTGTAGAAAAAGCTAAAATAGAACAACCATTATATCATCCACAACACCAACAAAAATGGATTCAAGTACAGCCAGTTAAAAATGATCGACAATTAATAATTAGCTTTGCTATGCCCAGTATTGACGAATTTTACCGGCATAAACCAGAAGCCATTCTCGCTTACTTAATTGGACATGAAGGGCCTGGCAGCATTTTATCTTTGTTAAAAAGCAAGCAATGGGCACTAGCACTTACCGCTGGTTCAGGTATCAATGGCTCTAACTTTAAAGACTTTAATATTAATATTACCTTGTCAGAACTTGGTGCAGAAAACACTACTGAGATTGTTAGTATTGTATTTTCGTATATTAACTTACTTAAACAAGCTCCGTTAATCGATAAGTATTATCAAGAGAAAAAAGCACTTGCTGAATTGTCATTTGCTTATCAAGAAAAGTTGTCACCATTAGATTCTGTTAGTCAGCTTGTTATTAATATGCAGCACTACCCGAAAGCCGACTATATTTTCGGTGATTATGTTATGGAGGGGTTAAATACCTCAGCATTCAATAGCCTAATTGAATATATGGTAGCGCCAAATGTCCGTATTGTTTCTATCGGCAAACAATTTGTTCCACAAGAAAAGCCGATGATAAGTCGCTGGTATAAGGTCCCTTATACTGTTAAAAGTATTTGTCAAAAAACAATAGATGAGTGGCAGCGGTTAGATGAAGTAGCACAGCTGTATCTACCGAGTGAAAATCAATATATAGTCGCTCACCCAAAACTTGTGCCTTATCAAAACGATAATACCAAGCCATTAACGCCACCTGATCATATTTGCCAACAAGATGGATTAAATGCTTGGTTTAAGCATGATATTAGCTTTAATACTCCAAAGGGCTATATATACATTTCAATTGACTCACCTAAAGTGATAGAAAGTGCGAGTAATATCGCAATGACACGTTTGTTTGTTGATATTTATAGCGACGCTGTAGTTGAAGAACATTACGATGCTGAGTTAGCGGGTATTCACTATCATTTATATTCTCATCAAGGCGGCATGACACTTCAGCTCTCAGGCATCAGCAGTAAACAAGCACAGTTATTACCGTTATTGTTAGAGAGCCTATTAAGTTGTCAATATCAGCAAGAAAAGTTTGAGCTATTTAAACAACAGCTTATCAATCATTGGCAAAATACTGAAAATAGTAAGTCAATATCACAGCTTTTCGCTAAACTTAGCTCGACAATGCAGCCGAAAAGCCCAAGCAGTAAGGTGTTAATCTCAGCATTAGAAGCTATAAGCTTTCAAGACTTTAAACAATTTACTCGACAAATTTTTGATCAGGTTGCTATAGAAGTTTTAATCCATGGCAACTGGTCAAAACATATGGCGGAAGATATGGTTAGCCATATTGAACAGACATTTGGGGATAAGCTTTCAAATAAAAATATCGTCGAAATACCGTGCTTAGATATTAAAGGTCAGCAGCAAACAAATATTCCAATGGAATTACCTGATCATGACCATGCTGCAGTGCTTTATTATCCTATGCCAGATAAAGATTTACGCACAGTCGCCTTAACAATGCTTATCAATCAATTACTATCTCCTATTTTTTTCCAAGAAATGCGCACCGAAAAACAATACGGTTACTTAGTGGGCGTTGGTTTTATTCCTATTAACCGATACCCTGGGCTCGCTTTTTATATTCAATCTCCACATACTGATTCAAATACATTAACCAAAGCAATGAACGACTTTATCGGCCGAATAAAAGAATACATGCTAACTTTGCCTAACGAACATTGGCAGCATTTACAATTTGGTTTAGCTAGCCAACTACAAGAAAAAGATACCAATCTAAGAATAAAAAGCCAGCGCTATTGGGCTGCCATTTGTAATAAAGAAACGTCTTTCAACCAAAAACAACAATTAATTGACATCATAAAGTCATTGTCCATCTCAGATTTAAATGAATTTATTCAGCTACACTTTCACGGTAAAAGCACTGATGATCGTTTATCACTTTTAAGCTATGAAAATAGTGAACAAATTGCAAAAATGCCTGCGGACATTAAATTAAACGACAACACTGAATTATTACTAAAAAAATGCAAAAGAAAATACTAATACTGCCGATATAGACATTAGGCTGGAAAATTCGTCACGTCACTACTGCGACTTAACTATCGGCAAAGATTGACTTAGACACCCGCATCATTTTTAATGGGATGTTAAATCCAAAAAAAATAATAATATCTGGCATATCCAATAGTTAAACAATAGTTAAATATTATCGGGTGTGGGTTTCGTTACCATAAGGTTGTATTAGTGCTTTTATCTTTTTTCAACAATAGCAAATTTTTCACGCACTATTTTTATAGTGTCTTTTTTGTAATATTATTATCTATTGCTATTCCCGCTTCTGCCATTGCCAATAATGTAAATCAAACGCCTTTAAAATTTGAACGCATATCAATTGCAGACGGCCTATCACAAAGCTATGTATATGACATTATTCAAGATAAAAATGGCTTTATTTGGATCGCCACACAAGATGGGTTAAACCGATACGATGGTAAAAACTTCGTTTACTATCGCCACGACAGCACCAACAAAAGCTCTATTGCCGATAACTTTATTCGCAAGCTATTTATCGACAGTAACGATACGCTTTGGGTTGGTACAAATGAGGGCTTAAGTCGCTATAACGAATCACTCGATAACTTTGAAAATTACTTACACCAAACAAACGACAGTAACTCTTTAAAAGACAACGAAATTTGGGATATATATCAAGATAAAGAAAGTAATATATTTATTTCAACGAAAGAAGGTCTACAGAAGTTCGATTCAGAAAATAACAATTTCACCCGTATACGTTTTCGCGGTTTTGAAAAAGAATTAAAAGAAATCAAAACTATCTTTCAGGACAAAAAAGGCAACTATTGGTTGGGCACATATGATAATGGCATTTATTTAACCAACGCCACTATGTCATTCGTTGTGTCATTAAGCGACCAAAACAAATGGAACCTTAAGCTTAATGCCAGTGCCTTATATGACTTAAAGTTTATCGATAATCAATATTGGTTAGGTACCAATAATGGCTTATTCATCATTTCGCAAGATTACCAAATCGTAAAGCATTACTCTGAGAAAAGCTCTGATAGCAATGCACAACTTTTATCTAACATAGTTAGAACCATTGAAGTCTTAAATGACTCTACTGTTTGGATAGGAACATTGAATGGCCTGAATAGTATAAATATACTTACCGGTAATATTTCCCACCACCAAAGTTCACAGCATAAAAACTCGTTATCATTAGACTTAATTTTAAAGGTTTATCAAGATAACCTTCAAAACACTTGGATTGGTACCAACGGTGCAGGTATTAATACATTTAGTAACTTAAATTTAATAATGCAGCATGGTTTAGTTGATTACTCTGGTTCACCAATTAATGTGATAGGTTTTGCAGAGTCTTCAGACAAACGTTTGTGGGTTGCATCAGATACTGGATTTTTATATTCAATAAGTAACAACAAACTAACCGTCGAAAAAAAGCTCGACGTAAATAATCTTGTATCCCAAGTATTAATTGATACAGCGGATAATTTATGGTTAAAAACAGAAACTGACAGTACCGATGGCGCTAGTAACCTATTCACAATCAATATAAAAGATAAAAAACTTCAAAAGATAGACAACTGGAGCGATATTTCAGCTAATAATAATGGTAACAAACTTGTCAGTATTGAAAATATAATATGGTATATAAACTCAGAACAGGTACTAACATCATACAACTCCAATGAAAATATTTATACATCTTACCCTAACGAGTCTAATTATAAATTTACATCGATGTTTCTGGATGAAAACCAACAATTATGGCTTGTTGATGACAATAAAAAAATAGTTACATTTTCCTCTGAAACATTAACCTTTTCTCAGCCTATCGCTCAATTATCCGAAAGCTACAATATAAATACAATAACCAGCATTGCCGTTTCAAACGATTGGATTTGGCTAGGAACAAATGGACAAGGTATCGCACTTATAAGCAAGTCCTCTCAAGAAACTACGATATTTAATGAACGAAAAGGGTTAAGTAATAATTTCATTGCTTCAATTATCATTGATAAGAATGAAACAATTTGGTTCTCAACAAATAAAGGTATAAATGCGATTGAACCATCAACAAAAAAAGTAAAGTCATTTAATCAGGATCTTTTACTCACAGATAACGAGTTTGTTAGTAATAGTGCAATTATCACATCTAACGATACAATCTACTTTGGTGGATTAAACGGGTTTCATGCTTTTAATCCAAATGACATAAAAGAAATAAATCAGATTCTTACAACTCCTTATTTAAGTAAAATTCTCGTTGCAAACCAAGAAGTAGAAATAACTAAAATAGATAATTTATCAGAATTTACTATCCCAAAGGCTGCAAACGAACTTACAGTATTAAATTTACAACATAAACAATCTCCTTTTAGTATTGAGTTTGTATCACCAAACACAAAGCTGCCAAGTAATATGAACTATCGATATCGATTGATTGGTTTAGAAAATGACTGGATTGACGCTGGTAGAAACAATCAAAGAGCTACTTATACAAATTTAAGTCCTGGTGATTATATCTTTGAGGTTCAGGCATACGACATTCAAAATCAGCAAGAAAGTGAAATAAAACACCTCAATATCACTATCATGCCACCTTGGTGGCTATCTAGAACCGCTATTTTATTTTATAGCTTAGTCACTATATTGATCATTGGTTATATTTTACAGCAAATGCGTCATAAACGATTATACCACTTACAAATCAAGCTCAGTGAAGAACGACTTAAGTTGTCATTATGGGGCAGTGGCGATGAAATGTGGGATTGGAATATTAAGAAAGGAAAAATCTATCGTTCTAATATCTGGGGTATTTTAGAATTCCCGCAAGATGGTAAACGCAATGTTGGAGCTGATCAAACTAATATTCATCAACAAGATATTCCAAGAGTTAGAGAAGCTTTAAACCAGCATTTTGAAGATAGTAGTCAGCATTTTGAAGCAACCTATCGCGTAAAAGACAAAGATGATAAATGGATTTGGGTACTTGATCGCGGAAAAATTGTTGAACGTGATGAAAAGAAAAAACCGACCCGAATGACAGGGACATTAAAAGATATAAGTCAAATAAAGCGCGCAGACGAACGCTTAAAACTTTTTGCCAAATGTATTGAAAATATATCTGACGCCATTGTTATTTATGATCGTCAATTTACTGTCGTTGATGTTAACAAAGCATTTCAGCGTATTACGGGTAGAACAAAACTTCAGATGCGAGGCACGTCACTTAAGTTTGAACAATATCCTGAAAGCTTTAATCAAAATGTTAAAAAACATTTAATCACTAAAGGTAGTTGGCATGGAGAAATTGAGAGTATTCGTGACAATGGTGAGCTTTATTTAACCGACTTAAATGTTGATATCATTAAAGATGAAACTGGCAATATTTCGCATTTTGTGGGTGTTTTTTCTGATATTACTAAACGCAAACAAACTGAAGCTGAACTGCGAAAATTAGCAAATTCAGACACATTGACCGGCTTACCTAACCGTTCTTACTTTCAAGCAAATCAACAACGATTAGTAAAAAACAAAATTCCCCATGCACTGCTCGTTTTCGATTTAGATAACTTTAAAAAAGTTAATGATTCATTAGGCCATGAAGTTGGTGATATTTTACTTTGCAAAGTAGCAGAACGCATTAGAGGCTTAGGCCGAAATCAAGATAGCGTTTATCGATTAGGCGGTGATGAATTTAGCTTAATTGTTGAGAACACTAACGATATACATACCATAACGTCAATTGCAAAACAGGTTTTAGACTCTATTGCCTTGCCATTAAAACTTAAAAGCCAAGAAATAGTACTTTATAGCAGTATTGGCATTGTTTTGTACCCTGAAGATGGTGCTAGCCCACAAGAGCTATTAAAAAATGCCGATACAGCTATGTATCACGCTAAAAACTCAGGCGGTAATAAGTACCAATTCTTTAGTGATTCAATGAATAAAACAGCTGTTAAACGTTTACAAATTGAAAACCTGATTCGACACGGCCTAAAAGAAGACTTTTTCTCTGTTTTTTATCAACCGAAAATAGAAATTGCGACAGGGAAAATCGCCGGTATGGAGGCTCTAGTTCGCTTTGAAACGCCAAGTAAAGGCATTATTAGCCCTATCGTCTTTATTCCAGTATCGGAAGAAACAGGGCAAATAATCGATATCGGTGAAGTAGTATTGCGTAAAGCTTGTTTTGCCACGAAGAAGTGGGTTGACGCTGGACTTTTTGAGGGCCGTATTGCTGTTAACTTATCAGCTGTGCAATTTACCCAACCAAACTTAGTATCGATGATCGCCAATGCTTTAAAAGAAAGCGAATTGCCTGCTAAATATTTAGAGCTAGAAATTACCGAAGGCACAGTTATGGACTCACCTCAAAAAGCAATTGATACCATGTTACAAATTCGTGCGATGGGTATTCACCTTTCACTTGATGATTTTGGTACCGGCTACTCATCATTAGCCTACTTGAAGAAGTTTCCACTTAATACCTTAAAAATAGATAAAGCCTTTGTTGATGATATTGAGACTTCAGAACAAGGACGAAATATGGTAGCAACAATAGTAACTATCGCCCATAACTTAGGTATGCAAGTTGTTGCTGAAGGTGTTGAGACCAATCAACAATTAAGCTTCCTTTCCGGGCTGCGCTGTGAGCAATTACAAGGCTACCTATATAGTAAGCCTTTACCTGAAAACGACTTTCAAAAGTACCTGCTTTCCTTTCAGATCACTAATAAATCAACCTCATTTGGAAAAAATACCATTTAGTTATTAAGTGTCGACTTTATGGCACTGCCACCTATTAGTTGAACAACAAGCTTGAAGCCTTATAAATTAAGGCTTCCAACTTCTGGCATACTTCTAGCTTGTACCTTATTGAATTTTAAAATAATCTCAATAAGGAAATAAAATGCTTAGTTCATTAATTCTATCTTTAACAATGTCAGCAACACCGGTACCAGCTGAAAGTATCGATGTTTTAGCAATTCAAGAAATAGGCACTAAACGCGACCAAGTTCGTATTGGCACTAAACGCGACCAAGTTCGTATTGGCACTAAACGCGATCAAGTTCGTATTGGCACTAAACGCGATCAAGTTCGCATCTAGGAGCAGTTATGATTAGATTAATTAAGTCTTTATTCGTGAATGACTCAAAAGAAAATGCTATTGCAGCGAGTATCGAAATTAAAGAGATGCCTGCGAGCACATGGTGGAATTAGGCCAATTTAAGAGCTT
>CAJXQJ010000003.1 GCA_913058245.1 uncultured Colwellia sp.
ACTGTAAATCTGACGGCTCCGCCTTCGGTGGTTCGAATCCACCTCCCTCCACCATCATTCTAAAACCCGTAACTTATGTTACGGGTTTTTTCGTTTCTATCTAAAATATATCTATAAATTAATAACATACCTCATATTTTTTATATCTAATGATGTGATGGCGATCGTAGTGAGTTACATACGAGATACAATTATTAGCTGTTTCAGTATTGTCGTAGGAGGAGAAAAAGAGCAAACTCAAAATGTAAATAAAGTTCACTTTGGAGATAAGTCATTATGATTTAGGTGAATTTTACGAGATGTATATTTAAGGAACGCCATCATGAAAGAAATATTAATTGTAGAAGATGACAATGTGGTGTCCCTTACTTTAAAAAATCAGCTAGAAAGTAAAGGTTTTAGTGTTACTCAGATTTTTAATGGTTCGGCAGCACTCCGCAAGGTTATTAATAGTTTCCCAGATTTAGTACTTTTAGATATTGGGTTACCAGATGTAAATGGATATGAAGTCTGTAAACAACTTAGAGAGTTTTATCATCGCCCGATAATATTCATAACTAGCTTAGAAGATCCCACGGCGGAAATTAAGTGCTTTGAAGTTGGAGCTGATGACTTCGTCTTAAAAACAGCGCCATTTGAAGTGCTATATCAAAGGATAAAACGTTTAGGGTTAAGGCCTAGTAATTATCAGCCAGCAACTGTTTTAGACTTTGGTGATTTAAAGTTTATTCCTGCAGCAACTGATTGCTTCTATCGTTCTATACCATTAGGGCTTACACAGGAAGAATATGAGCTATTTTATTTTATAGCGACCAAGCAAGAAATGGCAGTATCAAGGCAGGTTATACTAAAAGTGCTAAAAGGTGCTGATTATGACGGAGTTGATCGTTCTATTGATATTAAAGTAGCTCGTATTAGGAATAAGCTTAAAGCTGTAGGCTTATCACCAGCAGTAATTCAATCTGTACGTTCTAAAGGGTATCAGTTCTGCTACGCGATGATTAACGAGCATGTTTCTATAGAGTAACTAGGTAGTTGAAAAGCGCGCTATCATTGCACTAAAGTCATCTATACTGTATTCTGCACCGCCGTTTGACATTGGCTCAAACCCTTGCGAAAAAGAGTACATTCTATATGAGTTTTACTGAGTTAGGTTTATCTGCACCCATTCAAAAAGCTATTGCTGAAAAAGGTTATGATAAACCATCACCTATTCAAGCTCAGGCTATTCCTGCAGTACTTGACGGCAAAGATGTAATGGCGGCAGCACAAACGGGAACTGGTAAAACAGCGGGCTTTACACTGCCAATTTTAGAATTGTTATCTAAAGGTGATAAGGTAAAAGCCAATCAAGCTCGAACCTTAATTATTACCCCTACACGTGAACTTGCTGCACAAATAGCTGAAAATGTAGAAATGTATGGTAAAAATCTACCATTAAAATCAACAGTCGTATTTGGTGGGGTGAAGATTAACCCGCAAATGCAGCGTTTACGTCAAGGGGTTGATATCCTTGTTGCGACACCTGGTCGTTTATTAGATCTCTATAATCAAAATGCGGTTCGATTTAACCAACTTGAAATACTAGTTCTAGATGAAGCAGATAGAATGCTAGATATGGGCTTCTTGCGGGATATTAAGAAAATTCTATCGCTATTGCCTAAAACACGTCAAAACCTACTTTTTTCAGCAACATTTTCGCCAGATATTCGAGAGCTTGCTAAAGGGTTAGTAAATAATCCAGTAGAAGTTTCAGTAAGCCCTAAAAACACTACTGCTGAAACTGTTGAACAGTTAGTTTATTCAGTCGACAAAAATAAAAAATCACCTTTACTAACACACTTGATAAAGGCCAATAATTGGCAACAAGTTATTGTTTTTATGAAAACCAAACATGGTGCCAATAAACTAACTAAGCAACTTGATGCTGCTGGGATTAAAGCGGCTGCCATTCATGGTAACAAAAGCCAAGGGGCAAGAACAAAAGCACTAGCACAATTTAAAGATGGCAATATTAACGTTTTAGTGGCTACTGATATTGCTGCTCGAGGTATAGATATTGACCAACTACCGCAAGTGGTTAATTTTGAGTTGCCAAATGTGCCTGAAGATTATGTTCACCGCATTGGCCGAACTGGGCGTGCTGGTTCTACAGGCCATGCCGTTTCACTGGTTTGTGCAGATGAAATAGACTTACTTAATGATGTTCAACACGTAATTCAAACTCATTTACCTAGAGAAATAGTTGCAGGCTTTGAACCTGTTCATGTTTTACCTGAGTCACGCAAACTTAGGCCGTTAAAAGCTAAAAAACCTAAGAAGATTAAGCAAGCAAAAAAAGAGCATGTAGAACACAAGGACGGTCAACGATCGGGTGATAATGCTCGGGGTCATAAGCCGACAGGTAAGAATAAGCGTCATACTGGTAATAAATCGCATAATCCTTATGCAAATAGTCCAGGTAAAGCCAATAATACAGGTGGGCGTCGCCGGAATTCATCAAGCACTAAATAAAACTCTATAATCAAAAATGCCAACGTTAGCTTGGCATTTTGCTTTTATAGGTTCTAATCACTACTTTTTAGCCAGTAGCTTATCAAGATTATTGGCAAAGGCTTGTCTATCAGCTTGGCTAATTGGTGGGGCACCACCTGTTTCTATTCCGCTTGAGCGCAAGGTGTCCATAAAGTCGCGCATATTAAGTCGTTGACGAATATTACTTTCACTATAAAGTTCGCCTCTTGGATTAAGTGCTAAGCAGCCCTTTTCTACAACTTCTGCTGCTAGTGGAATATCTGCTGTGATTACTAAATCTTTAGCTGCTGCTCTTTTGACTATTTCATTGTCAGCTACATCAAAGCCGGCACTAACTTGCGTGAAGCTAATAACCTTTGACGGTGGTACTTTTAAGTAATGGTTGGCAAGTAATGTTGTAGGAGTTTGTGTTCGCTCTGCAGCTCGAAATAAAATCTCTTTAATTACTACCGGGCAGGCATCGGCATCAACCCAAATTTTCATGATATTCCTATAAATTTCTTCAATAGCTTAACTAATGGTAATGTACCTCTAAATACTATGCATTGTAAGCGCTGTCTTGTATTCGTTAAAATGCGCTTTTATAACGATTAGGAAAAGTCATGAATCAACCACAAAGAGATATTACCTTAAGATTTTTAGCTGAACCACAAGATGTAAACTTTGGCGGTAAAGTCCATGGTGGTGCGGTAATGAAATGGATAGATTTGGCGGCATATGCCTGCGCTGCAGGTTGGAGCGGTCGCTATTGTGTTACAGCATATGCTGGTGGCATACGATTTGTTGCTCCTATTCATGTTGGCAGCTTAGTTGAAGTTGAAGCAAAAGTTATTTATACCGGTAACTCTTCTATGCATATTGCCTTGGAGGTGAATGCTTGTGACCCAAAATCGCTTAACCGTAGGTTAACCACCCATTGTATTGTGATCATGGTAGCTGTTGACCAAAATGGTCAATCTGAGCGTGTACCGCAATGGAACCCTGAAACTGAGGCAGATAAGAAACAACATGCCAGTGCAAAAAAATTAATGGAAATGCGCAAACAGATCGGCGAAGAGATGCAAATTTTTGTAGAATAGACAAATTAAATGTATGGTCATTTTTGATAGGAATTATCGTGTTAGAACAAGCCCAAGTTAAGCAAATTTTACAATTAGATGATAGCCAACGTGCAACGTACTTTTTTAAAGAGGCTGCAGCAACTAATCAACTATGGATATTAACTGACGAGCACGGTTGTGTAATGCTTAATACCGAAGATGAAGACTGCGTACCGGTATGGCCTAATCAAGAATTTGCCGAAGCATGGGCGACGGATGAATGGCAGAATTGTCAGCCAGAAGCTATTTCATTAAATAAGTGGTTTAGTCGTTGGAGTCATGGTTTAGCAGATGATGAGCTAGCGCTTGTTGTTTTTCCTAGTCAAAACGAGCAAGGGTTGATTTATTATCCTGAAGAGCTTGAACAAGAATTAAAGCAACAATTAAACAAAAAGCGATAGACCACTGATGAGCTTCTCTTCTTTAGCCTTAAACAAATCATTAACTGATGCTGTTAAAGCGTTGGGTTATCAGCAACCAACTCCAATTCAACAACAAGCAATTCCTGCGGTGCTAGCCAATAAAGATATTATGGCGGGTGCTCAAACAGGAACAGGGAAAACAGCTGCTTTTGCTTTGCCTATTTTACAAAAGCTGAGTGAAAACATCCCAACAGAAAGGCCGATAAGAGCATTAGTCTTAACTCCAACGCGAGAGCTTGCACAGCAAGTGTATAAAAGCTTTGTACGCTATGCAGAGAATACCGAGTTAAATATTGCTGTTGCTTATGGCGGGGTGAGTATTAAACCGCAAATAGACGCAATAGAAAAAGGTGCGGATGTATTAATCGCAACGCCAGGTCGACTACTAGATCATATTATCAATGGTAGTGTTTTATTAATTCATCTTGAAACTATAGTGTTTGATGAAGCTGATAGAATGTTAGATATGGGCTTTAAAGATGAGATTGACCGAATTCTCAACAGGTTGCCACCAGAGCGCCAAACATTATTGTTTTCTGCAACTTTTGATGATGCGATATTTAAACTAAGTAAAACATTACTCAATGATCCTGAGCTAATTGAAGTCAGTGAGCGTAATGCAACTGCAGCTAAAGTTGAGCAAGTTGTTTATACCGTGGATAGTGACCGAAAACGTGAGTTAACGTCATTTCTTATTGGTTCAAAAAACTGGCAACAAGTGCTGATATTTACTCGTACTAAGCAAGGCGCTGACGCACTTTCAAAAGAAATGTGTAAAGACGGCATTAAAACACAGTCAATACATGGTGATAAATCACAAGGTGCTCGCGATAAAGCGCTTGCTGAGTTCAAAGAAGGTAAAACCCGAGCATTAGTCGCTACCGATGTGGCTGCTCGTGGTATCGATATTAATGATTTACGTTATGTAATTAATTACGAACTTCCATACATTGCTGAAGACTATATTCACCGTATTGGTCGTACTGGTCGAGCAGGTAACGATGGTTTAGCCGTTTCCTTAATGAGTCCATCTGAAGTTTGGTTATTGGAAGCGGTAGAAGAAGTGCTTGATAGTCGGTTAATGCAGCAATGGTATCCTGGTTATGAACCTGATCTCACCAAGACGGAGCCATCAGCTCGTAAAAATACTTTAGGTAAACAAAAGAAACAAGGGCGCCAGAAAGCCTTTGGCGATAAAAATAAATCTAGACCTAATCGGCAACGCCGACGTTAAGGCTACATAAGATGAGTTAGCCTTTATTTTAATGGCCAGCTCATCAATATTTTTGCGCCACCATTGTCGTTATTATCGACAGAGAATTGGCCGCTATGGTTATGAATAATTTCAACGCACAGTGCTAGCCCAATACCTGAACCGTTATTCTTTGTGGTATAGAATGGTGTAAGTACATTAGCTAAGTTGGCAAAACCAGGGCCAGTGTCATTTACTTCCAATATTTGTAGGTCGTTTTGATAATAAACATTAATGTTTACTTCAATATTTGTCTGGCATTGTTCAGCATTCTTAAGGATATTAATCATTACCTGCGTTAATTGTGCTCGATCACCAAAACATTGTTCACTGCCTAGCATGGTTACTTTACAGTTAGCAGTGTCAATCATAGCTTTGGCTTCTTCTAATAATTCACTAAATGAAAACCAGCTTGTTTTTGGTACAGGTAGTTGTGTTAATTGACTATATTCACTAATGAAAGTTAATAAGCGCTTGCTGCGTTGTTGTATTCGAGCTAACACCTTACGGGTTTGTGCTTCGTCTAACTGTTCTGAACACAAAAGGGTATCTGTCATTGAATACATAGGTGTTAGTGAATTACGAAGTTCATGACTTAATACTCGAATTAAACTTTGTTGATTGTGACTTTGTTGTTGATTTAACAGTGGCGAAATATTGATGGAAGTAAACAGCCACTGCTTTTCTTGATGTTGATTATTGAGTTGATAACTAATAGTTTGGCTTTGCCATTTATTATTAAATTTTCCATGCTGTAATTGCTCATTTTCCAAACTAAAACCTAAAGATTGTGCTGAACTATTAATGAGCATTGGTTGAGCAATTTGTTGATTCATTGCCTCATTGCGATAAAGCAACTTTAATTGCTGATCAAATAAACAAACCGGAATTGGCCAGGAGTCTAAAATATTACTAATCACATGGTTAAGTGATTGTTGTTCTATATTTTTATTTAAACGTTTAGTTGCCAGTTGGTGTATTTGTTTTTGTAGGTCTAAAAGTAAATTATCGGGATGTTGCTTTTTAAAGGAGAGATTAGCCTCATTTTCCGCTAACACTTGCGTGTAGGTTGTTAACTGCATAATGGTTTGACACCAAAAATGATAGCAGCGCCAAGCTAACCAGATTAAAGGATAACTTAATACGAAAACTAAGGTCACTATGGCAAGAGTACTCCATGCCATTTGCCAAGTGAGGGCCGCTATTAAAGATAATATTGTTAAAACGGTCAGGCTTAAGCCGGTGACTAGCCACTTTTCATGACTCAAAAATATATCCTTAATTTACTGGTTTGCATCAAATTTTATATTAAATTTTTCTAAACGACGGTACAAGGCGTTACGTGATATTTCCAGTAGTTTTGCTGCTTCAATAACATGGCCTGATGTGGTTGCCATCGCTTTTTCGATTAATTTACGTTCAGCGGTTTCTAACGGTTGCAGCTCAACCTCTTGGCTAGCACTTGTGCCAGTATCTAGGAGTAAATTTTGTGCAGATATAATATTTCCTACTGTTAATAATACGGCTCTTTCAATGACATGTCCTAATTCCCTGACATTGCCCGGCCAATGATGGCTTTTTAGCTTTGTAATTGCTTGGTCGTCGAGTGTTAACGCTTGTTTATGATACTTTTTACTAAAGCTATTTATAAAGTTCTCAGCTAAAGCTGGAATATCTACTGTTCGCTCACGCAGTGGTGGTAAAGTAATCACTAAGGTATTAAGTCGATAGAGTAAATCTTGGCGGAAGTCACCATTCTTAACCAGTTGATTTAGATCGGCATTAGTGGCACTGATTAATCGAACATTAGTTTTTTGCGTTTGGCTTGAACCTAATACTTCATACTGACCAGATTCTAAAACACGTAATAATTTCGGTTGTAAATTTAGCGGTAATGAACCGACTTCATCAAAAAAAAGACTACCTTGGTCAGCAAGTTGAAAACGACCAATTCGTTGTTGCTTAGCATCGGTAAATGCTCCTTTTTGATGACCGAATAGTTCGCTTTCGAATAAGTTGTCTGGAATAGCAGCCATGTTCACTGAAATTAGCGGCTGACTACTGCGCGACGATAGTTGATGAATACGCTCTGCTAAAACCGATTTACCCGTACCGTTTTCGCCGAGGATTAATATATTGGCGTCAGTAGGTGCAATTTGTTTAACGAGCTGTTCAATAGCTTGCATGGTAGGTGATTGACATATCCAATGTTGACTTGTTGTAGGTAAGTTTTGGCTTTTGCTTAAAAGTTGTCGATAACCTTGGTGTTCTTGCTTGATGCGTGAAAAATCTAATTGCTGAACAATACTATTAAGTAGCTTTTCTTTCTGCCAAGGCTTTTCAATAAAATCACAAGCGCCTTGCTGTAAGCCTTTAACGGCTAGTTCAATACTGCCCCATGCGGTCATTAAAATAATCGGTATATTACTTTTTTCTAACTGCTTTAGAATTGCTAAACCTTCTTGTCCGCTGGTGGTATCTCGGCTAAAGTTCATGTCGAGTAAAATCAGATCGGGCTTTTGCCTTTCACTTTCAATAACCACTTCTTTAGCTGTTCCTGCTTCTATTGTTTTGTAGTTATTTGCGGACAGCAATAATTCAAGTGCAAGACGGATATCTTCGTCATCATCAGCAATTAAAATTGTGGCTTGTGGCTTATTTGTGTTCAAAACATTCCTTATTGTTTGGCGTTAATTATGGCTGCACCCGACGACATTGACGCCGCCGAGTGTAACGTATGAATTTAGTAGTATTCAAGTGAGCATGCTCAACTCATCATTGTTGATATTACTCTTCACGCAATGCTTGCATTGGATCTGAGCTAATAACTCGCCATGCAGGCGCTATGACGGATAACATCACAATAATAATTAAGCTTAAGTCTAAACTCGACATAGCTAACCAATTAAATGAAGGCAAAATTTCAAGCTGTTGTTCCAAGGTTTGGTAGACAAATACTGCGATTACAAAGCCTAAGCCTAAACCGACTACTAACATCCATAAAGCATCCTTTAAAATGAAGCCAACTAATTTTATTTGCTTAGCGCCAGTCGCCATGCGCACAGCTAGCTCATATTTGCGTTGATTAGTGGTCATTTGAGTTAACCCAGCAACACCAATAGCTGCTAAAAATAGTGTCAATAATGTCATAATAACGACAATCCACATACTAAGGCGTTGTTCTAATGTTTGTTCATCCCAAACCTCTTCCAATGAACGAACGGTTAGATTACCGAGGCGAGGAAATTGGCGAGTTAATTCATCTTCTAACATTGCTGAAGTAACGGCTTGGCCCGGAGGCATCATTACGGCAAAATTTATTAGTGAACTATTTATTCTATGTGAATAAACGGCAGGAAAAGACAACGCTTCTGTTATACCTGTTCGGCTAATAGTATTGCTGCTAATGCCATTAACTATAGGCTGAACAGCATCTTCTCCACGATTTAGTGCCACAGTTTTACCGATAATTTCTTGATAACTCAAATCAGGAAACAGTGCTTTTGCCATGTTTTCATCAATAACAATACGATTTTCGTCGTTATCAATCTGGGCTTGCGTTAAATTGGCTCCTGCAAGCAAGGGAATTTTATAAGCACTGAAATATTGAGGGCTAAGAGGTTTCATTTGGTAAGTGATACGTTTGCCACCATTTTCTTCCGAACGGTACCCTGATAACCTTATTTCATTAGATAGTGGTGCACTAGAGTTGACAATAACATTGCTGTTAGCCACTTTATTTTCGATAACTGCTGCAATATCGGTTAATAGGCGATTCATTTCACTGTCGTGGTAATTTTCAGTATCAGCTGTCAGCTGTTCACGCCATTCTTCGTCATTAATGAATAACTCAACACTGTAACTATTACCAAGCTCATAGCCAACATCCCGATATACTGATTGATAGCTTTGTAAAGCTACCATTATCGAAGCTGTTAGCAAGACGGATGCGATAGATAACTGAGAAACCATTAATACTTTACTTAGCCATTGATTACTTTGTGCTTGAATACCTTTACCACTACTGTTGAGGTTATCAGCAATTGCATGTTTGTTAATATCTACCAGTGATAAGGCACTAAATAAGACATTTAAAATAATGATAATTAATAATGACATTAAAATGGTTAATGTATTAATGCCTATATCATTGATCATAGGTAGGCTATCACCAGCAATGAGCGGTAAGCTCTTAATTGCCCACCCCGCAACCAGTAATCCAACCGTTGCTGCCAATAAAAAACTTGGTAAATTTTCTAAAAAGACTAACGTTCTCACCTTAAGTAAACTGGCCCCGAGACTGATTTGAATGGCGAATTCTTTGGTGCGACTTTGATAATGTGCGATAAACAAGTTTAATAAATTTAGCGTTGCCATAAATAGTAAACCGCATACGGCAAAAAATAACGCGACAATAAGATCTTCAGTGCTGCCGAGCAAATTACTACGATAAGGTGCTGCTCTAACAACCTTATTCATACTTTCCATGAAGTTTAAGGTTTCTTGCAGATTATCGTTGTTAATGTTGTCTTTTACATAGTCGAGTAGCCATTGTTCAGTTTGTGCTTGGCTTGGAAGGGTTATGGTACCGCTGGCGCTTTTATTAACTAAATAGCTCAGATCATTCCTAATAGCACCTACATCTGCAGGCTCAGACAAAATTGCCTTTAAGTCAGTAATAAACCAGATTTGTTGTGGCAGTATCACGTCGTTACTTGTGACTGACATAACATCTTCAATGACGCCAGCAATAATATAAGACTGATTATTAACTTCTAATTGCTTACCTAAAACTGACTTAGCGCCTGAAAACGCGTATTGCCATAAGCTTTCTGAAATCCAAACATATTTTTCAGGTGCTGCTTTAGTGGTATTGTCACCCAGTATTAAATTGGTTCCCAATACATCGAGAATATTGTCAGATGCATTGTATTGTGTTGTCGGATAAACGACATTGTCGATAACAATATCTTGCTCGGCAGGTGAAATACCTGCCCATTCACCTAAATCGGGAAATGTTTCTTGGAATGATGCCAGTCTTCTCATATTCCAATATGAAATGCTTAGCACTTTAGATGGTTTGAAATTAAGCTCGAAAGTTTGTAATTGTGCTTCGTTCTTAACTCCTTTTAATGGTTGGTAGAGTAGGGTGGAAGAGATAGCAATAACACTCAACACTGCACCTAAAGTAAGGCCCAAAGTCAGAATTAATGGAATACTCAATTTAGGCAAAGAAAAAACACGGGCAATACCGCCAATAAGCGACTTTTTAACTAAGCTCATGCAACCCCCTGTAAACTCTTTTCGCTATTAATTTGAGAAACAATTTTTCCATCTAACAGTTGTATTTGGCGACTGGCACAACGAGAGTAGCGACTGTCATGGGTAACCATCACGATAGTGGCGCCGTCACTATTCAGTTTTTCTAATAATGCCATGACCTGATCGCCGTTTTTGCTGTCTAAGTTACCGGTTGGTTCGTCAACTAAGATTAAGTCAGGGCTACCAACTAAGGCACGAGCAATAGCGATGCGTTGCTGTTGTCCGCCTGAAAGTTGATTTGGACGGTAATTTTTGCGATGTAGCATATCAACTTGCGATAGCACTTTTTCTACACGTTGTTTAATTTCTTCTTTACTTGTTTTTCTATGCTCTAAAGGCAAGGCGATATTGTCAAAAACAGTTAAGTGGTCGATAAGATTAAAAGACTGGAAAACATAGCCAATATGTTGGTTTCTAATTTGTGTTCTCTGATCAACCTTTAAGCCGCGAGTGTCAATGTTAGATATTTTATAATCACCTTCACTGGCGGTATCCATCAAGCCCATTATCGATAGTAAGGTAGATTTACCACAACCTGAAGGTCCGGTGATTGCAACAAATTCACCTTGATTAATTGTTAGTGAGACACCTTGTAATGCGTGGGTTTCGATCTGTTGACCATCATAGTGCTTGTGGATGTTTTTTAATTCTACGACTGTTTTCATTATATTTCCTTATTTGACCCTGTACGTTATATCGTATTTCTGTTGGTTTAGTTAGGTTTGTCGAACTTGTATTCTTAAATAGCGCTAGTGTTCGATTGTTAATTGTTGAAATTGGTTATATTTTGAAATGTCGTTACTGACAATTTCATCGCCTGAGATCAAACCTTCAGTAATCACTAAGCGCCCCTGTGAAAGTTCTGCAAAGCTAACATCACGTTGGCTTAAGGTATTTTCAGCTGTTTTGACAAAAACTGATTGTTTGCTTTGCGGTCGAATACCTGAAACTTGATTAATGAACGTGGCATCTTTTTGATGCTTAACAAAAACCTGTGCCGAAATAGTCAATGATGGACGGGCATTCGATGTTAACTCACCGTCGATAATTGCTTCAGCGAGCACTGAACCATTGGTAACTACACTTTCTATGCGAGTAATGTGGGCAGCAATTTTTCCTTTTTGAGTATCAATAATTACCGGAGCGTTTATATCTATTTGGTCGGCTTGATGTTGTGGCAACCTTAATCGAGCAATTAACTGCTTATTACTACCTACTTTAGCCAATGACTCACCTAGCTGAACACTTTGACCAAGTTCAACTTCCAAATTTTGTAAAGAGCCGGCGATACCTGCTTTTACTTGCATATCCTCAAGTTGCTCTTCAAGTAATGATAGCTGTGCTTGCTGTTGAGATACGGTAATATCGCGTTGAGTTAGTTGGTAGCTTTGCATGTCGATAAACTGTTGGTATTTCTTTTTTTCGAAGGTAAGACGTTTTGATTGTTGTTTTACTGCTAAGTCCGCTCTTTGCAATTCAATTTTTGATGCCACCCCTAAGGTCATTAAGTTTTCGTTTACTGATAATTCTAGTTTTGCTTTTTCTATTTCAGCTTCGATATCAGCAATGCGACCTTGGTAGTCAAGTCGTTCACTTTGTTGTTCGTACTTGAAAGCTTCTCGTTGTGCTTCTAATTGTGCTAATTCCCCTCGAGCCTGACTAACTTCTTGCTCAAGTTTAGGGTTAGAAAGCGTTAAGATAATGGTATCTTCATTTACTTTAGTACCGGGACGAACAATGATCTCGGCAACTTTACCTAATGCCGGCGCTGTCAGTAATCTTTCCCGTGCTGAGGCAAACTCACCATAAGCGTTGCTGTAAATGTCAACAGCGCCACTTTGTACCGTTTGCAGTATAATTTCGTTTGCCGTAATGGTTTTACTGTTGGTGCTTGTTACAGCGTGTGCGGCATAAGCGATAGATAATATAAATAATCCAAGTGCTAACCACTTTTTCCATTGTGCTTTTTGTTGTAATTCAATTTTCATGATCAGTATTCTTGATGAATGTTGAATACTACATTGAAATATCTATACCAAAAGTTAAAAGTTTATATTTAACAATTGGTTAATGGGTTTAAGTTGTTGAGGAAATAGCAATTCTGTTCGGTTTTGAAAGTAAGTTGTTCGTTTTTGAACTGAGAGTAAATGTTATTGAAGTAATAAATGTGGAAACTATAGTTACTGGGTTAATAATAAAACATGTGCGGTAAAAATGAAAAATAGCTTTAATTGATATACTCGTATGCCGTGTGGAAGTTTCTCCCCTAAACGCGTGATTGCATTCAGGGGAATATCAGTATTTAAAGTGTAAATAAATAGGCAATGAGCTCATTATATTCAGCAAAAAAGTTATTTCTATCGAGTGATTTACTGTCAATTAAGTATTTACCATTAACTACCATAGTTGGAACGCTAGTAAGTTGACGACTATTGGATAGTTTGTCTTGTATTTTTTTCTCTTTTTTAGCTTGACCGATCACCGAAAAGCTCTTCATACCTTTATCAAATTTTTGACCATCTCCACCACTTAAAACAAAAATATTGCGAATATCTTTTTCATTCGAAATTGTTGCTCTATCGGTTTGTAAATATTTAAAAACTGCAGCAGAAAATTTGTTATCAACACCTGTTTTTTCGGAAACTATCAGTGCTTTACTGAGCATAAACTGAATTTCTTCTGAAGTATGCCCCATAAAGTCGACATGTACTTTGTTGAATTTTGCTTGTGCCGGCATCACTTTTTTAAAGCCGTCTAAGTATGGTTCATAAGCACGACAGGTTGGACAGTAGTAAGAAAAGTATTCACTTAACTCTGGCTTTGCAGTTTTTTTCTCAGCAACAACACTATAGTGCGTCCCTTCTTTAAATGTTTTTGCCTGGCTACTGAAGGTAAGCGTAAGTAAAAGTGTTGCCGCAACCCCTATAAATAATGTTGTTATTTTTGTCATGAATATTCCCTAAAATTTAATAAAGTGTTTATTGTAACTCTATCTGGTTGCTTAATATTTTGGGGTATAGACAATGGTAGTGTCAAAATGTTCAGCGATAAATGTAAAAATTTACGTCTAGGCATAGTCAATGCTGGCTAAATAACTGTTAATTTGCTTTGATAGCAATATAACTAATCCATCTGTAATCGGTTAACAAGGAAATAACATGCGAAGTGATGAAATAGATTTTAAAATTATTGGCCAGTCAATGCAGTTAGTTGAAGTGACATTAGATCAAGGAGAAACTGTTATTGCTGAAGCTGGTGCTATGAATTATATGGAAGATGGTATAGCTTTTGAAACCAAAATGGGTGATGGCTCTGATGCAAACCAAGGAATTATGGGGAAACTTTTTTCTGCCGGGAAGCGCATGATGACAGGCGAGTCGGTATTTATGACTCATTTTTCCAATCAGGATTACCAACGAAAAACAGTAGCGTTTGCAGCACCATATCCAGGTTCAATTATAAGTGTAGATCTTGCTTCGATAGGTGGCGGTGTGACTTGCCAGAAAGATGCCTTTTTATGTGCAGCATTAGGTACCAAAATTGATATTACTTTTAATAAGCGTCTAGGTAGCGGTTTCTTCGGCGGCGAAGGCTTTATTTTAGAACGACTTGAAGGTGATGGGTTAGCATTTTTACATGCAGGCGGCACCATCATTGAAAAAGAGCTTAATGGTGAAACATTGCGTGTAGATACTGGCTGTTTAGTGGGATTTAGTGATGGTATTGATTACGATATCGAGATGACTAAAGGGTTAAAGAGTATGTTATTTGGTGGTGAAGGATTATTTATTGCTACATTATCTGGCCATGGCAAAGTATGGATTCAGAGTTTACCTTTTTCTCGCTTAGCTGATCGGGTTATTCAACATGCGCCAAATATTGGTGGTACGAATGCCGGTGAATCATAATTACTAAACGTTAGTTTCAAGCCTATAGAGTTCGCTTGAGAGGATCTTCGCGTATGAGATTTTTGCTGTTAACACTTTTGAGTGTTTTTAGTAGTTTTTCTACTTTTGCGAGTGACAATGAACCGCAAAGAATGTTGCTAACCACGCATTGGGTTGGCTTCTTAGCCCTTGCCATTTTTTTTGTTGCTTATGTGTTGGTGATCTTCGAAGAAAAACTCCATATGCGAAAGTCAAAACCTGTGCTTTTTGCTGCAGGCATAATTTGGTTGCTTATTGCTAGTGTTTATCAACAGTTGGGCGATAGCCATTCCGCTGAAGTTGCTATAAGGCATAACTTTCTTGAATACGCTGAGCTGTTTTTCTTTTTGCTTGTCGCCATGACGTATATAAACTCTATGCTTGAGCGGCAAGTGTTTGATGCTTTGAGGGATAAGCTGATTGTTAAAGGATTTAGTTACCGTACTTTATTTTGGCTAACAGGGATGCTCACATTTTTTATTTCACCTATTGCTGATAATTTAACGACAGCATTAATAATGTGCGCTGTGATCCTTGCTGTGGGTCAAGGACAGACAAAGTTTATCGCTATCGGGTGTGTAAATATTGTTGTGGCAGCGAATGCTGGTGGGGCATTCAGCCCATTTGGTGATATTACAACACTGATGGTTTGGCAGAAAGGCATCATTGAATTTCAAACTTTCTTTAAGTTGTTTATTCCTTCGGTAGTTAATTTCCTTGTCCCAGCATTTATTATGCAATTTGCTTTACCTTCCGGAAAGCCAAAGGCGATTTCGGGTGAGCAAGTACAAGTTAAAAAAGGTGGTTTAGTCATTGTGGGTCTATTTTTATTGACTATTGTAACGGCAGTGAGTTTTCATAACTTTCTGCATTTGCCGCCAGTATTTGGCATGATGACCGGCTTAGCATATCTGAAATTCTATGGTTACTATTTGCGTGAATTTGGTTATGCGCATATAGATAAATCTGATATCCCGACTAGTCATACCGTTGAGGATGACTTTGATATTTTTGATAAAATAGCTAAGGCTGAGTGGGATACTTTATTTTTCTTTTACGGTGTCATACTCGCGGTTGGTGGCTTAGGATTTATTGGCTATTTATCCCTAGTTTCTGGTTACATGTACGGGGAGTTAGGGCCAACATCGGCAAATATTATAGTCGGTATTCTTTCCGCAATTGTCGATAATATTCCGGTGATGTTTGCAGTATTGTCGATGCAGCCAGATATGGGGCAATTGCAATGGCTATTGGTAACCTTAACAGCGGGTGTTGGTGGTAGCATGCTGTCAATTGGTTCAGCTGCTGGTGTAGCTCTTATGGGACAAGCGCGTGGTCAATACACATTCTTTAGTCATTTAAAATGGACACCAGTAATCGCACTTGGTTATTTTGCTAGTATTTGGGTACACTTTTTGGTTAATGGCTAACCAAGTAGAGGTTATTTCTACTTGGTTTTTTATTTTTAAATTAAACCAAACTCCATGTCTGTGTTGATTGAATGTCTCTTTTACGAGAATTAGCATTGTTTGCAACATCGTCGATACTCTGGCGGATATCTTCATTTACTGTTGCCCATAAATAATAACTATGTTCAGTTAATCCTCCGACTATATCTGAGCAATTTATTTGGGTTATTTTATTATGTAACTGCAGCGGTCTCGCGGCACCATTATGACCAAGTCGATCGGGATTGCCCTTAGTGTAATCAGAAATGGACATAGCTAAATCCCCATTGTTGTAATATACATTTACTTGGCGGGCTAATTGCTGGACATTCGCCATATTCTGGCCGCATTCAAATACATTATCATCTACATCAGGGGCGCACATGAATATATGCTGGAAAAGGCGCGGAAGATGCTTTTGATTATTGATTTCTTGCAGTGAATCTAATGTGTGTTGCAGAACAAAATTGCCCATCGAGTGACAGAGTAAGTGCAATTGTTGCCCACACTCTCTAAGCCGAGGATTACTGTGTTTAGGTGCTAATGATGTTAAAAAGTCGCGCAATTTTAAAAAACCACGAGCAATGGCTAAACTGGAATCTTCAGCATCTTTTCTATCTGATAAGTAAGCTTTATTTTTCAACATATCGCCATTTGATGGCCATGAAAAAAGAAAAACTTTAGTATCTTTTAGGGAATTAATATCTGCAGAATGACGATTTAACATCAGCTCAAGTGACATAGCTGATGCAACGGCTTCAAACCAGTCAACATTAAAGCCATGAATGAAAATAACGACATCTTTATTGGTTTCCATCGTTGATTTAATTTCATGAAAAGCAGTTGTTGAGGCAAGAGGTTCGTTTTTTGACTCTTTAAAGGCGACTATTGACTGTTTTTTGCGAAGTTGTTCTGTAATATATTCAGCTAATCCTTCTCCATCTCCTGCCCGTTTATTTACTTTTTTAGTCAGGTATTTTGTTATTTTTGCGTGCTCAAGATCTATAGATACTTTGCCAAACCGTAAATTACTGGATCGATCGCCACTGAAATTCTGACCATAATATCGAGGTGCCCAACGTGGGCCAACATGGTTTCTATTGGTGGCGAAATAAAGTGTGATGGTTATCATGTGAACATCCTTTCCAATCGAAGTCCTAGATGATAAGTGTAGTAAATATTAGGCCCTGAACAAGTTGAATACACTCAGCTAGTTTTGAAGTGTCTGGCTAATTTGCTTATAAAACTTGCTTGTGAGTTTGCTATATCTTCAGCACTATAATTAATATTTAATACTTTGATGCGCATAGAATAGGTTGCACCATGTCCCCATGGCCACCAAATCATTGCCAGAGCAGGCGAATTTTCAGTTGCTGGTCGAGTAAAAACCAATTGTTCTTTATTGAGTTGCGCTAACTGACCAAGTTCTTCTTTCAATGCTTTAGGGGCTTTTTTGATGCTTTTTTTATTCCACTCATCACTAAATAATTGACGTAATTGCTTTAAGATACGTTCTTTTTTTTCCCAAGAAAATTCCGCTAATAGTGCTGACATTTTATCTTCCCAGCGCCATTTTAGCTCGT
This sequence comes from uncultured Colwellia sp., assembly GCA_913058245.1. Classification (GTDB taxonomy): domain Bacteria; phylum Pseudomonadota; class Gammaproteobacteria; order Enterobacterales; family Alteromonadaceae; genus Cognaticolwellia. Next base: position 17,589 of record CAJXQJ010000003.1, read on the forward strand.
CGCCAAGCGGTGTTGTAACGGAACTAAAAATGCGTTCTTGTTGCTCGTTGCCGGTCACAAACATTCCTTGTTGTTTTAGTTTATATATTTGGAATGACTTGATATTAACATTTTATTTGCACTTGTTAAGTTCTATCGACAATTATTGCAGTATTGAACTTATCAATGCATTTTTGACATACACATGCCTTACCTGAGAGATTCTTTGGTACCTGTGCTAATAAATCAGGCTTAATATCACTACTAACACACCAGCATGGCTCTGCACCATTGACACCACAGTGATTATTTTTCTGGCATAACGGGCATTGTGCTTGATCTATTGATGAATCCATAAGTACGGCAATAGTCTTAGTTAGTCAGTAATTTCGTTGAATCACGGACAATCAAAGATGGCTTAAATATTTGCTGAATATTAGGCTCTTTAATTTGATATATTTTCTGTAGCACCAATTTAGCGGCCATTTTTCCCATTTCATTTACTGGGTTTAAAATGGTGGTCAATTTGGGATGGATGTAACGAGCAAAGATAACGTCATCAAAGCCGACAACAGATAAATCTTCAGGTAAAGATAAGCCATTTTCTCGCGCATAGTTCATAGCACCTGACGCCATTTCATCGTTACCACAAATTAAGCCAGTAAATTTATGTTGCTGTTTCATGATGTGGGCTATACCTTCACTACCACCTGTTTCTTTAAAGTCGGCGCTATAAAATAGCTCTTCTTTAAATGGAATGTTGTATTCAGCTAATGCTCGTTTGTAGCCTTTGAAACGTGCTTTGGCATCAAACTTATATTGTGGCCCAGCAATGCAGGCGACTTCGGTATGGCCTAATTCCAAAAGCGATTTTGTTGCTAAATAACCACCTAGTTCATTATCTAAACTGATGCATTGCTCCGCGAGATCTTCCACATAACGACTGATAATAAAAATAGGTGTTGTACCTTTGCTTAATTCAACGAGGTATTCGTCTGAAACGGCTTCAACATGTAAAATGATAGCGTCGCAATTTCTACTGATCAGAAACTCAATGCCTTCCTTCTCTTTATCTTCAATACTATGACCTGTGGTAACTATAATATGTTTACCAGCAGCACGAAGCTCACTTTCAACACCTGCCATCATTTCGCCAAAAAAAGCACCGTCAAGTTCTGCTACTAGTAAACCTATGCTATTGCCACGACTAGAGGCGAGAGATTGTGCAATAGAATTTGGGCGATAGCCGAGTTCTTTCATGGCCGATAAAACTTTTTCTCGGGTTTTATCGCTTACCTTCGCGTTACCATTCATCACGCGCGAAACAGTGGCAAGAGATACTTTTGCTAATTCCGATACTTGGTAAATGGTTGCCATGATTTTCCTTTTATTTTTCAATTCTTCATGCACAAAAGAGCATTGAATTATATCATATACAAAGTGCTAGCTGTGTGAAATTTTAAATGATTTCAGTATCGCTTCGACGTTGTGCTAGCTCTTTACCTATTTGCTGGTTTTTTTCATTGCTTAATGGGTATATTAGAAGCAAAGCTGCACTAATAATTGCGAAAATAGCGGGTATCCAGCTCATTAATAATTTCATGCCAGGTAAAGCGGCTGCGATTGTATTTTGGTCCATGCCATTATAGCCATAGGCAGCCAAAACTATCAGTACTAAAGCGCCGGAAAATCCCCCCCCTGTTTTTTGTACAAAAGTACCGGCTGAGTATATTAAACCGGTTGCTCGACGTTTGTTCTTCCACTCTGAGTAGTCAGCACAATCACCTAGCATGGTGAAGAATAATGTTGGCATCATAGCGGCGAAAAACTCAGCACAACACCCGAGAATAAATATCGCAGTGATATTGTCACTGTTCAACCAATAAAATGAGATGGTGAATAAGGCACTGGCAAGCAATGCAACTATAAACAATTGCGGTTTTCCCCAGCGTTGAGCAAAATAATGTGTGCATAAAGCACCTAAAATTGAGACAACGAGCAGGGCAATAAAGTATTGACCTGCCATCAATTCATCGCCAACATAGTATTTAAAATAGTAGGCAATTACGCCGTACTTTACCCCGTTAAACATCATGGTAAGAAAGCCAAGTGCAAGCAATATTAACCATGGCTTATTAGTTAACAAATCAACCATATCTCGTTGAGTACTGGATAGCTTTTCAGTTGGCGTTTGAATAAAGCGTTTGATGACAAATCTCATGATCACCATAACAGTAATAAAGAACAAACCGCTGATGATATCTCGGTAATAAAAAAATAAGCTCATAGCTAACAGCGGTAGAACAATCATAGGTAAGTTTTTAGCGAGGTCTTTTAGCTCTTGAGAAAGCCCTTGAGAGTCTGACGCTGAAACAGTCACTCGTTCTTTGGTGCTGACAAAGGTAATCACTAATAAGAAAACCAATATTGCGGCAAATACGTACATGGTGGTTTGATAACCCACGGCATCGTTACCTTGACCGAAATAAGCGACTAATTTTGGCAAGAACCCCATAACCAGCAAGCCACCGACAAAAGCTCCTGCAAAACGAAACCCTGATAAGCTCGTTCTTTCATTGTCAGAGCTAGTCATAACTCCCATTAATGCGGAGTAAGGAACATTATTAATCGTATACGCTAGTGTTAAACCTATATAGGTAAAATAGGCGTATGCAAGTTTACCATTCTCACTAAGGTCTGGAGTACTAAAACACAACACCATAAACAGCCCAAGCACTGGCGCTGAAAATAATATCCAGGGTCTAAACTTTCCCCATCTGCTTTTTGTTCTATCGGCGATCATTCCCATGATAATATCGGTAACACCATCAGATAGACGGACGACTAGAAATAACATAGCGGTAGCTGCTGCGGTTATTCCAAAGGTGTCTGTGTAAAATACAGCTAAATAGGCTAGGGCACCTCGCCACACTAAATTGGCGGCAGCATCGCCGACGGCATATCCAACCTTTTCTGAAAATGGGAGTTGAGTCATTTTATTGTTCTTATTATTTGTCTGTTCTTGAGGCTATCAAATTACGATAGGCTAAGCCACTGGCTTTAATGGTTCGACATTGCGTTTCATAATCAACATGTACAATGCCGAATCGTTTACGATAACCTTCTGCCCACTCAAAATTATCCATTAAACTCCAAGCGAAGTAGCCCTTGATATCAACCCCTTGCGATATTGCTTGTGCAACAGCTGATAAATGTTGGTCGTAGTAATCAACACGACCATAATCGGCAACTTCACCATTGATACAGATATCAGCCATAGCAGCACCATTTTCGGTGATAAATACTGGTGGCAAGGTATATCGAGTATCTAAAGATACTAACAATTCGGTAAAAGCTTGTGGATAAATTTCCCAGCCAATATCAGTTCTATCAACATTAGGTAATTGAATCTCTTCATATATATTCGCTAAGTTGTGTCGATATACGGCGCGCGTATAGAAGTTGATACCTAAAAAGTCCAGTGGTTGAGAAATAATTTCCATATCTCCAGGTAATATTTCCGGCTGTTGTTCTTTTGGAAGTTGTTGATTAATTGCGGGATATTCACCGTCAAGAATAGGTTTTATATACCACTGATTAAAATAATCGTCTGCATATTCAGCCGCTATTTTATCTCTTACTGAATCAGTTTCTGGATATGCTGGCGTAAAGTTTAAAACAATACCATTTTCGGTATCAGGGCTGTATTTTTTTAGTGTTTCCATGGCGAGACCATGAGCTAGCAGTAAATGGTGTGCTGCTTTTTTGCCGTAGTTTACATCGGCATGGCCAGGCGCATGAATACCTGCTTCATAGCCAAGATATGCACTACAAAAGGGTTCATTTAGTGTTGCGTATGAATGTACCTTATTGCCAAAGGCTAATACTACTTTCTTGACATAATCTTGAAATTTATAAGCGGTTGCTCGGTTAAGCCAACCACCATCATCTTCTAAGTGTTGCGGTAAATCCCAATGGTAAAGAGTGACATAAGCCTTTATGCCTTTATCTCTAAGTCTATTCAAAATTGATAAATAGTAGCTAACGCCAAGTTCATTAATACTGCCATCTTTTTTGATAAGCCTAGGCCATGAAAGCGATAATCGATAAGCGTCAACACCAAGAGAAGAGATTATCTCAATGTCATCTTGCCAGCGGTGGTAATGATCACAGGCGATATCACCGTTTGAGTTGTCAGCGATTTTTCCCGGTGTTGCACAAAATGTATCCCAAATACAAGGGAGCCGGTCTTCTACACCTCCTTCTATTTGAAAGGATGCAGTAGCTACACCATAAGTAAAACTTGTAGAGCGCATTGGAGAATTCTTTGGCAGAGATAACTTCATCATGATTTACATCGTCTTTTTCTTTTCAACATTGAGAGAAACTCAGCCGTCTCTATAGCAATATTAAGTTTCGGCTTAGATTTATTTTTTGTAAGCGCTTACATTGTGCTTGAAAAAAATTTGAGCTTCTGTAAGAATGAATCTCAAATGAAAGCGCTTACATTTTTAGATGTTAGTGGCTAATATAAAAAAGGTCAACTGGTTTTTATTTAATCGAATAATTTCGGGGGCAATATGGCGGGGCTATCAACGCAAGAGAATATATCGCATCAGGCGGTTAATGAAGGTACAGACTATCGCTTTGCGTTAGGGTCTTTAACTACACTGTTTTTTCTATGGGGGTTTATCACATGTTTGAATGATATATTAATCCCACACCTTAAGGCCGTATTTGATTTATCGTACGGTCAAGCAATGTTGATTCAGTTTTGTTTTTTCAGTGCTTATTTTCTTGTTTCTATTCCCGCCAGTAAAATTGTGGAAAAATTCGGCTTCCAAAAAGGTATTGTTATTGGGTTGCTCGTTGCGGCTGTTGGTTGCGGGATGTTTTACCCTGCGGCATTCTCACATAGCTATCCAGTATTCTTGAGCGCATTGTTTACCTTAGCGAGTGGCATTACCATATTACAAGTTTCTGCGAACCCTTACGTTAGTGCTCTTGGTCCAACTGTTACCGCATCTTCGCGGCTAACAATGACACAAGCCTTTAATTCCTTAGGCACTACAATAGCGCCATTTTTTGGTGCATATTTGATTTTAGATCAAGCATCCTCTGCAATGTCAGCAAGTGAGTCTGCTGCGGCAGTTCAACTTCCTTACTTACTATTGGCGGCTTCGCTTTTAGTCTTAGCGGCACTATTTGCATGGCTAAAACTTCCTGAAGTTGAGCAATCAAAATCGACAGCTCAAAAAGAAAGTCAAGAGGGGAGTATTTGGCAACATCGTCATCTAATTTTTGGCGCCATCGCGATATTTGTATACGTTGGTGCTGAAGTCGCGATTGGCAGTTTCTTAGTGAGCTTCTTATCTCAGGAAAATATTGCTGGCATCGGTGAATCTGAAGCTGCTAAATATGTTGCTTATTATTGGGGAGGCGCAATGGTTGGGCGCTTTGCAGGCGCAGTTATAATGCAAAAAATTGCTGCAGGTAAGGTATTAGCTTTTAATGCCTTTAGCGCGGTTACATTACTGGCGGTAGTTATTTTCTCGGACGGCATGATAGCAATGATAGCTATTTTATTGGTTGGCTTATGTAACTCAATTATGTTTCCCACCATTTTTAGCCTTGCTGTTACCAAGTTAGGGAAATATACCAGCCAAGGTTCAGGTATATTGTGCTTAGCAATTGTAGGTGGTGCTATTGTGCCATTATTACAGGGATTTTTGGCTGATATTGTGGGTATTCATGTCGCGTTTATCTTGCCAATGTTTTGCTATCTCTACATCGCATATTACGGCCTTTCCGGCCATAAAATTCAGCATAAAAACATAGAAAATTAATGAAATGACGTTATAAACGGTTGGGAAGGTAGGATAATGAATAAAAAAATACAAAGTAGTGCAAGAGGCGCCAAATGCCTTGCGCGAATAGGTATTATCGAACTGGTAATGGGTTTAACTCTTGTTAGTGTGCTGGGTTGTGGCAGTGGGGAGCAGAAAGAAAACAATGTAGTCGCAAAGGAAAAAGTGGCGGTTGCAGATTTTTGGCCTGTAATACCGCAAGCGCTTAATCCTGATCCTGAGCTTGAGCGTAAAATTCAAACCATGCTGGCGAAAATGACACTTGAGCAAAAAGTAGCGCAAATGATTCAGCCTGAAATCAGAGATATTACCGTTGAAGATATGCGTAAATATGGTTTTGGCTCATATTTGAATGGTGGTGGTTCGTTTCCAAATGATAATAAGCAAGCAACTCCACAAGACTGGATCAAGTTAGCAGAAGATATGTATCAAGCTTCAGTCGACAGTAGTCTCGATGGTTCATCTATACCAACCATCTGGGGAACAGATGCAGTACATGGGCATAACAATGTAATAGGTGCAACCTTGTTCCCACACAATATTGGGCTAGGTGCAGCTAATAACCCTGAACTGATTGAAGAAATTGCTGCGATAACAGCTGTGGAAGTCATGGTTACGGGCATTGACTGGGTATTTGCGCCTACAGTAGCTGTTGTTCAAGATGATCGTTGGGGTCGTACCTATGAGGGCTACTCGGAAGATCCTAGTATTGTTAGAGATTATGCTAGTGCGGTTGTTAAAGGACTTCAAGGCTCGGCAAACAAAGACTTTCTTGCTGATAATCGAGTTATAAGTACGGTAAAACACTTTCTTGGTGATGGTGGTACAGTTGCGGGTGATGATCAGGGCGACAACATTTCAACAGAGCAGCAACTATTTGATATTCATGCGCAAGGCTATGTTGGAGGATTGGCAGCAGGCGCGCAATCGGTAATGGCCTCATTCAATAGCTGGCATGGCAAAAAAAATCACGGTAATAAATATTTATTAACCGATATCTTAAAAGATCGAATGGGCTTTGATGGTTTTGTGGTTGGTGATTGGAATGGCCACGGACAAGTTAAAGACTGTACTAATGAAAGCTGCCCACAATCAGTGAACGCTGGTTTAGATATTTTCATGGTGCCAACAGACGCATGGAAGCCACTCTATGAAAATACCATTTCACAAGTAAAGTCTGGTGAAATAGCGCAAAGTCGTATTGATGATGCAGTAAGCCGTATTTTGCGAGTCAAGCTTCGGGCGGGCTTATTTGAAAAACCTAGTCCAACGAACCGAAAATTGTCCGGCAAGACCGAGTTAATAGGACAAGAGAGTCATAGAAACGTTGCTCGTCAAGCCGTGCGTGAGTCGCTTGTTCTTCTAAAAAACAATCGCAATATATTACCAATTGACGCCAGTAGTCATATTTTAGTGGCCGGTGATGCCGCTGACAATATTGGCAAACAATCAGGAGGTTGGTCGGTTACCTGGCAGGGAACGGGTAATAAAAATAGTGACTTTCCTGGTGCTCAATCTATTTTTGATGGTATTAAACAGCAAGCACTGTTAGCAGGTGGTACTGCTGAATTAAGTATTGATGGCAGCTTTTCACAAAAACCTGATGTCGCTATTGTCGTTTTTGGTGAAGAACCTTATGCAGAAGGTCACGGAGATCGTGATAATTTAGAGTATCAGCGTGGTAACAAGAAAGATTTAGCGTTGTTGAAGAAGTTGAAACAGCAAGGCATTAATGTAGTTTCGGTATTCATTAGTGGCCGTCCAATGTGGGTTAATGCAGAGCTTAACGCTTCCGATGCCTTTGTTGCAGCTTGGTTACCAGGTACCGAAGGGCATGGAGTTGCAGAGGTACTGTTAACAGATGCTAATAATGAGGTAAATAACGACTTTACCGGTAAACTTTCTTTTTCTTGGCCTGCAACTGCCGAACAATCTGCAACTAATCACTATGATATTGACTATAAACCGTTATTTAAATTTGGCTATGGTCTAAATTATCAAGACTCTGTGATGATTGAGAATACTTTAGATGAAACTGCAAAAGCTTCACAGAATAAAATTGAAACCTTAGTGTTATTTTCTGGCGCAGCGAATATGCCATGGGAAATGCAATTAAAGTCAGGTGGAGAAAGCAGTGCAATAAATTCAAGTAAACAAACCCTAGGTGCTATTACTGTACAAAGCCAAGATAAAGTCGTGCAAGAAGATGCTCGTCGTATTGCATTTGATGGTTCGAACCAGGCAAGTATCGCATTAGTGAGTAACTTCCCTGAAGATTTACGTGCTTATTTTGAAGCAAGCGCTACTTTAAGCTTTTCAGTACAAGTGAACGCTGAGGATGCAGATAAAGTGAATTTAATGATGAGATGTGAACAAAGTTGTCAGAATTCGTTTAAGTTAAGCCAGTTTTTAGTAAATGCTGCGACAAAGGGCTGGTATGACGTGGCCATTGATTTACAGTGTTTCAAAAAAGCCGGAGTAGATTTTTCTCAAGTTGTAAGTCCGTTTCAGTTAAGTAGTGTAAGTTCAGCTAAAGTTAGCTTTGCCAATATTATTATCAAACCAAATAATATTGCAGCCGCAACGATGAATTGCTCGGGGGAATAATACGAAAGTTTGTAGGATTACAATTTGTTGCAGTATCTGCTCAGTTTTACAACAGTAATTGATTGTTGGTTTGGTTAAAATAACAACAATTAACGCTGAACTGAGCAGGGAGCACTATATGCTAACATCTGTGAATACTAACTTCCCTTTAAAAGAAGTGACAATTATATATTATGGAGAAGAGTCACTTGAGTTAAAGCACGGTGTAGAGAGTTTTCCACAATTAAAAAATGGCCGAGTCGTTATTCCTGAAAGCTACAAGCAAGATAAATCAATTATTGCAGTATGCGAAGGTCGGGTTAACATTTTAAATAAATTTGGTGAGCGTATTGAATTTAAAACGCAACCAAATCAAGCGGTATAATATTTATAAAAAAGCAGCCAGAGGCTGCTTTTTTATGCGAGCAAGAAAGTTCTTAGATCGTTGATGGACAGTATTGCTTAATAAAGTCACCGTGCGCAGGCAGCTGAGTTACAACATTAGCAATATTGCTTTTTATATGTTTCAGAAACTTAATTAATTCTTCTTCACTCATATTATCAACAATAGGGTGATAGCTTTTAGGGGTTAGCCCTTGCCCAATCATGACTTGCATCCAAGAATCATCAAAAAGCTCATTATTTTTTCTAAATACTCGTCCAGTATCTTCAAATAGTTTGATTCGATGAGCTAGTTGTTGTGGGATTTCCATGTTACGGCAGTGACGCCAAAAAGGGCTGTCGTTACGGTTAGTAACCTTGTAATGTAAAATGATAAAGTCTCGAGTCGTTTCCCATTCAAAACGTGTCTGTTCATTGAACTCGTCGATATCTCCATCATTAATGTCATGCTGAGGGAACATTCTTAGTAACCTAACAATTGACTGTTGAATTAAATGAATACTGGTTGACTCTAATGGCTCTAAAAAGCCACTTGCCAGACCAACGGCAACACAGTTTTTATGCCAATGCTTTCTGCGCATTCCTGTTCTGAATTTTATTACTCGTGGTTCTGTAATTGTTTCTCCCTCGATATTATTAAGCAAAGTTGATTTTGCCTCGTCATCGCTTACATATTGACTGCAGTACACTATGCCATTTCCAACACGATTTTGAAGCGGAATGCGCCACTGCCAGCCAAAGTTGTGTGCTATTGAGCGTGTATAAGGCTTAGGTTGTTCTGTTGCTTTAGTTTGCACGGCGATGGCCGAGTCATTTGGTAACCAATGAGACCAGTCTTCATAACCAGTGTGAAGAGCACCCTCAATAAGTAACGCTCGTTGTCCTGTACAGTCTAGAAATAAGTCACCTTCTATTTCTTCACCATTTGTTAAAGTAAGAGAGGATATAAAGCCAGTACTATGGTCGAGATTTACCTGAGCAATTTTTCCCTCTTTCCTTATAGCACCATTTGATTCTGCTATTTTTCGAAGAAATTGCCCGTATCGTGTTGCATCCATGTGATAGGCGTAATTCAGGCCATTTTTAGGTAGTTGAGCAAACTTCTCATTTAAACCGACCACATTCTCCAGACAATATTCCCCAAATTCCCCAGCAATACCAGCGCTCTTCCCTTTCAGCCAAAAGTGCTGAAAGCCCGCAGCCCAACAATCATTTCCCGTTACACCAAATGCATGCATGTAATCTTCATTAACATCTCGCCAGTTCTCGAAGTTGATACCTAGCTTAAATGTACCATTTGTTGCAGCTAAAAATTCTGACTCATTAATCTTTAGCAGTTGGTGAAAATATTGCAATGTAGGAATTGTTGCCTCACCAACACCAACGGTTCCGATTTCGTCTGATTCCACTAAGACTATATCTAGATTTTTACCAATGGTTTTAGCTATAGCCGCAGCTGCCATCCAACCCGCAGTTCCGCCGCCCGCGATGACAACCTTTTTAATGTTTGTATTTTTATTTGTCATGTGTTTTCCGTTTGTTACTTGGTATTGTTCAGAGCTCTCTAATCTTGTGATTAACGATTAAGTCTATTTAATAATATAGAGCGAATTTTACGAGCTGCTAGCTCGGAGTCCTTTTCTAAGATCCCAAGCTTATCTTCAGGGATATGTGCTAAAGCTTTGCTATCACCATTGAAAATATAATAATTAAACATGCTTTGAACTGCTTGTTGCTGGTCAGTTGAAAGGTTGTTAATAGACAAAATGGCATGATATAGCGCATCGTAGGGAGAACCCGTGTAGTTTGCTGTATTTTGCCACCAGTAATTAATGAGTACATTGCAAGAAGTTAAGCTATCAACAGCATGCCACCATAAGCTCGGTAGTAATAATGCATCTCCAGGTTCTAATTCAGCAACAAGAGCATTCTCTAACGCATATTTAAATTTTGGATACTTAACAAAATCAGGGTTATTTAGATCAACCAAACTTATAGGTTGCCCTGCTGGCGTATGATCAAGAGGTCCTATATATAAATTGTCAATCTGCTCAGGAGGAAATAAAGTAAACCTTCTTTTACCAGCAATGCAGCATGCTATATTATTCGGAAAATCTTGATGGGCAGCAATGCTTGTTTGGTTACTTATCCAAATACTTGAAAGTGCATTTTTATTAGATAGTGCCTTTACATTGTGGTTTTGTTTGAACTCAGGCATTAAATGATCAATATGGGTGGAGCCCATATAATAACCGTATGGTTTTTTATGTTCCTCTTGTGAAAACAATGCAGATATAAACTCTGAAAAGTCGCAACTACTGCGTTCGAAATTAAAACCTGATAAGTCACTGTTATAAAATAGTCGGCCTTTTTCAGCCCATGGAATCTTGCCAATACCAACTTGTATTGACCGACTCCATTTCAATAAATACTCTTTTAGCTTCGCATTTGACTGTTTTGTTTCACTTATTATTGGCCATTCATCAACCAAGCCTTTTAGTACTACCGGCTTTTCAATGTTGTTAATGTAATTTGATAAATCTTCGTCTGTATATGCTGTTAGCGTTTTGACTTGATTTAACTCAACTTGATTATCTGAGCTCATAGTTACAGGCTATTTTGGCTTTTTACACGTTTATCTTTTTTTTGAATCAGTGATGTTAAGTTGGCGTGAGATGCTATTACCATATAAATTACGTGCAATAGTCCTGACTTGTTAAGGCTTTCAAGTTGTTGGCCGCTAAGATTGGCAAGCTTATCTTCATTAATCGTATGAAAGCCACTTAGGCGATTATTTGAACCGTCGTTTAATTGTATATCTAAATTTAGCGGCTCAATTAATTCTAAGTCTTGAATAGTGTTGAGAAATAAATCTGTGGATTCCTTACTATCATGAAGCGTCTTTAAAATAGTACTAATACGGTTTAAATACTCACTGTTTCCGCCATGCTCCAAAAAGACATTAATGCCTGCCTCTTCATTTACTCTTGGACTATCCATATCAATATGAATTAATGGCTGTGCTTCACCATTTGATTGTTCTTGTTGAAAACCAATTAAAAAAGGCTCTCTTTCAACAAACATTGGTATGTAGCTCGCTTCCCAGCCTTCATCAGATAGGAATAAGTTTTCCCCCTGTTCAAATCCAAACAATGCAATGGCAGAAAACTGGCTAGTGTCCTTATCTTTCAAAAAGAATATTGGGTAGTCAGCTTGTACATGCTTAAACTCAAAAGGAAAAATGACTGAGTAAGCTACCTTACTACCTAAAAATTCAGATTTCTCAGTAAGGACTTTTAAGTTTTTATGCGTAATATTATTTAGTAATTCATGCTTTGCCATTGGTAATTCCTATTCTTCATTGTGATTAACTCGCTATTTTTTGTTGGTATTGTGCGGTTAAGTATTTAATTAATTCACGGTTGCTCGGTAATCCCGCAAGGTATTTACTTGTAAGTTGTTTATTTTCCATAAAGTGCTTTTCTGCCGTTAAATGGTTGTTAAAACGACTTGAAGTTGTGCGAGATTGAGTTTGAAAATTCATTCCATATAAAATGTACTGGTAACTAGCCGCTGGAAATATTTCCTCAATTTCAGTGAAATCATTATAACTAGGTGGTTGAAACTTCCACAAAGACATTAGTTCTTGTAAACGATTAGGAATGGAAGCTATTTTGCGATTGTCTTGCCAATATGTAGATGTACGATCACTTAAAATATAATGTAGTTTTAAGAATTCTACGATACGCTCCCAGCGATAATTAAATCGTTGGTTAAAGCGATTAGCTGTAATTGGCATGATACTGAGATCGGCAGGCAGCTCTTTTGCAATCATTTTGGCAGATAGCTCTACAAGGGCAAGTGCGGAAGCTTCAAGTGGCTCGATAAACCCAGCAGCCATTCCTACGGCAACACAGTTATGATGCCACAAAATATTCCTGTAACCCGGGGTAAACTTAATATCTCTAAATGTGAGCTTATCTACTTCTTTAACTGGTATCGTTTTGGATAAATACTGATGTAATGTTTGGTGAGCATCTGATTGTGTTAAATAGTTTTCAGCGTATACACATCCAACCCCGCGTCTTGATGGCAACCCTATGTCCCAAATCCAACCATTATCATGTGCCGTTGAAATTGTATGGCTGCTAATAGAAGCTTGTTGATCTACGTATGGTACTTGAACAGCAACGGCACTGTTGTTAAATAATGTATCTTTTAGGTTTACTAAGGGTATTTTATAATGTTTTTCAATAAGTAATGAGTTTAGCCCAGAACAGTCTATAAATAAATCAGCACTTAAATTTCCATGCTCTTTGGTTACTATTGCTTGGATATTTGAATTTATTTCGCCGATAACATTTATAACATCATCTTGTATGTGTTTAACCCCTAGCTTTTCAGTGCAATGACGGGTTAATAATGCGGCAAATTTTCCAGCGTCAAGATGGTAGCCATAATTTGTTACACCAGCAAATTCAGGTGTTTGAAATTGCTTAGGTGCTTTATGTTGATCGCATAAATGCGGTTGGCAACTTAGTGCATGTGCAAATGAGGTATCGGAGTGTTTATGTTGCCAATAATCAACTTGATTGGAAGTTCCTAAACCATGTGGAGCGATAAAGGGGTGGTAATAACTGTCATTAGCATTGCCATTTTTCCAGCCAATAAATTTTGAACCTTGCTTAAATGAAGCATCACATGTTGCGATAAACTCAAACTCTTGAATACCTAAAGTATTAAGGGTTTCTCGCATCGTTGGCCAAGTGCCTTCGCCAACACCAATCGACGGGATATTTTTTGATTCTATTAGGGTAACTTTAACGCCACTATATGCTCGGGCGTTATGTTCGGCGGCGATTATACCCGCAGTAAGCCAACCAGCGGTTCCTCCACCTACAATAATGATTTCTTTCAATGGTTTATTCATACGGCTTATATCCATTGGTATTTAGTAGTTACGTTATATTTAAGGTTAGCCTTATTAACACGAGCTTGTAAACTTGTAACTAATAGCAATGTATTCGAAAGTAGGGCAAGCAAATACTGCTTGCCCTAGTCATTTCTATACTAATTAAAACTTATATCTTAGGCCGATATTATATCTTGGGCCCATTTGTTGAATATTCTTCACCATCAATTTATGGCGCCCGTAAGAGCGGGTATATTCATCAGTTAAGTTTATACCTTCAACAAAAAGTGTTAAATTCTCGTTGTAGTCATAGCTTATATTGGCATCAAGCTGGCCATAGTCTTCAACATATACTGGGTTTGAACCTTGTCCATCGTTAAGCCCTTGTAAGAAATCGTCACGCCAGTTGTATGCAAGACGCATTTGTAAGCCGTCTTTATCATAAAATGCCACGAGGTTGTATGAATCACTCACACCGAGTAAAGGTGTATTTTCATCACCGTGATCAGCATTATCGTACTCAACATCACTATCTACTATGGTGTAGTTAGCAATAACACCAAAGCCAGAATCTCCAAATAAATGTTGTAAGGCAAATTCAAAGCCATCAACTTTATTAGAACCTTGGTTATATGGCTGGCTTACTTTAACACTTAATGGATCGTTACCTGTTGGGTGCCCCCATATTTGATTTTTTACCGGATCTCCGCCTGGATCGACAATAATTGAACTGTCGCTACCGTAAGTTGCGACTAAGTATGCTCTTATTGCAGCACTGTTTGATGGATCTCCACCGGTAGCTGCAACTGCTTCTTGATAACGCGCACCTTCTACAGGACTCGTAACAGCATAAGGCTGTTCAATAACCTCGCGAGTACCAATTACATTATCAACATCTTTTTGGAAGAAACCAATTGATGCATAACTACCTTCGTTGTAGTAATACTCAAATGATAAATCAATATTTTGAGACTCAAGTGGCAGTAAGCCAACATTACCTCGAGTTCCCTTACCATTATCGACATTACGTACTTCGTCTAAACTGGCTCCAGCTGTCAAATTACCATAACCTGCACGTGTTATAGTTTCACTATATGAAGCACGGAAAACTATGTCGTCGGTGACTTCAATGTCAAAATCGATATTAGGTAATATGTAATCATAATCAGCTTTATCACTAAAAAATTGTGGTGCGCCTCTAACAATTTCAAACTCATTTGTTGAAACCCAGCCTATCGCTTCTACATCAGGTAACAAGGTATTAGAGGTTACATCTGTTTGTTCGTAACGTAGGCCTACAACTAAATTGGCAGGACGATCGCCAATTTCAAAACTCATATTGGCTTTAACATATGCATGAACAGACTCTTCTTCAGTTCTTCGGTCAGTTTCAAAGTTATTCGGTGCACAAATATCTGTTCCACATGGCGAATCGGCCGGTGAGCCATATCTAGTATGAACTAAATCGGCGATGGTATTGAAATCAACCGCCCAAAATTGGTTAATCATACTAGATTTATCGCCAGGTAAATTATCGAAGCGGTCAACCATTGTACTCATGCTTGCTAATAGAAAGTCGTCATCAATATCATCTGGCGAGCCTGTTCCGCCCCAATTTGGACGTTCAGCTTTACCAAATGCATTACGGTTTTCAACGTTATTAAATCCAACGCCAAAATCAACACTTTCTACGATACCTTCGTCAAAAATATATGCGCCATTCAGTTGCAGTTGGTCAATTTCCGAACGAGTATAGCTATTTCTGAAACTAGTACCTGTTGTTACAACACCTTCAGGAGTTAAGCCTGGAGTGCCGTCTGGAAATACCACTTCTACAACAGGGAAGCCCGATGAAAAATCTACTTTTGTTTCAGCGCGAGTCCAAGTCGCCATTTGGATAGTATTGCTGTTACCATAAATACTATCAGGTTTGGACTCTGCACTAGAGCTATGAAAATCAAGGTTAAACGACAAATTATCGTTAACTATGTACTCTAAATTAAAGCCAATTGATTTATTTTCATTAACTTTTGCACTTTGCTCTACTTGGCTTACTAAATCAGATGGGCCGTCGACATCATGCAACAAAAGAGGTGCTGCAACATTATCGCCGTTAGGATCTGTCCAAACAGAGCCATTAGGTAAACCAGCATAATTTAAACTCATCCACACTGAATGAATGTTTTGATTTAGCTCTTCTTCAAATTTTGAGTAGGTATAATCAAGTGTAGCCGTGAGGTTTTCGACAGGACGATATTGAAGTGTTAATTGGCCATTGGTACGTGTTCTTTCTGTTTCACTAAAGCCATATAAAACATTATGTGGAACCGCATATGTAACACCGTCATTTGGAACGTTAACTTGATTTGGTCCCGCACCAACAGAGCCCCAATCTCCAACACCACCAGTTTGTGGTCGCCAGCCATTATCTACACCAGCACGAGCAGAGCCGCTGTCTCTTTCTTGACGACTTGCTGTTACCGCAACACCGAAAGTACCATCAGCAAAAGTATTACTATAAAGAGCAGATAACTCTGGTGTTAAACTGCTACCGTTTTCAGATGATGTATCATGTACTCCTTTAATACCAAAAGAAGCCTTTTCCCCTATAGATAAAGGTTTAACGGTAATGATGTTAATTGTTGAGCCAATACCACCTGTTGCAACATCAGCACGACCTGTTTTATAAACTTCAACTGCATTTATACCTTCAGAGGCAATATTTGCAAAATCAAAAGAGCGTGAATCAGAAGCACTGGTGTCATTGATATTCGCCGTTGGCATTTGTCGGCCGTTTAGCGTCACCATATTGAAATCTGGACCAAAACCTCGAACGGTTACCTTTGAACCTTCACCATTATCTCTATCAATTGATACACCACTGATACGCTGTAAAGATTCAGCAAGGTTAGTATCTGGGAACTTACCCATATCTTCAGCGTTAATGGCATCAACGACACCATTAGAATTACGTTTAATATCCATTGCTTTCACTAAGCTGCCGCGAATACCGGTTACTTGAATGACTTCAATTTCTTTTTCTGCGTTAGTGCTTTCTTCCGCATAAGTTGGTGCAACCGAGCTTACGCCTAATATCAGCGATAAACTTGTTGCTATGCGTGATTTTTTATAAATTTTTGTGTTCACTTGCATCTCCCCTCGAGACATTTAATCACATTCGATCCAGATATTCATATAGTAATTTTGTAAGCGCTTACATTTGTATTTTTTTAAAAAAGGCTATTTAAATTGTAAGCGCTTACATAAAGTTAGTTGAAAAAAATATTAACGTCAATAAGTTTTTGGTTATTAATTGAGCTTTTGTTTTTATTATTATGATTTTAAAGGGCTTAATTTGTACAGTTTATCGTTAGATAATCAGTAACAGTAATTTCAAGCATCAAAACAGCAGTAGAATAAAAGCCATAACAAAATAAAATGAAAGCGCTTTCATTTTGTCGTAAATTATGATTAAACTAAAAGTGAAGTGTGCGACGTTACGGCTATTGATAACAATTAATAGCTATTTATTACGTTATGTTAAAAAAGTATTTTCTGCGTCGCTATTAAATAAGTTAAGGCAGTTATTATGCAAACTCTTAAATTGAAAGAAAAAATATCATATGCCTGTGGCGATGTAGCGTCTAATTTCTATTGGCGTGTATTTGATGTTTTTCTATTTATATTTTACACCGATGTTTTCGGACTTCATCCGGCTGCTGTTGGCACTATGATGCTAGTAACACGTTTGATTGATGCATTTTCAGATCCAATCATGGGCGCGTTGGCTGATAGAACACAAACTCGTTATGGCAAATTTCGTCCGTATTTACTGTGGGGAATAATTCCGTTGGCTGCTGCAGGCGTGTTGGTTTTTACCGTGCCTGACCTGCAAGATGACGGTAAGTTAATTTGGGCATATGCTACCTATATATTTATGATGCTGGCGTACACCTTCATCAATGTACCGTATGGTGCATTACTTGGTGTGATGACCGGAGAAAGCCAAGATCGCACAACATTAACAAGCTTTCGTTTTATCGGAGCATTTTCTGGTGGTAGCTTAGTCGCATATTTTACACCAACATTAGTCAATGAGTTAGGGCAAGGAAATCAAGAGCTTGGCTGGCAATTAACTATGGGCCTATATGGTATTATTGCGGCAATTTTGTTTGCGATTAGTTTTTACAATACCCGAGAGCGCATTACACCGCCTAAGAACCAAAAAACACCAATTCGTACAGATCTAAAAGATTTATTCAACAATAAACCTTGGTTGATTCTATTTAGTTTAGCCTTGATCGTCATGATGACAATAACGTTACGAGCAAGCTCAGGAACATTTTATTTTAAGTATTATGTTGGCAGAGAAGATTTAATCGGCAGCTTTTCTTTTGTTTATATGATTGCGCTAGCGTTGGGCGCCGCTTGCACACCGTTAATGACCAAATTCTTTGACAAGCCTACCTTATTAATGATGCTTATGCTGATAGTTGCTTTGCTTTCCAGTGCATTCTACTTTGTAGATAAAAGCCAAATAAGTTTGATGTTTACATTACAAATAGCTATCGGTTTTTGTTTAGGACCAAAGTCGCCTTTGGTGTTTTCTATGTATGCCGACACCGCTGATTATTCCGAATGGAAAAATGGTCGCCGGGCAACTGCAATGGTATTTTCTGCTGCCGCATTTGCCCAGAAGCTAGGTGGCGCTTTTGCTGGTGCGCTAATGGGTTGGCTACTTGCATCACTTGGTTATGTGGCAAACCAAATACAATCGGACGAGTCTGCTAATGGCATCGTATTATTGATGACGATTATTCCGGGCGTGTTTGCAGTGCTCTCTGTATTTATTATTCGTTTTTATTCCCTGTCAGATGATGCAGTAAAAAACTTACAGCAGGATTTAAATAAACGAGTACCAGCTAGGGAGCCAATTTAGTGATTAACAGTAAACAAGGTTCTGTCAGCCAGGTACTTCCGTATCAACATGATGTTGTAACGAAACGCATAAACTGCTTTAACCCAATAGATATGAAGTTTGCCAGTGGCTTTTTATGGAACAAAACCATGATGATCCATATGAATTGTCGAGGTTATGCCGTTAGTCAATTTATGCAACCTGAACCAAGTAAGTATTCAGCTGCCCCTAATATTGAAGCAAAAACTTTTATGCAACCCGAACAGGGGTATTTTGCTCATCACCCGGGGCGCTTTTTCTATGTTAAGTGTCACGAAACTGATGAAGTATTTTCAATACCTTTTGAGCCAGTGCGAAAACCGTTAGATAAATTCACTTTTTCTATTGGCCTTGCCGATATCGTATGGCGAATAGAACATTTATCGATTGAGTTCATTTTAACGCTGGCCTTGCCGGTAAATGGCAGCCATGAATTATGGCAATTAGAAGTTAAAAACTTAACCAACGAAACCAAGAATATTAGTATATATCCTTATTTTTCTGTGGGTTATAAATCATGGATGAATCAATCTGCCAATTATTATCCTGAAAATAATGCAATTTTAGCTAAGGGTATTACGCCTTATCAAAAGCTTGAAGACTACTATAAAAATCAGCCACTAAAAGATGATACTTTTTTACTCGCTGAACGCACACCATGCAGCTGGACAACCAGCCAACAAGCATTTGAAGGGGAAGGTTCGTTACATTTACCTGAAGAAGTTAACATTAAAAGCCTTTCGAAAACTCCTGCTTGTTATGAAACGTCAGTTGCCGTAATGCAGTACAATATCGAGTTATCTGCTCAGCAAAATCAGCAATTTAAGTTTGTTTTTGGAGCCTGTAAAGGATTGAATGAAGTTGAATCTATTAGAAAGCGCTATTTTAAAAATGAAAACTCATTTGAGAAAAACCACAGTGAATACCAACAATACATCCAGAAATCACAGCAAAGTTTTAGTTTTGAAAGCGAAGATAAAGCACTAAACCAATTTGTTAATCATTGGCTGCCCCGACAAGTTTATTATCATGGTGATAGCAATAGACTAACAACAGATCCACAAACCCGAAATTACTTACAAGATGCCATGGGCATGTGTTTTATTGCGCCAGAAAAAACTAAACAGGCCTTGTTAACCACTCTTTCTCAACAAAAGCGTGATGGCTGTTTGCCCGACGGTATTCTTTTACACCCTGACGCAGAAATTAAATATATTAACTTAATTCCTCACAGTGACCATTGTGTGTGGTTACCGATTTGCCTAAAAGTATATTTAGACGAAACTAATGATGTCGATTTCTTACAAGAGCAAATCGCTTTTGGTGATGATCATAGCCTATACACCGTAGCAGAGCATGTGGAGTTGGCGCTTGATTATTTACTAAATGCCACAGATGAACGTGGCTTAAGTTACATTGAGCAAGGCGACTGGTGCGATCCATTAAATATGGTAGGCCACAAAGGTAAGGGCGTTTCTAGTTGGCTGTCGTTAGCAACGGCTTTTGCTCTAAAGCAGTGGTGTAGTATTCAGCAAGACTATGGCAAAGCAAACAACAGTAAACTTAAAGAGTATCAGTTTGCCGCAGATGCAATGAATAGCGCAGTTAATCAGCATTTATGGGATGGCAACTGGTATGCAAGAGGGATCACCGATGACGGTAATTGCTTTGGTATTGCCAACGATATTCAAGGAAGAATATTCTTAAATCCACAAAGTTGGGCAATACTCAGTGGCGCAGCTAACAAGCAAAATATACCCGATATTTTGTCTGAAATTGATCAGCAATTATCGACACCGTTTGGCACTATGATGTTAGCACCAAGCTATACAGAAATGCGTGAAGACATCGGTCGCTTAACACAGAAATACCCGGGCACAGCGGAAAATGGCTCCGTGTATAATCATGCCAGTATTTTTTATGCTTATAGTCTGTTTCAAATTGGCGAGTCAGATAAAGCACTCGCCACTATTCAACAAATGTTGAGTAGTGAAAAAGATGTTTTGGTTCGTCAGCAATTACCGGGTTTTATTCCCAATTATTACCGTGGTGCTTATTATCAATTTCCAGAAATGGCGGGGCGCTCAAGTCAATTGTTTAATACTGGCACCGTCGCCTGGGTTTATCGCTGTATTATTGAAGAACTATGTGGATTAAAAGGGCAAGCTGGCAATTTGCTTGTTAAGCCTAAACTTCCTGAATCTTGGCATAATTTAACTGTCGAGCGTAAATATCGAAATGCGATTTTTAAGGTGAAAATATCTCGTGATGAAAAAGTGCAACAGCAATTATTGCTTGTTGATGGTGTGCGCTGTATTAATAACAAAGTCGAAAATATTCAATCGGGCAGATGCTACATGCTGGATGTTGTTTTACCTTTATCTACTCGTTAATTTAAGGGCGACATGACGAATTTATTGATTATTATGGGAGTTAGCGGCAGTGGTAAATCAACGGTCGCTGAGCAACTGGCAAACAAGTTAGATTATAGTTTTATCGATGCCGATGACTTTCATAGCGGTAGTGCAAAAGAAAAAATGGCTGCTGGTGAGCCACTTACCGATGAACTTAGAGCGCAATGGATGCAACACCTGCAGCGTTTTTTAACCATTAACGCTAAGCAAGAAACATCTATTGTTTTGGCACATTCAGGTTTAAAAAAAGTTCATCGTGACATGTTAAGAACATCAGGCTTTAGGGCGCACTTTTTCTTTTTAGAAGGCAGTGAAAGTTTAATAGCAGAACGTATGCAAAAACGCTCAGAGCATTTTTTCCCCGCCAGTTTACTACGCAGCCAATTTCAAGCACTTGAGCACCCAAAAATATCACAGCAACAAGGTGAGGAATTAGATGTTAGTATCATTAGTATTGAGCACAGTGTTAACGAGATATTGAAGCAAATAGAACAAGTAGCAACAGAGTTCATCTCACAAAATACATAACATTAAAAATGCAGGCGATATTCGAGAATTCAGTATGATAACTAAAAAAATTAACAGCTTAACAAAAGTATTACTGCTCAGTAGCCTGTCAGTATTTGCTGCAACAGGCCACGCCCTAGAAGCTAAGCAAGCAAAAGTAGCACCTACTATTGACGGCGTTATGGACGCCTCATGGCAAGCCGCTAAATGGCAACCACTTAATCATCATATATTAGGGGAAATGCCCAGTACTGAAGACTTCTCTGGTCGCTTTAAAATTATGTGGGATAAAAATAAAATTTACCTTTTAACTGAAATTCAAGACGATGTACTTTTTGATAATCACCCCGATCCATTAAAAGCCTATTGGGATGATGATTGCTTAGAAATTTTTATCGATGAAGACAGATCAGGTGGTGAACACCAATTTAACTTTAATGCCTTTGCTTACCATGTGGCACTTGATAACCAAGCGGTTGATATTGGCTATAAAAAACCGAATGGCCAACCTGATTTTATGTTGCTTAATGACCACTTAACCAGTGCATGGAAGCGCCAAGCCACAGCGCCTCATAAACTGATTTGGGAAGTAGCGTTAGATGTTTACGATGACAGCTTCGATTACATAACCACTAAAGCAGGTACTAAAAAGTTTAATGAAGCCAAGCCAGTGACATTAACCACTAATAAAGAACTTGGTTTTATGCTCGCTTATTGCGATAACGACGGTAGCGCTAGCCGTGAGCATTTTATCGGTTCTGTGGCCATCGAACCTAAAAATGGCGATAAAAATTTGGGTTATAAAGATGCGGGTGTTTTTGCACCGTTAACTTTAGTTGAGTGATTTGGAATAGTCGCGCTATATGAGCTTAGAGGGAAAATAGGACCTATTTAGACCGTTAAACTTTTAGTTTTCTGGTCTAGAGACTGCTATCGTCCCAACTTGAACAGCTTATTAGTACCTTACTATGTATCTTCAATCAAATTGAGTTTCTTCGATTCTTGATACATCTATGTCTTGTTGCGTATATCCAAGGCTTTTTAAAATTGGCTCGACAAGCTGATTAGAGTTTAAATTAGATTCCATATACCTTTCTCTACATTCATATAGAGAATTTAAGTCATGTATTGTTATACAACTTAATTTGATAGTGTTTTTAATCGATTGAATACAATGAATTTTTTTATTAATAATAGAGTCATAAGAGTCTTGTGCTGTCTGAAATATAACTTCAACTCGGTTAGGAAAGCGTTTTATAGCTAATCGTTGTTCTCTAGTAAGATCTAGGGCAACTTGTTTATATAGTTCATTTAATACATCAATATTAATAGATTTAGGTGTAGGTATCGGTATTTCGCCAGATGCTGCAAGTTCTGGTTCTTGCCTTATTTTTAACAAGTATTCGAAATATGATTCAACGTGCCCCGAAAGCTCTGATTGTAGATCGCTTAACTCCATAAAGATTAAATCAGTAGTTTGCTCTCTATGAAATTGAGATTTTCTTTTTTCTACGAGAGGTATCAAAATCAATGATAGTAATGTCCCTAAAATAAAAATTAGTATTTTGATAAAAACATCCCTACTTCGACTTCGTAATAGCTGCTTATTATGAATATTTCTCAATAATATTCAACATGTGATTTAGACGTATTTTCTTTATTATCAATATTTTAAAGTGCTATGAATTCTCTTAAAGTTAAGGCATAACTATTAATTAATTTCTTAACAATTTCTAGTTCAAACACGCATCTTGACCCTAAGTGCTTAAATCCGCTACTGTTACTGGCAGTTATCTTTATGCGAATGCAGGAACGTTATGGTTAATGTCGATGTGGTACAAGTGATCGCCGCAGCCCCAAATGAAGTGAGTAAAATACTACTCGATCACCAAAATGCCGGGCAATTTTTTGATGCGAAATTTAATGTCGCTAAAAGCGCTGACGAAGGCGAAGTTTTCGGTGGCAAAGGTGCTATTCGTCATTTGAACGTTGCAGGTGTTAAGTTTTCTGAGCAAATATTGATCGCCGATGATAACCACATTCGCTATGCCATTGTCGGTGACCGTCCGCTGCGTGGCCATCAAGGTAATATCTATCTTGAGGAACAAAGTCCTTCCTCTACTTCTGTTCGCTATACTATTGTTTGTGAAGCACCTAAATGGCTACCGGATAAATTGGTTGAGTTTTTATTGTCACAAGCGATGAAAAAAGCCTTAGTTAAAATCAATAAACATTTTTTAGCGCTGGCGAATTAAGAGAAAACCTGTAATGAAAGCATCCTACTTGCTAGCAATTGACCAAGGTACTACAAGCAGCCGAGCCATTATTTTTAATACTGCTGGCGACATAATTGCCAGTGCTTCAGAAGAGTTTGAGCAAATATTTCCTAACGATGGTTGGGTTGAACATCAGCCCAAAGCCATTTGGCAAACTACGCTTGCAACTTGCCGACAAGCAATAGAAAAAAGCGCATTGCCATTAGAAGATATTTTGGCGATTGGTATTACTAACCAACGTGAAACCACTTTAGTTTGGGATAAAGCCACAGGTGAACCAATTTACAATGCTATTGTTTGGCAAGATAGGCGCACAGCTGAACGGTGTAGAAACTTACAACAAAATGCTGACATTGTTAAGCAAGTAAAAGCGAAAACAGGGCTATTAATTGATCCTTATTTTTCAGCCAGTAAAGTTGAATGGCTATTAGATAATGTTGCTGGCGCTCGAGAAAAAGCTGAGGCTGGAGAGTTGTGTTTTGGCACTGTTGATACTTTTTTACTTTGGCATTTAACCAAGGGAAAAAGCTTTGCAACTGATGCCACTAATGCTTCTCGAACCATGCTATTTAACATTGTTGATAATTGTTGGGATGATGAATTATTAGCACTATTTAATATCCCTAAAACCCTACTGCCAGAAGTTAAAGATAGCGCCGATGATTTTGGTGTTACGGCCGCAGAACATTTTGGCAAGCCAATCGCAATTAATGCCATGATTGGTGACCAACAAGCGGCGTTAGTCGGCCAAGCGTGCTTTGAAAAAGGCATGATGAAAAGCACATACGGAACCGGTTGTTTCGTAATGGTGAATACCGGTAAACAAGTGCAATATTCGCAACACAAAATGCTAACCACTGTTGCTTATCGACTTGCTGGTGAAATAACTTACGCCCTTGAAGGCAGTATTTTTATGGCAGGCGCAACCATGCAATGGATACGCGATGGCATTCAATTAATTGATAATGTTAAGCAAAGCCAAGCTATAGCTGAGTCTATGACCGTTGAAAACCATGTTTATCTTATACCTGCTTTTACCGGTTTAGGCGCGCCACATTGGCAGCCTGATGCGCGTGGCGCCATTGTTGGCCTGACTAGAGATTCTGGTATCAAGGAAATTGTTACTGCGGCTTTAGCTTCTGTGGCATATCAAACGCGAGATTTATTAGAAGCATTACAACAAGATGGTATAGATACCACACAGTTACGAGTTGATGGTGGCATGGTGGTGAACGATTGGTTACTACAGTTTCTTAGTGACATTTTAAATTTAGTCATTAAGCGACCAAAAGTGATTGAAACTACCGCGCTAGGTGCAGCATTGTTGGCTGGCTTGCAACAAGGATTATTTGAAAACCTTGAACAAGCAGCTGAATACTGGCACGTTGAAAGCCAATTCTCTCCAAAAATGAGTGCTGATAGTCGTAATCGCCATTACCAAGGTTGGCTAACGGCTTTAGATAAAGTACTCGATTAATGGTAATTTTGAATTAGCCATACACTTAACTGTATAAATAAACAGTTTTTAGTGGTAAGCTAAAATTTAGTAACCCTTTTAACTGTTCAGATAACCTATTTGCTTTGAAATTATATATTGCTGAAAAACCCAGTTTAGGCCGAGCTATTGCCGCAGCACTTCCAAAACCACAGAAAAACCAAAAAGGCTATATTGAGCTAAGTAATGGCGATGTGGTGAGTTGGTGCATTGGTCATGTATTAGAACAAGCCGACCCTGAGCAATATGATGCTGATTATAAAAAATGGCAAATGCAGCATTTACCGATAATTCCAACGCAATGGCAGTTAAAGCCTAAAACACAAACTCGCGCGCAATTAACGGTGTTGAGAAAATTGGTTAAGCAAGCGGATGAAATTGTTCACGCGGGCGACCCAGACCGAGAAGGGCAATTACTGGTTGATGAAGTCATTGATTATTTAAAAGTATCTAAAACTAAAAAGCAGCAAATTAAGCGCTTGTTAATTAGTGATTTAAATCTTCCTGCAGTAAAGAAATCGCTATCAAATTTACGTAGTAATCAAGATTTTATGCCTTTGTCTATTTCAGCTTTAGCACGCTCTAGAGCTGATTGGTTATATGGCTTAAATTTAACCCGTGCTTATACTTTGCAAGGGCAAAAAGCTGGCTTTAATGGCGTACTTTCAGTTGGCCGAGTGCAAACACCCATTTTGGGTTTAGTGGTTCGGCGTCAGCAAGAAATAGACAATTTTGTCGCCAAAGATTTTTACGATGTTCACGCGCATTTACAAACTGCTAACCAACAACCGTTCATCGCTAAATGGCAACCAAGTGAAGCGTGTCAGCCTTATATGGATGAAGAAGGGCGAGTGCTGAATCGTGCACTTGCTGAAAATGTGGTTAGCAGAATTGCAAACCAACCTGCAGAAGTTATTTCGGTTAACGAGCAAGAGAAGAAACAAGCCGCGCCGTTACCTTATAATTTATCGAGCTTGCAAATTGACGCCGCTAAAGTCTATTCATTAAATGCAAAGTTAGTGTTGGATGTTTGTCAGTCGTTGTATGAAAAGCATAAGTTAATTACTTACCCACGCTCTGATTGTCGTTACTTACCAACTGAACACCATAGTCAGGCGAAAAGTATTATTGCTATGTTGGTAAAATCTAGTGAAAGCTATGGTGCATTCGCAAAAAATGCCAATACCGCGTTGAAAAGCAAAGCATGGAATAATGCTAAAGTCAGTGCTCATCATGCGATTATTCCTACCGAAAAATCAGCTGCCAATATTTCTTTAAACCCTTTTGAGAAGAATGTTTATTTTCTGATTGTTCGACAATACATAGCCCAGTTTTATCCGGCGTACGTTTTTAATCAATCTAAGGTGGAAGTGTTAATTGCTGGTGGCAAGTTTTCAGCCAATGCGAAAACGCCAATAGCGCAAGGTTGGAAAGTGTTATTTCAACGCGCGAAAAGCAAAAAGGCGAAAGTTGAAGATGCTAATTCTGGTGCTGAGCAACAATTAACAGAGCAAACTTTACCTAAATTAACCAAAGGTGAGCAACTACATTGTGAGCGTGGTGAATTAATTTCTCGGATGACGCAAGCGCCTAAGCATTTTACTGACGCTAGTATATTGGCGGCCATGACAGGTATTGCCCGTTATGTTACTGATAGCAATATCAAGAAAATGTTACGTGAAACGGATGGTTTGGGTACGGAAGCAACCCGAGCAGGTATTATCGATTTGCTATTTAAGCGTGGCTATTTAGAAAGAAAAGGAAAAAGTATTCATGCAACCACGATAGGGAAGTCACTGATCAATGCCTTGCCTGTGGCGGCAACGTTGCCGGATATGACTGCACATTGGGAAGCAACATTAACTAATATTAGTGAAAAAACAAACCGCTACGATGATTTAATCAACCCACTTACGGAAACCTTACACGCCATGATTGCCCAATCAGAGCAGCAGTCTTTTGCTGGTTTGCCAAAAGTACCATTCAAACAAAAAGCTAAGAAGCGTTTTAAAAAGCGTAAACAATAGCGGACCTTAATTGCCAGAAATACAAAGCTTTTTTTCTAATTAAAATACCGTTAAGCTGTTCAATACTACATAGTGAATTATTAGCTTAATGCTAATATAAATAATAAGGAAGTTAGTATGGTGTTACGCGCCACTTTCATAAGTTTTGTCGTTATTTTTTTATTTTCTCAGCCTGTATTTGCAGAGTCTAAAAGCATAGGTCCTACGGTTGAGGAATTATTAGCAAAAAGAGACGTAGCAAAAACAAACTTTTCAACGAGTGCCGTGGTTTTAAGTCGCCGAGGCGAGGTAACGGTTGATCAGCAAGGCTTTGAAAAAAGTCACTATTACAATGCAATTTATATTATCGACGATTCTGCTGTTAGCGATTATTCAAAGTTAATTAGTTCATTTAACTCCTACTACCAAGAAAAACAGATTGATTTTGCCCGGGTAATTACTGCCGATGGTGAAGTTATTGAGATGCAAGAAGATGCTATTACATTAGTTTCGGCAAATAATGATGATTACTTTGATGAAGGTAAGCAGTATGAGTTTGCTTTACCGCAATTGAAAGCGGGTAGCATTATTGAGTATCAAGCAACAACTCAGCAAATTAAGCCTTATATTGAGAGTGAATGGTTTTCTAGCATCAGTTTTCACTATGTTAAGTTTCTACCAAATGTAAATTGGTTAAGAATAGATCCGGTTTTAGAAACCCAAAACAGTATCACTTTACCTTTGGCTACCGAGATTTCTATTGCTAATTATAATATCGACATTACACCAAAATTAACTAAACATGCTGATACTAAAACTTATAGCTGGAAAACAGAAAACCAGCCCGGTCTAGTATTAGAAATGGAAATGCCGAGTCTAGACGATATTTTACCAACTGTGCATTTAACAACCGTTAAACAATGGCAAACAATTAATACTTGGTTTAATCAACTTTACTTACCCACTCAAGCGTCTGATAAAGCCATTGAGCAGTTAGCCGCGCAACTTTTCCATAAAGATATGAGTGAATATGAAAAAGTAAAAGCCGTATTTGACTATATGCAAAAAAATGTTCGTTATATCGGTGCGCATGTAAATCGTGGTGGTTATCAGCCGCATTTGGCTAGCGAAGTTTTAAGCCAAGCATATGGCGATTGTAAAGATCAAACAGTATTAATTATCGCTCTGTTAAAACAAGCCGATATTAAAGCGTATCCTGCAATGATTAATACCTATCCGGGGGCAAAATTTGATGATGAACTTCCGATGTTAAATTTTGACCATATGATCACCTATGTTGAAACTAAAACGGATAAATACTGGCTTGATACGAGTGGGCAAACCGGCACTTTTCCAGGTATTAGCCTCAATTTAGAAGATAAAAAGGCCTTTGTAGTTAATAGTAACTCAGGAAATATCATGCAGTTACCAAGCACAACAAGTGCTGACAACGTTGCTACGGTTAATATTGACTTTTCGGTAGAGAATACTGATTTAAATGCCAAAGTGTTTTTAGATTTATCAGGACATGTAGAAACAAATTTGCGCAATTTTATGCAGTTTTCGCCAAATGCTTTGGCTGCGGCAGAGCAAATAATTTCACCATTACTTTTTAACAAACGTATTAGTGACTATGAAAATTCAGACCCTCTTGATGTAACACAACCTTTCACTATGACAGCGAATTTTAATGAGGTTGTGGAAATCACTTCGGATATTGATAACTTTAGATATAGCTATGATTTTAGTTCGATTCTAAGTGTATTTACGTCACTAAGTAACCTTAGTCCTGTGGCATCACGTAAATTAGATTTTGCCATTTTTCAGCCGATTACCGTAGTCGTTAATTCGTTTTACCCGCACCCTTGGTCAAATAGCGAATTGGCTTATAGCCAACCTGCGAAAAATATTCAAAATGAATTTTTTGAATTAACGCACCAAGTTAACGAAAAAGCCGATGGCGTTTATGTTACTTCGACTTTTGTTATGCCAAAGCAGGTAGTGAGTGTTGAAGATTATAGTGCGCTTTATCAGCAAGTTCATGATTTACCGACACATACGCAAAGCTTATTTATTTTTCAAAAAGGCGCTAAAAAGAACGCTGTAGCGAGTAATGGCGATGCAAGTGAGTTAAAAATCCAACAAACTAAAGATTTATTGGAAAAGTCTCAATTTGCTAAAGCGTTAAGCACAATTCAAGCTGTTGTGGCGGAGGATGAAAGCCATGCTGAAGCACAATATTTACTCGGCTTAGCATTAGGTTTTAATGGTGATGATATTCAGTCAGAACAAGCGTTTGAGCGTGCTGAACAATTAGGTTATCAATTTTAGGAGCAATGATGAAAATACTACACCTGAGTATAATTGCTTTGCTTATTAGCGGTTGTGCAAGTACCAGTAAACAGCCGGTAAATAGTACTCCTATTCTAGTTTCGCCAGAGCAAAAGCTAGAGAAACAAGCTGATTTGTTTACAAAAGATACGGTAGCGTTAACGCAGCTTGCACAAATGCAATTGAAGCAATATGAACAGTATAAAAGTGCTTATTATTTAGATCGTGCAATTACAACTTATCAAGAGCTAATTACGCGACAAGCAGATAACGACGATATTGCTATGCAATACTATCGCTTAAATTTATTTAAGGGCTTAGCAGAAAATAACTATGATATTACTCATTGGCAGCACTTTTATAATAAATATCCATTTTTAAAAAATATAGATTTAGCTCCGCCTGAATATATGGAAATTTTACTTGCCGATAGAGATAGTTTGAGTAAAAACGATCGCATTAAAATTTTGAAAAAAACCTTGGCGGCAAATCCAAATTTTGTGAATGCTTATCTTGAGCTTACTGCACACTATGCTCAACGTGATAAAAATGATATGGCCTTATTTTTGTTAGAAACAGCAAATAAATATAGCTCAGAAAATGTTGATATTTTAGCGCCATTGAATGACTTGCGTATTGAGAAAGTTTTTGACGGCTTATGTCGTGCAGATATGGGCGATAGACTAAATATTTTATTTGATGACGCTAAATTATTAGCCAAAGGCACTCCTGAAGATGCTTATGCTCATATGCAACTTAGTACGGTATTACGTTTAATGGGACGCAATCGTATGTCGTCGTTTTCGGCGAAAAAAGCGGCATCGTTATCGTCAGAATATCAAGAAGCACTTGCTGAAGCTCAGTTTTGGAATGCAAATAATAATGCACTAAACCAATATTTTTCTGATCAAACAGTTGCAGATATGAGTACTGACGATTTATATCTCAATATTTTCTTTAATGTGGTGAACTTAAATTGGCAAAAAGTAACTGAATTATTGACTGCTTATTTACAGCGTAGCGATATTAGCTTTTATGGTGTTTTATATGGCTCACATGCATATAAAATGCTTGGTGATAATGAGAAAGCTCAACATGCTCTTACTGTGGGCATAGCGAAAATTACACTTGAGCCTTGGCAAAAACAGATGTTAAGTTATGCTAATCAAGAGATCTCAAGCGAGCAGTTATTCGCTGCAAGCCAAGATAGATGTAATCAGTCTGAAGCTTACTTTATTCAAGGTTTACAGCAGTTACAGGCTGGTCAGTCGGACAATGTTAAAAAGACTATGAAAGAAATATTAGCACTGAATGTATACCCATTTTACGAATATGCTGGTGCAAAAGGTATGTTAAAAGCATTAAAGACATCTAAGCCTGAGAGTTAATAAGGTATACTTTTAAAAAGCCCCTAATATTAGGGGCTTTTTTATATCTAAGGAGTGGCTAATGTATCAGCAATATAGTTTTCAACAACGGTTGTTAATACATTCAATGGCATAGAGCCATTGCCAATCACCACATCATGAAATTCTCGAATATCATAAGCGTCGCCAAGTTCAGTTTTAGCTTTTTGACGTAACTCTAAAATTTTAAGCATGCCAGTCATATAAGCTGTGGCTTGACCTGGCCAAACACTGTAGCGGGCAATTGCGCCAGAAAAACCAACATTTTCGATATGGAATTGATCTGCTTGGTTATAACTCCAGCCTTTATTGTGAATACCAGTATCAACAACCAAGCGAGCAGCTCGCATTGCTTCAAACTGCAAGCGGCCTAAATCGCCAATAGCGTCATTTGCGTACCAATTGGCGTCTTTTGCTAAACGCTCGGCGTATAGGCCCCAACCTTCAATAAATGAAGTGAAGTTACCTTTTTTTCTAAATAGGGGAAGGTCGAGTTCGTTGGCTAAGGCAATTTGCAAATGGTGCCCGGGTACAGCTTCATGATAGGCAAGGGTTGGCATGGTAGTGTAAGGTGAGTCTTGAGACGTATTGGCATAAAATGCGCCTGGACGTGAGCCATCATCAGAGCCTGCTATATAATACCCACCTGATGTACCGCCAACGACAACAACTTCTTGCTGAGGTAAGGTGTTAAAATATTTAGGCAATTCAATATATGCATCAGCAATAAGTGCTTCATATGTGGCTTTTGTTTGATTTGCTGGAATGAGGTCAGCGTCGTTATTTACGCGAGTATAAAGCTGTGCGATGGTTTCATTTTGGGGATAGCCTAGTTGATCAAATAAGACTCTCATTTCACTGTGAATTCTAGCTAATTCATCAATGCCTAATTGATGAATTTGATCTGAAGTTAAAATACCAGAGGTATAATAGTTAAGCGTAAAATCATAAAACTCTTTGCCGCCTGGAAACTGTCCAATCCCTATTTGGCTTGGCGCTTCATTAGCCAATACGGACATTTTACTTGCTAAGCTGGCATAGGCAGGAATAACTTTTTCATTAATGGTTAATAGTGCGGTTTCGCGCAAAGTCGCTTTGTCAGTGTCTGAAATATTGTCTAGTGCTGATAATTGTGTGTTGAACGCTTGATAATAACTGGTTGTAGAGGCCGCCGAATTTGCGATACCAGCAACTAAGCCTTGTGAATAGTTTAATGTTACTGTGGGTTCAATAATCCCCGCTGCTTTACGACTATCTAATAAAGTTTCGATTTGAGTAAAACGTCTACTAAGTTGATTTAGTAGCGTTAAGTAGATATCAGCTTGTGCTTTATCATTGAAAGTAAACGCCTGAGTGAAAAACGTTTCAGTACTACCGGGCCAACCAAAAAAGCCATAAGTTGCTGGATATTCAAAATCTTTAAAATCAATCCATTGAATTTTTGCGGTAAGGTCTGCTTGATAAACGTCATAAGAAATTTGCTGGCTTTGTGATAATGACGACCGATCATAATTTTCTAGGTGCTGCAGAATAACTTGATAAATTGCTTTAGATTGTTCATTAAATGTGTCGGAAATATTAGTAAGTTGTACGGTATCGTTATCAACTAAATCAAATAAGCCATCAGAAATTAAGTTGTCGCTATTGCGAGAACTGGTGATGTTGAATGCTTCTGTGAAAAAGTCATCGATATTGCTCACTTGTAATTGGCTAGTAACTTCGCTTAGTAGTGTTGAGGTGTCTACTAAAACATAATCGTTAATTACTGGCAGGGTTATACTAGGAGGTATTACGGCAGGCGGTGGTGTAACAGCTGTGCTATTGCTTGAACTCGAGCCGCCACATGCTATTTGTATAAGTGAAATCGCCGTTACGAATAATATTTTTTTCATACAAAACCTTTCTTATTGGGATTTTATTATTTTTATATAAACTCTATTAATCATAGATTGATTTTATATTTATTAAATGAGTAGTTAGATAAAAGTAAGAAAAGGCTATTTTTAATGTTATTTCTCAAAAGTTCACCTGAACGATGCATAACGCTAGTTTATTGTTTTTAAAAGTTAATATGCTTAAATTAAAATCCCTAAAATGAGGCTGATTAAGCTGCTGCTTCATCAAATAATTTGTATCAATTCATGACGAGTCTATATTTATCTTTATAACCACAAGTGAGCAACATTCGTTATTTTGAAATATTGACATAGTATTAAAGTAGTCGTAACAACACCTTTATTGGCTATGCGTACTATTTCTTTGTTATGTTTTTGTTTCTTTGTGATGAGTAGTAAAGCTTGGGCCACCGGTGGTGATAGGCTTTCTTTTTGTTACGAAAGTTGGCGTCCTTATGTATACACAAACGCGGCAGGCAAGGTTGCTGGCTTACATATAGAGTATATTAAGCAGGCGCTAGCACCATATAATTACCAACTTACATTCTTTGAATTACCATATATGCGCTGCATAAAAGAAGTGCAGGCGGGAGAAATTGACTTTGCACTTCATGTTGATGAAACCGATGATGTTTTATTGATAGATCACCCCATAGGTAGTTGGGATTTATTACTCGCCTACCAGGCGAAACCTCAAAATGAAATATTAGGCAAAGAAAGTCATGATTTAGGTAGGGTTTTAATTGCCCGTGATTATAATTATCCACAAGCAGTACTTGATATTCTGAATGAAAACTCAACTAAAATACTGAAAAGATCTTATTATATTAGGAACCTAAAAGAGGTGAAAAATTTTTTTACCTTGCTCGAGAAAGGTTTTGTTGATGCTATTTTAGTCGATAAAACATGGGCGCTTTATGAGATGTCGCGGCAACCATTAGCCATTGTTTTAAGTGAGCAAGTGCTATTTTCACAAACCCAATACATTGGTTATATTGAAAAAAATAGTGCCGCCGCCGAAAAAGTATTACAAGCATTGACGACACATAACAATTAATAATGGCTTAGTTAGTCGTTATTGATTGTTGAAGGGCTAGCCACATATACCTTAAAAGGTAATGGTTGCTCTAGCGCACTGTCATCAATTGCTAAATTGATAAAACCAGACTGAGTGAAAAATGTTGCTAAAGTTTCTGCAGTGATTGATTCTTGGCTTAAATTCAATGCCTGATAGTACGCTTTGCTTTCTTCTGTTTCACAGTCGTTAGCATCAACAAATAATTGCATAGGCATACTGAGTACTGAGATAGATTGCGCCTTGGCATAATGTTGTGCTATTTCATTAAGTAAAAATTTTGCCACGCCTTGTTTGCGAAATTCAGGTAGTACACTTATCGCTTCAATGAGAATGTGACTTTTAGCTTTAACGTCGACTTTTACTTGTAGTTTTTCTACTAAATCAGCGGCAATATTCTGTTTTTTAAAATAAACGTTTAATGGCACTTCCCAATCTGTAGCGCCTTGCTGAGCCAGTAACTCATAACTTTCATCAGCGCCACGGTGCTTATTTAAAGTGATGATGTCAATTTCAGCTTTTGCAATGATTTGGCCATCTTCATTTTTTACATTTACATCTTGATTAAGTTGCCAGTCAAATGCTGTTGTAATTTCAGGTGTAGTAAATTCTATTGTTAGGTTCATGGTGTTTCAGTACTCTATTTCTCAGTAAAACCAGTTTAGCTGCAAAAGCTAGGGTTTGACGATTATTGGTTATGGGCGCGTTTATATCATTACTATGGGCACTGCGCCAGAAATTGATTTAATTTTAAGCGACTAATATAGTGAGCTTAATGCTTTAAGAAGTATTTTTCGTAGTATTGCTGAAATAACTCAGAATGCTGGTCTGCCTCGCGCCAAGCTGTTAACGCTTGCTTATATTCAACAGTGGGTTTAAGTTCAGCTAATACTGAGTTGACTTTATTAATAACTTTCTTCCCCCACTTGTTTTTAGGGCAGGCAACTGCACCTGTGTCATATGGTGGCATTTTAGCAATGGCAAAAACGGCTAATTGGCTATCTTCATCAGCGTGATTTTTTAAGTAATGTTGAATTTCGAATGGATAGGCAATGGTAATATCTACACGATCCCGTTCAAGCAATTTAAACACTCTAGTAAGATCAATATTTTGTAAAGGAAGTATGTTTGCGAGTTGACTATGTTTAGTGAAAATAGCATCGATGGCGTTGCCATAGGAGCGGCCTTGAACATGCCCGACAGTAACTGAATTGTTTTTTAATAACTTCTCTAAATTAACTTGGTTATTCTCTAAAAATGGTGCGACTGATTCTGGTTTAGCAATAATTCTATTGGTTGCATTAAGAATGGTTGCGTTTGAAAAATACATACTTTTTTTGCGCTCGGCTGTTATGTAAAGCGCGGGGTGACAAACATTTAATCCAGCATTAATATCTGCAATCGCTCTAGCTAAGGTGGTGATGGGCATTTCATGGTTATATTCAGGCATTTTTTCGGTAACCATTTGCAGAATTTTTTGCACAAATCCTTGCCCTTTATATTCTCCATAATTAAACGTACCGGGCGGACGATGGTATGTTTGCCATGCAATAGTTTCTTTTGAATAAGCTGAAAATGGGTTAAAAAGCAGGAACAATAAAGCATAAAAACTAAACTTTTGAACCATATGTGGTAACCCTTTAACGACAAGCCAAGTTACTACTATAAACATAAGCTTTTTAAACAATCAAACTTTTGTCCAAAAAGGGATATTAAAGCCTATTGCACAACAACTTTTTGACCTTCGCTTAAGCGTTCAGCGCCTCTAATGGCGACGCTATCTCCATGTTTTAATTCGCCTTTGATGCTTACCCGCTCAAAGGTACCGTTTTCTACGACAACGGGTAAACGATGAACTTTATTTTCGGTATCAATTTTTACAACATAGGTACCATCTTTTCGTAGAATTAACGCGTCTCTGTGCACAGTTAAGGTATTTTTAGCTGCTTGAATTGGTACCGTGACTTTAACTAGTTGTCCAGCCGCCCATGATTCATTTAAGTGAGATGGAATATTAATTCTAACTTCAAAAGTTTGCGATTTAGGGTCAGCACTTGGGATCAGAGAGGTAATTTTTGCGTTGATAAGTTGTCCGTTGGCACTGATATCTAAGCCGTGGCCTTTGCGCACAAAAGCAAGATACTTCACGGGTACATATAAGCGTACTTCTAAGTGTTCAGTATCAAGAATTTTGAGTAATACGTCACTACGATTAATATCTGTTCCTGCTCGTACTAAGCGCTCTGTAATAACACCAGAAAAAGGTGCAGTGACATTAGCTCGTTGAATTTGATCTTCAATTTGCTTGAGCTTTAAGTCGGCAATTTCAATATCGGTATTTGCAAGGTCATATTGTGACTGTGTTTGGTCAAGCTGGAATTGTGATGCCGAGTTGCTTTGTCGTAACTTCTGCAAACGTTGTACTTCGTTTTTCAAATACCGCACGTTTATTTGTGCGCGCTTTAATTGAGCTTGTTGCTCTAGCTGCATTAATTTCAATGGTAATAAGTCGATTTTTACTAATACATCACCTTGATGAACTAAACTACCTGGCTCTGCTAACCAGTCAATACGGCCGTTAACGCCAGCGGTTACTTGTATATGTGAACGACTATGCACAGTGGCCATTAAATCTGTTGTTGCGCTTAAGTTCATTTGTTTTACTTGATCGACTTTTACCGGCTTTGGCGGCTGATCTGCAGCAAAGGCGTTGCTAGCAAGTAATAAGCTGGCACTAAGTACGGCGTTAATTATTTTTTTCATTTGAAACATCATGTTTTCCTTAGTGGTTACTTGCCAGTGGTGTCGGTTGCGTATTAAGTTCGGTGATATTATTGTCTTCGCCTGTGGTATTCGACGGTGCACTTTTTTCATTAAAGCGTAATAAACTTGGAAATAACACTAAGGTGAAAACTGCACTAATCACCATGCCACCGACAATTACTGTTGCTAAACCGCGGTAAATTTCACTACCAACCCCAGGCATTAGCATTAACGGTAGCATGCCAAATAAACTAGTTAAGGTACTCATATAAACTGGTCGGGCACGTATTCTTACAGCTTGTGCAACTGCACGACGAATTGGCAGACCTTGTCGTTCACCTTCTCGTGTTTGATCAACCAGTAAAATGGCATTGTTAACCACTAAACCGAGTAAAATAATAAAGCCAATCATGGTCATTAAATCGAGAGACTGGAAGGTAAATACGTTGAGTAAATTCAACGCTAATACGCCGCCGCCAACAGCCATTGGCATAACGAGCAATACTAACAAGCTGTCTTTTGCTGATTTAAAAAGTGCAGTCATTAGTAAAAATAAAATTACTAACGCTAAAATAAAGTTTTTCAGCATATCATTAATTGCAGCAGCCATTTCATTGGCGTTACCACTTAGCAAAATAGACGAATCACTTGGCAATAACGCATTCATTGATGGCATTACATCTTTTTCAATAGCACTCAACGCTTCTTCCAGCGACATATTAGCAGGAGGTGAAACTTGTAAACTAATGGTACGTTTCCCGTCAACACGGCGCAGTTGCGTTGGTCCTGCGGTACGAGTAATGTTGGTTAGTTCACCTATGGTTTGTACACCAGCTAATGGTGAGTGAATAGGTAAGGAGGCGAGCTCGTCAGGCGTATTCCATTGTTTGCCGCGTAAAATCACGTTGACACGATCGTTACCATCAAAATATTCACTTATAAATAAACCACTTGTATAAGCGCGAATAGCATTGGCGACATCTCGTCTAGTTAGGCCAGCTTGAGAAATACGCTGGTCATCTGGTTCAAGTTTAAGTTCCGGTTCTGACAGGCTTAACCCTGGATTAGGGAATGCTGTTGTGCCAGTCATATTCTGGTTCACAGCATCTATGCCTGCTTGAGCTACTTCCATTAAGCGCTCTATATTTGGGCCTTTAATGTCTATGTCTATAGTACGACCGTTACCGCCACCAGAAACATTAATCATTGAACCGCGGAATAAAAACACTTGTGTGTCAGGAAGACCTGACATGACATTGGTGCGTATTTCTTGCATCAATTCTTCAACCCGGGTTGGATCATCAGAATAAATAAAACCACCCGTTGAGCCAGAGCCAAACGAATAAAAGTTGTAGCTTTTAATTTTTGGCATTTTTTCACCGGTAAGGTACGGGGCCAGTCGCTCTTTTACTAAGCTGGCAAATTCATGCTCAATAAAATCAACATTGCCTCCTGGCGGCATATTTAAGCTATAAAAGAAACCATCTGTTGGTGCACGTGGCATAAAGTCAGTTTTTGGCATCATCAATACGGTAACTAAAATTGAGCCGCCAAGTAGTGTCGTTATCCAAGCAATTCGTTTAGTAGCCGAATTAGTTAAGCGCATCACTAAGTTGGTTAATTTCTCCCAATAATGGGCAAATGGGTCGATAGCTTTGTCTGCTTTTAACCAGTATTTACTGGCAATAGGGATAATGGTGATGGCGGAAACTAATGAAGCAATAACGGCAATTGAAAGGGTGAGTGCTAAGTCAGAAAAGAGCTGACCTTCGATGCCTTTCATAAATAAAATCGGTAAGAAAATAGCGACGCTTGTAGCGGTAGAAGCGAATAGTGCACCTGTAACTTGTAGGGCTCCGCGCATAACAGCTTTGCTACTGTCCATGCCTAAGCTGCGCAGCCGGACAATATTTTCTTGCACGATAATAGCGGCGTCGAGCACTAGCCCAACTGAAAATGCTAAGCCTGCTAACGAGATAACATTTAAACTACGCTCGAAAGCGGCAAGGGCAATAAAAGACACCATTAGCGATACTGGGATTGTGGCGGCAATAATTAGCGTATTTCGTATACCACGCAAAAAAAGCCAAAGAATAATAAGGGCTAAAAGTACGCCTAAACCTAAGTTATTCTGAACTAACTCCAAGGCGTTTCTAATGTGGACTGAGGCATCAAAACTTAACTCTATCACTAAGCCAGCAGCCTTCATTGGGCCGGCATTTAATTCCTTAATGGCGATATTGATTTCATCTAATAGTGCGACGGTATTGGCATCATTTTGGCGCTTGAGGGTGAAGTAATACGAAGGTTGGCCGCTACGTAAATTAAAGCCAAAACGGTCAACTAAAGTATTTTCTACGGTGGCAACATCTTTTAAGTAAATTGGCCTATCACCGCTGAAACTAATGATCATCTCGGTTAAATTTTCAACACTGTATTGCCCGGAAAATCGCACTGTGTATTGCCTACGGCCAACATTGGCAACACCGGCAGATACATCACTCGCACGAGCAATGGTTGAACTAATATCATCAATTGATAAGCCAAGCGCTGCTGCACGCATTGGGTCAAAAGTAATACGTAACTCTCGAGGGCGTGAACTATTTAAGTTTACTTGCCCCATACCGGGAATACGGGCGAATCTGGGTTTAACTACATCTTCAATTAGCTTTTGATATAAACCTAAGTCGGTATTGGTATTGCTTGGTAGCGTTTTGATCATTAAAGACGCTGTATTTGGGCCACCACGACCACCACCAGCTGAAACTACCGGCTCTATGGCATCAAGAGGGAGTGGTGGTGCTTGGTTCAAGTTATTGATGACATCAAGCATGGCGCGCTGCATATCAGCACCCACATCAAATGTTAGCGTAATATTACCAAAGCCTCGTTGAATACTGGTGGTTACTTTGGTGACACCCTGGGTATTTTTAACAACATTTTCAATGGGCTCAATTATTACAGATTCCATTTCTGCCGGCGCAGCGCTACGCCAACCTGTAGAAATTGTAATTTGTGGTTGTTCAATATCTGGGGTTAATTGAATAGGTAGCTTAAAAACGCTCATTAAGCCAAATACCATCACTAAAGCGACAATAACAATAATGGCAGCTGGGTTTTTCAAAGCATTACGCGTTAAATTCATTCTATAATCCCGATTATTTACACTAACGGAATTATAAAATGTTAGTGGCTATTTTCATGTACGCATAGGGTAAAGTGTCGTTTATTTGCGATAAGATGAGTGTTCGATACATTTGTTTACATTCTGAATGTTCTGGTTTTCAAGTGCATGGCGAAGCAAAACATTTAAAAGGTAAATTAAAGAAAAATAACAATTTACTCATTTTCGATTAAATGCCTAAGAGCTGTTTTAATTTCTCTGCACCAGCGCGGCTACTGCTAATCTCAGTTTTTTGCTCGTCGTTGATAATAAGCATAAATTTACCATTGAACCAACGTTGGATTTCTTTAATATGCTCAATATTGACTAAATAGCTACGATGAACTCGAACAAAGTTTTGTGGTATCAGTGCTTGCTCAAGTTGATCAAGCGTATCGGTCAAATAATTAAACTTACCTCCGTCCCATGCTAAACTATTCCCTTGTTCAGATTTTATAAATTTAAGCTCTGTCGGCGATAATAGGCTAATACGCTCGCCATTTTTGCTAATCAGTTTATTGAGCTTATTTGCACCAAGCTCAAATGTTTTTACTGCTTGATTATTAGACAAATGAGCTTGTTCAAGTAATTGTTGTTGTTCTAGTTTTTTTGCTGATTTATCTAAGGCTGATTTTAGCCGAACTAAGGGGAATGGTTTCAATAAATAATCAGTCGACGCTTTTTCGAATGCTTGAATGGCAAATTTATCGTAGGCGGTTGTATAAATAATAATTGGCTTATAGTTAAGAAACTCAAGCAATTCTAAACCATTAATTTCTGGCATTTGAATATCAAGCAAGACAACGTCTGGCTCAAGATCATTGATTATTGCAATTGCTTCTTTACCTGTTGTTGCAGTACCAATAGTTTCAACGTTGTCCATTAAGCTGAGTTGGTGTGCGAGCTTATCACGGGCTGGTTTTTCGTCTTCTGCATAAACCAAAGTCATTTTTTTATTGCTAATATTTGCCATTTTCTTACTCACAATGCCATCTCGACTAAAACCTGTGCGCCATTGGCGTTTTGAATAGCCACATGCCCATTGTCGAGTTGATTTACTCGCTGTTGAATGTTTTTCATGCCGATACCAGCGCCAAATCCTTGTTCAAGAACGTTTTGGCTAAAACCTTTACCATTGTCAGATATGGTTATTCTTATACCAGATTTTATTTCAGACAATTGAATATTAATGATAAGGTTTTTCTGGTTCACATTATGTTTAATGGCATTTTCAATAATTGGCTGTAGCAAAAGTGGTGGAACATGAATGTGTTTCAAAGCTGCAGGAATATCATAGTTAACTTGTAATTTTTCACCAAACCTTGCTTGTTCAATGTGTAGGTATTTTTCTATGATATCTAACTCTTGTTGTAATGGTATTTTTTGCTGTTCAGCAGTATCAAGAGAATAACGCAGAATATCCGCCAGATCGTGTAATACTTCATCAGCTAAATCAGGGTTGCTATGAATATAAGCAGAAATAGTATTTAAACTGTTGAACATGAAATGTGGATTTAATTGATAACGTAATGTTGCTAGTTGAGCTTGTTTTCTTGAATGCTTTTCAATAGAGACTTTTTTCTTACTTTCAATATACAAGCTTATGAAGTAAATC
Source organism: uncultured Colwellia sp. (assembly GCA_913058245.1). GTDB lineage: Bacteria > Pseudomonadota > Gammaproteobacteria > Enterobacterales > Alteromonadaceae > Cognaticolwellia. The sequence continues at coordinate 59,238 of CAJXQJ010000003.1, forward strand.
ATTGTTCCCCATAGTAGGCCATTAAAAATAATGAATAGGCCCATTTTCTGATAGCCTTCAAATATTATTGCTAATGCTTGATCGGTAACGGTATTGCCAAGCCCCATAAATGTAACGGCAATTAGCCATTCTGGAAGTGTTTTATGGATACCATGTTCACGAAGCTTGAATATTACTATCGCAGCTGCCCACACAGGTAACCAGAAAAAGGTAACAAACCATACTAATGAAGCTTGAGCACTTTCAATATTAAACGCTGCGGCTCCAGCAAAGATAAGGCCTAACGTATAAGCAGAATTGACCATCAAAAGGATAAAAAAGCTGTATTTGAAAAATGAGTGCTTATGCATAATTTCCTATTAACTATATCGGGAACGATTAAATAATGAAGAAAAAGTTAAAGTTTATCAACTGATTAAATGAGCAGGCTGTGACAACTTCGAGCCTGCTCGTTTTTCTGGTTAATAGTAGCTTAGTTTTTTTATTTCTAATTCATTTTCCAGGATATCACTGTTGGCTCCTGGCATTTTTCGCCACATTAGATTTAGGCCCGTTAATTGTTTTGCTGACCACTGGATTTTATTACCGAAACCAAATTGCTTAAATTGGCTAAAAGGTAGCTTTACAGTTTTCCATTTATTACTCGGTGTTAACAATGTCGTAAAGTGATCCCAATCTTTAACGTCGCTATGGTAAATAGCTATGCCAAAAGGCACCGTGGAGCCTTTATAAGTTATTTTAACACCTTGGTAGTTTGAAGCGTCGACAGCAGATGAAAACTTTATTTCTGCTCCCGACCATGCACCAAAGTTTGTTGGTTTTGCAACCGCTGTTTTTATCGTTAAACTTTCTTTATTAACCGTTAAAGATCCTGCAGATTGTCCACCCATGACATTATCTGACAGAACACGCCAAGGTGAATCGCCGCTAAAATCATCAATAATATGTTTAGCAGGTACAGCTAGAAGTTCTTCATTACAAGCTTTACCAACTGGAGGAATTACTTTGTTTTGCGTGACCAATTGATTTCGAGCAACGATTGAGCCAGCCTTAAATACATCTTCAATGTGGTGAATATGGCTAATGTCGGTTAGCGGATTGTTCTTTAATAAAACAAAACTCGCTTCATACCCTGTTTTTAATTGACCAAGAGTAGTTGAGCGATTGATAGTTTTAGCGCCATTAATCGTTGCCGCGTCAATGATTTCTGCATTCGATAAACCTGCTTTTTTTAATGCATCTATTTCATTGTGTAAGCCTGTGCCATGCAAAGTATATGGGTTGCCAGCGTCAGAGCCAGTGCCGATAACTATGCCAGCTTGATGAAGTTTTCTAATATTCTCGTAAGCAAAATTACGCGCCTGCCAGCTTTGCTCACGCCACTGAGAAGGCGAAGGGACTTTCTCAAATAAACAGTTTTGTAATTTCTTTGGAACGGTTGCTAATAATTCTTTTTGATTACTAATTAATGCGTGGCGCTTCTCTTCATGATGATTGTGAAAAACTGCTAATGTTGGAATATAAACGACACTTTTTTCTTTCATTAAGGTAATAAATTCATTATCAATCGCTTCACTATTAATACCGTGTGCTAAAGCGGTTGCCCCGGCTTTGATCGCGCGCTTGCCATCTTCAAGTGTTGATACATGGACGAAGTAGGGTAGGTTTGCCGCTTTTGAGCGTATACCTAGCTCGGTTAATTGTTTATCAGTTAAGGATGCACCCGAACCGCCAAAAGTTTCAATAACTGCTTTTGTAAGCGAAGGCTTAGTCGCCATATGTTTTTGCCATAAAGCATCAATGTCGCTATCAGCTGCTATTTCATAGGCTTGACCACCAAATTGTGTGCCGTGGCCGCCAGGGTTCGTAAACAAAGTGCCAGCATAAAAAAGATTAGGTGTTATTTGCTGCTGTTTTAGTTGCGCTGCTTCATCTAGGGTTTGTTGAAAAGAAAATAAATCAACAATACTTGTAACCCCTAAGTATAAATTTGAATTGAAATGAGAACGTACAGGTAAATATTGAAATTCACTATAATTACTGCCGGAAGCACCTAAGTGCACATGTAAATCAATTAAGCCAGGAATAGCATATTGATTCTCGGCATTGAACACCTTATCTGCATCTTGCTTATGCTGCGATGAACTTACAATACTGACAATTTTACCATCGTCTATATAAAGAGAATTAGGTGCAGAAAACTGAGCGCTACTATTTTGATATAAACGTACATTGTCTATGCGTAAATCAATTGCCTCTGCACTGAAATTTGAAATTAAACTTAAGCTTAATAGTGTTTTTGCTAATGGTGTCATCGGTCGTTCCCTCTCAATATATAATGTAGTCTTCGTTATTTATGAGAGAGTTTAAGGGAGCTTTTTCGCGTTAGCGCTGAGTTATTTGTGAATCGACAACATTTAGCCTTGAATCGACATCTGCTTAGTTGAATGAAAATATTCAGTAGCTATTTTTTCAATTTATAAAGGAGAGGAATTGAGAGAAACCATTTTTTACTCTTTTAAATTCGTAATTAATGGCTTAATTATCAAGCTTACACAGCGTTATTAAAAAAGATTGGTGAAAAAGGGGAAACCATCAAAAAAATTTAAAATAACCATATTTACTAAAAAGTTGATCTACATCTACTCAATTTACATTTTTTACATAATACTATTAAAAACGATATCGATTCTCATTTAGTTTCATGCTAGCATTATGCAATTACATTAATGTAACAGTTTGTAAAACCATTTATCGACATAATACTAAATTGACTTTAGGGCTCATCATGAAAACGAATAAGAAAGCTTTGGCGTTGGCAGTTGCCGCATCTTTAACCTTGTCTGCATGTGGGGGAGGTTCAAGTAACAATTCGTCAACTCCTACACCGACTAATACTGCACCGACAGATATTTCTTTAACGACAATGTCGGTAGATGAAAACTCTTTAGGAGCTGTAATTGGTACGCTTTCAGCAACTGACGCAAACTCAGGTGATACATTTACCTTTACTACAGATAGTGACATGTTTGCTATTTCAGGTACTACTCTAAGCTTGAAAGCTGATGTTATGGCAAACTTTGAAAGTGCTGAGTCATTAAAAGCAAATATCACGGTTGCAGATAAAGCAGGCCTTACTTTTAAAAAAGAATTTACCGTTGCGGTAAATGACTTACTAGATACTTATAAATTTGAAAGCAAGTTAGTTTCAGGAAAATCGAGCGTAGGCTACAGCGGCCAAACAGCTCGTCATGCCTTAATTGCCGAGTTAAATACTTATATTGGCAGTGGTTTACAAGCTGATATTGATGCAAATAAATTTGCTGACAAACAAGCCGTGCTTGATAAATTAAACAGTTATTTCCGCACAACAGATGATCAATACAGCAACAACTTCGCGTTGACATTCTTAAAAGATGCAAAACAAGCTTTTATTACCGATGTTTCGTCCAGCCATAAAAACCTAGTAGGAAAACTTGCCGGTAATGATGCAAGTCGCATGCATAAAGTGTGGACTGATGGTACTAGTTTTGTTGGCGCTGGCGCAAATATGACACCTGAGAAATTAGTTGATGCGTATTTTAGCCAATTAGCTGACAACTCGGTAAATGCTAATATTCGTCTTGATGAAGCAACGAATAAGCCAATTACTAAAGTATATGTGAATACCGATGGTACTGATTTAAAACAATTGATCCAAAAATTCTTACTAATGAGTGTTACATACTCACAAGGTACTGATGATTACTTAGATGAAGGTTTAGCTGCTGATAATATTGGTCCACGTGGCACTGGCAAAGCAGATACTGCACTTGAGCATGGCTATGATGAAGGCTTTGGCTATTTTGGCGCCGCTCGTGATTATTTAGAATATAACGATAATGAAATTGCTGGAAAAGTAAAAACAGAGGCCGATGGTCGCGCAAGCTGGAATGGCAAACATGATACCGATGGCGATGGCAAATTTGATTTAACATCAGAAGTTAACTTAGGTAATTCAGTAAATGCTGCTAAACGTGACCGTGGTACGGTAGGAAATGCTAAGCCAACGGATTTCACAAAAATGGCAATGGAAGCATTTTTAGCTGGTCGTAAAATTATCAATGATAACGTAGGTACTGCATTTACTGCTGACCAAACCACAGCACTTGCTGCACAACGTGACATTGCTGTAAAAGCATGGGAAAAAGCGGTTGCGGCAACCGTTATTCATTATATCAATGATGTTAGTGCTGATTTAGACAAGGCAGGCACTGCAGAATATAACTTTGAAGATGTTGCTAAGCACTGGTCTGAAATGAAAGGCTTTGCCTTAGGTTTACAATTTAACCCGCATTCACCAATTACTGATGCGCAATTTGCACAAATTCACACTTATATGGGGCAGAAGCCAGTTGTTATGGCATTTGGTTCAAATGATAAAACAGCGGTAACGGCTTACATTGCTGATTTGAAAAAAGCACGTGATGTACTACAGGCAGCATTGAGTTTTGATGCTACCAATGTTGCTAATTGGTAATGTTTTAAGTTAAATTTAACTTTTAAGCCTTGGGTTGTTTCAGCTCAAGGCTTGTTTAGTTTTTATTGGTCAGTATTCTGAGTAGTTTATTGACCAGTAGATATTATTTTTACAAATTTTGAGTTATAGGGTTATTTTATGTCAGCTTCTGTTAGCCGCTCCATACTTTCTTTCGCAATTGGCTCCGCGCTTATTTTAAGTGCTTGTGGTGAAAGCACTAGTACAACAAGTGGTCCAGGTTTAGAGCCTACACCAACACCAGATACAAGCTTCAACCAAAAAGCACTACTTGAAAACATTGCCGATAATATTATTACGCCAACGTTTGCACAGTTTGAAAGTGTGTCAGCAGCGCAGATTCAAGCGGTTGATACTTATTGTAAAATGGAGGCAATGGCATCGCAAGGTAATGCGACGAGTGAACAGGTTACTGCCTTACGTAATGAGGCAAAAACTGCTTGGCGTAATACCATGAATGTATGGCAACAGGCAGAGTTAATGAAAGTAGGACCGTTAGCAGACAATGATGGTTTATTACGTAACAAAATTTATTCATGGCCAGTGGTTAGTTCATGTTCTGTCGACTTTGAAGTAGTAAATTTTAGAGCCGGTGAAGTTAATGGTCAGCCTTATAATATTGCAAATCGAACACCTTCCCGTCGTGGTTTAGCGGCATTAGAATATTTGTTGTTTAATGAACAACTTAACCATAGTTGCACGACGAGTACGCAGCCTGATAATTGGGATAATCAAACCGATGAATATCGCAAAGTAGCACGTTGTGAATTTGCCGTTGAAGTGGCTCGTGATATTAACAATAGTTCAAAAGAACTTAATACCGCTTGGAATGGTGCTGATGGTTTTGCTAATACACTAAAATCTGCGGGTAGCGCTGGTAATCAGTTTAGCACTGAATTGGAAGCTATTAACCGTATAAGTGATGGTATGTTCTATATCGATACTTTTACGAAAGATGGTAAGTTAGCGACACCTTTAGGTTTATTGGCGAATAACTGTGGTTCACAAGTTTGCCCTGAAGTTGTTGAATCAGTATATGCACACCACTCCACGACACATATTGAGAATAACCTGTTGGCATTTCAAAAACTGTTAACGGGCGATGCCGGTATAGGCTTTACCAATTATTTGATTGATGTCGGTGATCAATCAACGGCTGATACTATGTCTACCAATGTGCAATTAGCTATAGATGGCATGCAGGCATATCAAGCCAGCTTAGCTGAAACACTTGTTAATGACGAAAACCAAGTAACAACAACGCACGCTGATATCAAAAAAGTAACTGACCAATTGAAAGTAGACTTTATAACGAGCTTATCGCTTGAGTTACCTGCAACTTCTGCTGGAGATAATGATTAATGAAAAATAGTAAACGTAAATATATCTCAGTAGCAGTTGCTCTAGCGATTCAGGTTAATGTCAGTGCTGAAGATAATATTGATAGTGGCCCTGCAGAATACAATGAAAGAATTCAAATTATTGGCCATGATGATAAGTTACGAACAGAAGCTGGTGCGGCTACGTTAATTGGTGAAGTCGAACTAGAAAAGTTCAAGTTTGATGACATTAACCGAGTACTATATAGCGTACCAGGCGTCAATATTCGAGAAGAAGATGGCTATGGTTTGCGACCAAATATTGGTTTTCGTGGTGCAACACCTGAGCGTAGTAAAAAAATAACAGTAATGGAAGACGGCGTATTAATTGGCCCTGCTCCTTACTCTGCACCTGCGGCATATTACTTTCCAATGATGAGTAAAATGACAGCATTAGAAGTATTTAAAGGCCCTGCAGCGATAAAGTATGGCCCAAATACAGTTGCTGGTGCACTGAATATGACCACACGTCAAATTCCAAATAGCAAAGAAGGTGCAATTGATATTGCCGCAGGCTCTGATGGTTATACTAAAACCAAAGGTTATTTTGGTACGACTAATGGCAATTTCGGTTATTTAGTTGAGGCCATTAATATTCAAGCTGATGGTTTTAAAGAGCTCGATGGCGGCGGTGATACCGGTTTTGACAAAAATGATATTATGGCTAAATTCCAATATGACTTTTCTAATAGCCAATACAATCAAGTTGTTGAGTTAAAACTTTCTTATGCAGATGAAACGTCAGATGAAACTTATTTAGGTTTAACTGATGCTGATTTTGAAAAAAATCCAAATCGCCGTTATGTTGCTAGCCAAAATGATTTAATGGACTGGGATCATCAACAAGTACAATTTACCCATTTTATTGGCAATGATGACTTTGATGTTACGACTCGTGTATACCGTAATGACTTTGAACGTTCATGGAATAAAGTTAATGGTTTTAAAGATGGACAGGTAAATAGTGACTTACAGGATATTCTAACGAATCCGGAATCTGATGCTAACTCGCCATTTTATGAAGTATTAACAGGTCAACGAGATACTGAGCGAGAGTATGAGAAAATTATATTAGGGGATAACCAACGTGAGTATTACTCACAAGGTATTCAGTCAGAGTTATACCTTTACCAAATATTATTTGATATGAAGCATGTCTTTAATGTGGGTGTTAGGTTTCATCAAGATCAAATTAGACGTCGTCATACTACTGATGCATTCACCATGACTTCAGGGCAACTTGTAAGTGATGGCAGTGAAACAATCTCCACCGATACTAATAGAGAAAAAACTGAAGCCTTATCAGTTTTCTTTAAAGATACAATTACCTTAGGTGCCCTAGACTTAACGCTTGGCTTACGTGGCGAATTTTTAAAGGCTGACTATCAAAATGAAGCGCTAGGTAAAGAAGGTGAATGGCAGAAAAAAGACACGGATATTTGGCTACCAAGTATTAGCGGCTTTTATACTTTATCTGACAGTGCAGGATGGTTTTTTGGTATACATGAAGGCTTTGTACCAACAAGCCCGAAAGAGCTACCAAGCGTAAAAATTGAAAATAGTATTAATTATGAGCTAGGTGCTCGTTATCATGACAATGGTAGCCAACTTGAAGCAGTTATTTTCTACAATGACATCGAAAATTTAAAAGAAGGTTGTTCATTCTCAACGGCTTCGCAATGCGCGAACAACATAGACGCTGAGTTTAACAGTAGTGAAGCTAGTGTAATTGGCCTTGAGCTAAGTGCTCAACATACTTACGAACTTTCAGCTGATTTCGATTTACCTATTTCACTTAGCTACACATACACTAAAGGTGAGTTTGATAACGCGTTTACTTCTGACTTTAGCATGTGGGGAGTTGTAGAAGCTGGCGATAGCTTGCCTTATTTACCTGAAAATCAATTAACACTTGATGTTGGTATTGCCGCTAATAATTGGCAAGTTAACTTGATTACCCGTTATATCAGTGAAATGGAAGAAGCGTCAGGTGAAGGAGTATTATTATCTGGCGTTACCACCGAAGAGTTAACTATTGTTGATTTAGCAGCCAGTTATGACCTAGGTGATATTGGTAATGTTTACTTCAAAGTAGATAATGTGCTTGATGACCAAAAAATTATTAGCCGCCGCCCTTATGGTGCTAGACCAAGTAAGCCAAGATCATTCGTGATTGGTTATCAATATAGCTTTTAGTTGATATTGATTAGGTCCTTATTGAAGCGCTGAGTATATACTTGGCGTTTTTTACATTAAATATTACTGTAAACTACGTATATGGAATTTTTCAGCGCTACGCTCACAGAACTCGCTCTCTATGTTGTTGACCCAAATCAGCGCTTGTATTGGGGCTATTTGTTATCAGCATTACTGATGGCAATTCTTTTATATTCCATTCAACATACAGGCTGGTTTCAACGAAATGTTAAAGTTGGCGAACAAGAGCAAGAACAAAAACCAAAGCAAAAAAATTTAATTGGTTTTCTGTTTCCAAAACGTATTTTTTTCGCACGTTCAGCAATCAATGATTATGCTTTGTTTATCGTAAATAAGCTTATTAGAGCAGCTTTATTTCCATTAATTGTGTTAACTATGGTGCCAGTGGCACTATCCGTTTCATCAGGTTTTGAGTGGCTATTTGGTGCAAATGAACCGCTCGCGATATCATCGTTTAATATAATGGTAATTTTTACCGCATTATTATTTATCTTTGATGACTTTACTCGCTTCTATTTACACTATTTACTCCACAAAATTTCATTTTTATGGGAGTTTCATAAAGTTCACCATTCAGCAACGGTATTAACACCCTTTACCGTTTATCGCTCGCACCCAATAGAGAACTACCTTTATGCTTGTCGCATGGCGCTAACGCAGGGGTTTGTTGTCGGTTTATGTTATTACTTATTTGGTCCAACCCTAAAAATGCTTGACATTATTGGCGCTAATATTTTTGTTTTTGCGTTTAATATTATGGGCTCAAACTTGCGTCATAGTCATATTTGGCTGAGTTGGGGCGATAAAATTGAAGGGGTGTTCTTAAGCCCCGCACAGCATCAAATTCACCATAGTGATAATGTTAAGCATTTTGATAAAAACTTTGGCACGGCGTTGTCTATTTGGGATAGGTTGTTTGGTTGTTTTGTCCGTGCATCTGCGGCGGGCTCTTTATCTTTTGGAATAGGCAAAGAAGGTGAAGCTCATAATTCACTTATTGGCTTGTACTTAAGCCCTTTTATAAATCTTTATAGAAAAATACGACACGCTTTTTCTAAAGCTATTTAATATCGTAAATATGCATTTGTACTGGAGGCAATTCAAATCTCGATGTTTGCTACCCAGTAATTATTTTTCACATTTTGTTTTTAGCTGTAAATAATAACAGTCATAAAGAGGTGATATTGAAAGGCTATGCAAGTGTATAAAGTGACTTGTTTTGAGTGATTTAAATACGGATGACAATTATTTTGAACCTCTTTAAACGAAAGCGTAAGATGGCACCTCGTCCTGAAGCTTTATGTTATATAGTTTCAATTCAATAGGTGGTAACAAGATAATATGTTTGTTATTTATACTCATATTAGTTACAAAAATTTAATTGAGCAGTTAGTTAAATGCCTGACCGCCCAAAAATATTATTGGCCTAACTTAGTTTCAAATAAATATAAACTATTATCTGATACCGCAATTTGCTTAATACCATTTTTATAGGCAGTATCAGAGAAAAAGCTATTAACAGGTATTTGCCAAATAACTTCTCCTGTCAACTTACTGCGATATGTATCATAAGAAAAGTAACCCTGTTTTTTAGTATCCCATGCCGCACTACGAGACAAGTCATCGGTTGGATTCATGTACTCAGTAAATGGGAGTACTTTTTGGTTATCACCATTGAAATCTGCGGTTAATATTTCATTGCTACCATCACGTTTATCAAGCCTAAATAATATTTCAAAATCTGCATCGTCATCAACATTAATCCAACTAATGTTCATTCTACTAATATCGTATTTTGAAGAGAAAAGCCAATTTTGAACTAACTCAACTCCGGCTAAATCATTGGTTTGATAAATACCGCTTCCTTGAATTGCACCGGTTGCTCCTTCAACATGTGTAACATCTAAAAACAGTAACCCAGTATCATCAAAATCTGGTGAAATCGAATAATGTTTAATGTTTCTAGGCTGCAGTATTAACTCCCCTGTATCGTCATTAATAAAATATAAATCATTGTGAAAACCATAATTTATTAATATCGTATTTTGATATTTCCCTAAAACCCTTAACTGCGTGTACTTGTTGCTGCCGTTAGTTGGCACATTTGATACAGCCCAAAGTAGCTGATTATTTGATGAATATTTTTCAAGGTCTGATCCTGTTAGCTGATATCGCGAACCATCATTATTAATGAGAATATTATTGCCGGTAAATTGCTCAATGTTGCTTGGTACTTTTACTTCTTTGTTAGGCGTCACAATGAATGGTTGTAATCCATTGCCCACTAGAACATTGCCTTTATCATCTATTGATATATGTTTATCTTTTTGAACGAAAAATTCAGAAACATACATTGGCACGATGACCCCATCGTTTAGTGTTGCAATAACATAGACTTCTAAATCACCATCTAGTGAATATGATTGCGGGTGATGCTCGAGCAATGCTTCGTTCGCAGATAAAGCGTGTTTGATAATAATTTCATCAGTGCCATCGCTATTTGTATCAACTAAATTAATTATGTGTGACTTATTTGGTGATAATTCAATGTTCAATCCTGAACCGTAAATAAGTGGCATTTTAACTATTTTTTCATCTGCAGATAAAGATATACTAAAAGCACTTACAGGAGTATTGGGCGAGTTTGCATTTGAACTTCCAGAACGATCAAACATTACTATATTTTGTGATGAGTCGGCTACGTCGCTTATTATTTTTAATTGTTGAAAAGCATATAAACGCGCTGTCTCCATCGAGTCTATTTTGATAGGCCCTGAGTTTGTAATTTGAAAAGCCTCAATTAACGTAGTGTTTTGTCCTTCATTAGATAAAGTTGAGATAAATAATAACGAGTCACAATAGTTATTATTGTCTTGGTCAAAGCCAATAACGCTCGATTCTCCAACAGTACCGCTTTCACTACTACGTAAGTTATATAAGGCCATATCATTATTTTTGATATGGATGTAATGATCAGAGCTCATCATTATTTGTTCGTTGTCGTTTGTTTTGCAAGAATTGAAAATTTTTGCTATTTCATTAGATTGTAATTCGGATTGAACTACAAAATTTTGATCTGCTAGTTTTAATTTACTAACCGGAGTATTGGTGTTGGTATAGGCTACGTCGTTATCGACACTATTATTTGAATTAATAAATTGAGCATCTATTTTATTAATCACTGTAATACTTTTATCTGCACTATCATCTCCAGTTACCTCAACATAGTTGTTGAGATTATTAGAATTAAAAAGTACCCAAGGAGCGTTTGTCTCGATCTTTAGCCGATCTTCATTTAATTCCCCAGAATAAAAAGTGTTTTGCAATAGTAAAAAATCGATAGCGTCATTATCTGAGTTATAACTAACATCAAAAAGTGTTAACGCAAAACTATCACCATCATAGGTATTGTGATTAAAGTCAATGCTATTGGTACTGACATCTAACTGACTATAGCCGTTATTTGTTATTGCATGAACATAACTTAGGGTGTTACTTTTTTGATACAAAAATTTGCTACGATGCTTATTTATGTCATCAGGATATAAAGCAGAGTAACGTGTTAGGTTAGCTAGCTTGGATTGTTTTTTATCACGTGTACTTTCAATCACTAGCGTATGTTTAATTAAACTTTTACCTGTAGCTGTTTCAATATAGACGCCAAAATTGAGTGAGCTACTGTCGCCAAAATCAAAAAAATTGCCATCCCAAACAATATTGCCTTCTTCTGTTACAGTCATACCTGAGGGGCCAAATGCTAATGACGCTGTAAAGTCAGAGGTTGATTCGCTAACTACTTTAGCTTGAAAAGCATTCCCTAACTGCCAATTCGGTGTTTCCACCTGAATAGTGGCATTGATATTATTGGGTTTAGGTACACTAAAGCCTTTAAAAAATGTTTTCTCGTCGCCTGTTGAGTTTGTAATTATATGCTTTAAAGTATAATCGCCATAATGAGTCAACTGATAAGTTACTTTTGGTCCATAATTTATTGATTTATCAACACCGTTCGGGGCGCGTGTTAATTGCCATTCTTGCTTTATAAAATCACTGATAAGTGGGGGATCTTCTGGAGTAACTTTAAGTTCAGTATTTAACGGAAATATAAACTGAAAAATATCGGGTGCTTTAAAAGCATTCATATTTGAGCGGGCGAGAAACAGCTCTTTCTTTAAACCGCCAAGATAATAGTTTAGGGTTGGGTAGTTATAATAATTCGTGATTAGCTCTAAATTTACGAATCCTAAATTGTCAGCAGATCTTAAATTTAAATCAGAAAAATCAAATATAAGTTTATGTTCATTTTTTCCTGAGAAGGTGTACAGTTCCTCGGTACTGCTTGACGATATGGTGACTTTACCAAGCCGTGAGAAGTAGACCTCACCACTATACTGTAAACGTTTGTCTATATTGAGTTGCTCAGATAGATCTTCAACTAAAAGGTTGGATAAATATATATTTTGAGATTCATTAGAGGTGGTTAATAAAACATCCAGCGTAAAATTTTTCTCATTTTCACTATAAACCGTCCCTTGAAGTTGATAGTTGTTGCTATCAATTTTTAATTCGAGCGTTTTATCTGTATATAGATTAAATGAAGTTAAATTGAAACTGTCATTATCAAATTCCTTGACCAATAACTCTGCTGTTCCAGATAATATAAAATTACCAATGGTACATTGACTATAAGTAACTACAAATATTTGCCCAACAATATCGACAGTTTCTCCATTTTTAATTTTTTCCTCAAATTCTCTGAAATCAATATCTTGGCTGCCGCTGCTACACTCATTATCTTGACTAAAGTTGAAGTTTTTAAAATCATTTTCAGGCCTTAGTAATTGATTGCTTTTTTCAGCACCAAAAATTAGTATGTTGGCGGTATCTAGCGCATAAATCACGTCAAGTATTAAGGGTTTAACTGAGCTGATATCAATCTCTGCCTTTCCAGTTACTCCGTTGTAGGTTGGTGTAATAGTTGGTGGCGTTACGGGTGTTGGAGATGGTGTTACAGGCGTAGGAGTTGGCGCTACAGGTGTGCTACTATCACTACCAGAGGACCCTCCGCAAGCAGCCAAGTTAAGCACAAGCAAAATACAGCTTATCTTCCTTAATAAATACATTGTCTTCCTTAATATTATCGAAAATTCATACGATAGAAATTTAAATTATTGTACAGTAAAGATAAGTAGAATATAAACTAAAATATTGTAATGGCTACTTTGAAGGTTTAATTATTAATTTACATCCTGAATTGGCAAATAATAAGATGCTTACACTAATTATTTCTTGTATCTTTGGAGCTAAACCGCCTGTCCACAAGCGACGCCGCTACTCCAGGCAAACTGAAAATTATAACCACCTAACCAACCGGTTACGTCGATCACTTCACCGATAAAATACAGGCCTTTTGCTTTTTTTGCTTCAAAGGTTTTTGATGAAAGTTCGTCTGTGTCTACACCGCCCAAAGTAACTTCAGCAGTGCGATAGCCTTCGGTGCCATTTGGTTTAATTTGCCAATGATGTAGGTATTGAGTGAGATAGGTAATTTCATCATTACTGATCTGGTTTATGGCCTTATCGGTAATATTTTTTTGTTTTACTAAAGCTTCAACAAAGCGTTTTGGCAGTACAGTAATTAACATGTTTTTCAGCGATTTTTGTGGGCTAGTTTCGCGCCATTCCGTGATCAATTCCCTAATTGATGATTCTGGTAATAGGTTGATAGTGACTGCTTGTCCTGCGCGCCAAAAAGAGGATATTTGTAATATTGCTGGGCCTGATAAACCGCGATGAGTAAACAAAATGTTTTCTTTAAATGTTGTGCCGTCTTCACTTGTTACTTTGGTTGCAATGCTAATACCTGATAACCCATCAAACTTTTGTTTGTCATGGTCATGTAGGGTAAATGGTACCAGTGCGGCTGTGGTTGGTAATACATTTAAACCAAATTGTTCGGCAATTTTGTAGCCTATCGGGCTTGCGCCTAGTTTTGGCATTGTTAAGCCACCAGAGGCAATCACTAAAGACTCACATTGGTAGCTTTCTCCGCTTGTTTGCACTATGTAGCCAGTGTCGTTTTTATTCACACTAATAACTTCACTGCGCATAGCGATATTAACGCCCGCCCATTCACATTCGGTCATCAAAATATCAACTATGTCTTGAGCGCTATGGTCACAGAATAATTGCCCTAAGGTTTTATGATGATAGTTAAGGCCATGACGGTCAACAAGCTCAATAAAATCTTGTGCGCTATATCGGCTTAGTGCTGACTTAGCAAAATGCGGATTTTGGCATAGATAGTTTTCTGAACCAGCGTTCTCATTAGTAAAGTTACATCGGCCACCGCCAGAAATTAATATCTTTCTTCCTGGTTTTTTCCCCATATCAACAACAGTTACACTGCGCCCTTTGTAGCCTGCTGTTGCAGCAGCCATTAAACCTGCGGCACCTGCGCCAATAATAACGACATCAGAAAATATCAATGGAATACCTTTTGCTAACTCACTTAATTAAAGGCGGCATTATACGTGAGATGATAGGTGAGGGCGAGTGATGTAATAGCGGTAAAATTTTTAACCTGAACTTAACCTTTATCTTGTTATAATGGCGCCAAGTTAGAATTCTGGAGGGAGTTTATCATGAGTCATTCAACAGTATCTTTGTCAGGTACTACTAAATTATTACATATAATCATTGCATTAGGCATGATTACTTTATTAGCTGTAGGCATAATCATGAGTGAATTTGAAATATTTGCTTTGTATGATCTACATAAATCATTTGGCGCGATTATATTTGTTTTAGCATTAGCGCGTGTTATTTGGCGGGTTAAAAAAGGCTGGCCAAGTGCAGTTGGACAAATGAGCCAAGTGCAACACATGATCGCTAAAGCTATCCATTGGATTTTAATTATTTCTACAGTGCTTTACCCGTTATCAGGATTAATGATGTCAATTGGTGGCGGCCATGGTTTAGCTATTTTTGGATTTGAAATAGTTGCAGAAACACTTGATGCTGCTGGTGAAACGGTTGCTGTTAACGCTAGCGTTGGTGGCTTAGGGCATGATATTCATGGGTTAATTACCTATTTTGTTATTGCTGCTATTGTTTTACATATTGTTGGTGCGCTAAAGCATCACTTTGTTGATAAAGATGAAACCATTACTCGTATGTTTTCATTGAAGTAATGTTAAAAAGCCTCTCAATATGTGAGAGGCTTTGATTATTTAAAATTCTTATTTGATAAAAATTAACTAAGCTTTAATACACCTAAAGGTGCTTCAGGCTTGGTCACATCGTAAAAATTACCCAAATTTGGAAATAGCTTAGGTAAGTCATTTTTATCAACACCAAACCATAGCGCAAGTTCGGCATAAAGTTCATCAGTGGCAGTCGTTGGTATGAAAACACCGCCCCCAACATCTAGTGGGTTAGCGTTACCTAGCGTAATTTCCGGGTATTCTCCGTATATTTTTCCACCGTCAACATCTTGTCCCATTACTAGTGTGTTGCCGCCCCAGCCATGATCTGTCCCGCTACCGTTAGAAGTTAAACTGCGGCCAAAATCAGACCCTGTAAACGTCACCACCTTATCTTCAATACCAAGCTCTTTTAATGCTGTTTGAAATGCACTTAATGCGTCGTCAAGTACGGTTAACATACCTTTGTGATTGTTTAATAGTTCGCTGTGATGATCCCAGCCAATGTAACGAACAAAGAACGTTTGTTGCTGCATGCCTAAATCACCACTGGCTGCAATTGATTTTGCTACCATCTTTAATTGCGAAGCAAGATCACTTTCTTGGCCATTTTGAGATTTGAAGTCAGTGCTTACATTGATTTTATCGATCGCAGCTTTGAATGTTTCATGTTGTGCTTGAGCATGACTAATACCATCAATATAAGTTTTAGGAAAAGCTGTTGAATAGTTTACTGCTAGCATTTTATCAAAGCCGCCTGATAATACATCATTAAGCGCCCGTAAATTTGGGTTGTCATTTTGCTTAACTTTAAGACCAACACTACCATCTTTAGTGACGGCATATTCACGTGCTTCCTTTCCGTTTTGCATGATGTTGCTACCCGCCAATGATATGTTCATTGAAATAGCATTGTCAGCTTTACTTTTTTGCAATACATCAGCAAAGGCTCCAAACCAGCCGTCATTGATACGCTCTGAAGGACGTGACGTTTGCCAGTGTTTGAATTGGTCTGAGTGAGACATTAAACCTACCGGCAATGGTTTAGAGCCAGCTACAAATTCGGATTTTGTAACTGGTTCAATTAGAGGAGCAATATTTGCAACAAAGGCAAGCTTACTTTCTTCAAATAAAGCTTTAGTTTTTGGAAGGCTAGGGTGTAAGCCAAAAGACTTATTGTTACTGTCAGTAAAACCGTTTAATGGCAGTAGCTTATTTCTGGCAATAGATAGATCGCCACGACTATTTTTGTAGTCGTTGTATGTTCCAGTTGTTGTTGGAACTAGCATATTAAAACTGTCGTTCCCTCCATCTAACATAATAAAAACTAAGCTTTTATTTTGCGGAGTGATATTTAATTCATCATCAACTGGTGGTGGTGTTGGAGCTGGTTCTGGCGGAGTTGGTGGCGTTGGCTCAGCTTTTTTATCTGAACCACTACAGCCGGCTAAAATTGTACTTGCACCCACCATAACAACGCCTGATGAATGTAAAAATTGGCGTCTAGTAAACTTCTTCTTATTCATAACTTAGGCCTCTAATACGGTGAATTCTGGTGAAATAACGATCATGAACACTACAGTTTGTACAATCCATTGTTGTTGAATTGAGACGGTTGGATCATAGGGTGCGAGTGTATCAAGTATTTCAACTTTATTTTTAGCCTGCTCTTTACCTGTTAGTATCAAACTAATACGGCTGATGAGCGCTTCATAATCACTGCGTTTAGTGGCAAGTTTTAATTCTTCCGAAAAATCAAAGCGTAATTTACTTGAATTATTTGCTAATAGTACATCCGGAGATAGTTCTGGCACAGGCTGTAGCGGTGTTTGGTTTTCTTTTATTTGCGTTGTTACTAATGGTAGTGCACCACCAAATAGCCAATCATACATCATGTTTACATAGCTAATTGAGGTATGGGCATTATATAATTCAAATTCAGGTGCAACTTTGTTCGCTTGCTCGATCAAGCCGTGTGGTGTGAAATCTGGTTTATAAAAATTGAAAACAGTTGGTGATGATAATGGGTGCTGACTTAAGGTATCTTTGACATCCTCTCCCGTTAACCATAAACGTTGCTGGTTGTTGTGAACGTTAAATGCACGCAATAACTGAGTTACACGCAAAAGTGGTGATTTCAGCTTTTCAATATTACCTGTTTCACTAGGCGTACCAATAGTAACAACATTGTTTATAGGGTATGTAAGAACTTCTTTGATTACAGCTTTGAGATCCCCTTTCGCTCCAAACTTAGCAGCAACGGCGCTTACGTATGCTGGCGTAGGGTTTGACGTTACTAGTTGTTGAATTAATTTAGTCGCAATAAAAGGTGCTGTATTTTCGTTGGCGACAAGTTGCTGTACTGCACTGGTAATATCACTGATAGTGGCTTGTCCATTATCAGCAGTACGTGCTGGTAATGTTAGGTTCCCCTTAAGCAAACTCTTAGCACCAAGGTCATGGAAATTATCATCACCTTTTAATGGCGATAGCATATCTACATAAGGAGTAATTTTAAATATTTTGCTGACATCATCATCTAAATTAATGTTTAAACCATTGATAGTTGAAAACGGAATTTGTACACCGTCAATATCAATATTAGCATTAGGCCATTCAAAGTTATATTTATCTGCTTTGATACCTGTAAAAACGCGCGCTAGCTGTTTGATATCATCATTGTTATAGGTTGGTATGTCATTACCTTGGCTGTCTTTTTTTCGACTGCCATCAGCATTTAATTCAAACAAGCCTATGGTAAATAATTGCATGATCTCTCGCGCATAGTTTTCATCTGGGTGTATACGCTTTGCAATATTTTCTTTACGATTGTTTATGTGAGTTAAGTAAACGCCCATACAAGGGTGCAGAGATACTTTTGTCAATAAGTCACTGTAGTCCCCAAAGGCATAGTTGTAGAGTAAATCATAAAAATCAGCCATGGCTTCTGAATTTAATTCTAAAATTGAATTATCAGAAATAACCAATATTTCACTTAATGCTTGTGCAACTCTGTGGCGAACTAAGTTGTTACTATCAATATCTGAATCTGTAAATATAGGTGCTTGAGTGATTGGATCAATTTGATTGTTTGTAGAAAAATTAGCTGCTTTGCTTAAATTACGGTGCCACCATGCCATACGAAAATAGTATTTATACGGCAGTGCTGGATTATTACCCTCACCATTTATATTACTTTCACCATAATGACTTTGTAATAGATTTTTAAAGCCGCCGGTACCACTCTGCCCTCGCCATAAATCGCGAGTTTTTTGATAGTAGCTATCGTCGTCCATTAGTTTATTTTCAAGTTGCTCATCTAACCAAGGCTTAACTCCCTTAGTAGCAACTTCTTCGATCAATGAGTAGTTTGCTCCTAAGGTAGCTTGCATCAAAAATTTAGATGCTTGCTCTTTATTATTCATCATGCTGTCTCTATATAATTAAGGGTTACTAAAGGCTGTTTATTTCTATTCAGTTTATTTCAAAAAATATGAAAAAAACAAAAGATCCTAAAGTACCTACTGTAAATTTATTTTATGCAATGTCTAAATAACGACTAAGTATAGTTGTTAATGAGGAAAATATAACAGTAAATTGTCTTTATGACAATTTACTGTTATATCTCTTGATGCTAATTTATTTTGTGGTCGAATTTAAAAGACAACGTAAAGAAAAGT
The DNA here is from genome assembly GCA_913058245.1 of uncultured Colwellia sp. Lineage (GTDB taxonomy): Bacteria > Pseudomonadota > Gammaproteobacteria > Enterobacterales > Alteromonadaceae > Cognaticolwellia. The sequence goes on from CAJXQJ010000003.1 coordinate 78,256, forward strand.
ATTGTTAAGTAATATATTGAAAATCTAGAGTTTTAATATACATGTTGCAATTCAGCACTAAAAAAGCTTGCCTCTGATCCCCGGCAAGCTTTTTTTATGTTCAGACCTCTCTCAGACATCCTGTCTTTCGAGGCATTAGTGCATCCGTGCACGTCGAAGAGCGGTATGGCGCAATCACAGGGCTGTGAAAGATCGCGTATATTCAGATCTCTCTCAGACATCCTGTCTTTCGAGACATTAGTGCATCCGTGCATGTCGAAGAACGGTACTGGGCAATCACAGGGATGTGAAAGAGTGCCTATGTTCAGGTATCTCTTTCTATCGCAGTATATTCATGTACGCCGATGATACGCGAACATCAATGTGTAATTTCGTATTACTGGGCTGCAACGTCAGTCATGATACTACCACCACTACCAGCTTTTGCCATTTCCGCTAAATCTTTATCAACAAAAAATAATGCATGGCCATCATGGCCAACCAAGTTAATTTTATCCAATACGCTTTTGAACAGGGTTTCTTCTTCGTGTTGTTCTGCAACATACCACTGTAGAAAGTTAAATGTTGAATAGTCTTGGTTAGTAAATGCTTGATGCGCTAAGGCATTAATATTTTCAGTAATTTCACATTCATGCTGATACGTTTTTTCAAATACATCCGCTAACGACTCAAATTCATGTGGTGGCGCATCAATGCTACCCAAAATTGGTAATGCGCCGGTTTCACTAACATAAGTGAATAAACGGGTCATATGATCCATCTCTTCAGCAGCGTGTTTACGCATAAATTCAGCAGCGCCTTCAAAACCTTTTTCTTCACACCAGGCGCTCATTTGTAAATACAAATTTGAAGAGTAGAACTCTAAATTAATTTGCTTGTTTAATTCTTTTACCATTTCAGGTTTTAACATTGTGCTACCTCGTTGTGCGTTTTATCACATAAATTATGTTGGCAAGTGTGCGTGAATATTATTAATTATTCAAGTTAAATGTTAATTGAAACCCTTATAAATCAAGGGATGTAGGCAAACGATAATGGTTTTTATTTATCTTACTTTCATGGTTAAAACTCAATAGTGCTAATTTTTACTTAATACCGTTACATAAACTGTCGAATGCTAATGTTGCGGTTTCTTCAGGTGACATACCATGCTCGCTTATGGCTTCCCACGCAGTAAAGAACAAACCTTCAATTAAGGTGGCAAGCCATGCGTTAGGTAATGATTTACGAATGCTACCTTCTTTTTTTGCCTGTTGAACTAAAGCAATGGTTTCATCAAATTGTTGTTTATAAATACGAATAATGTCAGGGTCGTCTTCAATTAAGTGCTCTACTTCTGCAAGAAATTTAAATTCTTCAGTGAAAGGCATAACGTAATGAAAGCAAAGTTCAATGGCATGAATTGCCGACTTAGCTTCTTCCTCAATTATGTCATTGACTGAATCTAGGCGATTAAAGCAGGTTAAAGCTATTGCTTTGATTAATACTTCTCGGGTTTCAAACTGACGATACAAAGTGGCACGGCCAACGCCGGCTTGGCTAGCTATTTCGCTAAAGGTCACGTCTCTGTTCTGATTAAACAGCGTTAACGCTGTACTGATTATTGCTTGTTGTGATTTCTGAACTCGTGCGTCTACTTTCATGGTGGTTATCTATTTTTTGAGACATGATTGTATCATATTGTGCTTTTGTTTATGATACACATCTGTTTTATATTTATTTTTACATGAGGGTTATTATGCACGTTAAGGCATCCGTTTGGCGAATTCTTATCATTTTGTTCTTTTTGTCGGTTATCACTTGGTTACTTAGTGAAGAAGATAATTTGAAAAACGAGGAGCCAGAAGTAGCACCTGCATTTAAAGTGTCAGCGATAAAAGTGCAGCCTGATACTGTAAAAATACATGTAACAGCAACGGGCATTGCCATGACTCGTTGGTTAGCTGATGTTACTGCCTCAGTTTCAGGGCGATTGTCGCAACTGAGTGAACAAGCCGAACCTGGGAGTTTGGTTGAAGAAGGTTTTGTTTTGGCAAAATTACGTGATACCTCTTATGTCGCCGAGGTAAAAGCTGAACAGGCACGTTTGAAAAGAGCAGAATTGAACTTAGCGCAATACTTACATGAACAATATGTTGCGACCTCGGTTAATAAAGGTAAGAAAACTAGCGCTTTTGGTCGCTTTGAACCCCATGTTGCCGCTGCTAAAGCAGAAGTAGCCTCAATGCAGGCAAGTATTAATGCTGCTAAGCAACGCTTAATTGATACCAGTATTAAAACGCCTTTTAGTGGCATTATCATCAATAAATATGTCACACCGTTACAGTGGATAAATACTGGCGATCGACTATTCAGCATAGCCTCAGACCAATTTATTGATATTAATGTGTCATTGTCGAAAAAACAGTGGCAGCAACTCGGCAATATTAAGCAGCAAGCAAATATTCAAGTGCTAACCCCTGAAGGCGAGCTCTGGCAAGCCAGCGTGCGCTTTCTTGACCCTAAGATGAATGAAACGACGCGACAACGAAGCATTGTTTTACAAGTAAAGAACCCTTATAGCCGAAAAATACCATTGTTATCAGGCCAGCAAGTAGACATTACCTTTGATAGCACGATTGAGGAAAACATAGTTCGTGCACCAGCATCGGTATTAACGCAAGACGGCAAAGTGTGGTCAATTATTGCTGGTAAGTTCAGTTTGGAAAATATTCAGGTTATTGATGAAAGTAATGACCAAGTCTTGTTCCGATATTTGTCACAACCAACAAAAGCACGCGTTTTAGTTGAATATCCGTTAGGGACTATGTTGGAAGGCCAGCATGCCATTGCCATGTTCGACGAGTTATAGGGTAGTAAGATGAAATTTATAACAAAATGGTTTTTAGATAACCCCGTTGCGGCAAATTTATTGATGGTGTTTATTATCATTGCTGGTTTGCTGTCAATGAATTCGTTACGTGTTGAGAGCTTTCCACAAATTCCACCATCTGAATTAATTATTTCAGTTGCTTACCCTGGCGGTACAGCAAAACAAGTTGATGAAGGTATTACCCAACGCATTGAAGATGCGATAAGCGGTGTAGCAGGTATTAAAAATATCACCAGTACCTCATCCGCTGGGCATGCGCGTGTACGAGTTAAAAAAAGTACCGGCGTTGATTTAGATAAGCTAATTGAGAATGTTCGAAATAATGTTGAGAGCATTGTGGGCTTTCCATCACTTGCCGAACGCCCGAGTATATATCGTAACGAATTCGATAACTTAGCGTCATTTGTTATGGTTTATGGTGGCAATGATGATACCGCGCTACAGCAGGTAGCAACTAACGTGCAGAATGCACTGAAAAAGCACCCGAAAATATCTCAAGTAACTAACTTAGGCAAACGTGAAAAGTTATTAACAATTGCCCCTGATATTGATGCCTTAAAACAATACGGTTTATCTATCAGCGCTTTACAGGCACGCATTGAAGAGTGGTCGTTAGAGTATCGCAGTGGCGAGCTGCGCACAGCTCAAGGTAACATTACTTTACGTGGCGATGGCTACGCAAATAACTTAGTAAAGTTAAAAAGACTCCCCGTTGTTGTTAATGAAAACGCCTCCGTTTATCTTGAAGATGTTGCTAAAGTCACACGTGATTACCGTAAAACCGACAGTATTGTAAAGTACCAAGGTAAAGCGGCGATTGCGTTATTAGTTTCAACTAGCCAAAAAGATAACCTTTTCGATGTGAGTAGCGCGACACAAGACGTGTTGGCAAAGGCGCAGCTTGCTTTTCCTGACGGTGTTCAGGTTGAAATGATGGCTGATATGGCACCATACATTAGCGAGCAGTTAGATCTACTTTCGACCAATGCATGGCAAGGTTTAGTGATTGTTATTGTGCTACTAGGCATTTTCTTAGAAGTGAAGTTAGCACTTTGGGTTGCTTTAGGTATTCCAATTTCTTTGGCGGGTGCGGTGTGGTTAATGGGGCTACCAGCACTAGATTATAGTATTAACGACATTACCTTATTTGGCATGATACTCGTCCTCGGCATACTTGTTGATGATGCGGTTGTAGTGGGTGAAAGTATTCATGAAGCACGGCGAACTGAGCCCGACCCTAAAAAAGCCGCATTTAAGGGCGTAGAGAAGGTTGCTGTGGCGACGATTTTTGGTGTTTTAACAACCATTGCCGCATTTTCGCCTATGCTATGGATTGAGAATGAACTTGCACAAGTGTTAGCCGGTTTTTCGGCGGTGGTTATTTTCGCTCTGATTTTCTCGTTAATTGAGAGTAAGTTCATTTTACCTGTTCACCTTGCAAATATTAGTAATAAGGCGCAACAACAGCACATTTTTGCCCGTGCACTTGCTAGCGTTCGAGCGCGATGTGTTGGCGGTTTACAGCATTTCTCTGAAACTATTTACCAGCCGATTTTACGTACCGCTTTATCTCATAAAAAAACTGCACTGTTACTGTTTTTTACTATTATGTTGGCAGCATACGTTGCCATGCTAAAAGGGAGTATTAAAACGGTGTTTTTCCCTGACATTCCCGGGCGCTATGCAACGGTAAAAGTCACCATGGATGATGACGCACCGCTATCGCTAACCCAGCGTATTATCGGACAAATCGAACAAGCGACAACGACTACTAATGAGCAGATAAAAGCAAACTATGCGCTTGATGAATTACCAATGGCAAAGGCTTTTATTGCAAGTGAAGGAGCATATTCCATTGAAATGACTGCGGAATTAACCACCACGGCTTTGGCGGAAATTCCAGGTGAAGATATTCTTGGTGTTTGGCAGGAAAATATTGGTGATATTGAAGGCAGTTATGCCGTGACTTATAGCTTAGCGGATGAACCTGCTGGAGGTACGGCAATTTCGGTGGCCTCAACAGATCGTGATTTGGCGCGCCATGTTGCTAAAACCATTAAAACAGAATTACAAAGCATAGCGGGCGTTAATGATGTTTATGATGATAGCCAAGGCGGAAAAAGAAAGCTGCAATTGACACTAACCGACCGTGGTATTCAATTAGGGGTAACGCAACAGCAACTTGCAACATTAGCCGGCGGAGTGTTTGGTGAGTTAGAAGTGCATCGCTTATTAGACAAAGCTGAAGAAACTAAAGTTATTGTGCAACTACCTGAAAGTGAAAGAAAAACCATAGAGCAACTTAAAGCTGCGCAGGTGCAACTTGCAAAAAATAGCTATGTTGCTTTAGGGGAAATTAGCGCAATTGAATATTCGCGCGAGCCAGAATTACTTTATCGTAGAAACCGAGATGCGGTGGTGAATATTTACTGGCGTCAAAATAGGGCGGTGAATTCTCCTGAAAATGTACTAGCTGAACTGGAAGAGAACGTATTTCCGCAACTTCGGCAATTGTATCCGACAATTTCTATTAATGCGGCGGGAGAGTTTGCAGAGATTAGCGAAGTACAGGCAGGTTTTAAAAAAGCGATGTTGTTAACTATATTGCTGATTTACATTTTGTTAGCTATTCCATTAAAGTCTTATTGGCAGCCATTTATCATTATGTCGGTTATTCCGTTTGGTTTTGCTGGCGCCGTATATGGCCATGCCATTATGGGCTTGTCGGTCAGCTTATTATCAATGTTTGGCATGATGGCGATGATGGGTGTTGTGGTGAATGACTCGTTAGTATTAATGACACGCTTCAATAATCTCTATGCTGAAGGCATGCCGATGAAAGAGGCACTTATTGAGGCAGGACGTAGTCGCTTACAAGCTATTTTTCTAACAACGGTGACTACTGTATGTGGCTTGTTACCGTTGCTCGCTGAAACATCAGAGCAAGCTCAGTATTTAAAACCTGCTGCAGTCTCATTAGTTTTTGGTGAGTTATTGGCGACACCTATTACCTTGATATTAATACCGATACTATTATCGTTTGGTCGTTATAAAAAGGTTAAAGCACCGGAAAACGTGCCTGAAAAAGCGCTAAACTAATACAATGTTAGTGGCAAAAAAGGGAGCTAATGCTCCCTTTTTAATAAATACCGAGATGTTATTGCAGGAATTATAACTGGCTTAAAATGGTTTCTGCGTTACTTATCTCAAATTCTTTTGGCTTTTCAACGTTTAAATTACTGACTACGCCATTGTCGATGATCATAGAATAACGCTGAGAACGTAAGCCACCAAAAGCTGCAGTTTCCATTTCTAAACCAAGCGCTTTGGTATAGCTGCCGTCACCGTCGGCTAACATCATAAGGTTTTCAGCATTTTGTGCTTCTCCCCAAGCTGCCATAACGAATGCGTCGTTCACTGAAAGACAAATAATTGCGTCTATACCTTTAACTTTTAGCTCATCTGCTGATACTACATAACCTGGTAAATGTGCGGCTGAACAGGTTGGTGTAAATGCGCCAGGCACTGCAAACATAACGACTTTCTTATTGGCGAAGAGTTCCGCGGTATTGTGGTTGATCATTTCACCATTTTTTAGTTCTTGAAGTTGCCCTACAGGCATTTTGATATTTTCTTGGATCATAATAATTCCATTATTAGTGTGACAAAGGCAATTTAATAGGCTTGCAAAGGTAATTCTTGTCGTGGGCTGCGCGAGCACAGTCTTTACAGATAAAGCGTGGTTTATCAACAATATGTGCTAATTCATGCACGTTTTTTTCTATGTCCTTCTTTTTCCATTTACATAAAGATTTTGCCATAAGCACACCCACAAGATAGCCCTGTTATATATTTTAGAATAATGCAGAGTAGTGCGCACGTGAAGTTGCAATAATTATTTTAAAATGCAGAAGCTTAACTTGCTTGTTGTAAGGTTTCACTAATACCAGATACATGGTTATTAACGTCTTGAGCTATATTTTCTGCAAGCTTTTGTGATTGACTCACCTCTTGATCAACATTGCTCATAGCCGTTTCGAAAGTTATGAAATGCTCTCGCTGTAAGGTTATTTGCTCTAAGGTGTTAAGTGCTACTTCTGCTGAAACCTTAGCTTGGTCGGTTACTTCAATCGCCGTTTTTTGCAATTGATCGGCGATATTTTGTTGGTTAGCGGATGCTGTTTCAATATCGATGATGGTTGACTGAATTGAATTTGTTGCACTTTGTAGCTGCTCTAATTTGGCAGAAATTTGTTGTAGTGATTCTTGCGTTTTTCCAGCTAGTTGTCTTACTTCATCGGCGACCACTGAAAAACCTCTGCCATGTTCACCTGCGCGTGCGGCTTCAATTGCTGCGTTGAGTGCTAGTAAATTAGTTTGGTCGGCAATAGCGGCAATAACATCAACAATCGAGGTAACACTATTGACTGATTGCGAAAGTGAAGTGATTGCTGTTTTACTTTGTTGAGCGGCAATATTAGTTGATTCGCTGGCTTTTAATACTTGGCCAACACGATTTTGACTCGCTTCCATTGCTTGTTGAGTTGCTTGTGCATTTCCAACAACTTGGCTTGATAAGTCGTTAACAGTTTCTGTAGCTTGCCCAAGTGCTGCCATTATTTCACGTGCACCTTGTACATGTTCACTGGTACTTGCAGATGATTGATAAATATTGTTCACTTGGCTGTCCATCGCTTTAAGCGCATTAGCTACAAGATCGAGTTGATGGGCTTTTTGGCGATCATCACTGGCAAGCTTATTAACCATTTGATTGAAGCTTGAAGAAATTTCACCGAGTTCGGTTTTTATTGAAATACCTTCAATATTATCAACTTTTCCTTGTTCAACCAGTGCGACAAAACTATCGCGAAGCTTGCGCAAAGGGTTAAGAATAACTGTACGCTGTAACCAGTAGTTTGCTACTAAAAATATAATTAAAAATGCAGTTAACCCCATGACTACGGACATTAGTTGCTGGTTTAATTGTTCTTGTTCGGTAATGATTGTGGTTTCACCAGTCAGTATAATTTTTTCTAATTCTGCAACGTCGGCTGCTAGCTGTTTGATACCATGACTAGTGCTTTGTTGGAGTTGCAAAGTGTTATTAAATTCTACTAAGTAGCGACTCGCTAAAGAGTTTAGTTCATCTATGGCTTCATGCCCTAAGTCTTCACTGTCTTCTTCCTCGGCAAAAAAATCATCTTCGTCAACTTCTGCATAAATGCCTAGTGACGGCATATTTTTTAAGGTTTGCACTACACTCTTTAGTTCACTTGTGATTGTCTTAATATGAGATACATCATTGTTATTGCTATTAAAAAACTTTTCACGGGTGTTAATTAATTCACTGAGTGATTTGGCAATGACTTGAGTGGTGGTTAAATAATTAATGCTTTGTTGTGCTGTCAGTTCTTTACTTTGTTGCGAGTATTGAGCAATAGCATAAGTTAATGACAACATGCTTTGTTCGGCATTGCGGATAAGAGCAAGCGGGTCACCACTGAGTTTGCCTAAAGCACGATATTTAGTGTCAATATCATGGTTTAATCTTGTAGTTTTTTCTTTAATAACGTTGAGCAAGGATGTGATATCCAAGCGTTGTGCGTGCTCATCAATTTTCTTTAATTGCTGTTGTGCTGTGTTTAGCAATCCGGCATCGCCTGATTGTAAATATTGAGCAATAGTTCGATAGAACGATACTGTGGTGGCTGATTTTAGTTCTTGGTAACCTGCTAAGTGGGCACGACTTGTCGTTAATGAGCTACCAACATGGTACATGGTTGTTAAAAAAACAACGGCAAATAAACTTACCGCAATTACCGATATTCTAGAAAAACTTGAAACCCGCACTGGCATCCAACCCTGTAACTGATGTTTCCAAACGTTGCTGAATTCTCACGTTTTTATGTTACGTTAAGGTTACGGTTAGATGACACTAATGTGACGGTTTTATTGCAAGCGCATGAAACTTGTTCATGCAATACAATGCAGTGTATGCAAGCTAATTCTGTTTAGGAATAGCTTGGTTTACATAAACATCAAAACGGTTCTTTTTCATTTTAATGCTAGTGGCTGGTGTTTTATTGTTTAATGGCGGTGCATAGCTGGGACGCTTTACTACTACCCGGTACTTAGCCAAAGCAAGTGCTGGTTCTAGTAAGTTATCTGCGTCTAAGTCTTCTCCAACTAATGATTGAAATACTCGCATTTCTTTTTTAACTGCCGCCGACTTTTCACGGTGTGGGTACATAGGGTCAAGATAAATAACATCAGGCCGAGTTGCTAGCGACATGTTTTCTATTGAAGACGCATGAATTAAATTCATACGCTCGGTAATATCGTTAACTTCACTGCTGAGTTTTGCCCTTTCTAGGCCATCTTCAAGTAATGCCGCAACAATGGGCATTCGCTCCATCATAGTGACATGACAACCTAAAGTTGCTAGTACAAAGGCATCTCGGCCAAGCCCTGCGGTAGCGTCAAGTACATTGGGTGTGAAGCCATGCTTTAAGCCGACAGCTTTGGCGATGTCTTGACCTCGACCTCCGCCAAACTTTCTTCGATGTGCGGTTGCGCCATCAACAAAATCTACGCTTATTGCACCAAGTTTGGGTTCATCAAGTTTGCATAATTCTAGATGCTGCATGTTAACCTGAAGGGCAAAGGCAAGTTCAGGCTTTTTTTTGATGGCTGCAATATCGCCGATATAATCTAATTGCCATTGGTGGGCAATTTTTTTTGCTTTATCTACATCAACAGCGTCAACATAGGCAACAGCGATATTATTCTGCATTAGCAACTTCTTCTAGTTGTATATTGTTATCACCAGTGGCGTATGCGACCAAACGGCTTAACTGACTTAGTGATAAGCCAGACTGCTGTTGCCAGTGGTTAAAACTTTCTTGTATTGCTTGTAGGCTAGATTTTGTTTGTATACCTCCAGTAACAATATCATGTGCACGAAAGTAAGCCTCAACATCACGACTAACAATAAAGGTATCTTTGCCTAGCGCTCGCAGCGCATAAGGTCCAGTATTGCCACCAAGGCGTTGGCCATGCTTTTTTAAAAAAGCCCATAAACCAATAATATTGTCGCTTGGCCATTGAGCAATAAATTCGGCAAACGTTTGGCCTTGTTGTTGCTGTTCAAAAATCATTTGGGCGTTGGCTTTAATCGTTTTTACTTTATTAAAATTACGAATGATTTTTGGGTCACTGGCTTTTCTTTCCATCATTTCTTCAGGCATCATCAAAACTTTCTCAATATTAAAATTGAAAAAGCTTTCCTCAAAATTTGGCCACTTATTTTCAACTACACGCCAAACGAAACCTGACTGGAAGACTTTTTTGCTAAATTCAGCCAAGAAGCGATCGTCGCTGATTTCACTAAGTAAGTGATCTTGATTGCCCGCACCTAGTAATATTTTTAGCTTGTTCGTACCGCCCTTACGAGCAGCGGCACGTTGATATATATCATCATATTTTTCTAAAGCCATTAAAATTATCCTGTGATGCCACAATGGCGAAGTAAGGCGTCAATTTGTGGCTCTCGGCCACGAAACGCCTTAAATAACTCGCTTGGTTCTTTTGAACCACCCATTTCAAGAATGTTTTTAAGAAAATCTTGTCCAACAGCTTTACTGAAAATACCTTCTTCTTCAAAGCGAGAAAATGCATCACTTGATAGTACTTCTGCCCATTTATAGCTGTAGTAACCTGCGGCGTAACCACCACCAAATATATGGCCAAAACTATGTTGAAAACGGTTAAAATCAGGCGCTTTAATTACTGCATATTCATCACGTACTTGGTCAAGTACCTGTTGGATTTCATCACCTCTTTCTGGTGAATACTGGGCATGCATCTTAAAGTCAAATAAGCTGAATTCCAGTTGACGGATCATTTGCATTGCTGATTGGAAATTCTTCGCTGCCAGCATTTTATCTAACATATCTTGTGGTAAAGCTTCACCGGTTTGATAGTGGCCTGAAATAAAGGCTAGCGCCTCTGGTTGCCAACACCAATTTTCTAAAAATTGGCTTGGTAACTCAACAGCATCCCATGGTACACCATCAATACCTGACACGCCTGAGGCATTTATTTGCGTAAGCATGTGATGAATACCATGGCCAAACTCGTGAAATAAGGTGACGACTTCATCATGAGTAAATAGAGCCGGCTTATCACCAACAGGGCCATTAAAGTTACAAGTTAAGTAAGCAACAGGGTATTGAATATCGCCATTAGTAAGTTCACGGCGGCCAACACAATCGTCCATCCATGCACCACCACGCTTTTTAGCTCTTGCGTATAAATCTAAATAGAAGCTGCCTCTAAGTTGTTGGTTACTGTCGAAGACGTCAAAAAACTTAACATCTTCATGCCATGTATCGACATCTTTTCGTTCATTAATGCTTAAGCCGAATAAGCGATGAACAACTTCAAATAAGCCCGTGACTACTTTATTTTCAGGAAAATAAGGGCGAAGTTCCTCATCTGAAATCGCGTAACGTTCCAGCTTTAACTTTTCGCTGTAGTAAGATAAATCCCATGCTTGTAAGTCATTTTTCTGGAATTTTTCATCGGCAAAAGCTTTAACTTCAGTTAAGTCTTGTTGGCCTTGTGCTTTTGACTTAATTGCTAAGTTTTCTAAAAAGCCCAATACTTCGTCAGTATTGTTGGCCATTTTGGTTGCGAGTGACTTTTCGGCGAAGCTATCAAAGCCAAGTAAATTAGCAAGCTCATGACGTAAAGACAGTAACTCGGCCATAATGGGGCTATTGTCGTACTCGCCACCGTTAGGCCCTAATTCTGAAGCTCTTGTAACGTAAGCTCGGTACATTTTTTCTCGTAGTGCTTGGTTATCAGAGTAGGTCATTACCGGTAAATAACTTGGAATATCTAAGGTAAATAACCAGCCTGATTTTTCTTGGGATTCAGCTAGTGCCTTGGCTGCTTCTTTTGCACTTTCTGGTAAGCCAACTAATTCATTTTCAACAGTAACATTGATACTAAAAGCGTGCGTTGCATCTAATATGTTATTACCAAATGTTGAGCTTAACTCAGATAAACGGGTAGCAATTTCGCCGTAGCGCTTTTTGTCATCATCATTTAAGGCAATACCAGACAATCTAAAGTCTCGCAAAGCATTACTGATCACTTTTTGCTGGGGCTTGTTTAATGTAGTAAATGCTTCACTTTCACTTAGTTGCTGATAAGCAGCAAATAGTTCAGCGTGTTGGCCAACAAAAGTACCGTATTCGGATAATAGTGGCAGACATGACTCGTATGATTCGCGAAGTTCATCACTATTTACTACAGAATTCATATGTGAGATAGGTGACCATAACTTGCCTAATACATCATCCACTTCATCAACAGGGGCGACTAAATTATCCCATGTGAATTCGGTATTACTGGCTAACACATCTGCAATTGTTTTTTTGCAATTGGCGATAGCGTGCTCTACTGCAGGTTTAATATGCTCTGGCTTAATTTTAGAAAATTGCGGTAGTGATGTACTTTGTAATAATGGGTTGGTCATATGAGGTCGCATGTTTGCTAAATGATGCAGTAGATGTAATGGCTAATGAATCGATAATCAAGGTTTAGTGGCATAGTTTTCAATTTTTACTCATGTTTTATGGTGATGAAATTTAAATGCGCTAAGGTATGTCATTTATCGGCAGAAATAAGCGATGTTGACACACACGCTTGAATTTTAGTTTTTTCAGTCCAATATAGTGAAATATACTCACACAGGAATATTAATATGACACAACATTTTGACTACATTGCAATTGGTGCTGGTAGTGGCGGTATTGCCTCGGCAAACCGAGCAGCACGTTTAGGTAAAAAAGCGGCGGTTATTGAAGCTAAGCATATTGGTGGTACTTGTGTGAATGTTGGCTGTGTACCGAAAAAAGCTATGTGGTACGCGGGGCAAATTTCTGATGCATTACATTATGCGAATGACTATGGCTTTAAAGCGCCACTGCAAGGCTTTGACTGGTCAACATTAGTGAAAAATAGAGAAGCATATATTGAACGTATTCATGCCGCTTATGCGCGTGGTTTTGCCAGCAATGACGTAACGGTAATCAATGGCTTTGCTAAGTTTGTTAACAGAAATACTGTTGAAGTTAATGGTGAACTATACACGGCGGAACATATCACTATTGCAACAGGTGGCCGCCCAAGTCGACCAAATATTGAAGGTGCTGAGTACGGTATTGATTCAGATGGATTTTTTGCTTTAACCGAGCAGCCTGAATCTGTTGCTGTCGTCGGTGCTGGCTATATTGCTGTCGAGCTTGCGGGTGTATTACATGCACTGGGTAGTGAGTCGCATTTACTGGTACGAAAAGAAAAGCCATTACGTGGTTTTGACGATATGTTAAGCGACACTTTAGTGGAGCAAATGGCAAAACATGGCCCAACGCTGCACACTATGAGCGTACCTAGTCGCGTTGAAAAGCATGCAGACGGCAAACTAACAATTCATTTAGATAATGGCAATGCTATTGGCCCTGTCGACACGTTAATTTGGGCAATTGGCCGAGAGCCGGCGACTGATAATATTAATATTGAATCAACGGGCATAGAGCTTGATGAACGTGGTTTTATTCCAACGGATAAATATCAAAATACCAACGTGAACGGCATTTATGCGGTTGGCGATAATACGGGGCGTGCACAGCTTACGCCTGTTGCCGTTGCTGCGGGGCGTCGCTTGTGTGAACGCTTATTTAACAATAAGCCTTATGAGCATTTAGATTACTCAAATATTGCTACGGTGGTTTTTAGCCACCCAGTTATTGGCACTGTTGGTTTATCGGAAAAAGAAGCTATTGCTGAATACGGCGAAGAACAAGTTAAAGTTTATAACTCTCAGTTTACTGCTCTATATCAAGCAATTACTGAAGATTATAGAGATCCAACACGCATGAAGTTGGTATGTGTTGGTAAAGAAGAGAAAATTGTTGGTATCCATAGTATTGGTTTTGGAAGTGATGAATTACTGCAAGGCTTTGCTGTGGCGATGAAAATGGGCGCGACTAAAGCTGATTTTGATAATACCGTTGCTATTCACCCAACATCAGCAGAAGAGTTTGTTACTATGTAGCACTAGGGTATTTCCCTCTAACCATTTTATTTAGTTAGAGGGAAATCTTGCGACTTACTTAATAAAAGCTGGTATAACCCGCTCTGAAATTTGAGTAAATATTTTATCTTCTCGGTCATGGCCGGTGATCACAATAATCAAATCAAGCGCTGCGACAACAATGATGCGTTGTCCCCCTCCGCCCCAGGCAAATGTAGTATCATAGCTTTTATCACCAACCGTAATGTCAGTTTGATACCAAAAATAGCCATAGCGAAAATTGTCAGGCATCCAATCTTCGGTAGGTTTAACAAGGCCACTGGTGGCCTTTGCTAGGTAGTTTACTGAAATAAGCTGTTCGCCATGCCATTTACCTTTGTTAAGCACGACACTGCCTAACTTAAGCATATCACGAGAGGTCATACTCACACCCCAGCCAGCTTCTGGAATGCCGCTAACATGAGTTTTCCAGGTGTAGTTTGTGATGGCCAATTTATCGAGAACTTCTTTTTTAAGGAAATTTTCAGCACTGCCTGGCACGACAGCATCAATGACCGCCATCACTAGTATTGGATTGTAGTTGCCATATAAGTATTGCTGAGATTCAGAGGTAATCGGCCCACTATGCTCAAGTAGGGCTTGAACTAATAGCTGCCCCTTGATCGCGGCAGGATTTTTCTTAAGCTCTTGCCATTTATCACGATCGATACTAAGTCCACCATGCATAGTTAATGCTTTATGAAGTGTGATTTTTTCTGAGCCCTCAGCAAGTTTTGACGTATCTAGGTCTTTTAGAAAACTAATTAGTGGTTTTCGTAAATCGGCCATTGTCAGATAGCCCAACTGTATAGCTCGACCGATTGCCATGCTGGTGTAAGCTTTAGTAGTTGAAGCTTGTCCATGATGTAAATTTACTCGACCTCGTTTGTAATAAGATTCAAATAGCAACTTCCCTTGGTGAGAAATAAGCATGCTATCGTAGAGGCCGTGTTTATCGTTAGCTATCTCCTTAGCTAATTTGATAATCTCGTCTTTAGTTCCGCTGTCGACACCTAGTTCGCCAACAGCTAATTGGTCTTCTCTGGCTGCTGGTGTTAAATCAATAAAGCTTTCTTGTAGATAGGGTAGGTCCCAAAAGGACATTTTTGCATCCTCGACAGATGCTATGGGTGCAAGCATGGTGCTGTCTGCGATATTCGCTGCAACTACATTGCTAACAGTACTAAATAGCGCAGCAGCAATGAGACTTTTAAGTTTTGTTTTAATATTCATAAATAACTGTAGTTCCGTTTGGTTAGGCTTATGACTTTGCTCTAAGTGTTTCGATAATTTGTGCATCTACCCAGTACATGCCGGCATTTTCATCATTAACAAATCTGTTAAATAAAAGGTACTTTCCGTCTGGCGTCACGATTGCTCCACTTTCAGATGCCGCGCTATTTATTGTCTCTCCAAAATTAATGGCCGCTCCCCAGCTGCCGTCCTTCTGTCGAAAACTAATAAAAAGGTCAGCCTTTCCATATCCGTTCTCTCCTTGTTCATCCCAAATTAAATAGGATTCATCTGGGGCAATGAAGGGATGCGCGTTCCAGTCACCAAAATCAATATCTACCGCTTCTGGTTTTGTATATTTGCCATTTATTAAGCTTGAGTAATGAATGGGAGTTGATTCATTTGCGTCATCGAAATAGTAAGTTCCTGCAGCAGAAGACATTAGGCGCATAATACGAAAGTCTTTGAAATAATCACCTAAGCTTTTGATTTCTGACCAGCCAGTTTTGGTTCGCTCCATATAGTGTTTGCCCAAATGCATAGTATTACCATCAGGCGTGGTAATAGGACGGCCTACTCTAGGCCCCACCAAAGATTCGTGCCATTGATTATTTTCTACTTTGAAAACACGTAACGACCACTTGCCATCTTTATTATTTCTTCGCGTAAAGTAGAAATTTTTCATATCAGGCGTGAAGAAGCCACTATGATCACGATGTGCTGGTGAGCGTTTACTGGGCGCAAAAGCCATAGGAGTATCACCGGGTGGTGTTTGTCCAACATAAGGCCCTTCAAGAATTGGGGCTTTATCATTTCCGTAGCTATTAGTACTTAGTGTTGCCATGAAAATATAAAGCGCAATTAGCAGCATACTTAGTTTCATTATTTCACTCCTTTCTCTTGTAAGTTTGATAACCATTTTATGCCTTTAACACCTAACATCGGGAAGGAGTCACTATGACCAGAGGAGTCGATAACGATGTGTTTGAGTGAAGAGATTGCTTGATAGTTTTTACCTTTTAGTTGGCTAACAAAGTCTTCAACTTGTGGCCGTAATTCTTTTTCAAGTTCGCCATAGGAAATAAAGATGTTAATTTCTGACTGAGCACTATTTAAACTTGCATTTGCTTGGGCAAAAAGCTCAGTGCCGCTACTCCATATACTTGGGCTACCAAGAATATAATTTTTAAACGTATCGGGTTGTGTCAGTAATGCATAGGTGCCGAAAAGGCCACCAGCTGAAAAGCCTAAATAGCTGCGATTTTTGGGCTCAGTTCGGTAATTTTTTTCGATTATTTTGAAGACATCGTCGCGAATAAAAGACAGGTGATTATCGGCTTGTCCAAATTTTATTTTTGGATGTTTAGGGTTAGTTCTTTTCTTGAATGAGTAGTCGCCAAAACGGCTGAAATGTGCACCATATTTTTGCTTGAGCTCTTCTGGAATATCTTTTTGCCAAGAGATCCCTACTAAAATAACGTCTTCCATTATATAAGCGGTAGCAGCAGATAATAGTTCGATATGCCAAACTGCGTCGGTAAAATAGATGACAGGATACTTTTTGCTCTTATCTTCATCATATTTTTCAGGCAGTTTAACGAGCAGTTCGTACTGCTTATTAGATTGCTTATCCGTGATCGGAAGAACATGTACGCTTGGCATTTCGTAAGCTGATTGGTCAGTTTCAGCAAGTGCCAAAAAAGGGATTAGCACTACAATAAGTAAGATTATATTTTTTATCATGATTACCTCGGTGATTTACTCTGAGCATTTAAGGTTGAATAAAATGTCAGTATTCACCTTAACTAATAGCGAGCAATTTACTTGAGGTTGCACTGATTTTTAGCTGATTTTTATCTGATTAATAAAAAACTAATAATTATCAAATGTTTACAATGTTGAGTTTGGCCGTTCAGGCGTTTATGCTATACCATTCATCTAATGTTGATTTAATTTTTAATCGCAAACTTTAGTGGTACCAGAGGATTTATGGCAGAACAGTATTGGATTGGCGGATTTTTTATCGATTTATCCCGAAATCAAATTACCCAAAATGACCAATCAAAAACACTCGCTCCAAAAGCACTGGCTGTTCTTACTCATTTGGCTGAGCATCAAGGACAAGTGGTTAGTCATGAAGCGTTGTTAGCTAAAGTTTGGCAAGGAACTGTTGTATCCCCCAATTCACTGCAACGCAGTATTGCGCAATTAAGAAAAGCATTGGGTGATGATGGCAAAGTTCAAGTTTATATCAAGACGCATGCTAAACAAGGGTACAGCTTAGAGTGTGATGTTAGGTGGCATGACGGTGTCGGTAAAAAAGTATTTGAAGTAATTACTAAAGACAACGCCACTAATGAACCTTCTGATAGCGAGGTTGTGACTAATGTTGTTAATAATAGTGCTGTCGATGAAGAGGCCAATAGCAGCGAATTACCCGCAGGCGCTGTTGCAAAATCGAAAAGGTTGAAATCTAACTTTCTGCTGATTGCGCTTATTTTTGGCATCATGATGCTTGCCACAATTAGCTATCAATTTATTGAACCAAAGCAACCGGAAACATTATCTATTGGTGCGCTGCGCTCATTAACAACGACAGATAATAAAGAGCATTCAGGTATTTATTCACCTAATGGCGAATACATTGTTTTCAATCGTTATTCAGACGAGTATTGCGCTAGCAGTAACATTTGGGCAAAAAATATTAAAACGCAGAAAGAAACTCAATTGACCAATAATATAGGGAGATACGGTAGTCACAGTTTCTCTAAAGATGGGAAAAAATTGGTATTTATTAAAATTGAAAACTGCGATAAACCGATTAATCAAAAAGACTGCTATAAACTAATGACCTTGGATTTTGATAAAGCATTAAAATCACCGCAAGCGCCAAGTTTATTAATGGAATGCAAAAACTCTATCATTACAAAATCTAAATGGTTAAAGAATAATAATATTGCTTTATTGCAAGAGCTTGCTAATCATTGGAAATTAATTAGTTATTCGATAGAAGACAATGAAAGTACCGATATTTACTCGCTAGCAGGCGGTCAGGTTATTGATTATGATTATTCTGTTAAAGATGACATTATTGCTTTAATTAGCGTGCACAATGACGGTCAGAACTATATTGAAATTATCAATTCTACGGGTCAATTACTGTCTAGTTATCCAATTGAGTATCCGCCAGAGATAACGAATTTAAGTTATATTTATCCAAACTTTTCGCCATTAGACAACCAACTTATTTTTAGCACGGGCCGACAACTTTTCACCCTGTCTTATCAAGGTAAAATAGCTAAAGTTAGCCTTCCTCTTGACGAGCCAGCAGGCTCACCAACATTTCATCCAGATGGTAAACGAGCGCTGATGATAAAAGGGCACTGGGATAGTGATATTGCGACATTTTCCATTTCGAAAGTTGTCAACTCAAACTCTACAGAAATAGCAGCTGTTCATTCGTTAACTGAGAAAAGTGATAATGTATTACCTATTGCTAAGATAATTGCACGTTCAACACGTGAGGAAGATAGTGCTGTTTTCCAACCTAATGGCAAGTTAATCGCTTTCAAGTCTGATCGCTCTGGTGAAGATCAAATTTGGCTAAACGATGATAATGAACTACAACAGCTGACTAATTTTCCAATAGACACGCGGATTTCGGGATTGGATTGGGCTGCTGATGGAAAAGGTATTTTAGTTAACGCCAATAACGTGCTTATTCAGGTTAATCTCGATGCGAAGCAAAAGTCCTTTCCGATTGCATTTCCAGTTGCGCAACTGTTCCATTGGGGTAGTGATAACAACAGGGCTCTATTATCAATACGAATCAAAGGCATTTTAAAATTTGTTGAGTTCAATATGAATGATTTAAGTTTTAAAATCATCACGGACAAGAAAGTTAATTGGGCGTTGAAAAGCGAAGATGGCCGATTAATTTACACCGATCACATGGACAGATTTTGGAAACCAGGGCCAGCGGAAGACCAAATGATTGAAGTGTTAGAAAATCAAGGTAGTGACAAACGATATATTGTGAAGCATAACGTAATTTATGGCATTAACGAGGACTACCAACTGTGGTCTTATGCACTTAACGATGGCACATTTAAGATCCTAGGTAATATACCGGATAAAATTGATTTTATTACCGACATTAATCAGAACGAACTGTTAATGACTACTAGAGTTTCAGCAAAAAAAGAAGTAGCCGAGCTGACATTAAGTGAATAACATCAGCTGATGAATGTATGCTTAATTTATTGAGTGAATAAACAGGGACAATTACCATGAAAATTTTTGCAAAACTTATGATAACTGCACTGCTAGGAGCATGTATGTCATTGGTTATAGCGGCGGAAGAACACCGTCATGACCATGGCAATTCAACCGAAAAATTGTCGTTAAATCAAGGTGAAAAATGGCAAATTGATAACAGTTTGCACCTTGGTATGAGCAATATAAACAAAGCCATGCAGGCTAAACTCAATGACATTCATTACGATCAGTTTTCTAGTGAGCAATACTTACAATTGGCGACTCAGGTTGATCAGCAGATAGCGTACTTATTTGAGCATTGTAAATTACCACCACAAGCTGATGCTCAGCTACATCTATTGCTTGTCAAAATAATGCGCGGTAGCAGCATGATGAAGGAGAATAAAAGCCCAAAGCAGGGTGCTATTTTTGTTATTCAGGCATTGCGTGATTATCCTACTTACTTTAACGATAAGGATTGGCGTGGGCTCGATCATTAGTTGTGTTTTAGTCGTAATCATATTTTCATGAACTTTGCATACTCGATAATATTTTTTGATTAATTTCTTTTGCTCCGTAATGCCTCACTAACGAAATTAACACAATGCTGTCATTGTAATTTTTTATTTTTGAATAACGATTAAAGTGAGTGTAAAAATAAATTTTTATGAAAGTTTATTGACTGAAATTGAGCTAGCCCTTGCCAATTCTCGCTTATGTTTTTTTGTTATTTCAAGGTGTAATAAAACTGCAAAAATATTTTAATAATTGTCTGGTAATGGGGCCATTTTCTGTTAATCTCTTAGCTCGCTTATTTTTATTGCTCGTTAATTGAACAGTAAAGTTTAAGCACGGACATTTATTTATCCACATAATAAAAAAATAATAATAAATATGTGAAAAGGATTTCTGACTTACCTTTTTTCATCAATTACATGCACTTACAAACAAGTTGCCGTAAAGTTCACCAGAATTTTATGGTCATTCATCGTGGTTTTCAACATACTTATCCACAATTTGATTGGTTTGATGTGACTAAATGCAATGAAGTGCTAGAGAGAATTTGCCGATTATGGCATGCTTAGCCCATCTTTCCGCCAGTCAAAAAATTATCATGCCAACTTCTGACCAATCACCGCTTATTTTAGTCGATGGTTCATCTTATTTATTCCGTGCATATCACGTGCCTTATTTACAAGCTTTATCAACCGCAGACGGCCAACCGACAGGGGCAATTACCGGTGTGTTGAATATGATTAAAAGTTTGAAGAAAGATTATCCGAATGGCAACGTCGTGGTGGTATTTGATGCCAAAGGGAAAACATTTCGTAATGACATGTATCCAGAATATAAAGCCAATCGCCCGCCAATGCCGGACGATTTACGCAGCCAAATAGCGCCACTACATGAAATTATTGCTGCTATGGGCTTACCGCTTCTAGTTATTGAAGGGGTAGAGGCAGATGATGTTATTGGTACTTTATCTCATCAAGCAACAGCATTAGGAATCGAAACGGTTATTTCAACTGGTGATAAAGACATGGCGCAGTTAGTTAACCAACATGTACGCTTAATTAATACCATGACTAATGTTGAAATGGATGAAGCGGGTGTTATTGAAAAATTCGGTGTGCGTCCGGATCAAATTATTGATTACTTAGCGCTGATGGGAGATAAAGTTGATAATATTCCAGGCGTTGAAAAGTGTGGTCCTAAAACTGCCGTTAAGTGGCTAACCGCTTACCCGACTTTACAAGAAGTTATGAATAATGCCGATAAAGTAAAAGGTAAAGTTGGTGAAAACTTACGTATCGCACTTGCCCATTTACCGCTTTCTTATGAACTTGCCACCATTAAACTTGATGTCGAGCTTGAGCAAACTGTTGAGGCGCTGCAACCTACAGCAGCTGATGTTGATACGTTAAAAGCCTTATATCAAAAGTTTGAATTAAGACGATTACTTGCTGAATTAAATGCTGGCGACACGAATGTAACGAAAGGCAGCTCAGCTAGTCAAAGTGAAGAGGCTGATGATGACGCGGCTAATTTTTCCGATATTGAAGTTGACTATGAAATTGTTTTAACGAAAGCAGCATTTCAAAGCTGGTTAGATAAATTGACGGAAGCAGAGTTATTCGCCTTTGATACTGAAACAACCAGTGTTGATTATATGAAAGCTGAACTCGTTGGCTTGTCGTTTGCAGTTGAAGCAGGTAAAGCGGCTTACGTTCCTGTTGCCCATGATTATGTAGGTGCGCCTGAACAGCTTGATAGAGATTGGGTGTTGGCTCAGCTTAAGCCACTGTTAGAAAGTGAATCGCAGCAGAAAGTAGGGCAAAACTTAAAGTACGATGCAAATGTACTTTCACACTACAATATTGCGATGAAAGGTATCACTTTTGACACCATGATAGAGTCATATTGTTTCAATAGTGTTGCTACACGTCATAATATGGATGCTCTTGCTGACAAGTACTTAGGTTATAAAACAGTACATTTCGAAGACATTGCTGGAAAAGGTGCAAAACAGCTTACTTTTAATCAAATTGAAATCGAAAAAGCAGGGCATTACGCTGCCGAAGATGCCGATATTACGCTACGTTTACATCAGGCTATTTTTCCGAAATTAGAGAACGTAAGCACACAACTTTCCGTTTTTAATGACATAGAAATGCCACTGTTACCTGTATTAGCTCGTATGGAGCAACATGGTGTCTTGATTGACTGTGATATGTTAGATAAACAAAGCCATAGTATAGGTACTCGCTTATCTGAATTAGAAATTGAAGCGCACAATATTGCAGGAAAGAGTTTTAACTTAAGCTCACCAAAGCAGCTGCAAACGATTTTATTTGAAGAATTAAAAATCCCCGTACTGAAGAAAACACCTAAAGGTGCGCCGTCAACGGCAGAAGAAGTGTTGCAGGAGTTAGCGCTTGATTATCCGTTACCTAAAGTTATTTTGGAAAACCGTGGGTTAAGCAAATTAAAATCAACCTACACTGATAAGTTACCACTATTAGTTGATCCAAAAACTAATCGTGTACATACCTCGTATCATCAGGCGGTAACTGCAACCGGGCGTTTATCTTCAACCGATCCAAACTTGCAAAATATTCCGATCAGAAGTGAAGAAGGGCGTAAAATTCGCCATGCTTTTATTGCACCAAAAGATCATAAAATCGTTGCGATAGATTATTCACAAATTGAATTGCGCATTATGGCGCATTTATCAGATGACCCAGGTCTAGTGAAAGCTTTCTCTGAAGGCAAAGATGTTCATAAGGCCACAGCGGCAGAGATATTCGCCGTTTCATTAGATGAAGTGACCAGTGATCAACGTCGTAGCGCCAAAGCGGTAAACTTTGGTCTTATCTACGGCATGTCAGCATTTGGTTTAGCTAAACAGTTAAATGTACCTCGTCATACTGCGCAAGAATACATGGATAAGTATTTTGAACGTTACCCTAATGTTTCGAAATATATGGAAGATACCCGTCAGCAAGCTAGTGAGAATGGTTATGTTGAAACCTTGTTTGGTAGAAGACTTTATTTACCGGACATTAAATCGAAAAATGGTATGCGTAAGAAAGCGGCAGAGCGCGCCGCAATCAATGCACCAATGCAAGGTACTGCGGCAGATATTATTAAAAAAGCAATGTTAGCAGTAGATGCGTGGATATTAGAGCAAAATGATCCTCGTATTCGTATGACCATGCAAGTACACGATGAATTAATTTTTGAAATTCACCAAGATATTGTCGAAAGTGCCACGCAAAGTCTCGTTGAAATTATGAATAATGCAGTAGAAATGAGCGTACCTTTAATTGCTGAAGCAGGTGTTGGTGATAATTGGGAACAAGCTCACTAAAGCAAGTTGGTTATAAATTACTCAGAGGTGAAATTTAATTTGCTTTCCGTGGTTCTTATAAATAACACCGAATGATCCCTTCATGGTGTGTTTCTTTTTAGGCCTCTTCATAGAGGCCTTTTTTTTGCCCAAAACCAGGTTTTCTATTATTTGATCACAATACCGAACAGGAAAACTGAGGTGTATTTTTTATTTTGTGATAAAAAAACAAATAAATGAAAAAAAATTACAAAACCTCCTTTACAAGCTTAGAGTTCTTACTCTATAATTGCTTTGTTCCTAACACGAACGCTTGTTGTAATAATTTGTATATTTTAGCTTTCCTCATAGCTTATAGACCGATAACTAATGTTGTCGGTTTTTTTTTGCTGGTAGTAAAGCTAGCTTGAGCGAACTATAGAAATGAATAGGTAAAAATATGATGGTCTATTTTCACCTATTTAGTGTAATTAAATTACATTGATAGTGACTATTCAGGTTTATCAAGTGGATCGATAATAGCGTTTATTTGCGGTGGCTTACTGCGGCCTGCCTTGCGTAATGCGTCACGTAGTACATATTCAATTTGGGCGTTTAAGCTACGTAACTCATCATCTGACCAACGCTGCATTGCGGTCAGTATTTCTTCATTAATACGTAATGGATAAGCTTTTTTTGCCACAGAAACCTCTAATATAATAATTGAAAGCCCACAGGTATGAGCTCAGCTATTTTAGTATAAACTACCCGTATTGACGATAGGTTGCGCGGCTTCATCAGAACAAAGTACTACGAGTAAGTTACTTACCATTGCTGCTTTTCTTTCTGCGTCAAGTTCAACAATGTCACGTTCTGCTAGACTTTGTAGTGCCATTTCTACCATACCAACAGCACCTTCAACGACTTTTTTACGTGCAGCTATAATTGCCATGGCTTGTTGTCGTCTTAACATGGCATTGGCGATTTCCGGCGCGTAAGCTAAGTGACTAATTCTTGCTTCTATAACTTTCACACCGGCTTTGCCTAAGCGGTCTTGTACTTCACATTTTAGCGCTTCAGATATTTCTACAGGATTACTACGCAGCGATATACCTTGCTCTTCGTGATGATCGTAAGCATAACTAGTGGCTAAGTTACGCAAAGCTGATTCACTTTGAATTGATACATAATCTTCATAATCATCAACTTGGAAAACAGCTTCGGCAGTATCAACCACTTCCCAAACAATAACAGCGGCAATTTCAATAGGATTACCATTTTTATCGTTGACCTTTAATTTACTACTTTCGAAGTTTCTAACCCTTAATGAAACACGCATTTTGGTATAGAAGGGATTGGCCCAACGTAAACCTGGCAAGTGTACTGTACCGGCATATTTACCGAATAGTTGTAATACACGCCCCTCTTTAGGGTTGACCATAAAAAAGCCAAACCAACCAATAAAAATAATAATATTCAATAATAAACTACCGATTGTTAAGGCTGGGTTATTAGGTAGAGAGTACACCGTCAGGCTTAAGGCGCTCAGTTGCACAATTAGTAAAACAACAATAAAGCCAATACCATTTGGAGCTTTTACTTCTTTTTCGGTAAACATATCCTTTCCTTTAACTTCTTTATTTTATGATATCATTTTGATATCACTTTCTGTTTATTGCAAGTGAATTTTGTGTTTTTGTCTATTTTAAAAGAAATTTAAATAATTAAATTTATAATTTTCAATGAGTAATGAAAGGAATTTAATTTAAGTGATTTTGATCAATAATGCGTTTTTTCTCTACTGATATTATTTACTCAGATTTAAACAGCGGAGAATTATTATGGGATGTTGTGGTGGATGTGGTGGCGAAGGTCACGAACCAGTAGCAGAGCAAGAAAAAACTGAAGAAGCAGTAGAAAGCACTGAAGAAGAGTAAGTATTGCGAAGTAACGATAAAAGAAGCAGCATAGGCTGCTTTTTTATTGCTTAAATTTTGATAACACGAATATAGGCACGCTCATTATCCTTTGTAAGACAACATTGTTAACGATAAATTAAGGTGTTCTACTAATGCACTACAATGCTCAAAATCTCGCGCCGATATTTCTTTATCTGCAATAAAAACCTGTCCTGTAATCAACCCTATTGCTTTATGACCAACCTTTACTGGCATTATTATTAATGCACCATTTGCAATGTGATCACTAATTTCACCGGTGATATACTGATACCATTGCTCAGCCTGCTTGTCGTTAATGACTATCGCTTGATCATTTTCCATCGCATAACTGAAAATATTACTGCTTCTAGTTAAATGAAAGCGTTTGTTATTCTCAATTGCCTGCGCATTTATATCAAAAGTAAATCGGTTTTTTATTTCTGATTTGTCGTCAACCATCATTAAAAAGCTGCATTGTTCAAAGGCGAATATATTCGCCATTGCTTGTAATGTTGTTTGAATAAATGCTGAAAAGTCTGTGCTTGTTTTTAATAACTTATTTAGCTGCATACAAGCACTTAATATTTCACTTTCTTTGTTCGGGTTATATTTAAGTACTTTATGCGCGTGGTCATTGAAGTCTTTAGCGCGTGGTAAAGGTTTTATATGCTCAATTAACGCTTTAGCACCATAAGAGGTCAGTAACTTACTTGCCTGATCCCGTAATAATGAAATCTTTGCTGTTAGTTGTTTGATATTCAAACCGGTAATTTTTGCTATATTGCTCAGTAATTCATGAAACTCTTCCGCAGTACCAGTAGGGTTTGCAATACAATGACTAAGTTTGTCAGCAAAATAAACAATTTGTATTTCTACCGTTCGACTTTCTGGCTGATTAAGTGCTTTTAATAATAAATCACTTAAACTCCAGGTTTTTGCTAGTTCGCTGCTTAGTTGGCTAAAGTCGCCTCCGAGTTCTTGATAGCACTCTTGCTGAAAAATAGCAGGAGTAGTATCAACAAACGTGGCTAATTTTTTTGCTGAATCACCACCTGAACCCCAGAAAGCAGTTTCACCAATACGGTATAACATGGCAGCAAGGTATAGCTCTTCTTGAGTATCA
Source organism: uncultured Colwellia sp. (assembly GCA_913058245.1). Lineage (GTDB taxonomy): Bacteria > Pseudomonadota > Gammaproteobacteria > Enterobacterales > Alteromonadaceae > Cognaticolwellia. Next base: position 104,653 of record CAJXQJ010000003.1, read on the forward strand.
TCCGCGTATTGTGGCGCCATCATTTTAGCTAGTAAACCCGCATAAAATGAACTTGCCATAGATTTTATTAACTGTTGGTGTACTTTGTCGTCCAGGTCTTTATTGGCAAGTAAACCCTCAACTAATCGTGATGTTAAGCAGATATTTTTCACCGCTTGAATACCTAATACTACCGAGGCTCTCGAAACGGTGCTGACTTTATTAATACTTAGATGCTGAACACTATTGGCAACTTTTAGTAGACAAGAGGCAAGTGCTTGGTCATGCAAAATAGCTTTACTTAATTTAGGCAATGAAGATTTATCATCGTTATTAAATTTATCCAACATTCTGGCTGTTGACGTAATAGCCGGCAATTCGCTATTAGCGATCACGTCAACCCAGTGCTGAATTAGTGGCGACTTAGCCTCATGCATACTTGCTCCGCATTAAACTTGTATGAAATATATACATTTTATCAGCGTAACATATTCATCAAGAATTCGCTTTATGGTATTTAGGTTATATAAAATAAGCCCAAATTTTCTCTAGCAACTAATTGAACCTTTCACGTTTATTTACAGTCTACTCCGCAATAAATTTACTAAGTTGTTGTACTTATTCTCTATATCGATAATATTAAGTTCAGCTTACCTAATATGTTGAATGAACCGAGGAATTTACTTTGAAAAAATGGACGTTACCGCTGCTATTAACCTGCTTAGCTGCTTGTGAAAATACCCAAACTGTAAAGCTACCTGACGCAAATATTACAGTTGCGGGAGCAAAATTTATTGAGCAAGTAAAACCAGAAACTGGAAAAACGGTTATCCCATTTCAAAAATATGTACTTGATAATGGCCTGACAGTAATTTTGCATCAAGACGGCTCAGATCCCTTAGTACATGTTGATATGACTTATCATGTTGGCTCAGGTCGCGAAGAAGTAGGTAAATCTGGTTTTGCACATTTTTTTGAACATATGATGTTTCAAGGCTCAGAGCATGTCGCTGATGATGAGCATTTTAAGATAGTAACTGAATCAGGTGGTACCATGAATGGCACCACTAATAGTGACCGAACTAATTATTTTCAAACTGTACCCGCCAGTCAACTTGAAAAAATGCTTTGGCTAGAAGCCGATCGAATGGGCTTTTTAGTGGATGCGGTAACACAAGAAAAGTTTGAAGTGCAGCGTGAAACGGTAAAAAATGAACGTGGTCAAAGCTATGATAATCGCCCTTATGGCTTGTTAAGAGAGCGTGTTGCTGAAGCCATGTACCCAGTCGGTCATCCGTATTCTTGGCAAACCATTGGCTATATTGAAGATCTGAATCGCGTTGATGTTAATGATTTAAAAGCGTTTTTCTTACGTTGGTATGGCCCTAATAATGCAACATTAACAATTGGTGGTGACATCAATGTTGAAAAAACTTTAGCAATGGTTACTAAGTATTTTGGTAGCATTCCACGTGGTCCAGAAGTGAAAATGCCAGAAAAAACAAGCTTTACCATTGAAGCTGATCGCTATATATCCTTGGAAGACAATGTGCATTTACCGTTAGTCTATATGTCTTATCCAACAGTGAGTATTCGACACGAAGATGAAGCGCCACTTGATCTACTTTCAAGCATTCTTGGTGGCGGTAAAACATCATTACTATATAAAAATTTAGTTAAAAACCAGTTAGCTGTGCAAGCATCGGTAAGCCACCCATGTGCCGAGCTTGCTTGTACTTTTAATATGCTTGCCTTACCACACCCGGCATCAGGTAAAACCTTGGCTGATATGGAAAAGGTTATTCGTGACACTTTACTTGAATTTGAAACACGTGGTGTTGAAGATGACGATTTAACTAAAGCAAAAGCTGCAATGGAAGCGAGCTTTGTTTTCGGCCTGCAAAGTGTTGCAGGTAAAGTTAGCCAACTAGCCGCTAATGAAACTTTCACCGGTAACCCTAATTATATTGAACAAGATATTGCCCGCTATGCCAATGTAACTAAAGCCGATGTTATGCGTGTTTACCATCAATATATTAAAGGTAAGCACGGCGTTATCATGAGTATTGTGCCAAAAGGGCAAAAAGCGCTTGTTGCTGCAGCAGATAATTTCACACCACAAGCACGTGCAATTCCGGTACAAACAGCAACAACTGATGCCGATTTAAATATTCGCAAAACCAAAGATAATTTTGACCGCAATACTGTACCAGCAGCAGGTAAAAATAAAGCTGTTGATGTACCACAAATGTGGCAGGAGACGTTTGCTAATGGCGTTAAAATTCTAGCGACACAAAGTATTGAGACACCGACCACGTCATTGCTTTTGAAAATTCCAGCAGGTCATTATTTTGAAGGTAAAGACAAAGCAGGTACAGCGTCGTTACTGGCGGCAATGTTAAACGAATCTACCACTGAGCGTAGTGCCGAAGATATGAGTAAGGCATTGCAAAAACTTGGTGCATCGGTCGCGATCTCGACCGGTAACAAGTATTTAACTGTTAATGTAAATACATTAACTAAACACTTAGATGCAACCTTAGCACTAGTTTACGAAAAATTAACCAAGCCAGCATTTCTTGCCAGTGAATTCGACCGTAATAAAAATAATGCTATTCAAGGAGCCATTAATGGTAAAAAAGATGCAGGTTATTTAGCATCAACAGCCTATCGTCAGTTACTACACGCCGACAATATTGCTGCAACTTCAAGCAGTGGCACTGAATCATCATTGGCGAATATTACGCTGGCTGACATAAAAGCACATTACCACCAGCAATTAAAAGCGAAAGATAGCCAAATAATTTCGGTATCAGACTTAGACAAAGCGCAGCTATTAACATCGTTAAGTGTGTTTAAATCATTAACCGGAGAAGGCAAAAAATTAGCCATTTCATTGCCCGAATCACCGGCAAAACTCGGTGTGATTTATTTAGTTAATAAAGATAATGCAGCACAGTCTGCTATTCGCATTGGTAAGCGTTCACTTACGCAAGACATTACTGGTGAATACTATAAAGCGTATTTAATGAACTTCCCATTAGGAGGTGCTTTTAATAGCCGTATCAACCTAAACTTACGCGAAGACAAAGGCTACACCTATGGCGCACGGTCGTACTTTTATGGTGATAAATTTTCTGGTGCTTATACCGCAAGTGCGGAAGTTCGTGCTGATGTTACCGACAAATCGATTGTAGAGTTTGTTAAGGAAATTGAAAACTATGCTGACAACGGCATAAGTGACGAAGAGCTAGCATTTATGCGCAACGCTATTAATCAAAAAGACGCTTTAAAATATGAAACACCACGACGTAAATTAGGCTTTTTAGCACAAATTTTGGAACATGACTTAACAACAGAGTTTGTTAAAGAGCGAAACGAAATTGTTGCTAATATTTCTAAAGCAGAAATTAATGCTCTCGCGAAAAAACACTTAAATTTAAGCGAAATGTTAATGGTGGTAGTGGGTGATGCTAAAATCTTAAAGCCACAATTAGAAGCACTCGGTTATCAAGTTATAAACTACGAAATTTAACCTAACACTCAATGATAAAGGCCGCTAATTAGCGGCCTTTTTTATGTATACGATGTACGGTATAACACGGGTGCATGGATGCGCAGGAGTGTATGCAGGAAGTATAGTATGCCACGATCACATGGATGTGAAAGAATGGCGATGTATAGGCCTCTCCCGGATTTTCTGTCTTTCGAGGCATTAGTCCATCCGTGTACGTCGAAGTACGGTTAGTTTTTTGTTCCAGACAAAAACTAAGACTTATCTTTTTGTAAGCAATACCAAGATCATACGGACGTAAAGGTTGGTAATGTTAAGCGATTAATAATAAATAGCCGAGTTAATTATACTAATTCAGGTTTGGCTAAGCGTTTTACGGCATCAAGCAGTTCGTCTGCACAAAAAGGTTTTGTTAAATAGGCACAAGCCCCTAAATCTTTGGCTTGTAGTTGGTCAGCTTCATCATGTGAGCCGGAAAGGAAAATAACGGGAATATCGGTACGGCTGCTAATTGATTTTATGCGCTTACAGCACTCAAAACCGTCCATTTCTGGCATTTGAATATCTAAAATTATTAATGCGGGTTTGAAAGATATTAATAAGTTTAAAGCTTGTAGTCCGGATTTTGCCGCAAATATTTTGCAACCTAGTGGTTGAATGATATTGGACACAACACGAATGTTTATCGAACTATCATCTATGATGAGTATATCGCTGTTTAAACTATTATCTTCCATGAATTCATTATCTTAGTTCCTTTAATAAGCATCATATCTGTTCGTTTAAATTTTAACAACTCCGATTAGTCATATAGCAACATAAAGGAAAATTAATATGATTCAATATGTTACTAATAACGATAAAATCGTGAAATTAAGGCTGTTGGGGTGCTATCAACACAACAACCTTAAATAGATAAGCTAAAACTATGGCTTGCTATGATATTTTGCTGGCGTTGTTTTATTCGGTAATGTTGCTTGCATAAAAGTACGAATATCTTGATTAGCAGACTTTAAGTCTTGGTAACGTAAGTACATCATATGGCCACTTTCATAACCTTTAAAAGATAATCTATCTCGCATTTTGCCACTTGGATCGAGCTGCCATAAAGTGTATTTAGCATCAAAGTAATTAGTGGCACCGTCATAATAACCTGCTTGCACCATTACATTTAAATAAGGGTTTTGTGCCATTGCCAGGCGTAAATTTTCGCCGGTCTTATTATTGCTTCTGTCCCAAGGATGAACATTACCAAACATATTATATTTGATATCGGTTTTGTAATTTAACTCTTCGCGTAAGTAGTAGTTAATTGCTGGCGTAAAACTATGCAGCCATGAGGTAAGTTCAGCATTGTAATCTGGGCGGCTGCCGGTAACTTTTTCATCAATACCTAAATAGCGAGAATCTAAGCGGCCCACAGTTTGCTCTCTGTCACGCAATATTTCTTTCCAAAAGTATGATGCTTCAATATCCAAGTTATTACGCAACACTTCTTGTACTGATAACCCTGAATAACGAGCAACTTGCTTAGCGATTTTTTGTTTTTCTTGTTCTGATATAAACCCACCTTTGGCAAGTGCAGGTAAGTATTGCTCAACCGTAAATTTTTCTATTTCAGGCAAAATATCTAACAAATGCTTGTCTTGTAAATCTTTAGCTAAGGCATTGTGGTACCACGCAGTCGCAGCAAAGTATGGTAAGCGATTTGCAGCTTTTACTGGCCCGTCACGTTTGATGCCGATATCCGTTGGAGAAACTAAAATCACCCCGTTTAAATACATCCATTGGCGAGCTTGTAATTCAAGCGCTAAGCCCGACACGCGAGTCGTACCATAGCTTTCGCCAATTAAGTACTTAGGGGATTGCCAACGGTTATTGCGAGTGACAAATGTATTGACCCAATCAGCTAGGTATTTAACGTCAGCATTAACACCAAAAAACATTTTCTTTTGTTCGGCTTTGCTTGGCATTTTGCCGTCTTTTTTCGGTAAAACACGTGAATATCCTGTATTAACAGGGTTAACAAAGACAATGTCGGCGGTATCCAAAATAGAATAATCATTTGGTTTTACACCGTAAGGTTGTAATGGGAAGCCTTCATTATCAACATTAAGAACCTTCGGGCCAGTATAGGCAACATGCATCCACACAGACGCAGAACCGGGACCACCATTAAAGGATATTAGTAATGGTCGCGCTGCACGGTTTTTAATGTTACTTCGTTGATAATATGTATAGAAAAGTGTTGCTGTTGGGTTGCCTTCATTGTCCCACACAGGTTGAGTGCCGGTAGTAGCGGTGTAGTCAAATGTTTTACCATTAACAGTAGCGCTATGAGTGCTGGTACTATTTTCATCGATAGCAATTTTTCGTTCAAATTCAGCGAAGGCCAAAGGCGATAAAAGTAGTAACAGACTAAGCGCTGGAACTAACAACCTGATTTTCATGCATTATCCTTAAAATACTGTGTAGTTAATATTTTCAGCCTACGCGAGCTAGCGCTAATTGTCATAATTAAAAGTCAGAAAGGGCATTTCTAGCGATTAATGACCCTAACTCGTGTAAAAGTGCAAAGGTAACTAATAACCTTCGCTCTTAATCGCAGCTATTTAGGTAGATCATTATGATATTTTCGCCATCGATATAAGTGGTATTTTCTTCAACATTCGATAGCTTTACTAGATGGCCTTGTGGTGCAACTAAGTTGTTTTCATTGTTGCTAAAGCTGATTTTTATGTCGGAAGATAAACTATAAACAAAACAAAGTTCGTCTTTTTCGACGGTAATTTTCATTGCACGTTGGTGGCAATTAACTTTTGTATGATAATGCGAGGTGCGTGCGATAACGTTAAAATCAGTTATTGCGCCTGTGTGCAAGTTGCCAACAGTTTTATCGCCACCATCAAAAGTTGCAAAGTCCAGTAATTGGCTTAAACGGTCAATTTTGCTGTCGTTGTGTTGTAAATTAATGCCGTCGCCTTTAATTAATATTAAATTACGGGTATAGCCAGAAAAGTTTGAGAACTCACCATTTTCAACCACGCTAGCCATACTTAGGCGCCAGTCAAAATCATCTAAGGTGCCTCCCGGGTTGATCGTCATCTCTACTGTTTCACCTTTACCATTTTTCCATGGTACGGTTTTAAATGCACTTGGCGCGATAATATCTAACACGAAAACTACCTTATTTAGTGATGTAACTGAACTTGTGATCATAACGTGAATGGCGATGAAATGCCTTTGCAATAATGCATGAATTCTAACGTTTAAAGGTGTTATTCATAATTTGTTACGCTTAATAGTTATCAAAATATTGTTTAACAATTGCTTAACAAGAGTTGGGTTGTTAGCATGCGCGCTTTCAAACTTTAGCAAAAAACGATAAGGATATTCCTGTGTTTAAGAAGTCTTTAATTGCACTTTCACTTTTAACTCTCCCTTTAACGGCTGCAGCCAATTGGTCCGCTGGTGCTGGTTATGCGAATTTATCAGCCGAAGATGATGGTGTTGATGTTTCGTTAGGTGCTATTTATGGCTCAGTAGCTTATGAGTTTATGCAAAAAGATAGTAACATTTCATTGATGCCTGAATTACGTATTGGTACCGGTGTTTCTGATGATACGATTGGTTCGGTAAAAGTTGAAGTGGAAAGTTTTACTGCGATTTCTTTCCGTGGTCAGTATAACTATGATAATGGTGTGTATTTATACCTTATGCCTTCGTATGCAAATTTAGATTTAAAGGCTAGCTTAAATGGCAATTCAATCACTGAAGATGATTGGGAGTTCGGTTTTGGCGGCGGTGTTGGTAAAAAAATTAACGACAAAACTCGTATTGAAGCATCATTTGAAAGCTACGATGACACTGACGTGTTTACTGTAGGATTTAAATACTCATTTTAATGTTGCTTATTGCGTTTGGTATTTAAGGGAAGCTAAGCTTCCCTTTTTTATATTCGCAAAAGTTATACGTTCTAATTACCCAAAATATTTAAGGTATTTACGTAGAAGTTGGCATCTACCGTTACTGATGAGTTATCAGTTATTGGCATTTTTTGCCATTTAGCATTAGGCGATAGCCAATGTTCTTTGTCGTTAATCATGATTTTTATTGGCATATCAAAGCCATCGACAATATTACTCCAACGGTATTGCATTTGTCCGTTCTTAGTAAAATATTCAAAGGTTGGAATACGAATATCACGTAGATATTGGTCGAATACTTTAGTTAAATTTTTGCCTGATTTTTCGCTAATATAATTTTCAATTTGGGACGTTTCAGCAATACCATGGTAAAACTTCTTATTTAAGCCTCGTAAAATAGTACGCCAAGTTTCGTCATTATTTATAACTTGGCGGATGGTGTGCAACATGTTGCCGCCTTTATCATACATGTCCCTTGAACCTTCTTGATGTACGCCGTATTGGCCAATAATTGGTTTTTTATTCTGAACATTTAAGCGAGTGCCGCGAATGTACTCAAAAGCTTTTGCCTTATCGTAATGGTATTCTAAAAATAGACTTTCGGAATAATTGGTAAAGCTTTCGTGTATCCACATATCGGCAATATCATTATGGGTAATGTTATTAGCAAACCACTCATGCCCAGTTTCGTGAACAATAATAAAATCAAACAACATGCCAGGCCCTGTTTGGCTGCGATCACGACCTAAATAGCCATTTTGATAACCATTGCCATAGGTAACAGAGCTTTGGTGCTCCATGCCTAAGTAAGGAGCTTCAACAAGTTTAAAACTGTCTTGATAAAATGGATAAGGGCCAAACCAATATTCAAATGCTTCAATAGTGCGCTTAGCGTCTTTGAATTGTATTTTCGCTTTTTCAATATTGTGGCGAAGTACGTAGTAATCCATATCTAGCTGGCCAGACTCGCCTTGATATTGCTCACCAAAATGCACGTAGTCTCCAATATTGATATTAATACCATAGTTGTTAATTGGGTTAACAACTTGCCAGTGATAAGTTTTTGTTTTTGCTTTTTTGTTATGATCAACTTTTACTAAACGGCCGTTGGAAACATCCATTAAGTGTTCTGGTACTTCAACACTAATTATTGCGCCATTGTCAGGCTCGTCATAGGCGTGGTCCTTATTTGGCCACCAAATGCTAGCACCTAACCCCTGACAAGATGAGGCAATAAAATCATTGCCTTTTTCGTCTGTTGACCAGGTAATTCCCCCATCCCATGGCGCTCTAATTGCCTCATGCGGAATGCCTGAGAAATGCATTACTAACTGGTATTCCTGACCAATTTTTTGTTCAGCAGTGGTGGTAATGAAATAGGAGTAACCCATTTGCTCGACAGCTAATGCTTGGCCGTTTTGTGTTGCTTTAGTTAGCTGCATCGGTGCTTGTAGCTCTATTTGTAAGCGCTTCTTTTCAGATAGCACCTTATATTTCATAGTATTAGTACCAGCAATGGTTTTAGTGCTTGGGTCTACGGTAATATCTAAGTGGTAATGGGTTAAGTCCCACCAAGCGCGTTGCGGTGTGATGGTCCCGCGAAAAACATTTTGCTGGTGATCGTCAATGGTGTGCTTAGGAAATAACTCAGCATGAGTATTATGGCTAAGCAATAAACCAGCAAGTAATAATAGTGTTGATAAAAATGACATATTCATTAATGAAGCCGCTAGATAAGACGTGTAAAAAATGCTTTTGATATTAGCAATGAACATTGAAGCAATACAATGACATCTTGCATTTAACTAGATTTAATCTCTCTGGAAGAAAATGTAGTTTGATTTGTGATGCTATTGCAGGTGTGAAACTAGGAACTTAGTTTTTGTCTGGAACAAAAAAACTGACCGTACATCGACGTACATGGATGTACTAATGCTTTGGAAGGCAGGAGGCCTGCGAGGGGCCTGTACATGGTCACTCTTTCGCATCCATGCGATCGTGACATACCGTACATCCTGTACATAAAAAAGCAGCGAATTAACGCTGCTTTTTATTTTAAATCTATAAGCCTAAATAGGCTAAAAAATCTTACTTAAGAGAAGACATATACTGTGAAAGGGCAACAATCTCTTCATCAGTTAAGTTCGCAGCAACACCTTGCATCATGCCGTTTAAGTCATTATTACGAGAACCATTACGGAATTTCTCTAACTGACTTTTCAAGTAGTCAGCGCTTTGGTTTGCTAGTGCAGGGAAGCCAGCACTTGGCATACCGTGACCATTGATGCCGTGGCAAGCAACACATGCAGTAACTTCCATTTCATTGTTACCACCTAAGTAAAGTTTCTTACCGTGTGCATCAGCACTACCATTACCTACAGTTGCTTGTTGGCTTGCATAAAACGCTGCAACGTCGGCCATATCTTGTTCACTAAGTGCCATCGCCATGCCACCCATTACTGGGTCAACACGTCCAGACTTTCCAGCTGAAGTCATGCCTAGCTTGAAATCAGCAAGTTGTTTAGCTAAATAACTTGCACTTTGTCCAGCCAATTTAGGGTACATAGGCACTAAACTATTGCCGTCAGCACCATGACAAGCAGCACACATAGCTGATTTGCTTTTACCTGCTTCGGCGTTACCTTCAGCAGCATTTGCCGCAGTAACTGCACTTAATCCTAGTAAAACAGTAATGATAAATTTTTTCATTGGGTTGGTCTCTGCTTGTCGTTAATACGTTTATATATTGAGTATCTTACTTGCATTGGCATTTTACACGAATTTATTGAATGTGAAATATTGTCGTGAAAAAATCATTGAGTTAGCAAGTAAATAGATCAAACTTTCTAGAAAATTGTTAATAAAAAAGCAGCGACTAGCGCTGCTTTATATTCAGATCTTTCTCAGGCGTCTTGTCTTTCTAGACAAATCCGCGCAATAAAACTTACTTCATTGCTGCCATGTATTTAGCTAGTTCTTCAATATCGTTGTCTGAAAGTTTAGCAGCAACGCTTTGCATCATAGTGTTGTAGTCGTTATTACGTTCACCATTTTTAAACTTCATTAGTTGTGCTTTTAAGTAAGACTCGTTTTGACCTGCGATAGTTGGGAAGCCTGCTTTATTCATACCTTTACCGTCAGCACCATGACAAGCTACACAAGCAGTAATTTTACGTTTTACGTGACCGCCAAAATATAGCTTTTGTCCAACATCTGAACCGGCTAACTCAGTAACAGCAATTTTTTGCGCAGCATAGTAGCTAGCAATTTCTTGCATGTCTTGTTCGCTTAGTGCGGCAGCCATAGGTGCCATAACTGGGTCTTTACGAGTGCCCGCTTTAAATTCTTGTAACTGCTTAACAATGTAGCCTGCACTTTGACCAGCTAATTTAGGGTAAATAGCAACAGGGCTATTACCGTCGGCGCCATGACACGCGGCACAAACTGCTGCTTTTGCTTTACCCGCAATAACTGCTTCTGTTATAGGAGCAGCAGCCATAACTTTACGTGGTACAACATTAGCAACGGCCGCTGGGTCAGCAAAATATGCTGCCATATCTGCAATATCGTCTTCCGTCATCGCACCAGCGAATTGGTTCATTGCGTAGTTAACACGTGACTTATTTTTGAAGTTTACTAATTGCTTAGCAATATATTCAGGGTGTTGGTTCGATAAATTAGGGTAAATTAGTACATCGCTGTTACCTTCACTACCGTGACAACCAATACAAGCACCAATGCTACGAGAAGCATCGCCTAATTCATAAAGGCTTTTACCGGCTGCTGGGTTTGGTACGTAAGCAGCAGGGGCTGCACTTGCCGTTGCACCTGTGTCTGTATTGCCTGCGTCTTGACTAGCACCATCGCGAGGAAGGCTGGCGAAGTAAGCCGCTACATCAGCCATATCTTGCTCAGAAAGTGGTGCTGCCATTGGACCCATTAATGGGTCTTTACGGTCGCCTGATTTGAAAGCTTTTAACTGTTTAACAATATAGTCTGAATGTTGACCCGCTATGTTCGGGTAAGTGTCAGTTGTACCAATACCGTTTGTACCGTGACAAGCGGCACAAGTTGCGGCTTTTGTTTTACCCGCTTCAGCATCGCCCGACGCTGCTATAGCAACATTAATGCTTAATAGTGTTAAAATTAGTGAAGTTAAAATCTGTTTCATAACAAAACTCTCAACATGCTTTTGTGTTTTTTATTGAATGTATTCAATAAGCCGAAAAAATTGGCGACATCATACACTAATTAAGCCCTTTAGAGGGGGTTTTAGCGAAAAAATTTGCCTAAAGTCTAATACAATTGCATCTTTAGCGCGAAAAAACGATATAATACGGTTTTAATTTTCATAGTTGAGTTTAAACCTTGTCATCTACAGCCATTCATCTAAGCAAAGCGACATTTACCATTAGTGCTCCAGATATTCGTCGTTTACCGGCAGATAGCGGTATTGAGGTGGCTTTTGCTGGTCGTTCTAATGCGGGTAAGTCGAGTGCATTAAACACGTTAACCAACCAAAAAAGTTTAGCACGCACCAGTAAAACTCCTGGTCGTACGCAATTAATTAATATTTTTGAAATTGCTGAAAACAAGCGCTTGGTAGATTTACCAGGTTACGGTTTTGCTAAAGTGCCAATGGAAATGAAGAAAAAGTGGCAAAAAGCTTTAGGTGAGTATCTTGAAAAACGAGAATGTTTGAAAGGCCTTGTCGTGCTTATGGATATTCGTCACCCATTAAAAGATCTCGATATGGACTTAATTCAATGGGCAGCTGATAGCGAACTACCTGTTTTAGCTTTACTAACAAAAAGCGATAAGCTGTCTCAGGGTAAGGTGAGTGCGCAAGTACTTGCTGTTAAAAAACAATTAAAAACCTTGAATGCAGACATTAAAGTGCAGGCATTTTCATCGTTAAAACGCACAGGCTCAGAGCAAGCGGATAATGTTATTTGTAATTGGTTTCAAGATGAAAATATCGAACCATTAAGTGATGAAGCGATAAGCGAAGAATAATCGCTATTTCTAAGCAGTTAATATAAAAACGCCCTGAATATTCAGGGCGTTTTTATTAACTAATAGTTATCTCTCACACTGGTTATTTTTCTGTGTTGGAATAAAAATAGCTTTTAAGTTTTTTTAATCCTACGTGCTAAAAATCCGATCAGGCCTAAAGATAAAATTGCAAAAGTTGAAGGTTCTGACACTGTTGCTCTACCGCTTGTAACCCAGTTTGCTTGATTAACAATATAATCAAATGAGCCTGTTTCATGAAAGAAAGAATCATAGCCGCCAATAATTGCTCTACCTGCACCAAATTCTCCTGTAGCTAAATTACAATTTCCATTGGTATTTAACATTCGACAAGTCCAATCTGACGATAATGCAGTAATTGCCATATGTGTATTGGTAAAAACAGCAGGACCAAAAAAGTTATCATAGCTAGCGATATCATTCGAACCATTTTGTTCTGTTATAGTGAAGCCTGTATTTGTTAAATCACCAATCTCACCTGGAGCTTCAAAAATTAAGCCTCCGCCCGCTTGAATGTATGGAAGCAGTATACTGTTCCAATCTAAATTGAAGCTACCTGAGCCTTGCCAACCAACCACCAATAAATCGTAAGCTGAAAGTTGCGCTAGTGAAAGAGCATTAAAAGCAGCAGCGCTAGCTTCTGTCACAATACCACCCTGGGCTGCAAGTACTGCATTTGAATCTGCATTTCCACTAGAATCACTAGTGTAAATAACGTTGATTAGACCCGCGTTGGCAAAACTACTGACTGTTAAGAGTAGACCAGCTAGAAAGCCTTTCGTGTTTAAATTTTTCATTTAAATGACCTTATCTATTATTTTACTTACAAGAAAACACTATAATTAATTATAAGCACCAATTATGCCCATAAGTAAAAGTTGTTTTAATTCAAGTTCTTAGTGGTTGCATGCTTCATGCTATTTTATTGTTTGTAAAATAAGTAGACATGTCGAAAATTAAAACAATAAAATAGGGTCTATTCCCCTACACACATAATGCTTTTTAATGTTTGTGAAAATTTAAGATCAAATTTTAGTTTTTCGACAACACCCAATCAGCGCGTGGAAAATGGCAGGTATATCCGTAAGGAACTTGTTGCAAATAGTCTTGATGCTCAGGCTCTGCTTGCCAAAAATCTCCAGCAGGCGCCAATTCAGTAACAACAGTTCCCGGCCACAAGCCTGATTCATTAACGTCTACTATCGTTTTCTCTGCCATTAGCTTTTGCTCGTTTGATGTATAATAAATTGCGGAACGATATGAACTACCGCGATCATTACCTTGGCGATTTTTTGTTGTTGGATCGTGAATTTGGAAAAAATACTCCAAAATCTTTCGATATCCGATCACAGTATTATCAAATAGAATTTCGATACCTTCTGCATGATCGCCGTGGTTTTGGTAGGTTGCATTTTCTATTTCACCACCGGTATAACCGACCCGAGTTGCCGTGACTCCTGTTAACTGCCGAATTAAATCTTGCATGCCCCAAAAGCAGCCGCCAGCGAGTATAGCTTTTTCAATAGCCATTGATTATCCCTCAACTTGTGCCAAATACGCTTGATAACCTTCTGCGGCCATATCATTTCGATGAATAAATTTAAGTGAAGCGGAATTAATACAATAGCGCAAACCACCAGATGCAGCCGGGCCATCGGGAAACACATGTCCTAAGTGACTATCGCCATGAGCAGAGCGTACCTCTGTTCGCACCATGCCATGAGTTTCATCACTTAATTCATTTACATTGGTTGAAACAATAGGTTTACTAAAGCTAGGCCAGCCACAACCTGAGTCGAATTTATCGGCTGAAGCAAATAATGGTTCACCTGATACAACATCAACATAAATACCTGGAGCGGTATTTTCTAATAATTCACCCGTCCATGGATGTTCGGTACCATTTTCTTGTGTCACTCGGTACTGCTCGGCATTTAAGGCCGCAACTGCATCGGGTGACTTTTTATATTCAGACATAAACTCTCCTTTCGAACAGCAATAAAATTGCGTAAATATTTATGAAGCGAGTAAAAAAATAATATCGTTATACGCTGTGTCTATCAATAGACCGGAAAGTAAGTAAATAATTCGCTAAGTTGGTGTAGTTGAGTGGAAAGTAGAGAGGTTTACCGAATTTTGGGCATAAAAAAACCGATGACAAAAGGGGTCATCGGTATAGTTAGCTTGGGGAAGCTAGAATTCAAAATTAATACAACAGGTGTTCTAACGAGAACAAAGTCAGTATAGAGCAACAACTCTACAAAAGTAAAGCCTTTACTCTAAAAAGATTGCAAAAATGTAAATATTTAGTTTTGTAGAGTTGTTGCTTTTCACTATCTATTTAATCAAGAACCACCTCATCTGAGGTATTTTTTCTATCTTCTGCTAATTCTCGGCTAATTTTTTGAATATGAGTTTCTGAATTTTTTGCTGATTTTTCAGTAGTAAAATTCAGTGTTTTTAAGGTATCAATCATTTCAAGATCAACATCCTTATTACTTTGAAGAGCCTTAATTAGTGGTGTCAAAAATGATTCCATATTTTGAGTGAATAGGGAAAGTGTTTGCTCCAATTCTGAGTTATCTGGTTTTTCAACATTCACTTGTAATTTAAGGCTGGCAAGAGTCTCATTTAAGACATCCAAACCATTAGATTGAGGTTGTTGTAATGCTTGACCTATTTGATTTAGTCCCTTTTGTAACAAAAATATTTGGCTTGCTATAGTTGCAATGGGGTTATCGTTGTCACCAATGTTTTGATGGCGAACAAAATCGTCTTTAATTTGCTGCCAACGTTTTGATTGCTCATCTGATTGATTTTCCCTAAGCTCGGCCAACTTCAATAGATTTTCTTCTGCGCCTACTGTTAGTGTTTGAGCTTCTCCACGGTAATGATCAGCGATAAGTTGTTCAACTTCTTCATCAGTCATAACGGGAACAACTTTTTCTGCCATTTTATTCATATTGCGGTAACTACCTTGCAACTTAAATGGAGGCTCAGTTCGGTATTTATCATCTTGAGCTGCTGAGGCGATATATTGCTCATTCGCTTTTAAAACAGTTTCTTGGATTTTACGAATACGCTGAATCACAGCAACGATTTCATTTACTTCAGCTTGAGAATAACCATGCTTTAACTCAGTAGTGGCTACTGGCTCACCATCGGCAATCTTTACTAGTTTATACAGGTCATCCATATCTCGTGTTGCAAGAGGTGCAATATAAGAATTACTAGTTAAGCTATTTTCAATAAAACTTAAAGAGAACTCATGCTCTCGGCCACTTAATGTATCACCCAAGTTATATATATCGGCTCGGTTCGCTAACATATCAGGGATAGTAAATGCTTCCCCCGATTCAGTATAAGGGTTACCAGCCATAACAACTGCAAACTTTTTGCCGCGCATATCATAGGTTTTACTTTCTCCATTCCAGACACCGTCAACTTTCCGGGAGCCATCACAAAGAGAAATGAATTTCTGCAAAAACTCGGGGTTAGTATGCTGAATATCATCAAGGTAGAGCATGACATTATTACCCATTTCAAACGCTAAATTTATCTTTTCAACTTCGTTTT
This sequence comes from uncultured Colwellia sp., assembly GCA_913058245.1. Lineage (GTDB taxonomy): Bacteria > Pseudomonadota > Gammaproteobacteria > Enterobacterales > Alteromonadaceae > Cognaticolwellia. Next base: position 120,682 of record CAJXQJ010000003.1, read on the forward strand.
TCGCAGTTGAATTATTTGCTTGAGCAGGATCAAGTGATAACTGGTCATGACCAATAGAAGGACAATTAATTTTGACAAAAGTCATACCAAGCTTACTGGCAACATATTCAATAAGTGTAGTTTTACCATAGCCAGGAGGTGAGATAAGTAGTAATAGCCCCATTAAATCTGAACGTTTATTGTTACCAGCCGCACCAATTTGTTTAGCTAAGTTCGTCCCTATAATAGGGAAATAAACATCATTAATAAGTTTGTTTCGAACAAAGGAAGATAGTGCGCTAGGTTTAAATTCTTCTAACTTTAACCGTTTGCGTTGCTCTTCCAGTACAGTTTGTTTCTTTTGATGGAACTGCTTGAATGCAGGGACATGTTCGTTGTTAAACTTTCGAAGTTTAGTAATGAACTCTTGATAATTTATTGCTATTTTTCTATCAACAATCTGAGCATGCTGACCAAGTAATCCGCCAATAATACAATCTGTATTTGCGGTAGAAGAATAGAATTCACATTGGCCTTCCAAGGTCAAAAGCATAGATGCTTCGATAAGAACATCTCGATGAGCATTTATTTCTTGGTGATTAACGAAAGATTGCAACCAAGCCAGGTGAAGTTGATATTTTTGCTCTAGAGTCGAGCAACCTGATAATGCACCAGCAATTTGTTTTTCAAGACTCTTATGTTTTAATTGTGTTTTTAATTGCCTAGCTAACTCTAAGCTATCTTCTTTAACAATGAACTTCTGCTCTGTTAAAGCCGACTCTTGTATGAGGTATGTGGCTGACAAAGTCGTGTCACAACTTAACCAGTCTTGTTGGCCTATGTAGCAATCCAAAATTGCAGCAATTTCTTCAACGAGTTGCTGACGTAATTTACTTGCGCCAAAGGTTTCTTCCATTAAATACAGATTGTGGCAACGATGAACTAGATCACTACGTTCATTACTATCTAATCCTGCCGAAATAAAAAAGACTGCTAATCTTCTTTCTAGCGCTGGATAGGCTAAAAATCCTATCGATTCTCTTAATGACAATAAACTTGTCAAAATAAGAGCAGCATCTGCATCATGAACTCCTTTGTCATAGCCCTCCTGGTATCTAGGCTCTGCTGCTTTTCTGACCACATCTATTATCTTATTGTTCTTTACAGCCTCATTTAAGCTATCTAATTCAGTCTTACCCGACTCCTCAGCTTCAAACAGCATGCAAGCAGCTAAATATTCTCCACGATAAATATGGTCACACTCAGATATAAGTTCTTGCTGCCATAGGAATTCACTACCAGCAAATAAATCACGGGGTAAGTCTTCAAAATATTCACTTCCGCTGATGTGTAATACCATAGCCTCATCGCGAGGCAATAAGGTCAATTCCAATTTTTGTCTGTTAACTGAAAACTGGTGTTCGCCTATTTTCACCAAACTACCGTCAGCAGAATATATATCGGTTTTATCTCTTAGTGATCTGATCCCTTGTTCTTTAGCATTTTTCAATTGCGCTTCAATGTCATCAGCTCTAACATTATCATCAAGCTCTCTTAGCTGTTCGACAATCTGTCGGAGTTTGGCAACCATTGGATCACCAGCGAAATAGCTATTTAATTTATCTTGTTCATTAAATGTTTGGCTGCGACGAACAACGCCTTCAATAATGCGTTCTGCTGCGGTCATTAAATTAAGACATCGACGTTGTTGTGCATCCATAAGCTGTTGCTTATGTTGTTCAAAGTTATCGTAAATTTCGTCTCTTTTAGCGAGAATTTCATTATAAAATTCATCGTAATCGCTAAATTGACTTTCTAGGTCTTCTAATTGAATAAGTATTTGAGATAGTTGTTGGTCACAAGCTTGAGGGCTATCACTTGCATTTAAACCACCGGTCACACTCTGCCCAAGTAGTTTGAATCGAGCACCAAATTCAGCACGAGCTTCTTCACTGCCAACACTTTTAGCGGCTATATCTGCACTTGCTTTAACGCGATTAATTTGACTAAAAACACCGGAAATATCTTCTAAAATTCTGGTTCTTTGTCTGCTATCTTCAATGTCTAAAGAAAGCATGGTTCGGTTGAGTAGCTCTAACCCTTTAACCAGCTCTTCGATTGATGCTCGAATGGGTTTTAAAGCGGTAATCGATTCGCTTTCTTCAACTGACTGTTCTAATTCAGTTATTGTTTTTTGGTAAGGTGTAAGCGCTTCACCTTGTTGAAGAAAGTCTGCTGTGGCTTGGCTTAGACCTTTAGTCAATTCATCTAAGCTCGCCTCCATAGTATCTATTTCTTCAACGTCTACATAGCGCAGCTCTTTATGAGAAATTAACTCACCCTTAAAATGTGCTAACTCAGCTAAGTTATCAACAAATTGTTTAGCGGTGTCAAAATTTAGAATTTCTATCTGTTTTGTTAGCTCTGCAAGTTTTTCTCTTGCTCCAGCCATAACAGCATCAGAATTTCCCTTAATACTGGCGACTTTTTCAAACTCATCCAATACTAATTCAGAAGTAGTAACTACTTGTTTTAACAACTCATTGAGTTCGGCTAATTTATTGTCCTCAAGCCAGTGATATTTATCAAAAAGCTGTCGAGATTCTTTTACCAAGTCATTAAAGTGTTGCGTGCTGGGTTCTTGCACAGAGATAAGCTTTACGACACTGTATAAATCAGAAACACCTCGCACAAGCTCAGGGTTACCGATTTTTCCAAAAAAACTATTGTCGGTCGGTTGGTTGCTTGCATGCTCTTCACTACAAAATGGCGTTTGCCATATTTGCATTGCGTGTACTCGTGATGGTTCTGGCTCAGCACTAAAAACAACGGCTCTGCCGCTGTTATATAAACTCTGACCGTGGCCATATATGGGGTTCTGTAATGTTCTGGTGATTAAGTTGTAGCCAAATAAGGCGTACTGACCTTCATTTGGCTCATAAAAAATGTAAAGAAAATCTTCACCATTTGGAGATCTAACAACTCGATGCAATTGCAGATCTTCAGCGTTATCATCAAAACTTTTATTTTCACCGTTTTGTAGGTAATAGCCGCCTGGGAAAATAATACCGTGGTCTTCTGGTAATTGGATACACGCATGCGCTATTGCATCTTGCCTAAGCACTTGCTGAGTTTTACAGTTAAAAATTAAGTGACGGGTCTGCTCTTCACGATAAGGTTTAATTTTTAATAGGATGAGTTCACCAACTTTGGCGTAATGAATATCCGCGTCATCAAGAGATTGATGCTCATCATCAACAATCTCTGAATATATACCTTTTCCTTCCTCGGTATTATTTTCAACTTTTAAGGTAATTGAGCCACCAATTGCCTCGACAAAAAGTGTATCGAATAAATTGAAGTGAGGGTGTTTACCTTGCTCTTGTTGTTCTCGTGAGACTTTATGCCACTCAAAATCGAAATTATCTGGCTGTTTTATATCTCTTTCACCACGATTATCAATATAAGTAACTTGCTGGTCAGCATCAATACCCCAGCGAAATACTCGTATGTCATCAAGCCGCTCACCAATACGAAAGACCGCAAATACTTTACTTCCTTGTCTATAGACATGGGCTAAAAAAGTTTTTTTATAGTAGGTATACAGCTCATCAAAATCTCTAATGAAATCAGGGTGCTCAAGAAAACTGCCTTGCATAGGCATATCAACAATTTCAACTTCATCACCGTTATCTTTAAGTTGATGTAGACTGAAAACATCTGCAACAGTAATGTTACGCTTTAAGCCCAGAAAAACGTTGTAACCAAATAGTAAGGTATCGCCAATGGCTGCTATATCCCTAGCAACACAATTGTGTTCTGTACGCACTCGAACGCGTGCATCGACTTTCATATCAGTTGAGCCAAACGTTGTAATACGTTCGTCATTTAACTGTTTAATTTGCGTATTTAGATCACTACCTAAAGCTGATAATCGGCGCTGAATTAGTTCGTATGAACCGCCTTCAGCAACCGCTTGATTGGTGACACTTTCCTTACCTGTCATGTAAAACTCCATGAAACTGTTATGCAGCTATTTGGGGTAAATAGCTGCATTTTACTTACTGTTTTATTATGAATTAACTACTTCACGCCCGAAGTTTTTTGACTACCTAGGTTCAACAAACTTGCCAATGCACCTTTTTGTGTTTCATCGGCATTGTTTAGTGTAGAAAGAAGTTTTGCCATATTGAAATTTTTCATTGTTTCACTGGTTTGGGAAGCCCCTGCTAGAACGCCACCTAAATCATCCATGATATTACGATCGCCGCTTAGGTGCTCTTTAAATAGCTTTTGAACGGTTTCACTTTCGTCAACTAAACCATCAATCGATTTGCCCACAGTAATTGATTTCATAAATTGACGTAAGAATTCGCCGTCACCGCCCATAATATTGATGTTAGCTTCACTCAATGCAGTAGCTAATACATCAGCTTGTTTCTCTGCTAAGTCAACACTGTTGTCTAATTTCGCTAGTGTTAATTCTCGTTCTTGGTTTAAACGCAATCCAAAGGTTTCAAAATCTCTTGCTTGTTCTGACATTGCATTAAGCACTTCTTGTTTTTCACGCAAGCCTGTAGCTTCTGCTAGAGATTTTTCTTCAATACCTTTTGCTTCCGCTGTCAGTTTAAGTTCAAGCGCTTTAGCTTCTGCTTCACCTTGCCTTTCATGGGCATCAGCTTGTGCTAAAGTTATTTGTGCTTCAGCTAAACCTTTAGAAGCAGCTTCAGCCTGATCACCTTCAGCTAGTATTTTCTTAGATTCAGCTTGCTTACTTGCGGCTTTCAATTCAGCTTCAGCAATGGTTTGCATCTTTCTCGCTGTATGTTCAGCGGCTTGCTCTTGAGCTTTTGCTGACTCAATATCTTTAACCAATGCTTCCTCAGCTTCAGCTTGTGCTTTGATAACTTGTTCATCTTTCTGGCGATTAGCTTCAGAAACCACACGCAAATCTTTAATGCGTTCTTCTTCTTCAGCTACGTTTTTTTCAACCGCAATGCGTTCACGCTGTACTTCAGCAATGTTCTTACGCTCAACTTCTAACGCTTTTTCTTTATCAATGCGTAGTGTTTCCACTTCTTTCTGACGGTCTATTTCCTCTACTTGACGAGCACGAGTTACTTTCTCTTCCTCTATAGCAACTGCTCTAAAGCGATTTTGCTCTGCAATGTCCGCTTCACGTTGTTTATTCTCTTCAGCAACTGCGACTACCTGTTCTGTATCGATTCTTGCTTGTTCAGACTTGCAGCGTTCTTCTTCAACAATTTTTGCCGTTTCTGCTTCTTCACGCGCTTTAACAGAAGCTATTTCACGCTCTTGTTTGGCTTGTGCATCGGCTAATTGACGTTCAAGCTCCAAGTTCTTTTCTTCTGCTTCAATGTCTTGACGCTTTATTCGAACTTCTTCTTGTCTTTTTAAATCATTCGTTTCAACACTTTGTTGTGCTGTTAACTCAGTGATACGCCTAATACCTTCTGCATCCATAATGTTATTTGGATCTAAATCATTGATAGAAGTTTGCTCAAGAAAGTCTATCGCTACATCTTCAAGAACGTAACCTGATAAATCTTGCCCAATAACTTCTTTGATTTTGTCCCTGAAAATATCACGCTGAGTAAATAGCTCGGTAAAGTTTAATTGCTTGCCTACTGTTTTAAGGGCTTCTGAAAATTTCGCTTCAAACAGCTCTTGTAATGTTTCTGGATAAGAAGAACGATCACAACCAACTTGTTTTGCAACGCGTAAAATGTCTTCTTTGGTTTCATTTACTCGAATATAGAAAGTAATGATGATATCTGCTCGAATATTATCTTGGCAGATCAGTCCAGAACGGCCTTTACGCTCGAGCATCATACGTTTCGTTGAAATATCCATAATTTCTTTTTTATGGATGACAGGGATCACCATGCCACCAGTGGTACTTATCTCAGGTTCAGCCCTAAGTTTATTGATGATCAACGCTTGGCCTTGCTCAACTTTGTTATAAAATTTTGCGACCATGATCAAAAGTGAAAAGACGAAAAGTACGCCAATCCCAATAGCTAGATAAAGTGGTTCCATTACCATGTGTTTTTCCTCTTATTTGAAACAGTAGCCACTTGGTCGTGGCCAAATAAATTGTGATTATTTAGGGTGTATAGGGTGCGACAATATAGGCATGGTTTTCTTGCAAATATTTAATAACCAAAACTTTGTCACCCATTGTTAAGGTGTGCTGTGGATCGCAACGTACATCAACTAAAAGCTCTGCTCCGTCGTTGAATAAGCGAGCTTGACCAAAATTTTCGTTTACCTTACTTGTGGCAATAGTTGCGTCTTTACCAACGAGGTGGTTGCTAGTAGTTGCCTCGACACTTTTAAACATTCCTTTTAAAGGACGAATGGCGATTGCCGTAATTGGTAGTGAAATTAGAAATATAGCGAAACTTGCAACTGCTCCCATTAAGTAATACAGCCAGCCATCTGGCAGCCATGTTAATAAATAGAACTGTAGATAAAAGCTAATTAGCCAACACAGAAGAATAATAATACTGATCACTAACGTGAAAGGTACGCCAGTTAATCCAAAGGTGAGCATTAGCCCTGTTAATCCGCCAACTGAAATATCAACGTCAGCGTCAATGTCGGTATCACCGCCAAAATCCAAATCAATTAGACCTAACATACCAACAAACCAATAAACTACAACAATACCGAGTAGAGCCGAGTAGATTACGGTGGGAAATTGAGTGGCGACTTCCAACAGTTGTTCCATAGTTCATCCTTAAAACAAATAGCCAACAGTAACTATTTTATACATTCTTGCTTTTGAGAATTACTATACGCCTTTGACATAATATGTCAAAGGCGTATAGTAATTATTGCCTTTTAGGAGCAAAAATTAGCATATCCCACTTCATAAATCATCTAAATAAATTGTAATTATGCTTGGGGAGAGTGGATTTACTAATGACATACCTAACGCAATAATTATATGATAGTTTTAGATATTTTAGCGTACTAGAAATTGATAAGGATATAAAAATGAAATGTACTAGCTGTAAAGAAGGGAGCTTAATCCCTAGTTTTATTGAAGGCCTATTTCGAGCTCATACGTGTTCAAACTGTGGTGGTAATTGGATATTGACGGAAGATTATATTGCTTGGAAAGAACGTAATCCGCAGTTTTCTTTTAATGATAGTATTCACTGTGAAATTGACGAAACAACTCAAGCGATATTATGCCCAATAACAGGCACTATTATGCGTAAGCTTCGCCTTTCAACTACTACAGAACATCGCATTGATTATAGTGCAAGTGTTGGTGGTATATGGCTTGATAAAGGTGAATGGGAGTTGTTAAAAAATGAAGGGTTAGCGGGTTCACTAAACGCGGTGTTAACAGCTCACTGGCAAAGAAATATTCGTATTAATAGCGCAAAAGATAATTTCAGTGAAATTTATCAAGACAAGTTTGGTAAAGAACCGTATGAGAAGGTTAAGAATGTAAGAGAGTGGTTATATCAACAGCCAAATAAAGCAGACTTACGAGCTTATTTACTAGCAGAAGATCCATACTCGGCTGAAAAATAATTAGAAATATTAAGGGGAGGGGTATATGAGAGGCGCAGGCGGAACTTCTGGTGGTTTAGGTAGCTTTTTTATCGGTCTTATAATGATGTGCGGTGGTTTTTATATGTTATTAAATGCCATAACAGTAACATCAAGCTTCGGTATGGGAACAAGGTTATATGGATTTTCAGCCATGGGAGGCAGTTATAATGTCACCAGTGGCATGATTATGATTCCTTTTATTTTTGGCGTTGGGCTGATTTTTTATAATAGTAAAAACATCTTCGGTTGGATTTTATCTGTTGGTTCAATCACAGGTTTAATTTTTGGTGTTATTTCTTCTATTCGATTTTCATTTAAAACCATGACATCGTTTGATCTTATTGTCATTTTGATATTAGCTATTGGCGGTTTAGGGTTATTTTTACGGTCCCTTAAAGCATTGGATGAACGCTTGCCAGATTAAATGCTGTTATTATTCTGACGTATTTTGCAAGAAAGTAATGACCTTGTCTTAGATGTCGGTAAATATGCCATTGACACCAAGATCGATGTAGTAAATGCGTAAAGCTCTTCAACACTCTCTGCTAATCTGGAATTTGTCCTTTGTCTGCTCGAAATGTGTAAGGATGGACTACCAAGCCAGCTTGGTGAGCGGCTTCAAGTAGGCCATTTGAATATGGAGAGTTGTTGCTGACATTTATTAACATGGGTTTCCATGGCCTTGGTGATAAATTAATGTTTCGCATCAACTGTTCATTGCAATTAATTGTACAAATTTAATTCGCTGTAACTCATTTGAATCAAGGCTTTCTATTTATACTGCTGCAGCCAAAGTGTTTTAATGTTTCTATTAAGGCTCATTGATAGCAATAGGCATAAATGAAAAGAAAGTTAGCTCCCTATATTTGTATATATTAGGGAGCTAATGTAAATGGAGCATTTAGTTATTCATAAGATAATTTCTGACTATCTACAATGCGGAATAACCAATCACTTTCTCAGTGACTATTTCGAAACATAAATTATCTCTTTGAATGCAGACTTGTTTGATACCTGGCGTTGCAGATATGTTTAACATGTGCGAGGTTGTTATTTCTGTTGTTGGAATATTACTAATTTTCGTTACTAAATCACCTACTTTTAAATTGTGTTTACTCACAGGAAAGTTAGGAAATATATAGCGAATAACAAATTCTCCACTCCGTATTTTTCGTAACTCTAGACCCAGTAAATTGTATCGCATACTGATTTTTTTTTGTGGCTCTAGGTACATTTTGTCGTTCGGGTAGTCGATCACGGTTTTGTATTGGTTTAATAGGGCGTTGCCAATTACCCAAAAATCGTCTTCATCCTCATCTTTGCTTGGGATCAAGTTAGTTTTAATGTTCGGGATTTTCAAACTGCCTAATCTAAGAGCAGGTAAAGTTACGCGCTCATGTTCTACTTTTCCGTTTAGGCCAAAATCTGCAGCGGTTATGCTCTCGGAATCAATTACGATATTTCGGTTTTCAGTAAACTGGGAGGAAACTTTTAAATAGTGTCGGCTACCAGTGTCAATTATAAAGTCGCCCGTGGCGTTTTCTTTTTCATTAAATACCAGTGTACCTTCAATAGATATTTTACTGAGGAAGGTATCTATTTCGAATGACTCTGTATGCTGGTTTGCTTGATAGGATTGTGTACCGACAGTGATTGAGTTTTTAGATTTATCGAATTGCCAAATAAAATGTTTCAGCATATCGTGACCAATTACACCATCGATTAAGGCTTCATCTGCTCTTAAAAAATAGGGGCTTGTTGATATTGGTATATAGGCCGCTTTTAGGCCATTAAATTGCACTTCTGCCATATTAAAACTATCAATATCGGTTTGGTAAGCTTTGGTACTTTCTTCTTCTCCCCAACCTGAGAGTGATAATGGAAAACCTTCGGGTAGCTTCATTGCTTTAACTTTTGGGGTGTCAAAAAGTATTAAGAAACTCGCGCCGGTATCTATTAAAAAAAGCAATTCTTCACCGTTAACGTGGGCGTTAATGTAAGGCTTTTCACCCAAAAAACTTGCTTTTAATGCAATGGGTTGAGTGCTATTAATCACCGGTTTTACATTGGAATTAATTTGCATCATACGCAGTGAATTTAAAGTGTCACAGCCGCTTGCTGAGATAAGCGTAATAGCAATTAAGCTGCTTAAAAATATGTGCTTTAGCATATTGATATTTTATAAATATAGGGTGATAAGTAGTAAGTTATTACTGTTGTTGTGAAATTTATGTGAAAAATACAATAGGGTAATGATACTAAGCTTATTTTTTATTGCCGTCCTTGGCTTTATTCAATATGTAACTAATGGATTTATGCTGACTGCATCTTATACATAGTGGTTATCTGCTCTTTAATAGCACTGGTGAAATTTTTATAAAGTGGCGCATAGCTTGATGTGAGTTCTGCTCGTGCTTGCGTAATAATTTCATTTGGTTTTTTACCTGCTTGATATCCGCTTTTTACTAACTGCCAAACATGAGTTAATAATTTTGCATCTCGTTTTACAGACTCAACCGTGGTTACATTGCCATGGCCAGTAAGTACTACATCAGGATTTAGTTTTATTACCTTATTGAGTGTGGCAATTAAATTCGGAACATTAGCATCAGGGATTATAATTGGCATCCAATCTGAACTTAGTACATCGCCACCAAAAACAACTTTTTGCTTTGGTAACCACATCAATACATCACCTTCCGAATGGCCGTTATTGGAAAATATAAATTCAATATCCATGTTGCCTAGGCTGCGCTTTTCAATGCTAGTTAATAGTTTTGACGGGTATAAAAGTTGGCTATTGCCTGTAATGCCTTTTGTCATACGTGCGAAAGCTTTAACATCATCTTTACCATATTTGTTCATGGTATTAGCGGCTTGTTTTTTGGCGATAATTTCTGTGTTATCGTCGGCAATTCCTGCATTTCCTAGCCAATGATCAGCATGGCTATGCGAGTTAACTATCCAGCGAATGGGTTGATTGGTGACAGTTTTGATTGCGGCTTTAATGCTTTTACCTATGGCTTCTGATGAACCGGTATCAAATACGAGTACGCCTTGTTCCGTTACAAAGAAATAACTATTTGAATTCCAACCCTTATTTTCAGCGGTAGGCAAGCCAAATGATGGTGAAATAATACTGTAAATATTGTGGCTAACCATTTCTGGAGAAAATTTAAAGTCGTTATTTTGTGCCCAGGCATTACTGGAAAATAGTGTGATAAGGCCAGTAAAAAAAAGCGCTTTCCTAATATGCATTAACATTATTCCCTATAAAATCAATTGAATAATTACTATTCATCAAGCTGTAACAGAATGATGATGTTGATTTTTATAGCAAGGACGTTACTTAAAATATATGCGTTATAGATGAATTAGCGATTTCTTACGTTAAAACAGCTTTTCATCAGTGTTTGTAGCATTTAGTTGCAATTACAATCTTAGGTACGCGATTAATCATCAATCAATTTGCATTCATCGAACATAATTAACCTTATCAGTGTGGTGTATGAATGGTAGGCTATTTCTCAATCTGTCGGTTTTTTTGCAGTAGTTCATGCCATCTTTGTTCATTCCCACCGGCTTTTTTATACATTGCTTTTAAGGTATGTTCACTAAAAATATTGTCGTTGTAGTCAGGTAACCAACCGTTTTCAAATAATCGTTCAATCGTTAACTTAAGTTGTTGATGTTGTTCAATTAAAGCATACCAATAGACTTTCTCTTTATCACTAGTTAGCTGTTTTTTACTAGAAAAATAATTCGTCAATTTTTCAATAATCTGTGATTTAGTATCGAATTGCAGAGTATCACCTAACAAAGTTGCTAGAAAAATGAATTGCCCAACATTCTCACTCTTTATCTCGGTATTTACGTTAATAGTCGGAAAATATTGACGAAACTTTGTTAGCGCTTCGTCTGATAATTTCATATTTTTAAGTGCAGAAATGTATGGCATTGCATATATTGCAATATCGGGTGCAAGTTCAAGGCGAGCGGTTAACTTTTTTAATGCTTGCTCATGTTTTCCCTTTGCCATCGCAAGTGCGCTTTGGCTATAAAATAGAAAGCCGGGGTTCACCTCATCTTGGTTAATATTAGTGATCAGGTTTTGGGCTTTTTCTACATCGCCTAAGCTTAGCCACACTAATGCCTGCGTAAGTTGGTAAACTCTATGATTGGCAATATTGCTTGGCTCAGTGCTAAGCCATTGTATAAATGCTTGCGCTCTTTTTGTATTTAGCGGAAGAAAATCAAGCTCTTCAATCGCACGATGTGAGTAATGTGGCTCAATAATTAGTGCTCGTTGATAATAGCTTCTCGCTTTTTCAACTTGTCGCATGTTTAGGTATGAATAAGCAAGTCCACGAATAATAATCGGAGATAAAGGGTCTAGTGAAAATGCGCTTTTTGATGCTTTTAGTGCCTGGCTGTATTGCCCTGTTTGGCGAAGGAATTTGCTACGAAAGTAATGTCCCATAGCATAATTTGGCGCAACTTTAGCTGCGCGCTTAAACAATTGTTCTGCTTCCTCAAATTGGCCTAAATCGTTAAGTAAAATGGCTTGTGTAGTCAACACTTCACCATTGTTGGCATTGATTTCCAAAGCTTTGGTGACTAAAGGTTGGCAATTTTCATGGGCTTGTGAAGACGTTAACTTGCTATAAACAGATAGATAAATATGTGTATGGCAAAGACCAATTAATGAACCAAGGTGATTGGGTGATTGTTTGAGAATTTTTTGATACAGAACTTTAGCTTGGTTCAATGCCGATACATTACGTTTGTCCCATAGATGGCGTGCCAATATATAGCTTTCGTAGTGAGGGTCTTGTTCAGGAGCTACTGAGGCTTTGATTGTTGTATTTGTTGGTAGTAGGCGTGCAACAAGCGCTTCAACAATAGTGTTTTTTAGTACCAGCATGTCGGTTTTTTTTGCTTTAAAGTTTTGTGCCCAAATAATTTCGTTGTTTTCTTGATTAACAAGCTGCACTGACGCTAACAAGGAGCTATTGTATTGCTGAATACTTGTTAATAAACGAGTTTTAGCTTCAATTGTCTCAATATCTTTTCGTAAATAGATAAATTTTAACTTAGTCTGTGACACTAAATCGCTGATTAATAATTGGTTAAATGAACTTAAAGATTCAATTTTAGGTTGAGTGAGGTTGTTTGTTGGTAAAACAGCAATAGTAAGCAGTTGCTGTTCATTCGCTGTTTCTTTTGATGAATAATACCAACCAGAAAGGACAAGCAAAGCGAATGTTATTAGGCCGGCGAGGGTAATAACGTTGCTTCTTTTTAAGTGTTTTTTTTCTAGCACTTTATTTGTTGATGGTTTTTTTTTACTTTTTATTTGTTCTAAGTTTTGCTTTGGCTGTAACAGTAGGCGATAGCCTTTGCCTGAAATACGTTCAATATGGTCAATGTCAGTTTGGTGGCAATTCAGTGCTTTTCTTAGTTGAGCTATCGCCTGATAAATTGAGCTATCAGAAATAACGCGTTGTGGCCAAATGGCATCAGCGATATCGGTTTGGCTGACTGGGCGGCCATGATTCTTAGTTAAATACACACAAAGAGCCATAACTTTTGGCGTTAACTTCTGAATGCTTGGTTGGTCAGTATACTCTGACGCTTTGTCTTCATTAATCCACTTTATGCTATTTAGTGCTGGCGTGATAAGCCATGGCCCTAAAATAAAAGGTTGCTGGTAGTTAATGTCACTTTGGTTTTCGGCATTCAATTGGTTAATGTCCATCAAACAATATTCAATATCAGTGTTTTTATTCTATAACAGCACATAGTAAGTTACTGATTTTAAATTATTAAGAAAAAAATTAGATTTAAATTAGAAAGTGATTAAGTAATTATTTTATGGCTAGTGCAACCTGACGCAAAATTATTCATTAAGCAGCAGAGGATTCATGAAATATATTATTTTTCTATTTATTATCTTTAATATTTTTACAAAACAAAGTCAGGCCAACGACTTAATTATTAAAAACGTTACCGTAATTAATCCTGTTGATAACAATAGCATTTTAACACTTGAGCACCAATGGCTTTTAATTGAAGACGGTGTTATTAAAAAAGTATCTACAACTGCAATTGAAGCAATTGAAAGTACCAAAGAGATTGACGGAACTGGTAAATTTTTAATTCCGGGACTAATGGATAGTCATGTACATACGGGCACTATGCCAGGAGCAAATGCGGATTACCTAGAAACTAAGCCGTTGCAGCAAGCCTACTTAAAGCAGCAACCGAGGAGTTATTTATATCACGGTATTACCCAGATATTGGATCCTTCACGCACTCCTGCATCGGTTGAGCTATTTAATCAGGCCGCGATTAAACCTGATCTTTTGTTTTGTGGTGCCGCGCCTATTATTGGTGGTTATAATCTGCTTGGCGCCGATTTAGCGCAAGCAATACAACAGCGAAAATACTTTATTTATCAGCCTGAAAAAGATGGTTTACCGCCGAAAGGATTTGATGCAAAACAGCATTCTCCGGAAAGTGTGGTAAAGCGCATCGCAGAAGATGGTGCTAAATGCGTTAAGGTCTATATTGAAGATGGTTTTGATTTAGCTTCACATTGGCCTTCAATAGATATGAGTACCTTAAAGCGAGTACGAAAAGCGGCGGATAAATATGGAATAAAAGTAATTGCTCATGCTAATGCTGTCGATATGCAGCGCATTGCTGTAGATGCCAACGTTGATGTGTTAGCTCACGGTATGTGGAACTGGTTAACACTTAAAAGTGATAACGGTTTACCTGCAAAAATTCAACAAATTGCTGACGATATACTAGAAGGTAAAATCGTATACCAGCCAACACTTAATGTTATGCGCAGCCTTCGAGATGTTACTGTTGCAGGACATATGGAACATCCAGATTACAAAAATGTTGTATCAGCTGATGCACTTGATTGGTATGCCAGTGAAAATGGCCAGTGGTTTAGTAAAGTTATGGTTGAAGGTTATGATAATTTACCTCTTGCTCAAATTCATCGTCGCATGACATCAGTGCTAAATAACGGTGAACGCGTGCTTCAATACCTCTACAAAAATGGTTTGCCTTTGGTATTAGCAACAGATACGCCTCCTGCTCCAACTTATGCTTCGCAACCTGGTATTTCTGCCAATTGGGAGCTTAAGCATATGTACAAGTTAGGTGTAAGTTTGCCACATATATTAGCGGCGGCAACGATTAACAACGCGAAGGCTTTTAATGTTGAGAAAAGTTATGGCTCTATAGCGCCTGGTAAAGTTGGTAACTTCTTATTGCTTGATTCAAATCCGCTAAAGTCCATTAAAGCTTACGATCAAATAAATACGGTTGTGTTACATGGCGTTAGCCATAAACGAGATGTATTTAAACTGAAGTAGACATTCACTCATCAAGTGATTAAGTTTGCTATTCACTTAGTCACTTCAGTATTTTGTTTTTGTGCTTAAAAATTGATTTTAGTGCCTTTTGAAGTGTTTCTTATCGGATAAATGTGCGTATATCATTAAATAGGAATGCGCAGTAAGTTAAGGATATTACCGTCGTTCATTGACATTAACCATACAAGTGCACTGCAATTGATGATTACAGTAGCCCAAAAAACTATTCTAAAGCTTTTCTTTTGAGATTTATGTCGCAGTGTTTGTTGGGCGATTATTGCACCTGGCCATCCCCCTATTAAGGCAAGCAGGTGTAGTGTTGATTCCGGTGTACGCCAAGCATTACGCTTTGCTTTTGACTTATCGAATGCGTAGACAATAAAGGTAATAAAGCTAGTGCTTGAATAAAATAAAACTAAATTTACTGGCAAATAGTTCATCAGAGTGGCAATTGTCATCAATACAAGAAATATTGAAGCAAAATAAATAGAAAAAGCATTACTTTGCTTGGCTTTTCTTTTGATTAGTTTCTCACCTGAAAATGTCGCTTGAACAGCGCACGAGCGACCTTGCTTATCTTTGGCGATAGAAAAAGTAATCACATCATTCAATTGCGGTACGCGAATTCTATTTGTAAAAGCACGTTTATGAATAAATACTTGCTTGCCACCCCCATTAGGTGCAATAAAACCGTATGCTTTATCACTATTCCATTTAGTTAGGTTTCCCTTTAAACGCATATAGATTGTGCACCTATTATGATTGCTCGTCGCTACAACATTCATCTTGCAAAAATGCGATGACCGATAAAAATTTTTCGTATTCAACGACACAAAATAGCGTTCTTCCTTCTCGGCGCTGGGTAATAAGCCCTGCCGAAGCCAAGCTCGATATATGATGAGACAAGGTTGAACCGGGAATCGATAATTCTTCTTGAACCACACCAACGGCAATACCTTGCTCACCAGATTTTACTAAGCGCTTGAATATAGCAAGGCGAGTAGGGTGGCCTAGTTCTTTTAAGGCCTTGGCAACAATTTCAATATCCATAATCAATACTCCGACAACATGTTCGATAGCTTATATTTCCATATTACTAGAAATATATTGACAAGGAAAGTTTAAAGTCTATAATTCGACAAATCTAGAAATGTAGTTTTATGGTGGTTGTTATGATTATTACGCAAGAAATGGTGTTTGATACCTTAAATATGTTTGCCTTTTTGGCTGTTGAGTTAACGTTACTCTTTTTATTGATCAGCTATATTGTTGGTGTATTGCAGGAATATATTCCGCCAAGCAAGATTCAAAGTATATTAAGCAGTAAAAATGGTAAGGGTTATATTGTTGCTGGATTCTTAGGCGCTATTACGCCTTTTTGTTCTTGCTCAACCATTCCTTTTTTAAAAGGTTTACTTAGAGCAAAAGCGGGCTTTGGTACTATGATGGTTTTCCTATTTGCTAGCCCATTATTGAACCCGATCATCATTGGCTTATTTGCAGTGACCTTTGGCATGAAAGTAACCGTGTTCTACTTTGTTATCGCGATGGGTGTTTCAATTGCGGCTGGTTATTTACTCGAAAAATTGGGCTTCGAAAAATACATTAAACCAGAAGCTTATATTGAGCCAGAAAGTAAAGGTTGCGGGAGTAGCTGTGGTAGCAAAGCAAAAGAAGTAAGCAAATGGCTAAGAATTTGGTATAGCACCTGGGCGGACTTCAAAAAAGTATTACCATACCTTATTGGTGGTATTGCTGTTGGTTCTATGATCTATGGTTTTATGCCGACAGAATTAGTAGCAAGTATTGCCAGCGAAGATAACCCATTTGCAATTCCGGTTGCTGCTGTAATTGGCATTCCTTTATATATTCGTGCAGAAGCTGTTATTCCATTAAGTGCAGCGTTAGCAGCGAAAGGCATGGGGTTAGGCGCAGTAATGGCATTAATCATAGGGAGTGCAGGCGCAAGTTTAACGGAAGTTGTATTGCTAAAATCAATCTTTAAAAACAAAATGATTTTGGCATTTATCACGGTCATTTTGTCAATGGCAGTTGGTGCTGGATATTTATATACCTACCTATTTTAATTGACCTTGGTATTAGGGCGTATTGCTCTTTGTGGTATAAATTTTTTTCGAATTAAGCGTGATTTAATCAGGTCAAAAATATACATCAAAGATTAACACGCCCTAAGCTAAATAAAAGCTGCTGCGTTAAAGCGGAAGCTTTTACTGTTTGTAAATTTGTTGCTCAAAATCATCATCGGTAAAACTTAAGTAAGGTAATTCAATGCAAAAAATATTATTAGCAATTGGTTGTTTTTTGATGTTTTCTCGCTTGGCAAACGCACAAGAATTTGCGGTTAAAATTTCTCAGGCCGAACAAGCTAGTGTTATTGAAAAAGTACATAGCATTAAGCCTAATTGGCAGGTAGTTGCTGTTGAGAAAAGTCCGCTAAAAGGTTTTTATCGTGTTGATATCAGCGGTGGTGAAACCATTTATTTTTCTAGTGAAAATGGTTACTTTTTTCAAGGCCCTTTATTGCAACATCAAGATAATAGTGCGCTTGATATTACAGAAAATAATGCCCGTAAAAAGCGACTTCAGTTGATTACTGACATCGCTTTGGAAAGCACTATTATTTACCGCCCAAAAGGGGAAGTAAAAGCGGTTGTTTATGCTTTTATTGATGTTGATTGTGGAGCCTGCCGAGACTTACATCAGCAAATACCTGCAATAAATGAGCTCGGCATTGAAGTAAGGTATTTAGCCTACCCAAGAGCCGGATTACAATCGCAAACCTATCAGAAGATGACATCGGCCTGGTGTGCCAAACAGCCTAAAGAGGCACTTGAAGACTTAATGATTAATACGCGCTCGCCATTAAATTTATGTGCTCAAAGCCCCGTTGCCGAACATTACAAACTTGGCCAGTTAATGGGCTTAAGAGGAACACCAGGTATTATATTAGCCAACGGCTCGTTATTGCACGGATATAAAACAGCAAACGAGTTAGCTAGGGTTATACTTGCCAGCAATTGATAAAAGTTAGCTAAGTTTTCTGTTTTGCTTTTCTTAACTTCAAACCATCGTTTAAATTTAATGACATCAAAGTGATGTTAATCAAACCTGCGGTGAGTTCAAGTGCTTGCACTAGATAGAATGTCGTATCAAAAATATTAACTATTGCTAATGAGCGTAAATAAATAGCTGAAGGAATAAGTATGAAAATACCGTTAAGTGCGATGAAAGGCATACGTTTTTTCTTTTTGCCTATAACACCACTTTTAGCGTTAGGCGCTAATTTATTACCTATTATTCCAGTTGTTGCCATTAAAGGAATCAATAACCAAATAGCGTAGAAGATATAAGTTTTAACTGTAACAATTTGCTGCTTATCACCGAATAGCTCTGAAACTAAAGTACTAATAAAAAATGTTGTGATTATTAGTAGTGCAAGCGTAGCGGCAACAGCGTGAATTTTTACCATATTTTGTCTCATAATTTATCCTTATTTACCAAAGTGAACGATATTTCATATGACATGAGCGACAAGCTGAGGTCGCGGTGTCTAGGGCATTTTCTATGCGTTGGCCGTTTTCAGTTTCACTGACTGTTGCAAGATGTTTGAAACTTAACGACCATTGAGTTAAACGATAATCAAAGTTTTTCCAGTCTTGCCATATTTTATTTTTGCTGCGACCTTCTCCTTTACTGCTTTTTGGAAAAAGTTTTTTTAGCTGTATAACATCTTGCTCTAACTTGAGCGCTAAATTCGCGACTTGCGGCCAATCTCCTTCATCTACTCTGTCTTCAAGCAATTCAACGTTATTTTCAATATGCTCGAAAAGCTGTTGGCGTTGCTCAGTAATGACTTGTTTGGCGTAACTAGGCTGTATTAGCAGAGATGTTAATACACCAACAATTGCCCATTTATTCATTTGATGCCTCTTGGAATTACCTAAATTGTGATGACATATTAACTTGCGTTTGCTATATTTGCAAATGCAACATTATCATTTGTGAGTTAGCTATGTTAAAAA
This sequence comes from uncultured Colwellia sp., assembly GCA_913058245.1. Classification (GTDB taxonomy): domain Bacteria; phylum Pseudomonadota; class Gammaproteobacteria; order Enterobacterales; family Alteromonadaceae; genus Cognaticolwellia. The sequence continues at coordinate 139,691 of CAJXQJ010000003.1, forward strand.
TATGGGATCTACCAATCAGGGTTTATCATTGGCTTCAAGCCATTTTGTTCATTGGGTTGGTTGTTACTGGTTATGAATTCATTGGGGCGGAGCAAGCACATTTAGTGCTGGGGCTTGCGCTGTTTATTGCATTACTGTGGCGTATTATTTGGGGTATTGTCGGTAGCGACACGGCACGTTTTGTAAATTTTTTGCCGTCATTTCAGCAATTAATACGATATGTGACTAAGCAACAAGATCATTATGTTGGCCATAATCCACTTGGCGCATTAATGGTGGTTTTGCTCATTTTTCTCTTACTGTTACAGGCTGTTAGTGGTGTCTATATCTCTGAATTTATTGATGGAAAAGGTATACTTGGCCGCAACGTTTTTAGGGCTTTTGAAACGTTTCATACCTTAAACGCTATATTTTTAACGGGATTAAGTGTTATTCATATATTGGTGATTTTCGTTTATCAATTACAGGGTAATCCCTTGATCAATGTTATGTTTACAGGCCATAAAATGATGCCTAGTAACTTTTATCAACCTAAAATGATGAACAACACAAATGCCTTGCTTGTATTAGCAGTATGTATTGTGCTGGTAATACTGCTAATAAGTTAAATTATAAGGAGAATATTTTTGACAGATCATCAACCTGAGCTGCCTCGACATACGAGTTTTGGCTGGTTAATTGCCGTTTTAGGTGCTGATATGGCCCATGCGCTGGATAATCGTTTAAAAGAAATAGGTTTGAATATAAGTTTGTGGCCGACGCTATTCGCATTATGGGAAGAGGATGGCTTAACACAGTCTGAGCTTACTAGCCGATGTAATACTGCGCATTATACAACGACAAGGTTATTAGATTCATTGGAAAAAATGGCGCTTGTTGAGCGGCGTCCTCACCCTACTAGTAGACGAGCACATTTAGTATATTTAACCGAAAAAGGCCGTGAATTAGAAGCTACAGCCGTACCGTTGGCAAAAGCATGCAATGATGAATTTTTATCAGGATTATCTCCGGCAGAAAGAACGCAAATTCAAAGTTTAATCCACAAAATAATAATTAATCGCAACCCAGCGCTACCAAGTTAGCGGTCACTTTTGTTGCTAATGTTATGAAATGAATTAACAGTTTTAACTATCTTGGTTAATTTTCCTATATAAACCATCTTGTAGCATATCAAGGTGGTTTTTTTATGGGTTCAGCAAAACTTCAGGTTTTTTTCATATTCAATTCAATTAATTAAATCATTTTATTTGCAAGCTAGAGGCTGGTAAATAAAAGGAATAATAAGATGAATTTTAAGTTTTTTGTTGTAACTCTGTTGCTCAGTTTTAGCTTTTACACCTTAGCAGAAGCTGACAGTCAATTATTAGATATCAGTATCGATTCAAAAATAACAAAGCAATCGTTAAGCTTCAAATTGAGCCTACCTAACGGTTATGAAAACGCGCCAGATAAGTTTTATCCGGTATTTATTACCACTGCTGGCGGTAGCAGGATAGAAAGTTTAACATCGCAAGTGAAGTGGTTGAGCCATGTTGATTTTGCGCCAATTCCCCAAGTAATTTTATTAACTATTCCGGATATTAAATATGCAAATAAAGATAAGTTCACTTCGGCCGCTGGGCAAGAAAGTGCGACGTTAGCACAGGTATTGCGCGATGAAGTATTACCACATATAGACAATACCTATCGAACCAGTGGCTATAGAATAATAGAGGGCTTTTCTAGTTTTGGTCATTTTCCATTGTATATGCTGCGCCATCACTCAGATGTTATAAATGCCTTTTTTATTTTTAGTCCGGCATTAGGGCTTGATAAATCAGGGCTTGTTGCTTCTCTTGATGATAACTGGCAGCTTTCATCTAAAAGACACCATTATCTATATTTAAGCTTAGGAACATTTCTTGAAAATCGTCAACACTTCGAGCAGGCGAAAGCGTCACTTAATAAGCTTGCGAAAACACCGCGTACACAGTTTGAGTTTGCGGATCTCAGTAAAGACAATTATTTGTCGGGTCCGACTATTGGCTTAATTAAGGCTTCACAATCGACTTTTGCTGACTTACAGCCTGACTACACAATTTTTCACGATGAAGGTGAAGTTGCATTAACGCGATACTTTAAAAAGCTTAATGAAAAATATGGCGAAGAGATTGACTTGAAAAACAAGCTAGTTGATTTAAGTTTTTCGTACGCTAATAGCGATAAATTCGACCAAGCAATAGCACTGATGAAAAGTGTAGTGGCAGAAGACCCTACCGATACACTATTGTATATACGCCTTGCACAAGTTCAGATTAAAGCTAAGCGTAATGGCGAAGCAAAGCTATCACTAAACAATGCATACAAACTTGCCAGTGCTAGTGACAACGAAGAAGCACAGTCTTATATCAAACGTATGCAGGCTGATCTTAATTAGTGGTTTGTAATTGCACCAATTGCTGCCGTTCTGCAACAAAGTTATCACTTAGCATGCTGTGTTTAACGGCAGAATAATCGGTCATAAAAAGGGCGTTAATATCATAATGCCCTATAACTTGAGCGGTGTCGGCAATTGGGTCAAACTGCCAAACATTAAGGTTTTTGTCCTGAAAATATAGGGCATAGTTGCCTTTAGCATCGGCTCGCCAGAAATAGCGCCATTGTAATGTTAGCGGTGGCAAGCTATTAATGTTCGCTTGCTGGCCATCAACATACTTTTCTAGTTGGCCGATGGCATTATTGGTGATGAAGGTATTTTCGCTAACATTTTGCGCCCAGTTAACTTCTCTTTTTAGTAGAGTTTGCCACTTTTGTGTTTCAAGATTGAGGGACAATAATTGGTGTTCATTGGCGACTTTAGCGCTTAGTAATACTTGTTGATCATTAGCTTGATAAAGGCGTAATGGTGTTAAATTAAGTTTTAAATCGACTGCCGCCAACCCTTTGGCTTGTAGCCATAATGTTTCATTGCTAATAAACAATAAAGCGTTGTCGTTAAATACCGAAATATAGTCTTCAACTGGCGATGTTATATTGCTAACTTGCTGTATACCTTGGTTATTATGTCGCCAAATTTGTGATAAACCCGAGCGATTTGATAGGTAATAAATGTCACTACTTTCACTGCTGTATTTTGCTTTGCTCTCTAAGTAGTTGCTTTCGCCAATATTCTTATCAATATTGCCAGTTAATAAACGTTCTCTAACGCTCCAGTTTTGCTGCCCTAAAATGGCGAGGTAGTTATCGGCACTAATGGCGAGTATGTCATTTATTTTTTGCATGCCCGAAAGTTTCAATTGATTAGATTTGCCATTGAGCATTATGGTTTGTATGGAATCATCGTTAATTAAGGCGAGTTTTTCAGCTGTTAACCAACGTACTTTCGCTGTGATGAAGTGTAAGGATAAAGTCTTTGTATATACCTGCTTAAATGCATTATTTCCTGTTGTAAAACTAAATACCGTCAATACGCCATTGGCAATAATGGCTAAGTTATTATCGAAAACATCGTAGTGCTCAATATGTGTAGTGTCTAGCTGAAGCTGTTTCTTCACCATGGTGCTGGTGTTTAATGTAAATAAGCGGTTATTTCTATTTTTATCGGTAGCTAAGTAAACGAGATAAGTGTTGTTTAACCAAGTAGGTGAATGTTCAAAATACTTACCACACGGCAATAATGGCTTTTCAATATTCGTGTTTAAGTTGAAGTTACTTAGCTGAATACACTTTTTTTTGCTTGCTGCATGTTTTGATCGTTTACCGTATGTGAGGTGTTTGCCGTTACTAGCAAGTGTGATGGCGCCATAAACATTTAAATTACTGGCTAAGGTTTTAACATTTGCCGAATCAAGGCGCTGTTTTTGCAAACTTTGCAAGTAATCTCTGTCTTCAGAATTGTTTATGAGGCTGTTATTTTTCACCAGATAATAAATATCTTGTGTCGCTTTGTTGAATGCCACACTTTGTACAATCTCACCTTGTACGGTAATTGGTGTTATTTTTTTAACTGTTATGTCACTAGCTGGCACTTGACGATATATGAGCAGAAATATTACCGGTAAAAAAAACAGTAAGGCAAGCAATAGCATGGCTTTTGGTAGTACGTTATCTCTTTTAGGTGTATTGGTAACTTCTACGTTGTTTTCTGCATGATAAATTAAACTGTAACCTAATTTCGGGTGGGTTTTTATTGCTTTTTGGTTACGACCATCATCATCGAATAATTTTCGTAGCTGGGTTATGGCTTGTTGAATGGTATTAGGGCTTACCACAGTATTTTCCCATACCGTATCAAGCATGTGCTGTTGAGAAACAATATTGCCCTGAGCGTGTGCTAATAGTTTTAAAATAGCGAGGTGCTTGGCCTCAATTGGCTTAGTAACATTGCTTTTGCTTAATTCGGCTCTAGCCCAATTTATTACCCAGCCATTTACAACTATTTTGTTCAATACTGTTCCTGTAACTTTCTCACTTTACGTTTGAGCGAATTAGTCTGCTTGATTATGCTAGTGATAGCAACAGTAACCATTTCGACAAAGCCTTGATATAGGTGTATTAAACGCTAGCATAAGTTATATGTTGTTTTATTATTTCGAAGCAGGAAAACTCTTATGAATGAATCTGACGTTTTTGAACTCTTAGCAGCCAATAAGAACGATCGCGGGATAGATAATTGGCGTAAACTTACAGACACTCAAGGTTTAGAAAGTTTTGGCATTGGCTTAACGGTATTGCGAAAGCTGGCAAAGAAAATTGGGAGAAATCATGAGCTAGCACTCGTGCTTTGGGACAGTAGAAATTACGACGCTAAAGTTATCAGTTTACTTATTGATGATCCTAAAAAAATTAGTCGAGCTCAAGTTGAGCAACAGGTTGAAGGGTTAGGAATTGGTTTATTAACTCATGTATTTAGTTCATGCGATGCAACGTTAGCTAAGGCGCCGTTTGCTTTTGAACTAGCTAGAACTTGGATGAAAAGTGATGATGCGATTCGGCGTCAATGCGGCTTTGGCTTGGTTTATGAATTTTCTAAAAACAAGCGAAATAAAAACTTTACTGATGAATTTTTTTTCGACTGCCTTTCTCTTATAGATGAACAGATTGCACATGAAAGCTCTAGTGTTCGTATGTCGATGGGCAGTGCATTAATGGGTATTGGGAAGCGTAATTTAGCGCTCAATACCGCCGCTATTAAAATAGCTAAAGTCGCTGGTTCTATTTCCTTTGGCGATGGCCATTGTGAGCCGTTTAACGTTCTTAAACATATTGATAATGAAACGTTATTGAAGAAACTGCATATGCAGAAATAATCGTTACTCTACTATTGTTAATGTACGTTTCCAGATACTGGACTTTTCCTGTTCAGTAATTCTATAGGACAATTTACTTTCATCGTGACTAACAGAGAAAAAGGAAAATTTTGGTTTATCGAATGTCCAGCGTATGTCTTCCTTTTTTGAGTTTAAGTTCATACTGATAATTGAATTGGCTCTCCAAAAGTAGACATTGTCATTACGTAGTTGCCATTTAATCCAGTCGGTAATTTTGAAATCTTCGTTGATTTTTGTTTCGATGTTATTTTTTACATCGAATAAAAACAAGCCTTTTTGACTGTATTTACTTAAAATAATTGAGTCAGTTTCGGCGTGATATTTAGCGCTATAGCCACCTTTTTCTGTAAGTTTATCAGAGGCCAAAGAGATCAAATTTACACGCCATAATTGCCAATCACCACTCTGGTCACTACTGACTATTGCATATTGGTTATCTATTACGTCGACATAATGAATATTCTTCAAATTCACTTGTAATTCTTGCCATTCTTGTTGATTTACCGTGTACTTAAAGAGCTTTGAATTAATACTGGCTAAAATAAAGCTGTCATCTTTAGCAAATGTCAGATTGCCAAAGTGTTTTATTTCTTCTGGAAAATGTAACTTAAAAGTTTTACCGTCTTCATCTAACAAATGAACTTGTAGTTCACCGTTATCTGTTGATAAATAGGTTATTGCATTTGATATATTTGCATAGTTAGGCAAAAAATTTATATGAGTGGAATGAGTAAGTGCTTTTGTAGGAGTACCCACAGCTTGTTGGTAAATATTCTTGGTCGCACTGAACTTAACATAGGACAATTGTGATAAGTTTGGGGCGAAATTGCCTTGCGTTATATCTTCTTCTTGAATTAAATCATCTAACTCTCGGGTTGTAAGATTATATGTCGAAAACCCACCTTGTTTGGAGATGAGTAAAGTTTCTTTATTTACCCAAGAAACACTCCCTACCCCTTGAAAACTATCGAATGTCTCTTCTTTTCTTGGCTGATTCAATTGGATTGTTTTGAGTAGCGCACCGCCATCTGGTTGGTATTCGAATATTGCCATTTTTTCATTGTTAGGTGATAGGGCGAAAACATAATCACCACGTGTATTTCCGTCCTGATTTGTGTGAGTAAGTTGCTGTACTCTCATTGTATCTAAGTGAATGCTTTTAACGGTATACGGACGTGACACCTGCTCACGGTGGTTGAAATACAATTTTTTTGAGCTTTTATTATATGCTAATTGAGTCAAAGCCCGTTTCGCACATTCAGTTATTTTCCTTATGCTCTTATTGGCAATATTCAGTTCAATAATCTCACAGTTTCTATCTGTTAAATTATCAAATCGGCTGGCGAATATAGTTTCGGCATCTTTAAATACAGCATATGTATAGTAATAGTCGTCGCTTGTTAGTTTTAGTGCGCTTTTATTAGCTTGTTGTAGCCATAACTGTACGTTTCTATTTGCCGCTGAGCGATGCAAGAAAACCATTTGCCCATTTTTATATACTTGAGGCCTGAACGCATTGCCTTTTATAACCGTTAAAGGTGATGCGCTTGCAATTGAGAATGAAGCCTTAGTATTTGTCAGTGGTTGCTTAAAATTTATCAGTAAGAGAATTGCAATGAGGGGTATTAAAAGCAAAGCAATAGGCAAAGCTTTCTTAGCTGCTTTTGATAGAGGCTTTTTTCTATGAATATTGTTTTTAATAGAGACTACTGGTTGCACGTCAATATCGGCATTAAACTGATAACCAACTTTACTAATAGTAACTATTAATTGAGGTTTTTTAAGATCTGCTTCGATTATCTTTCGTAATTCGCCGATGGCACGATTAATTGCTGCATTACTAACAATACGACCTGCCCAAACTTTTTCGATCAACTCATCTCGAGAAATTGCTCGCCGAGGGTTCTTACAAAAAAAACAAAGTAGTGAGAATATTTTCGGTTCAATTTCAACTCTTTGACTATTTTGCGTAAGTAAAAAGTTATTTTCATTTAGTGAAAATGAAGCAAATTTAAATAGCATTATTATTCTTAATTATTGTTTTTGTTGGCATTATCAATTCATTATTATTTCATTACTTCTTCATTATTGCTCTTTTTTTAGGTCTTTAACAAGCTGTTTGTAATTATTTTATTGGAGAAAGTCATGAACAGAAAAATAAGTAAAAACTTTAGAGTTTTGGTTGGTAGTTTCGCAGTTATTTTGATGGTGTCGGCATGCAGTGGAGGCTCAGATGGTGATAAGTCGCCTGCACCTGGTCCTAGTCCTATACCTACACCACCGTCAAATACAACATCATGTGGTGGGGTAATCATTGGAAATGAGCAAAACTGTATTACTGTAGATGATCGTGAAATCATATCCTACGCTACTAATACCACAGAACAATATTCTGGCATTGCAATATTTTTACATGGAGCGCCAGGGAGTCCTGGAAAAGTATCTAATATATTTGGCAGTAAAATGCTCGCTGATAAATTTAACCTTGTTGCCTTATCACCTCAAGGCAATAGCTCTCCTTACGAGTGGAATAGCTCAAATAAGTTGACAGGCACTACTCCTGATGTCGACTTTTTACTTGCGACTATTGATGATGTACAAGGGCGATATTCTTTTAATGACGACAAAGTTTACATTTTTGGCTATTCAGCAGGCGGCTTTATGGCATACAAGTTAGCTTGTCAGGCTCCCGAGCGCTTAACGGCAGTTATTGCTCTAGCCGGGCAATTTCGAGGAGATTTTGATGCATGTACAACGTCAACTCCAGTTAACCTGCATCACTTACATAGTACGATTGATAGCGATGTTCCTTTTGATGGAAGAGACAATGGTGATATTGCATCTGTGCCTGATACTATGTCATTTTGGCAGCAAAAAAATGGTTGCAGTGCCGAATCGGAAGAAGTCATTCAAGGTGGAGTAACAGCAGCCAGCACACAAACGAGTACAGAAAAATATACTGGGTGTACAAAGTCTGTGGCTCTTTCGACGTTAGATGGGGTGACTCATGAAGATGAATATGTCGCGGAGAGTTTACTGGCTACATATGAATACATTTTTGAGTAGAGGGTATCTAAAATCATAATTATTAAGGTATTGTCATTCGGCGAAGTAGTATTTATTGGACTTAGTCACCAAATAAGAAATTCTTCCAAAGCCTAATGAATTTGAATCAAGAGTAGCGAGGTAATACCTGCGCTACTCTTAATTAGTTAATGCACTTACATCAACTCCCAAACTTCCCAGCTGGCAAATTGGTTTTTCTTGGCAAGTTTAATTGCTAGTTTTTGATGTTTTTCGGCTAAATCTTGTCGATTAATACTGCTATAGTAAACACTCATTTGTTTATGCCAACCAGGGTAACTTTCACCCTCTGTTTTAATATTATTTAATAATTGTAATGCTTTAGCGTGATCTTTCTTTTTATTAAAGCCGTTAGCTAAATGAATGCTCACCATAGTGAATGATTCAGGAAAATCCTTTTGAATATCAACTAATATTTCATCTACTTGCCTTATTTGCTTTGACCAAAATAAATATTTATTAAATTGGTAGCCATGCAACCATTCAAACTGAAAGCCAGCCCATTGTTGTTGCTGTTTTTTAAAGTGCGCTAGCACTTGCCTATAGTCACCAATAGCTAACATGTCGGTACCATCAATAGCATAGTTTGGTGCTAAAAATTGTAAGCCGTCATAAAGCGCCGGTAGCGCGGTGGTAAAGTGATTTTCATTCGGAAAATGCTTAAATTGCCATTTTAAAGCAGGCTTGGCAAACGACTCAAATACTTGCACGAGTTCATCAACTCCCATATCTTCCTCGTTGGCTAGAGAAATGAACACGGGTGCTGAAAGCTTGTTTTGTTTTAATAGTGGCGTTAGTTTGTTAGGCAAACTTTTGTTGTCGAACCATGCACTTGGGCTCATAGCGAGAAAAGCATTAAAGGGTGTATCTGCTTGCATCATACTATAAAGGGTGAATATACCACCGAGTGAATACCCAGATAAGGCTTTTTGTTGATTAGTGCGGTAAGTGCTATCAATCAAAGGTAATAATTCGTCGGTTAGATATTGTTGAAGTTTGTTAGCGTCGCCAAATGCTTGATCTTTACTATCAGGCCATGTGGTAGTTTTTAGATAGTCATCGCTACCTTGGTTTGCAACGCCAACCACTATCATTGGCGGTATCTTCCCCATTCTTGTTAGGTTTTTAACTACTGCCGATACATGTTGAAACTGAAAATCTGCGTCAATAACGAAAAGGCTAGGGTACTGTCTTTCGGTTAACAAATAACGCTCTGGTAGTGACACCATATAACGCCTTTGCTCCGAAAATATTGTTGATGCATGCTGAAATTCGTGACCTCTAATTATGGGGTTGCCAAGTTTTTGAGTTTCATTGGCAAAAGAAGAAAAGCTCAGTATTGTTAACGCTACTAATGGCAGTAAAAGTCTGTTCATGGGATTAGCAAAATCCGTTGTCTGTTAAATCAGAAAGAAACAGTATCAGAATCGTTTCAAAAGACAGTATTAATTCGGTGAAGTATTGGTGAAGTTTGGTGAATCTACTTAAAAAACAATAATTAAATTGATTAAAGGGTAGCAATAGTAATTGTAAATTTAATCCAAGTTGCTACTTGTTTTTGGTGCGATTGCTATTGTGTGAATTAGTGCTAGCACCACTTAAATAGAAAATTGACCGCTACTATAGTTTTCAGGCTATTCACATCTTTCATCGTTAAAGTCGTAGAAGTTGAATAAAAATGATGATGATTGAAACTAAATAACCTCTATAGGTAGGAAAATAGCAATGAGAAAATTATTAGTGTTGGTTTTGGCTTTATATATAGTGTTAAGTGAAGCTAGTGCCGCTAACAATCCCCAAGGCATCAATGGCACCTGGCAAGGACCTTTGCTGATCACTGAGAATAAATCTATGCAGCTAATTGTACATTTTATTGCTAATGATAAAGGCTACAAGGCCACCCTTGATGTTCCCGAACAGAATCAATACGGACTTGAATTTAATCAAGTTAATGTAGATGGTAACGAAGTAAATTTGGCGTTGAGCGCTGCGAACATAAACTATAAGGCGACATTAAAAAATAATGTGCTTGAAGGGACTTATTCGCAAGGTACTTTTAATGCACCACTAAATTTAAAGCGAACTTCAAAACCCGTTGCACGTCAAAAGAAACCTCAGGAGCCAGAGAATAACGCATTGTTCCGTCATGAGTTGGTGACATTTCCGAGTTTAGACGGTCAACATCAGTTATCAGGTGTTTTGAGTTACCCTAAAGGCAGTGCATCTCATGTGGCAATTTTGTTGTCAGGCTCAGGCCCGACCACTCGAGATGCTGATGTATTTGGTCATAAAGTATTTACGGTTATTGCAAAACAGCTTAATGAGTTAGGTGTTGCCGTGTTACGTTATGATGACCGAGGCGTGGGTAAATCAACAGGTGATTATGCGTCAGCAACCAGTGCTGACTTTGCTAATGATGCCAATGCAGCCTACCAATTTTTGTCTAAACACTCACTATTATCACAAAGTAAAATAGGTTTTATTGGCCATAGTGAAGGTGGATTAATTGGCGCGATAGCAGGGGCTAACAATCCGCAATTAGATTTCTTAGTGAGCCTAGCTGGGTTGGGTACTAGCGGTGCCGATATCCTAATTGATCAATCTTATTACATACAAAAACTGTTGGGCATGGATGAACAGGCACTAATGGCGTCAGACAAAGTTCAACGTGAGATTATCGGGGCAATTAAAGCGGGTATTTCGAAAACGGCACTCGTTGATTTAATGAAAAGAAACGGCATTTCTCCGCAACAAGCAAATGCTCAGACTGAGCAAATGACATCGCCTTGGTTTGAATTTTTTATAAAAACCGACGCAAAAAAATACTTAACTCAGCTTCGTATGCCAGTGCTGGCGCTAAATGGTGAACTCGACTCACAAGTATTAGCAGAAAAGAATATTGAAGGTTTTGAGCATGCTCTTCAAAACGGTCGCTTAACAACAAAAATTTACCCGCGCTTGAATCACTTATTTCAACCTGCGAAAACTGGCTTACCTAGCGAATATGCAGAAATTGATATTACCTTTTCAGCAACGGTTAGCAGTGATATTGTTCAATGGTTAAAGTCACTTAGTTGATATTAAGACATGAAATTATTATGGATAATCAAAAAAAGCAATTTAATACGCTATTTTGGCTGCTACAGCTTGGTGGTTGGAGTCTCTTTACCTTAGCAAATTTATTTGGTCGTAAATACTTTGTTTACTTCCACATATCAGAGTTAATTAATTCTTTGGTGCTTGGTGTGAGTTTAGTTATATCGACCTGCCTACTGAGGGTGTTTTATCAGCGCTATCTTAAAAGTGATAAAATTTTTCACGCCTTAGTGCAAATCTTATTAGGTTCTATTGTTGCGGGGCTTGTTACTATGGCACTTTATGCCGCAGTCATTATCCCCAATCAAAAAGCTATTTTTAATGTTGAAAGTGACCTGGTTTGGCAACAAATATTATTAGGTTTACCAATGATCATGTTTCTTGTTGTTGCGTGGTCGGCACTGTATGCGACAGTTAAAAAACAGCGGTTGTTAAAGCAGGCAAGACGGAGGCAAGCGTTTTTAGATCGCTCACTTAAAGATGCTCAATTAGACGTGTTTCTTAGTCAAATTAATCCACATTTTATTTTTAATGCCATTAATAATATTCGTGCGTTAATTTTGGAAGATTCAGATAAAGCGCGTGATATGCTGGCAAATTTATCAGAAGTCATGCGTCATACTATGAAAATCGATAAAACTGCCGTGGTCACACTCAGTAATGAATTAGAAGTGGTTAAACAATATGTCGCGTTAAACAAACTGCAATTTGAAGATAAGCTGCAAGTAGATTTTAATATCGAACAGGAAACGCTATGTTTATCCCTGCCGCCAATGATTTTGCAATTAATGGTGGAGAATGCCATTAAACACGGCATAGGTAAACTCAAACAAGGAGGGAAAATTCAGATTAATAGCCATCATAAATCTGATATGTGGTATATCAGTGTTGAAAATAGTGGTAGTTATGAGCCTCCTAATGAAAGTGGCACTGGCATAGGTATGAATAATATTAAGCAACGATTATTACTAGTTTTTGGACAACAAAGTCAGTTTAGCGTAAAAGCTTCTGAATTTGGCGTGTTAGCCCAGGTTAAAATTCCCTTATAGTTTGAAACGGACTTTCCATGATTAAAGCAATGATTATCGAAGACTCTCGATTGGCAAGACTGGAGCTAAGCTCGCAAATAAAAAATATCAACGATATAACCGTAGTTGGTGAAGCTGATAATGTTGAAGCGGCGGTGAATGTGTTTCATCGGTTGCAACCAGAGCTAGTTTTTCTCGATATTGATTTACCCGACGGTACAGGCTTTGACTTTCTAACCCAACTTGCACATACACCGTATGTTATTTTTACTACAGCTTTTGAAGAGTATGCGCTTCAGGCGTTTGATAATGACGCCATTGATTATTTATTAAAGCCTTATACTCTACAACGGCTAACTCAGGCATGCGATAAGGTAAAAAGCAAAGTTGATGACGAGTCGGTCCAAGTGAATAGTGCCATGAGTCTAACGAGTCAATTTTTTGTTAAAGACGGAAATCATTGTTGGTTAATCAACCTTGAACAAGTAGAGCGTTTTGAAGCCATGGGAAATTACACTCGAGTTTACTTTGAAGATAAAAAGCCTATGGTTTATCGAACACTTGCACAAGTTGAAGCGCGTTTACCTAAACAAAATTTTTTCCGTATAAGCCGGCAAAATATAGTGCAGTTAAATAAAATCTCTAATGTCGATTTATGCAGCTCTGGAGGCCTAGAGCTGACGCTACAAAGTAGTGCAATTGTCGAGGTTTCTAGGCGCCAAGCAAGCGTTTTTAAATCTCTACTTTCATTATAGTGTTCATTTTTGTGATAAATCCGTCATAAATTTGAGGTTCGTCAAGGCATTAAATATTGTTTGAGATAGACTAGGCTTAAGTTAGTGTTTATAACACAGCAGGTAAGTTATATATTTTTAAACGAGTTAGGCGATAAAAAATGAAAAAATACACTCTAGTTTTGTCAGCATTGCTAATGCTTTTAGTGGCTTGTACACAATCGGTTAATGTTAAGCTCGACCCTGAAGTAACAGTATTTTTAAGCGATGCGAGTGATAAAACTATGCGTTTAAGTGAGCAAAATTCTGAATATGTATTACTTAAAGAGTGGTTGGTTACACATAAAGATAATTGGCTCACCACCTCAGGTAAATACTCAGGAGGGGTTTATTTAACCTCTGGCGAATTTGGTATTCAGGTTACTGACTCAAAAGTGGTGCTATATACTGATATTACGACAACACCGACTGCAATTTACGCACAAGAAATTGAACGTAGCGAGTTAAAATCGTTAAAAATGTTGGGTAAGTAACTAAGTCGCTTGAGCGGTTATAAATTGTAATTCTATTCTTAAATTTGGTAAGTATATTCTTTTAGTCGCCACTATTTAGACGAAACTAATAGTGGTATTACTTGCTGCTTGCACTATCTTGTAACGGCAACCTCATTATAAATTTTAAATATTTTCGTCTTTTTAAAGCTCACTTCGTCTTAAGGGTATAAATTATTTAAATAGAAGTGAGATATAAAATGCTTAAAATTATTAGTTTTAAAATTTGCCCTTTTGTTCAACGTGTTACGGCGGCTCTTAATGCCAAAAATGTCCCTTATGAAATAGAGTACATTAACTTAAAAGATAAACCTCAATGGTTTTTAGATATTTCGCCAAATGGCCAGGTACCAGTATTAGTAACCGAATCAGGTACTGCGTTATTCGAGTCAGATGCGATTACTGAATATATTGAAGATGAATATGGCGCCATTGAAAGCGATGTAACGAACGAACAAAGAGCTATAGATAGAGCATGGAGCTATTTAGGAACCAAACACTATTTAGCGCAGTGTGGCACTATGAGTAGCAAAGACGAAGAAGTGTTTAAACAAAAATCAGCGAAACTCATTTCTGTATTTGCAAAAGTTGAGCAGAAGCTTTCTGGCAGCAATAAGTTCTTCAAATCAGATCAGTTAAGTAATGTTGATATTGCTTGGTTACCATTATTACATCGCGCCAATATTGTTAAAAATCACACAGGCTTCGACTTTTTATGTGGATTGCCAAAAATGCAGGCATGGCAGGTAGCTTTATTAACTTCAGGCGTTGCTGAGAATACGACATCAGCTGACTTTGAAGCGCTGTTTACTGACTTCTACCTAACAAATACCTTTTTAGGGACAGGTAATAGTCAGCAATCAAGCAGTAGCTGTGGTGAGTCAAGTTGTTGTGGTTAATTTTCTAATCTGTAATTAGAGTAATTTCAATTAATGCTGAAACTAGCATCTATTCTTGTGATGGTGCTAGTTTAGGAGGTTTGAGCGATGAATGTAGAGTCAGTTTGGCGTGAGTATCAAGCGAGTTTAAAGGGCTTTTTGCATAAAAACGTGGCAAGTCCTGATGATGTCGATGATCTATTGCAAGATATATTACTGAAAAGTTATCAAAACTTGCATCGAATTCATGATAGCAAAAAGGTAAAAGCTTGGTTATTTCAAATAGCGAATAACACTATTATTGATTTTTACCGCCGACGTGGCAGAAACCAAAAAGTTGAAAAAGAAGAGCTTTGGTATTCTCAAAGTGATAAGAGTGTTTTACAGCAACTTTCACTATGTGTTGTCCCTTTTATTAGTGCCTTACCTAAACAAGAAGCTGAGTTACTCACAGCAATCGAGATCAATGGTGTCTCACAAAAAGAATATGCAGCGCAACATGGCATTAAATATTCAACATTGAAATCTCGAGTACAAAAAAGCCGACAGTTGTTATTTAATTTATATAGTAATTGTTGCGACCTATCATTAGATGAACACGGCAATCTTATCGAATTTCAAGAAAAAACAAATAAATGCCAGCAGTGTTAATAGTCCAGTTCTAGTGCAGATAATACATTAATATCAACTAGTTGCTGCAATACTGTATGGCACTTTTTTCTAAAGTGATCTCGTAACAATCTTACTGCTGGAGTTATTGATTGACGACTTGGGCAAACTAGCCAAAGCTCAGTATTTTTCGGCGAATACTCAGGGAGTACTTGGACTAAATTTCCGGAAATCAAATCACTTGCAACATCAAGTGCTGACTTTGTTGCTAATCCATGACCTGCTACGCACCAACGTCTGACAATGTCTCCATCATTGCCAGCTCTGTTGCCTTTCATTTTAATTTTAAATGTCTCGTTGTTATGTGAAAAATCCCAAACATCGTGAATTATGTCGTGAAGTTGATAGAAAAGGCCGTTATGTGTCATTAAATCGCGCGGGTGCTTAGGTAAGCTGTGTTGTGCTAAATACGCTGGGCTTGCACAAAGTAACCTCGGTGTATTGCAGACTTTAAAACCGTACATATTGCTATCGGCTGGCGAACCGTAGCGCAAACATATATCAACAGAATCCCGATAGAAATCAATGTTGCTGTCATTGAGGTTAACTTTTAAAGTAATCGCTGGGTGGCTTTGCATAAATTCATCTAACCAAGGCATAACTACATTTCGCCCTAAATCAGAAGAAATACCTATGCGTAATTCACCATCAACAATATCTAAGTCATCTTTTACATTGAGCTTGGCTTGTTCCAACATATTAAGTGCTTGCTGGCATTGTGGCAAGTATCGCTCGCCGGCATTACTGACTTTTAAGCTGCGGGTTGTTCGGATAAATAATTCCACCCCTAAGGCTCGCTCAACGCGCTTAATCGCTGCACTTGCGGTAGCTGCTTGCATATCTAAACTGTTAGCAGCAGCAGAAATACTGCGAAACTCTGCCACTTTTAATACCATTTTTAAATCTTCTATTTGCATTATTATCAAATATATTTTGGTAATGTATAAAATATTATGCTGTTTATCTGTGGTAAATCAAGCGCTATTATTTGCTGGAATTAGTAATTCAATGAACGAATAAATTGAAGAGTGAGATGCAAAATATGAGTAAACTAACGATAGTGGCAAATATTAAAGCCAATGCTGATAAAGTTGAATTGGTTAAAGCTGAACTGCTAAAACTTATTGATATAACTCGCGGCGAAGCAGGTTGTATTAACTACGATTTACACCAAGATCACGAAAATCCAGCGCACTTTATGTTTTATGAAAATTGGCAATCACGTGATTTATGGCAGGCACATATGAATAATGAGCACTTAGCTGAATATCTAAGGGCAACAGAAGGTGCAGTCGCTGAATTTACGTTGAATGAAATGAATCACATCAGCTAAATATTATGAAGTTAGCTTAATAAAAGCCTTTCACTGGAAGGGCTTTTATTTAATTAAAATATCGTATTGGTAAAAATAAGGTTAATTCCCTATGTGTCGGTACAAAATATTTTATTATTAAAAACGAAGTTCCAAGTTAGCCGCACCATTGTGTTATGCTGTCAGCCATCAAAGAATATATTATTGGTTTGTTTGGAATTAATTCGTGACTTTACTTTTTATCTATTTGGCCATAGCAATTGGCGTGTCATTCTTATGCTCAGTACTCGAAGCTGTTTTATTGTCGATAACTCCGAGTTTTGTTGAACAAGTTCAATCAAAAAAGCCAAAAGCTGGGGCAGCACTAGCAAAAGTTAAAACACGGTTGGATGAGTCATTGTCTAGCATTTTAATTTTGAATACTTTTGCTCATACCATGGGAGCTGCTGGTGTTGGTTCTCAAGCTATTCAAGTATTTGGCGAACAATGGGAAACCTTGGTCGCGGTTTTACTTACCTTAGCTATTTTATATTTTTCAGAGATTATTCCTAAAACCTTAGGTGCTACATTTTGGCGTGGTTTAGCAGTTCCTTCAGCCCATATTATTACTTGGTTGGTGAGGATAGTATATCCGCTAGTTTGGATTTCCACGCGATTAACCCGTGTTTTTAAGCGAGGAAAAGAAAATGAAATTACCCGCGAAGAAATTATTGCACTAGCATCATTAAGTCATAAAGATGGCAGTTTGTTTTCACAAGAAAATGAATACCTGTCGAATATGTTGAAATTACGTGAACTGCGTACAGCACAAGTTTACACCCCACGTACGGTCGTTCATATGCTACACAAAGGCACGACTGTTACCGAAGCGCTAAATCATGAACAAACAAGCCAATTTACCCGGATCCCGGTTTACGATAAAACTGTTGATGATATCAAAGGCAAAGTGATTAAAGGTGATCTTTATGAAGCTGAAAGAAACGGTCAGGGCGACGAAATTATTGGTCATTTTATGATCCCACTTACGCGCGTTTCTGAAAAGCTCCCAGTGCAGCAGTTGCTAGATATGTTTATTAAGAACCATATACATATGTATTTAGTCGAGGATGAGTTTGGTCAAACTGCCGGTGTTGTTACCTTAGAAGATGCCATAGAAACATTGCTAGGCCGTGAAATTGTTGATGAAAGCGATGCTGTAACGGATATGCAAGCGTTAGCGCGAGACAAGTACCGAGAACGCCTACGTACAATTAAACAACAAGGTGATGACGAGTAATTTAAGCTGACTTCACTTTTTACTGCCGACTATGATTAATCATGTCACGAGTAATATCAGATCAATACTTGAC
The DNA here is from genome assembly GCA_913058245.1 of uncultured Colwellia sp. Taxonomy (GTDB): domain Bacteria; phylum Pseudomonadota; class Gammaproteobacteria; order Enterobacterales; family Alteromonadaceae; genus Cognaticolwellia. The sequence continues at coordinate 157,701 of CAJXQJ010000003.1, forward strand.
TTATATGCGACAGTTGTCGCATTATGTCGCTTCTGTAATTAAGCAATAAGCGACCAAGTGCGCAATTAAAATAATATGAATGCTCATTTAGTGAAAATACTTCTGCCTTTAGCTTGCGTGTTTTTAATAACAGCGTGTCAGCAAACCCCTGTTTTACCAGCAACAATTGACGAAGCAAATAGTGCGAAACCTCAAGTACCCGAGGACAAACCACAGCAGCTGACCAAGACTGAAACTCCCGCCCCAATCGTTTATGAAGATATTTGGCTACGTATCCGCGACCAACTGACGTTTACTGTACCGGATAATCAGGAGGTAGCAAAATGGCGAGCGTATTACTTACGCCACCCAAATTTTATGGTGACTATTTCTAAGCGTGCGAAACCATTTCTTTATTATATAGTTGAAGAGATAGAGCGCCGCAATATGCCAATTGAATTAGCGCTTCTACCTATAGTAGAAAGCTCCTATCTTCCTTATGGTGTTTCTCATAAAAGTGCCGCCGGCTTGTGGCAGTTTATGCCTGTTTCGGCAAAACGATTTAATTTATCACGTAATTGGTGGTACGACGGTAGACGCGATATTGTTACATCAACGACGGCGGCACTCGACTATTTTCAGTTTTTTCATCGTACACTTGGGCAGGATTGGCTAAATGCTATTGCCGCCTTTAACTCGGGAGAAGGGCGTGTTGGAAGAGCAATTGCGAAAAATAAAAAAGCAAACCAAGCGATTGATTTCTGGTCTTTAAAGCTACCTTCAGAAACCACAGCCTATGTACCTAAACTATTGGCCATTATTGATATATTACAGCGCGCTGAAGAACTAAAATATACCTTTACCCCTATTTCTAATATGCCTGTTGTAACAACTATTAGTCTTGAGGAGCAACTCGATTTAACATTAGCTGCACAATGGATGAATATTGAGGGCAAGCATTTAGCACGACTCAATCCTGGTTTAAATTTTGGTGTAACACCCCCTGAAAAAGCACATCAACTATTAGTGCCACTAGCGTCAGCAGATTTATTACGTGATAAGTTAGCTTCGACTGATAAGGCAGATTGGTTGAGGTGGCACAAATATCGGGTTAAGTCTGGCGATACCTTAAGTGAAATATCAGCTAAATATTCAACAAACGTAGCAAGAATAAAGCAACTAAATAAACTCACCTCAAACCAGATTCGTATAGGGCAAACATTAGTTATGCCATTAACTAGTCAAATTATTAACTTAGCTGACTATACTCGATATGGTACAAAAAGACGCTATCATGTGGTTAAAAGCGGCGATAATCTCTGGGATATCAGTCGTAAATATAAAGTAAAAGTGCAAGATTTAGTGCGTTGGAACAAACTGGCAAGCAATGGCTTATTGCAACCTAAACAAAAACTCAAAGTGTCACTTTAGTTAAGCAACATCGGCAAAGTTGTTGCTGATATACACCAGAGTACGGCCCATAATGGTGAACGATGCCAAATAGAGATAATGGCAAAAGCTATAGTCGCAATGGCAAGGTCGATATTGCTAGCGATACTTACCTTAATAATTGGATCGTATAGTGCAGCTGCCAAAATGCCGACAACAGAGGCATTTATACCTGTTATAGCATTGGTTACTGCAGGTTTTGAGGCTATGCTTTGCCATAACGGTAGAGCGGCAGAAAGCAAGAGAAAGCCAGGCAAAAACATCAATAATAGTGCCGTAGTGGCACCAAACCATAGGTTATGATCAGTTGGTATTATAGCGCCTAAATACGCGGCAAAAGCGAACATTGGCCCCGGTATCGCTTGAGCTGCACCATAGCCAGCTAAGAAATCCGCTTGAGTTACCATACCATTGGTAACCACAGCATTTTCCAGCAAAGGAAGTACGACATGCCCGCCGCCAAATACCAACGACCCAGCGCTATAAAAAGTTTGTGCTATTAAGAGTAAATTCGACTGTGTTGATATTGTTAGCAACACCAAAAATAAAGCGATAAAAGCAATAATAAGCCCAAAACTTGTGCGCCTGCCAAAGTTAATGTTCATTTGATCACTAACGTCGATACTCGCACCTCGACAGTATTTAATACCGACAATTGCTGCAACTAATATCACAAGTATTTGCATGAATGACTGCTCAAACATTAACAAAGCGCACATAGTTGCGATAGTGAGCCCTTTAGTTTTTATGTCGAAACAGAGCTTTTTCGACATCCCCAGTATTGCATCCGCAACAACAGCGCATGCAACAAGTTTTAATCCATGAATAGTGGCATCAAACAATTCTCCTGAAAATAATTCCAATGCGGAAGCAAAGGCTATCAATAGAAGTGCTGACGGTAGAGTAAAGCCTGCGAAAGCCGCTATGGCACCAGTCCACCCTGCTTTAAGTAGGCCAATAGCAAAACCTAATTGGCTACTTGCTGGCCCTGGAATAAATTGACAAATAGCTAAAAGCTGGCTGAAAGTGTTTTCTGATAACCAGCGCTGTTTTTCAACGAACTCTTTGTGAAAGTAGCCAATGTGAGCGATAGGTCCACCGAATGACGTCAAACCGAGTTTGAGAAAAATAAAGAACACATTCCAGAAATTGCCTGAATGTTTATTAAGTGCTTTATCACTGCTTCTTTGCATAAGAATGAACCAAGAAAATCACGCATTATATGACATTCATGTGACAATTAGATGACAAGTTGTCACACGGGTGTTTATTTTACATAGATTTAAATAGTGTTAAAAATATCAATTAGATCGAGTCACTGGTGATAGTATTAAAACCAGTTAACATTGGAATAGCTTAACAAAAAGGATAGTTATGAAAACTAATATAATAAAAACAATTGGTTTGGCTACTATGCTGCTGACCACGTTAGTACTTGATGCTAATGCAGTGAGCATAAAGAATTATGATGCTGTAATTGAAAAATACGTAAAAGATACCGGTCCTGGTGTTGCGGTTATTGTGACTAAAAACGGTAAAACGCTTTATAAAAAAGCGCGTGGTTTGGCAAATATTGAATTGCAGGTTCCATTAAAAACCAACAGTGTTTTTCGTTTAGGCTCTATCACAAAACAGTTTACCGGTGCTGCAATTATGATGTTAGTTGAGCAAGGTAAATTATCATTATCAGATGATTTACATAAGTATGTGCCCGACTTTCCAACTGAAAATAACAAGGTAACAATAAGGCATTTATTAACACATACGTCAGGTATTGCCAATTATACAGAAGACGAAAATATTTGGCTTAGAGAGCTGCAAACGCCGACGACGCTTGATGACATGATCATTCGTTTTGCAAAACATCCTATGGCATTGAAAGTTGGAGAAGCCAATCGCTATTCAAACACTGCTTATGTTTTATTGGGTAAAATAATTGAAATTGCTAGTGGTAAAACATATGCGGAGTTTATTGAGCAAGATATATTTGCCAAACTAGCAATGAAAAATAGCCAGTATGGTGGTTTGCAGATTATTCCTAACCGCGCAAATGGCTACTCTGCGAGTAAAGAAGGTTACGTAAATGCTAACTTCATCGATATGATGTGGCCACATGCGGCGGGTTCGTTGTTATCCACGGTTGATGATTTAAATATATGGTTTAAAGCATTGCGCAATGGCCAGTTAATATCAGCAGAGAGCTATAAGTTAATGACCTCACCCATGAAGCTAAATGACGATAGTATGTCAAATTACGGCTTTGGCTTAGGTATGTTTAAGCTTAATAAATACGATGCTGTTGGTCATGGTGGCGGTATTCATGGTTTTGCTACTCATGCTTTTTATATTCCTAGTGAAGATCTTTATGTTGCGGTTCTGAATAATTATGACGCAGGTAACCCAAGTGAAATTTCCAGAGTGTTAGCGGCCGTTGCCCTTGAAATTCCTCTGCCTAAATTTGAAAAAATTGCTTTTAATAAACAGCAATTAACGCCAATGATGGGAAGTTATAAGCTTGCATCGGGTGATATTCGCAAAATTTTTATAGAAGACAATAAAGTTTATTCGGTGCGTGGGGACGGACATAAATGGCAAGTTTATCCAATGTCGGATAATGGATTCTATTACGATGGCAGCTTGAGTTATTTCACTATCGACAAGAATGCTAAAGGCCAACAAGTTATGAATTTTTACAGTGATTTAGCCGAAAATCCAGACGTTGCAGTTAAACAATAGGTAGCGTTTTATAGCCGTAGTAATGCCGCCTCTGCAAGCGGCATTTCATTCTAAACTGCAAACAAATATCTAGCCTTTTAATATTACCGACTACCTTCAACTTTGAAATTTATATTTACATTTATTAAAAATCAATTATTTGCATTAAGTGTATTGGTGGTATATAACACTATAGTGAGTGATAAATAACCAAGGAAAATAACAATGCCAACACAGTGGGATCCAGATACACCCATCTACATTCAGCTGTATCAGCAAGTGCTCTCTAGAATACTCGATGGCTATATCATCGAAGGAGAGGCGTTACCTTCTGTTAGAAAGGTTGCAGCAGAATATCAATTGAATCCAATTACTATTTCTAAGGCGTATCAAATGCTACAGGACGAAAATATAGTTGAAAAACAACGTGGTAAAGGGTTGTTTGTCAACCATGGCGTACAAGACATTATTTTGAATAGGGAGCGAGAAAGTTTTTTAACTTCTCAATGGCCAAAAATAGTGGAGCAAATCAACCGATTAAAGCTTTCAACTGATGACTTGTTACAACCAATTGAGGAGGCTAAATAATGACAACATTAATCTCTATCAAGGGCTTGAGTAAAAGCTATGGGAAGAAAAAGGTAGTATCGGATATTAATTTAACAGTAAGCGCTGGACAAATACTAGGTTTAGTTGGGCCAAATGGTGCTGGTAAAACTACTTGTTTGCAATCGATGTTAGGCTTATCTGACTTCGACGGTAGTATTGATGTAATGGGTTATGATCCTCGAAAGCAACGTGCAGAAATGCTTAATGACGTTGCCTATATATCTGATGTGGCAGTGTTACCTAGATGGTTAAAAGTGGAACAGGCTTTGAGTTATATGGCTGATGTACATGGCAACTTCGACCGTGAGAAAGCTGAACATTTTTTGTCAAAAACCAATATAAACTTAGCCTCAAAAGTTAAAACTTTATCAAAAGGTATGGTTACACAGCTGCACCTTGCACTTATTTTAGCGATAGATGCCAAAATATTGATACTAGACGAGCCGACATTAGGGTTAGATATTTTGACTAGGCATCAGTTTTATAACCACTTGCTGGAAGACTTTTATTCGGATGAGAAGTGCATTCTTGTTACCACTCACCAAATTGAAGAAATTGAGCACATTCTGACAGATGTTGCTTTTATTCAAGACGGTAAATTGGTAATAAATGAAAGTGTTGAAGCCATGCGAGAGCGTTTTAAATTAGTTGCTGTTACTAACGACAAGCTAACTCAAGCGCAAGAACTGAAACCAATACACACCAATAGTTTAATGGGCTTAACAACGATGTTGTTTGATCGCTCAAGTGGTGAAGAATTACAAACGCTGGGTAATATTAGTGCGCCTAGTTTGGCTGATATTTTTGTCGGAGTGATGACCAAGGAGGCTGTGTAATGAGTATTGCAACATTTAACATGAACATTAAAAAAGAGCTTTGGGAATTTAATAAACTACTTTTTTGGGTACCCGTCATTATTATTACTATGATGGTTGCTGCACCGCTTTTGCAATTATTGATCATCGAAGATTATCAGATGAATGCTATGTTTGATGGTTTAGCACAATTGCAGCACCATGCCTTAGATGAAGAGTTTACGCGTTTTAGTTTTGTGGCAATATCTGGATTGTTTGTACCTTTTATGGTGGTGGCGTTACTGGTGCAGCTTTATTATTTTTTGGTTTGTCTGTTCGATGAAAGAAGGGATTTATCCATTTATTTTTGGCGTTCTATGCCGGTTTCTGATCTTTCAACAATTGCTTATAAACTATTTACCGGAGCCTTTGTCATTCCTGCCGTGTTTATGCTGGCAGCAACGGTCACATTAATAATTGCAGCATTACTTGCTTTTATTGCTTGTATGATACTTTCAGTAGGGTTTGATATTTCACTGTGGCATATTTGGGGAAGCTTTAATTTTTTCAGTAATTTAGCTTTAACATGGTTGAGCCTAGTGCCGTTTATTTTATGGCTATTTCCACTATTTGCTTGGTTAATGCTGGCGTCAATGTTTGCAAATAAAGCACCTTTTTTATGGGCGTTATTGCCTGTAGTTATTGTTATTTTAGTGGAAGCCTTTGTTGTTCATTACTTTAATTTAGAATCTCAAATGTTTGCTTCACTATTACTGGACTATTTTGGTATTAGTGATGATACCTTACGTAGTAACTTTACTCATGAAAATGCAATGCATTTAATGCCTATTAAGGTATTAATGTCGAAAGTGAGTATTGTGGCTTTAGCGATAGGAGCTGGGCTAATGTACTTAACCTATTGGCTAAGGGTGAATAGAAGCCACGCGTAATTACTTACTAAAATGATATAAAAGCCAATTTAATTGTTATAGATTACATTGGCTTTTTTGTTGCGAGAAACTTTATAACGCCGAAGTTTTTAGTTTTTCTTGGTATTGTGTTAGGAATTTTCTATGGCGCTTTTTATGCCAAGTAAGCATATTGTCAGCGATAAGTACTGCTGACTTTTGATATTTTACCGCTAACAGATAATTACCAAGTTTTGCATAGGCTTTTGCTAGATTATGGTAACTATAAGCATCGTTTGGATATAGCTCTAAGCTTTGCTGTAAAACTGATAGTCCTTTTGTTTGATCAACATCGAGTAAATAAAAACCTAATTGATTGATGGAATTTTTCGGTGAAACTTCAAAGCCGTATTTTTGCTTAGAAAGATATTTAAAATGCCTAATAATTGCTGGTACCCCTTGCTGAGATATTACTGATTGTGGCGCAAGCCCTTGATGAATATCGTCAAATATTTTTTCGATGCCGAAAACAGTTGCGAGGGGAGGTAATGACATAAAATAATGGTCATTAAAATTCTTGTAGTGCCAATCTAGTAGTGTGGGTGCTGAAGTCTCGATTATTTTTTTCAGGTTCTTATAGTCTGTTAGTTGATGTTCTTCTTTAATGCCAGTCCCATGGCTAAACAATAACATGCGGGGTTTATCATTGAGTTTGCTTAACTTATTTTTAGCGGTTGAGAGAATGGCAACATAATCATCTTTTATTTCTGGGCTAGTAGCAATATAGGCGTTTGCCATATTAGGTTTATTGATCAAGCCAGATAATACTATGGTTGCGTTTGTTCTAAAGCCGCTCATGATTCGATAGCCATTAGTGCGGTATTTATTGTCGACAGCGGTAAATAGCTGTTCGTCAAAAAAGTCTAATAATGGCGTGGTTTTACCTGTTTCATCGAATATCATACCGATACGGTTACCGGGTGCTGGTGTAACAATAATGGTTTGTAACCAGGGCCATTCGCCGTTGTGACTCATCCATTGATGCATACCACTTAAATAGGAGTTTGCATAATGATGAAAATCAAACATCATGGTGTACGACTTGTCGGTATTTTTAGCGTAGCCTGAAGGCAATGTAACGTTAAATTTTAATGGCTCTGAAAATTTGGGATGTGCAATTTCTACGATTTCAAGCGTACTGTTGGCTGTTGCAACTTGGCTAAACATTCCAACTAACAGTAAGGCAAACGTTATAAATCTTCTCATTATTTTCCCTAATATTGATTCACACTAATCTCTCTAGTCTGCTTTAACTAAACGTTATATTCAATGTTTTGATTTTTATAATGATTTTGCAGTGAACCAGATTATCTTTCGCAACGTATTCTTAGCTAGGTCTAATCATTTTATGTAGAGCAAACACCATGAAAATCATCATTGTAATTTTTTCATTATTAATAAGTGCATGTGGCACTGTGTATCCAAATAAAGATATCACCGGACAAGCTTTTCCAATTGTCGAAGGGCAATCATTGGAAGAAAAAAGCGTCATTATCCCAAGTGATTTCTCTGGTGATATGACCTTGCTACTAATTGGTTACAAGCAAAACTCACAGTTTGATATTGACCGCTGGCTAATAGGTTTAGATATGACGAAAACGCGAGTCAATGTATATGAAATACCGACTATCCAAGGTTTAGTGCCCCAAATGTTCAGTACCGTTATCGACAATGGTATGAGAGCTGGAATTCCTAAACCTATGTGGAAAGGAGTTATTACTGTTTACGGCGATGGTGAAAGAGTTCAAGCATTAACAGGTAACGAAAATGCCGCCAATACTCGAGTAGTATTGTTAAATGAAAAAGGAAAAATTTTGTATTTTTACGATCAAGGGGTTTCTGTTGCGGCGCTTAATGAAGTGAGAGCTGTGCTTGCAAATCACCGTTAGTAGAGCATTCGGATGATAATATGGTCAGCCGAAATTGGCTATTAAAGCCAGTGTTTTAGTATTTTTGATTAAACGAATTATCGACGAGTTTTGAAGATAAAGTTCCTCAGAAGAACTTACGTTAATATAGGTAGCCCTATTCACGTAAGTTCGATAATCATGCTACATCTTATTAGTTAACAGCAAGTTCTAATATTTCACGACTTTGCGTTAAGGTAATGGCTTGATGCTCACCAAGTTTAACCATGTTGTGCGATTCAAGTTGAGTAATCACGTCATTGACTGCTTTTGTTTTATCGCCGCCATGTTCGGTCAGTTGTGTTGCAACATTGAGGCTATGGTAGAAAGCTTCAATAGCATCAATAGTGCGTTCTGCTAGATCGTCACCAGCAGCTAAAGCAAAAACATTACTGCCTAATTGTTCTAACTTAGCTTTTTTCACTGCCAGTTGATTACGCAATAATGATGGTTGGATTATCGCCAATGAACGTGCATGGTCTACACCATATAAAGCCGTTAGCTCATGTCCAATCATATGGGTTGCCCAATCATGTGGCACACCAGCACCAATTAAACCGTTTAAGGCTTGATTGGCGGTCCACATTAGGTTTTCGCGCCATTGCAAGGTTTCTCGCTGATCATATTGCTCGGCTAACACTAATAAATTCTTTAATAATGCTTCAGCGTAACCGTCTTGAACCATAGCGCCAGTTGGTAGCGTTAAATACTGCTCACAAATATGTACCCAAGCGTCGACTAGGCCGTTAATTAACTGACGTTCTGGCAGTGTTTTCATAGCATCTGCATCAAGCACTGCAAACTTTGGTTGTACAGCAGGAGAGAAGAATGGCAGTTTATCTTGCGTTTCTGCGCGAGTAATTACCGATGCAGCATTTGATTCCGAACCTGTCGCTGGCAGTGTAAGTACTGCGCCGATGGCAACAGCGTCTGTAACATTATGCTTGCCTAATAATATGTCCCAACCTGCGCCATCATAACGTGCAGTTGCGGCAACGTATTTCGCACCGTCGATTACTGAGCCTCCACCGACAGCCAAAATAAAATCAATATTTTCAGCTTTTACTAAAGCAACGGCTTTATCTAATGTTTCCATGGTCGGGTTAGGTTCTACACCTGAAAATTCCAACCAAGAATGATTTGCTAATGCGCTTTCAACTTGCTGGTAAACACCGTTTTTCTTGATAGAGCCGCCGCCATAAATCACTAACACTTTACTATTCGATGGAATGGCATCGCTAATACTGGCTATTTTACCTTGGCCGAAGTGGATTTGTGTTGGGTTAACGTATGAAAATTCCATGAAGTACCTCGTCTAATGATTATCTTGTTATCAAATAACTACTTTATTGCTTGCATATTACTCTCCCCTGCAGCCTTTAAATAGAGTATTAGTCGATATTTATTGCCTATTCGTGTAGAGTTTGGTTTTTGTTTTTGTTAGACAGCCTTTAAGGTAGCTAAAATTATGCAGCAGCTAGTGAGCGCTATGCAGTGTTATGCAGATTTAAAATCACTAAATAACTTGTCAGGTTCACATCGAACAGTTATTGATGGCGTTAAGTTTTATCGCGCTGCTCAAAGCAGTTTTCGGCAACCCTTGTTGTATCAATCTGGCATTATTGTGATGGCGCAAGGACATAAGAATATTTATGTTGGCGAGAACTGTGTGCGATACGGTGCTGGTGATTATTTAGTGCTTGGTGTGCCTATGCCATTAGAATGTGAAGCATTTACGGCCCAAGGGTTACCCTTATTAGGCCTAGCAATTGATGTGAACTCACACACTTTGCATAAACTAGTTGCGCAAATAAAGGAGCAAAACGATAAATTTGCAACTGATAGTGCTCAAGACAATACGAAAGAGAGAAATCAGCTGGACTTTGGTATTAAATCTAATACGTTAGGCGAGCAATTGCATGAAACAATATTGCGTTTATTAAAGGTTTTGCAAAATGACGCTGAAGCGAGAATTCTTGGGCCAGCTATCGTTGAGGAAATAGTCTACCGCGCATTAATTGGTAAAAATGGTCATATTCTTTTTGATCTTGCTCATCATGATGGGCATTACGCACGCATTGCTCGCGTGCTAGATACACTGCACAAGCGCTACGCTGAAACGATATCAGTAGAATATCTAGCAGAACTTGCTCATATGAGTGTTTCGGGTTTTCATAAAGCTTTTCGGCAAGTAACGAAAGAAACACCGCTACAATATCTGAAAAAAATTCGATTGAATAAAGCAAAAGATTTAATTGTTTCTGATGGCAAGCAAGCAACAGAGGCGGCGATGTTAGTTGGTTATACTAGCCCTTCACAATTTAGTCGTGAGTTCAAACGTCACTTTAATGCAACCCCTAAGTCTGTGATTTGAAGCTTGCTGCTGTAGTCTTCTAGCATCGAATACAGAAATTCTAGCTTAGTGGTTTCGATATTATTTTTTGCTTGCTGAAACAACTGTTTAGCCGCTTGATGTTCTCCTTGCTGATAAAGCACATATGAAAGATGTAATGTATTTGAGTTGGTGCCAATCGGGCTTTGTGTTATTTGATTAAGCTTAATGGCATTTTGAAAAGCTTGTGCTGATTCAGCGAGTGAGTTTTTGGCTAAGTAATGCAAGCCTCTAGCCTCGGCAATACTGGCTTTTATATACCACTCTGGCGCTGTATCAATAGCTTTTGATGCATGTTCAAAATACTGCTCAGCTTGCTGCCATAACTTTTGATGAGAGGCAATACGAGCTTTAATTAAATCTATATCAGCTTGATTTTGTTGGTTAATAGCATGGATTTTTTTGGTCGTATCAATAAGTGTTTTTGCTTTTTGGTATTGTTTTTCCCACAAATAAAGTTTACTTAGGTATATACCTGCAATAACAGAGTTGGGATTTAAAGCTAAGTAACTTTCAAAAAAACTGATGGAAGATTGCCAATCTGCTTCGTAGCTGATCATTGCTTGAGCAAATAATGCATCACTGAATTCTTTTGCTGGCTCATCTGCACTTCTTTGTAGTGGCTGTTTGGTAAAGTCAGCAATTTTTTGTGCGAGCATATTGAGGGCGGCTTTGATATCAGTATTAAGAATTACCCCTTGTTTTACATCATTTTTAACATGAAATTTATAGGCTAATTTATAGTCAGAAATATTACCATGCAATTCAGTTTCAATAATCAAGCTAGCACCAGAAGTACTGAACAGTTTATTGATGTCAGCTGAGGTAAAGTGTCTGCTTAGTCCCGCGGTATGCATAAGCTCGGGAATACGAATACCATCATGAATATAAATAGATGCAGGCAGTGCCTTTAATTTAGCAATAACTTGCTCCATGCCGCCAAGGTAAAGCCAGTCATGTTCTCCGTATGCAATTTTATGTTTTACTGGCAACACAATAATGTTTTGTTCAAACGCTGTGACCGCCTCTGATGTTTTATTGTCAGGGATATGGCTATCACTATTAAACATTTGCGCTAATATGAGCAATAACAAGCATAAAACCGTTAAGGCAATGGCAAACCTACGCCAATATAGTTGAAAAACTGTTGGGGAGTTTTCGTCTGGGTTATTACTTTTAGCTTTTGAGCCCTTATCTACAGGCAATGGAATTAGTGCTGCCGTGAAAGCATAGCCTTTACGAGGGTGATTTTGAATTATATTGCTGTCGGCAAATAGCTGACGAATTTCTCTTATTGACTGAAAAATTACCCCATCATCAACATTAACATCATCCCAAATTACCTCGAGCAGTTCATTTTTAGTAATAACTTTCCCGCTTCTCTCGGCTAAATACATTAATACTGTCAGTGTTTTAGGCCGAATATGATGGCTGACATCAGCACCTGACAATGTACGGGTTTGTAAATTTAAAACATAATGATTAATTTGATAAAGCATTCGACAGCATAAGGTGAATTTTTATTTATTAATTCAATATTATGCGGACAATTATTATGAATTAATAGCGCAATTTTTCTTGCTTAGCTTTTGGGCAGTATAAAATATTGCTGATTGATAACTGCCGCTTTTGTTAAGCCTGTACTATTTCTTCGCTCTGGCTTTACCAATAAGTGCGTAGGTAAATTCATTATTAAGTTTTACGCTACCGTTGCGCACGGTCAGTGCTGTATTAGAGTAGTGATCAAATACTTGCTCACCGTTTGCGTATAGCTTGTAAACCGAAATTGTTTTAGCACCAATAGGTAAATCTTTTGCCAGCAGTACTGACGGGCTGCCGCTAAGTTCCCGCTTGAAAATATAGGGTGTTTGGCTTAATTGTTTATGGGTACCTGAGCCGACCGCATCATAGTTTTGTCGAAAACGACCAAGCTTTTGCCAATGTGCCAATATCGCTTGAGTTTTTGGTGCTTTTAGATCTTGCCAATTCATAGGTGTGCGCATATTAGCATCACCATAAGCACCTACTGCATACATAGCGCGAGACAGTTCATCGCCATAATAAATTTGCACGCCCCCCGGAGCTAGCATGAGTTTGAAAGCAGCCTCGAATGCTTGCTTACGGTTACGATCATATGAATTTTGATCATCGTGAGAGCCGATATAGTTTAAAATACCTTTGCCATCGAGTTCATGGCTTAACGCCTTGGCATAATTTGAAAATAACTGTTCTGGAGATTGCTTTACATCGTTGACGAAGCTCATATTGATTAAAGCGTCAAAGCCATGATCAAAAAAGTTTACTTGTTTATCGCCATAGTCGTACGATAAGCCGTCTTTGGCGGTATTTCCATGACCATTTAGACCCCAGTGATATACTTCACCAACCATATAAAAAGGTAAATCATCTTGTACTTTTTGAGGGTTGTTACGTTTCCAAGCTTGCAAGGCTAGCTGGCTTTCCCTTTTTAATACCTGCCAAATTTCAGCTTCTACGTGTTTAGCTGTGTCCACTCGAAAGCCATCAACGCCGTACTCTCTTACCCAATCAGTTAACCACTTAACAATGTAGTACTTTGGTGCTCGAGGATATTTGGTTCGTTCGAAAAAGCTAGCTAGTTCGGCAAGTTCTTGCTCTAAGCGGCCTTCTTTTTGCCATTTTTCTAGCAATTGTGTAGGTAGTTCAACTTCGGTTTTTGATTCTGTTCGAACGTCAGTCAATGATGTGGCTAAGGCACATTGGGTGTTTTCTTGATAATTGTGCCACTGGCAAACGGGTGTCGTTCTAATCCAGCTTTCTGGCCAAGCCCAGTCAGCTTGGGTTTCAGGACCAGTATGATTGATGATCACATCAAGCAGTACTTTGATACCTTGTTGACGAGCTGTTTCGATCATCTGCTTTAAATCGTCCTCATCGCCAAAATTTGCATCGACAGCGGTCCAGTCTTTTGGCCAATACCCATGATATGAGTATGTAATGCCATCAGACTCGTCATAACCATGAACTTGCTCAATTAACGGTGTCATCCAAATTGCGTCAACCCCTAAACGATTAAAATATCCTTGCTGTAACTTTTCGGTGATGCCTTTAATGTCACCACCTTCAAAGCCACGCAATTTCGCCGTTTTTTCAGTGCGATTATAGGCTTGGTCGTTGCTAGGGTCGGCGTTATTGAATCGGTCTGTGAGCATGAAATACACAGTAGCATTTTGCCAAAAATGTGCTGTTTTGGCCTGCGTAGTAAGGGTAAAAATACTAAATAGAAAGGGTAAAAGCCATATGGCTTTTGTCGTAAGTTTTAATGACATAGTGTAAAAAATCTCGAGTGATAAAAAGTACTGTTTTTTTACACCTGTCGGGCTCAAAAACTAACTTAAAACTTCTTAAAAAAACTTAAAGCATTGATTTGTTAATGACTTTGAACTGTGGTGAGAACAGCAAGCTAGTTGGTGATTGCCTTTGTTCTGCATTGAATACTGATGAAATTCGCTAATTGATGACAAATAATTTGCAGTTGGCTTGTTACGAAAAAGTATCTTGTACGAGATTAACAGCAATAAAGGCGACAAATTTTTAGTTTGCAGGCGCTTGGTAAAAGCTAACAGTAATTTTGCATGATCATATAAAAACTATTAATTGCGACAAATGTCGCAATTAATACTTGTACTTTTGTGACTAATGTCGCACTATGGTGTTTATGAGCATTGAATTGGTGATAAAACATGCAACCAACAGCACCTGAATTAGAAATACTGAAACTACTTTGGCATAAGCAACCACGCACTGCACGTGAACTTCATGATGAAATTGAAGCGATTTTGGATTGGAGTTACTCGTCAACCCGAAAAACGTTAGAGCGTATGGGGGATAAAGGTTTTGTTGAAATAGAGTCGCAAGGTAATAAAAAAATTTATACCGCTAAACTTGAAAAAGTATCAACCTTAGCGGCCTTTGCCCAAGACTTTGCAAAGCGAGTTTTTGAGTTAGACACTCCGCTCCCTGTTGCTATGTTTAGTGATAGTCGTTTGGTAAATGATGACGAAATAGCTGATTTAGAAAAGTTACTAGAAAAACTTGCCGCCGAAAGTAAAGGGCGAGAATAATTCATGTTAACCATTCAAACGGTGTTAGTAATTTCATTAAGCTTGATAGGTTTTATTTCTTGGAGCTTGTTACTCGTTTTACTTGCGAAAGTAGCGCAGCGCTATAGTCAAACGATGACTAATTGGTCGCGCTTTTGGTTGCTCATAATTGCTATTGCCATTATGCCTTTGCTTCCTATATCTATTCCTGTTACTCATACCGTGTTACCTGAGGCACTGTTAAGTGGAATTACTAGCTCAGTTGAACCCTTGTTGCAGCAGGCATCTATCGTTGATATTAGTAATCAGAAAATAGCATGGTTTAGTGTTGTTGCTATGCTATTGGGGTTTATCTTTGCTTTGAGTTCCTTGGCATTAGTCCGGACATTGTACAATTTAAGTAAACTCAATAAATTAGTATTGGCTGCGCCACAACTGACTAACCTTTCAGCTTTTAGCCAGCAACAGCAGTCATATTTCAAGCAAAAAAATATTAATGTGTATTTGCTTAATTCACATGGTTGCGCTTTTGTTTTTGGTTTTTTAAAACCTTGCCTAGTGTTATCAGAGAAAACATTAGCATTGCCTCCACAGCAATTACATTTACTTATTGAGCACGAGCTTTGCCATATTAAGCGTCACGACCCTAAGGTGTTAATTTGCTTACGCATACTTTCCGCAGTGTGCTGGTTTAATCCAGCGATATCTTATTTTACTCAGCGCTTTTTAATCTCTATGGAGTTAAATTGCGATGCAGAAGTGTTGACGTTGAGGCCGCAGGATAAGTTACCTTATGCTGAGACTTTACTCGCTAGTATTAAACTAAATCGTGATGAATATAAAGCTCAACTTATGCCGTATTTCTCAGGTTCGTCAGTAGAAAAAAGAGATATGGAAGCGAGAATTCGAGCAGTAATGAAGAGTAAAAATCATGGCAAAATCTCGTCTGTACAACTAATAGTTTTAGGCTTAATAACTTTATTTTTACTTGCTGGCGCAGTGTTAGCAAAACCAATGTTTACTAAGCAAATATTGAAGCCAAATGAAAGTAATATGCTATTACCTGTGCAAGGTGCGCGCATTTCATCGGGCTTTGGTGAGGTGAATAGTTTTAGAGGGCCGAAACAACATTTAGGAATTGATTTCGCTATGGCAAAGGGGAATGCTGTGGTTGCAACTATGTCGGGAATAGTAGTTATTGCCGATGCAAAAACTTTGCACGGCAATTATGGCAAAGTTGTATTAATTGAACACGACAATAAGTTGCAAAGTTTATACGCGCATTTGGATGAGATTACAGTACAAGCAGGTGATTACTTAATTGCCGGACAAAAATTGGGTACAGTTGGTACAACAGGCAGGGTGACGGGCCCGCATGTTCATTTTGAACTGCTTAAGAATGGTGAGCGTGTTAATCCAACTACTTATTTAAATTTATCGAATTAGTGTTGTTATGATGAAACTAAAATTAATATTGAGTTTACTGGCCGTGATCGCAACGAATGTGTGGGCAGGAAAAGTGCATGACCACTTTCCAGAGCAAGTAAATACTAATGAGCACTATGTGTTTTATTCCCATGGCTTAATCGTGGAAGGAGAAAATGCAACTCCGGTGAGTCCACGTTGGGGAGTTTATGATTTCCCCGCGGTTAAAAAGGCATTACAAGATAAGGCATATCACTTGATTGCTTATCACAGGCCAAAAGGTACAAATCCAAGAGCGTTTGCCGTTAAGCTAGCTGCTGATATTGATAAACTAGTTAAGCGGGGTGTGCCTTATAAAAATATAACAGTGCTAGGCTTTTCGCGTGGCGGTGAAATAACGGCGCTCACATCGAACATTGTTGCGTCGAATGATATGAATACTATCATTTTAGCGGCATGCGCTGGCTGGCTAATGAAAGACCAAAGCATTAAATTGCACGGTAGGGTGTTTTCAATTTATGAAACCTCTGACGGTGTTGGCTCGTGTCAGCGCTTAGTAGATAGAAGTCCCACAGTGGCAAGCTTTACAGAAGTCGCTATCTCTACTGGTGAAGAACATGGCGCTTTTTACAGGCCAATTCCTGAGTGGGTTGAGCCAGTAAAAAAGTGGCTAAAAAATCCTCGAGGTTAATATGAACGGTGGCTTTTATTTGAGAAAAAAGCCACTGCAAATGAATGACCTTATTGTCGCAATGCCTCCATATCAGCAATGATCTCTTCAAGTTTCTTAAACTCGCGACCGTAAATTGGTTTCATATCTAGCTGATAAATGGCACTGGCAAAATAAGACAATAAAAATGCTATTAATACCACACCGACACTAAATACTATTGGCACACCAAATAGCACCGGTATATTTGGAAAGTCCATTTGAAAACCTTGAATAATTGACTGACCTACCGCGGAAAAACCAAACTGTGCGATACAAGCTAGAAATATGGCCGGATATACAAACTGATATATTCTTGTGTACTGAGCAATTAAGTTTTTTAGCCAAGTATCAAATGATTTAATGTACTGATAACTGCTGGTTTTCTTATCTAAATGTTCGAGAGTCGCAAGCTGTTTTTTTCCGAGCCAAACCAACATTAATAAAATAGCAGAGGTGAAGACAGCTAAAGCTGGCATGCCTAAAGCGCTTAGTACAATGAGGATTGCTATCGCACCGATCGCAATGGCAATGATATTAATTTTAAACATGCGATGTAGTTTATCGACAATGTTATTTGATTTCTGATTGTATAAGTCGTTAATTTTAGGCGCGACAAGTGCTTTATCGTCGATAAAACCTTGCTGCCAAATTGTTTCTATTGATTTAGTCATTTAATCGCTCTCCATGTTAAGTATTTTATTTAACCGCTGCTTTATTCGAGTGATACGCACGCCGATATTGTTGGCATTTGAGCCGATAATATCGGCAATTTCGTGATAACTTTTCTCTTCTAAATACAGTAAAGTCAGCGCTCTGTCGGTTTCCGAAAGCTGGCGAATGGCAGTGTAGAGTTGGTTAACTGATTCATCAGCAAAATGCTGGCTGTCTGTAATAGCCTCAGCTGGTAATGTGTCAGAAGCAAAATACTGATTTTTATTATCTTTCTTTTTTAAGTAGGTTAAACAAACATTTAAGGAGATTTTATAAACCCAGGTAGACCATTGTGATTTTTCTTTAAAATTGTCGCGGCTACGCCAAATTTGCAGGCAGACCTCTTGGTAATAATCTTCAAAATCTTCTTGTGAATTGGTATATGCACGACAGATTTTAATTATAATTCCAGCATAAGGCAGTATGAATGCCGTATAAAAATCACTTCCCATGTTTTAAGTTCTCACCCTAATTCGATTGTTATTTTTACTTATAATCAGTTAGTGGTAAAAAACTGAAAACATTACACCGGCAGTGAAATTATTTTTTAATTACTTACTTGCCACCGGCGATATCGATGAATGTACCTGTGATATATGAGGCCTCGGTAGATAGAAGCCAAGCAATACTGTTAGCGACTTCTGCTGCTGTGCCACCTCTTTTTAAAGGGATTTGTGGGCTTAGACGTTGTATTCTATTTGGTTCGCCGCCATCAGCATGCATTTCAGTATCAATAAACCCTGGTCGTACAGCATTTACACGGATGTTACGTTCAGCTAATTCTAACGACAAACCCTTAGTAAGAGAGTCCATAGCTCCTTTTGAGGCGGCATAGTCAATGTATTCATTTGGGGCGCCTATTCTTGAAGCTGCAGATGACACATTGACAATTGCGCCGCCACTTGGCATCTGTTTTATCGCTTCTTTACAACATAGAAAGCAGCTAGTGACATTGGTGATTAATACCTTGTTAAACCGCTCGACAGATAAGTCTGCCAAGGTAGATTGAGTAAATAAAATACCGGCATTATTCACTAAATGCGTTACCTTACCGTATTGTTTATTAATCGCTTGAAAAAGTTGGATAACTTCATTTTCTTGCGATACGTCAGCAGCAAAAGCGAATGCAGTTCCTCCTTGAGCTTCAATTTCAGCAACTACTTGCTGAGCAGTTTCAGCGTTTGTATGGTAGTTAACACAAACTTTATAATCCTGCTTTGCAAGTAATTTTGCTGTGGCAGCACCTATACCTCGTCCAGCGCCAGTAACTAATGCGACTTTGTTCATCTATTTATCCAATGAAAATATAAAGCATTAGCGTATGTGAGATTTTAATCGTTTACTAGCTTTACCGCATTTTGATAAGTGCTAAAAATTTTACAATATTGAGGTAAGTCACATTTTGTTCAGAAATGTATTGTAATACGCGGTATTTTCTTGCGCTTATTTGTTCGGCAGTTAAGAATTAGCAAAGGAAAAATTAAACAGTGCAACTCAGTTACAAGTTTAGCTTCGTTGTGATGTCAGTTACTATTTTAAGGTAATAGTTATGAGAATATGTATAAGTTTTTGTTTTCTGTTCTGGTCAATTATTGGACTCTCTGCTGCGGCCAATGCACAAGAACAAACAGCGGATAAGCCAGCCAGAAAAGTAACAGTACAAGTTAATATTTCTCCTGAGTTAATGCCTAATGACGCGGATGACTGGGTGTTATATGTTTATGCATCTAAGCCTGGCGCACGTTTACCTTTGGCAAACTTTAAAGGTAAATTATCGCAGCTGCCTAGTGAAGTCGTGCTACACCAAAGCATGTACTTATTGCCACATTTAACCTTACAACAAGCTGAAAATGTGGTGATTGTTGCTAAAGCAACTAAGAGTAAAAATCCACATCAAAAAAGTTCTGATGACATCATTGGTTATTCTACACCGGTTAACTTCGCAACTGGTCCGCATCAGTCGGTAACTATGAGCATAGATCAACACGATAAAGCGCTACCGAAGAAATAATAAAGCAATAGATCGCTCAGTAAATATTGTATAGCGAGGCAAAATACTTAGCTTTGCTATGCAATAAATTGACAAAAATAAAATTTTAGCCCAGTTCTTAACCTCGCTTTAACGCCTCACTCGCTACACTTTCGCCATATTATTAATTATGGGGCGAATTGTGAAATTTTCACCAGTATTTATTATCTCGCTAAGTTTTTGTTTTATTAGCGCATGTTCAACATTCGAAGATGTAACTTTTGATCAACAAGCTAGCGCTCAGCTAAAAAGCCTTGCGAAAAGCAGCATTGATCTAAGCAATGAGCCACAAGCCATTGCCTTATCTGAGTTATTAGCAATTGACGAAGCTAATGCCTTAATTGCTAGTGCCATGGCAAATAACCCGAGTTTACAACAAACCTTGTTGACCCTAAAAACCGCAGAGCAACAATTAACGGTTACTTCGTCATCGCAATGGCCAAATATTTCAGCAGGCCTAAATGCCAATAAATCTGAGGCGAGCACGGCAAACTATAGCGCTAGCGTTGATGTTGCTTGGACCCTTGATATTTGGCAGCAACTTGCTAATGCCAGTAGTGCGGAACAAGCGAATGTTGCTGCCAGTGCGTATGCCTATCAAGGTGCGAAAAATTTACTTGCTGCTAATGTGATGCAAGCCTATTTAGGCTTAGTACAAACCAGCCAGTTAATCGCCATCGAGACAGTGCGCGTTAAGGCTTATCAAACCAATGAACAAGTGATTATTGATCGCTATCGTAAAGGACTAATTGAGTTAAATGAGCTTGATACCGCCAAATCGTCAACACAAAGTAGCCAAGCTACATTGGTTGATTATCAAGCACAATATCAACAAGCATTAAGAAACATCGTACTTTTAACCGGTGTGACTGAAAATTCACTTAATTATCGTGAAGTTTACCCTGAAGTGATGATGCCGCTAGAGAAAGTTTCAGAGCAAAGTTTAGGTCGACGCCCTGATTTACAACAGGCGTATCAAAATATTATTGCCAGCCAGTATCAACATAAAGTGGCGTATAAAGCGTTATTACCTAGCTTGTCACTAACAGCTTCAATTACCAATAGTGATGCCAACTTACATGACGCGCTTTTTGGTAGTAATGCTTGGCAGCTGCTCGGGCAATTATCAGCGCCAATTTTTAATGCTGGCAAGCTGACCAGTGAAGTAGAGATTGCAAAGTTTTCTGCTGAAAAAAGCTACTGGAATTTCCAAGAAAAGTTACTTTCAGCGGTTAATGAGGTGGATAACGCTGTTGCTCAAGAACAAGCGATTAGCAAACGGTTAGTGCTAACTAAATCAGCTCTTGCGAGCGCTAAGCGCAGCGAACAAACGTATACCTCACGATATCGCCAAGGCACAGTGTCGTTAATAGACCTGCTACAAATTCAACAACAAACATTTTCATTACAAGCACAAGTTACGCAATTAACTTACGAGTTATTAAACAACCGCATTACCTTAGGGCTTGCGTTAGGCTTAGGAGTATAGGTATGCCAATTATCAATAAAAAATCACTTGCTACTGTGGCAGGGTTAACCAGTATTTTTCTTGCAATTACGATCAATGGTGCCTTGTCTGCCAATCAGCAAAAAACACCGCCGCCAAAAGTAGCACCACAATATCCTGTGGTGTCGGTGACAGCAGTTGCCCCTATTAGCCAACGGGCTTCTGTTACCGCTTATGGTGAAGTTAAATCACGTAACCAATTAGCATTAACTTCGCAGGTTAGTGGTCGAGTCACATATTTGTCAGACAAGTTCTTAACCGGTAACACCTTTAAAAAAGGCGAGTTGCTAGCGGAAATTGAACCTATTGTTTATCAACAAGCATTGGCAAATGCGCAAGCGAATTTGGCGGATGCTAAATTAGCCTTAGCACAAGAGCAGCTTAATAGCAGCCAAGCGGAAGAAGAATGGCAGCAGTCTGGTTTAGCTGGCGAACAAGCATCAGATTTAGTACTGCGTAAGCCACAATTAGCTGCCGCGAAAGCAAAGTACACTATGTCAGTTAAAGAAATGGAAAAGGCACAATATGACTTAGCACAAACGAAACTACGTGCACCATTCGATGCCTTGGTGGTTTCTAAACAAATACAAGTGGGCAGTAATGTGCAAACAGGCACAACCCTAGCGGATCTTTATGATATTTCATTATTTGAAGTGGCTTTGCCGTTATCAGCCCAACAATGGCAACTTTTGCCGAAGACTAAAAATGATTCGCAACAATTTGCAGGTATAGAAGTTACATTAACTGATGAGTCAACACAAAAACAATGGCCAGCCTTGGTTGATCGCGTTGAACAGCATATTGACGCGCAAAGTCGTCAGCGTTCGCTGGTTGCCGTTGTTAAACAACCAATTGCCTTAGCAGAGCCGCTATTTCCAGGTTCATTTGTTAAAGCCAATATCCACGGGGAACAAATAGAGCAACTATGGCAATTACCCGCATCGGCATTAGTAGACAGTAATACCGTTTGGCAGGTTAATGATGAAGGCCTGCTTAATTACCTATCGGTAAAGGTGATGTTTTCACAGAACAATGCCGTTTATGTGCAACCGATTGACACCGCAGCTATAAGTAAGTCAGCAAAAATTGTAAACCGGCCACTGGCTAGTTATTTAAAGAATATGAAGGTAGAAGCTAAAGTAGAGGAGTTACTGTAATGACACCTGCACACCACCAACGCGGTATAATCGCTTGGTTTGCTGGTAATTCAGTTGCCGCAAACTTGCTGATGTTATCCATCATCTTTCTTGGCTTAATGTCGTTTAATCAATTGCGCAAAGAGGCATTTCCACCTTGGGCGACTGACTCTATTCGTATTTCTATGACTTACGATAGTGGCGATGCCAAGCTTTCTGAGGAAGGTATTGCAATAAAAATTGAGGAAGCACTAGCGACAGTACAAGGTATTAAGCGTGTTACGTCAACTTCGAATGCTAACGGCAGTAATGTTACCGTAGAAACAACGTCTAGCTACGATCTTGATATTTTATTGCGTGATGTAAAAGCGAAAGTAGATGCGATTTATAATTTTCCTGCGGCAGCGGAAAAGCCAAGCATCGAGAAGATGACGCAATTGAATCACGCTTATTCTATTAAGATTTTTGGCGATAGTGATCGCACAGCATTGCAAGCCATTGCCGAACGTTTAAAAGTTGATTTATTAGCGCAACCTTCCATTTCAAATGTGTCGATAAAAGGCAAAGCTGAGCCGATGATGTCGATTGAGCTAGACGAGCAAAAACTACAAGCTTATAACTTATCGTTTTCGGATGTTGCTGATGTGGTTAATAGTGAATCAGCAACCGCCATTTCTACCAGCTTACGTAACGCAGATAAAGTGGTGCGTTTAAAAGTTGCCGAACAGGCTTATCAGCAAAAAGAGTTTGCCAATATTCCGTTAGTTACTTTGGCTGATGGTAGTCAAATTCGTTTAGGTGATATTGCGAAAGTTAACGATAATTTTGCCGATGATGTTTTTGTGGTTGGTCGTTACAACGGTAAACCTGGCATTGGTGTAGAAATTAATGTCGACGATAATGGCGATGTTTTAAAAATAGTTGAGCAG
The DNA here is from genome assembly GCA_913058245.1 of uncultured Colwellia sp. Lineage (GTDB taxonomy): Bacteria > Pseudomonadota > Gammaproteobacteria > Enterobacterales > Alteromonadaceae > Cognaticolwellia. The sequence continues at coordinate 181,045 of CAJXQJ010000003.1, forward strand.
GCCAATAACATTGTCAGTAAATGGCAAGAAAGTGCATTACTACCACAAAATGTTGTGATGGAAACTTGGAACGATGGCGGCACGTTAATACGTGATCGTTTAGCGCTATTGGTTAAAAATGCTTTATCAGGTATTGCGCTAGTTTTTATTGTTTTAGCTATTTTTCTAAACTTACGCGTCGCGTTTTGGGTAACAGCAGGTTTGCCTTTTATTTTCTGTGGTACGTTATTTTTCATGACCGACAGCTTTACTGGCATGACGATTAATGAAATGACTACTTTTGGTTTTATTCTCGCACTCGGTATTGTTGTAGACGATGCAGTGGTGGTCGGCGAAAGTATTTACGCAACCCGAAAAGCACAGGGCGATTCGATTAAAAGTACTGTGGTTGGCGCACAAAAAGTGGCGGTACCAACCATATTTGGTGTGTTAACCACAGTGGCAACTTTTATTGCCCTCGCTAATGTTGAAGGCGGCATGGGGCAGGTGTACTCACAATTTGCCGTTATTGTGACTATTTGTTTATTACTTTCAGTGGTGGAATCAAAGTTAATTCTACCGTCACATTTAGCACATTTAGATACTCATAGGAAAACAGGCACAGCGGGTTGGAAAAGTATTTGGCCACGTATTCAAGATGCTGCTGACAATGGTTTACAGTGGTTTAGCGATAAAGTTTACCAACCAGCAATTAAATTTGCGGTGAATTATCGCTATGGTGTGCTTTGTGGTTTTATCGCTATTTTTATTTTAGTGATTGGCATGCCGACTAACGGTGGTGTGCGGGTGGCATTCTTCCCAGATATTCCTGGTAGTGTTATTGAAGCGAATGTTTCAATGCAAAATGATGCCAGCTTTGGTCAAACCAATAAAAACCTGAATGCACTTGAGCTTGCCGCGCAAAACACCGACCAAGAGTTGATGGCGAAATATAGCCAGCAAGGGACGGGCATTGATACCATTGAAGTGATCGGCGAAAGTGACTTAGCAGGCTCTATTGTCGTTGAACTTGATGAAGCAGCACCTTATGGTTTAAATGAATTTGCTCGTGTTTGGAAAGCACAAGTGAAAATGCCAGAAGGGGTTCGAAAATTAGATATTCGCTCTGGTTTTGGTGGTGGCGATAACTTTAAAGTTGAATTGAAAGCTTGGAATACCGACACTATTCGTGCTGCAGGTCAGGAAATAAAATCGGCTATATCACAAGTGGCGGGTGTGAGTGGTATTGATGATAATTTTGACTCAGGCCAAGCACAATTGCGTTTTGAGTTAAATGAACAAGGTTTAGCATTAGGGCTTACGACACAAGCTTTATCTCGTCAGGTGCTTCAAGCATTTGGTGGCGAAATTGTACAAAGTTATCAACGTGGTAAAGACGAAGTGAAAGTAAGAATTCGCTACCCTGAAAAGCAACGTCAAACCGTTGATGATGTAATGAAAGCCAATGTTCGATTAAATGATGGCCAAGTCGTGCCATTGGCATTAGTGGCAAAAGTAACCTCTGAATATCAACAAAATGACATTACCCGTATTTCTGGTTTACCGGCAGTATATGTCAGTGCACAAGTTGATAAGGACATTATTTCTTCTAATGAGTTAGTGCTTGAGCTGGAAAAAGAGCTTATTCCTCGCTTAGAAAATATGTACCCTGATCTGGCTATTCACTTTGCTGGTGAGGCAGAAGAGCAAGCTGAAACGACTAATTCGATGACGCGCTTATTTATTATGGCAATGGCGGCGATCTATATCTTATTGGCTATTCCATTACGTTCATACGTACAGCCTGTAATCATCATGATGGCTATCCCATTTGGCTTAGTTGGCGCTATTTTAGGTCATTGGCTAAATGATATGGTACTGAGTGTTTTATCATTTAATGGTATTGTGGCCTTAAGTGGTGTGGTGGTGAATGATAGCTTATTACTCGTTTCTCGTTTTAATGCGTTGAAGCAGCAAAAAGCTAAGGTGTCAGAAGCCATTATTGAAGCCTGTACAGGACGATTACGCGCGGTATTGTTAACCTCAATAACAACTTATGCTGGCTTAATGCCATTGTTGAGTGAAACATCAACACAAGCGCAATTTATTATTCCTGCGGCAGCGTCATTAGGCTATGGTATTTTATTTGCGACCTTTATTACTTTGTTATTGGTGCCGTCATTATTAATGATGCATCAAGATGCAATAAACTTAATCGACCGTTTTAAACAAAAAATCAGTGGAAAACGTCGAGAGGAATTGGTGCATGAGCATTAATGTTTTATTAGTTGAAGATGATATCGATCTTGCATCGACAGTGGTTGATTACTTAGAAATTGAGAGTATTAACTGTGATCATGCCGCTAATGGGATTCAAGGTTTATCGTTAATTGAAGCTAATGATTATCAAGTTATTTTATTGGATTTGAATTTACCAAAACTTGATGGTTTATCGGTTTGCCAGAAGGTCAGAGAAAGCAGTAATGATACACCCATTCTAATGTTAACTGCTCGCGACTCACTTGGTGATAAAGTTGCAGGTTTTGACGCTGGTACAGATGATTATCTTGTTAAGCCATTTGAGATTGAAGAGCTACTGGTTCGTGTTATTGCCTTATCTAAACGACGCAGTGGCCAAGCAAGTACCTTAAATGTTGGCGAGCTAGCACTAGAGTTAAAAGCACGCAGCGCAAGTTATGCGGGTGATGCCATTAAGCTAACGCCAATCACCTTTAAGTTATTAGAAAAGTTAATGCGAGAAGCTGGGAAACCGGTCTCACGGGCAGCATTAATGCAAGTGGTTTGGGGTGATGAGCAGCCAGATAGCAACAGTCTAAAGGTGCATATTCATCATCTGAGAAAACAACTTGAGAAGGTCGGGGCTGATTTGGCTATTGAAACAGAAACGGGTTTTGGCTTTGTTTTACGCGAAAAATCAGCTTAGGAAGTAGAGCGATAGAAATGAGTATTCGAACCTATATTTTTGCCTTACTAACCAGTTTTGTGCTGCTAATAGCGGTGATATTGTCTTATCAAAGTGCCCGGCTATTTATTGGCTCATTTGGTATGGTCATTGAAGATATGATGCTACAAATTGGTCAAGAATATCCTAACAATGGCGAAGTAGAACAAACCATTCTTGAATACCATGTCACCACCGATTGGCAAAAAGTTCCACAACCTGTCCGTAATTACTTTCCGGAAATTCCTGAGGAAACTGAAGAACTACATTCTAAATTTGTTGATTGGGCATATATTGCGCCGCCGAAAAAAATCTACTCATTGTTAGTGTTAAACAGAGATGGTAAACAGGTTTTTGTGTCACGCTTTAATGAAAATATTCATGATGAAATGGCGGCAGAGCATGAAGATGATTTTTTTATTGATCCCATGGTGATTATTATTTTGGTGGGCTTATCCGGTATCATCATTTTTATTTTAGTACTGCTTTATGTCTTTAAGAAAATTGCTGTGCCAGTTGAGTCATTGCAGGCGTGGGGGAAACAGTTAACCTTAGCTGATCTAGAAAATAACCAGCCTGATTTTAAGTTTAGAGAGTTAAATGAACTGGCTAATATTATTCATAATAATTTAGCGTCAGTGGCTGAATCAGTAAAACGTGAACAAGCTTTTTTAAGTTATGCTAGCCATGAGTTAAGAACACCTATTGCAGTATTAAGAAGTAATTCTGCTTTGCTGGAAAAAGTAAATTCGTCGCCATCAGACAAAGAGCGAGAAATTCGAAATCGTATTCAGCGGGCAAGTTTAACCATGAAGTCGATGACTGAAACATTGTTATGGTTAAGTCGAGAAGGCGATATTGATATGCCTATCGAAGATGTCAGCCTCGGCGATTTAATGCAAAATAGCCAAGCTGAATTACGTTATTTGTTAGCAGGTAAGTCAGTTGAAGTAAATATTTGTACAGACCAAAGCCTTGTTGCTATCGCTCAGGTGCCAACAATAATCGTGTTAAATAATTTAGTTCGAAATGCCTTTCAGCATACACAAAGTGGTCATGTTGATATTTTGCAGCGCGGCAATGAAGTGATTATTAACAATGTTGAACATGATACGCACGAGCTTGCAAATAGTGACGGAGAGTTAGGGTTTGGTTTAGGTATGCAGTTGGTTGAAAAACTCACCACGCAGTTTGGCTGGCCATTTACTGTTAGCCAAGGGAAAAGCGGTTACCATGTCAGCATCATTTTTGAAAACCATGTAGCTAGCTGATTCAATAATCAGCTAATAATTTAGCCGATTATTGAATTATGTTACTTGCCACTTTAGATCACTTATAAGTGAAAGTTACTTTGTCCATTTCAGCAACAATGCCTTGATTTGAAGGTGTAAAAGTGACCCTTTGGGTTTTGGCAATTGCATTGACTAATATTATCTCAACATCACCTTCCATAACGGTTTTGCCTTTTTGAAAAGAGGCATGACTGGATTTTGTTGATAAATTGCCATTAGCAAAGGCAATTCTGACATTTCCCGAGTAGATATGCGATTTACTGTCTAGTGAGATTTTTTGTTCGTTGGCGGTAATTTCCATTTCATTTGCCGAGAGCTTATTGGTTAAAACAACACTTGATAAAATGACTGTGACGAGCGTTAACTGTTTAAATAATTTCATCTTGATTCCCTACCTAGATTAATTAAATACGACTTAAGCTTCATACACCATACTAAATTTATCATTGTTGGGTATAGTCAATTTTGCATTATCACAATAACTTCATAAAAATATTTCGGCGGTTATTGCGCTTTAAAGCCAATCCTAAAACCACCCCAATGTTTGCCATTAATGATGATCGGTACTGATACATCGTGCATGATTTCGCCGGTATCTCGTTTATAAGTCTGTAATAAAAATTTATTAGTATGTTGACCACAACGAATGCCTGTGGCGTCATCAAAAATTCGTTTAGTTCGATTATGAATAGTGTCTATTTCGACGTCACCAGTAAGCGGCTCTGAAAAGCAAAGGTTGTGTGTAGGGAAGTAACCATTGATATCAACAGCTCCGGCATAAATAACTTCAGAGTGATGTTGTAAAATAGACTCTTGTATTTCAGGCAAATATTTATCAGTAAAACTGTCAAAAGGAGAATTATACTTTTGCGGGTTAGTATCAGCTATTTTGCTATAACTAAAATCAAATAAAGCTTGTGCGCTTATTTCATTGCTTGCCATTTTCTCATTAAATAAAACTGAAACTTTCGTTGCAGACTCTATTGCGATAGTAGATATTTTCTCGATTAAAGAGCCGGTTTTAAATTCAGATAATTCAACAAATATTGATTCAGTATTTTGACAAAGCCCAGTGGCTTTCTTTGAGACTAAATGTGTCTCTTTACTCTTACCGACTAAAAACTCGTGTAAATTGGTAATTGCTGAAGATATTTCAGCACTAGTACTGGTTTGTTCTTGCAAAGCGCTATTAATATGATCGCTAGCATCTGCAGAGTCTGTCATTTGTTGTTTAATATCGCTAAGTGATATCGATAGTGTTCCCATACTTTCAACAATATGGCGGCTTTGTTCGACAACTTGTTCCATGACATTGGTGGTTGATTGTGATTCTTGATTAATTTGATTAAGCATTTTGCCTATTTGCTCAGTAGCTTCGGCCGTTTTTGAGGCTAAAGCTCTTACTTCATCGGCAACGACTGCAAAGCCACGTCCCTGTTCGCCAGCGCGAGCGGCTTCAATCGCGGCATTTAATGCCAGTAAATTAGTTTGTCCTGATATGCCATCGATAACATTAGTGATGTTTTGAATCTCAGCCGCTTTTTTTGAAAGCAGCGTAATCTTTTCTGCGGCACTAACAACATCGCTATTTAACTTATTAATGACGGTTACGTTATTGGTTAAATGTTGTGATCCATCAGCTGTTGCAGCCATCGCTTTGTTTGATTGTAATGACGCTATTTCTGCGTTGTCAGACATCACCTTAATGCTGTTTGACATTTGCTCTGCTGCACTAGCAAGTCTGTCAACGTCATTGCCTGATAGCTCGATTGCGTGACTCAATTTATCTAAAAAAAAGCTAACCTCCGCGGCATTAATGGCAAGTTCACTGGCTTTATTGTCGATATTTTTACCAACGGTTGCATGATGCTGTGCGTATTGATCTAGAGACTCTGCAAAAGTGCCTATGGTAGTTAATTGTAGCGAATTTGAAACTAGATTTTGTTGTCGTTGTTCACTATTTATGACCGTGTTTTTGATAAAAATCAGCAATAATATGCACGTAGTAATAAATGTTCCAAGCGCATGCCAGACCAACTGGCGAGTAAGTGATTCTAGTATGATTAAAACTATTGAGGTAATCGCTGCTAGAGTGCAGGCCGAAAGAAATAATTTTTGCTTGGAATTTAACATATGCTAACACCGCTTGTTTGTTAGAACGAATATCCGTATCGAACAATTACGGTAGTCAGCTAAGAGGGGCTTGGCAATCCTACTTTAGTCGTGAATTTAGTGATTAAACAGGCATGAGCCATTATGACTAAGTTGCATTATGTTGAAATTTTCCCTGTTGTAAATACTGAATAACTTGTGAAATTACGGCGTCATTTCGCATCATAAAAACATGAGTGGTTGGCATTTCTATATGATCATTCATACCGTCAACTTTAGTGCGTTCAACTGATACTTTACCGTCGTCAGTACTGGGGATCAACGATGATAAAACCAAGTTAATACTTTGTGTTCCTGCAATAACGCCAACGTCGAAATTAGCCTTGCCAAGTTGATTTGGTAAACTTAATGCCCCGGTACCTAACTGTGCACCAGCTTCGCCATTTACAAAACTAAAACCGGGCAGGTGACTCAGCTTATCAACAATTTCGGTGCCTTGATTAGGGGGCCCTAACATCACCACTCTATTGAGGTTATCGATACTGTGATTGCTGAGAAATTGTCGCACTAAAATACCGCCCATTGAATGAGTGACAAAGTTTACAGGTAAACCTTGGCATTGCTTTAAAGCATCTGAAATAGTTTGTTCAGCAAGCTCCTCAATAGGGTAAGATCTTGAGGGGTAATCGATATTTAGTACCTTATAGCCATGTTCAGTTAAACGAGCCGCCATCTTGTCCATTGAGTGTGCGGAACGAGCTAAACCATGCAATAAAATAACGTATTCAGATCCCTTGTTAATGTCACTAGCCATTATTCATTCCTATACGTTTAATAATTAAAGTATGCTTTTGGGTACAATGCGGCGCAGTTTTACTTTCATTCTTTTCATGAAGCCTTCTTCAGCATCAGGGTTCCAATCAAGCGTAATTCGCCAAGCATTTTCTGGCTGCATTTCTTCAAGCATGCCTTGTTTTACTTCACGGGTTATTTTCTTAGAAGGAATAATGACAAAATTTTCAGTATTTAAATTCGCGCTACGTGGGTCAACATTATAGGTGCCAATGACGGTTGTATGGTCATCAATAACCATCGATTTAGCATGTAAGCCAAAGATGGGAGCTTTAGTTAGCTGTTTATGCATAACTTCAGACATAATTTTTTGTCTTATTTGGGCATCAGGTTTAAATTCAAATACTTCCACGCCAGTGTTAAGTAGCGCTTTTCGATCACGCTGATAACCACTAAACGCTTCTAAATTATCGTTTGAGGCTAAGCTATTGGTGAGAATTTTAATATCAACACCTTTTTCGATAAGGTTGCGTAATATTGTTCGTGTTTGTTTTGTGGTTATTAAATAGGGCGTTTGTATAACAACTGATTTTTTGGCGGTATTAATGAGTTCAATAAGCTTTTCAGTGGCAATTCCGCTGCCAGCCAAAAACTTATTGGCATTATTCTTACCTGGAGCATCAGAAATATACTCGACTTTGTCTAACCATTGTAATTGTTGCTGCTTTTGAATTTCTTCAATGGCTATTGGCATATTGTTAATTTTAGCTCGAACTGAAGCCACAAAATTTTCTGGGTTGCAGGCGTATTGATGTAACGGGGTATAATCTGGCTGATAACCTTTTGGCTTACTATTTTTAACTAGGTCTTTAACATCAATACTTAGCTTACTTTGCCAGAATTGCTCGAATGAGGATTGAACTTTGTTAGTTATACCGCCAATTAGTAAAACGTCGCGGTCGCGAAAATTAAACTGATGATCATAACCAAAGTATTCATCGGCAACATTGCGGCCACCGGTTATCGTAACCTTACCGTCAACAGTAAATGTTTTGTTATGCATACGTTGATTTAACTGATGAAAGTTGGTGGTTAAATTAACAACTTTATCGATAATGTTTTTACCGATATTGGCCATCGGATTATAAATTTTGATGTCGATATTTTTATGAGCAGCTAAGGTTAATAACTCGTCACCACTAGCTTCTACCATAATGTCATCCACTAACACGCGCACTTTTACACCACGCTCGGCAGCTTTTACTAAATAATCGGTTGCGATTAAACCAATATTATCAGTAGAGAAAATAAAATATTGTACGTCGATCGTGTGTTCAGCGTGTTCGGTTAACCAAGCCCGTGAAAGCATAGCTTCAATGCCTTGCTCCAAAACATAAACACCAGTTTGATTACGCATTTTTTTAGTTACTGGCGTTAAATAATGAGAAAGCGTTTTGTTATTGGCAGTAGGAATTTCAGCACAGTAATCATGAATCGGCTCAGGTATTCGATCAGTTTGCGCACTACAGGCGAATAAGGTTGCGCTTAACATCAAGCAGCCTAAGGCTTTGCCAATAACATGCTGCGGATACTTAATAGCGATAGATAAATATGACAATGGTAAATTCCTTATAAATACATAATATGCTTTACTCAACCCGTCTGAGCTTTTGAAAAAGTGGCAGTTCCCAAGGGCGCATTGCCAATAGTAACCCAACATGTTGACGATTTTCTAACGGTAGCGCCGCATCTTCTTGATTTAACAGTGCGACTTCTTTTTTAAGCTGATTAAGTTTGCGCTTAATAATATCAATAGAAGTTTGACTATAAGTACCACGAATGTAAAAGCGAAAGCTATTTTCTTCAGTAAATGGTGTTGCAAGAAACGTTGAAATGCCGTCTTTAGTCATAAACTGCTCAAGTGGACCATGTGGGATCCATTGAAAGTCTTGTGCAATTAGCACTTTATACTGATTATTTGGCAGTAATTGAATCATCTTCAAGCGATCTAACTTTGCCAGAAGTTGAATACATTCAAATTTATCAATTTGATAATGGGTGATAATATCGTCAAAAGACCAGCCATCGCGCACGCAAGCTGCGACAAGAATCAATTTAACATCATTTACCAGCTCCAGTTCTTGCTCTACTGTTAATTGGCTGAGCTTTTTTTTCTGTTGTTCAACTAAGACAAATAAATCTGAAAGTGAAATAGTTAATACCTGACAAATCTCTTCAAGCCGAGCCAAAGTAAACTGTTTTAGTGAGAACATACGTTTTACATTGGCTTCACTCATCGCTAGTTGGCTAGCAAGTGCCTTATAGGTAATTTGCTGCTGTTTCAGTAAGCCTTTTAATGTGATGCACACGTCTTCTAACTGACTCAAAGTATTATATTCCTATACCTTTGGTATTGATTGTTAATACATTACACAGCTTGGTTTATTTATACAATCCAATGGTCATAATCAGTGTTGTTTTTAACCGATACTTTAATTGATAGGTAGGATGCAAAATGAAAACATTTAATAAAGTTTTAATGACGATATTAGCGGTTACAAGTACGCAATCTTTCGCCAATAGTGGTGCGTCGGAAAATGGTAGTGCTGCCAGTAAACATTCAACTCTCGCAGCTTCTCATGGAGCAGCGGCGAGTGCAAAAATTGGTAGCGCAGTGGTCGCAGTACCGCTGATAGTTGCTGGTTCTGTTGGTCAGGTATCTCAGCACATGGGCACTAAATTAATGGAAGCAGCAGTGAATGATGCACCATTAACAATTACCGATAAAACAATTACCGCAGCACCATCACCAAAACAGATCATGGCGGCAACACAAGAGGAGTTATAACATGCGTATGATTTATACTTTTATAATCGCTTTAAGTGCTTTGCATTGGTCAGTTGCTCATGCGGGCAGCGCACAAGATAACGCCATAAAATTGCCCATTGAGCAAGTAGAAATATTTGCCAAACAAGTTGAAAATTTTGCCGCAGCAGAAGGTGCACGAGCTTTTATTATTGCTCGAATTGGTAGGCCTGAAAAAGAGTTACCTAAAGGCATAAGTTTTACCCATACAGCGATTGCATTATATTCGGAAATTACCTTAGACAATAGGGAAAAGGTTAATGGCTATGCTATACATAACCTTTATCAAAAGCAGAATCAGGCGGATAAAAGTGAGCTCGTGATTGATTATCCTGTTGATTTTTTTTGGGGAGTGAATGCTCTTAAGGCTGGCATAATTATCCCTACCCCAGCAGTTCAACAACGTATTATTACTGTCATTGCAAATGGCCAAGATAAGCAAATTCACAATGAAAATTACTCGGTGATAGCTAACCCGTTTAATAATACATTTCAAAACTGTACGGAGCATACTTTGAATATTATTAATGCAGGTATTTATCAAACTACGGATATTGCCGAACTAAAAAGTAATGCAAAGCAGCACTTTCAAGCACAGCGGGTGAAAATAAATCCAGTAAAACTACTCTTAGGTAACTTATTTGTTGATGATGTATCTACCAAAGATCACCGTGGAAAAGTTAAAACCACAACGTTTACGATGATTGGTAAGTATTTAAAAGAAAATGATTTATTGGCTAAAGCCGTGGTGTTGGAAAGTAATGGCGAAATTAACGAGTTGTTATAAACCAAAGCAGCGATAGTGATGCAACAATTGCTGCTTTTTACGTTTAATCTTTAATGTGAACCGTTGATTGTCGAGTTCTATCTACGTGTAATTGAGTGACATCAGGACGTGAGTAATGACCTACGGGATCAAAATTTTGCCGTTCTTCACGTACTTTTTTATGATCAATTATTGCTGTGTATAAACCTTCCTCACCAATCTGTGGTTCAATCAACCATTCACCATCGGGGCCTGCTAAGCATGACGCGCCATTAGCAAGATGCGATTTATTAATGCTAGCTAAAATTTCTTTTAAATATGGAGTATCAGCTGGAAAGTCTTCAGGGCGCATTAAACCGCTCGCAGACATTACAAAGCTGCGACCTTCTTTGGCAATAAAGCGTGTTATATCATGAGTATTATGTTCACCACCTGGCCAGATAGCGACATGTAAGTCTTCACCTTGGCCATATAATGCGGCACGAGGCAGCGGCATCCAGTTCTCCCAGCAATTTAAACCTCCTACCGTAAATTCACCGAGCGAGTGCACGCGCAAGCCATGGCCATCACCAGGTGCCCACGTTAATCTTTCTTCATAAGTCGGCATTAATTTGCGGTGCACTGAACCAATTTCACCAAGTTTATTGATATAAACCATCGAACAATACAGACTATGGCCACCACGGTCATCCGCACGTTCAATAATGCCTAAATAGATTGCGACATTAGCATTTTTTGCGGCAGTACAAATACTCTCTAAATGCCCAGAGGGTATTGAAACCGCTTGCTTCATGTAGTGTGCATGCAAAGCTTTTTGGTCGGGGGCATTAAACCTTGCACCGCCTGTTAGCTCAATCCAAAAGGGATAACCAGGTAATAAGGCCTCACCAAAAGCGATTAAGTCACACTGTGCTTCACCAGCATTGGCTACTTGTTGAATTATCTTTTCAGTGGTTGCTTCGCGGTTAAGCCATACTGGCGCTATCTGTGCTAAGCCGATTTTCAATGATTCGCAATGCGCTTTTGTCATAGGAGGTGTTTCCTTGGATGAACTATGCTTGATTAAAAAATCTACTATAAATCATCGGCTAATGAAACAATTGCCTGTAGAAATAAGTTATTTCTCAGCTATGCGTCGGCCAAATGCAACAGCGTAGGCATTACGCCTTGCTTGTAAAAGTGGATCGGCGGATGGTGCAAAGCCTACTGATAAAACCAAAGGGTCAAAGTTTATTAAATCACATGTTCCGTCTTGCTCTGATTGAATACCATCTATAGTAAGTTCAGCAGCAACAATTTGCTGGTGCTTGCCTTGCCAAGCAATGGCGGCATTATTAACATCATCTTCTGGGTTTGCCACAGTAATCACCATATTCCAGCTGACAGTATTGTTAGTGAGATTTTGTTGTAAGTTTTGAAAGAAAAAATTTTGTGATGGCGTTACAACTATTGCTTGCTGACGTTGTGGTACAAAAGACCAACGAACTGCTGTTTTCTTACCTTTACTGCTAACTAAATAAAAGCTGTTTACACTATTGAATGTGTTTGCTTCATAAGGTTTAAGGTTATTAACTTTGCTTGCTTGATGAGCTTTAAAGCGCTGAAGATCCGTATTTTTACTTTTAAAAGCTTTTACTGCCGCTGAACCAGCTACTTTTGCACGCATGAGTTCTGCGAAGGCTTCTGGTGTTGCGACGGGAAAAAAGTCTAATGTGTTCATCGACATTAGATGATTTTCATTATTAGATGTAGTGATCGCTAGACCCATACCATATTCTCCAGGTTTACTATCAGCAGCCTGATGATTTCCACCTTTGTGTGATAATCGCCCAATAACCTTAGCGCTGTTTGTAAATAAATTACTGCTGCTATATTTTTGAATTTCATCACCTTTTGGCGTCAATGTTGCGCTAAAGCAAAAGCCTTTAGTGTGGTTTCGGCGCTTTCCTTCTGTTATCCCAAATAGTTGCTCAAAGCTGTTAATACCATTTTTCGCTACCTCAATATTTTCCGCAAATACAACAGGTGCTGTGGTTAATAACAACGCCAAAGTGGCTATTTTTGATTTCATCATTTTCGTTACTCTTGAGTTATAGTGGCTTTTATATTATTGTACGTACACGAACTGTTAGTCAACTAATAGTTGTCAGTGGAATAATATGCAGGCAAAATTGATAGTGCTATTAAGTGTATCTATTTTGAATTAGGAGAGTTTTTTGTCTGTAGCCCAATTAAATGAACAACTATGTTTTGCGTTGTATTCAGCGTCGAATCATCTAACCAGTATTTATCGACCTTTATTAGAGCCTCTCGGCTTAACGTATACACAGTTCATAGTACTAATGGCACTGTGGGAAAAGGACAACATTTCGATTAGTGAATTAGCTAAAAGAACAAAATTAAGTAAGGCAACAATGACGCCACTGTTGAAACGTTTAGAGCAAAAAGAGCTTATTGAAAGGCAAATGTTAGCAGGCAATGAACGACAAAAAAATATTGCCTTAACGGTAAGCGGCAGAGAGTTATCAAAGAAAAGTTTAAAGATTACCGAACAGGCGTTTTGTATGAGCAAGCTTTCAAAAGAGCAAGCACAAACAGTTATCGATATTTGCCAGCAGCTAGTCAACCCTGAGTCCGATTAATCAAGGCTTGGTATTGCTACTAACGTCAAATCGTCAGCTACTATTAATAACCTAAGTGATAGTAGATTTTACATTTCAAATAAAATAGAGGAATGAAAGATGTCAGAGCAATGGTTAACAAGCTTAATTACAAAAACGCCACAAGAAGGCTATGAACTGGCAATAAAGCTATCGAGAATGGGCGTTAAGTATACGCAACCGTCAGATGCGGTACGAAGTAAACTTAGGCCAGATTATAGTGAAAATTCAGAAAACTTAATTGCTTCTTCGCAAGTTATCGCGACTAATTTTCAAACTGTGTCTGCCGCTAATAATTATTGGCGAGACTAGATTTTTGTTAAAACAAGCCCATTATTAGTGTTCAATAATGGGCTTTATTTGATTCAATTATGCCTGTAAAACTACAGTGCTAATTCTACGGAAATAGGGCAGTGATCACTTAACTTTTGACTGATCTCACGAGTATATTTTGGCTCAAATACAATTTGGTCAAATGAATTTTCTACGTAACGAGCTCTTGCTTTAGGGTCAAAAACAATATGGTCAATATAGTCTTTATAGTAGCCACCCCAACATTTTGATTCAGCTTTAATAGTAGGTGCCCATAGAGACTCTGCACCTTCATCGTCAATAGCTTGCCATAGCCCTTGAATTTCACTGTGGTTTAATGAAATATCACGAACAAAACGACGGTTAAAATCACCTAACAGAATAAACGGAGTATCTTCTTTGGCTCGAGCATCAACCCATGCTTCTAATGGTATTGCTTGTTTTGCAAGTTCTGCACAGGCTGTTTTTGCATATACTTCTTTGTCATTACTGCTTGGCATTTTTGCAATGCTGACTTGATCTAGAGCTTTATCAAAACAGCCTGACTTCATGTGTACAGCCAGTAATCTTAGTGATTTATCACCTTTGGTTAACGTTACATCCATACCACGACGAGCTAAACCTTGGTCAAGCTCAACGTACTCAATGGCACTGGCTTTATAGCCGCTAGTTTTTCTTACTGCGACACCAACCCGTTGTACCCAGTCTTTGGTTGTGAAAAAGTATTCATATTCATCGCCTAATACTTTCGTGGCCCACTTAGCACTTTCAACTTCTTGCAGGGCAATTACATCTGCGTTTAACTGCTTTGCGTAGCGAGCAAGGTCTTTATAATCAGCTTCATCGCGTTGGTTATACTCATGCGAGCCAAGCCATGCGATATTCCATGAAGCAACTTTTAAAGTTTCGGCAAAGGCGCTTGTAGTGATAAAGGCGGCAATTAAGGTAAATAGGCTAATTCGTTTTGTCATAACATCTTTCTTGATAATACATCGGCCAACTAGTGTAACCATTGAAGTGCTAAATTCAAGTAAAGTGTAGTCACAAAGCTATTTGCCAAGCGAGGTTATGATTATTCTTACGCTATAAAGACCTTTGAAATAAGTTAACTTGTTGAAATAAAACTAGTAATATGCAACATGTTTTTAACATAAACACTAGTACGTCAAAGCTCAAATGAACTCGTTACTTTTCCTAAATGATCCTATAACGGTATTTTTTATCGCCATATTGAGTTGGCCTGTTTATAAATGTTTAGCGAAAGTGTTTTTTGGCGAGCAATATGAAAAACTTGGGCAGGTCATTAAATATGTTATTCAATGGGACTGGACTTCCGCTAAACAAGGTAAGTATTGGGAAGACTGGGATGCATCGCTGAAATTTAATGTTTTTATAGTAATGTGTATCGGCTGGGTTATCGCAGTATCTGAACTTATTTGTCGATATAAATTAGGTTAGGAAATTAATGGCTAATAAAGGCCTCATAACAATAAAATGGAAGAATAATGAATAAATTTTTGAAAACAATTATAGTTTTTTTGGCATTAACATTTACGACGTCAGTGTTGGCTGCTACGCCGAGTGAAAGGCTGGGTACATGTATGATTGATACTCTAAATGGCAAAGAAAGAAAAAACTTGGCCAAATGGATATTCTTAGCTATTTCGGCTCATCCAGAAATTAACATTTATTCTAAGGCGACCGCTGAAAATATTGATGACAGTGATAAATTTGTTGGAAAGTTAATTACACGTATGCTGACGGTTGATTGTCCCAATGAACTCACGTTAGCAAATAAAAGTGACCCTTTAGCAATCAATAAAGCTTTTGAGCTTGTTGGTCGAGTTGCTATGCAAGAATTAATGTCGAATCAAGACACAATGCAAGCATTAACTAACTATGCAAAATATACAGATCAAGAAAAAATAAATGCTTTATTGAGCAAGTAGTACTTATCATTAAATGATTAATGTGGCTTTTATTTACAGGTATTATTAAAGTAGGGAATAGCGTAATGCCATTAAGCAAAATCTCAATGTTTAGCGCCATAATCGGTGTAGTTATTGGCATTATCGCATTTACTGTTAATTATAATTTTATCGAGTTCACCTTTCCCGGTTATCAAATCTTTACTGTCCCTGCGCGTTTTGCCTTAAGTTTTTTCAGTGAGGAAACAGCATTTTGGCCAAAAATGATAATATTTCTGCTTGGGCAATTTGCTGGCTATTTTATTTTTGGTTATTTACTGAAAGTAACAATTAGCTTAATAAAACAATGAGTTAGTGTTTTTGTTGAATTCTTATAAACTATTCAAGTTGCTCAACTTAAAAAATTTAAATTTTTTTAACCCCTTTTCTAATTCCCCATCGTTTTACTAATACCAGTTCTATTAAGTTTGTGAACTTGTTGTGCATAGGAAAAACAATTCAAAGCAAGGCGCTTGATTGACCAATAGTTAGCTATTGGGATTGAGAGCAACAAAGTTTTGGTGTGTTTTAACCTGCACAAATGGACAATAACTTAATTGAATTGGTATCGAAAGTCAGAAATAGGCCGCTGACTTAGCGTGTGATCACACCTCTTAAATCAAAACTATTGAACATTGAGGAACGACGATGAAAAAAATGATAATGATAATCTCTCTTGCAGGCACAACTACCTTTGGCTTATTTGCTTTTATGGCATTTTTGGTTAATAACGACCAAGTAGCACCGGTAGAAGCAATACCAACGCCAGTGATTGAGTTCGCTCAAATTCCTGATGAAAAGCCAGCAGTTGAGCGAGTGCGTTTTAAAAATAATCCGCCACCAGCGCCTAAGCCAATGCCGCGAACAGTTGAAACACCAGTAGAAAATATTGTTGAAGGTGGCCTTCATTATGAAGCCCCAGGTATTAAAGTTGTTAGTACAAGCCCTAGCTTAAGCATGGGTAGTGGCGGGCGTGACAGTGATGCTCGGCCAATAGTGCGTATTAACCCTAAATATCCCATCGCTGCCGCACGTGATGGTATTGAAGGATGGGTAAAACTACGTTTTGATATCAATGAAATTGGTGGGGTAACTAACATAGAAGTGATTGACGCAGAGCCCAAGCGCGTATTTAATAAAGCTGCTAGACAAGCGTTAAGAAAATGGAAATATCGAGCGAAATCAGAAGACGGTAAAACTATCGTGCAACAAGGCTTAACCGTACAACTTGATTTCAATATGAATCAACAAAGCTCAATATAATTTAAGCATCAGTGTAGTTAGGATGATAATTTGCAGTTACCGTCAATGATCAAAGGCTGGTACAACCCCAACACTAGCCCAGAAAAATTGCTGGCAAGCTATATCTCAACCGGTAAAAACAAGTATTTGTCTTTGCTGGTTGAGCAATTTAATTTGTCGCTTTATCACTATTTATTGAGCCAATCGAATAAAGAGCTGGCAGAAGACGTGGTACAAACTACATGGTTAAAAGTAATGAAAACCAACGGTATCAGTCAGCAGCAAGCTAATGTTAAAAGCTGGCTATTTACCATTGCTCGCAATACTTTAATCGATGAGTTTAGACGCCAAAAAAAATGGCAAACTCAATTATTGGATGAAAATAAAATGCTGACAGTAAATTTAGAAAAATCACTGCAAGCAGTTGACAGAATTACCCAATTTAATGCCACGCTACTACAGTTACCCTTTTTACAACGTGAAGCATTCATTTTTCAGCAAGAAGGGTTTTCAGTAAATGAAATTGCTGAATTAACTGGCGATAGTTTTGAAACCATTAAAAGTCGCTTACGTTACGCCCGTAATAATTTAAGCCATTTGTTAGGAACACCATCATGAGTGCCGATAAATTTGATAAAGAACTCGCAGGTCTTTATCAACAACGTAAACAACAAATCGATGCGCCAACGGTTGATTTAGAAAATACTACTATGCCTGTAAAATCAAGTCGTTCACCATGGCACATGTTAGCTTTATTACTAACGGGTGGCGCAGCTTCATTTGGCGTCATGGCTATTATCACCTACTTTGCTGAACCGGCTGTACATGGTGCAAAGCAACAATTTAAGCAGCATTCGGTTCGTGTGGTTGAGATAACAGAAGTGAAACCTCAAGAGGTTATTTTAGCGCCGCCACCACCAACACCGCCGCTACCACCAAAACCGATAAGTAATGCGCCGAAAGCGATTAGTGAAATACCTCCAGAAACAAACAGCATTGCTAAACCTGAGCTCGCATTGAATAAGCTAACGGCTGATGCGGTAAGTGTGCCATCATTTAATCAACCTGCAACCGCTATGGAGCCGATTCATCGAGTGATGCCTGAATATCCAAAATCAGCACTTTACTCTCGTAAAGCTGGTAAGGTAAAACTGCAATATCGAATTTCCTATTCAGGAAAAGTGATAGATATTAGTGGCTCAAATAACCATGCTAATCGACTGTTAGAACGCTCAGCTAAGAAGGCCTTAAGTCAATGGCGCTATCCTGAAGCAGCCGGTGGTGAAAAGTTTCTTGAAATTGAATTTGAGTTTAATTTAGATAATTAAATGAATTAGTTGGGATATGCATTTGGGTTCGCTCAGCGAACCGTTTATTTTAATATCTCGTAAGCTGTGCCATGAACATGGTTAGCAATGACTAAAGTTAAAATGCTAAATTATCAGGTAAGGCAGTTAAAATACTATCCGTTACTTTTATTCACATAAAGGTTGCAACTTTTTGGCTTAATGTATGCGAGCGTGAATAGTTTATCGATGCCTTTATAGTAGAATAACGCGAAAGTGTAATGGCTGAAATTAAAAACTATTTTGTTTAAATAGATATAAAAACGCCGTATATAAATGTCAAATCATGAACAAAAATCTCACAATGTTTAAACATTTTATGTTTGATCTTTAATGCATAATTTTCTCATCCATTAAATTACTAGACTGGGCCAAGCTCAGAAGGAAGAGATTTTGAAAGCTACGTTGACAATGCCCCTCAAAGGTATCATATTTTTGGCCTTGCTTACTTTGACGGCTGCTTGTGGTGGTTCAAGCAATGACAGTACGACAACACCTACAATAGCGCCGGTATCGGAAGTTCAAGATCCAGAAAAACCAGTAACCTTCAAAATAGAGGGCACTAGTGCCATTATGGTTGGTGTCATTGATGCCTCAACGATTACCGCAGTTGAAAGCCTAATTGCTAATAGCCCTGACGTGGTAAAAATTATTATGAAAAATGTTCCTGGGTCTATGGATGATGCCTCAAACGTTATCGCTGCTAGGTTAATTCGAGCATCGGGTAAATTTACCACGCATGTACCTGCAGATGGCGTTGTTGCTTCTGGAGGTACGGACTTTTTTCTTGCAGGTACTAATCGAACAGCTAAAAAGGGAGCACAATTTGGCGTGCACGCATGGGCAGATGATACGGGGGTAATCCCCAAAGATTTACCTCGAACAGCTATACAACATAAGATTTACTTAGACTATTACCAAGAAATGGGGATTCCGGAAGACTTTTATTGGTTTACTTTAGAGGCTGCACCAGCTTCTAGCATATATAACATGACGGAAGATGAGCTTAATCTATATAACGTATTAACCGAAGCGCTTGAGCAATAATAGAGTTTAGTTATCGTTAGATTTATAACTTACTGATTCAAATTTGAGACAGTTACGGAGAAGTACCAAAGGGCCTTCTCCGTATTTGCTTTTTATGCTTAAATTAGAAAATTATTACAGAATGACTACTTGATTTTAGCGAATTTAATACCGCTATAAACTAATGCTGTAGGTTTGTTATCAACGACTTTAAACTGAACCTTTTGTCCATTAGACGGGCGAAACTTAACCCGCATTTGGTCTTTTTCTCGTAGCGGTGTTGCGGTGGTTTTTAAATTTCCCCAGGTTAATTCGAACTTATCACCGTTAAAAGTAACCTTGATATCGCCAGCTAGCGGATGATGATATTTGCCAACGTAATGCTGTTTTCTAGCGCTTAACTGCCAAGGTTTTAAAGTGTAGTTCTTATCTTTGCTGACAATTTTATCGCGATACTTATATGCCATGGTCTTTAGTTTTGCCATTTTGCTATCGATTCGAGATTCAACTCCTTCTTTATTTAATAACTTACTGTAAACAAAGTCTGCGATTAGATCGGTGAGTTTGTCATTTAACATACCTTCGTTGTTTAATATCACTAAACCTAACTTTTCTTCTGGCATAAATGATAAATGTGGTCGAAAGCCGTCGAATGAACCGAAATGATGATAGGTTAAATGGTTCTTGTAGTTACCCGTGTACCAACCATATGCATAAGCATTGCGCTCAAAATCTCCACGACTACTTGAAAGTTTTGCAACTGTTTTCTGTGAGCGTTTGATCAATTTAGGCGTAATAATGTGTGAGTCGTTAGTTGCTTTGGCGTTTAATTGCAATTTTAGAAATTTCGCCATATCGTTCGATGATGAAATAACGCCACCACCTGCATGCATGGTATTGTCTTGCTTGGTTAAATATAAGGCTTTATTAGGGGTAGCGCTGAAGAATGAGTAAGGTTTAGCAATGCGCCACTTTTTATGCTCGGCTTCACTGACTATAGCGGTGCTATGACTCATGTTTAATGGCTTAAATAAGGTTTTCTCAAGCGCTTCTTGCCAAGTGATATTGAAGGTTTTTTCATACCAAATACTGACAATATTGTAGCCTAGGTTAGTGTAATCAAATTCACCGTGCTTACTTTCTTCACTGGTAAAAATGTTGGCTAACATGAGCTGTTTACTTTTTTTGTTATGAATACCAGAAGTCGAAACGGCGGTAGCTAAAAAATTATCGTCTAAGCCTGAAGTATGCGCCAGTAAGTCTTGAATAGTGATTTTGTCTGCGGGTATTTCTTTGGCGAAGTGAATTTCTGGAAACATTTCCTGTAACGACAATGATGTATCGTATTTTGAATTTTCCAACGTTTGTAAAACCGTTAAGGCAAATAATGGTTTGGTTATTGAAGCAATATAAAAGGCGGTATCGTTGGTGGCGGGTTGCTGATTTTCTATATCGGCATAACCAAATGATTGTTGATAAATAACATTGTCGCCTTTAACAACCGCAATAGACGTTGCTGACTTAATATCAAATTCTTTGATTAATGTTGACATAAAACCGTCAACACTTTGCTTGAAAGTTAATGTTTCTGAGGCTTTGGTAGAGGTGGCAATAAGAAATATTATTGTGACGAATATTTTGATTATCCTGTTAACCATGTTAATTCCCTGTGTTGTTATTATTTAAAGATATTAAGTTAGAGCGCACTAAATTGGCTTTTGGATGCAAATAATTTATTTTTCTTCGATTAATAACCAAAAACAGTTACCGACAAAGCAGAATACCAAAAGACTGACTACATAAACGGAATGCTGTGAGAATAAGGTAACAAAAGTACTTTCAAGATTTAAAAAGCTGAATAGAGCCAAAGACAGCATCATTGCAAGTATTGAGAATAGTGCGATTATTTTTTTACGTTGCTTGGCAGATTTTTCGATTTGTTGCATCAATTGTGGCGTAAAATTTTCTTGGCTCAAATCATCGTGAAATTGCAATATTGACTCGATTGATTGGCTATTGTTATTGGCTGTCTTATGCATGTTTTTCCCCCTTTTCTCCTGCGATTTTTGAGCTTGCAACGAAACTTTTCAGTTTTTGTTGTGCGCGGTTTAAATGTGATTTTACTGTGCCTAATGGAAAGTCAGTCACTTGGCTGATTTCAACGTGGCTCATGCCAACACTGATTGATAACGTGATGCAAGTGCGCTCAGGTAGTGAAAGTTGTTGCATGAGCTTTTCAATCACTAAGTCTTTATCTGCGTTATGTGGACTTTTTTCAAAGTCATCAAAATTGCATTCCGTTTGCTCATACTTTTTGTACGCTTTTTGTTGTGACTTTAAAAAGTGGTTGTAGGCAATTTTATGTAACCAAGTATTTAGTGCTGAATCGCCACGAAATGACTTTATTTTTTTATATAAAGTGATAAAAGTTTCTTGGGCTAGGTCATCTGCAAGGTGGTGATCGCCAGCTGTTAATCGACGCAATAGCTGCCGAATGCCTGATTGGTATTTAGCAACAAGGCAGTGAAATGCATGATGATCATCACGGCTGACAATTCTGGCGATGAGTTCCGTATCATTAATCATTACTGATTATTTGCTTGTTCTTCGTTTATGCTTATTTTCCAAAGTAATAAAAATGCACTGGCGAGCGTAATAGGGAATGCTGCAATAGCAAATGCGGCATTTAGAGCATTTAGTAATGAACCAGCAATAATAATGGCGATACCTAGCGCTAGTAAGGTAACTGCTCGGCGTAAATCGATGGTGTGAGCATGTTTAACAACGCCAATCTTATCCAGTACATCAGTAGATAGGTGTTCACCATTTTCGAGCGCTTTACGAATGGTCAGTTGAATTTGTGCTTTATTTTTATATTCCAGCCATAAGCGAGCAATGGCGATAACACTGATAGAAATACAAATGGTAATGGGTATCCAATAATCAGACATAGTGTTTCTCAAGTTTATGTTTAGGTTAATAAGTTAGATACTGACAGATGTTGAATTGGATGCAAATAGTAAAATATTTTTAATTTAAGTTGCAATAATATGAATTTTAAAGGGATTTTATAGTTGTGATTTATAAGAAAAGCACTTATTACGATTTATTATTAAGAAAACAGAATTACCTTAGCGAGAAGTTTTTAATCGATACTTACCGTTTCGCAGCATGTGTATTGTCCAAATCAATCCTGATAATGCTAACCACAATGTGACAAAGGCAAACAGCATAATTTGAATATTGTTGAAGCTTCCTTCATCGCCGTAATCCATAAAGTGCAGCATAAAGAAAAAACCAGCAAAGCGTTTATCACTATTACTGTGGCCAACGATGCGGCCTGAGCCTTGCTCGATATAAACGCTAGTTTCTAAATCATCATTGAAATTTATCTGCCACGTTGGATTTTTCTGTTTTGGGTAATCTGGAATATTCGTGATGAATAGGTTTGTCGACGTTGCATCTCCTGGGCCGATGTAACTGGCCTTTGCAATGTTTAATGCCAGTTTTTCATCAACTTTGGTTAATTCACCTGTAATCGCATTTACTAGCAAAAAGCGGTTAGTAAAGTGACGATATAAACCTTGTTCTTGTGTTAGCAAGTAATACGGTTTTTCTAACAGTTTTGTTTGCGTTAATTCAATTGTTTCAGGGTAAGCTTTTAAAATGGTTTCAACGGGCAGCAAATCTTTTTCCGCTATTAAATGTTCAGAAACGGTCGGCGCTTGACGATACGCATTGCCACGTGCCTTTTTATGGTCAATGACATTGAACACTAAGCCACTAAATACCCAAATAAATAATTGCAAACCAATCAGCAGAGAAGCCCACTTATGTATTTTCCTCACCCAGAACATCATGGTTGATCTCCGGTTGGGACATTCATTTTGGGCTGGGGTGATTGGTTATCAAAATCACTATTTTTACGTTTGCTAAACATAGGTTTAATCATTTTGTAGTAGGTTAGTACTAAACCACTGAATGCTGCGAATAATGCCAGTAGTGCAATAATAAATAAAAACCAATTGCTGACATTACCGCCGTCGTCATAGTCCATAACATGAAAACGAAACATCCAATCAAATATGCGCCAAAATTCGTGACGCTTAGTAACAACTTTGCCATTAGTAGCTGAGATATATAAAGCCGGGCTACCAAAATTATCGAAATTAACTCGCCATGTCGGTAAGTGTCGAGAACTCAATTCGAAAGGTGGATTTTCAATAATTAATTCGGCGTTAATTACTTCGCCATCATCTGCATAAAAGTGTTTTGCTACGGCGATAGCTGACTGTTCATCTATTGGTGATAGTAATTTACCGTTGCTTGCATCAAGCATAAAAGCTTGTTTATCAATATTAAAACGATAAACCTCGCGATTAACCAACATGCCAACACTTAAATTTTCAGCCTGTGGATATTGCTGAAATAACGCTTGTGTTGGGTAGGTTAAATTATCGGGTTTTATTTTAGTTTGATGATTAACGATCAGGCTGTCACCGTGAATATAGTCGATATCGAAAAAGACCATATAAGCGCCAGTAACAGACCAAATAACAAATTGCGCACCAATAAATAACATCAGCCATTTGTGGAGTTTATGGCTGAGTTTAAATAACTTTTTTGGTTTTCTTACAGTTTTAATTGTGATTTTCTCCACAAAAGATAAACGGCTGGCAACACAAGTAAGGTTAATATTATTGCACTGACCATACCGCCGACCATAGGTGCAGCAATACGACTCATAACTTCTGAACCCGTTCCTTCGCCATATAGTATCGGCAATAATCCAATAATAACAGTGGCAACTGTCATCATTACTGGCCGAACACGCATGCCAGCGCCTTGTAGAATAGCATGAGTTAATTCCTTCATAGTAAAAGGAATATTGTTAGTTTGATGTTGCTCAATACTTTCTTTAAAAGCTTGGTTTAAATACACGAGCATTATCACGCCAATTTCTACCGCAACCCCAGCTAGAGCAATAAAACCAACGCCGACAGCAACCGAAAAATTGAAACCTTCGAGGTACATTAACCAAATGCCGCCGATCATCGCTAAAGGCAATGTGGCAATGATAATGGCAACTTCAACCAAGTTACGAAAATTTAAGTACAACAAAATAACAATAATTGTCAAAGTTAATGGTAATACGTAAGTTAACTTGGCTTTTGCTCGTTCCATATATTCATATTGTCCCGCCCATGTAATTGAATAACCAGCAGGTAAGGTTAATTCTTCTGCTAAACGTTTTTTTGCCCTTTCAACATAGGTGCCAACATCAATACCTTCAATATCAATTAAGCTCCAGCCATTAATGCGTGCATTTTCACTTTTAATACTTGGAGGACCATCCTCAACATATACATTAGCTACGTCGGCCAATGAAATTCGTTGTCCAGTTGGTGTAACTATGGGCAGCAATTGTAACTGTTCGGGTGAGTCGCGGTAATCTTGCGGGTAGCGTAAATTAACTGGATAACGCTCTAGGCCTTCCACTGTTTGTGTTACATTCATACCACCAATAGCGGTCGCAACCACTTGTTGGACATCAGCAATATTTAAACCATAACGCGCCGCTTTATTTCGGTTAATATCAACTTTAATATAACGACCACCTGCAACTCGCTCGGAATAAACTGAGGCCGTACCCGGTTGGTCTTTGAGAATACTTTCAATATCTAAGCCGATATTTTGAATAACCTTCAAATCACTACCGGCGATTTTTATACCGACTGGAGTTTTAATTCCTGTTGCTAGCATATCAATACGAGTTTTGATCGGCATCACCCAAGCATTGGTTAAACCCGGAAACTTTACGATGGCATCAAGCTCTTTACGTAATTCATCGGTAGTGAGTCCAACTCGCCATTGTGATTTTGGTTTAAGTTGAATAAAGGTTTCGACCATAGTTAATGGTGCTGGATCGGTTGCTGTTTCAGCTCGGCCAACTTTACCAAAAACCGAATTTACCTCAGGAATTGTGCGAATAAGTTTATCCGTTTGTTGAAGTATTTCCCGTGCTTTTCCTATTGATATGCCAGGGTAAGTGGTCGGCATATACATTAAGTCACCTTCATCAAGCGGTGGAATAAATTCACTGCCAATCTTGTTAACAGGAGAAAAGCCAATCAAAGTTACAAACAAAGCACCAAGTAGGGTGGTTTTTGGGAAGCGTAAAACGGATTTTAATAATGGCATGTAGCCTGTAATTAAAGCTCTGTTGACTGGATTCTTACGTTCGGAAATAACTTTGCCACGAATGAAGTAGCCCATTAATACCGGCACTAAAGTAATGGCTAAACCGGCTGATGCCGCCATAGCATAAGTTTTTGTATAGGCAAGCGGGCTAAACATTCGACCTTCCTGTGCTTCTAGGATAAATACCGGCATAAAACTTACGGTAATAATTAATAAGCTAAAGAATAATGCTGGGCCAACTTCAGAGGCTGATTTAGCAACAATTTGCCAACGATTTTGTTCGGTTAACGGTGTTTTCTCCATATGTTTATGCATATTTTCTATCATAACTATGGCGCCGTCAGTCATGGCTCCAATGGCAATCGCGATACCACCAAGTGACATGATGTTGGCATTAATACCCTGAAAATACATAATGATAAATGACACTAAAATACCGAGCGGTAAGCTAATTACTGCTACTATTGAAGAGCGAACATGGAATAAGAACACCACGCAAACAATGGCAACAACTGCTAATTCTTCAATAAGCTTTGACCATAGGTTATCAACGGCGCGTTCAATTAAACCAGAACGATCATAAACAGTGACAACCTCAACACCGGCAGGTAAACCTTGCTGTAGACTTTTAAGCTTTTCTTTAACACCTGCAATAGTCTGCTGAGCATTAGCCCCAAAACGCATTACTACCACACCGCCAACGGTTTCTCCTTCACCATTTAATTCGGCGATACCACGGCGCATTTGTGGCCCTAAATTTATATCGGCAACATCTTTAAGTTGTAATGGTACGCCTTTAACATTCATTCCTAATGGGATTGCTGATAAGTCATCAATGCTTTTTATATAACCTGAAGCGGTGACCATATATTCTGCTTCGGCCATTTCTACCACAGAAGCACCTACTTCTTGATTGCCTTGTTTAATAGCGGTTTGAATTAAGCTTAATGGAATACCATAGGCGCGCAACTTATCTGGGTTGACGGAAATTTGATATTGCTTAACCATGCCGCCAATTGCGGCGACTTCAGAAACACCAGCTACGGTTTGTAGTTCAAACTTTAGAAACCAATCTTGAATTGAGCGCAGCTGACTAATGTCGTGCTGGCCGGTTTTATCAACTAATGCATAAAGGTAAACCCAACCAACTCCTGTGGCGTCTGGACCTAGCTGTGGCTTGGCATTACTTGGCAAGTCAGCAGCAACTTGTGATAAATACTCTAATACTCGGCTACGCGCCCAGTATAAGTCTGTGTCATCATCAAAAATTACATAGACATAAGAGTCGCCGAAAAATGAATAACCACGTACGGTGCGAGCACCAGGTACGGAAAGCATTGCAGTGGTTAATGGATAGGTGACTTGGTCTTCCACCACTTGTGGCGCTTGCCCAGGATAGCTGGTTTTAATAATTACCTGTACATCCGATAAGTCCGGGATGGCATCTATTGGTGTATTTTTAAAAGCGAATATACCGGCACCAACAATGAGCAAGGTGATTAGTAAGACAAAAAATCGATTAAAGACCGACCAATGAATAATACGTTCTATCATAATAAATTCCTTGGTCTGTGATTAATGTGTATCAGTCGTTGAATGAATAGTGATTACCATGAATTCGCCATTTTCAACTGCAAAGGTGAAGTCAATTTCATCACCTACTTTGAACGGTAAAAGATCAATATTGCTGGCGATAAAGAAGTCTAAAGTAGCAGCAGGGCGTTGCCATTTCTCTATAGCGCCACGGCTAATATTTATGATGCGGTTGTCTAGATCTATCTGGTTAATTGTGCCGCTAACTTGCGCATGAGCAACAGCTTGAACACTATTTTCCATATCCATATCCATATCCATATCCATATCCATATCCATATCCATGGCAGACATACGTTTGAAGTCAGAGGTTTTACTGGACTCGGAATCAAGTAGAAATTGTGCTGAAGTAACTATGGTATCGCTAGCAGTTAAACCTGAAAGTACTTCAATTTGCTTGCCATCACTGCGGCCAACATCGACAGCAATTGATTTAAATTGTCCATCCCCGATGGCGAGTACCACACGGTCTTGAGTTCCCGTACGTATTAATGCTTCTTTTGGAATAACAATGGTTTCCGCGCTAGGTTTTCCGTCAATAATTACTTGTGCAAACATATTAGGCTTTAAGGCAAGATCTTGGTTATTAAAACGTAAACGTACTTTCATGGTGCGGGTTTGGCTGTCTAAAGTTGGATAAATATAATCAACATCGCCTTGCCAAATTTTGCCCGGTAAGAAATCAAGTGTCATCGCAACTTTGTCTCCAACAAAAACAAAACCAGCTTGGCGCTCTAAAATTTCAGCTTCCACCCAAACTTCTGTCAGATCGCCAATTGAGAACAACATGGTGCCGGGTTGTACATAGAAGCCTTCACGTACGGATAGGTTTTCAACTACGCCAGACTGTGGCGCATAGAAAGTCACCTGCTGCTGTACTTTGCGACTGCGTTGCAATTCTTCAATCGCACTTTGTGGAATATTCAGCGCCAATAAACGGTTTTTAGCAGCATTAACTAATCGTTTATTTTTACGAGTGAGTGCCAATACAAACTCTTCCTGTGCGTTAACCAATTCAGGAGAATATAAAGAATAGATTGCCTGCCCTTTTTCAACCGTGTCACCGACTGAATTAATGTTCAGTGTTTCTATCCAGCCTTTTACTCGTGGGTGAATATGCACTAATTTATCTTGATTGTAATTCACATAACCAACGGTTTTTATTTGCGTTTGTAAGCTAGAAAGTTTTACTCTATCAGTACGAACACCGATGTTATTAACGACACTTGGATTTATTTTTACCGTGCCTGCTTCTGTGTCCATAGCACCATCATTTGCATATACAGGGACCAACTCCATGCCCATTGGTGAAAGGCCAGGTTTATCTTTGCGAAAGTTAGCATCCATAGGAGCCACCCAATAAAGTGGTTCATCAGCACCTGAGTCGGTCATGGTGTTATTATTTTGGTCGTGACTGTAAAAATTCAAACTTAGCCAAGCACCGAATAAAATGCTCGGTATTGTGATAATGGCAACTTTGAAAATTCGTTTAGTATTTATTGTCATGTGTAATTCCTGTGGCTATTTAGTCAAAGTAGCTTGGTTAGTCGACGGTGCAGAATGCGCTTTGCTAAAAACGTAATTGAGTTCTAAATGTAATTTTTGTTGGGCAACTTTAATCGTTAAGTGATCAATAGTGGCGTCTAGTTCATCAATGCGGGCGCGAACTATTTCGCCAAAATCGCCGCTGTCATTGGTATAGGCGTTTAAGGCAATTTCAGCTTGTTGATGAAATTGTGGTAAAAGTTTTTCTTCGTAAAGTTTTTGGCGTTTGTTAAGTTGTAATAACCGTCCTTTAGCAGATGAAAAAGCTCCCAGAAGTTGCCGTAAGCGCAACTGTTTTTCGGTTTTAACGGCTTCGGTTTTTGATACTGCAGCTTTTAGCTGTTGGTCTTGCTTGTTTTCAGTGAATAGTGGCACGTCGAAAGTTACACCAACGGAAAAAAGATCAGCTCGATTATTGTTTTGTGCGTCATTGCCGCGGTAACCATAGCTGGCATTGATACCCCATTCAGGTTGATATTGTTGCTTCGCAATAGACTGCTCAAAACGAACCGATTTAATCTTATTGTCTAACGCGACAACACTTGGATGACTGCTGAACGTGTTAACCAGTTCAGCATTGGAGTAATAGCGTTTAGCTATAACATAGGCTTTGTTTTGCCGGTCAATTATTGGCAGTTCTTTACTTAATACCAAGTTATTATTCAGCCTTGTTATTGATGTCTCTTCTTGTTGCTTTGCAGCCATTAACCATTGGTTTAGTTGTCCAAGGTAAGCATTTTTTTGCTGAGAAAATTGTACTAATTTATCGTCAATTCTGCTTAATTCCAGCTCGGCACGAATAATGTCTTGCTGTTGAGCTTGGCCAATAGTGGCTGAGTAACGCGCTTCTGCTACGGCAATTAATTGTGAGAACAGGCTTTTATTTTCTTCAATGAGCGCAATACTTTGCTGCATTTGATACGCGTTGAGCCATAACATGCCAACGGTTAGTGTTACTTGTTCTCTGCGATCTTGGCGTAGAAAAGGATATTGTTCACTGTCTGATTTTAGTTGCTGCCTACGTAAATTGAGGGTATCTCCACGTGGAAATAATTGGCTTACACCTACTTTTAGTTGCGTCATAGGCTCTTGCCCAAAGCGTAATGTGTCGCTCGCTAGGTTTGCTATACCAATTGATACTTTAGGATCAGGTAAAGTATCTGCTGCAATACTCAATGACTCTAATGCACGTTGTTGATGACGATTGCCTGTTAACCATGGATCAACAGCTTGTGCTTGTTGAATCGCACTGCGTAAACTTAATGATTGGTCTGCGCTGAATTGATTGTTTGTTTGACTTGCCGCCGACACAAACGTACTGATGGACAGTGACCATGTCAGCACAGCTAAAAACTTAATGACTAGTTGTTTAATAAAAACACGACTTACTTTTTGCTGATGTTGGCAAAATATAATTAAAGCTTGCATGGTTTTTCTCAAATTGTTGTTATGAAATTGTGTTTATCGGTAACAGTAAAATTAGCCACATAGCGAGATTACTGAAGATAAACACTGAATGTTATTTGGTAGTTTGCCTAAATTTAGACGCACCGATCCTAGGAAATTAAGAAATAGGGGGTTTGAATAGATAACTTAGAAATTGTACTTGCGGTAAGGCAATATTTAATCGAATATTTTCTTGTTGTAACGGAGCAACGGTTAATGAAGCTAAACCATTGGTGGCTGAACTAGGGTTGCAACTGGCTGTTGCACAATCACAGTTCTCTTGGCAGCAATCTGACATCATGTTTGTTGATGATTCGTCATTCATCATAGGCATGTTCATTGCCATATCGTGATCTGAAGTCATCATTTCATGTGACATTGGCATATCAGACATATTCATCATATCGCAAGACATCATCATGCTGGCAGATGATTGGCCAATAAGGCTAAACATTACCATCATGATTAATATAAATTGTTTGCTGAAAAATGATTTCACAATAATTCTAAAATACCTAATTAATACGACAATACTACTTTATGCGTTTGCTAGCTTAAGCAATAACGTAAAAAATGCAAGCCATTAGCCAAGTAAATCGCAATTGAACTGTATTGTACAAGGCTTTAATATTAGTAAGTATACTACATTTTCTTTTCGTGAAAACGCGGTACCTATCGCAAAGGTTGCATCTATGGACATTATGACCGAACAACTGCCTATTTCTATTCATGTCAGTGATAGTTTAGTTAGCCAAATTAAAAATATTGCCGCTATAGCTAATAAACTTGAAGCACAGTTAAATTTTCACACTATGATTGCTAACTGGTATGGGGAAGAAGAAAATATATTGTTGACTAATTTTTATCTTGTGTGCGGTGCCGAGTTTGATAGCAACAATGAAAGTGAAGAGCAGGCAGTAAAAAAAGACTTTCTCGCTGACGATGTTTTTTTACTTTCGTCAGCAAACAATTTATTAAATTGCCATGTAGCGATAACGGCGTCGGAATTATTACTTTTACAGCAAACGCCAAAGTTGTTATCAGGTTATCTTGGCAAAAAGTTAACCAAAGTATTAAATTTAATTGCTAATCAACAAGGTTTTGAAAATATTTAACTGATTTATATTTGCTTGTAGAGTACTGAATTTGGAGGTTCTAAATAGTTTTTAAATTTTATCTCAATTAATTTTAAATAAAATTGAACTAACAACTACGAAGGCACTCATACTTAGCAGAGATTCTCCCTCGGTTTTTGTTTTATTAAATTGCATTTTATTTATGTTATACGCTCCTCAATTGAGGGGCGTTTTTTTTGTCTGTGAATTCTGCTGAGCTACGGCTAAAAATTATTTAATATTTTTCAAAACAAATTTGAACTTATTGTAAAT
The DNA here is from genome assembly GCA_913058245.1 of uncultured Colwellia sp. Classification (GTDB taxonomy): domain Bacteria; phylum Pseudomonadota; class Gammaproteobacteria; order Enterobacterales; family Alteromonadaceae; genus Cognaticolwellia. Next base: position 212,540 of record CAJXQJ010000003.1, read on the forward strand.
ACAAGGCTCTGACTTAATAAGAGATTCTCCCCCTCGGTTTTGTTTTAAAAGTTTTTATGTTTTGTTTTATATTTTGTATGTGCTCCTCAAATGAGGGGCATTTTTTTTGCCCGTAATTAAGTAATTTTAAAGCCATACCTTGAAGTTATACTTGCCATCTATTTAGGAATGAAAATAGTTTTAGGAAAGCGATATACTGGAACAAATACTTTGGATTTGGATACCTTATGTTGCGGACGTTTCTTTGTGCTTTTTTGGTTTTTTGTAGTCATCATGTTATTGCGTTTGAGCAATATACCTTGCAAGGTAAAATTACTAACGAACAGGCCGCGGCCTTAACTGAGGCTACAATTGTCGTTAATGGCACAACTCAGCATACAGACGCGAGTGGTCAGTTCACCATTGAGCTGCCAGCGGCAGATATTTACCAATTAACGATCAGCAAAAAAGGTTACTTTCCTACCATCCAAACATTTAGTCATTATGAACTTTCACAAAATGCGGCGACTATTGCGGATATAACACTAGTTAAAAAAACTAAGAAACGCGTGATGCTAGCGTTTGGTGGTGATGTCATGATGGGACGCCGCTACTATAAACCTTACTTTGGTGATGATGTACTTATTGAGCCGGAAGATAAACTTACCGATAGTAAAGCCATTGTAGAGCACATTAAGCCTTATATGAGTTTGGCTGATTACGCTGCGGTTAATTTAGAAACGCAAATAGCGGAAGAAAAGCCAACTGAGCGTGCGCCAAAGTCAGTGACTTTCTACTCGCAGCCGGAAACATTAGATGCGTTAACGTGGGCAGGTATTGATTATGTGTCTTTAGGTAATAATCACACTTATGATTATATGGATTCGGGTCTGCATTCCACATTAGCATTTTTAGATGATAGTCCTTTAGCGTATTCAGGTGCGGGCGTTAACGAAGAAACTGCATTAAAAGCACATACTGAAACAATAAAAGGCACCGATTTTTCAATGTTAGGTTATGTTGGTTGGGAAGGAAGTGCTAATCCAACACAGACTGCTAATCACCAACATGGTGGTGCGGCTTATGGTTCGATGGAAAATATCCTCAGCTCTGTTGCTAAACAAGTTGCAGAAGATAAAGTTACTATTGTGCAATATCACGGTAGCCAGGAATATGCTAACAATCCAACGGGTGTTACAGAGCAAAGATTAAAGTCAGCACTTGATGCTGGCGCTGCACTGGCAATAGCGCATCATCCTCATGTTACCCAAGGGTTAGAGCTATATGACAATAAGCTTATTGCCTATTCGATGGGTAATTTTATTTTTGACCAAAATTTTAGTGCTACACAGCATAGTTTAATACTTTACGTATGGCTTGATGATGGAAAGTTTCATCGTGCTGAAATTGTGCCTTTATATGTGAAAGGATACAAACCAACGCCAGCGACAGGAACCAATCGTTATACCGTTATGAAACGCTTAACAGAGCTATCTAAACAACGTAATACTAAAATTACCATGTCGGGTGGTCACGGTGTTATTCAAGCTGAAAATTCAGCAACAAAGTCAGTGGCTGATAACAAGAAAGTTACTCTGGCAATCGACATTGCCGATAATGAAAAAGTCACACCGCTTTATCAATTGCCTTGGCATAAAACCATTCAGCAGATAAATATGTTAAATACTGATGTTTCATATCGCTTGGGTACCAATCTCATTAATGGTAGTGATTTTGAGAGCTTTGCGCTTTTTAATAGCCCTGAACGTGGTTGGTTATTTGATAGAGCAGCAACGTCTTTGAATGATTTTGGCGCAAGTGGTCGCCATAGTTTAGCAGTGAAATTAACCGCTGACACCGCGAGCACCTTTGGTATGCAAAGCTTTAGACGCGTGTATAAGCCAAGCAGTGCAATGACCATTAAAGCGAAATTCAATGTTGAAGAGCCAGTAAAAGTTAGCTTTTTTTGGCAAGGACGAAAGAAGCGTCAAAAGCTGTTTGATGCTTTTAAAAATAGTCCAAAGCATTTAATTGATAGCATTGAATTATCGCCAAATAGCGGCTGGCAAAATGTTGAACTTGATTTTAATTCACCGCGTATTGGCTATAAAAGCTTTCGCGTATTAGCAGAATTAAAGTCACTCAATGGTGAAGTTACTACGGTTAACATTGATGATTTTGCTCTGGTTGAATGGCAAAGTGCATTTAGTAAAAATCTGAAACCTAATTTTTATAATACCTTGAGTTATCAAGCAGCATATTTAGGTGTAAACAAAGCCGTTTCGAAGCCAGTTATGCTGACATTCTAATAATAGCCAATATGTTGATAGGAAGTGATTAAGTAAATGAGTGTTGCTGAACCTGAGTTGATAGATACTTTTAAATCATTATTGCAAGATCAGCGATTTGGTTCGCAATTGCAACTAGCAAGAGCACTGTCGCTGCGTGGTTTTGAAAATGTTACCCAAACGCGTGTTTCGCGCCTGCTAAATAAAGTAGGAGCAATAAAAATTCGCAATCATAATAATGATGCTGTTTATCGTTTACCTGAGAAACAGCATATTCCTAGAGGACAGCAGGCGATTGATTCAGTTGTTCTTGATGTAAAACACAATCATATGCAAATTATCATTAAAACGGTGATTGGTGCCGCCACTTTAATCTCCAAGATGATTGAAAATATGGGTGAACAAGCCGGTATTCTAGGTTGTATGGCAAGTGATAATACTATCCTTATTATCCCAGCTGATGTTGGGCAAATACAGCAAACAATGACCACGATTATTGAACACCTCGATGTTAATCTTTAACGCAGTAACAATTATACTTATGCCTGCTTAGCGGGCATTTTTATATCTCAAAGCTAAAGTATTATTTCTTGTAAAATCAGGTTTTGGATAAAAAAAGCCCTGCAAGCAGGGCAAGACATTTATAAATTCATGTCAAAGGGAAATTCAGAGAGAAAATAGCTAATCAGTGATGCTTGTTGCTGCCAAGAATGTTTTACTACCACCCCACAGTACTTCAGATAGTGGTTGCATAACTCCTTGCTCAAACTCAAAACCATGTTGACGATCATCACTAATTAGCAGCGGACCATCTAAATCTACAAACTTGGCATCATTGACTAGTAATGCCGCAGGCGCCATAGCTAATGAACTACCAACCATACAACCTAGCATAAGCTTAAAGCCTTGCTCTTTGGCTGCTTGCGCTAATAAAACTGCTTCTGTTAAACCACCGGTTTTATCAAGTTTAATATTCACTACCTGATAACGATCTTTTAAATATTCAAGTTCGGCACGGGTATGACAAGACTCATCTGCGCATAGCGGCACAGGGGAAGAGAAGTTAATTAAATCTTGGTCTTGGCCTGCAGGCAAGGGTTGCTCAATAAGCACCACATTTAGTGCTTTTAATTGCTGGCAGCATTGTCTTAAATCATCAATCGTCCAACCTTCATTTGCGTCAACAATAAACTCACTGTTAGGAGCTGCTTGTTGAATAGCGGTCATCTTCTTGATGATATCTTGGTTATCAAGTTTCACTTTCACTAATGGCGGATTATTGAGTTTAGTTACCGCTTTTGCCATTGCTTCTGGTGTATCAATACTTAATGTTTGTGCTGTAATACAAGGTTTTGCGGCAGCTAGCTTTAATAGTTTTGCAACTGATGTTTGCTGTTGTTTGGCCTGTAAGTCCCACCAAGCACAGTCAAGTACGTTGCGTGCTGCCCCTGAAGGTAAAGCCGCGATATAGTCACTGATATTTTCACTACTAATGCCTTGTTCGGTTAGTGAACGTATTTGCTGACTAACATTTTCGACTGATTCTTGATAGCGTGCGTATGGCACAGCTTCAGCCCAACCGGTATTTTTTCCATCAGTGATACTGACGACAATGACGTCTGCTTGTGTTTTTGCGCCACGGGCTATACGGAAAATATTCTGTAATGGTAACTGTTGGTGGACAACTTTAATGGTTAATTTCATTGTGAGCTTGCCTATGCCAAGGTTGTAACGATACTGTCGGTACCGTCACGCAATGGGTCAACACAAGGTAAAGAAAATTGTTCACTCAGCTGCGCACAAATGCGTTGGCCTTCATCAACGCTAACGCTTGAGGTATTAACGGTAATGCCAACCACCTTAGCATTTGGGTTGGTTAGTTTAGCTGCTTGTAAGTTCAATGTTATGGTTGCTTCAATACTAGGAAACTGGCTGTCAGGTAGTCCACGCATATGGCTACGGTTTAGGTCATGACAAACCACTAATGCATCAGGTTGAGAGCCATGCAATAAACCTAAACTTACACCAGCAAAAGCAGGGTGTGATAAGGAGCCTTGGCCTTCAATAATATCCCAATGATCGCTATTATTATTTGGAGAGAGTGATTCGGTAGCCCCTGATAAAAAGTCAGAAATAACACAGTCAATAGCGATACCTTGCCCAGCGATTAAAATTCCGCATTGCCCTGTGGCACGAAAATCTACATCGAAACCTAGCTTTTTCATCGACTTTTCAAGACTTAACGAGGTATACATTTTACCTACCGAGCAATCAGTACCAACGGTAAGTAAACGTTTACCAGAGCGTTTAACGCCAGTACCCGTAATAAATTCGGCTTTTGGATGACGAATATCGAGTAATTGGCGTTGAGTTTGTTGTGCTTTTTCTACTAATTCAGGAAAGTCGCTAAGTTTATCATGTAAACCTGAAACGATATCCATGCCATTGTCGAGCGCTTCTAAAATGTAAGGTAGCCACTTCTTATCCAGCACACCGCCGCTATTGGCAAAGCCCAATATAAAAGATTTAGCGCCTTGCTTTGCTGCCTGTGTAATATCCATTTTTTCAATGCCAGTGGTTACTGTACAGCCATCAACACTGTATTCGCCAACACAAAGCTCTGGACGCCAATCTGCAGCGCCGCGTGCCATTTTAATCGAAAGTTGATCTGTGGCATCACCAATAAATAGGAGGTAAGGAGAAGCAATTTGCATAATGATGTTCCTAAATTTAATCGCTGGAATAGCAGAATTTTTCTTATTCCGAGCTTAACTTAGTGACCAAACATTAAAAGTACGAAGGCTTCTATTGGTCATAACCTAGGGTTATGATTTAATTTAAGTTGTTGAAATTCCGTTAGTTAGATAAGGTATGAATTCATCTATGACTTTTGATTTTGTCCGGTTTTCCAAATGTACGGCGTTGATGTTAAAAGTCAGTGCTGGCTCGAATGAAGCAATAGCAACGTTCTCAGTTAAATTGCCTTCTGCGGTGTAGCGATCAACAACACAAACCCCTAAACCTCTTGCCACTAGGCGAGCGGCAATAAAATAAGTTTGCACCTTGATTGACGAGGTAAATGCAATATCTTCCTCCATTACTCTTGCCCACAGCATATCCGCCAAAGGCCCGCTGTCACTAATATCGATAAACTCTGAATCGCTGACCTCATTTAAGGTGAGCTTTTTAGGCGCATTAGGAAATTTGTCTTTTGGATAGACAATTACCAATTCGGATTCCGCCAGTGGAATAGAGGTAATGCCCGGCATGCTATGTGGTGAAAATAGTATTGCCAAATCACACTTATGTTCCAGTAAAGACTGCATTACTGCATCGTTGTGAATAGTTTGAATATCAAAGGTGACGTTGGGATAGTCTTGGTGGTAATTAGCGATAACATTTGGAATGGCATCGAAGCCCAATGCAGGTGTCACGCCAAGTGCTATGCTACCAAATTCTGATTTCTTAATGTTTTGCGCTGTATTTTTTATCGAGCGCATTTGCTGGTAAATTTTGTCAACTTCATCGAAAAGCATTTCGGCTTCTTCGGTTGGAATGAGTCGGCCCTTCACGCGTTCAAAAAGGTTAAAGCCGAGCTGTAGCTCGGCATGTGACAATACTTTACTGACCGAAGGTTGAGATACATGCAAAATTTTTGCAGCATTGGTAATAGAGCCTGTCGTGTAAATGGCGTGAAAAATTTCTATATGTCGTAAGCGCATTTAACGTCCTCAGTAAAGTATGTTGGTTTGTTTAACCACTAACAAATGGCAAGCTTAAATATAACTGTATAATCAAAGCATTGGTGATATCAATAAAAAATGCGCCGACTAATGGCACAACGAGAAACGCTTGTGGTGACGGTCCATGGCGAGAAACTAAAGACTCCATGTTAGCAACTGCTGTTGGTGTTGCTCCTAAACCAAAACCGCAATGGCCACCCGCCATGATCGCGGCATTATAATTTTTACCCATAATTCTGAAGGTAATAAAGTAAGCGAATAACATTAGCGTAACCGCTTGTATTAAAATCATAAAAATCATCGGGCCAGCAAGACTGACTAATTCCCATATTTTTAATGACATTAGCGCCATGGCAAGGAATATTGATAACGCCATGGTACCCCATAAATCAATACAAGCGCGGCTGACTTTATAAATCTTGGTAAATTCGGTTAAGTTAGTGATTACAACGCCGAATAATAATGGGATTAAAAACGCAGGAAGAACAATATCAATAGCTTGTAATGCTTCATATCCCATGCGTCCTAAATACATACACAATAGAATAACAAACAAGGTTTCCATCATTTTCTTTGGTGTTACTAAGTCATGATCTTCCGGGTCAAAGGTAATGGTGTCGTCTAATTCTTCATGGTATGAAGTATCAGCCTTTAGGTTATATTTTTTAATCAATTTTTTACTGACTGGCCCGCCTGCTAAACCACCTAGAATTAACCCTAAGGTTGCCGCTGCCATAGCTAGCTCAAACACACTACTGTGCATACCATATTCATTAATAAATAAGTCGGCATAAGTTGCGCCATTACCGTGTCCACCAGAAAGTGTTACCGAACCACCAATAAGCCCCATCAAAGGCTCCATACCTGTTGCTGCGGCGATAGAAACACCTACTGCATTTTGTACCAGTAAGTATAATGTTGCGACCCCTAAAAATAGCGCAACTTTCGGACCGCCTTTTAACAATAAGGTGAAACTTGCACCTAATCCGACAGTGGTAAAAAACACTGTCATTAATGGGTTTTTAAAGGCCATATTAAATTCAAAATTAATATCAAAGTAGACATGTGCAATTGCTGAAAGGATAGAGAAAGCTATGCCTCCTACCACAGGCTCTGGAATGTTATTGTTTTTTAGAAAGGCGATTTTGCTATTAAGGTAATAACCAGCAAAAAGAATGATAAGTGAAACAAGTAACGTTTCAGCAGTAGATATTTCTATATTCATATGAGCATTTAACCTTTTTCTATTTGGCGTTTTTCGTTATCGCATGATTCTTATATGGACAATGCATCGAAATTCGATTGTAAAGAGATAGTCGCGAGATCAGCAGTTCAAAAATTTAAGAGTGTCATAACCAAAAGCTTTACATTGCTCACTTGGCGTATAGCCGTTGTGTGAAGCAAAATTTGCGCGGGAGCATAGCATAGAAATATCTGGCATTGGATGATTGCCATCAAAAATTGGCTGAATATGTAACTTTGCTATAACTTTAGGTTATGGGTTGTAAACGAACAGTCAATAGTATTGCTTTCTGTAATTCGGCATGGTGAACCTAACAACAAGAAACGAATAAAAAAATATTCGACAAATAAAACATAATAAATGCAACTTATGATGGTGAGAGTGATGAAACAACAAGCGATGTATAAGCATAAGTTAAAGCGCCTAAGTCTATGTGTATTAGCTGCCTTAACAGCCCAAACAACTATTATCCAACAAGCGAATGCTGAAGAAACTACAGCTAAAGAAGAAGAGATTGAAAGAATTAGCATTGTTGGCTCGAATATTAAACGTGCTTCTGATATTGGTGCATTACCAGTAACCGCATTAACTGAGAAAGATATTGAAAATACTGCGGCAATGTCAGGCGATGAGCTTTTACGCTCAATACCACAAATTGGTGCAGTGAACTTTGGTGCTGCCACAGGTAACGGTGGTGTAAATGACGCGCGTGGTGATGTTGCTTCAATTAACTTACGTGGCGTAGGTTCAGGTAATACCTTAACGTTATTAAATGGACGCCGACTGGTAACTCACCCAGGTACACAATCAGAAAACTTTGTTCCGGTTTCAACATCAAACTCTAACACCTTACCTGTTTCAGGCTTACGATCTTTGCAGGTTCTGCGCGATGGTGCTGCAGCTATTTACGGTTCTGATGCCGTAGCTGGCGTAGTCAACTACCAACTTAAAGATGACTTTGAAGGTAATCAAGTTAAATTATCGTATGGTGGCTCGGAAGGCACATCATTAGATGAAACTACTTTTAGTTATTTAACAGGGTTTGATTTAAATGAAGGTCGTTCTCACTTAACCGCGTCATTTAGTTACTATGATCGCAATGGCATGATGGCAAGTGAACGTCCTTATTCAGCAAGCCATGATTTACGTGAATATCCAGGTTTACCGGAAGAGTTTATTGGTGATACTCAATTAGATAATCGTTCTACGGCAACCCCGTGGGGTGACTTTCAATCGGACGCTTTAGGTCGTTTCCATTTGCAGCCAGATACCAGTTCAGGTTGTGTGGTGAATTTGGATGGTGGTATTTGTGCTGATAGTGGCAGTTTCCCAAGAGATCAACGTTTTGACCGAGGTACTACTCGTTCATTAGTTTCTGATGTAAGACGATTAAATTTTTATAGTTATTTTACGCATGAGATTAATAGTGATTTAGATTTTTTCTCAGAAGTCACCTATTACAATGCGAAAGCAGAACGAACTCGTGAGCAAACGCATAATCTAACGGCACAACGCTTTCGTATTTCTGCCGATGCTGCCCATAATCCATTTGGTGAAGAAGTTTTATTACGTAGTTACCGCGCAATTGACACTGGTCCTCGAAATGTCGAAGTTGATGATACTAGCTATCGTATATTAGGTGGCTTAAAAGGTACGTATAACGATTGGGATTGGGAAACTGCAGCATTTTATACCGCTGCGGAAACTAATGATTCTGCAAATCGTATTCAAGCAAGCAAGTTTCAGGCATCAATCAATAGCACAGATCCAACATTAGCGTATAACATCTTTACTGGTGGTGATGTCAATAATCCAAATAGTGGTGATTCAACATTAAATCCACAAAGTGTGATTGACCAATTTATGGTGAACGTTAATCGTGATTCTAAAACTAGCTTAGCGTCAGTTGACTTTAAAGTGAGTAATGGCGCGCTTTGGACATTACCAGCAGGCGATGTTGGTATTGCTATGGGGGTTGAATTTAGACGTGAAACTTTTGAAGATGATCGTGACCCATTACTTGATGGCAGCAATCCTTTTGTTGATGCAATAACAGGGGTAGAGTTATCAGGAAGTGATGTTTTAGGTAGTAGCCCAACACCAGACTCAAAAGCATCTCGCAATGTTACCTCAGCTTATGCAGAGTTTTTAGTACCGCTTGTTGATTCCGGTTCGCATTACGTTGAATTACAAGTGGCTGGTCGTTATGAAAACTTTTCTGATGTTGGCAGTGCAATAAAACCTAAGGTTGCTTTATTTTGGGAGCCAGCAGACTGGATAAGCTTCCGCGCTTCATATGCTGGAGGTTTCCGAGCTCCAGGTTTACCACAAGTATCGGCAGAAGGTGTGCCGCGTTCAAACAGTTTGTATGACCCTGTACTTGATTCAACCTATGGCATTGTTGATATTCGTAGTGGTACGACAGATTTAAAACCAGAAGATGATGAAAATACTTCATTTGGCTTAATATTTGAACCAACCGAAAATCTAACGTTTACATTAGATACTTGGAAGATTAAGCAAAAAGATCTTGTGGGTATTTTACCCGGCTCATCTCATTTACTTTATGACTCATTACTGAGAAGTGAAGGTTCAAGCAATAGTGCCGTTATTCGAGATCCTAGTACTAATGAAGTGATTCAAATAAATAATGATTATTTGAATTTAGGTGTGAGAAACATCGAAGGTATTGATTTTAGTTTAATTTATGATTGGGAAACTGATTTCGGTGATTTTGAATTTACCGCAAACGCTGCGAAGCTGAGAAAGTTCGAACAAGAAGCTGATTCAATTTCAGCACAACTTATTGCCGCTCAAGAAGCAGGAAACCCAGCCGTACCAGCTGATAGAACAGTTGCTGGCGCAGGTGATTTGATTAAGCAAAATGGTCGTCCAGAATGGCGAGCGCGAGTTTCACTTGATTGGGATTATGAGCAATGGGGGGCTGGTATTAATGCTAATTACGTAAGTGAAGTAATTGATACCAGTACAACAGCAACGGTTAATGATGAAGTTATTATGTTGCCAGTAGATAGCTTCACTCGCGTGAATGTTTATGCGGACTATCGCTTTGGCGATGATAGTGCCTTAGATGGTACTAAAATCCGTTTTGGTATTAGAAATATTGCCGATGAAGAACCGCCATTAGCAGATGAATTAGCACATGGTTACTTTGGAGCCTTACATTCGAACCGTGGTCGTTATTTCTATATGAGTTTAAGAAAAGATTTTTAAGCTCATCATGACATGAGTTGGCAACGGAGGCTCGACTGCAATGCTAGTCGAGCCTTATTTTTCTGAAATTTATTTAATTTTTAAGATGTTATTATGAAAAAATCACTACTAATTTGCTCATGGTTATTTTCAACTCTCTTTCTTACTTCGTGTGCGGAAACAGTTGTTGCAACAAAAAGTAACAATGCGCAAGCGTGTAATATTGGCCCTGTGCGTTTGCTTGCTGATTTTGAGGCTAGCAGAATGGATGAATGTAAGAATGTAGGTGCTAATAATTTCCAAATTGTTATCAAACCCGAAAATTCGCCAATAAACTCAAGTCCTTGGTATGCGTTTAAAGTATTGGCAGAACAGCCTACAGCAGTACGAATTTCTATAAAAATTGCAGGTAAAAGAGAAAATCGCTACTTACCCAAAATAAGTGACGATATGAAGTCTTGGCAGGTACATGATTACCGGTACCGTAAAAAAAACTTAACTATTAATGTTAATGCTACCCCAAAACCAACATATATTGCTGCTCAAGAGGTTATTAACAATCAATATTACGTTGATTGGGCAAAACACTTAGCAGCTATTAGCCAAGTTAAGCAAAGTAAACTAGGTGAATCAATACAGGGTAGGCCAATTTACAAGATTGAAAGTAAAGGCAATAGTGATGAGTGGTTGGTGATTCTTGGCCGTTTGCACCCACCAGAAATTACAGGGGCATTAGCATTGTTTCCATTTGTTGAAACCTTATTAGCAAATAATTCATTTGCCGAGAGTTTTCGCAAAAAATACAACCTACTTATTATTCCAAATTTAAACCCTGATGGCGTTGCCATGGGTAATTGGCGTCATAATGCCAATGGTGTTGATTTAAATCGTGATTGGATCACCTTTAAACAACCTGAAACTACCCAAGTGCATCAATACTTGCAAGCGCTTGTTGCTAGTGGTCAAAAGATAAAGTTTGCGGTTGATTTTCACTCTACTCAACATGATGTTTTTTATACTATGCCTGTCGACTACGGCGTTGAAGAGCGTTATTTTGTAAAGCATTGGTTAGGCGCTTTAAATCAAGCTATGCCTAATTTTGAGGTCATTCAAAAGCCAGGAAATCGACCTAATAATGGTGTGTCTAAACAATATTTTGCCGATAACTACCAAGTACACGCCATTACCTATGAAATGGGCGATGAAACAAATCGTGATAATATTAAAGTTATTGCTAATAATGCCGCGGTCACATTAATGCAGACACTGATGTCTGGTGCAGATCATAACAAAGAGTAAGTTTATCTATGAGTTCTTTAAATCGTATTGCTGTCATAGGCTTAGTGATACCAAGTCTATTAATACTGAACGCTTGTTCTGAGCATAAGTCTATAGCTAGAATAACCCCAGTACTTGTTGATACTTTGATTATTAACGGTACTGTGTATAACGGTATTGATGTAGAACCTCAGGCCGTAGATGTTGCGATATGTGGCAGTGAAATATGTGGTATTTATCAACAAGATCAATATGACATAAAAGCACAAAAAACTATTGATGCCAGTGGTAAAATTGTCAGCCCAGGCTTTATAGACCCTCATACTCATACTTTAGAAGAACTATACAGTAGCGACAAAAACCATAATCTTAATTATCTAACGCAAGGGGTTACGACCGTTGTAAATGGTAATGATGGTGAAGGGCCTGTTGATGTTGCAAGAACTGCGCAAGAACTTGAAGCTAATGGTATTGGCACAAATGTCGCTTTGTTGGTTGGTCATGGTAGCGTTCGAGAGCAAGTGATGGGGCGAGCACAGCGTTATGCTAGTACTGAAGAGTTAGCACAAATGTCGACGTTATTAACTCAAGCTATGGAAGCTGGTGCTTTAGGTTTATCAACAGGTTTGTATTATGTGCCGGGCAGTTTTGCCAATACAGAAGAAGTGGTGACATTAGCAAAAATAGCCAGTAAATATAATGGCATTTATGACACGCATTTACGTGATGAAAGCACATTCAATATCGGTTTTATAGCAGCTTTAGAGGAAGCTATTCACATAGCTGACGCCGCTGATATCCATTTGCATCTCGCGCATATCAAAGCACTAGGTGTTGACGTTTGGGGGCAAAGTGATATTGCCATTGAAAAAATTAACCAAGCGCAGGTGAAAGGAATCTCAATTTCGGCTGACCAGTATCCATGGCTTGCCTCTGGCACTAAACTGCGTAGTGCTGTCATGCCGAAATGGGCAATGGCAGATTCACAGCAAGCTTTTCATAACCGTTTAAATGATGCCAGCTTAGCCAATAAATTAAGAGTCGAAATTCAAGAAAATATTCGCCGCCGTGGTGGAGCAAAATCACTGTTAATTACTGCATTTAAAATACCAGAACTGATTGGGCTAAATTTGTCTGAAGTTGCTGAACGTCGACAACAAGATGCAGTGACTACAGCTATTGAGCTTGTGCAAGAAGGCGAAGTACGCGTGGCGTCATTCAATATGTCACCTACCGATGTTGAAGCTTTTATGGTGCAACCATGGGTAGTAACGTCATCAGATGGCACCAATGGCCATCCACGAAAGTTTGCTAGCTTCCCACAAAAATATCAGCAATATGTTGTTAATAAAGGGCTATTAACTCTAGGAGAGTTTATTAGCAAAAGCTCGGGCCAAACCGCACAGGTTTTGGGTTTGAAGAAACGTGGCCAACTTACTAAAGGCTATAAAGCCGATATTATTATTTTTGATGCAGAAAATTTTTCAGCCAATGCTGACTTTTCAGCTTGGAATAAATATTCATCAGGTATCGAGCAAGTTTGGCTTAATGGCCAATATGTAATTCAAGATGGAAAATATCAAAAGCAACTTGCAGGTAAGTTTGTTCATTGATTAAAGCTGGAAAATCGCCAGTTTTCGCCCATAGTTAAGTTATTAAGGTATCGAGAAAGCAGTAAAGCTAATGAAATGTCTTCTTTTCGTCATAGCTTTATTTTTCTGTGAGCAATCATATGGGAATCAAGGAACGAAACCTGTCATTAAGGCTGCGGTTGCAGAAGAATTCAGACATGGCCTGCACAGCAAATATTTACAATACTTTGCCGATAAATTGAATGTAAGGTTGGAATTATCAACCATGCCATTTGCCCGGCGTTTATTACAAATTGAAAATGGTCAATTAGATTTAATTGTTGGTATTCAAAAAACAGAAGAGCGGCAAGATGAGTTTATTTATATTTTTCCGCATTATGAATCACTTTCACATCGTATATTTACGCTCAAAGAGAACCATCATAGCATTAAAAGTTATAGTGATTTAGCTGGAAAGTATATTGGTGTTAATCGATATTCTAAGTACTTTCAACCATTTGATAGCGATGAAAAAATTAATAAGTTTCGTGCATCAGGCGTCGTACAAAATATTGAATTATTGCTAAGAGGGCGCATTGACGCTTTTATGCATTATGAAGAAAGCACATTACCATTGCTTATTAAATTGGGTGAGAAAAATAAAATAGCTAAATCTCTCTACCAACCAGCGTATGAAACACGACATTATCTTGCTATTTCTAGCCATTCAAAACTTATTGCTCGTCAGGAAGAGTTAAAGTTAATTGTTGAAAGAGCTGTTAAGAATAATGACTTGCTTAATATCCGCCTTAACCATTATGCTGATATTCATGCAAACGATGCAGCATTAATGCAGTAACGAAAGCTCATTTTAAGCTCATGGTCGTCAATTGACTTTAATTTAGTTGTAGCCTAATACATGGCTAGATGTACTATCTTCCAATAGTTCTAGTATTTTATCCATTATCGCTTCATTACTTTTTGTTGTTTGCTTGCTTTGTTTAGCAATGCTTTTTCGGGTGATGTAATTAAATTCATCTTCTTGTTGCTCGATATTTTCTTGTGTGTGGCTAATATTCATTTTTCTCTCCTCGCTAAGCTTTAAACACTATACTGTTACGTACCATGCATTTTTAAAAGTGGTAAAGTTTTTGTCTCCTATAGCGCAAAGTTATGTCTATGTATTTCGTTTTATATTGATAGGTTTTTTCTATTGTAATTATAAAATTAAACGATTGTATCTATTTTTAAATTAACCTTAATATTATCTCAACTTAAACAGCACAAGCTTTTACAAACAAGTGGAGATAAGCATGTACCAATCAATTATTAATTCAACAATTAAGCCTTTCAACGCGACAGCATTTAGCAACGGTGAATTCATCGAAGTTTCAGAAGCAGATGTTGCCGGTAAATGGTCAGTATTCTTTTTCTACCCTGCCGATTTTACTTTTGTATGTCCTACTGAGTTAGGTGACATGGCGGATCACTATCAACAACTTCAAGAGATGGGTGTTGAAGTTTATTCAGTCTCAACTGATACACACTTTACTCATAAAGCATGGCATGACAGTTCAGATACCATCGGTAAAATTCAATACCCTATGATTGGTGACCCGACAGGTACTATTACTCGTAATTTCGGTGTGATGATAGAAGAAGATGGTTTAGCACTTCGCGGCACGTTCTTAGTAAACCCTGAAGGGGAAATCAAAGTTGCTGAAGTACATGACTTAGGTATTGGCCGTTCAGCAAAAGAGTTAGTACGTAAGATTCAAGCAGCACAATACGTAGCCGAGCATGACGGTGAAGTATGTCCTGCGGCTTGGCAACCAGGTGCAGAAACATTAGCACCATCATTAGACTTAGTTGGCAAAATCTAAAGACCAACTTAAATAACGCCGCAACATATAAATAGCTGTTGCGGCTGCTTTCCTACACTACTAGAAAACTTGCTACTCAAACTATATCCAAGGAATAAACCATGTTAGATACGAACTTAAAGCAACAACTAAAGGCCTACTTGCAGAATTTAACCTCGGCTGTTGAGTTGTCGGTCTTTTTAGATGATGACGTAAAATCTCAAGAGTTAAAAGCACTCGTAACTGAAATTGCACAGATGTCACCTTTAGTGTCGATTGTTGCAAGTGACGCGCAGAATGAACGTGTGCCGTCAATGTTAGTAAAATCAGTCAATTCCGGCAGTGAAATGCGTTTTGCTGGTGTGCCTATGGGACACGAATTTACATCACTTGTGTTGGCATTACTGCACAGTGGTGGTCACCCAATTAAATTGGATGAGGAAGTTATTAAACAAGTAGCTGAGTTAGAAGGTGAATATAGTTTTGAAACCTATATTTCTTTAAGCTGCCAAAATTGTCCTGACGTGGTACAGGCGTTAAACATGATGTCTGCTATTAACCCGCAAATAAACCACGTTATGGTCGACGGTGCATTGTTCCAAGAAGAAGTATATCAGCGCGATATTTTATCTGTACCAGCAGTTTATCTTAATGGCAAAGCGTTTGGTCAAGGCAGAATGACCATTACTGAAATTTTGAATAAAGTTGATAGTAATGCTGGCGCTCGACAAGCAGAAAGTATCAATCAAAAAGAAGCGTTTGACTTACTTGTGATTGGTGGTGGACCAGCAGGTGCCGCATCAGCAATATATAGTGCACGTAAGGGTATTCGTACTGGCATAGTTGCCGATAGATTTGGCGGTCAAGTTCAAGATACTATGGCGATTGAAAACTTTATTTCAGTGAGTGCCACAGAGGGTCCTAAATTAGTCGCCAGCCTTGAAGCACATGTAAAAGATTATGATGTTGATATTATGAATGATCAACGTGTAAAGAATATTATTGAAAGTGATGTTGAAGGTGGTTTGATTACTGTTGAATTGGAAAACGGTGCTAGTTTGCAAACTCGCTCTACTATAATTGCAACTGGGGCTCGTTGGAGAGAAATGAATGTACCTGGCGAGCAAGAATACCGTGGTAAAGGTGTGGCTTATTGTCCACATTGTGACGGGCCACTGTTTAAAGGTAAATCTGTCGCTGTTATTGGCGGCGGTAACTCAGGTATTGAAGCGGCGATTGATTTAGCCGGTATTGTTGAACACGTAACTGTATTAGAGTTTGATTCAACATTACGAGCGGACGCCGTATTGCAAAATAAAGCTCGCTCACTTAACAATATCGACATTATCGTCAATGCTCAAACCACAGAGGTGCTAGGTAATGGCAAACACGTGACAAGTTTGAATTACATAAATCGTGCGACAGATGAGCAAGAAAGTATCGAACTTGCGGGGGTATTTGTACAAATTGGGCTGGTACCGAACTCAAAATTTTTAAAGGGGACAGTTGATTTAACACAGCGCGGTGAAGTTATTGCCAACCAGAAAGGTGAAACTAATGTTGCAGGAGTATATGCTGCAGGTGATGTGACGGACTCTCCTTATAAACAAATTATTATTGCTATGGGTAGTGGTGCTACTGCAGCACTTGGTGCATTTGATTACTTAATCCGTACTCCAAATCCAATTGATACTTTAGAAGAAAATGAAGAGGCTGCCGCTTAAGACATTCATTTGTGAAATATCTTATTTAAAAAGCGCACCCTATTGAGGTGCGCTTTTTTGTTAACGACAGTCGTTGCTATTAAGTTATTAGGATTATGCTGTAAATAACGGAGTAACTGAGTTTCTAACAGAAGTTGCAACAGCCCTAACACAATCCATTCTTGGGTAACCTCTTCGACATAGTAGTGATATTTCTCGTGTAGGCTGTGGTTGTGCAAAAGGGATATAATTAATATCTTGGTTAGATAGTGGATTTAGTGTTGCTAATTTCGGTAGTAAAGTAATGCCCATGTTACTTGCTACCATATAACGCAATGTTTCAAGGCTAGTGGCCCTGAAACTGTGATCCTCTTCTGCTCCAGCACTAAAGCAATAGCCCATAGCTTGATCTCTTAAGCAATGACCATCCTCTAATGTGAGGATTTTTTGATTTTGTAAGTCATCAAAACTAACTTGTGCTTTAGCAGCAAGTGAATGTTGTTGCGATGTCGCCATAACCAAAGGCTCCTCAAATAGATTGTAACGCTCAAAACGCTCCATTTCAGGTAACCAAGGCAATATTAAAATGTCTAATTTCCCTTCGTCTAACTGCTGTAATAAATCTTGGGTTCTATTTTCGTGCAAGTAGAAATTTATTTTCGGCAAAGTACTATTTAGTGTTGGCATTATGTGTGGCAGCAGATACGGCGCCAATGTTGGGATTAAACCTATATGTAAGTCGCCAGAAAGAGGATCAAGCAATGCTTTTGCTGCCTCTTCAAAGTTAGTTGCGGCGGTAAGAACATCTCTTGCCTCTTTAATCAGTTTTTCACCAGCAGGCGTTAGCATAACATTACGAGTTTGCCGTTCGATTAAGGTTAACTTCAATCTCTGTTCGAGCTTTTGTATTTGTCCGCTTAGTGTCGGCTGACTAACAAAACAAGCTTCTGCAGCACGGCCGAAATGTTTTTGCTCAGCAATTGCCAATAAGTATTCTAAATCACGAATTTTTATCATAGGTAAAACTAATCGATATAGTTAATACAATTGTTTTTATATTAACTTATGAGATTTCCTTTCTCCAGTTCTTGTCCTATATTGATATTGTTCATTCGTGTAACTGTATTGTTTCTATTTGATTTTAAGCAAGATTGATGAATTCAATTATGGCTTAGTAATCAAATAAATTTTATAATACGTTTCCTTTCGTAATTGTTCTAATCAGGATGTTGTATGAAATTTACCATTAAGCAAAAACTTTATGTAATCGTATCTTTGGTTATTCTAGGTTTATTGGGGTTGTATCTTGAAAATGCTTCAAATCAAAACAAAACGGCTAATTTAACTGCAATAAAATCTGAACTAAAAGATTTGCAAGTAGCAATGTTGCAATTACGTCGCAGTGAGAAAGACTTTTTGCTGCGTAAAGACATTAAATATAGAAAAAAATTCGACACTACATATAAAGAGGCTTTGTATCTATTTTCAGATATGGAGCAGCGCTTAGTTGCTGCAGACATTTCTGTTGCAGAGTTATTAGTTATTAAAAGAAGTTTGGAAAACTACCAACAGTCTTTCGAGAAGCTATTGGCAACATCAATTGAAAAAGGCTTAGACAAAGATTCTGGAGTTTATGGCAGATTGCGAGCTGCGACACATGCTCTTGAATCAAGTATTGAAGCGATGGGAGATTTTGAGTCTCATACCTTGTTACTTACCCTTAGACGTCACGAAAAAGATTTTATTCTTCGTGACGATAAAAAATATGTAGAGCGCTTGGTCAGTGTAGCAGATCAATTAAATCGTAGATTACCTAACGCAAATACCCAAGAGTTACTTGAAACTTACGTCAGTGAGTTTAACAAGTTTGTTAATATATCTGCAGACATTGGCCTTGATTCTAAGTCAGGTATTCGCGGTGCTATGCGTGCGGCTGTGCATAAAGTTGAGACAGAACTTAGCAAAGAGATAGAATTACTTAACGGTTATATCAATGACGGGATAGAACGAAGTCATTTGCAACATTTAATTGTAACCTTAATTGTTTCCATAATTATTACCGGCTTTATCATCATAGTAGCGAGACAAGTTATCGCGCCTTTGAACAACTTCTCTATAAGAATATCGGAAATAAGAAAAGGTAATGATCTAACCCAAAGAACCGAAGAGCGTCATGATGAAATTGGTGTGATTTCAAAAGAATTTAATATTTTCATGGAGCATTTTCAGGAACTCATTAAAAGTATAAACCAAACGGTTGACTCACTAAGTGAGTCGTCCAATATTGTTTCTGGTAGTGTTTCAAAAACAACTGAAGGTATTGTCAATCAATCGCAGCAAAGTGACATGGTAGCAACAGCGGTAACAGAAATGGGAATTGTTGCTGGCGAAATTGCAGATAATGCGCGCTTAACTAAAGAGCGTACAGATGAAGCTTCAATAAAAGCAGTTGAAGGAAAAGATAAATTAGATAGTACAGTTGTTAATATCAATCAATTATCTGAGCAATTAATCAGTGCTGGTGATGAAATTGTTCAGTTGCAAGAAAAGAGTAATGGCATTACCTCTGTGCTTGAGGTGATTAAAGGTATTGCAGAGCAAACTAATTTATTAGCGTTAAATGCTGCAATTGAGGCCGCAAGAGCTGGTGAACAAGGGCGTGGCTTCGCTGTAGTTGCTGATGAAGTAAGAACACTTGCCGTAAGAACTCAAGATTCCACAGCAGAAATCACTGCCATTATTAGCGAGCTGCAAGCGACAACATCCGAAATTGTTAATACAGTTGGGATGTGTAAGGAGCAAGGGTTAAATAGTGTTACGCAAGCACAAGAAACAGAAGAAGTGCTTAACGAAATCATTACTGATGTTAATTCTATTGCAGAAATGACAGTTCTCGTTGCGACCGCTGTTGAACAGCAAGCGATAGTTGTTAAAGATGTAGATGAAAATATTATCCGTATACGTGATATTGGTGAACAGGTTGCCAGCGATTCACAAGAGAACTCTCGAGCGAGCGATGATGTCGCAGCGTTAGCAAGCGAATTACACGATGAGGCCAGTATCTTCAAAATTAAGTAATATTGGTTAGCTATTATGAATAAAAGCCTGATGACGATAATTCGCTATCAGGCTTTTTAGTATTCATCAGATGCTATTTACTGTGTTTCGTTAAGTAAAGTACTAAACATAAATTTATTGCTTATTGATAAACCACTCGTTTTTGGGCTAGTTTGAAACTCTCAGTTGATATTTTATTCACGTTAAGCGCAATAAAACCACGGTCTGTACAAATAAAAAGCAAACAAACAATTTTCTGCAAATTAAATGCATTTAGCTGTTGACGGCGGGCCAAAAATCTCTAAAATGCGCTCCACTTCTTCGGGGCAACCCGAGAAGCTTGTTTTAAAGGGTTATCTCAGGTGGTTTCGGCCAGTTTGGTTAACTTAACGTTTCAAAGTAGGGTTTTGAATCTTCTGCAAAGAAAGTTCAAAAAAACGAAAAAAAATGTTGACTTTAAAACACGGTTGCGTAGAATGCGCATCTCGCTTCGGGCAAGGCCTGCAGCGACACGTTAAACACGAATGAGATGTTTAACGGTTACTTTTTCAAAGTAACGTTCTTTAACAATTAGTTATCATGCAATTTGTGTGGACACTCACATTGATGTTGATTTTACATAGTTTCTTCGGAAACAACTAAAACGCTTTAATGTTGATGTCACACAAAATTAGTATTATTTAATCTTCGGATTGAATGGTACGTTTTATGTAGTTTTTATCATGCCTTAGTCGGAATGATAGGAACACGACAGAATTCATTGAGCAGCGAGACTTGTTCTCGCACAAACGATTTTTAATTGAAGAGTTTGATCATGGCTCAGATTGAACGCTGGCGGCAGGCTTAACACATGCAAGTCGAGCGGAAACGAGAATAGCTTGCTATTCGGCGTCGAGCGGCGGACGGGTGAGTAATGCTTGGGAATATGCCTTGAGGTGGGGGACAACAGTTGGAAACGACTGCTAATACCGCATAATGTCTACGGACCAAAGGAGGGGATCTTCGGACCTTTCGCCTTTAGATTAGCCCAAGTGAGATTAGCTAGATGGTGGGGTAATGGCCTACCATGGCGACGATCTCTAGCTGGTTTGAGAGGATGATCAGCCACACTGGGACTGAGACACGGCCCAGACTC
>CAJXQJ010000004.1 GCA_913058245.1 uncultured Colwellia sp.
AAGCGAGGAACGAGCAAAAGCCAACTGTTATTTGTCCCGCTTGAACAGCTTGTTATAAATACCTTTAAGCCAAATTGGAATATGCCCAAACAACAACACCAAAAGCTAATAAGTAAAACAATACAGGTAAGATTACAAACCAAAGCAATGCTTTCCATTTTACAACATTGAAGTTAGCTAATATTGCTTGATAGCTTACATAAGTAGCCCAAAATGGAAAAATTATTATTAAAGACGACCAATACTCATCAGCACTAAAAGCAGCGACGTAGTCTTGGTATAAAGTAGCGCTTATTAATACAACAATGAGATGTGGTATAACTACTACTAAATTAGACAATACATATATAAGTCTGCCACTTACTTTATCGAATTCTCCAGCACCACTCCAAGAAAGGCGTAAATTATAAAACCAACCACCAATTAACCAAATAAAAAAAGCTCCAAAAGCTCCAATCCCAGCAATCATTATAAAAAATAGGGACCAGCCTCCAGAAATTGCATCAAGTAAAAACTGATTTGAACTGGTAACTGTACCTAAGTCTGTCTTGATTAGTTTTTGGTCGATTTTATCTACAGCATTTGACATTCCAAATAACCATAGAGAGATATAAACTAAGAAAGGTGTATTAAGTAAATCTAGCTCTTTAAAAAAAACACTTGGTTTAAAAAATAACAAATGAAATCTCTTAAAAAAGAACTTAAATCCTGTGTCTTTGGCTGTGTTTGAATTTTCTTCCTTGGCAACAGTATCCATCGAATCTCCGTGGTATTTATAACGCCCTGTTAAGGGGCAAATTGTAGTTGGCTAAAATAAGCGAGGAACGAGCAAAAGCCAACTGTTATTTGTCCCGCTTGAACAGCTTGTTATGTATTTAGTTAACTAAACTAAAAATACACTCCAGAATGATAAGTCCAATCAATATGAATATGCTGACTAGAAATACTAATTTCTTCTAAATCATGAGTATCGAACGGAATAGGTTTAACCAAAGAATCAGCTTTGATTTGAAGCAATTTACCGAATAAATCTAGTAATATTGAACCAAGAATAATAGAACAACCTATAGCCGAAATAGTCGAAGTTACAGTTGGGTAAAAATGGTCATAGTATAAAGAATAGCTTGAAACTATCGCGATTATAAACAACGTAAAACCAATGGTACTCAGCAATATAACTAGACTATTTTTCATACTCACACTCGAATAAATACATAACGCCCTGTTAAGGGGCAAATTGTAGTTGGCTATAATGTGAAGCGAAGCGGAACAGCCAACTGTTATTTGTCCCGCTTGAACAGCTTGTTAGGCATACTTTGCTTTAAGGCTAACCAAAATGCAATTGAAGCTGACACACCTACATACGTAAAGAATAATGTATCTGTTATTAGGCTTGAATAATAACCACCCATTAGATAATCGAAAGGGATTAAAATTGATGGGATTGAGCCAACTAATATATACCAACCAATACTTTGTTTATGGAAACGCTTTAGTAAGAAGTGAATTGGGACCCCCCAAACAACTACAGCTAAAAGGACAATACCTGCCCCAATAATAGAAAAAACAATAAGCGCAGAAAAGTTTGGAATTGAATTCGCAATCCCTATTACGTATATAATTGCGTTTACTAACCCTGTTAATGTAGCGGCCAATGTTGCAATTAGTAGCGATCTATCCATGTATGCCTAACGCCCCAATAAGGGGCTGATAATTGTTGGCTATAATGTGTAGCGTAGCGAAACTGAGCCAACTGTTAGCAGTCCCGCTTGATTGGCTTGTTATAGCTCTCGTTTCCACGGTAGATCTTTTACTACTTTTACACCCTGATAATTACAGTTTATAAAAAATTCAAATTCCACGTCTTTGCCTTTAATTTGTACGGTACCAACAGCCTCGTTGCAATCGTTGGTAAATTTAACGTGCCTAAGAACATTGTTAATTTGAACTCTAGTGCCTTTAGGTAAAAGGGCTAATTGTTTTCCATTTGTACAACAATCTGATTGGCGCGCAAGCGTATTTTTAACAAAACTATAATTGTGCTCGTTGCTCTCAAATAAAGCCATATCTTCCGTAATATAAAAACTACCAGCAACATGTTCAGGATAATATTGAGACATGTTTTCAGTTTTTGCTGTACACGCTGTAGTTAGCATGATTGATAACAAAACGAGAATTCTACGCATACTTTCCTTGAGAGCTATAACGCCCTGTTAAGGGGCAAATTGTAGTTGGCTAAAATGTGAAGCGGAGCGGAACCAGCCAACTGTAATTTGTCCCGCTTGAACTGCTTGTTATAAAGCCATTCACCTAACCCAGTACATTACTTTATTTACACCTTCATTTTCAACCACTTGAGGATGAGAAGCAACAGACATTATCTTTGATTTAACTGCTTCAATACCAAATGACTTTACACTGGGCGTAATAAACCGTTTATTGAAACTAGGATCATGTTCGATTAATGAAGCAAAGACTAAATCATCGAAAAGAGCTTTAGGTAAAGGATTAACTTTTTCCAAAAGCTTTACCACAAACCACTTTTTCTCAGGATGCATTAAAGCCGCAGTAAACCAAGCTAAAGAGTCAGGGTTATCTTTTGGAAAATTAGAAGCAATTCTACCTACAAGCTTGCGGACAAGATGATGACTTTCATTCTTATCTTTTAGCGATTTTGCTTGAGTATATTCTTGGTAAAATGCTTCGAGGTTCATCCGTTACCTTAGGCTTTATAACGCCCTAATAATGGGCAAAAAATTGTTGGCTAAAATGTTGAGGAACGAAAACAGCCAACTGTTTTTTGTCCTTATTTATTAGCTTGTTATGTAGCATTTTAGCTACCGTTTCTAATTGTATTTATACCTTCAGTTAGCTTTTTAATCAATATTTCTGCCTGTTCAACCGATAACTCTATTTCAGTATTACCAATCACGTCATCATTATTGAATTGACCAACAGCTATTTGATTTTTTGAAATATTCACATCTGGTTGAATGTTCCATGTCTCGATATTGATATGCTTATCGTGGATTTGAGTACTAACTTCAATGAATCCTTTCCGATAGTTTACGCCATCACACTTTATTTGACTCATAACTCTCGTTGCTACATAACGCCCTGTTAAGGGGCAAATTGTAGTTGGCTATAATGTGAAGCGGAGCGAAACCAGCCAACTGTTATTTGTCCCGCTTGAACAGCTTGTTATATGCAATTTTCATATTTAAGCGTTTGATAATGAATAACTTTACCATTAATTAATACCTCCGCAACACAATAAACTCCATTGTGAGAAATGACATAAATTCTGGAGCTAATTATTTTTCCAGAAGGTAATTTAAACTTGCCACTAGTAGAAGGTGTACTTCCTCGGTATGAACCACTTGACCGTTTTTCAATTGCCTCAAGAAGATAAGAACGACCATATTTAACTTCGTTCTGCTTCAAACCAAAATCAATACCTAATAAAAAGTATAAAGCAATCCCTAAAGCCAGAAGCAGTAGTCCAAAACGAACTTTGACTTTAGTTTTGATGCGTACTCGATATGGTTGATTCATATTTGCATATAACAGCTTATTATGGATACTTCTCTGTAATGTCCGTTCCATAATTTTGATTATTTATCACTTAATATTCCATAATTTCAACAAATTAGAAAGCTTGTTTTTAACAAAATGTTTTCTACTTGGATAATACTGAGAAGTCTCAGTAATATCCAAACTTCTTAAAAACTATAAAATCACTAATATTCAAATGGGTAGGCTTAAAACTTGACGAAATATTGCGTTATTGGTTATTTACTAAGACTTCTCAGTAATATCTCATTGATAAATTATTTGATCTTTATTTAACTTGAAACTATACCTGTATACAAATACAGTTACGGGTTTTTAATAATGTCTTATTCTCCTTTTCTTGAAAGTATTCGTCACATTCTCCGTACGAAGCATTACAGTATTCAAACTGAAAAGGCTTACTTACTTTGGATCAAACGCTTCATTCTTTTTAATCAAAAACGCCATCCCAAAGATATGGGCGAAGAGGAAGTCAGTAATTATCTCACTTATTTAGCCGTTGATAGGCAAGTGACCACATCAACCCAAAACTTAGCCCTATGTTCAATTGTTTTCATGTACAAACATGTATTTGAAAAAGAACTCACGCTATTGTCTGATACAGTTAGAGCGAAAGCACCGACCCGTGTACCAATGGTATTATCCAATCAAGAAGCTACTGCTATTATCAATGAATTAAAATCTCCATATCATCTAATGTTTAGTTTGTTATATGGGTGTGGATTAAGAAAAGCAGAGTTATTGAGGTTGCGCATTAAAGACATCGATTTTGGGGGTAATTCCATTTACGTATTTCGGGGCAAAGGAGCTAAAGATAGAATGACATTATTACCTCAAATACTCATAGAGCCACTCAAGACTCAGATCAACAAAGTTGAAGACGTTCATCAGAAAGACTTGGCTGAAGGCGAAGGTAAAACGAGTTTGCCATCAGGGTTGTCACGTAAATATCCAAAAGCGATCACTCAGTTTAAATGGCAATATTTATTTCCTTCAACCGTAAGGTGTCAGCATCCAACGGACGGTTATTTTTGTCGTCATCACTTACATTGGACCTCGTTAACCAAGGCACTGAGAGTTGCGGTTCTGAAGACTGATATTCGAAAGCATGTCACAGCACATACGTTCAGGCACACTTTCGCGACTCAGTTATTATTGAATGGGGCTGATATTCGAACAGTGCAAGAGTTACTTGGTCATAATGATTTGAAAACTACCCAAATCTATACTCATGTCATTGGGCAACATTCTTCAGGGACGCTAAGCCCCATTGATAGATAATTTATTCAAAGTCACTATAAAATCTATCTCACTTTGTGCCCCAAACCGCCATAGAAAATTAGTTCTAGAGCTTCTACTCTAAGGCGCAATCGCCCCCATAACGAGATAGAGAAACTTTTACAACGAGACGCTTTCAAATATAAACATGAGAATTTTTCTTCAAGCAAGACCCGATGCATAAATAAATTTAACACTATAAACCAGCACTTTATAATACAACTTTGGATTATATTAAGGGCACGGAATGCTATTGCTTTTTATTTGTTGCTACTTTTTTATTTCGCAGTTTTTTATCACGAATACAAGCAAGCTACAAGGAACGTATAGAAGGAAAAACACGCAAGTGTTCACAGGTATTTTAGTTAACCATGCGCGAAACAAAAAGAAGCCGAAGTGGGTTGTCGATAAAGTCATTTATCTAAAAGCACTCATGCCAGATAGCGGTTGTGGCACCATTGCGATGACCTTCAATCGACTTTACCGCACCAAAGGTGAAACCGTCAGTAAAACCTTTGTTTATGAGAAACTCAAAGCTCACGCCTATCAAGTTAAATGTCAACGACGAGACTTAAAAGCAAGAAAACCTAAAACGACAGCGATTAATCAAACATGGGGAATGGATGTAACCACCGTGACTATTAATGGCAAGCAGCAATTGATACTAGGCATTATTGACCATGGCTCTCGTGCGTTGTTGTGTTTGCAAACACTTCAAACCAAACACTCATGGGCTATTTTAAGAGGAATAATTCATGCGATTAAGCGATATGGCTTTCCTAAACAAATAAGGAGCGATAATGAACAGTGTTTTACATCAAGGTTAATCACCTTATCGCTTAAATTTCTATCAATTAAACACCAAACAACCGGTGTTGCTTGTCCATGGCAAAATGGTCGTATTGAGCGCTGCTTTGGTAGCTTTAAAGAAAAGTGGCGACTGGCTAATTTGAGTACGACACTAAATATTCAAACTGAGCTTGGCTATTATCAAACTTGGTATAACTCAATCAGGCCACATAGCAACCTTGATGGTCATACTCCTGCTGAGGTTTATCAAAACACGGTGCCAAAAGGTAACCCCATTGAGGTATGCGCTTAGAATGATGTTTTAACGGGATATTGCTTTCCTGATTAATGATTAATGTGCAGAGTTAAATTGCGTAACCTAAATCGTTCGGAGTAAACGAGGCTTTATTGTCGTTAATTGATAATTTTTCAGCTTATTTACTAATCGTTAAGCTGAATTAATATAGTTTTTGAATTATTTACTCATAATCAAGCAATAAAACTAGCCTATTTATTGAAAATAGGCTGTAAATAAACACAAATAGACGTCCGAACGCTGCGAACGGGACAATTTTTGCTTCTGGGCATTTTATATCAGCCCATGCCTGTGTGCTTGATAACAAAACACAGGCGAGGAGTAGTTTTTTGAGCATTATAAGTCCTTTAGATTAATTGCTACATACCTACCAATTTTTTATTGGAGGCGGGCTTTGTTTTGCATCAGCAAAGCATTCTTCAAGTTCTTTTCTAACTTCTGGTACGCTTACTTGCGAATACTTACTTTTTAACAATTCAAAAGACTTACGCAGCTCAAAGTTAAAAGTAATCATGATAACTAACTCGGTATTTGACAAACTATTCATATCCCAGCTCTGGTTGACAGATTTATCAATTCGTTCTTGAGTTAACTCATCTAGCGTTAGGTTTATATTTTCTTTTCGAAGACTTAGCTCATATAGCGCTTCTAAATATTCTTCTCCACCATTAGAAGAAAAGAGGTTTAACAAAGCAGTCACTTCTTTTTTTAAGTCTTCCGCTTCAAGGTAGTCAGGAAGTCTTTCGTAGTAATTTAAATCAATCATGTTCGTTACCTCTGAAATACAGGAATATGCGCTCTATTACTTTTTTGGACACCTTTTCTTGCAGACCAATTACCATTGGATAGCAAATAATGCCTGCCGACACGAATTTGAGCACTCCATACTCTGCCAGAATTAGAGCTTGAGTATCTTTGTCTAATTGCTAAATCTGGTGAATGCCATTTTAAATGAACTTTAGTATTGCCTATTTTAAATCTATAGCTCTGGCCTGCTGGAATTCTATCAGAGGGGAAGAAATCATTTTTTAGTTTATCAGGAACAAATGTTTTCAACATAGACGCATCAATCGCCCCATCTTTAACTAGCATCGAAATAGATGCCATGATTATATCTTTATTCGGAGCAAACTCTCCATTTCTTAAATTGGCAATCATTGCTACGCTGGATGAAACCATTCCAGCATTCGCAACCGTTGATTGCGCTAAATCAACTCCACCTTGCTCAGATTCAGATACAGGGATTTGAATTGAAGATTCTATATAGTCAGTATCTGCTACAAAATCACTCACTAATGCTTTTGCTTGGCTATCAAGAAAGGATTGTCCAAGACCTTTGACATAACCACTAACAGTATTTAGAAGTCCACCACCCTTATTGTTTTCTCCTCCACTCTTAGCTATGTTGGCTTGTGATCCAATATCCGCAGTAGAATTATTAGTACCAGTCTTATACTTCAAAGTATAATTATCACCCGCTCCATTAGTGGCATTAACAGTAACCTGACCTGTTTTCGTATTCACTTTAGCACTATTTACTTTATCACTACCGCTAATATCTGGAGAGCCTGAAGCAATTTTACACCCAGAGGCACTGCCTCCTTTAATATTTGTTCCTGTAGAACAATACCCAGTCGGATCAGTCCCCGCCAACGGATTATTCATAATATACGAATAAGGATTAACTGATTGTGAGTTACCGGGATCTTGTATAAACGGATCAACACTCATAAACCGACCAAGGTTATAATCATAGACCCGCCCGTTCATATGAATGAGTTCAACTTCATCTAAATGTTCATGGTCAGTAAATCCTCTATACGTAGTCATGTCACTATCATATAAATTATTATCGAGTGTTGCCGGGAGCATATCACTCCAGTCCCCACCTAGTGGTTTACCAAATGCATCATAGCCCCTGTATGCTGTTACTGCACCATTATGGTCTGTAAATGTTGTCGCACTGCCTAAACGGTCTCTATGAGTAAAGCGGATTTTATGTGCGTCAATATCGTTATGGCTAATAATTGCGGTATCACCTATATAAGCTCGCCATTTAACTTTACCGTTATAGGTTTCTACTTCATATAACTTATCAACATAATAAGTCGTTCTATTACTCGTTCCTGCGTTGGTAACCACTTGTTTATAGCGACTTAAACTAGCGCCATAAAATAACTGACTTGTGGCACTATTTTTTAGTATTCGAGTAGGCTTGTTATGTACATTATAACTTAATGTTTTACCATCGCCCGAGACTAAATTACCCTTCTTATCATACGTAAAGGTAGCAGTGCCACCGCCGTTAACTTTAGTTACTGACGTTACAGCATTAGGACCCGCATTACCGGTGTTATTATAAAAATAGCTATTAGCATAATCTGATTTTTTAGTAATGTTACCAACGGCATCATAGTCGTAATTTATGGTTGCGCTTGTCGCATCAACGGTTTTAGTAGATGCAGTTAGTCGATGTAGTTCATCATAAGCAAAAGCTTCCTTACTATGATGTATGTTGTTGTTTTGTTCAAGAATATTGCCGAAACTGTCAAATTTATTGTATGTTATATCATGAATAAATTTACCGTTGACACGAGCCTTTGTCGACAGCATTTGACCACTAATTTGAGAATATAAATTTGTACTTTTAGTATTGTCATTATTTACTGAAGCAGCGGTAATATTACCAAAAGCATCTTGAGCGGTAACTTTTTTATAAACATACCCTGACACTAAGTTATATTCTTTTTCTAAATAACCATTGGGTTTATATGTATAAGCGACCACTAAATCGTTAGGGTACTTTATACCTATTGGTCTCCCATAATTGCTATCATAATAGGCTGTTGTCTGATAAGTCTGGTTGTCTAATTCATATGTGGTGTTGGTTACTCTTGAAGCATTGTCATATTGGTAACTCCTCTTATTGCCCGGAGATGCCTCACTGGTTAGTAAACCTTTTTTAATCGTATCCCATACAAAGCTAGACGTAGCGTTACTTTTGGCGCTTGTGCCGTTTAAACGGCCATAGTCATAGCGCTTAGTGACCCTACCTAATAAGTCCATGTCATAACGAATAATATCGTTGTTTGCGTCCACTTCCTTCTCAACTTCACCAAAGTCATTGTAGTTAAATGTGGTAATACCTTGGTTCGGATCATTTACATAAAGTTTACGTCCCAAGGCGTCATACCGTGCCTTTATCAAGCTGTCTTTTGCATCTTCTATCGTAATCGGGTTCTTTGCAGCATCATAAGCATAATTAGTCACGCCATTGTCTGCATCAGTAGTGCTGACCAGCATGTTTAAACTGTTGTAGGTTCGAGACATTAATAAACCATTTGCGGAAATGTTGGTCTTTAACCCCGCATATTCATATGTAACAAGTAAAGATGTTCCGTTTTCCTGAAGCGTGCTTTTACTTTGCGGGCGGCCTAGTGCATCATAGTTTTGATAAGTTACGGTTGGTTTATCTTTTGACGTACTTTCATGAACACCGTATTCAATGGTTGTCATACCGATACGGTCAAAAGATTTATCTTGATAAATAACGCCATCTTCAAAGTTAACAGTTGCCGTTCTAAGCGTTCTCCCCAATATGTCCATATATACATTCTGTGTAGGCACTCCGGCGCTAATACTGGCCACTCTGTAAGCTGAGTGTGATGGTGCGTGAGTGTCATTCGCATAATATCGAAGATATTTGGTTGGAGAGCCTGTTTGCTTACTACTTTCTAGGCGCCCAAAATTATCGTATACATTAATGGTAACCGTACCATCAGCATTGGTGATACGTGTAGGTTGACCAATAGAAGGGTTATACTGGGTTGTTGTAATTAAACTTGTCGTGCCAGAAGAAATAGACGTGGTATAAGGGAAGTAACCATCGGCTGACGATGAATTACCTAAATTGGTATAAGTAAAATTCATAGTACGCAATTGCGTGCTTTGCGTATCGTTCACCCCTTCTATCACTTCACCTGACTTTGTAATTTTACTAGGTAAGCCGTAACTATTAAAAATGGTTTCTACACTAAAGTTTACATCATCACCTGAGGTAGTTATTTTTTTCGGTTTTCTTAAAGTGGTATGCCATGAGTTTGGTTCCACAATAGTTACTTTATCCAATACAGCTGTCGACTCTGTGGTCGTTGCTTGTGTTCCACTCACCGATTGAGTGGTCGTGACACTGCTAAATTTATTCAACCACCACTCCACTCTATCAACGGAGAATTTGGTTGCAACACTCTTAGAAAATGTTCCATAACCGTCAGTATTTGATTGTGTGACGAGTGTTGTATTTCCATCATCATCAAAGGTTTTGCTCTGTAGTTGACTACTAAGCTCTAGCCCTGAATTTAAGTCATAATTCGTCGTGGTCGATGAATCTATCGCGACAAAACGAGCACCGGAGATAGTAGATTTATTAACCGTTGAGTTAGTCACGCTTTTACTGATAACACCAACACAGCTTTTATTATCGTCAGTGGCAACAGAAACGTTAGATGCAAGCCATTTGCAAGACTGTTGTTTTATACCGGTAAGTGGCCATTTTTGCACAAAGTCAGTTCTGCTGATTGTGTCTCTATGTGCTTCACTAAGTTCATTTTCAAAATTATCTTGTTCAATAATAATTGATTTAAACCCTTGAAAGCCCCGCCCTTTATTATTAAACATGGCATCTCGGTAGCGATATAATGTACGATTTTCACCGCCAATACCATTGCTAACTTTGTGCTCAGCGACAACGTTCATGCTTGATGCAAAGTTAAAATAGTCATTGTCATTAATAGTTGCAGCATGATCAGCACTATAAAAAGCACTATGACTCGTATCGTAAGCATCACTTGACAGTGGCTTATAAACCCATTCATCACGTTTACCAAAACCATTGGTTACGGCTTTTAGTATATCTTGCGCGGCAAATCTATCATCATCTGTTCCATCTGCAGAGCCAAGGTTTCGATTAATATACACACCTGCCTGAAGAGATGTATTTTGCACAGTACCTGAACGTTCACTTGTTTCAGTGTTCCATTCGCAGTCGCTGAAACGACAACCTAAGGTGGTGATTAAATCAGGTAAACCATCACCTGTCACGTCAGCCACAGCACGTTGAGTTGATGACGCTAAAATACTTGTTTCTTCAATAGCAACACTGATACCGCCATCTTTAGCTTGAACAAACTTAACCGCATCATAACGACGTATTGAATCATCAACAATATCGGCATTAATAGATGTTTGAACCCTATCTACAGTGCTGCCAGTAAGGCTTTTATTAAAACCTGTATAAAGCGCGTCATCACACTTCCAACTACTTACATTTGCACTTAATATTTTCGCACAGCTGGAGGCAACAATATCACTACCTAACATTAGATCCTGAATACCGTTACCATCATAATCCATCACCGTGAACCGTGACATAACAGGATAGAAATAAGGCTCATATTCACCGGCACTCGTTTCATAAACGCCACCTCTAGAGGGTAGGTTAAAATCTAAGGTTTTCCATTCACTTTCAAAATCCCCTCCAGTATTTAAGCGATAAAGAAGCTCCGAGCTACTCGCTGCCATACTTAGCCAATCAACTAGCCCGTCACCATTAATATCGTGAAATATATTGCCATTGTAGTTATAGCTTGGCACTCTCCCTGTTAGTGCTTTGCTTGTTGTTGAAAATGTAGTTCCATTTGGGTTTACCAATAACATCCTAAGAGGTAAAGGTAAGCCAGGCGCTTGGACTTGAGTAAAATCAGAATCAAAAACAATAAAATCAGCAGTGCCGTTACCATCGAGGTCACCATGAAGTTTTATGCTTATAAGGTCATCGTAAAAACCACCTCGAGACAATGATTTATAGTCCGGGTACTCTACTATTAACTTCTTATTATTATTGTTAAATGGTGAAGCAGAAGACTTAGTATTAAAGAACACCCATAATTTAGAGTTTTCATCGTGTAATCTTTGCCTCATGGCTAAGTCAGGGAAACCGTCACCATTAAAATCGCTAAACCCTAAAATTTCACTTTGCTGAAAGAACCCTTGTGTGTGATGCCAAACAATTCCGGTGTTAATCCATTGACTAGTATTGGTATATTTTATTTCAAGTAAGCTATTATTTTCACGAAAACTGTCAGTTAAGCCATCGGCATTAAGATCGACCTCTAGACATGACTCTTGAAATGCATTGGGCAGTTTAAAACAAGTTGATAGTTTTTCATCGTGAGTTCCTGTTTTTTCACCTTCAGCATTAAGGTATATTCCAGGAAAATCTCTAACCCCATCTCCATTTGTATCACCGTGCGGTAGAACTTCATGAAGCCACCTCTTGTCTTGGAGTATTTCTGTCCATGTTCCATTTTCAGCATATTTTAGCTTTTCAAAAGTGAACTCAGGTGCTTTCTCTTGCCATTGAAATGTCGTAACTGGTAAGCACTTTGATACACCACACTCCTTCACACTTTTAAGTAAACTCCGCCCAGACGCTAAACTGTTCTCGTATTTGAGTGTATAGGTTCTATGCATAGTGCCATTAACAGCAGTCGAGATAGAGGTTAAACGCTTGGTTTTTCGGGTTAATCCTCCCGCTAAATAACTGGAGCTAAATTGACTTCTATCACCATAGTGGTAGGTCACTAAACGATTACCATCTTTTCCGTTATGACCAGTATACTTTATATAGCGTAATAAGTGCTCGCCCGAATCAGTTTGAGGTTGATAATAACTATATTTTATGTTGTTACTTGCTCGGTCTTCTTTTTTTGAAATGGCCCATGTTAGCGTTTCGGTGCGACCGTAGGCGCTATGTTTTGCGTCAGTGGTGTCACCATAGGTTTCAACCAACCCATTTTTATGTTCAACAACAAAGTAAGTCTCTGTGCTATTGATATTGCCGCCGTACTGTTTAATACGAGAAAAACTGTCTAATTCAGTTCGATATTCAGAGCCTGATTGACCGTATGTAGAGACTGCGATTAAACGTTGTCCATTAAGACATAACTTATCGCTATTCTCACTATACTGTACAGCTTTGGAAACACCGTCAGTTGCCACCGTCATACCGCAACGGGAAATGACTGAGCTTGATGACAACGACCAACCAACACCCGCAACACCATTACCTTGTGAAGAAGAGTAAGAAAGTTGCACATTCGGTTGCATTCCATTTCGCCCAGGAGGCACAACGATAGGGATATTATAACTTGCTGAGCCACCTGACACCCCACCAGAGCCAGAAATAGCTCCAAGTACACTCGATGCTGTTGGTGCGGCATCAGAAAACCCTGAGGCATCACTTGGTGCTTCTCCAACCGCAATAGTGGCAAAGTCTGGAGCCTTATTAATTCCCGCTAAGCTAATTTGTGCACTCCAGGTGCCCGTACTCGCGCAAGAGTTATATGTGCATGCCATAACTCTAATACTGGTAAAGCCTGCGAACCGGCTGTCAATAACGACTGATAATTCATCGGTTACTAAAATATCAACCCACTGCCCGGCAGTGTTTAATGCCTGTATTTGATACTGACTGGCGTGTTTAACGTTCTGCCACGTTAATGTAACTACGCCATTATTAAGAGAGGTCTGCACATTAGTTGGGGCTGCCAGTGCATCATTTGGAATATAAGGAATGATCGTGGTGATTTCACCTACTTGAATTGGAATCCAAGTGGTTTCAGCATGAGTCAATTCTGAAAATAATAGGCTAATAAAAACGAGAATACGATAGATGCTAGGCGTCATTGAACAATCCTTTGGCTACATAACGAGGTGATTTTGTCAGTAAATTCGAATAATATTTTATTGACGATGTAAAAATAATTAAAATATTCCAAAGCATTATTGGGCAATAACGTTTTTTTTTCAAGAGATATAAGTCAAATCAAATTTTAATCTACCTTATTGTAAAGTAATGACTTCTGACCGACTGAATTTTTGACAGCATTCATTTTCAAACTGCCAAAGAATCGTTCGACAACAGCATTATCTCAACGCGTACCACGACCACTCATCGAGGCTATATTATTCTTAAGCTGCTGTTGAAAACGATGACTCGTACTGCTGCCCACCATACCTAAATGATGATTTAGAGAATACACACCTATTCCAATTAGCCCCCAGAAAAGCATGCCAACAATTAGGACTCTAAAACTATCCGAATCAGCGGAAGTTTTAAATGCCCATTTCATTATCAAGTATCCAGGGCCTCTAATTAATGTGTCTATAGCAATATCAATAAGAATGTATGTGAAAAACCTGATAGTACCCCGGACAGTCCCTTCTGCGATAGCTCCCAATGGCATAACTAGAAATAACTCCTTGTGCATGTACCTAACGACCTGTTAAGGAGTTGCTAATAGTTTGCTAAAATTGTGTAGCGAAGCGGAACCCAGCAAACTGTAAAAAGTCCCGCTTGAACAGCTTGTTAGATATTGATTACCTGCCTCCCAATTCAACTTCTAAAATCTTGCAAGTGTCGTCTGACAAATATATAGCAATAGTTTTGTCCGCCATGTAGGCTGCTAACATTATAGAAAGAATTTCATCTTTACCTTTATGGTCAGGGTAAAGAGAGGCATAACGGGAGCCATAACCACTTTGAGAAGTACATCCTGTCAATTCGGGCGTTATTCGAACATTAATCCCTCCATTTACTACACCTACTATTTTTGTAATTTTTGCTTGCTTTATCCAACCATTTTGGGCATGAACATTCATACTTGTAAAAGCAAACATAGCAACAGATAAAAGTGAAATTACACTACATATTTTCAATTAAGTTCTCCTAGCTTATTTATTAATACCTAACGCCCACATTAGAGGCTTTAATCAGTTTGCCATAATGTAAAGTGAAGCGGAGCCGGCAAACTTTTATAAATCCTTCTTTAATTGCTTGTTATGTGATTTATGTGGTGCAGACCAATTTGCCAAGGTGAATAACTTCAGCAAGGTTGCCACTTGTCGGTGGTGTAAGATCATTTACATATAGACTTAGAAGTTGCTTGGATGCCATTTTCATAAGTATGGTTGACCATGTTGCTTTGTCATAATCTGTAGAGACATCCAAATAAAAAGCATAACAACACGTAAGTTGCTTGTACTCTCAAGGGATTGTGTCCTTTAATTCTTTGTTTAGTTTATAGGTTTT
The DNA here is from genome assembly GCA_913058245.1 of uncultured Colwellia sp. Lineage (GTDB taxonomy): Bacteria > Pseudomonadota > Gammaproteobacteria > Enterobacterales > Alteromonadaceae > Cognaticolwellia. The sequence goes on from CAJXQJ010000004.1 coordinate 15,108, forward strand.
AGTAATCTTAGTAGCGGAAGAGTATCTAACTACATACGCTAGGATAATAATTAATAGTAAAGCTAAGTGCGACTATTTATTTTGCGTTTATTTATTTACTATAAGTTAAGCAAACAGTTTCAGTAACTTATATTTCATATAATACCGAATATCATTTAGGCATTCGGTTTAGCCAAGAATAAGGCAAAAAATGTCTGAAAGAACCGATTTAACCTTATTATTAGAACATTCCCGCACTGGCGATAAAGAAGCTTGGAATAAACTTTTCGAATGTGTTTATCCTACGATGAAAGCCATTGTCGCCAATAAAATTAAGCCTTATCAACACAATGTAACATTAAATACAACTGACTTAGTTCATGACGTTTATATTCGATTTGATAATCACGCATCATATAATTGGCAAAACCGAGCTCACTTTTTTTCAATACTCGCTAGAATCTCACGTAGAGTAATAATTGACTATTTACGCTCAAAAAACTGTGAAAAGCGAGGGGGATTAATTATCCACACAGAGATCCAAAATACCCCCTTAATGGGCGTCGAATTGGATAAAGAAGGCTGGCTATCAATCGACCGAGTATTAAATGAATTAGCAAACTTAGACCCCGAAATAGTAGAGTTAACGGAATTGAGGTTTTTTGTCGGGCTAACGCTGCAGGAAATTGCTGATATTAAAAAGTTATCATTAAGTAGCGTTAAGCGCCAATGGCGATTTGCTCAAGCTTGGTTGGGCCAAAAACTAAATGAAGTTACATATGCTTGATAATGTTTATCACCAAGCAAAATCTATTTTTATCGATAGCCTTTCTTTGGATAAAGAACAGCTCAATGAGATAATAAAACAACGCTGTGGTGATAATGTAACACTATATGAAAGGGTTATGGAGTTGCATCACCAAGATCTAAAACATAGTAAATCAACACTAGCAACGGAAAATAGCGTTTCTCAAAATTTATTCAAAACAAACTTTATTGACCCTCTTCAGCAAACCTTCGGAAACTATCAAATTATTGATTTAATTGGATGTGGAGGTATGGGAGATGTATTTTTAGCTTCTCGTAGTGACGGGGAGTATCGAAAGAACGTAGCAATTAAGGTCGGAACATTTCAGTTGCAATCAGATCTTCATCAATCTCGTTTTTTATTAGAACGACAGTTATTTGCAGGCTTAGAGCACCCAGCCATTTGCAGAATGCTCGATGGAGGAACAACAGATTACGGTACGCCATATATTATAATGGAATTTATTGATGGCATGCCTATTACCGAATATTGTAATGAGCAGGAGCTTTCAACAAATGAGCGAATCAATCTTTTCCTAAAAGTTTGTGATGGCATTCAGTTTGCCCACTCACACTCCATTATACACAGAGACATCAAGCCAGCTAATATTTTAGTAAATAAGCAAGGAGAGCCTAAAATAATTGATTTTGGCATAGCCAGCTTAGATACACCTTCCAGCCAGGGCGATGAGGGTAGTAACACCCCGAAAATGTTTACACCTAACTTTGCTAGCCCCGAACAAATCAAAGGTCTGAAGCTATCAACAGGGTCAGACATTTACTCACTAGGCGTAACTTTATACGAATTACTCACTAAAAAGCGACCATTTGAATTATCCTCGCTGCAGCCGAATGAGTATGATAAAGAGCTAAAAAAAGAACATTCATATATCGGCGAAGATTATAAAAAAAGTTGGCTAAAGAGAAAGTTAAGAAACAAGAACTTCCGATTAGAAGACGTTAATGCAATAGTCACTAAAGCTATGTCTTATGATGTCTCAAAACGCTATCAATCCGTTACTCAATTAAGAAGTGATTTACAGTGTTTTCTTAATCATCAACCAGTTTCGGTTAACCCTCCAGGTCTTTTCCATCGTTTCAGTTTATGGAGGCTTCGACATAAATTTGCCAGCCTGATGTTAATATTTAGTGCAATACTAGTTATATTTTCTTTTACGTTGCTTACATTTAAAAACAACCAGTTAGCGACAGAAAGAGATATTGCCAATACGCAATCATTACGCGCACAAGCAATTAGTTCATTACTAACTAGCGCATTTAAGCAAGTAGACCCATATAATGCAAATGGTCAATCAAAGTCTGCACAAGAGGTATTGGTTGTAGCAAGTCAGCAATTAGTTGAAAAAGAATTTTCTCCAGAATTAGAAAGTAGCCTACACAACACTTTAGGTGAAGTTTTTTTAAATATGTCTAGCTACTCTGAAGCTAAGCAGCATTTTAATAAGGTATTGTCGATAATAAATTCGTCCGACTTTAGTCAAAAATATTCCTCTATAGGCACTACATTAACATCACTTGGTTTCACTGAACTGGGTCTAGGAAACATTGAAAGCGCCCAACATTTTGCCGAAAAAGCATTAGCCGTAGCACCGCAAAGTACAAATCCTACTTTATTAGCCAATATAAATTACTTACAGGGTAGAATTTATCAACATCAAGCGAAATGGGAAGAAGCTATCAGTTCGCATATCAAGGCAAATAGTTTATACATTGCTTCAACCTCCCAAATTGAAAGCTCTACATTACAAAACAATATTTTTTTAGCTAAGGCACAAATAAGTAATCGAAGCTATGCTGTAGCTGAAAAGCTATTATTGAAATTACGTGTGCAATTAACAGAGAAAAGACTAACAATGTCGCCAGATTTTGCAGAGGTTGAAGCTGCAATGGCTTTACTTTACTGGTTTCAAGATCGTTGGCTAGAGTCAGAAGTTCTTTTAGAGAGACAATTAACTCGAGTAACTAAGCTCTACGGAATGTTCTCTGACCTCCATGCTGATACAGCAGGTATGATGGCCATGACTAAACTACAACTAGCTAAAACAGATGATGCACAGAAGTATCATAAACTAGCAATCGAAATAACAACCCAAAAATATGGTGACGAACATGTAAAATTGATAGGGCTTTTAATTAATTACGGTAATTTACTGCAAAACTTAGAAAAATATTCCGCAGCAGAACCAATATTAAAGCAAGCATTAGCTTTATCAACAGCGCATCACGGAAGAAACCATGACACGACTGGTTACGCTAAATGGACATTAGGGATTATTACAGGCCGATTAAAAGACTTGGAAAAGAGCATTTTTCTAATGAAAGAAGCGGAGCAACTTTTCCAAGCTAAGTACGATAAAGCTGAATACCCAATAGCTGAGATTAAGTTATCAATCGGGGTAGCACTACTTTATAGCCAAAAATTTCTCCACGCCGAGCAGTATCTATTAGCATGTATAGAGCTAAATATTCAACGGGAGAATGTAAATAAAAAAATGTTAAAGCAAAGTATCAAATATCTTAAACAAATTTACACACAAATCAGCCAACCAGAAAAGATCGGTTCTGTTGAACAATTAGTGAGTGATTTTATTTAATTCTCCCAAACATTATTTTTAAAGTATTAATACAGCTTGTAGTTCATTTTTATTGACGCTTTGTACCATTAAATACACCAAGGTTAGGCGAATCATATGTAACATACGCTATATTACCATGTTCATCTCGGCTAAAAGTAACCTTTAACCCAGGAACCATTTTACTAAAAAATTGAGTTTCAGTCGTCGGATACATTTCAAAACCATTATTCCCAGTAATAGCCGCAACTAACATTTCTCCCTTTGCGGTTATCGTCATACTCAATCCAGGAAAGAAGTCATAAACCCCTAGAAAATCCTGTTGAACTGAAGATGATATCTTAATAGCTTTAACATCACTAAACACATGACGTAACCCTTTATTAAAAGAAGGCGCTACCATTGTATTATGTGCTTCTCCTTCAATTTCACGATCTTCTATTAATAAATTTGGATAATTGCGAGATTCCAATGTGGTTACTAAACCATTAAATGGTGCTTTAGTTGTTTCAACACTTTCTAACTCTCCAACACTTAAAAATAACCGAGTTTGCAGATCACTATTAGCGGCAGCGTACTTTGCCTCTTCTTCAAATATCATATAGTCATCCCAAGGTAAGTAAGGAGAAGAAACAATATAGTTGTCGAACATTTCGCCATGATTAAACATAGTGTCTAAAGCAAATAAACCACTTAGTGACCATGAAACTAAAGTTTCATGTGACTGATCAATATTAAGTTTTCGATTTACACGTGGCATCAATTCGTAGGTTAGCATAGAACGAAAATTATCGGCCCCACCAGAGTTTTGAACATCTGCAACTTCTGTCGGTGAGTAATCTCGTATGCGTTTAACACCATCAGGATCGCTATCCATATAGCCTATACCAATAATAATAGTATCCGGCAATAAGGTATTAAATGCATTTACATGGTCTAATGTATAGACAAAATAATCCGCATCTAAAACATAAGAAACAGGATAGCCACCTACTTTATTTTTATCGTAATTCTCTGGTAATAGTACATAAATTTTAAAAGTTTCATCAACATATTGTGATTTCAATTTACGTTGAAATCCTTCAGGGTAAACCAATTGTCGTTTTTTATGCTTTTGTTTAAACATACGCTTTTCTGTTGAAAAGTCTAAAGCCTGAACCGTTGGCAGCGTACTCGCAAAAAAAGCAATAATAATTATGATGTATTTCATTTTTCTTCTCCTAGTTACAAATAATTATGTTTTGTTAGAACAATTTCATTACTCGTAAAATAAGAAAAAAAAGGGTCAATTTTTTATAATTTATTTTTTATCAGTTAAATAAGAACGTAAAAAATTTAGCACATTCATATATAAAAAAGGCTCTTAATTGAATAAGAGCCTTCTGCTAATTAGAGCTTTAAATCAAAAGTTTATTTAGAATTTGTAACTTGCTTTTAGATATACAAAGCGACCTTGAGCATTATGGGTGCTATTCACATACCCCATAAAGTCATGATATGTAAAAGGAGGTTCTTCATTAAAGAGGTTCGTTGCTCCTATACTTAATGTTGTGTTTTCTATACCAATATAATTAACAACAGTATCAACGGTTAGCATCGAATCTATATCAGATAATGTAACTGTTTCAATAACGTTACCATCTGTATCTTTGATAGTTTGAATACGTACAGAGTTATCCTGTTTAAATGAGCCTATATAGTTTAAAGCAAGGCTTGCATTCCAATCATCTTTAATCCAATTGGTATTAAACGTCCAACGAACTTCTGGCTGCTCAAAATCACCTTCTTGGGTATCTATACGCATACTACCATCAGCATTTGGACGTGCATCTTCATAAGATAAAACATAGTTTACAACATAAGAAAACTTGAACTCTCCCATTTCCGTATCTAAACCATAGTTCGCTTCAATATCCAATCCAGATGTCGTGATATTTCCAATATTTTCAAATTGGTCGAAGATGCGAACAACTTCTCCAGGATCACCGGAAATATTCGAAGGTAAACGTTCAACAACACTTGGATCATTACCTAATGTACTAAACTTAAATTGAGTATCCTTGGTAATAACATTTTCAATATCATAGTCATAATAATCAACTGAAAAATCGAAGTTATCTGTTACTTCATAAATCACACCTAAATTATAACTTGTCGATTCTTCAGGCCCTAAATCCGCATTACCTGATAAAACAGCAGTATATTCTTGAGGTTCACAGGCTTTATTAATATTACCTACGGCATTACAGCGTACTGTATCAACTAAGTTAGGAGATTCATCAGTATTTCCTAAACCAATTTGGTGCAATGACGGTGCTCTAAATGCTGTACCGTACGAGCCACGTAAAGAAAGCGACTCTGTTGGCTGCCATATAAATGCGAGTTTTGGATCGGTTGTCGTGCCAAAGTCACTGTAATCTTCATGACGCAACGCAACCTGTACTTCTAAAGTATCAAGTACCGGAATTGCGAGTTCTGCAAATATTGAAGTATTATCACGTGAGCCATTAGCTTGTGTAGCTTCAGTACCAAACACCTCCCCACGCAAAAATTGGTCATCAGGGTTATCACTAATGCTTTCTTCACGGTATTCAAAACCTACAGCCAAGCCAAGGTCACCATGCTCCATCTCTGTTAGTGCCCCACTTAATTTAGCATCAAATGACTTGCTCGTGGATTTACCAATACGTGAAGTTGTAGTTTCAATGAAGTCTAGAGCTTTTTGAGTATTTGTCGACGGTTCAAATGGATTCCATAAGCCACTATCGATCGCCTCTTGTACTCTGCGAGAGTTAGGGAAACCATTTACACCTCGTTCAGTTGACTCACTCTTAATATAATTATATGCAACTTCCCAGCTCCACTCGTTTAGCTCACCTTGCAAACCAATAATTGAACGATAGTAATCTGACGTAACACGCTTTTCACGATTGCCTATATCAACCATTCGTCTGCGCATGGTTAAGTCTTGTTGATAAAACTCATGATCAGGCATATCAGCAAATGGGTGATTAACATTATCACCAGACATAAAGAGTTCATTAAAACTTGGGCTACCAGCACCACGAATGGTTGTTTTTGAATGTTGTCCATTTAACTCAGCAAAGCCACGTAAATTGTCATTGATTTCATACTTGCCCATATAAATAAAACTTGCGCGCTCAGTTGCTGGAACGGAAGTCATCACAGGGGCGTAATCATAGCGACATAGCGTACCTACAATATCCTCTGGTGCACAAACATCATTACCAAAAGTATCAGGAATTCTATTTGTTGGATCTGATTTCAAAGCAATTGTACCCGGAAAACCTGATGAGCTTCTAAAATCAGTTGCAAAACGGTCATTTGGTCTAAGTGCCGATTGATTAGCTGACTTTGAATAATCACGGTCACCATAAAGTATTTCTTCACGATCAAAATAATCTAAAGCAAAAGTATGACTAGTTTTTTCGGTAGAATTGCCCCAAACAAGGCTGATATTTTTTTCTTCACCCCCACCGTCTGCTGTGTCACCTATTTTGGCGGAAACTTCGGCACCATCAACATCATCTCTTAAAACAATATTAATTACCCCAGCAACAGCATCGGAACCATAAGTTGCGGAAGCACCATCTTTTAAAATATCCACACGCTTAATAGCTGCCAGCGGAATATTATTAATATCAACAAAGGCAGTATCAATGTTATTAGCAAATGGGGATACAGATACTCGTCTGCCATTGACCAATATTAACGTTGAATCCGCACCTAAACCTCGTAACGAAACACTTGAACCACCGTTACTGGTATTATCACTACTATTCCCTTGTGTTGAAAATGTGCCTTGCCCGGCCATCGGTAACTTAGTAAAGAGACCAATAAGATCCGTGACCCCAGTATTGGCAATATCTTCTGCACTCAGTGATGTTAATGGTGATGGACCTTCCATATCAGTTCTTTTGATATGTGAACCTGTCACTTCAATTCGCTCAACTTCTTCTTCGGCTGCATAAGTGGAGTAACTTTGTGACGTGATCAGTGCGGTAGCGATACCTATGGCGAGAGTGTTCTTACGATTTTTAAAGACTTTCATGTTTCCTTCCTTTTGCTTTTATATTTATTTGTTTTTTATATTTTTTTATTCCATTTACAATACTTAATTACTGTTTAATTAAAACAAATCAGCAGGTTTTTATAACAAATAATGTTTAGCTTTAATAGAGAAGTTCAATATGTTGCTTCACGAAAATGTAAACTTTTGTTAACCGAAGTTATTTATTCTACGAAATCATTCGGATATTTTAAATTAGGTGTTTGAAAGACTTTATTAATAAAAAAGGAGCCATAAGGCTCCTTTACATTCACTTATAAAGTAATAGTTAGGTTGCAGATTCTGCTTTCATAAACACTTTACTCGAAAGCCTAAATAGCACAGCACTTAATGCTAACGTAGTCACTATGGTTGCGCCACTAGGTAAGTCGAAGCTTGCGGATAAAAACAAACCGAAAACATAGCCAATAAGTCCAACGCCATACGCCCAAAGTAATACATATTTCCCCTGTAACTTATTAATTGCTAATGCAGGTAATATTAATGTACTAAATACAAGATAAACCCCAACCAATTCAACTGACAAGGTAATAACTAGGGCAAACAATAAATAGAAAAAGGCTCCATTTAGTATTTTAGGCCTAATTACTATAAGTGCTAAAATGGCACTGTATACTACGGCTGGTAATAATAGCTGTTGCCAATTAACCCATAATATTTGCCCTGACATCAGTTGTTTAAGTAGTTCACCACCATGTGGGTCGTTAGACAGTAATAACATTGCCGCGACGGCGGAAAGAACATAAAAACAGCCTATCATAGCTTCTAGTTCTTCCTCCATGCGCTTGGCTAACCACGCAATAATGCCAGCGCCTGCCAAGGCAAATATTGCTGGCATCCAAATGTTTACATAGGCGAGTTCGGCAATGTCATGGTCCATACGTACAACAATCGCGCCTAAAGCCGCAATTTGTGCTATCGCTAAGTCAATAAAGATAATGCCTCGTTTTAGTACTTGTTTCCCTAAAACAACATGGGTAGAAAGTACTAATATGCCGGCAACAAACGCTGGTAGCAAAATCGTAAGTAGCTCATAATTCATTGCGATTACCTATTACAGCTTTTTTAATTTTTCAACGCTATATTCTTGCGTCAATAACGTAAAAGCACTGTCGTATAAACTAAACAAGTCATCACTTTCTTCATTGCCACCAACAGATAACGGTAGCACCACAATAGGTAGGTTAGCTTTGTCAGCCAGCCACTTAGCACCACGTTTATCTTGATATGATGCGATAACAATCGCAGTAATATCACCTTGTTTAGCACGTTTTAAAAGCTTAGCTAAATGTCCACTTGTTGGTGGCAAACCTGGCTTAGGCTCTAAATCAGCAACTTGCTCAATACCTGCAAAATCAAATAGGTAACGAAAGCTTGAGTGATAGGCAATGACTTTCATGCCCTTTAATTTATCTGCCGAAGCTTGCCATTTTGACATGGACAACTGCCAACGTTTACTAAAGCTTTCAAGTTGCTGCTGATAGCTATTCGCTTGTTTAGCATCTAATTGAACAAGCTTAGCTGTTAATGCAGTTGCAATATCTAACATTCGCTGCGGAGAAAAGTGTAAATGCGGATTACCTAAGCTATGTACATCACCCATACTACGATCAACATTTGCCACTTTGTCTAAAGTATCAACATGCTCTGCTGCAAAAAACAAACCTTTATCAGTACTTCGCACTTGCGCATTAGCAGCTTTCATTTGCAACATGGGCAACCAACCAATTTCCAGCTCAGCACCAGCACAAATAACCAAATCGGCTTGGCGCATTTTAGCTATTAGGCTAGGACGTGCCTGGACCAAGTGCGGATCTTGCATAGCCGTTGTAGCCGAATATATTCTAGCCTCAGGTGCCAGTTCTTTAGCTAACGCGGCGTACTCTGGTTCGCATGCAAAAATATTCATTTGCGCTAGCACACTATGGCTTAATGTGAGTAACGCACTACCTAAAATAAATTTAAAATTGATGCGCACTGTGAGCCCCCAAAGCCATAACATATTGTAAAGTTATCACATTATCTTTTTCAGCATTTTCAAAACCAACATTACTTTGATGACTGAACTCTAATCGTACAGTCGAAAAATGGCTATTATGCCAAGCAATACTCAACTCAGTTTCTTTTAGTTCTTGTGAATCAAAATGTTCTTCATGTTGTAATTGGCTATCTAGCTCACCATAGCGTAAACCTGCAGACCAATTCGGTGAGAATTGATATACACCACTAACATACCAGGCTTGATGATAATCTTTACCACCTTCGTCGTGATGTTCTTCTTCATCGTGATGATCTTCTTCCTCATGCTCATCGTGAAGTTCCGAAACCATAAAGTCATTCACTCGAAAGTATTCTGCGCTCAACGTTAAATGTTGATATTTATAGTTACCATTTGGTGCCCACTTGTAAACAAAGTCAGCGACATAGGTATTTTTACCAGTATAACTAGCTGAATGAGAGTGGCCATGCTCGTCTTCCGCATGCTCTTCTTCGTGATGGTCTTCTTCTTCATGCTCTTCTGGTGTTAATTGCCCATTTTCATTACGCAAGTAACTAAAACCTAACTGCCAAGAGCTTTCCGTACCAATATCACCGCCAAATTTAGTAAAAGCAGTATAAACACCTGTCGTATCAAATTCACGCTCGCCATGTTCATCAGCTGCACGTAAACTATCGCCTGCAAAAACCTCTGCCCCCATAGTCCAATATATATCGGTTGGAGCTGTATAGCTTACTCGTAAACCGTCATCATAATAATGACCACCCAAAAAAGCTCGATACGCACTAGGGCGGCTCGTAAAAGCATCAGTGTGTAAGTGTTGGTTATTTAAATAACCAATATCAGATAGAAAACGACCTGCACGCACGGTAAAACCACTAGGCAATGCCATAGTTTGAATAAATGCTTCTTCAACGTTTACTTCGCTTTCTCCATCATGCGATTCAAACACCGTAGTTAACTTGCCATAGAACATATCATCAATACTGGCACTAAACGCCAACTCAGTTTCACCTAAACCAAAACCTTCAGCACGTTCAGCCATGACACGATTTTCACTTTGATAGTAGCCATCTAAAATAGCACTAACCGTAGGATTAGAAAGCGTTGGTGTTTGCGCCTGTGATATTGCAGGATATAAGGCTGTTACTGCTAATGCCGCAGCAATTTTCGCAGATAAACGGGTCGGTAAAAATTGTTTGTTGTTCATTTCTTTAAATCTCTAAAATAAATTAAATACGACAACACAAACCATCTGCCAAATAGCAAATTAGGTATGTGGGAATACAAATTGTTAAATAATGAGTTTTAAAGAGAAACGGGAGGTGCGCGACTAAGGTAAGTAACACTATGAACAAGTGCTAATGACGGTTGAGCAATACTCGTTAGTTCGTACTGCTGACTTATAAATTCAAGATTGGCGTCTTGCTGCGGTAGTACTTGATTGAATTGATGCTGGTGAAAGCACAAAGTACAGTGCGTTTTCGCACCTTCATCGATATGTTCAACACTATGCGCAGAAGCAGCCACAGACAAAACTAACAATATAGCACTGAGCCATATTGCGATGAGTCGCCTGTTAGTTACTGAAAAGTACATTTCTGCTATCCAATGAGTGAATGAATCAAATTCCCCAATAGTGTACGCGACTTACAACACGCCATGCAAGCCAAGCCTGTGCCATTTATCACATTAAAGCGCCCTTTCAGCGCAATTTTTTAGCCTCAAATATTCTGTCTGATTATCGCCTACCAAACTTCCCGATAAAGATTCAGTAAGTTTGTACCAAGAATTTTATCAATTTGTCTATTTTGATAACCACGCTTTTGTAAATGCCAAGCAATCAACTCCATCCGCCTTTCAGAGTTTAGCTCAGCTATAAAAGGTGGACGATTAGGTGTTTCCCCTGGCGCTGAAATACCAGCAGCAATGCGTCGTTTAACTTCTTGGCGAATGGCTTCCCGATACTCTGGGCCATCATTTACCGGCACGACACCTTGGTCACTACCAATTGATACATGGTCTTCACCCACTAGATTAACGGCATAATCAATGTGACGTAATAAAGCTTCAGCCGTTAATTCGCTATCACCACCTTCTAAAAATGGCATTAAGTAAAGACCAATAACACCGCCTTTGTTTGCAACAGCTTTTAACTCCGCATCATCATTGTTACGAGGATGGCGATAAACGCTATTACAGCCAGTATGAGAAATTGTTATTGGCCTAGTAGCAGCTGATATTGCATCTGCAACGGTTTTCTTTCCTGAATGAGAAAGATCAACCAACACCTTATTTTTTTCCATACGCGCAAGTGCCTTTCGCCCTAAAGTTGTTAAGCCGGCATCATCACTCACTAGCCCACCACTGCCGTATTGCGAAGGGCCGTTGTAACTCATTTGCATGTAACGAACACCTTGGCGAGCAAAAAAATCAATTTGGCTTAAATCGTCAGCAAACATTTCTGTTGATTGAAAGCCCATAATAATGCCAATTTGTTTTTGCCGCTTGGCTGCAAGTACGTCTGCAGCCTTAGTAACCAATCGGAAATATTTTGGATAACGCTTAATTAAATCAAGCGTTGCTTGTACTTTAACTAGGGTCGTTTTATGGTCGTCACCTGGTGAAGGTATTGTGGCATTCAAGGCACTGATACCTGATTGTTTAAAGAGTGCTAACGTATTTTCATCAAAACTTTTAATACCATAATCAAAAGCGGCGCTGAGGCCATCAATCACTGTGCTGCTATCGTAAGGTTGCCAGCTCATATTACTATGAGTTATTTGCTGATGACTTAATGCAAATACACTTTGTGGTAGTAAGAAACCGATAGAAAAACCTGAGCCAATTTTCAAAAACTGTCGTCTTTTCATTTTTAATCCCCCTCCTTCCTTAATTAAAGCTCTGCAACACATTCAACTTCTACTTTTGCATTTAATGCAAGGCCTGCAGCGGCATAAGCGCTGCGTGCTGGCGGTATTACAAAAAACGGTAAGTAGGCTTCATTGGCTTTTTGCCAATCATCAATATTTGCTAGCATTAAGGTACACTTAGCGATATCACTATAATTTAAGTCATAGCTTTGCAAAACACTGCCAATGTTTTTCATTGCTTGCTGCATTTGGCTGGTAATGTCGCTACCTGCTAGCACTTTTGTACTGGGGAAATTACCAATTTGGCCTGATAGCCACAGCATACCACCAGCTTTTTTAGCGCTAACAAAAGGTAGACTTTTATCATCACCGATGTAGACAAACTGGCCATTTTTCACAACATGGGCAATATCTTTAACATGATTAATATTTTCAGCAGGGTTTTTATTAAGCACAACTAAATTAGCTACTTTTCCAACACTAATATCACCATGAGTAGCATCAATACCAATCACCTCTGCACCATTGATAGTTGCCGCTTGAATGGCTTCTAATGGCGTCATTTCAACATCATTAACAAGTAAGTGCATTTCATGTTGAACTAGTGGATATTTAGACTGGTAATAATCACTGGCACCATCAGTTCCAGCAGATATTTTTATACCGTTCTTATGCGCTAGTTGCGTAAAGGTACTTCCCCATTGATACATTAGCTGGCCGCGTTCTCCACGTGCTTGCTGTTGCTTTTCAAAAACCGTTAATGTTGCATCTAAAATAGTGCCTTTATTTTTCATATCATCAATGAGCGGCTGATATCGCTCTAGCTGCAAAGAGCCAACTTTTTGCTCGCTAGTGATATTTTTTCCTTCTCTGCGCAATTGATAAAAATTATCGACAACATGAGCTGAAATATCGGGCGCGTGGGAAATCGTTTCTACACCAGCATTTACCAACTCTTGTGGTCTTGCTGGACCAACAAAAGCATGTGACCACACCTTTAAGCCGTGTTTCTTGGCGGACTTTTCTAATTTTGGAATAATACTCGCTGGAACTTTTGCATAAATTTTAATGCCTGTAGCTCCAGTGCCCGCAGCCCGCAGCATAATATCATCAAAATCAGTATGCTCGTTGACTGCCCGCATCCAGTTTACATCTCCTGGTGTTTCACCTTTTGCAGAAGCGACAGTTCGAGGATCAGAGAAGAACTCTTCGCCGCCAATAATTACCGAATAAAAAATATCAGGAGATTGAATAACATCATTGTCAGCTCGACGCTTAAGGGAATTCAAGGCACGAGTGTCACCACCCATGTCTCTAACGGACGTAACCCCACCTTGTAGCAACTTTCTTAAACGCATCCGGGTGATTTGGTCATTATCAGAATCATCCGGAGAAGTTGCATGATGCACATGCGTATCAATCAACCCTGGAATAAGGTACTTTCCGCTCATATCAATGACAACTATATCTTTCGCTAGAGCCTTATTACCTGCGGCTGTAATTGATTTGATTTTCTTATCTTCAATTACCACAGTTTGATTTTCATTAATTTTTAAGGCAACAACATCAACTACATTAATATTTTTCAAAGCTAATGTTTGTGCTGTTACGGGTAAGGCAAGTGCTAGCGACGCAGCGACGAGTGAAATTTTTTTCAATGCATTCATCTGATTTCGTTAATAGTTAGTTAATGTGCTTTTATCTTGCCTTGAACGCCTCTTGTTTAAAAGCAACTAAAAAGGCATAGTTTATTAACTTTTAGTTGATAATATTAAAGTATAAATGAATAAAATTACTGCTTTAACCGCATTTTGCCTAACAGCTGAACACTTAAATTTTTCTCACGCCGCCAATGAGATGGGCATATCAACAACTATGGTAAGTCGCTATGTAAAGCAGCTAGAACAAGAGTTGGGCTGCCTTTTATTAAAGCGCAATACTCGCAAAGTATTTCTCACCGAAGCTGGCGAGCAATACCGAAACCACGTAAAGCCGCTGCTAAAAAAATTACATTTAGTTGATAGCCAAATGAGACAACTAAAAAACGAACCCAGCGGTGAACTTAGAATTTCAACGACAGCAGAGTTTGGTGGGCAATATTTAGCGCCACTGATCGCCCTTTATCAAGCACAATATCCACAAGTAAAATTGAATATTCGCATTGATAATACGCCAATAGATTTATTTGACGATAAAACCGATCTAGCATTTAGAGTCGCTCCGAGCTTAAGCAATGCCAGCTATATTGCACAGAAAGTGGCACAGTCGCGATTGTCTTTATGGGCAAGTCCAGATTACTTGAAAAAGTATGGCACACCTGAGAATCTTGACGAATTGGCGCATCATCAGCTGCTGTTTTTTAATCACAGTTTACGAAAAGCACAGTGGTTATTTATTGTTAATGGCGAAAGAAGGCTAATAAAGCTGGATTGGTCATGGACATCAAATAGTGGCAAATTACTCAACGAAGCAGCTGCAAATGCCCAAGGGATAATACAAGCACCAAGCTATTCAGTGGCACGTTATGTTACTGAAAAACGCCTAGTGGAAATTCTCCCTGAGTATTCGATGAATCAATTACAGATATCGGCAATGTACCCGCACCGCTACGAGCTCTCCACTCGCGTAAAAACTTTTGTTGAATTAGCTAAGCATTACTTTTCAGAGCGCCCTATCCCCTAACTTGTGCTTTTTTCAAACCAAAAAGCTGCAAACAGAGAATAATTAATATCTTGATTGAAAATCATTTATTTTGCTCAGAAACCAATTCGTAGGCTGCTTGAATATCCTGCGCTTTTTGTTTGGCAATTTCCATCATTTCTGGCGGTAGTCCTTTAGCGACTAATTTGTCGGGATGATGCTGCGACATTAACTTACGATACGCTTTCTTCACTTCACTAGCCGAGTTTTTCTCAGTTACCCCTAATACTTTATAGGCATCTTCAAGCTGTTGAGCAGAGTGTTGATAACCTTGATTAGCGCCATGTTGGCCCTGTTGGTGAAAATTAGCGCCGGCAATGATCATTTCAAGTAACTTATCTAGTTCTTTTGCCGAGTACCCTAACCCTTTAGCGATTTTATGTAATGCATCGCGTTCGTCTTTGTCTAGGCTGCCGTCAGCAAACGCTACTTGAATTTGGATCTCTAAAAATAGCAGTAATAAATCATGACGATTACCCACTGCTGACTTTAGCTTTCCAAGTCGTTCTGTTAACGGAAAACCTGTTGTCTTTCCATCACGAAAAGCCTCTTGCGCTTGCTGACGTAATTCACCTTGCAGCCCCAATTTATCCATGTATGCCGTAGCAAACGCGATTTCGTGCTGAGTTACACGACCGTTTGCTTTTGCTATATAGCCCATAACCGAAAACGTGCTATAGAAAAACGCCGCTTGACGATCAGTATCACTTTTTGACCCAGCTAAATTATTAAAGTCAAGCCCAACACCTTTATCAAATCTATGACCTAACCAGGCCCCTAATAAAGCGCCAAAAATATTCTTACTTAACATAAAGCCAAATAAGAAACCCAAAATCTTGCCCCAAATGCGCATAATAAAACTCAATTACTCTTTATTTATAAACTATATTAATTTTGGTTCAGTTGAGCTAGTCGCTCAGGAGTACCAACATCGGTCCAAGCGTTATCTATTACATTCGCCGTTATTTTACCCGTCTGCGCGCCAGCCTTTAACATAGGCGCAAGTGGTGCCACTGAGTGTAATTCTTCAGCGACATTCTGACTGAAAAAACGTTTTTTATATAACGCTATACCGCTAAATGTATAAGTTGTTTGTTGATTATCAATTAGGTTAATCAATTTATTGCCAGCGAGTTGAAAGTCACCTTTTGCATTATGTTCCGGGTTTCGAACAAGCAATAAATGCGCATCGAACTCACTCGCAAGCTTTGGCAAGTCATTAAAATTATAATCACAATAAACATCACCATTAACGACAATAAATGTATCTTGTTCGTTGTTAGCCAGCAAAGGTAAGGCTTTGATAATGCCACCAGCGGTTTCTAATGCAACAGGCTCTTCGCTATAGGTAATATTTACCGAGAATTGCTTACCATCAGCTAAATAATCAACCAACTTCTGTCCTAACCATGCATGATTAATAACAATATCTGTTATACCTGCTGCTGCTAAATTTTTTATGTGATATTCAATTAAAGGTATACCATTAACTTTAAGTAGCGGCTTCGGGCATGTATCAGTTAAAGGTCGCATACGCTCACCTCGTCCGGCTGCTAATATCATAGCTTTCATATAAAACTTTCCATCTAATTAAAGCTCGGGATTCAGCTTTGTTGGTTATTACGCTATTTCGCTCAATGCCGATATTACCTGTTCACTAATTAACAGGTGAAGAAAGCTGAGCTTATCATACTGGCGACTAATATCTTTTATGTAGGTCAATGTTAGCGGTATATCAGCTAAATAATTAGACTTATTATCTCTATGATGTAAACGAGCAAAAATTCCACTTGCCTTTAAATGACGCTGAATACCCGTTAAATCAAACCATTGCTGCCATGTTGCTGAACTTATATCTTGATGGGGAAAGCTCGCCTGCATCTTGAGTCGATATGCTTCTACAACTGGCGCAATCAGCGCATCAGGCCAACGAACATAACAATCCCGCAATAACGAAACTAAATCATAAACTACAGGTCCCTTCACGGCATCCTGAAAGTCAATAACCCCCAACTGCTGATTTTCAATTAGCATAATATTACGACTATGGTAATCACGATGCATCAATACCTGCGGCTGTGTCATGATGGCATCAGACAAATATTGAAAACAATTGTCTAACTCTTGTTGTTCGTGCTCTGACAATTCTATACCTAGATGTTTATCTAGCAGCCATTGCTGAAATATCATCAATTCAGTATTAACAAAAGCTTCATCATATTCAGGTAATTCATTAGTCAACGAAGAAGATGATAAGTTTATTTTTTCTAGTTCGATAATTGCCTGCAAATAATACTGCTGCATATTATCTTCTGATAATTTATCAGCCAGTAAAGTGTCACCAAAGTCAGATAAACATAGAAAACCATGTGTCATGTCTTTGGCTAAAATTTTTGGCACATTAACATTCACCGAATGTAAATGTGCCTGCATTTGAATAAATGCTTGGTTATTAGACAGTTCAACTGGGGCATCAACTGCAATATAAGATTTATTTTGAACTTGGAATCGAAAGTAACGTCTAAAGCCAGCATCACCAGTTAATGGCATTAAGCTTATATTATTACAAGAAAAAGCATCTTCTAACCAATGCTTTAATTGCGTTGTTCTTGAGGTGTTCAATGATATTATTCTCTTAAATGTAATAATGCCAATATAACTAATTCGCAGGCTAATGAAAATTGCTATATTATTATAAACTTTAGCGGTAAAATGCCGCTCTTATTCTAAGCTTTTTATTTTTATAAGTTAATTATTCGGACAATAAATGCGTTTTTCCCTTAACAAAGTTTCTTTTGCCTGCCTCTTTTTCTTTTCTTATGGCAGCAACGCACAAAGTAGTAATACGAATAATCTTGATATTAGCCAATGCCCAATTCCAAGTTATGCAAAAATATCTCATCCATCTGATAAAGCTAGCAGTGAAAATTTTACTATTTTATCATCAACATCAAGCATCAAAAAAGATGAGTTCGCCAAGTTTTCAGGGGGTGTAACATTATTAAATGAAGAAAAATCTATTGTTGCCAATACATTATCTGTTAACAGAAACGACGCAACAGTAACGGCTAATGGCGATATTCATTTTCAAAATAAAGGCATTGATGTTTTCGCTGACTCCCTCAGTATCAATGAAAAACAAAAGACCACTCAGTTAACGGCCACGGCATATCAGCTCAATGGCTCTGCAGGCCACGGTAGTGCAGAACAAATTAATATTGATGGCAATGGCAAAACATTAAGCTTCATTGATTCGAGCTTCACTACTTGTTATGACCCTGTGCCCGATTGGCTAATGCGTGCCAGCGAAATTACAATTTCAGCAGATAAAAAATCACTTGAAGCCTACAATGCACGTTTTAGCCTTTTTGATGTTCCAGTACTTTATGTTCCCTATTTAACCATGCCGATAGGTGATGAGCGCCAATCAGGTTTTTTATACCCAAGTATTAGTTCATCAAATAACTCAGGCGTAGAGATTCAAACGCCCTATTATCTCAATATTGCTGAAAATATGGATGCGACAATTACGCCACGCTATATGTCTGATCGCGGTACACAGCTAATTACTGAGTTTAGATATTTACAAGGTTTACAGTCAGGACAAGTGGATATTGAATACCTTAACAGGGATAAGAAATTAACCGATAATAAAGATTCTCGTTACTTAGCTCGCTTACAGCATATAGGTACTTACTCGGATAGATTCCGTGCTCATATTGACTATACAACAATCAGTGATGACAACTACCTTGTTGATTTAGGCAGTAGTCAATTTAATTCTAATGATTCATATTTATACCAAGTTGGTGAACTTTCTTATTTTGCAGATACCTGGCAAACAACAATGAAATTACAGGATTTTGAAGTACTTGGTAATCACCAACGTAGCTACAAGACTTTACCGCAGATAGAAATTAGTAGTCAGCAAGCACTTTCCAATTTTGATGGCATCATTGACATATACTCAGAGCTTTCAAGCTTTGATACCCCTGATAAGACAAAGCCGACAGCAGAGCGCTATCATATAGAGGCTGGGCTATTATACCCAATTGTTACTCCTGCTTGGTTTTTAAATTCTGAGTTAAAAGTATTGCAAACCAATTACCGACAAAAAAATATCAATATTGGCAGTCAGCTAGAAAAAAATGTTAGCAGAACTTTACCTAAAGTGCGGATACATGGAGGGGTAAACTTCGATCGTGAATTATCTCTATTTGGACATAGTTATAGTCAGACATTAGAACCACAGGCACAGTACTTATATATTCCAGATAAAGATCAAAGTAATATTGGCATTTATGACACAACCAATTTACAGGATGATTACAATGGCTTATTTAGGGACCGTCGTTTTAGTGGCATCGATCGAATTGCACAAGCTAACCAAGTGTCATGGGGTTTAACCAGTAGAGTACTCAATGATAAAAATGCCGAGCTTTTACGATTTAGTTTAGGTCGAATTGTTTATTTTAACGAAAGTAATTTTAATAATAGCGAGCAAGACGTCGTTGCCGATAAATCGGCATTAGCTGCTGATATTTTTGTAAATTTAAGCCGAAACTGGCACTTTAGTAGCGACATTCAATATAACACGGATACTAGCACGACAAGTAAAAGCCAAACTTCATTAGACTATTTGTTTAGTAATAATCAAACAATTCAATTGAACCATAGGTACGCTAGTGATGTCTCAGGAGAGTCATTAGAGCAAATATCACTTGCAACAAATGTTAAAATTACTCAACGCTGGCAGTTTGTTGGCCGCTTTACTCAAGACTTGCAAGGCAAGCGCAGTATCGAAAGTTACACTGGCTTCGAATATAGTAGTTGTTGTTGGGGTATACGTTTTACTTATCATCGTAATATCAATTCAAAGATTGACGATGGCAATATTGTAAATGAAAACCGTGATGCATTTGATAGCAGCTTTAATATTCAATTTGTATATAATGGCACTAATAGCAAGCAGTCATCTAACAGCGTTAGTGACATGTTTAACTCAAGTATATTCGGCTATAAACGCCCATACTTCCTTAATAATTAATTAGAAGAAACTTACGGTACATGAAAAATCCATTAAAATTATTGCTCCTTAGCTCCGCGCTAATATTTGCCACATCACAAGATGTAATCGCTGACGAAGTTGAACTCGATAGAGTTGCAGCGATAGTGAATGATGGAGTGGTATTAGAGTCAGAGATAACAAGCTTAATCTCTTCAATTACTCTGCAAGCTAAAAAAAATAACCAAACCTTGCCTTCAGCACGCGCATTACGTATTCAAGTAATGGAGAAATTAATAAACGATGCCATTATATTGCAACTTGGTGAACGTATGGGTATGCAAATTAGCGACGCCCAGCTTGACGAAACCTTATCAAATATGGCGCAAGACAATAATATGTCACTAGAATCATTTCGAGATTCTATAATATCCAGCGGTGAAAGTTATGAAAAATATAGAGAAAATGTTCGACGAGAATTAATTTCAGGAGAAGTACGCCGTGCTAGTCTTAGCCGCCGGATTTATATCTCTCCTCAAGATGTTTCTAATCTTTTGTTAGAAATGAAGGAAAAAACTAGCGCCGATATTGAATATCGCCTTGGCCATATCCTAATTGAATTTCCAAACAACCCTGGTCAAGAAGATATAAACGCCGCAAAAATTCGTGCGGAGAAAGTTATTGAACTACTAGAAAGTGGTAGCGACTTTGCAAGAATTGCCATGACCTCTTCCGGTGGAGGTCGAGCGCTTGAAGGAGGTGATTTAGGCTGGAAAAGCATCAATGAAATGCCGACATTATTTTCAAAATTAGTTGATGGAAAGGAAAAAGGCAGCGTTTTTGGCCCTGTTAGAACAGGGCTAGGCTTTAGTATTGTTAAGCTTGTCGATATACGAGGCAGACAAGTTGTAGAAGTAGAAGAAGTAAAAGCCAGTCATATCTTAATTGAGCCTTCAATTATCCTTAGCGAGGCAAAAGCAGAAGCTATGCTCCAAGGCTTTGTTGATAAACTCAACGCTGGTGAGGCAGACTTTGCTGAGCTTGCGAAAGAACATTCTGATGGCCCTACTGCAACAAGAGGTGGTGACTTAGGTTGGGCTGACCCAAGTAAATACGATCCTGCATTTACAAATGCTTTAGCACGTTTGGATATTGATGAAATCCATAAGCCATTTCGCTCTTCATTTGGTTGGCATATCGCAAAGCTAACTGGCCGTAGAACACTAGACGCTACAAGCCAAATGAATCAAAACCGTGCTTATCAAATGCTATACAACCGAAAATTTGGGATAGAAGGCGCACGCTGGATTAAAGAATTACGCGACGAAGCATACGTTGAAATTATTCAAACGGAAGATAAATAGTGTTAAAGCGAATTGCAATAACACCGGGAGAGCCTGCAGGTATAGGCCCTGACTTAGTCATTAAAATTGCTCAACAGTCATGGCCAAGTGAAATTATTGTTGTTGCATCTCTTGAATTACTAAAAACCAGAGCAGCAATACTAGGCATCGAATTAACAATTAAAGAATACGATGCTAGTAGCAAACCAACGGCTCATCAAGCAGGTACACTGACTGTTCTGCCTGTAGAGTTAGATGATAACTGCCAAGCTGGTGAATTAAATCCAAACAATGGTCGCTATGTTGTAGAAACATTGCGTATTGCTAGTGAAAAGAATATCTCTGGTGAATTTGACGCTGTAGTTACAGGTCCTGTACACAAAGGACTTATTAACCAAGCTGGCATTCCATTTAGCGGTCATACTGAATATTTTGCTCATCAAGCGAACTGTACCGATGTTGTTATGATGCTAGCAACTGAAGGTTTACGTGTGGCATTAGTAACCACTCACATTCCTCTTGCATATGTTTCTAAAGCTATTACTCACGAACGATTACAGAAAACCACCCGCATTCTCCATCAAGACTTAATAACAAAATTTGGTATTTCCCAGCCAAAAATATATGTATGTGGTATTAACCCTCATGCAGGTGAAGATGGCCACTTAGGACGGGAAGAAATAGATGTAATGATCCCTGCACTTGATGAATTACGACAAGAAGGAATGAATTTAATTGGACCTTTGCCCGCTGATACCATTTTTCAAGAAAAGTACTTAGCAGATGCAAATGCCATTTTAAGTATGTTTCACGATCAAGGCCTACCCGTGCTAAAATTTAAAGGCTTTGGTTCATCAGTTAATATTACCTTAGGCTTACCATTTATTAGAACATCAGTTGATCATGGAACAGCCTTAGACTTAGCTGGTAGTAATCTAGCTGATGTTGGAAGCTTCAATGAAGCTATTCAAACTGCAATCACTTTAGCTAACAACCAAACTTAGCTGCTATTCGAGCAAAACAATATTATGAGTAAAAACTCCCATTTAGGCCATCAAGCAAAAAAACGTTTCGGGCAAAATTTCCTGCACAATGATGCAATCATCAGTGATATTGTCGATGCAATAAACCCTGAGCCTAATGAAAATTTAATTGAGATTGGCCCTGGTCTTGGCGCCCTTACCGAACCAGTAATTGAACGCGCGGGGGCACTTAGCGTGGTTGAATTAGACAGAGATTTGGCTCACAGATTACGCCATCACCCTTTTTTAGCACCTAAGTTAACCATTTACGAGCAAGATGCATTAAAGTTCGATTTTGCCGAACTCGCGAGCGAAGAAAAGCCGTTACGCATTTTTGGGAATTTACCCTATAACATTTCTACACCACTAATTTTTCACTTATTGACTTTTAAAGATAAAGTGAAAGATATGCATTTTATGCTACAAAAAGAGGTGGTTGAGCGAATGGCATCGGGTCCAAACTGTAAGTCATTTGGTCGTCTGTCTATTATGACTCAATATCAATGTCAGGTGATCCCAGTTATGGAGATTGGCCCTGAGGCATTTAAACCAGCTCCAAAAGTTGACTCTGCCATTGTTCGCCTTGTGCCACATAAAGAAATTAAGAACCCGGTAAAAGACCTTAAAGCACTTAATCAAGTTTGCTTATCTGCATTTAATCAACGTCGAAAAACAATTCGTAACAGCTTTAAAAAACTGATTTCTGCCGAACAATTGCAATCTTTAGGAATTGACCCAAGCTTACGTCCAGAAAATTTGCATCTTGATGATTTTATAAAGTTAGCTAATTTTATTACCAATAACCCGATTAATGAAAACAATGACAAATAAATATTCTGATGTTTCAAATAATATTCATGTCGAAGTGATAAGCGATTATATTACGCAACAATCACTTGAAGCAGAACAGCAATTTGTTTTTAGTTATACCATCACCATCAGCAATAAAAGCTCCGATACAGTTCAGCTAATTAACCGGCATTGGCTAATTAGCGACTCAAATGGTGAAACGAATACGGTTTCTGGTGAAGGGGTAATTGGTCAACAACCATATATTAAAGCGAATGATAGCTTTACTTATACCAGTGGTTGTATTCTGAAGTCACCATTGGGCAATATGCAAGGGCATTATCAAATGCAATGCGACAATGGTGAACTTATTCAAGTAGAGATACCACTATTTCGCTTAGCAAAGCCTAACATACTCAATTAATGGAAAATTATGGCAATTTATTTTGTTGGTGATATTCAAGGCTGCTATAGCGAACTCGATGCACTACTGACCAAGATTGCTTTTTCAACCTATGAAGACCAATTATATGTAGCTGGCGACCTCGTCGCACGAGGCCCAGACTCCTTAGCTACATTAAGATTAATTAAGTCTTTAAAGAATAGTGCAAAAGTTGTTTTAGGGAATCATGATCTACACTTGTTGTCTGTATTTCACGGATTAAAAAAAGAAAAGAGACAAGATCACCTCGCACAACTACTTTCAGCTCCAGATGTAGAGGAGTTAATGCATTGGCTAAGACAGCAGCCACTTATTCAAAAACTACCAAACGAAGCTGTTTATATGAGCCACGCTGGGCTCTCACCACAATGGACACCGCAATTAGCGATTGAACAAGCTGAAATTGCTCATCAAAAGCTTATATCTGCCGATTTTAAATATTGGCTTGAGCATATGTATGGCTCAATGCCTAATAATTGGGAAAATGCTAAAAGCGAGGTTGAAAAGTTTAGATTTACCATTAATGCGCTAACTCGTATGCGTTATTGTCATATTGACGGTAGTTTGGACTTTACCTGTAAAGAAAATTTAGAAAACGCACCAAAAGAGTTAATGCCTTGGTTTGACTTTCAACATATAAATAATAAGGGACAATGGCTTTTCGGACATTGGGCGGCATTAATGGGTTATTGCCCTTATAATAACATTTATGCACTTGATACTGGCTGTGTTTGGGGGCAACACTTATCGATATTACGATGGCACGACAAGGCATTATTTACCGAACCAGCACATAAAACACTAAGTTAGCGACGTTGATTGGTTTAAAAAGTTATATAGCTTGTTATACTAGCATTATGACCTATGCGTATTCCTTAGTTGTCTAATAATAATTAATGATTAATTTACACAATGAAATCTTTAATACCTTATTGATTAATCAGAAAATAATATAATTTATATATTGGTGGGATCTATGAAATTAACAGTAGCAATGAAAATAATTGGTGGCTTCACCATTATTTCGCTTTTACTCTTTTTAACCAGCATAATATCATGGAGTAGTTTAAACACTATTGGTGATGCCACAAAACAGCAAAATGAACTTGCGATACCAACTTTAAAAGGCAGTAATAAATTAGCTCAAGATCTTACGGATATTGGCAATTTAACACTCCGCGCTTATTATCAAACAGAATTAGCCCCACTTGCGGAAAACCGAAGTACATTTGATGCAGATAGAAGCGACTTTAGAGCTCAGTTAAAAAAACTCAAAAGCATAGTGAAAGACGAAGCGGAATTAATAGCTAATTTACGCAAAGTTGATGCTGTGTACGATAGTTTAGAAAATGAAATTAATAGTGTATTAAACAATCGTAAACTGTCGATTGAACAGCACTCAGCACTTATTGAAAAAATAGATACTGTTGAAGAAAAAGCGGATGACACCGCAACCATTTTACTTGACCTTGCTGATCATGTCTTAGCTGACACAAAGTTACAGCGTGCTGTTAGTTTAGCCGAGCATTTAGAAACTTTGCTGAACAGTATGGTCAGTTCTGCATTTGAATATCGTGAGATTATCGACCAACAATCAGCGGAATTAGTGAGTAACGAAATTAAAAACTCATTTACAGACATTGTAAACTCTGTCAATGACGTTATGAGTGAATTAAATCAACAAAACATGTCAGGTATTGCCGACGACCTAAGTGGCAGTTTTGCAGAATTAGAAGGCTTTATTACTGGCAGTGATAAAATCTTTAACAACAAAGATAGTCAATTAAACGCGATTGCCGCTGCAACAGTAAGCCTAAAAGCCGCAGAACAAGGTATTAGCCAAACCAACGCCATTTTGGCCACTCAAGTTGATCTAGCTAACAAAAAAGCCATTGCTACAGGTATTTTAGTAGAAGATTCTGTTTCTGACGGCACCCGCAATACCTTAGTTATAACGGTAATTTCTGTCGCATTGGCTGTCATTATTGCATGGATTACTGTTACGAGTATTACACGCCCACTAGGTCGCGTTAATGAAATGCTTAATGTCGTAGCGTCGGGCGATTTATCACGTAAGTTAGACGAAAGCGGAAATGACGAATTAGCGCAATTGTCTCGTAATTGTAATTTACTAATTGATAGCTTACGTAACTTGATTCAAAGCATCGTCAGTCGCTCAACCCAGTTAGCAACAGCTGCTGAACAAACATCTGCCGTTACCGCCCAAAGTACAACTGCCATCGAAGAACAGCGCACTCAAGTTGAACAAGCAGCATCTGCAACAACCGAAATGAGCAGTACTTCACAAAGTGTTTTATCAAGTGCTAATGATGCGCTAGGTGAAATTAAGCAAGCAGACGATGAAGCAGAGCGTGTTAAGGTTATTTCTGGTCGTAACAGAGAAACAATTGAACTGCTAGCAAATGAAGTTGAATCAGCCTCTCAGGTTATCAACAAATTACAGCAAGACAGCGCCTCAATTGGCGGCATTCTTGATGTGATTCGTGGCATTGCAGAACAAACCAACTTACTTGCGTTAAATGCTGCTATTGAAGCTGCACGTGCTGGTGAGCAAGGACGAGGCTTTGCGGTTGTAGCCGACGAAGTAAGAACACTGGCGAGCCGTACACAAGAATCTACGCAAGAAATTCAAAATATGATTGAAGTATTGCAAGGTGGTGCTGAGAAAGCGGTATCAGTAATGGATACCGGTAAAAAACAAGCCACGAATTGTGTTGACCAAAGCGTACAAGCAGAACAAGCACTTGATACTATTACTCATGCGGTTCACGAAGCATTTGATCGTAGTTCACAAATTGCCACTGCCGCGGAAGAGCAAAGTGTTGTTGCTCATGAAATCAGCGAAAACCTTGAGTCAATTGTTGCTATCGCGGAGCAAACAACCGCTGGTTCACAACAAACTGCTGAATCTAGCAGTGAAGTGGCTCGCTTAGCTGAAGAGCTGCAACAATCAGTACAAGAGTTTAAACTTTAGTGTTGATTCACTAATAGGTTTTACAATACAAAAGAGTGCCTTAGCGCTCTTTTTTTTCACCTATAAGCTACCTATTAAAGTGCTATAGGCAAATAAAAATATCTAACTATCAATACGTTGATAAACAGAAAAATTGAGTGAGTATTGATTTTTTTCATCTGCAGGACGAACTTCACTTTCGACTCTTTGCCAGCTTTTTAAATCATATGCAGGGAAGTATGTATCACCAGCAATATTAGCATCAATATGCGTAATATAAAGTCTATCTGCTGAAGGCAAACAATGCTTATATATCGCACCTCCGCCAATAACCATAACCTCTTCAACATCATCTACTAAGGTCAATGCAGCATCAACTGAGCTAACTACTTCGACTCCTTCTGCGCTATAGGCACTATCACGCGAAATCACAATATTTTTACGGCCTGGTAGTGGTCGCCCAATTGATTCAAAGGTTTTACGCCCCATGATAATCGGCTTACCTAAAGTCGTTTTTTTAAAATATGCTAAATCTGCAGGTAAATGCCAAGGCATATCGTTATCTTTGCCGATCACTCTATTATCGGCATGTGCCACTATCATCGAAAGTATGGTCATAAATGTTTTTCTGTCGTCAGAACCGTTAATTTGCAAAAGATTATACGTTAATCTAAGCAACAAAAAAGGTGCAATTGCTGTTTAGCAAATGCACCTGTATCAATAACGGAATAAAGCGGTTAACATCTAACGTTTGTATTCCACTTCAACGTCATAGTCATCTTCATCCCAATCTTCATCATCAAGGTCATCTTCTAAATCCGCCATAGCGTCTTCATGGTAGGTATCCCACTTAAACTCAACCGTTTTGCCGTCGACAGGAGTCTCTTCTTCCTCGGCAGGTAACGCTTCAATAAAACTCATAACGCCTTGGCAAAGATCTTCAGTGCCCGTTCTATTGAAAGCAGAAATGGTACGTACTTCGCCTTCCCAGCCTAAGCCGTCAATAATGCGATCCGTAATCTCTTTTGCTTCTTCTTCTAGCAATAAATCAAGTTTATTAAATACTAACCAGCGTGGCTTACCAGCTAACTCCGCTGAATGTGTTTCAAGCTCACTAATAATAGTTTGTGCATTTTCAAGTGGATCTGAGCCATCAACTGGCATCACATCAACAACATGCAGTAATATACGGCAACGCTCTAAGTGTTTAAGGAACTGTGTACCTAAACCGGCACCATCAGCTGCACCTTCAATCAAACCAGGGATATCAGCAATTACAAAACTGCGTTGTGCATCCAATCGCACTACACCTAAATTAGGCACTAAAGTGGTAAATGGATAGTCAGCAACTTTTGGTTTAGCAGCAGAAACGCTGCGAATTAGCGTTGATTTACCAGCATTTGGTAACCCTAATAATCCGACATCAGCGAGTAATAATAGCTCAAGTTTTAAGTTACGAATTTCACCCGGTGTTCCATCAGTTTTCTGACGAGGAGCACGGTTAGTACTACTTTTAAAACGTGTATTTCCTAAACCATGCCAACCACCTTTAGCAACTAGCAGCTTTTGTTCGTGCTGAGTTAAGTCACCAAGTTGTTCACCAGTATCCACGTCAACTGCACGTGTACCTACTGGAACTTTTAATAATAAATCATCAGAACTTTTACCGGTACAGTCACGGCTTTTACCATTTTCACCACGTTTTGCACGATGAAAGCGTTCAAAGCGATAATCGATCAGCGTATTCCAACTTTCATCAGCAACTAAATAAACATCGCCGCCATCGCCACCGTCGCCACCATTTGGACCACCGAACTCAATGTACTTTTCTTTACGGAAACTTACGCAACCATTACCACCGTCGCCGGCTTCGACGCGAATTTCTACTTCATCTACGAATTTCATGGTGTTTTAAAACACTCCAAAACGTTATTTTCTGTCATATATTATAAATGATTTTAGTCAATTAGCTTTGAACTATGTCACTTTTTATACAATTAGTAGCGATAACATATGCCATCACTATTGTTATCAACCAGAAAATTAATTTAATTGCAAAAAAAAACCCTGCGTAACAGCAGGGTTTTATAAGTTTGCGTATTACTACTCAGCGATAATGCTTACAAACTTGCGGTTTTTAGGACCTTTTACTTCAAATTGTACTTTACCGTCAGATAAAGCAAATAAAGTGTGGTCTTTACCGATACCCATGTTGTTACCAGCGTGGAATTTAGTGCCACGTTGACGAACAATAATGTTACCTGCTAAAACTGTTTCGCCACCAAAACGCTTAACACCTAGGCGTTTAGCTTCTGAATCACGACCGTTACGTGTACTACCTGCAGCTTTCTTATGTGCCATTGTAAATCGCTCCTAATTAGCCGTTAATGCCAGTAATTTTCACTTCAGTGAACCATTGACGATGGCCCGCTTGCTTGCGTGAATGCTTACGACGTTTAAATTTAACAATTTTAACTTTGTCAGCGCGACCTTGGTTAACAACCTCTGCCACAACTTTACCACCAGCAATGTAAGGTGCGCCTACATTGATGTTCTCGCCATCGGCGATCATTAAAACGTTTTCGAATTCTACTGCTGCACCAACTTCAAGTTCGATTTTTTCTAAACGAACTGTTTGGCCTTCAGTTACACGATGCTGTTTACCACCGCTTTGGAATACCGCGTACATAGCTACTCCGTACTGCGTCATCATCTATGTATGTGACGCTTAAATTTAAAATTATAGGGCGCGAATTCTACGCGAAGATATCTGCGAGGGCAAGTAGAAAAGTAATGATTTATTATAATTTTTATTTAACAAAAAACTTATCGCTTAGAAAACTTCTATCGCTATGAATTTCGTGTAAAATTAGTCCTGAATATATTGTGCATTATAACATAAAAGGTAGCTCGTTACGCTTTATGAACATCAAAAACATTCAATCTTTGACGCAACAAGACATGACAGCAGTCAACGACCTTATCTTTTCTAAGCTACATTCTGATGTTGCCCTAATCAACCAACTAGGCATTTATATTGTTAATGGCGGCGGTAAACGTATGCGCCCATTATTAACCGTCCTAGCATCAAGAGCATTGGGATATGAAGGAAGTGAACACTTACAACTAGCAGCTATTATTGAATTTATTCATACTTCTACTCTTTTGCATGATGATGTCGTTGATGAATCAAATATGCGTCGTGGCCGAGAAACTGCAAATGCCATGTTTGGCAATAGCGCTAGCGTTTTAGTTGGCGACTTTTTATATTCTCGTTCGTTTCAAATGATGAGTGAACTTAATAACTTACAAATCATGGATATTCTATCTGATGCAACCAACATTATTGCTGAAGGAGAAGTGCTGCAGTTAATGAACTGTAATGATCCTGATACAACAGAAGAAAGCTATATGCAGGTCATTTACTGCAAAACAGCGAAACTATTTGAAGCAGCAACACGTTTAGCTGCAGTTATTGCCAAGCAAGACCAAGCAACTGAAACTGCCATGCAAAATTACGGTAAGCATTTAGGCACCGCGTTTCAATTAGTTGATGATATTATGGACTACACTGCTGACGCGCAAGAAATGGGAAAAAATGTTGGTGACGATTTAGCAGAAGGTAAACCTACTCTCCCACTATTATATGCCATGAAACATGGTAATGAGCAGCAAAGCACTCTAATTCGTAGCGCGATAGAAAATGGCGATGGCATGGATCACCTTGGTGATATTCTTGCGGCGATGCAACAAACCGGCTCATTGGTTTATACCCAGAAAAAAGCTGAACAAGAAGCAGATAAGGCCATAAACGCGTTAGCAAACTTGCCAGAGTCAGAGCATAAACAAGCGCTTATATCTCTTGCGCATATTGCTGCTAATCGTAGCCATTAATTAGAGTACAATATATCAAGTCACAACTTTTCAGCGTTGTGACTTATTCTTTCCTATCCCCCTATCTTTTTTAACCACTAGTATTTCAGTAAAATCATTTGTTATAGTCTTAGCACTTTATTCAATGATGAAAACAACATGAGCAGCGGTCCTATTCAAAATACTCTAACTATTAGTCAAAGCGAATTTGGTCAATTAAGTAATGGTGAAAATGCCCTACTTTTTACGTTAAGTAATGACAACGGTGTTCAGATAAAAATCAGTAATTACGGCGGTATTATCGTTTCATTAGAAACTTTAGATAAAAACAATCGTTCTGCAGATATTGTATTAGGGTATGACACTGTTCAAGATTATGAGCAAGACCCATACTACCTAGGGGCAATTATTGGTCGCTTCGCTGGTCGAATAGATCAAGGATCACTTATTATTGACGATGAAAGTTATCAACTCAGTATCAACAACTCAGATAACCAACTTCATGGCGGCTTTAAAGCATTAAATAAACAGCTTTGGCATGCAGAAACTGAAAATAGTAAGGATAAAGTAAGCTTAATATTACATCATACTAGCCCAGATGGAGACAATGGTTTTCCTGGTAACGTTGAATTTAAAGTCATCTATAGCTTAAATCAACAAAATCAACTCATCGTTAAGTACTTTGCTAACACAGATAAAACTACACCAATCAATCTTACTCAACATAGTTATTTTAATTTAGCTGGGCACAGTTCAGGTGATATTTATCAGCACCTAGTGCAGCTCAATGCTGATTACTTTTTACCTATGGATGAACGTATTTACCCGACCGGGGAAGTTAGAAAGGTGACTGGCAGCGCACAAGACTTCACTCAGCCAGAGTTACTAGGGAAGAACATCAATGGCGACGATGAGCAAGTTAGAATAGCAAAAGGTTTTGATAATTATTGGTTGAATAACCAAGATGTGATTGATGGTGATAACTACTCTGCCATGGCATTTGAACCTGACTCTGGGCGACGCCTGACTATGTATAGCGACCAACCTTGTTTGATTTTATATACCGCCAATTATATTGACGGCAGCCAAGTTGGCAAAGAACAATGTAGATATCAAAAGCATTCAGCATTTTGTTTCGAACCACAAAGAATGGCCAACAAAAATACCGGGGCAAATATAAACAATACTATTCTTCACCCAGAACGACCTTTCTATAGTAAAACTCGTTTTATTTTTTCGAGCGAATAATCCAAAAATACCAAAAGTTAAATGCCCTTAATACTTAAAATTTATATTAAGGGCAACTCCAGTATTTAGCTCTTTAACAATTTAACTATAAAACCATTGCCCCAAAACATATCCAATGCTAAATAGATTTGCTATTCCTGCTAATGACAATAAAACAACCATCGCAGACTTTTCATGGCGATTTAATGTTTGCCACCATTTTTTAAACGTCATATCAAATCCTTTTTTGTTACTTAAATTTCAATCAGCATCATTAAATACATTAGTGATGCACCGATAACAGCTCCCGCAGCAGTGGCAGCTATTAATAGTTGCTTTTGATTAAAAGCGCTTCCTTGTTTAATAACTTCAACAGGCTCGGTATCAAGTACCAAAATTTTCTTATCAACATTAAAAACAGCTGCTAAGCTCATCAATGTTTCATTTGAAGCGTTGCCATATCGCTCAACTCGCTGTACCGTTCGCAAGCTTATACCGCACGCATCGGCAAGGTGCTGCTGTGTCCAGTGTTGTCCTGAACGTAAATTTTTCACTTTGAGGGCATTAATTTCCATAGTGTGTAGCTCCTAAAAACATACGGCTACTCGCCAAAAAACTTAATAATTAAATCAACCGCGGTATAGCCGAAAAAGCCACCCAGGAAAAATAGGATCAATAGTTGCCACGAAGACTTTTTTGTAAGTTGATACTTACTTGCCAAAGCCTTCTTTAACGTTTTACAGTGCACACCGTTCTTTATTAATGTGCAGTGCAACTCACCACGAAACATATCAACCATATTGAATTCAACTTCATAGTTATCATCAGCAATACTGAATTCAAGTGTTGATTTTCGAGAGAATGAACGCTTATTTACAATGACTTCACCTTCAAATGAAACTGTTTCTTTACCTGTCCATGCTGAGCCATAAACATTGATCATTCGACCATTATCATTAAAATCAAAAATGTAACCATTGCTGAAATCGACATTTGCCGTCGACTCTTTCTGTACGTTTTTTATATTATTATTCATACTCGTTCCTATCTGTTATTGCCTTGTTGAAAGTGATGCCATTAAAACAAGCTCAATATCAAATTACTGCGCCAAATAAGCGACAGTGCCCCTAGTTGTCATATGACACTTAGTGTCACCCTTTCATAACATACTGTTAATGTTACATTTCTAGTAAAAATAAAAAAGGGTAAACATTAACTGTTTACCCTTCCTTTGCACAATAAGTTAGCAATAAGCAGCTTATTTTTGTATTGAAACACCTAACAATAAGCTAATTTCTTTAGTGATTTCTTCAATTCTATCGACATCTGTTGGAGCAATAAATATCGTATCATCACCAGCTAACGTACCAAGAATACCTGTAGATTCACCTAAGCTATCTAACATTCTAGAAATTAATGGTGCGCCACCAATACCCGTTTTTAAAATTATTTGCATGTTGTTGTGCTTAACACTAATAACCACAGATTGAATGGCTTGCTTTGATTTAGGCACGGCAAGTTCATCAGGTAAAATATAAACCACCTGTTCGCTGGCATTGCGCATTTTTACCGCGCCAAGCTTAGACAGTAAGCGTGATATTTTTGCCTGAGACATATTCTTAAAGCCTTGCTCAGCAAGTGCATCAGCTAATTGACTTTGCGAGCCATAGCACTGTTCTTTTAATAATGCTTTAAAGGCTACAATTAATTCGGCTTCATTTTTTTTACGGCTTGTTGTCATGTTTTAGCTCAATACAGAAATTTCTAATGTCTATTGTATAAAAATATTAAAAGCTCAGCCATTTTTTATTTTCAACTTGATGTTTTGTCCAAGTTATTCAATAACCTGTTTGCGCTGTTCCATTAACCCCATTGCAAGAATATAAGGATTTTCTTTTTGCAAAGTAATGAAGTCTTCCTTGTTAGCCATATCTTGCCACTGATGTGCAATTAAGCTTTGCGCGACGGCACCACCTAATGTAGCCCCTGGACCTAAAATAATTAATTTATCTGGCGCAAACTCTTTTATCGCGACTTCTATAGCTTTAGAAAAGTTGTATGGCGCAACCACTTGAGTATCAAGCGTATAATTATAGAGCTGTTTAGTATCACAACTGTAAGGCTGCCACACTTGCCCTAAGCCATCAATAAGAGGAACTTTCGGAGCATTAAACATCGACGATGACATTTTATCCATCGCTTGTTTTGAAACATCAGTTAATAACGGGGTATGAAATGCAGCATGGTTAAATAAGTTCATCGGGTATCTGTCTTGTACCACTGGCAGTAAAGTTTCCAACGCTTTTAACCCTGCTTTATTACCGCCAAAAACAATATAACCACCAAGGTTTATCGAAATATGCACTTCACAGCCAGCTTTTTCATTGGCTTGTGCCAGCCATTGCATTACTTGCTGTTCTTTTTCATTATCAATTTGCCAGTCATCATTAATAATCGGGTAAATCATCTGGCCGCCAATTACGCCGTTGGTCATCATTGAGCCCATAGTATTAATGAGTTCAATAGCTTGTTGTGGCTTTAAAGCACCTGCAACCGCTAAAGCTATATACCAACCCATTGAGTTTCCAGTTACGGCAACAATATCAAATTCATCTTGGTTGATTGCTTGATAGTCAGATAAAGCACAGGCATAAATTAACGCTGAAGCATTTTCCCCTGCGGTATGTACACGCATGCTGTAGTTATCCATCCCATCAAGTTCAGAAACTTTTATTTGCCCTTGGCTTTCTCGATAATCATCAATCAATGAAACTATTTCGGTTTTATCACCGTGTAATCGCTGTAAGTAACCAAGCTCTTCTTTATTATACGTGCCGCGACCTGGGCATATAACAACAGCTCGTTGCTTGCTCTTCACTGGCTTTTCTACTGATGAACTCATTGGCAAATCTCCATAGCTGCTGTCACGATATTATCAACCGATGGCAGTACTTCATAAGCGGCTGCACCTAAAGGAATGAAGCTATCGCTGGCAGTAACTCGCTTAATTGTTGGTAGCGTTTTAGCTTGTTCATGAATCAAGGTAACTAGTGCCTCACTGATTGAACCGGTTTGACGGCACTCATCAACAATGAGTACATTTTCGCAATCATTTACTTGCGCCAAAATACCTTGTTCGTCTAATGGTGCTAGCCAACGCAAATCGACAACTCGTGTCTCAATGCCCTGCTCTGATAATTGTTTTTGAGCTTGGCGAGATAAATAATTACCATTGCCGTATGTTAAAATACAAAGCTGTTTGCCGTTGCCATGAGCTTTAACTGTTAAATTTACTGGTTGATCATCGCTAGCCGGAGGCTGATATTCATGAGTCCATAAACCATCACCTTCCTGATGAAGATCTTTAGTCATATACAAGGCAATCGGCTCTAAAAACACCACCATACGCTGTTGTTCCTGTGCTAAACGCACACTGGCACGCATCATTTCTACAGCATCAGCACCATTAGATGGGCAGGCAATAACGAGCCCTGGAATATCGCGAAAAACAGCAAAAGAATTATCATTGTGAAAGTGACCACCAAAACCTTTTTGATAAGCTAAGCCAGCAATACGAATCACCATAGGGTTGGTAAACTGACCATTCGAGAAGAACGGCAACGTTGCCGCCTCACCACGAATTTGATCTTCAGCATTATGGACATAAGCTAAAAATTGAATTTCGGGGATAGGTAAAAAGTTATTATGAGCAAGGCCAATTGCGGTGCCTAAAATAGTTTGTTCATCTAATAAAGTATTAATGACGCGATTTTTACCAAAGCGTTCACACAATTTAGCCGTAACATTATAAACTCCACCTTTTTTACCAATATCTTCACCACACATGACGATATTGGGGTATTCAGCCATTAGGTCCATCAACGCCCAGTTAATCAACTTAGCCAAATGCTGTTTCTTCTTTAAATTATGTTTTTCATGCTTAAAGATTTCATTGCGACGTTCTGGTGTCACTATGCTTGAA
The DNA here is from genome assembly GCA_913058245.1 of uncultured Colwellia sp. Lineage (GTDB taxonomy): Bacteria > Pseudomonadota > Gammaproteobacteria > Enterobacterales > Alteromonadaceae > Cognaticolwellia. The sequence continues at coordinate 50,807 of CAJXQJ010000004.1, forward strand.
CTGCGCGCTTTAATAACATCCGGTACGATACTTTTCATAACCGCATCAGCAGAAGTTAACTTTTCTTTACTAGCGGCATTTTCAGCTACCACTTCAATACGCTGTTCAATTTGATCGTAAATACTAATTAACTCGTCAGCAGTTAATATGTTGTTTTCTAAAATAATACGAGCAGTATGTAATAGTGGGTCTTGAAATTCAGTCGCGGTAATATCGGCGATATCACGATAGACAAACTCAGCGTCAGAGCCAGCATGGCCTAACAAACGCACCGTTCGTACATGTAGAAAAACAGGTTTACGTAATTCACGCGCAATACGCTCTGCTTCTTTCGCCGTTTGATAGGTATCTAGAATATTTAAACCGTCACAATACAAGTAATGTAAGCCTTCACGGTTTTTATAATTGGCTGCAATCCAGCCATCAGGTGTTGCCGTTGAAATACCAATACCGTTATCTTCACAAACAAACACAATGGGCATTGGAATCGACTGATAAGCTGCCCATGCAGTACTATTGATAGCGCCTTGCGTTGTTGAATGATTTGACGATGCATCACCAAAATTACAAATAATGACACCATCATCAGGAATTTCACCTTGATGCGCTAAACGTTTAGCCAAAGGGATACTGTATGCTGCTCCCATCGCTTTTGGTAAATGAGAAGCTATAGTGCTAGTTTGCGGTGGTATTGAAAGCGCCTTACTACCCAGAACTTTATGGCGACCACCTGAAATTGGATCATCCTTTGAGGCGGCAAATGACAGCAACATATCATAAAGTGGTGTTTGCCCTGGTACCTGTTTACCACGCTGAATCACAAAAGCACCGCTGCGATAATGTAAAAATGCCATATCCGTTGGACGAAAAGCTTTGGCATAAGCAGCATTGCCCTCATGGCCAGAACTACCTATGGTGTAAAAACTTTGCCCTTTTTTCTGCATCACTCGAGATTGTAGATCTAAGTGGCGGCTCATCGCCTGCGTTTCGAATAAATCAATAACATCGCAATGGCTTAAACCAACGTCTTCAGGCGTTAATTTAACTGATGATTTAGGTAAGGTTTGCGCACGAACAAAATTGACAAAGTTTTCTTTCACCAATTGATTACGATCAGACATCATATCTCCAGTGGAAATTGTGATTTTAGGTACAAATTAATGGATGGCTATTTAGCGAATAAACAAAAGGCGTATATGAATACGCCTTTTATTGATATTGCTTAGAAGAATGCCTGCAGGCCTGTTTGAGCTCGACCCAGTATCAAAGCATGAATATCATGCGTACCTTCGTAAGTATTAACTGCTTCTAAGTTAATCATGTGGCGTATAATATGGAATTCATCAGCAATACCATTACCACCATGCATATCACGAGCAATACGGGCAATTTCTAGTGCTTTACCACAAGAGTTACGCTTAATTAAAGAAATTGCTTCCGGCGCCAGTTGACCGGCATCCATTAATCGGCCCACTTGCAAACAGGCAAATAAACCAGTGGTGATATCGGTTTGCATATCAGCCAATTTTTTCTGAACCAATTGTGTCGCCGCTAATGGGCGGCCAAATTGTTCGCGATCTAAAGTATATTGACGAGCACCATGCCAACAAAACTCTGCTGCACCTAATGCACCCCATGCAATACCGTAGCGCGCTTTATTTAAACAGCCAAATGGTCCTGATAAACCTTTAACATTCGGCATAAGGTTTTCGCTTGGCACGAAAACGTTATCCATCACTATTTCACCGGTAATTGATGCACGTAATGAAAATTTACCCTCAATTTTCGGTGCACTTAAGCCTTCCATACCTTTTTCTAAAATAAAGCCTCGGATCACGCCATCTAATTTTGCCCAAACAATGAAAATATCGGCCACTGGAGAGTTAGTGATCCACATTTTATTACCGGTAATACGATAGCCACCATCAACCTCTTTGGCATGAGTCGACAAACTTGCTGGATCAGAGCCTGAATTTGGCTCGGTTAACCCGAAACAACCAATATATTCACCTGTTGCAAGTTTTGGTAAATACTTCATACGCTGTTCTTCACTGCCGTAAGCATAAATTGGGTGCATTACTAATGAAGACTGCACACTCATAGCACTACGGTAACCACTATCAACTCGTTCGACTTCACGGGCTACTAATCCATAAGTAACGTAGTTTACGCCAGCACAACCATACTTCTCTGGCAATGTTGCACCTAATAAGCCCAACTCACCAAGTTCACGCATAATTTCCACATCGAAAATTTCATTGCGATTCGCTTCTAAAACACGCGGCATTAACTTTTCTTGGCAATATTGGTGGGCACTATCACGTATCATTCGCTCTTCTTCAGATAATAAAGAATCGAATAAAAGTGGATCTTCCCATTTGAATGAAGGGCGGTTAGCACTGCTTGAACTAGACATGAAATTACCTATTTATTAGCGGGTGAAATTTAAAGTGCAAAAATAATAGGCAAATATTAGCCAAAGTTAAAATATTCTTTTTCTTTATCTGCTATAGTTTTTGCCTATACCTTGTTATATAAAATACCATTATGGATTTAAAATCTCTTTATTATTTCACTTCGGTGTATGAGCTAAAAAGCTTTAGTGCTGCGGCAAAGTCATGCTTCATTGCTCAACCATCAATTTCAGCAGCAATTTCACAACTGGAACAACAGCTTAATGTGTCGCTGTTTAAACGCCATGCTCGTGGCGTAACACCAACAGAACAAGGTGAAAAACTCTTTCCATTAGCTAAGCAATTACTTGGGCAAGCTGGCGCAATAAAAACAATATTCACTGAGAAAACCAATAAGCAAGCATTTAGTTTAGGGGTAACTCGAGGTTTAGGTGTAGAACGAATGAGTTTGCTTTTAAAAGATTTCACCTCAGCACAACCAGAAGTTGAACTGACTTTAGTGCCACATTCAGAAAGTGTTGATGCTCGTATCATTTTGAAAGATGAACTCGAAGATGGTGAGCTTTTTATTGATATGTGGCAAGAAGATTACCTCTTAGCACTACCTTATGATCATATATTTGCCCTAAACGATGCTGTAACTTTAAAACAACTCGATAACTTAGCTTTTATTCAGCGAACACCTTGCAGTGCTTGGAATACCTTACAAGATACTCTTGCCTTAACCGGAATTAGCTTAGATATTAGAGCAAAAATAACCACCATAGATTATGCTATTGGTTTAGTTCATGCTGGACTAGGCTGCGCATTTTTGCCAGCACATGAAGAAATACTAGATAGAGGTGACGTTGTTTTTAGACCCATTGATGGACTGCAATTAACCCGAGAAATTGTACTCGCTTACAAAGCCTCTTCTGACATTATAGATACGTTGAAACGACTTGCTCATAAGCATGCAAATTAGAGCTTATTGGTTTGTTAGTAGATAATTTCACTCCAATGAACCAACAATGCAGTACAAGCTTATAACTTCTAACGCATTATTTTTTCATGGGTACTATTTCACAATGATACCCTGTACAAATATCAAGTTACCTGCCAAAAGTGTATTGAAAGGTGAAAATTTAACATCACGCCAAAATAACTAGACCATAAAAATTGTTAAATGTTGCATTACGGCAGACTTTCTTACATTTTTTAAACACTTTATCGAGCGGATAAACTAACGCCAGATAATTACATTTGATAACATTACAATGAAATGCCATGGTTAAAAGTTACGATTAAACTTTAAAAATACAATATCGTTAACACTTTAGCTAAAATTAGCTCTACTCCAATAATAAAAATAATATGCGATATAACTTTAATAACAAACGATTTTCAAATGAGTCAGATGAGCACCAAACCATTATGACCTTAAATAATTCAGTAATTTCTACCTATATACATACTCTAATTAAGAGCGTTAGTTATGCTAATTAAACGCTTTATATTTTTCATCGGACTATTGCTGACTATTACCAGTCAAGCAAACGAGAAAATTCCTGAAAATGAAACCACCGTTTTTAACGAAACGTTCAGTTGGCAAGCTATGGGGAATATTTTTGTTACCTATAATCCATCGTTATTGAAAGGACATGATCAAGAAGAAGCTTTTGACTACCTTGGTGCAGGTATACTTTTGGATGTCTACTATGAAGGTTTTTTTATCCAATCTAACCACCGACGAGTATCACTACAAGGTGCGGAGCTTGGGTATCAATTAGTAGTTACACCCAAATGGGAGTTAGATCTCATCAGCAAAACCTATATATTTGGTTATGAGCCTGACGATATTATAGATAGTGCCGATAAACCCATCCCAACATTAGAAGGCTTATCAAATCGCGAACCAGGGGAAGGTGTCGGCTTACGTTATACCCGTTACCATGCTAATGCTTCACTCTCTGTTGATTTTGCAACTTTAGCACCATTAAGCGAATCAAATGGTTGGGTGCTTGATGTTTTATATACTTATATGCTGCCTTACCGAAACTGGGACTTTTATCTAAGCGCAGGCTATACCCATTACTCTGAAAAAGTAATGGATTATTTTTATGGTGTTAATTCTGCTGAAGTAACGCCTGATAGAGCATATTACGAAGCCAATGCAGGGTATCGTGTACAACTAGAGCTGTTTGCTCAGCACCCTATTTCCACCAGCTGGTCTTTTGCTGGTGGTGCCACTTATAGCCGCTATTCTGATAGTACTAAAGATAGTCCATTGGTAGACGCGCAAGATTTAGCGAAAGTGAAACTTGGAGTGATCTATGTTTTCTAAATGGGACAAAGGAATTGTCTTATTAGTATGTTATTTCTGCAGCATAGCTCATGTTTCTGCGCAGCAAATACCTACACCGGATAAACTAAATAATGCGATACCAGCACAGCTAACCGTAAATTCGACATTTTCGGTACTACCAGCAAAGTGTATAACGTTGACACAAGGACGTCAGTGTTTCGCAACAATTACATTTACTTGGCAAACTCAAGCCCAAGGTAATTATTGTATTTATCAAGTAGGTAAAAAAGAAGCTATAGACTGTTGGTTTAATCAAAAACAAAACAGTATTACTTTTGAGTTTGAATCAAATAAAACAATGCATTATCAACTTGTCGCCTATGATTTTGATAAGGTAATAGCAGAAGCAGCAGTTGAAGTAAGTTGGGTACATAAAGCGTCACCGAGAAAACGACGCTGGCGCATATTTTAAGAGAAAGTATATGAACGAATCAAAGCAAGTTTTACTAGTAGAAGACGATCTAACCTTAGGTGATTGGGTACGCGAATACCTTACAGAACAAGGTTTTATTGTTGAACATTGTACCCGCGGTGATGAAGTTATGGAGTGCCTCAAACACTTTAAAGCCGATATCGTACTTCTCGATGTAATGCTGCCAGGGTTAAACGGTATTGAAGTTTGTCGTCAAATTCGCCAAACGTTACAAACACCAATTATCATGTTAACGGCACGTGCAGATGAATTTGATGAAGTTATTGGTTTAGAAGCTGGAGCTAACGATTACGTAATTAAGCCCGTCCGTCCGCGAGCCTTGTTAGCGAGAATTTCAGGAGCATTAAAGCAATCCATACCTGCTATCAATGCTTCATCTGATATTCAACATGGTGAGTTATTAATCAACCTTGAAGCAAATCGAGTTACCTATCAAGGTAAAGAAATTGAGCTTTCAACCAGCCTATTCGCCTTCTTATGTTTTTTAGCAAATCATGCCGGTGAAGTTGTTGATCGTGATACTGTATTTAAAGCATTGAAAAATCGTGAATATGACGGACAAGATAGACGCTTCGATGTCATGCTTTCTACTTTACGAAAGATTTTTAATGATGATCCGCAAAAACCTAAAAAATTCAAAACAGTTTGGGGCAAAGGTTATTTATTTGTTGCTGATGCTTGGAATAACGAAGAGCAAACAAGTTCTTAACAATGCGCCGTTTATATATCAGCATCATTTTAACCGTTATTGGCTCTTTGTTTATCATAACTTGGGGGCTTGATAAAATTGTCGCCAAACAAACTCCCACTCAAGCACAAAGTGAATATGCTTTGTATCACCAATTAATTGAAGGTTTCGATCGTCAATTATCATCGCAAGACAAGAACAACTTAGCACATTTTAGTCAACAAATAAGTCAAGATTACCAGTTGGCGCTGCAGTTAGATAAAAGTAAAAACATCGCTTTACCTCATGAATTAACACCGCAACTGTCCCAGACGGGAGGACTACTATTAGCCTCAGAAACACAACCATACCTATTAAAACAACTAAGCCAACACCCGGATTATATTATTCAACTTTCTTTGCCAGTAACCACAGTTGAAGAACACAAAATAGACATGATATTAACTGCCACTTTATATTTAGGGGTTTGTATAATTTTACTGGCTTGGTTATTCCCTTTAACACGTCGTCTTTACTTGTTAACCCAAACTGCGGCTAATATAGGCGCAGGCAATCTAAGTGCGCGTATGCCATTAAACCGCCTTTCTTACATCAGCATGTTAGAGAGTAGTTTTAACCGAATGGCAGCGCAAATAGAGAAACTTGTTGCTGATAATAAAATTCTCGCTCGTAGCATGTCACATGATATTCGCACGCCAATGTCCTGCTTACGGTTTGGAGTTGAAGCAGCAATGGATACAAAAGATCTAACTAAAAAAGATCAGTATTTAGCTCGTATGGAAACAGAACTTACTCGAATGGAAGATATGACAACGGCATTTTTAGAGTATGCAGGTATGGAACGTCAAGGCTTTCACTTAAAGCTTGAAGCAATCAATATCAATGACTTTCTAAAAACCATCAATACCGATTTTCAAGCCTTAGCTGAGCAGCATAATGTTACCTTGAACTATCACGCAAGTGATGAGTTAACAAAGAACCCTGTAATATTATCACTCGACTTTCATTGGTGTTATCGTGCGATTCAAAACCTAATTAGCAACGCCGTTCAATATGCTAACAACGAAATTTTATTAGCCAGCTACCGGCGTGGAAACCAGCTTTATATCAATATAAAAGATGATGGTAAGGGCATACCTGAGGAAAGTATTGATAACATTTTTGACCCATTTGTGAAGCTAGATGTCGATCGTTCCCGGGAACTCGGTCATTTTGGCCTTGGCCTAGCCATAACTGCCAAGGTTGTTCATTGGCACAATGGTACGATTCAGGTAAATAACAAAGCGGACTTCCCAAAAGCGCCAAATGACAAACAACAGTTCGACAGTGCGATTACCAAAACTTCTGGTGCTTGTTTCACTATTGCCCTACCAATATCAACGCAAGAAAAGTAGCCTAGGCGCTGGCAAATTGTATACCTTTCTATCTGGTCAACAATGCCTTAACATATAACATAGTTTCGCTATATGTAAGTCCAGCCGCAAAGAGTACCTGCACACAGTATGAGTTCAAATCAAACAACATCATTATCTATCGTTTTAAACGCTTTTGGCTATTCTGAAAAAGACTGTGTCGTAACACCATTAGGAAACGGGCTTATAAATACCACATACCTAGTAAATACAGGTAAAAAAAGTGTTGTATTACAGCAGCTAAACAATCAAGTTTTTAAACAGCCCGAGCATGTTTTTGATAATGCCGATGATATTAATCAGCACTTAAATATTAAACAAACAGCCAATCAATATGCGATGCAGCCAACTCAACAATATAAAACGAATGATAAAAAGAATCATGTTTTAGATAATGGCGAATATTGGCGTTGTATGCGCCTTATAGAAAACTGTTATACCCTAGAAAAAATTGAAAATAATCAACAGGCAAAGCTTGTTGCCAATGCCTTTGCACAATTCACTTCGGCACTTAGCGATTTTAACAGTAAAAATTTAGCGAGTATTATTCCTGATTTCCACAACTTAACAGCGCGTCTAGCGCAGCTTGAGAATGCTACTAGCCAAACAGAATCAGAACGTAAAAAACAAGCACAATCACTAATAGATTTTATCCATTCACAAAAAGCATTTTGTCAGGAAGTAAAAGAATATATTAAAATATTGCCGTTACGAGTCACCCATAACGATACAAAAATAAACAATCTGCTATTTAGTTATGAAAGTAATAAACCCACAGCAGTGATTGATTTAGATACTTGTATGGCAGGTTATTTAATGCATGACTTCGGCGACATGGTTCGCACTTGTTGTAGTTCATTGCCTGAAGACAGCGCAGAAATTAACAGCATGACTATTAACTTTAAAATACTTAGTGCTCTTACCGAAGCATATATTAATGGCTTAGCAGAAACCTTAACTGATATAGAACGCAGTAGCTTACTAATCGGTGTAAAATTAATGCCATTTATGCTCAGCATACGATTTTTAACTGACTACCTTAATGGCGATCAGTATTTTAAAACTCAATACTCTGAGCACAATTTAATGCGAGCAAAAAACCAAATGCAACTTTATAAACTTTTTTGTCAAAATCATGAGAAGTTAACTGAGATTATTCTGCGTAAACCAGTACTTAATGCTATTGCCTGAGCATACTTAAGAGGTGAATTATTACTTTGCAAAGTGTGAAAAAATTGGGATCGAGGAAAGTGTTAGCCATCTAGCTTGATTGACTTGTTAGCTGGTATAGCACCGTTGATTTTTGCGGTTTATTTCCTGAATCGTTTCATTGTTTTTAATAATTTTTTTGATTTATTAAATCTACCGTTTTTGAATAGTTCTCTACTAAATTTCATTTTGCTCATTTGCTAATTTGCTAATTTAATTTTTAAACCTGTGAGTTTGTTCTGTTGGATATCGGTATTTTCTTCAATGAGCTTTATACTCATTAACACATCTGCACAACTTTCTTTTCGCTCCCCACAGCCAATTAATAATAAGTTGATAACAAAAAGCCCATATTTCATTTTTAACTCCAATCAACATTATCCAGTTAATAGTTTATTCTGTAGAGGTCTAGCTAGTTCTAATCGAATATCAGCCTAACAATCTATACATAAACCCCTATACCTAATGAATTCGTTTAAAAATTTGAATGTCATACGTTCAAAATCCAGCATTACTGAGGTATCCAGATAATATGAGAAAACATATGGAAAGCTATTAATAAACAACTCAATGTAGTAAATAAGAAGTTAATTTAAACTACATCAATCAATGGCTGCACAGTGAACTGGGTGCCAAAAGTTGTATATGACTTTGACATTATATTTACCCTTTTTTTATTGTTTTTTGTAATTCTATTTTTCTGAATATAAAAATCAATTTAATCCAATTTATTAATTACCAACTTAATCCTACTATATTTTCAGGGAAAGTTAGTTATCAAAACAGCTTACACCTAAACTAATTGAGCACTGATCGGCTTTAATACCGATGAGCTGAAAATACACATATGAGGAATTAATTATGAGTAAGAAATTAACCACTGCAGCAGGCTGCCCTGTAGCACATAATCAAAATGTACAAACCGCAGGGAAACGCGGGCCTCAACTTCTACAAGACGTATGGTTTTTAGAAAAAATGGCTCATTTCGATCGTGAAGTAATCCCCGAACGCCGTATGCACGCAAAAGGCTCTGGAGCTTATGGTACATTTACTGTTACCCATGACATAACTCAATACACAAAGGCAAAAATATTTTCAGACATTGGCAAAAAAACCGATCTATTCGCACGTTTTACTACCGTTGCGGGTGAGCGCGGTGCCGCTGACGCAGAACGTGATATTCGTGGCTTTGCTTTAAAGTTTTATACGGAAGAAGGTAACTGGGATTTAGTAGGCAACAACACACCAGTATTTTTCTTACGTGACCCACTAAAATTCCCTGATTTAAATCATGCAGTAAAGCGTGATCCTCGTACCAATATGCGAAGCGCGAAAAATAACTGGGACTTTTGGACATCATTACCTGAAGCATTACACCAAGTTACGATTGTAATGAGTGACCGGGGTATTCCTGCAACGTATCGTCATATGCATGGCTTTGGTAGTCATACCTTCAGCTTCATTAATAATGAAAACGAACGTTATTGGGTAAAATTTCATTTTGCCTCTCAACAGGGCATTAAAAATTTATCAGATGCAGAAGCGGGAGTAGTTATCGGCAATGATCGTGAAAGTCATCAACGTGATTTATTAGAAAGCATTGATAACCAAAACTTCCCTAAATGGACATTAAAAGTTCAAATCATGCCTGAAGCAGAGGCTGCTAGCGTAACTTATAACCCATTCGATTTAACTAAAGTATGGCCACATAAAGATTACCCATTAATTGAAGTCGGTGAGTTTGAGCTAAACCGAAATCCAGAAAATTACTTCGCAGAAGTTGAACAATCGGCGTTTAATCCAGCTAACGTGGTTCCTGGAATAAGCTTTTCTCCTGACAAAATGCTACAAGGTCGATTATTTTCATACGGTGATGCTCAACGATACCGTTTGGGTGTTAACCACCAACACATTCCTGTGAACGCTCCGCGTTGCCCTGTTCATAGTTACCACCGCGATGGTGCTATGCGTGTTGATGGTAACTTTGGCAGCACATTAGGCTATGAACCTAATAATGAGGGCCAATGGGCAGAACAACCTGGTTTTTCTGAGCCCGCTTTAAATTTAGATGGCGCAGCTGCGAACTGGGATCACCGTGAAGATGAAGACTACTTCTCACAGCCGGGTGATTTATTTCGCTTAATGACCACTGAGAAACAAAAAATCCTATTTGATAATACTGCGCGTAACTTGAATGGCGTTCCAAAAGAAATTCAATTACGTCACCTAAAGCACTGCTATAAGGCAGATCCTGCTTACGGTGAAGGCATAGGAAAATTACTTGATATTGATGTGAATGAATTTAACTCATAATCAAAAAACCAATGGCAGATGACGACAATGGTCATCTGCTTTTTATTCTGTATTTTCTTATCGAATTTAAGAAAAAGTAAAAATGACAAATTTAAAAAAGCCGTTATTACTTAATTAGGTGAGTCACTTATTAAAACAACTTTACCAATCAAGGCCTTTTTGCGCTTTTACACCTGCTTTAAAAGCATGCTTTATCGGTTGAACTTCAGAAACCGTATCCGCTAATTCAATTAATCGACGATGACAAGCACGACCTGTAATAAGCACATGTTGCATTTTAGGGCGATTATTCAACGTCTCAATAATTTCATCAAGTTCAATATAGCCATACTTAACCATGTAGGTCATTTCGTCGAGTAGTACAATATCAAGCGTTTCATCGCTAAGCATTTCTTTACTCTTTTGCCAAGCAACTTTTGCTGCGGCTTTATCGGTTTCAGTGCTTTGCGTTTCCCAAGTAAACCCTGTTCCCATGACATGATGTTTAACAGGAAATTGCTTTAAAATGTTCATTTCGCCACATTCCCATTTCGAGCCTTTGATAAACTGCACAATACCGGCTTTTTGGCCGTGACCAATAGCGCGTAAAACCGTACCAAAACCTGAAGTGCTTTTACCCTTACCGTTACCCGTTATTACCACTAAAACACCACGTTCTTCAGTCGCTTGAGCGACACGTTCAGCAACCTCAGCTTTAATTCTTTTTTGGCGCTCAACATGTTTTTGTTCTTTATTTGCCAATTTCTCTTCGTTGTTCATAACTTTACTCTTATTTATTCGTTACTAATTAAGATCAGTTTACCTGTTTCTGGGTCACGATAAACCTGTCCCATGGCTTGGTAACCTTCTTCGCTCTGTAATTTATTTTGTAATGTTTCTGGCGGCGAGGTCATTTCTTTACCAACCGAGTCAACAGGTTGAATCATGGCTTTATTATCTGCTTTATTCATTTGAAAGTGTTGTTCTAAATCCGGGCTTACCGCCACTAAAGCGGCAATTAAGCCACAGGCAAATACCAGCATAATATCAATCAAGTTAGCAAGCGGCCCTAACGGCTCTTGTTCTTGGCTGTCAAACTGGCTACTTCTCCATGCGTCACTCATTGGCATTCTCTAGGCTGTTTTTGCTGAAGCATTAACATCAACTACTGGCGTTAGTTTAGCAGTATCGATAACAGGTTCTGTAATTTCTAATCGCTCTAATTCTCCAATCGCATTGTCGTACCAACGTCGGCGCATTCGTCCCAGTACAAAACCTATAACACCAGCGAATAAACCAATAATAGTGGTATCAAATGCGACCGTCATCGCGGTCGTCAAAATACTGATATCACCAGAGCCAAGTGCAGCAAGACCGGGCCCTAATGGAATAAGCGTGCCCATTAAACCTAACATAGGCGCAATGCGCGTAATAAAGTCGGCTCTTTCAATACGTTTTTTACCTTGGCTGATCAAGGCTTGCTTTTGCTTTGCTGCTTGTAAAGCAGGTATCACCGAAAGCCGTTCACCTAATGCTAAGCCAAATTCATAAATCGCCAAGCCAGTAAAAAACAATAAGCCCCATACCACAGGCTGAAGCAACCAAGAGGTAATTAAATGCATAATATCTAATGAAAAACTATATAACATACTAACTTTCCTTCTCAACAACTGACAACTTAGGTAACTGACGTTGCGCCCGAATATAACCAAATAGTATTAACAACAACACCACACTAATTAACCCAAGCATTAGAACTTTCTGCTCAAATGGCTGAGCTTGTTCACCTTCCTGACTAACAGTGTTTTCTTCAGTTGCAGGCGCACTATCATTAGGCACAACTTCATTAGTTTTTAACGGCTTAGTTGCCGCGGTTATTTCTTGAATATGCTGAACACCAGAGCCTTGTTCCCCGATAGGTGTGTGGTTTGCCGCAGCAAGCACCTGATCAAGTTGCTTTTGTAATGGCATAGATAGCATAGGTTTAATAAATGGATAAATAGGATGATTTGCATGCGTATGGCCACTGCCCGGAATACCATGTTCAACAATATTTTGCGCAAATTGCTCAGCAAGTTCGGTTTGCGTTTGTTGGTTAGCTTGCCAAAAGCCTTTTTCAATAGCCACAAGCATCACTGCCAAAATATTACTTTGCACATGCACGTTATGCTTTACTTGTAAAAATTCATCAAGGCCAAGCGCTAAACTGTCATCAATATAAATAGCTTTCAGGTCTTGCCAAGCCCAAGACTTAATAATTTCTGGGCTTGTTGCTTGCCAACCCCACAGGTTTTCAATGAACTCACTACCCATGGTTCTTGCGCCAGCATAACCTTGCTTCATCAGCGGTTGGATCCATTGTCGATTTAAAAAGCGCCCGCGTAATTCTGACAATAAAGCAGTTTGCAGAGGGTCTATCGACAACTGTTGATTATTTGCGTGCGATATAACAAAGCTATTAGGTTGTTGACCAGCAATGGTTTCAATCGCTAAATTTAAGCCACCTAAATAATCGTAGGCATCATTATTATCAATCAGGCCATACAAATTACTCGCGCGCCCTAGGTAAGTATTATTAACATTAGCCAGTTGCTGGCGGAATAAACTTTGGACATTACTGCCTATCGCTGTATTTTCATTTGGCACTCCATAAGCGTGGCTCATACGTTTAATATACGCTTCGCCTAATTGCTTACGTTCTTGCCATGCGCCAGAGCGCTCAGCCAAACGATTAATACCCGCGCCATATGCACCGGGGGCGGTACCAAATATTCGATAACTAGCCTGACGGCCCAATAATTCAGCGCTGACTGCGCCATTGGCTCGCAATAGCGCTTGCGCTTCACGTAGCCAATTACTGGCAACCATATTATTTTGTATGCTTTCGTTGAAATTATGACTCTGTTGAGAAAGCATATGCTCAACCGGTGCTAATGCCGCATGCAAAGCGCTAATTAGTGCAGGGTGATCACGTTCAATAATGTTTTTACTGGCCGCTAATGCCAATAGTACGGAGCGATCTAACCACACCAATTGTTGAGCATATAAATCACGGAACAATCCAGAGGTGGTAAAAACAATATCTCGACGCTCCTTCCGTGTTTGATCAAGTGCTATCAATTTTAAAGATTTTAAAATACCACGTCGATTCCAAACCGGCTGTACGCCAAGCATGTCCATACCAAAAGCGATCATCGCACCTTCATCTCGCACCGCATCAGACGCCCATAAAATTACAGCTTCTTTATGGGGTTCATCGATAATTGCATTTTCTTCTCGGGCTTTAGTTGCCAATTGCTGACCGGTAGCAAAACCTAACTGAGACGGTATTAAACCACCATCAAGTGCGTAAAAGTTCCGTCCTGTTGGCAAGGCGTCAGGTGTTCTAATTGGATCATTACCTTTGCCCGGCGCAACAAAACCGCCATTTAAAGCATTTAAGAACGCTGACATTTCACTGCTTGGTGATTTAATCAGGTTTTGCTCAATCTCATTACGTTTTTCATCGTCAAAGTCTAACTCGCCTTTTTCAATCGATACCATCATGGTTTCAATAGCATCTTGTTGCCAATCTTTACCATAAATATGCAAACCTAGCGGCATAAAGTCTTCTTGTAATTTAGTGAGGTAATGCCCGACTTCATGCAGTAAAAAGTCATCATCAACCTCACCAAAACCAATACCACGAACTTGCAACTCTTCATCCATACTGGCAACAAGTTCATCGGTTAAATTCAGCACTTCAATTTTATGACGCAACGCTTTAATCGCTTTTTTCTTGGTATCGTCATTAGATGCTGCCTCAGCACTTTCAATGAGTTGACGTAACTGCAATAAGCCGTCATATAATTCAGTCGTGGCCAAAGGTGGCGTTAAATGATCTAACATCACCGAAATACCGCGGCGCTTAGCTTGAATACCTTCACCGACGCCATCAACAATGTATGGGTAAATACTTGGAATGTTGTCGATAATTAGCGACGGGTAATCACTTGCTGATAAGCCAACCGCACGTTTAGGTAAAAACTCGTAGGTTGAATGTCGGCCTAAATGCACTACGGCGTTGGCTTTAAAAACGTCACGTAAATAATAATAAAAAGCCAAGTACTGATGCGGTGGTGGAAAAGTCATATTGGCATGTAACAATTCTTCATTTAACTCCCACCCTCTCGGCGGCTGTGGCCCTAAGAAAATATTACCAAACTGAACACCAGGTAATAGAATTTCATTATTCCACACCATGGTTTTCCCCGGCACATTACCCCAACCACGAATGCCTTCAATTTGCATAGCAATTAGCGCATTTTTCAGTTTTTCTGCTGATTGCCATTGCTTAACGGCAATCTTGTTATTTGCCTGTTTTAATGCGATGAAATGACGATATTGCTCAGTTAACTGTTCAAGTAAATTTAACGCACGGGCCCGCCCTTTGTGTCGAATTCCATCAAGGGCGTGATGTAAATCAACCGAGGTACTTTCAACATTGGCTAATAGGGCCTGCAAAACCTTATTACGCTCAACCGTTGAAAGCTGTGCTAGTTCAATTTGGCCTTGAGCAAAAAGATAAGTGTTAACTTGAGCATGTAAATGCCCTAACGGCCCCTCAATCATTTCAGCTTTAACAACATTAGGTAAGGTGTCGAAATACGCTTGGTAATCATTTACTGACATTTTATCGATCAGCGGTGACATTCTATTTAACGCTGTGGCATCTTGCGGTAAGTTCACCGCTTTCAACTGTAATATATCGAGCAGTTCTTCAGCTGAACCAGGGAAGTCAGCTTCAGCGCCCAAATCATAACCTTGCGCTTTTAATTGCTGTAATATTTGCCAAAGCGACTGTTGAACATCGAGGTTATCAGCACCTATATTGTGGCGACCCGGCGGATGATTATAATAAACAATGGCTACTTTTTTCTTCGCGTTTTCAGTTGTTCTTAGCGCTAGCCAAGCACTTACTCGAACTTGTAGTCGTGCAACTTCTTTTGTTAATACTTCACTTATAGATAAACTCGCACCGGTTAATGAGTCCAACTTAGCACTCGAAGCTAATGCCAATACATGTGGCTGTGAAACACCTTGTAGCTCAGGCATTGCCACCCGGTAATGTACACTGTCACTCGGTAAACCTGTTGGCGAAAGTTGATATTCCAAAGTGCTCATTTCGGTTACTCGAATGCCTTTAAATACAGGAACGTTCAACTTTTCAAACTTCTGCGTAACTGGCTCGCGACCTTCACCACCACCAATAACAAAGTCTTGTAATGCGATAATAGCTAATGGCTGCGTAATTTTTAGATTACGTATTATTTCAATTACTTGCTCACTCGGCTTCCCCCAACCAGCAAGCACAGAAACGCATTGCCATTGGCGCTGACATAATTGTTGATGTAGCTGCCATTGCCCAGGCTGATCGCCAGTATCGTGATCAATAATAAACACTAAGGGCTTATCTAGGTTTTTAGTTATATTATCCGCTAAATAAGCCTGACTGATCAGTTGCTCTTGCCAATAAAAACGTATCGGTTGCAAAGGCAGAATTTTTGGTGCTGCTGTTAAAGCAGTTGAGTTAGCGTTTGCTTGAGTAATAGTTTCTAGCCAAGTAAATAAGTGCCCTAAATTTTCTTTACCGCGATTTTGCCAATAAGCACGCGCTTGTAACCAATAAGCAAAGGCTGGCCATTGCTGTTGTTTAGCCTTGAGTGCAGACAAGTAATCATTCTTATCCAAGGCCGCCATTAAACTTTGCAACTGCTGCTTTGACAAATTGGCGGTATTACCACCATTGATATCTTGGTGTAATGCCATTAAACGTCGGTCGGTATTTAGCATCAACCGTGCTTGCCCTTCTGGGTAAGTTAACGCTAACAAACGTTCAACTGACTCGCCAAATACACCAGCAATAACTAACGCTTGATGTTGATTAATGAGCTGCTGTATTTCTTTGTTAGTCATAATATTTAACTGGCTAACACTGCGAATATTAATACTGCTAGATGTTTTATCGACACTTTGTGTCGCTAAAAACTGATGCCCACCCGCAACCATACTGGCAGCTGATCGATCAGACACCAACGCAAGCATTTTCATTTCACTGGCTTGTAAGCTGGCAGCACTTAAAAAGGTGATTAGCCAAAAGGCCATCAAAAAAACTCTATTTACCTGACCTTTTTTAAGTAAAGGTTTTATCGTGTGTTTGCTAACAATGGCGCTTGTCATGAGAACTCTCAAAAAAACTAAATAAACTGTGCTCATTAAAAAATGCTAACTAAAGCATATTGACGAAAATATTTTCATTTAATGAGCGATAGGTGCATTTTCAATCGATTAGAAACATCGATTTTTATTAAAAATACGTAAGGTTAAACCTGGGTTACTCGGGAAATACCAATGCATATAAGAGGCAAGTATATTGTTATGCTGATAAACATATTCGCCTGCTCGTTCGCTTGGATGATGGGTTGTTTGGCTAATCGGCGTTAAATCAATTTCGGCACAAGAATAATGAAAACTATGCCCGCGCATAATATTACTAGACATTTCACCTTGGTTTTCAGCTGAACTTTCAGGCTCAATGTTATCTTTATCTATCACAGATAAATCAACCCATTGCGAACCTATTGCCGCGAGCTTTTTCTGCATTGCGGCTTTACCTGGTATAAGGCCAAGCATCGCAATTTGTTGACCTGATATATCCGTTAGTTGCTCAAGTAAATACAGCATACCGCCACATTCAGCAATTATCGGCTTATTGCTAGCAGCAAAGTTTTTAATATCACTTAAAAAAGTTTCATTATTCATTAACTTTTCAGCATACAACTCTGGATAGCCACCAGGAATATATAAAATATCTCCTTCGGGTAACTTGTTATCATTCAATGCCGAACAATAGGTAATTTCAGCGCCAACTTGTTCTAAAAAGGCAATGTTGGCAGCATAGATAAAACTAAAAGCATTATCACGCACAATAATAACGCGAGTACCCACCAAAGCACGATGGATAAAGTCTTCTTGACTGTCATGTTCCACAGCAAAAAATTCCACTTGTTCGGGTAACTCGGTCAAGTCGGTTTTAGCGATATGACTAGCAGCTTGGTCAAGTTGGCTATCTATATCAGCTAGTTCTTGTGCTTGCACTAAACCTAAATGGCGTTCAGGTAAAGTGACACCGTCATCTTTTGGTAAACGTCCGTAAAAACGAAATTCTTCCGGCAAACTGGTGCTCAATAACTCAGCATGACGTTCGGTATTAACGCGATTGGCAATCACACCAGAAAACGGTAAATCCTCCCGTAGCTTAGCAAGGCCAAAGGTAACAGCAGCGAATGTTTGTGCCATGGCTTTGGCATCGATAACGCCAAGCACCGGAATATTAAAATATTGGGCTAAATCAGCACTACTTGGCGTGCCATCGAATAAGCCCATGACACCTTCAATAAGAATAAGATCAGACTCTAAAGCTGCACGATGAAGTAGTTCTTGGCAGCCCTTTTCACCAACTAACCATAAATCTAGTTGATAAACCAATTCACCACTGGCTTGGCGTAAAATCATCGGATCAATAAAATCAGGACCAACTTTAAACACCGTTACTTTACGTCCTTGATTACGATGATATCGAGCAAGCGCAGCGGTTACTGTAGTTTTCCCTGAGCCAGAGTGTGGCGCGGCAACAATTAAGGCTGAGCACATTGCACCACTGCCAGTTTGGCGCTCAAGCTTGCCATGAAAAGCAGGGATTGGTTTCGCTTTTTCTATCTGACTCATTGCCATTACACCTTATCTTGTGATGATTTGGCTAAGCCTTTATCGGTCAAGAAATGGCTGATGGTGAAATCAATCACAATTGCCGAAATCGCATAAAATACCGGATTAGAAATTGAGCGGAAATAGTATTTATCAACACGCGTTGCATATTCAGCCCATGACAATTCTGGGAATTTTCCTGACAAGGCATAGTAACTGCCATTGGAAATGAAGAAGGCAATTGAACTAGCAACAAACAAGCCTAAAGCAACTTTAATAATATTATTTTGCCATGCGCTTTGCTGCCAACTAGGTTTAGCGTAAAAGCCAGCCGCAAACATAACCCCATAACTCAATACTAGCGCAGGATAAGAGGTGGTAATACAATCGCCAAATTGCCCGCGAAAATACGACGAGGCAAGATCAATCACTAAGGTTAAGGTATAGAAAAACCAAAACGCTTTCATATTGCGTAAGTACATGCCCGCTAAAAAGAAAATAGCAATAGAAGCACTAGGTAAGTGATTTAAACTAGCAAAATGATGGGTGCGAGTTGCCAACATTAGCAAAGTTAATACTGCAAATATTGCAAAAAGTAAGCTAATTGGCGTTTTTTGGTTGACTGATTTCATAACATTCCCGTGTGCGATAAATATTTACGGAGTTGGAAATCAAAGTTGGTAAGTGCTTATAAAGTAAAAGTTTTACAGTAACAGCTGGGCTACTAAGTCATAAATCTTAAACTCATCACATTGTCTATTGAATAGATAATGCAAAAATCAGTTACTAAGCTCTGAATGACCGCCCACCGCAGTTGTCGAGTAATTTTAGGCCGGTCTCCGGACTCCTGTTCATCGCTTTTGCAACACCTTCCCATATTTATCAATACAGTGGTTTTGTTGCTGCTCACAGTTACCGTTGCGGGGGCAGTACTGGTTTCTCACCAGTTTCACGTTTCACCTTCAGTTATTAAACTTCTCTCAAAAAGTAGAATAATGTGAAGACACCTAAATCAGCGCTGATGTTACGTGATGATGGCGATTTATTCAATCAATAACCAAATTATTAGCACTAAAGAACTAAGTGCGAGGTTGATACTCAATAAAGCAATTTCGACAACAACTTCATTTAATCATTTTTGCATTGAATCAGCGGAATGATTTGGTTATTCTGCGCTTCTACTTAACCACCCGTTTTGTCAGCAACTTAGCGCAAACAGAGTAATATTAACAATGACTACACGCTTTTTTCTAGCTCGGCACGGACAAACACTGTGGAATAAAACGCAAAGGTTTCAAGGCCAGCTCGACAGCGAATTAACCGAGCAAGGCAAAATTCAAGCAACAAATATCGCCATAGCACTAGAAAATGAAAATATCGCTCGTATTATTTCCTCACCGTTAGGCCGTGCAGTTAAAACTGCTGCTATTTGTCAAAACCATTTAGATGTTCCTGTCGACAACCACCCAGATTTAGCTGAGCGGAACTTGGGGAAATGGCAAGGAAAAAACGTAGAAAGTTTCAGCCAAGATGGAAGTTATCATGAGTTATTGCATCAGTTTACCCAACTCAAACCAGAAGGTGGAGAAAGCGCTATCGAATGTGGATTTCGGGTATATCAAGCATTAGAAAACTTTGCCAAGAAGTTCTCAAATCAAACCTTATTGGTAATATTCCATGGTGAAGCATTACGTTGCTTCTTAGCTAAATTAGGTGTGAATTCAGATAGTAATGCCTACGAGCTGTTCGACAACGGCTGCTTGTTTACTTTAAGCTACCAACAACAGCGCTTTCAACTTGAGAATCAGCAGGCCTCCAAATAAGTATGAAAAGCAGTCATTTAACTATCATAATGACCCAGTGCTAGGTTTTGGCAGCAGCAATGGATAGTCAATTTATTAATGAAATTGTTGAAAAAGCATTAATTTTAACACCTGAGTTCTCTGTTGCTATTACCCTTTCGCTTGCGCTTATTCTCGATAAATTATTGGGTGAAGCAAAACGTTTTCATTATTTAGTTGGCTTTGGTTGGCTCGCTAATCAATTAGAAACATTGCTCAATATTAGCCAGCAAAATTCAAGCGTTTCAACACAAGTTAACACAGGTAAAAACCCGATAAAAACAAAAGTACTTGGCGCAATGGCATGGTGTTTATTGGTGCTGCCATTACCAATATTATATGTTTATTTTTTGCAGGATTTAGTTTGGTTTTGGCAAGTATTTATCGATGCTATTGTGCTTTATTTAGCACTGGGGTTAACCAGTTTAAAAGAACACGCGATGCAAATTTATCAGCCGCTAAAATCGGGAGATTTAAAAACTGCACGGCATTTTACAGGTTACATTGTTAGTAGAGAAACATCACAGCTTAGCGAACAAGAAATGTCGCGAGCTACGGTTGAGTCTATGCTTGAAAATGGTCACGACGCTGTTATTGCATCGCTGATTTACTATCTTATTGGCGGTGCGCCACTGGTTATTTTGCACCGACTCGCCAATACATTAGATGCGATGTGGGGCTATAAAAATTCACGCTTTATCAATTTCGGTTTTGCAAGTGCTCGATTGGACGATTTACTAGGATTCATTTCAGGAAAGTGCTGTACGCTTTTATATGCAATACAAGGACTGAAGCAAAGGAATTTCATTCAAGCAATCGTTAATGCCTATCGTCAAGGCAAGCAATATAAAAGTCATAATGGTGGTTGGGTAATGGCCGCTGGTGCAACTGTAATGAACCGAAAACTCGGCGGCAGCGCTCATTATCATGGCAAAGAAGTTCACTCTGTTACTTTAGGTAAAGGAAATAACGTTAGTAGTGATGATATTCCAGCAAGTTTAAGTCTCGTCAGCCGAGCCAGTTTACTGCTACTTATTGCGGTTTTCATTTTTCAATTAATCATCTATTTGAGATAATTCTCAATAACTCTACTGAGTAAATTCATAGCAGAAATAGGAACGAAATGGCATTAATTCATGGTGGTCAGCTTCAGCAAGTTGCTGAGAAATATAAAATCCCTATGGCAGACTGGCTAGACTTGTCAACCGGAGTTGCCCCGATAAGTTACCCTGTTCCTGATATTCCCTTAAGTGCGTGGCAACAACTACCACAACAAAATCCTGAGCTTATTATCGCGGCAAAAAAGTATTATCAATGTGCACAATTAGTGGTAACTAATGGCAGCCAAGCAATTATCAAAGCTTTACCAGAATTATATCGCCAAAGAAGTAAAGCAATCCAAACAGTTTACTTGCCAGAACGAGGCTATAAAGAGCATGCACAAGCATGGGAAATAGCAGGCTTCACACTACATTTTTACCATGATGTTTTACCTGGTATAACAGAATTAGAGCCAAATAGCGTGGTTGTGATCATCAACCCGAATAACCCAACTGGACAGTTTTTTTCTCGCGATATCATCAAACGATATCATCAAAGATTAAAACAACTTAATGGCTTGTTGGTTGTCGATGAAGCCTTTATTGACGCTATGCCTGACGAGCAGTCTTATTGTTCTGAAGTTATTTTTGGTGGTGATTGTGAAGAAAATAACCTGATAGTGCTACGTTCTTTTGGCAAGTTTTTTGGTTTAGCCGGCATTCGCATTGGCTTTTTAGTGGCGGGGAAATATTGGTGCAAAAAATTTAGTGAACTATTAGGCCCGTGGCAAGTAAATGGCCCTGCACAAATCATCGCAGAACACGCATTAAACGACAGAGCATGGCATAACCAGCAACGCAATAAATTACATACGCTACGTGAACGACAAGAGACGTTATTGTGGCAGGTATTTTCTTCTGAATTAGTTAGCGCCATTGAAGGTTGTGATTTATTTCTCACCTTGAGCTTTCATCAAGCTAATAATGCGAAAGTGCTTTATCACTTATTATGTCAGCAAGGCGTTTATTGCCGACTTTCTGATGAACAAGACACATTAAGGTTTGGTATTGCTCTAGAAGACGATTTTAAGCGATTGGATAGTGCCTGTCGTCAGGCTTGTAACATACTAACTTAAAATTTTTTTATAGAAAAATGTCATTCATTATCACTCCATTACATGCGGTGCATGCACCCGCGTTATACCTTACATCCTGTACATAAAAAAGGCACCTCGTCAGGTGCCTTTATCATTTTATATTAAAATATCTACCTTAGTTTTGGTAAGTTATTCCTACATAAAATGCACGCTCTTGCGTATTGTAAGTATTAGCAGTTTGATACTCTTTATCTAGTAAGTTTGTCACGCGAGATGACAAGCTTAAGTTATCCGAAACATCATAATTCAGACCTAAATTTACTAGTTGGTAACTACTTAGCTCGACATCACCTCTATCCAAACGAGAGCCAACAAATTGATATTCTACGTAAAGGTCTGCAGCACTTATTGAGGTTGTAAACTTATAGTTAAACTTCTCTTTTGCACGGCGAATTAATTGTTTTTTCGTTGATTTATCTTCGGCATCGGTATACGACATATTAAAGTCATGTGTGCCACCAAGCTTTTCAAAGTTCAAAGCAAATTCAACACCATTGATTTCCGTTTCATCAATGTTATCAAACTTTCCGCTATCCCAAATAATCAAGTTATCAACATTTGAGTGGTAAAAATTCCAACTCATATTAATATCTTTTAATTTAGTTTCAAAAAATATTTCTGATGATTTAGAAAACTCAGAAACTAAATATTTGTTGCCACTAAAAGGAAAATATAAATCATTGAATGTAGGCGCTTTAAAACCAGTACCATGATTTACAACAATGCGACTATCACTATTAAAGGCATAACCTAAACCTAAATTATAAGTATTTTCAGATTTTGTATCTTCAACACTATCATGGCGCAACGTCGCTTCATACGTCCATGCATTTTTGCTGTATAAGGTATGAGCGAAAAAACCTGTGCTATTTCTTTTTGTTACTGCATAAGTTGTTTTACTGTGAGATACATCATCTTGATAATGATCAACCCCCACATTTAATTGTAAATTATCTGAAAGTTCACTGTTGTTTACAACAGAGTATTGATTACGACGAGTTTCAAAAACGCCTTTTGATTCTCCATTTTTTAAACCCTCAGCACTGTCACGGTTCTGACCAACAGAAAATACAGTATTGTTATCAATACCGCTAATTTCAGTTTGGTAATTAGCTCGCACTAACCAAGCATGGTTTTTGATATCTGATTCATTTTGATACGAACCATCATACTCATTATCACCACTATCACTAGATAGTAACCAATCTACAGAGAAATCATCCGTTATTTTTTGCTGACCACGTATTGCTACCGAAGTAAAGTCATACCCGTCATCATCAGTTTCAGTGCCTTCTTGAACATCAAAACCATCACTCTGCTCTTTGCTTACCGTAATCGTGGTCTGGCCTTTACCATGACTAATGCCAACACCTGCTTTGTACTTTTTATAACTATCTGTGCCAAAACTAGCGCCTGCAAAAAACTCACCTTCTGCTAATTGACGTGTAAATATTTGGATTACACCACCAATAGCATCAGATCCCCATAACGCAGCACGCGGGCCTTGAACAATTTCAATACGTTCTATCATTTCAGGTGAAATCGTACTGAAACTGGTACCCCCAGATGTTGCAGAACTTACACGAACACCATCAATAAGAACCAAAGTGTGATCTGAGTTTGTTCCGCGCATAAAAATCGAAGAGTTTTGTCCCTTGCCGCCATTTATCGCAACATCAATACTTGGTACTGATGATAATAAATCCAAAATTGATACTGGGTTTGCTAATTCGATATCTTCGCGGGTAATAACCACTTGGCTAGTTAAAGCATCATCAATATTTAAGCTTGAACGTGTCGCCGTTACTGTTAATACTTCGATATCTTCAACGCTTTTTTCAGCATTAGCTGAAGCGATAAAAGATGTTGACATAGCACCAGCGATTGCCAGTGATAAAAATGATTTTTTGAAAAAGTTATTTTGCTTAATGTTCATATGACCTCATTAACGATGCCCACCGCACCATATGTATTACTGCGTAAACACAGTGTGAATTAAGCAAGTTCAAGTGCTCGGACTTATGTAGCGATGAGTTTCACCGCTATAATTACCGTTGCGGGGGCAGTGAAGGCGTCTCACCTTCTTCCCTCGAACTTACTATGTTAAACAGTAACTAAAAAATTTACTTACTGTCGCTTATTTAAATTTTTTTCATTGCTAAATCGAATACTGCTATTAGCTAGTTTTATTGCTGTTGGCATCAACAGCTTCAGAATTTAGGCTTAACCATTACCGCTTGGCGTATCAACACCTTGTGCAATAATACTTTGAATTTTTTCCATATCTAGGTGCTGCTCGCAGATATCTGCCAAGCGCTCTAACTGCTCTTCTCGGTGCTGGTTAATATCGACAACGGGTTGTACTAAATCATTAATACCTAACCAATTAAGTACCGCTTGTGTTGGCTCTGGACAATCGAAAAAGCCGTGCAAGTATGTGGCAATAATTTGATTGTCTTCAGAGATACAGCCGTCAGAAACACAGCCATCAGGTGTATATTGCTTTTTGCCTAAACCATCACTTTCAATATGTAGTAGTGGTTTAGATAACGCTGGCCCTGTTGAAACACCACAATGAATTTCATAACCAGTTAACTGACAGGTTTCACCGTTAAACGTCATACTCGCACTTACCTGCGTTAAGGTTTTTTCTCGCGTTAACGTGGTGGTAAAATCCAACAAACCTAAACCTGATATTTGCTCAACATGAGATTCAATATGCTCAGGGTCAAATATTTGCTTACCTAACATTTGATAGCCGCCACAAATGCCCATGACCTTACCGCCATAACGAAGATGCTGCTCAATCTCTTGCTGCCAACCTTGTTGCTTAAGAAAGGTTAAATCTGAAGTAACATTTTTACTTCCTGGCAAAATAATTAAATCAGCCCCTTGCAGTGATTGGCCAATTTTTACATATTGCAGATCAATATTAGGCTGTAATCGCAGCGGGTCAAAATCAGTGTGATTACTCATATGTGGCAGCAGCGGAACAAATATTTTAACTTTTGCTTCAGTAACTTTGTTATCAAGCGCGACGGCATCTTCAGCATCTAACGCTAAATCATGCAAATATGGCAACACACCTAAAACTGGCTTACCTGTGCGCTGTTCAAGCCAATCTAAGCCAGATTCTAATAGCTTAATGTCGCCGCGAAAACGATTGATGATGAAACCTTTAACTCGTTCTTGCTCTGATTCCGACAATAATTCAAGCGTCCCCACTAAATGGGCAAATACACCACCGCGGTCAATATCTGCCACTAAAATAACTGGACAATCCACTTTTTCGGCATAGCCCATGTTGGCAACATCATGAGCACGTAAGTTAATTTCTGCCGGGCTTCCTGCTCCTTCCACTAGCAGTACTTCATGTTCGTTCGCCAAACGTTGATGAGACTCAACAACCGCTTGCATTGCCACTTTCTTATAATCGTGGTATTTCCCTGCTTCCATGTTTGATAGCACCTTACCATGCACTATCACTTGCGCGCCGGTGTCACTGTTGGGCTTTAGTAAAATAGGATTAAAATCTACACGAGCTTCTACTTTTGCCGCGATTGCTTGTAATGCTTGTGCTCGGCCTATTTCACCGCCATCTTTTGTAACTGCACTATTTAATGCCATATTTTGTGGTTTGAACGGCGCAACATTAATGCCAGCATTAACGAGAACCCGACATAAACCAGCAACTAGCGTACTTTTTCCAGCGTCTGAGGTTGTGCCTTGTACCATTAGCGTTTTCATTGGCTTACCTAGTTCCTGCTGACTTTAAAGTGAGTGGCAAACCCGCCATAACAAATTCAACATTATCTGCAACTTTAGCAATGGCTTGATGCAACCAGCCAGCTTGATCAACAAACTGCCTAGATAGCTCCCCCATCGGCACAATGCCATGGCCAACTTCGTTACTTACTAAGATAATGTGCAAATATTCTTGCTGTTGAATATCATTTAACAGTGCAAGCAATTGCTGTTTTTCTTGTTGCCAATAATTGAGGTCTATTTCTTCGTTATCAGTATTTTGCTCATCACCTGAATAACACAAACAGTTACTCAACCATAACGTTAAGCAATCTACTAGCAGTACGGATTTCTCTTGTTTTTCTTGTGCCTTTAATAGTTCACTTGCTAACGTTTTAGCCAACAGTAGTGGTGACTCAATAAGTTGCCAATGTACTGGTCTTTGCTGCTGATGCTGTTTTATTCTCTGCTCCATCTCCGCATCAAAGGCTTGTCCTGTTGCTAAGTATGTTACCGGCATATTTAACGCCGCAGCATACTGTTCGGCAAGAGAACTTTTACCTGATCGAGCGCCACCAAGTATCAACTGAACTTTCGCTTGATGATGACTAGCTTTTTCATCATTAATATTCATTACAACGACTCCGACAATAAGACAAAAAGTGATAAATAAATAATGACTTCGCTGAGTTGTTGCGCAGCTCCTAAACAATCACCGGTATATCCGCCTAATTGCTTCATAAACCACTTTTTAATACACCAACGCAATAACAATAAAACACCAACAAGCTGAACTGTCGCCATTAGTGGTAAAAACAGTAAAAGAACACTTAAACCAGTAGCTAACAAAACTAAGAAACTGTTCACTGATAAATCTTGCGCAAGAGGCTTAACTTTCGAATTAGCGTCTTCACTGACGTAAGGCATATCTGCAATCAAGCTTGTTGCGATAACTCGGCTCAGGCAGTGCCCTAATATAAAAATAGCTAATACCGATGTGCTATTGACGAGCATTGGTTCAATTAGCACCAGTAACGCTTGGTATTTTAATAACAAAATAAAAAATAACGCAGCAGCACCATAAGTGCCCAATCGACTATCTTTCATAATGTTCAGTTTATTTTCGACACTCCAACCACCACCAAAGCCATCCCAGACATCGGCCCAACCATCTTCATGAAATGCACCAGTAAGCAACACGCTCGCTACCATAGCAAACAGTAAGGCAATATTTGCCGGCAAGAATAACTCAAATAAATAAAATGCAAGCGCTGAACAAGTACCTATCAAAATACCAATTAACGCAAAATAACGACTAGCATTATTTAACATTTCAGCATCAACTTCTGCTCTAATATTTACGGGAATACGTGTGAAGAAACTTAATGCCAATAACATTAAATTTATCTCTTTATTTACAATTTTAGCGCTAAGTAACATCTGTTACCTCAGCATCAGAAAAGCTTGCCATGTCATTATAAAATGCGACAGCTGCTTGTAGCAAAGGTAAAGACAAGGCTGCACCTGTTCCTTCACCTAAGCGTAAGCCTAATTTAAGTAATGGTTCAACTTGCAACCAATCTAACATTTTCTGATGCCCTTGCTCACCAGAACAATGAGCAAAAATCATATAACCTTTAACATTTTTATTAATTGCTATCGCCAGCATGGCACTTGCCGTACAAATAAAGCCATCAACAACAATTAACATTTTATGTTCTGCGGCAGCTAACATCGCAGCAGTAATCTGCGCTACTTCAAAGCCACCTAGGCAGCGCAAAATAGCTTCAGCATCGGTCAGTTGCTCTTTATGAAGAGCAAGTGCTTGCTCGATAACTTTTTGCTTCTTTAAAACCACTTCATCAGAAACACCGGTACCGCGGCCTACAACATCAGAGGCAGGTAGTTGCATTATTGCTGCCATAATTGCGGATGCTATCGTAGTATTAGCTATGCCCATTTCACCAAACGCAATGACATTACAACCGGTATTGCTTACCTTTTTTATGTGCTGACTTGCATATTCAAAAGCTTGTAATAATTGCGCTTCTGTTAGGGCCGCATGTTCATTTATTGCTTGGGTTATGTTGCCTAAACGCTGATCGATAACATCCAGTGATGGCTCTACTCGATGCAAAATACCGGCATCGACCACATTAAGTTGCCAGCCAAATTGACGACAAAACACATTGATTGCTGCACCACCATGCGCAAAATTCGCCACCATCTGGCTGGTAACATCACTTGGAGCTATGGAAACACCTTGGCTTGCAATACCATGGTCTCCAGCAAAAACAGTAAGATGAGGCTTAGTGATTTTCAGTTTAGCTATGTCAACGTTGGCACAATTAGCAGTTAACTGTACTTTAGCAATTTTCAACGCTAACGTTTCAAGCTCACCCAAGGCGCCCAATGGTTTAGTTTTTCCATCAATTTTAGCTTGAATTGTTTTTGTGTGTTGTTCTGTAACCACTTCAATATCAAACATACCATCACCTTAAGTTTGGCCAAGCTCATAAATAGCAGGCCATCAAACTATGATTAACGTCGATTAACTAAAGCGAAGTTTTAGGGAGCATGTCAGGTATAAAAAATATAGCTCATACCGATAAAAGTGATAAATGCTCGAGTAACCCGCTCGACGTAGCAATTAATGACATCATTCACCTGGTATCCTGACTTACAGCGTCTAGATATATCCCTTCCCAAAGTGTCAGTTTACTTTAGTGGTTAATATATCGCTCTGTTTACAGTTGCGGGTACAGTTGTGGACTTTCACCACATTCCCAGTATTACTTTCCTCTTCACTAGTTATTAAACCATTAGAATAGCTTCAATAGATGCTGAAAAAGTAAAATAGAATTAGACATTATTAAATTAATGGCGCGATTATCAACAGCTAAGACAAAATAGCAAGGTTTATTTTTATCTCAGTTATAACCTAACTACATAAAAATCTTTTAAATCAATTTATTGTCAAAAATGTTGTTTCTAGCTTCATACTAAAGGACTAAAAGATCGTACCAGTTACAGCATTAGTTTAGGCCAAGCCTTACCATTATTATCGACAAAAATTTTAATATGAATTAGCGCTCCATACGGCACATCGATTTGTGTCATGTGTGATGTACCCGGCAAAGGTAGATTTAAGATTTTAGCCAAAATATAACGAATAACTCCACCATGACTAATCACTAAAAAGTTTTGGGGTTTCTCTGAGTCTTGGCTAACAGAAACACCCTGCTTTAACAACAATTGCCAAATTGCATCAACCCTGACCGCAAAGTCCGTCATAGTTTCACCGTTTGGTGGCGAGCACTGCCATGGGTTTTGCCAAAAATCACCTAATGAATGTATAGCCCCAGCTAACTTGGCATTTTGTTGCCATAAAGTTTGGTAATCTTCTCCGTCCCAATCACCAAAGTTCATTTCCGCTAATTGCTCAATAACCTGTAATGGAATTTGTTGTTGCTGGCAAAACTGTTGTGCAAAAACTTGGCAGCGAATAAGTGGAGAACTAAAGCAATGAGAAATTATTGGCAGCTTAGATGTTGCATCAATAAGTTGCTGTTTTCCACGCTCAGAAAGCTCAATATCCGTGCGTCCACATAAAATACCTGACTTAACAAGTTCACCATGACGCAATAAATAGATACTAATTTCTGACAAGTGACTCTTCCTAACATCAATACAATTTTATTAAGTTAGTCTATCAAATATGTTCATAACATTAATGAGTTAAATCTTATTTTTCGCTCTATTGTAGCGTTATCATGAGTAAAGTTGCTCCTTGTGTCTGCACGTAGGAAAATGCTAAAACAATGTTTATTCTTCAAAAGTGTGTATAAATAAGCACGATAAAGCTAAATTTTTCAACCATATATTCACAAGGGAAAACATGTTCTCAATTACTGAACCCAAATGGCCTGAACGCATAATTTGTTTGACAGAAGAAACTACCGAAGCACTGTACATGATGGAAGAAGACCATCGTATAATCGGTATATCAGCATACACTATGCGCCCTGAACGAGCTCGTAAAGAAAAAACTAAAGTAAGTGCTTACATAACAGCAAGAACCGAAAAAATAATGGAACTAAAGCCAGATTTAGTTTTAGCTTTCTCAGATATGCAAGCAGATATTGTCGTGGATTTAATAAAAGAAGGTATTCAAGTACATTGCTTTAACCATCGTAGTATCAGTGAAACCCTACAAATGATCCGCACACTATCAGCATTAATTGGCCAGCCAGAAAAGGGCGAAAAGCTAGTTAAGCAAATGCAAAACAATTTGCATCAAGTAAAACAACAGGCTGAACTATTGCCTAAAAAACCTAAGGTATATTTTGAAGAATGGTTTGATCCAATCATAACTGGTATTAGTTGGGTCAGTGAATTAATTGAAATTGCAGGAGGTGTTGATTGCTATCAAGAGTTTTCAAAGCAATCTCTCGCTAAAAATCGTATTGTCGCTGATGCCAGCGATGTTATAGCTAAGCAACCTGACATTTATATTGCATCTTGGTGCGGCAGAAAGTTCGACAAAGAAAAAGTTGTAACCCGATCAGGTTGGCAACAAATACCTGCCATTAAAAATAATGACATATACGAGATAAGTTCAACCGATATTTTGCAACCTGGTCCTGCAGCACTAACTGATGGCGTTGCTGAATTAGCTCGTATCATCAAGCAATGGTCAACACAGCAAGAACCATAGCTCAGATTACAAAATTATTAATGACTAAATACTCAACTAACGACTAAAAAATAATCAATAAATTATAGGGAAATTATTGTCTGAAAAGAGAGTTACTGCTATGTTTTAATTATAGATTATTTATATTCTCACAATGGAACTTGGCATGAGAGATAGCGCGACAATATTAGTTGTTGATGATGCACCTGAAAACATTGATATTTTGGTAGGCATATTAAAACCAAACTATCAGCTTAAGGTGGCACGCGATGGAGAAATGGCTATAAAAATAGCCAATATTCAGTCTCGCCCTGATTTAATATTATTAGATATTATGATGCCAGGTATCGATGGCTACGAAACCTGTAAGCGTTTAAAACTTGATATTGCAACGCGTGATATTCCTATCATTTTTATAACCGCCAAAATTTCAGTTGAAGACGAAGCCAGAGGGCTTAGTTTAGGTGCGGTTGACTATATAGCAAAACCAGTTAATCCAGCCATTGTAATGCAACGGGTAAAAACACACTTGGCATTGAGCGACCAGAAGCGAGAACTGTATCAAAAAGTAAAAATGCAAACCCAAGAACTCATCAATACCCGTTACAACATTATTCAAAAATTAGGCCGCGCAGCAGAATTTAAAGACAATGAAACAGGAAATCACGTTCAACGTATGAGTAAGTATGCCTATATTCTTGCCATTGCTTGTGGCATGGGCGAAGAAAACGCTGACTTACTAATGAATGCTGCCCCGATGCACGATATTGGCAAAATAGGCGTACCTGACCATATTCTTAAAAAGTCAGGAAAACTCGATGACGATGAATGGAAAATAATGAAAGAACACGCCGCCTTTGGGGCAGAAATTCTTGATGAAAAAAATCCATCACAGTTAATGAAAACGGCTAAAACAGTGGCTGTAACACACCATGAGAAATGGGATGGCAGTGGCTACCCCAATGGTTTAAAAGCGGAAGAAATTCCATTAGAAGGCAGAATAATTGCCATAGCAGATGTGTTTGACGCATTAACTTCACAGCGCCCATATAAACCGGCCTGGACCATTGAAAGCACAATAGAGTTAATCAAAAATGAATCAGGGAAGCACTTCGACCCTCAATTAGTAGAATACTTTATTGATAATTTAGACGAAATTCTTGCTGTTAAAGCGCAGTTTTCTGAAGAATCCGCACAGAGTACACAAACTATATGTTAAGTTTTTTTCGCATTACCACTAAATTTACTCACTTCTTATCAGCACTATTGATGCTTATCTGCACTACAAGCTTGGCTGCAGAAACAGAAAAAGTAACTATTCAGCTTAATTGGACACACCAATTTCAATTTGCTGGCTACTACGCTGCCATTGAACAAGGATACTATCAGGAGTTAGGCATAGATGTTGAATTACGAGAATTTAACGGTGATGGCGCGATTGAAGATTACGTCGTAAATGGCAATGCAGATTACGGCATCAATAACTCCAGTTTAATTGTCGCGAAAAACAATGGCAAGCCAGTGGTTATTGTTGCGCAAATATTTCAGCACTCCCCTTCTACACTTGCCACCTTAAGTTCATCAAATATTACCACGCCGTTTGATTTAATAGGTAAACGAATTATGGTTGACTCAAGTAGTGAAAACTACGCATCAATCATAGCTATGCTTAAGCAAGCTCAACCAGAAACCTCTGGCTTTATATGGCAAGAACAAAGTTATAACTTTTCTGCTTTAGCTAATGGTGAAAGTGACGCTATGTTAATTTATCGCACTGATGAACCTTTTAAATTTTCCAAAGAAAACATTGATATATTCATTATTGACCCACGTGACTACGGTATAGACTTCTATGGTGACAACCTATTTACTAGCGAAGAAGAAGTAAAAAATCACCCACAACGTGTACAAGCTATTCGTCAAGCAACGATCAAAGGCTGGCAATATGCTTTAAACAATAAGCAAGAAATTATCTCGCTAATTGAAAGAAAATATAATAGCCAAAATAAAACTCACGAACATCTCATTTTTGAAGCAGAAGAAATCAACAAAGTTATTCTAGCCAAGTTTATTCCTATTGGTTCAATTGCCCGCACTCGTATGGAAAAAATCACTGAAACCTATTACCAACTAGGTATGGTTTCTTCGCCTGTTTTACCAGATAACATCTTGTTAGAAGATGCCCTAGCACAGTTTTCTCCAAAACAAATGAACCATGATAAAAGCATTTCATTGATCATCATTATGGTAGTTATTTCATTATTGCTAATTTCTTCAACACTCTTACTACCTAAATTGATCACAGCAAAACGTCTTGCTATTTTTATGGCTTCAAGAAGGTTTCCCGTTATTGTTCATTCCATATCTATTCTTAATATTGCCATAATATTTACGGTGATTTACTTAACATTGCAAGATAATGAAGAAAGCACCCAAGCCAGTATGAAAAAGAACTTAGAGTTTGTTGTAGGGGCAACAAAATCAAGGCTAAATGACTGGATAATGGATCAAGAAAACTTGTTAAAACAAATCAGTAATGATGACGAGGTAGTTAATTTAACCCAAGAATTATTATTGCAACCAACATTAAAAGCTTCGCTCTTAACATCAAATCCATTACAAAATATACGCGAGTATTTTCGTCAAAGCAGTGTTGATGGCCAAGGGTTCTTTATCATCAATCAAGACTATATCAATATTGGCTCAAGTCGAAATGAAAACCTAGGCCAAATCAATTTAATTGCTAAACAACAGCCAGATATATTACCCGCGGTATTCGCAGGTGAAACCCACTTTGTATCGCCGATAAAGTCAGATGTCAGCTTAAGCTTTGGCAACACGCGCAGTCCAATAGACCAATACAGTATGTTTATCGTGACACCAATAAAAGACCATGAAGAGAATGTCATTGCTGCACTAACCTTGCGCGTGCAAGCGAGTGGGCATATCTCCAACATTCTCCAGCAAGGTCGCATTGGCGCATCAGGCGAAAGCTACCTGGTAAATACACTAGGAGAAATGCTATCTAAAAGCCGGTTTGAAGCTGATCTTTCATCAATAGCTTACTTTAAAAACTTAAACAAAAACGAACAACTCATTTCACTAAAGGCGCCTAAAGTCGATATTACCCTAGCAAATAGTGCTGAGGTCGATGTTAGGCAACAGCCATTTACTTTTATGGCTAATGATTTAATTAATAATGTTCGACCTGATAGTCAAAACATATTAAATAAAAACAAAGTAGCCTCGAATGTTATTGGTTATAACGATTATCGTGGGATCAGCGTATATGGTGCTTGGGTTTGGGATAGCAAACTTGGGTTTGGTATCGCGACTGAAATCGATGCGGCAGAGGCTATGCATGGAGTTAGCTCACTAAGAAACAAACTCATGCTAATTTCATTTGTAACCTTATTGCTCACGTTAACTTCTAACATTTTTACAGTCACGGTAGGACAACGCTCAACAAAATATATGCGCCGCTCAAAAGAAGAGTTGGAAAAAATTGTTGAACAGCGCACACAAGAGTTACAGCAACGTGAACGCGCAATGTGGGAGTTATATGAACATGCGCCTGTTGCCTATGCAACATTAAATCCTAAAGGTGAATTTATTAAGCACAACTGTGCGTTTGCTCATTTATTTAAACGCCCGAGAGAAATATTCACTTCGCTGAACTGGCAAGAGTTTGTAGCTGAGGAATATTACGTCCATCAAATATTTTTGACCAAATCTCACTTATTAGAATGTGAAATTCCCGTAGAAATAAGCAACACACAAACAATAGATACCATGATGTCAGCTTTGCCGGTATATGATGAAAATGAACAACTTAGTGAAGTGCGTTTAACCTTAATTGATGTAACCCAACAAAATGCAGCAAAAGCACAATTTGCCGCATTAATGGAATCAGCGCCGGATGCGATTATATTACTCGATAAACATCGCGAACATAGTTTAGTCAATTCACAAGTTCTCTCAATGTTTGGCTATGAAAAATCAGAACTCATTGGTCAGAAAATTGAACGTTTGTTGCCAGAAGAAGTAAATTCACATGTCTTTGAGCAACTAATTCACCAAAAAGAGCCACAGAAACAGTTAATAGAGCTTACAGGAAAGCGAAAAAACAATAGTGAATTCTCCGCTGAAGTAACCGTAAGTTCTCTCGACATCCACAACGATAGGTTTATTGTCGCGATTATTCGTGATATTACCGAAAGAAAACTAAACGATGCAGCACTAACAGAGCAAGTGCTCTTTCAACAAGCGTTAGCTGATACCATTCCATATCCTATTTTTGTTAAGGGACCAGACGCTAGATTTATCAATGTGAACACTGCTTATGAGCAAACCTTTAATGTTAAAAGAGAAGATATTATTGGCAAAACGGTGCTCGATTTAGAATATATACCACTTGCCGAGCGACAAGCATTTCAAAAAGAAGACCTTGAAGTTATCGCTTCAATTGGCGTGGTAAAAAAAGAGTTATCGATGGTTTATGGTGATGGTCTAGAACATAACACCATGTATTGGGTAAAAGGCTTCGAAAAAGCCGATGGCAGTGTTGGCGGCTTGCTAGGAACTTTTGTTGATATCAGCGAACAAAAAATGGCAGAGCAAGCACTCGCTCATGCAAAATCTCTTGCCGAAGATGCCGCCAAAGCCAAATCAAATTTCTTAGCGAATATGTCACATGAAATACGTACACCAATGAATGCTATTATCGGCATGTCATCTCTTGCACTTAAAACACAGTTATCTCCCCAGCAAGAAAATTATATATTTAAAGTTAATCGAGCGGCGGAATCATTACTTGGCATTATTAATGATATTTTAGACTTTTCCAAAATTGAAGCTGATAAGCTCGACATTGAATCAATTCCATTCTCCTTAGACGATATTCTCGACAATCTCAGTAACATGCTGATCGACAAGCTCACAGAAAAAAGAACTGAACTGATATTTGATGTTGAGCAAAACGTACCGATTGATCTTATCGGTGATCCGCTGCGCTTAGGACAAATACTCACTAACTTAGGTAGCAATGCGGCAAAATTTACCGAGCATGGTGAAATAAGAATCAACATTTCATGTGTTAACAAGCATGATGAAAGCGTCACCTTGAAGTTTTCTATTTGCGATACTGGAATAGGAATGAGTGCCGAGCAACAAGAAAAGTTATTTCAATCTTTCAATCAGGCCGATGCATCAACAACGCGAAAATATGGTGGTACTGGCTTAGGGTTAGCAATATGTAAACGCTTAATTGAACTATTAGGTGGTGAAATTTGGTTAGAAAGTGAAGAAAACATTGGTAGCCAATTTCATTTCACCATCAGTTATCAAACACAATCAGCAGAACAAGCAAAGGCAAACAAACCTCATTTATCTTCTATTCAAGGACTAAAACTTGCCTTAATAGAAGATAACGACACCTACAAATCAATTTTACAGCGTATCTTGAAGTCATTTGGCTTTATTGTTGAAAACTATAATTCTGTTATTGAGGCTTTGCCTGAGCTTAGCCAACAAGCTAATGCATTTGACGCATTAATTTTTGACGTAACTAAATGCAGTGATAACCAAAACTGTGCTGACATTTATTCAATTCGCGATGCTTGCCCAACACTACCAATTTTGCATATCTTGCCAAACCGCAGAGAGCTACCGATAGAAGCATTGAACGAGGGTGATAATTACTACGTTACCTGTAAACCGATTACCTCTTCCAATTTGCTCGATAGTTTATTAATTACTTTAGGCCAAGAAAACTTAAGAAACCTAAAATACAAAGTCATGCCATTAGAAGAGCAAGCAGCTATTGACGCATTACAAGGAGCCAAAATTCTTCTTGTTGAGGATAATGAAATTAATCAGGAGCTTGCAACCGAGCTGTTAACGCACCACAACATCCTTGTTTATGTTGCCAATAATGGTCAAGAAGCTATTGACTTCCTTGATAACGAAACCGTTGATGGCGTATTAATGGATTGCCAAATGCCCGTTAAAGATGGTTATACCGCCACCAGAGAATTACGACAAGATGCACGCTTTACCAATTTACCCATAATTGCCATGACAGCTAATGTGATGGCAGGCGATAGAGAAAAAGCTCTGCGCAGTGGCATGAATGAGCACATAGGTAAACCCATTAATACCAGTGAATTATTTACTAAATTGGCGCAATGGGTTACCCCTAGTGATCATAGTGCAACAGCAAGCTCGGCAACGACTGGCAGTAGTGACGGTGAAATTATCCCTGAGCTTTATGGTATTGATACCAAAGCAGGTTTAGCAATTACACAACAAAACACCACTCTTTATCATCGCTTATTAGTTAAATTTAAAGACAATTATGCAGAGGCTATCACTCCTATTGCCACGGCACTTGCACAAGGTGACTTCTCAACGGTGGAATACTTGGCTCATACACTAAAAGGAGTTGCAGGCAATATTGGCGCGTCAAAACTTTATAAATTGGCAGACAATATTGAAAATGCAGCAATAAAAGAAATGGGAGATCCTGACTCTATTGCTCAAGCAACTCATGAACTTATGCAAATACAGCATGATTTAGTTAAAATTAAACCCGCTCAAGATAAAAGTTCGACTTTTAATCCCGAGCTTTGTAAAAAGCACCTAAAACAATTACAAAATGAAATTGAAAACTATGATGTTGCAGCACTAGA
Source organism: uncultured Colwellia sp. (assembly GCA_913058245.1). GTDB lineage: Bacteria > Pseudomonadota > Gammaproteobacteria > Enterobacterales > Alteromonadaceae > Cognaticolwellia. Next base: position 88,512 of record CAJXQJ010000004.1, read on the forward strand.
TACCATTCAAGCACTGCTGCCTATGGTAGAACATCAGCAATCTAAAAAAACATTATCACAAGTGATGGAAAAAATTGAAATTTATGATTTTGACGAAGCCGTATTACTCCTTAATAATGTAGATTTTTAGATAGATAAACAAACTCTCTGGAATTAAAATTACAATATAAGCTATTGATAATAAAGACTGTCGCACTTTTGTCAGATAGAAGTCGTAACACATTCACGTTAATTTATTAGATAGTAATACTCGAACAGCAACAAGGAGTGTCAAATGATAGTAAGAAAACTTAGACTTAAGCGAGCTTGGTCTCAGGAACAATTAGCACAACTAAGTGGCCTAAATATTCGCACAATTCAACGTATTGAACGCGGCCAAAAAGCTGGTTTAGAATCATTAAAATCCCTTGCAGCAGTTTTCGAAGTTGAACTTGATGAATTGTTAATGGAGGATACGATGAATAACTCAGAAAAAGTTACTGAAGAAGAAAGCAGAGTTATAGAGCACGTTAAAGATATCAAAGGTTTTTATAGCCATTTAATTAATTATACTGTGGTGGTTTTAGGGTTATTTATTGTCAACTTTCTTACCAGCCCCGAATATTACTGGGCATGGTGGGCGGCTTTAGGCTGGGGAATAGGCTTAGTATCACATGGCATTAGTGTTTTTGAAGTATTTAGTTTCTTTGATGCTGACTGGGAGAAGCAACAGGTTGAAAAGCGCTTAGGTAAAAAGCTATAAACTGCCAAGGATATTACTTAACCTAAGTAGCTCTCAAAAGCTCTGCTTAGGTTATTTTTTACTCGTTAACTTGCTTACTACACTCTTTATTTTTACTCTTTATACCTAACCTACTTGTTTGATAAAGAGAAGTCAGCAGCAACTTCAAAAGCCATCTCCTTGTGTGTAATAGGGTGTTTAAGCGCCAAGTACTCTGCATGTAAATGTAATCGTTCAGCCTTAACACCATAATGATCATCGCCAACAATGGGAGCCTGCAAGCCCTGATGATGAGCACAATGTACGCGTAATTGGTGAGTTCGACCCGTAACAGGAAATAAATGTACTAGGCTTTGCTTAGTATTTTTTTCAATAACCTTCCAATGGGTTAAGGCCTTCTTGCCATATTCGAAACACACCAATTGTCTTGGTTTATCATCTAAATCTAACCGCAAGGGTAAATCAATAACACCACTGTCTTCTTTAAGCTCACTATTCACAAGGGCGATGTAACGCTTTTTAACCGTACGTTCAATAAATTGCTTTTGTAATGCTTTATGAGCGCGCTTATTTAATGCAATTGCTAATAAGCCAGATGTTGACATATCAAGCCGATGTACAATGAGTGGGCCACTGGCATGAGGAAATTGATTTTTGATCCGTAAATATACTGAATCTTCGATATTTTTACCGGGTACCGATAAAAATTCAGCCGGCTTATTAATCACCAAAAGATCATCATCCTGATAAACAATACTCAGATCTTTGCCCTGTGCAGGATTTATTAACAATGGGTTTGCTTCAACATCTAAGCCTTTCAGCATATGACCTAATATTGGCTGACATTTGCTATAGCATGACGGGTAGTAATGGCCATGGTGGCGAATAGCCGATTTAGGTGCAGCTCCCCACCAAAATTCAGCCATGGTAATTGGTTGTAAATTGTTTTGATAAGCAAATTGCAATAGCTTAGGCGCCGCACAATCACCTGAGCCTGCCGGAGGTGTTCTATCAGGTAATTCAGCAAAGATCTTATTAAGATCTTTAACCTCGTTGTTAGCATTTAAAAACTGATATTGTGCAAAGAGTTTCTTTTGTAAGTTTTTCGACCGTGACTTTCGCTGTTTCTTCAATAACAGAATATTCGTATTTATTGCATCAACTGCCGATTGAATTAGCGCTATTTTCTCTGACCATACAGATTTAAGTGCTTGTAGTTGCTTCTTTTGCCCAATACTCTGTCCCGCTAGCTGTGCCTTTAAGACACCAAATTCTTCAACTGTTAAAACTTCACTCGCTGACTGCCGCTCAAGTTTGCGCTGCTTTCTACTTGCTACCATCAATACTTGCTGAGCAGTGAGTTCTTCTTGATAAGTAGTATTAGCTTTATTAAGTTTTTCTTGTAATTGCGCAAGTTCATCACTTGAGACTAGCTGTTCGATCTCACTATTTATTACATTAATTTGCTGTTGTTCTTTTAAAAATAACTCATCTCGTAGTTGCATGGCAGAAACAGCAGGTACAAAAGTTATGGTTTCAGGTGCGCCTTCAAATTGCCCCGAATATGCACTTAAATAGCCCAATTGTTGCTGTGCATTTTGCACCACCAAAACACCAAACATTTTACCAGTATTTTTTCCTGAACGATTTACAGTACCTGCATTGTTTGTATTGCCTTTATCAATACCACAGACCTGAAGCCATTGCTTGTTATTGTTTAGTTTTGCTTGTAGCTCATTACACGCGATAACCGCAAGCTGATCAGGTTGATAATAAAATGGAAAAGTAAATTGTTGAGGAATTGCCAAACCATCAATGTTAGAACTAAATTTGGTAAAACAGTGCTGAGAAAAACTCATATAAAAGAGGATATTTAAAAAGTGCTAGGAGTATCGCTATCTTAACATACTTTCTTAGTTATTTTTCTAGGTACAGTTTCCTATGATTTCAATAGAGATGCCAAACTCTTAGCATAAATTTAAATGCTTAAACGCAATAATACTTAGATAGATTTTAACTTTCTTTGCGCCTTATTTTAAGCTGTTCAGTTATATGCTCACACATATTTTGTTCACTATTTCAGCAAAAAAGACTACATCAACGTTTAAAATTAAAAGTATTTTTCTAGATGTAGTTCAAATTCAATTCTGTATATTTTAAAAACAACTATCGCTGTAAGTAGTTATTAATAATTTCAGTATACTGCTGAGACTCAATTACGCGTTGCAATGCATCATCCATACGATTAACAAAATCATTTTTATAAGAAAACTGTTGTTTGTCACTAAAGCTGTAACCTATATGGGCTGTTTGTGACATAACAATAAGTGATTCAGCAACATCATCGAAATTCAATTGCTGGCTTTTATTAAGCGTTAACAGTTCATATTGTATTGCTAATCGATCATTTAAATAGCAATCAAGGCGTTTAGATTGTAACTTCATAATATTAGCCTCAGTACTCTTATTCTCCCAAACCATCATGCGCTTATCAGCTACTGCGGCTTTAATTTCTGCACTGAAAATCATATAACCAGAATTAATACCTATATTTAATACTGGTAACGACTTGAACTTATGTTCATCAAAATAATCAATAATATTAATACTTTTTTGGCAGTAAGCTACCACCGTTTCGCTCATAATAGCCAGAGAATAAGGCCAAATATATTCACGTTCCTCTATACGCTTATAAGGGGGTAATATTGCTAAAACCTCACCATTTTCAACTTTCATTAACGCCCGCTTCCATGGCACCCCTTGCAAGTTAACTTGATAATGCTCACTTATCAACTCAGCTGCGGCTCTAACAATATCAACATAAATCCCTTTTAACTGATTATTTTCAATATAGGAATAAGGCGGGTAACTGTCATCAGCTAAAATCATTACCTGCGGAATTGTGCGCCCCTGAGCTGCCCGAACGCCTGATAACTGGAGTATCATAAACAAACTAGATAAGAAAAAAACTTGACGCCATTTGATGTCAATATTCATAACTCTATTCACGCCAGCTTAATATTGCCATTGCTGACTAAAGTCATAGCGAAAGCCAACTGATAATGAAGAAAAGTCATCTAAATAATCAAAGTCCCTTTGCAAATATTCAACATGAAACCTTAACCAAGGTTTTGGTACCCACTCAAGGGTAGTGTTAAAGCCATTAAAGTCTTGTGTTAAACCGTTAGTATGGCCATCGGAAAAGTCGAAATAGCCTACTTTCAAGCGATATTCTTTAGCCAACCAGTAAGCTGCAGAAAGATCAAGCGTATGACCACTTCTATCGAGATCACCATTAGTTCTTTGGTAATCCTTATCTTGATAGCCAAGTGCTAAGTATAATCCGCTATCAAAATCATAAGCCAACGCCGCAGCATAAGTTTCATCATCTCCAACATCTACATTAGCTACATTCGCTTGCTGGCTGAGGTAAGTCGCAGCAGCATGCAATCCGTCTTTATCATAACTCACACCAACATTAATTAAGTCACTATAGTTATTGCCATCGTCACCATTAAACTGCGCTGCTGCCATCCAAGTGACTTCTTGATATTTATACTTATAGGTCAATAAATTATCGACAAAAAATATGCTTTCCGGATCATATGCAAACGGGCTACTCGCATGATTAAAAATATCAACATACTCAGCAACAAATAAATAATTTACTGGCCTTTGCTTGCCGATGCCTACGGTCCCGATTGGACTTGTAAGAGCAGCGTAAACTTGTCTTGCTTTGCCAAAGTCACCATTATTAGACAAGTCAATTGCCCACTCTCCATGCAAGGTCGCACTCCAATTTTCATCCCACTCACTGGTGGCTTTAAAGCCAGCATGAGAAAGTGCATCTCTAACATCCATTTGCTTAGAGTCATCTTCATCAATATAACCTAAAGTAGGCCGAACAGTGGCATAAAGCTTAACTTTGTTTGTTGAACTGCCAGCAGGCAATTTTTCTGTCTTTTTAGGTTCTTTAGCAACACTTTTTGAAAGCGGTTTAGCAATATTAATCACGGACTGTGTATTAGCGGTTTGCTGCTTCTCTAATAACTCAATGCGCTTTTTTAATACCTCTAGTTGCTGCTTTAATTCACTGATAGTTATATTTTCATCTGCAAAAGAACCTGGACTTAAAAGCAACAAAGCTAATATCGAAGAATTTGCAAACTCTTTAATTTTTATCATAAAAAATCACTTTCAATTTTCACTTTTCTTAAAGTGTAGACTATATATTAAAGCGTATCGTTTTTTTAATTATGGGTTTGAATATGAATATCAGAACAAAGTTTTCGGTAGCATCTGGAGTGGTTGTGTTTATTATTGTTTCACTACTTTCTCTGTCCAGTTATATGTTAATCAGTAATTCGCTACAGGAAAAAACTCAAGCCTATGTTGAAGACAATTCATCATTACTTGCACAAGGTATTAGTAATTGGTTAACCAGTAAAACTTCCCAGATAAATGTACTGAGAAATATGGTTGAGAGTGACTATTCTCCTGAAAATTTTCAAAAAGTATTAGAACTATCATCTCTCACCACTGACTTTTCTTTAATGTTCGGCACCCTAGCAAATGAAACCCAATTACGTTCAAATGATCCGAATAGAGAAAACCCAGCTGGTGTCGACTTTCGAGACCGACCTTGGTTTGAATTAGCCCAACGCAGCAATGGTGTAGTTTTCACTGCTCCTTACATAGACGCAGCAACAAAAGAGTTATTACTATCAGTGGTTGCTCCCATTGAAAACAATTCTAAATTTCAAGGTGTTATTGGTGGAGATTTAAGCCTCGATAGTATTGCAACAAGTGTAAATACCATTAATTTTAATAACACTGGTTTAGCATTTATTGCTGATGAAAATGGCAATATCATTACCCACCCTGATGCAAGTTTAAACGGTAAAAATACCAGTTCTGTTTACAATATATCGCCGAATAACAATCGCAAAATCATCACTATTGAACATGATAATAAAGAAAAATTAATCTACTTTTTTTCTTTAAAAAAACAGTTTGGCATGAGCTGGAGTTTAGGAGTTTTATTAGAAAAAGATAAAGTTTATCAATCACTTTCAAGTTTAACTAATCAAACCATTTTATTTGCTATTATTGGCATTGCTATTTGTATTTTTTCTCTGCGACAACTTGCTAAAAAGTTATTACAGCCACTAAATGAACTAGAAGCTGCGATTGCCGAAATTGCATCAGGTGGTGGCGACTTAACTCAACGCTTAACCATTAAGAACAATGACGAGTGCGGCGCTGTCGCAAATAACTTCAACAAGTTTCTCGATACCTTACAACAGCTAGTTAAAGACATTAAACAAAAAGCTGGGGTTGTTGTTGATAATAGTAATAACGCCACAGAATTAGCCAATGAGTCGAGTACCAAATTAGGCGAACAAGGAATGCTGGTTGAAGGATTAGCAACAGCTATGAATGAAATGAGCCAAACTTCGATGGATATTGCCGCCAGCGCACAAGATGCTGCCACCTCAATTTCTTCAGTTAACGAGCGGGCAGATGAGGGACGTTCATTATTTAGCAAAACCAGTAATGATGTTGTCGGGTTATCACAAACTATTTCATCTTCGCAGGAGTTAAGTAACCAACTGGCCGAATACAGTAACAATATTGAACAGGTACTTTCAGTGATCAACGGCGTTGCCGAGCAAACCAATTTACTTGCTCTAAATGCAGCAATCGAAGCAGCTCGTGCCGGTGAACAAGGTCGAGGATTTGCCGTTGTTGCTGATGAAGTGCGAACTTTGGCCTCACGCACCCAAGAGTCGACAACTGAAATTAAAACTATGATTGAGCAAATTCAAGAATCTTCAGGGCAAGTACAATTATCAATGAATGAAAGTCGTGAAATGGCAGAGGCCTGTGTCGAAAATACTCAAGTTGCCAATCAAACACTAGAGAATATATCAGACTCTGTTAAAGATATTATGGATAGGAATATTCAAATTGCCGCAGCAATTGAAGAGCAAAGCGTTGTTATTGAAGAAATTAATAAGAACACCACACATATTAATGATATCAGTATACAGGTTGGTGACTTTTCTCAAGAACAAGTCGGTACAAATGAAGCCTTAGTCGACGAAGTTAACCAACAACAATTATTGTTAGAAAAGTTTGTCGTTTAAATAATCAATTTATGCGGGTAAAGACAATATAACTTGTGCACCTGATGCATGCGGGCTATTTTTCAGTTTTATTTGGCCGCCATGACTAAACATAATTTGTCGACAAAGTGCTAAGCCAATGCCGCTACCGTCTGGTTTAGTGGTATAAAATGGCACAAATAAGTTTTCAGTGTTTGCTAGGCCGCAACCATTATCTGTAATAACTATTTTTTGCCATTGCTGCTCGATAAAATAATCAATTGTGATTATTTTATTTACTCTTTCTTCCATTGCATCCATAGCATTCTTAAGCAAGTTTATCAGCACTTGTTCAAATTGCTTTTTATCAACTGACAACTCAGCATTGGTGTTTTCAGCAATTTTAAACTGACAATTTGGAAATAGCGGCATCAGCTTTTTAATAAGAGAGTTTAGGTTTATCGGTGCAAAAATTGGTTTAGGTAAGTGTGCCAGCTGGCTATAACTCGCTATAAAGTCACTTAAAGAATCGGCTCGTTCATTAATAATGTTAATACCAGCAACTAAGCTTTGGTGACTTTCCAGTTTTTCATTTTCAATAGTGCCTTGTAGCTTATGTTGTATTGACTGACTAATTGTTGAAATTGGGGTTAAAGAGTTATTAATTTCATGACTAAGCACCCTTAACACGCTTTGCCAAGCACTGCGCTCTTTCTCCATGAGCAACCGTTCCGCATTGGTTAATAAATATAACTGGTGCGGTTGCCCATCTCTTATAAAGCTCTCTTTATGTAGAAAGAAATCACCATCAAATTCAGCATCTGAAATACCTAGCTCTTGACTAGCAGATTTAAACTCAATAATACCTGAGCTTGCCTGCTGTAATTTTCCTCCCACAGCTAAGTCACTTAGTAGCATACCACTATAATTATCAACATCATTAAGTAGTAAGGCTTTCGCCGATGCATTTGCCATAACCAACTTACCAGTTTGATCTGTCGCTAATACCATAGCATCCATTTGCTCGACAATTAACTCAAGGAGTACTCGTGACTCTTTTGCCGATATTTTATGTAGTGCTAATGTTTCTGAAAGGCTATTTATTAATATTAATAACTCTTGAAAAGCTTGGTTGCTTTTCAATCGGCCACGTAATGAGTAGTCCCCGTCTATCATTGATTCGATTAAGTTAGCTAAAGTTCTTACTTGGTACTGAGCATGTTTACGGCTGGCAATAACAACATAGCTTGAAAGTAAACATAAACAGATAATAATAAAAGCAATAAAGTAGGGAGAAGTATTGGTACTAAATAAGGCTATTGTTGTAATAAAAAAGCAAGGTAAAACCGCTAATAAAATTAACTTATCTTGTTGCTCTATTTGATAATGCTGCGCACTCTGCTTAACACACTGCCAAATTTTTCTAATCCAATTCATATTTACTTATTCGACGGTAATAGCCACTGCGACTCAATCCGAGCGACTTAGCTGTTTCTGTCGCATTATTATTGTGTATTTTTAAGCGCTCAACAATGATATTTTTTTCAACTTCATCAAGCGTTAAATGGTTAAATTCTAGGTCATGACTATTAAAATTGTCACTTTTCAATGTCGTTAAAACAATATCTTCGGCATGAATCACCTCTTGGTTACATGTAAACAATAACCGCTCCATAGTGTGGCTCAATTCACGAATATTACCCGGCCAATGATAATCTTGTAACTTAGTAATTGCAGCAGCAGATATTGATGGGGTATTTTTGTGATACTTACGACTAAAAGTTGCCAAAAAACTTTGAGCCAAATCCGCTATATCCTCTACTCGTTCAGATAAAGATGGAATACGCAGCTCTATGGTATTTAACCGAAAATAAAGGTCTTGGCGAAATTTATTATTGATAATATCCGCTTGTAAATCACTATTCGTTGCAGAAATAACCCGTACATTAGCATGCAAAGATTTACTACTTCCTACAGCTTCAAACTTTTGCTCTTCCAATACCCTTAATAATTTTGCTTGTTGTTCAATTGGAATATTGGCTAACTCATCTAAAAATAGCGTGCCATTTTCTGCCATTTCAAAACGGCCAATACGATTTTCTTTCGCATCAGTAAATGCACCTTTAACATGACCAAACATTTCACTTTCAAATAAGCTTGCCGGTATTGCTCCCATATTCACAGGGACAAATGAATTTTTGGCACGACGAGAAACTTTATGTACGTATGCGGCAAGCATGCTTTTACCAGTACCGTTATCCCCGGTCAGTAAAATACTCATGTCGCTTTTTGCTAAATTATCTAAAGTCGCTAATAAATCTTGCATCACTTTTGAATTAGCAATAATACCATCGCGGTTTTCAGGGTGAGATTGCGCCGTAAGCAACCTATTTTGCTGTGATAATCGTTCAGCATTTTTGCAAGAATTAGCTAATGCAATCTGAGTTTTAATGGCATTAATAATTCGCTCATTTTTCCAAGGTTTTTGCACAAAATCATTGGCGCCAGCTTGCATAGCTTCAACTGCAATATCGATTGTTGCCCAGCCAGTCATCACAATAATTGGAATATTGAGATTTAGCGCTGTAATGCTTTTAACAAGCTCAATGCCCTCTCGACCAGATGTGGTGTCTTGTTGAAAGTTCATATCAAGCAACACCAACTCAACTGATTGGCTTTTTAAACACTCAATTGCCGCCAGAGGAGTAGTAACAGCGAGCGTTTCAAAACCAAAATCAGCTAGTAAGTATTTAAGGCCAGCGATGATATTAATGTCATCATCGGCAACGAGTATTTTTTTTGTATTTACAAAGTCATTCACAATTGAATTCACAAACTATCATTATATTGATTAAAACAAGCAGCAAATAAAGTACATTGCTGCTACATTCGCGTAGCATAACCTGTTAGCTACGTTATTGTTTGCATTAAATATTTACTCATACCGTAATGCCATACTTGGCTCCATAATAACAGCTTTTTTACTCGGCAAATATATCGCCAACATAACTACAACCGTTAAACCGAAAACGACTGTTAACGCTTGCGAAAAGTAAATATAAACTGGAAATATACCTTCAGTAAACTTATGAAAACCAAAAGAAATTAATGCAAATATTAGTAATGCCAAACTAAGTCCAATAATTAGCTGCTTACCACCTTGTTTCAAAAACATACGCAATATATCTCTGTCAGAAGCACCAACTGCCCGTCGAATACCGACTTCATGTGTACGTTGTGCGACTGAATTCGCAGTTAAGCCATAAATTCCAACCATAGCTAAAAGAAGAGAGAAAAAGCCGGTACCAAAAGTAATTTCAGACATCAGCCCCATAGATTCTCGCATTTTATTTCGATTTTCACTGGCTCCCTGTACAGAATAAGTGAGCTCAATACTTCGATCTATAGCAAACATGGCTTGATAGAAAATTTCTTCTGGTTGCTGCGTATTTGGCAAAGTCTTGTAAAGAAGAATTTGGTACGGATCGAAAAACTGTAAACCTGATAAATAAATTTCGTCTGCACTATCTCTACTACCAAACATCGCACTAGCGTTCATGCGGTTAGTCACGACACCAACAATAAAAACCCTTTCATCGATATCATTAATATTCACCGTAAAGCTCTTCTCTAAGGGCGATTCTCCAGGCCAATAACGTTTCGCCATTGATTGACTGATAATTGCAGTTTTACGATTGCCACTTTTATCTAAATGAGTAAATTGACGCCCTGCAACTAAATTCACCCCAACGGTTGCACTATCACCAATTAGCGATGCAACATCGATCAGTAGTTTATCCTCTTCAGAGAGATATTCGTGGCCCTCTAGCATCACTTTCGATGCACCAATCCAATTATGGTTGATCACGCCAACTAAATTAGGATGCTGCTCTAACTTCGCTATTAATGATTGCATCAAGGCTATTTGCTGTTGTGGCTCTGGATATTTCTTTTCTGGCACGCTAAAACGAGCGGTCATAACATTAGAGTAATCATCACCCATTTCAAGATTAATAAATTTATGAGAAATGAATGCCGTTATTGAGCCTATTAACATTAATAACGCCACTAAAAAAACTTGAGTTGTTACCAATATTCTAGAAACTCGCCCCGCTTTTTTGCTTTGTGCACCGCGAGTGCCATCCCTTAACGTGCTATTAATATCTTGATGCGCAGAACGCCAAGCCGGAAAAAATGCAGATAATAAAATGGTTATTAAGGTAAATACCACCGCCATCAATAAGGTTGCGCCGTCCATACCATAATGCCACCAAAAGGATCCGCCACCAGGTAACCAAGAATGTATTGCAACTTCAGTATAATCTAGCGCAGCTCCCACGAGTAATACGGACAGTAAGCCACCAACACTGGCAATAATTACTCCTTCCCACAGTAGTTGACTCACTAAACGAGCTGTTTTTGCACCAAGTGCAGCCCGAATTGCCGTTTCTTTTTGACGTTCAATAGAGCGTGCCAGCAGTAAATTACCAACATTAATACAAGCAAGTAATAAAATTAAGAATGAAATTGTCATTAAGCCCGCAAACGCAACCGCACCGTCGTTACCCGTTTGCGCCATTTGAAAAGTTAGTAATTTGACGTGTTTTTCTACTTTCGGTAAATCAAACAATTTCACATTTCGCTGATAAATTTGATTAATTTTCTGGGTTAACTCTTGTTCAGCGTCTTTAATGTTCACGCCGGCTTTAAGCCGCGCATAGCCATACAAATACTCACTATGTTGTGGTGACTCCAACAACACACTATTCAATAGAGGCAGCCAAACTTTAGACATATTTGGAAAGCGGTAATCTTTTGGCATCACACCAATAATATCGGTATTTATACCATCAACCTTGATGCTTCGCGTTAATATATTTTCATTACCCTGATATTCACTTTGCCATACTTCATAACTAATCACAGCAACTGCTGGCGCCCCGACTAAAGTATCATTCTCACTTATTGTGCGCCCTAAAATGGGCTTTATGCGACTAAATTCAAAAAAGCCAGCCCTCACATAGCTACCATAATAGCTCTTACCAGACTCCTTGATATTAATACGCATGTCACCTGTATCATAAACACCAAACTCAGCAAAACTTGCCACATTGTCTTTAATCGCTTGGTATTCGAAACTTCGGATATAACGGTACTTTCCATCTTCAAACACAGCCAAAGCTTTTGCCGTTTCTCCTTCCGGGATAGGTAAAGGTTTATAAATTGAGGTATACAAAAATGAAAAAGTAAATAGACTAATCGACAAGCCACCAATTAACACACCCAGTGTCATTGCGGTAAATTTGGGTGCGTTAAATAAAAGACGTAATGCATATTTAATATCTAACCATATAGACATAGTAACTACCCCGCCGCTACTTCTAGTGTAGAAACAGCATTATTTTTTATTGTGCTATTTATACTGTCTTTTATTAGCCGACCATCAAACATCTCCAAGCAACGGCTCGCTCTTTTTGCTGAAGCGGGATCATGCGTTACCATACAAATGGTTGCTCCTTCTCGATGCAATTGTTCGAATAACTGCAATACCGACTCGGCATTTTTTGAGTCTAAGTTACCTGTTGGTTCATCGGCTAAAATAATTTTAGGCTCATTAACTAACGCTCTAGCAACAGCGACTCGCTGTTGTTGTCCGCCTGAAAGTTGTGATGGAAAGTGATTTTTACGATGACCCATTTCTACTTTTTCAAGCACCACTTTTGCACGATTTTCGATTACTGCTTTTGATAGCCCTGACTGATAAGTCAGTGGCAACATGACGTTTTCTAGTACGGTCAAATCTGAAATTAGGTTAAACGATTGGAAAACAAACCCAATCTCTTTACTGCGAATTTCCGCGCGTTGATTTCTACTCAGTGAAGAAATATCATTATCCGCCAACCAATATTGCCCTGCTGTTGGTGAATCAAGTAAGCCCAACAAAGATAGTAAAGTTGACTTTCCACACCCAGATTGACCACTTAACGCGACATATTCGCCTTTATTTATTTCTAAACTGATGTCATTTATTGCTTTAGTTTCAATATCTTCAGTTAAGAATGTTTTACTAACATCGTTCAACTTTAATAATGCTTTCATAATGTATCCTTTAAGACGTTTATTGTTATATAAGCGATAATTAATTTATTAATACTTGTTGGTGTTCTTGCCAATCACTGGTATCTGAAATAATAATTTCATCGCCAACAGTTAAGCCAGAAAGTACCTGAATTTTGTTAACTGAACTTTGCCCAAGACTGACCTGCTTTTTCTCAGCAAACTGTTGATCTACAGTAAGCTTAAACAAATCCACTTGGCTATCTCGTGGTGCAAAAACCGGGCGGTTTACAAACAAGGCATTTTCAATATTGCTAATTTCTATCAAGCCATCAACCGTGAGTTCAGGGCGCACTTCACTCGGTAAATTACCGATAAGATTAACATCTACCTGAACCATACCCGATTTCACGGCAGGGTCGATACGACTAACCTTGCCAGCAATTTGACTAGTACGAGTATCTATATGCACTACTTGCCCTACTTTAATATCTTTCACTCGCACTTCCTGTACTTGCAGTTCAGCAAACAGCGAGCTTTGATCAGCAATAAGAGCAACACTACTACCTATCTGTGTTCGCTCTCCTAATTCGAGTGACACTTGTTGAATGATGCCTGACGTTGATGCGGTAACCGATAATGCCTCAACTTGTGCTAATACCCGTTGATAATTATTCTCCATCAAGCCTAAACGCGCCTGTTGTGCTGTTTTAGTTGCCGCCATTGTTAATTTCATTTTCGCAACTTTTTGTTGTTGCGCTTGCCAATATTGCAGTTGTTGTTTAACGGCAAGCTGGCTTTTTTGATAATCTAATGCTGATACTGTTGCATTACCTTGTTCCATCAAAGCGGTTTCGGCATCTAACTTTAGCTTTGCTGATAAATAGCTATATTCAGACGCCACCACAGCATTTTCAATGTCGACAAGTTGTGACTCTAATGACACATATGCCGCGTTACTTTCTGCTTTATTTGCCTTTAACTCCCAACTAACTTTTTCTAATTCACGCTCAAGTTCAGGATTGCTAAGTTTAACGAGCACATCCCCTAAGTTAACTTTCGCTCCTGGCTTAACAAAAACTTGCTCAATTCGGCCGGCAACTTGCGCAGAAACCCAACGAATATTTTCTGGTTTTAACAACCCTGTAGCGCGTACATTAACTAAAAATAGGCCTTGTTCAACTTTAGCTGTTACTAACTTTTCATGATCAACCATATAAGAGGCATCACCTAGTGTTTGAGTCAAACGCCAAGCTAGAAAAACAAATAACATTGCCGGTATAACAAACCAGTACTTTTTCCATAATGTTTGCTTTGGCTTAATTCGTTGCGTATCCATTATTTTCCTTGCGCTTTATAACCTTACCTCTGTTATTACAAGATAAGTGCCAACAGCAAAAGAAAAATAAACACTTAATAAACAACACGTTAAAAAAAGACATTACATAGAGAAATGGTACTGTAGCGAAATCGACACAATACAATGTAGCAATAATGGAACACTAATAACGAGGCAAGTATTTTAAATTAACCTCTAAGAGATACTGGGCAGCAAATATTACTATCAATACTGATGGTAAAATTATCCCGCACGTTGCAACTTACATTCAACAGGAGAGGATAGTCATGAAGAATACTTTTAGAAAAGGAAATGGCTATCGTTTCACCATCGAAGTAATAGGTAACGAAGGAAAATAAGGCGAAGATAAATCAAATCAAACGTTAACATTTGGGCTGGACAGCAGATGAGAGCTATTTACCACAATGCCGATCTTAAAAAGTGCAGTGAAAGTAGCACTTAAAACAGGTACATAGGTACTCATGTTATTTTACTTAATGTAAGAGGCTATGCATATTGGTCGTTAAGGTTTTAGTACATAATAAACTTTAGGTTTATTAAATAATTTAGGTGCGATGGCTCGCAATCACCTGACGTAAGAAATTGTCTAGCGCCAGAGTTTAAGCAGTTGACAAAAGGAATCATTTCCAGGGATAAATTAGAAAACCCTCGCATTACTGCGAGGGTTTATAGAATAAGTGAGTTGACACATAAGCCGGGTTTTGTATCTTTCCTTTTCAAAAAAAGAAAGTGACAATCATTCGTCTAGGCTATAAATCGCTCTATAGCTCAAGCAACCTACCCGGTTTCAACGCGAGCCACGCCATATGAAACCCTATTTGGTCTTGCTCCGGGTGGAGTTTACCCTGCAATTACTGTTACCAGCAATCCGGTGCGCTCTTACCGCACCCTTTCAGCCTTACCTGTTCCGCAAGCGGTCATCGGCGGTCTTCTCTCTGCTGCACTTGTCGTCGGCTTACGCCGCCCAGGTGTTACCTGGCACCCTGCTCATTGGAGCCCGGACTTTCCTCCCCTCCATCTGTCTACCCGAAGGCACAACGATGAAGCAGCGATTGTCTCGTCAACTCGGGGCGCATTCTACGTGATATTACTAAGCTTTAAAAGCGTAACACTACTATATTCAGAAGTATCTTAAGAATCTTTCATTGCCAAGGCATATTCATACAGGGCATTTTTCTTCACTCCGTGAATTTCTGCTGCTATTGCACAGGCTTTTTTAGGCTTCATTTCAGACAACAGTAACTTTAATGTTGCTACAACATGAGCAGGAATATCATTTGGGTCAACTTTATGGCCTTCAATAATCAATACCATTTCACCCTTGAGTTGATTTGGATCTTCTTGTAGCCATGCCAATAAGTTTTCAGCGCTATCAGAATGTATAGTTTCAAAGGTTTTGGTTAACTCTCTAGCCATCACCACATAACGCTCACCACCAAGCGTTTTAACAATATCAGCCACGGTATCAATGGCGCGGCGCGGTGCATCATAAAACACCATGGTACGTGTTTCATTTGCTAACTCATTTAATGTTGCTTGCCGAGCACTAGACTTTGACGGCAAAAAGCCTTCAAATGTGAATCTATCTGTTGGCAAACCAGCAACGGAAAGTGCAGATATAGCGGCACAAGCACCAGGAATAGGCGAAACACTTAAACCAAGTTGGCGACAGTGGCGAACCAAATGAAAGCCCGGATCGCTAATCAATGGTGTACCTGCATCTGACACTAACGCGACACTTTTTCCTTCTTGTAATAGTTTTGATATTTGCTCTTGCCGCTGTCGCTCATTGTGATCATGCATCGACATTGTTCTGTTTTTAATACTAAAAGCAGACAATAACCGCTGAGTATGTCGGGTATCTTCACAAGCAATAACATCAACATGAGCCAATACCTCTAATGCTCGTTGGCTGATATCAGCTAAGTTGCCAATGGGGGTAGCAACAATATAAAGAGTACTGGGCTGAATAATTTGTTCCGACATATTAAAATACTTGTGTTGAGACTGAAGAGGATGAAGTTTATTATAAAGCTATCTTAAAAAGTACGGATTTCTTAACTTTGATAATGACAAATTACTTTTCAGCTCGAAAAAGTACACTTATAACCGTAATTAGCCTGATGGTTTTAGCGAGTTGTTCAACAACAAAACCAAGTAAGTCTGAAAAAGTGTTACCAAAAAAAGCCGAGATCATAGAAACCGTTAATGCAACACTTAGCGCTGATGAATTGGTAGCACAAGCCATTGCTCAAGAAAACGACCAAGCGGTAACTACCTTTATACAAGCCAGCTCATTATATTTAGTAGAAGCTAAGCCTCATAAAGCATTGTGGTTAGCAACTCAAACCAAACCTTTAACTCAAAGCCTACTAAATCAATATCATTTAGCTGTGATCAGTGCGCAAAGCCTATTAGCATTAGAGCGCTTTGACAAAGCGCAAGAAGCACTTAACAATGCTAATGAAGTAAAGAAAAATATAACGAACTCACATATTTTTGACTACTATCAAACACTCGCTGTAGTGCAATTAAAGCGTAATTTACCAATAGCGGCTCTAGACGCAAGCTTACGAGCATTTGCAAAGAATCCCGATGCAACAAACGCTGATATTGAGATAATTTGGCAGCAACTATGCCAATTATCTCAATGGCAGCATCAACAATTACGAAAAATGGCGGCACCGAACGTTGATGGCTGGAGCAAACTACTGACATTCGCCAACAAATTTGGTGATGACAATGCTCGTCTGAAACGCTATTTAGTCCAGTGGCAGCGTGATTTTAGCACCCACCCGGCACAAGTTATTGTTGCACAATTACAACAAACACAAGCAACACTTATTAATGAAAATAATAATGTTGCGGTCATCATTCCGCTATCGGGAAAACAGGTACGTGCCGGTAAAGTAGCTCAACAAGGCGTATTGGCTGCATATAATAACAATACTGCGACAATACATTTCATCGACTCCAACAACTTAGAAATGGCAACACTAGCGACTAAGTTAGAAGAGCTAAATATTGATTATGTTATTGGCCCGCTACTAAAAGAGAATGTTAAAAATTATTTAGCGCAAACCGACATTTCAACGCCAACATTACTACTTAATCTGCCAGGAAATATCGTGTTAAAGCCACACCAAGTGGCATTATCTATGCGTCCGGAAGATGAAGCAATACAGGCAGCCACTACCTTAAGTCGTCAGCGATACCAAAAGCCACTTATTTTAAGCCATCAAGACAAAGCGAGCCGTCGTATTGCTCAAACTTTTAGCCAGCAATGGCAACATATAACT
Organism: uncultured Colwellia sp.; assembly: GCA_913058245.1. Classification (GTDB taxonomy): domain Bacteria; phylum Pseudomonadota; class Gammaproteobacteria; order Enterobacterales; family Alteromonadaceae; genus Cognaticolwellia. The sequence goes on from CAJXQJ010000004.1 coordinate 106,056, forward strand.
GGGCAGCAACCTGAAACAGTATTTTTTAATGGCGACGCAAAAATGCAGAACCAGCTTAAAGCTAGCCTCAGTGTTGATACAAGCCAAGAACGAACGAAAGAATTAAATAGCCGTATTAAGTACTCAATTAAAAGTGAGCTACGCAATCGTCGCGATATTGATATGATTTATATTGTCGGCATGCCGTTAGAAACTAAATTACTGAAACCTTACATTGACGTTAATACCAGTCCATTTGCTGATATTATCCCGATATATGCTAGCTCTCGAAGCCATAGTGCTAAAAATGATAAAAGCGATAATCGCGACTTATCTGGCTTAGTTTTTACCGAAATGCCATGGCAATTATCAGGTAAACAACAAAATAAAGCATTAGCCGCACAAGCGAAAAAGCTATGGCCAAACCGCAGCGATAGTTTACAAACTATTTTTGCCATGGGTTTTGATAGTTTAGCGCTGGTCGATAAACTTTCTGCCATGAAAGATAAAACTTATCTTAGACATTATGGTCAAACCGGCATATTACAGTTAGCAGACAACAATATATTAAAACGCAGTTTGGTTTGGGGTAAATACAGCCGAAACAAGGTGCAAGAAATTGCCATCGACTAATGATGAGAGTTCAATTTCAATAGGAAAAGTGACCGAGCAATTAGCGGCCAACTTTTTAGAGACGCAAGGGCTAGTATTAAAAACGCGTAATTTTCATAATCGTCGTGGTGAACTCGACCTGATTATGACAGAAGCAGACACTTGGGTGTTTATTGAAGTAAAATATCGCCAACATTCACACTTTGGCGGTGCTATTTCTGCCATTTCTGCTTCAAAACAGCAAAAAATTAAACAATGTGCAGCATATTACCTGCAACAAACAGGATTAAATGAATATAATACCAGCTGCCGATTCGATGTTATTGCCTTGCAAGGTAATATCAACAACCCAGAGATTACTTGGCTGAAAAACGCCTTTTGATGAATAAAACAACGGAGCTACATCCAATATGTTAGAACGGATAAAAAGCAATTTTACTGAAAGCATTCAAACTAAAATTGCCGCAAGCGAACTTTTGGCTGGGCCAATAGAACAAGCGGGCATGATCATGGTACAGAGCCTACTTGCTGGCAACAAAATTTTAGCTTGTGGTAACGGCGGCTCAGCAGGTGATGCTCAGCACTTTTCTGCAGAATTACTTAATCGCTATGAAACAGAGCGTCCGCCACTACCTGCAATTGCCTTGACGACCGATAGCTCAACAATCACTTCCATTGGTAACGACTATCACTTTGATGAAATATTTTCTAAACAAGTACGAGCTTTAGGTAATAATGGTGACGTGCTGTTGGCTATTTCAACCAGTGGTAACTCTCGCAACGTAATAAAAGCAATAGAAACAGCCGTTTCTCGTGATATGCCAATTATTGCGTTAACTGGTGGTGACGGTGGCGACATTGCTGGTTTGTTAGGTGAAAATGATGTTGAAATTCGCGTGCCATCAAGCCGCACAGCACGTATTCAAGAAGTACATTTAGTGGTTATTCACTGCCTATGTGACATTATTGACACCACACTATTTCCACAAGCCGAGGACTAGTATGTCAGTAAAATCATTATTAAGTGTTGTTGCAGTTGCAGCACTTTTGCAAGGCTGTGTAGCTGCTGCAGTTGTTGGGGTTGTTGGCGGCGCAAGCGTTGCGACAGACAACCGCTCATTAGGTAATCAAATTGATGATCAGAAAATCGAAATAGATGCCCATGCAAAACTCGCTGCAAGTGAAGCCCTAAGTGATAACACAAATTTACAAGTAGTCAGCGTAAATGGAAGTGTCTTGGTTGTTGGTCAAGCACCTAACAGTTACCTGCGTGATCAAGCAATTAAGATACTTAATGACATCAATGGTGTTAAGCAGCTTCACAATCAAATTCGCATCAGCAATACCACTGCATTTACCACCAAAACTAATGACGTTTGGCTAACATCTAAAGTGAAAACAGCATTATTTAGTAGTGATGAGTTAGATGCCACAAATATTAAGGTAGTCACCGAGAACGGTGAAGTATTTTTAATGGGTTTAGTCACCAAGTCGCAAGCAAATAATGCTGTTGATATTGCTCGTAATGTTGGTGGTGTAAATCGTGTATTTAAAATATTTGAGTATATTGATTAACACAAAATAACCCAACAAAATTGAAGATGTTCGTGGCAAAAAGCGATGAAGTATTGAGCTTTTTTAAAGCAGAAACTGACAGTTTTTACTGACTATGACATACTGTTCTTCTTGAACATCACCATTGATTCACATCTTTGTGACCATGGCATACGGTTCGTCCTGAACATAAAAAAAGCAAACCATAGGGTTTGCTTTTTTCGTTCTGTCATATTAATTTTTTACACACCTAATAATTAGGCTCACCCTCAAATAAGTTACTCACTTCTTGCTGTTTATCTGATAATAATTCTTGCTCTAACCACGTCAATGCCTGCTGCCAACCAAGCTCTAAACCCGAAAACAATTGGCTATTCCAATTATCGTGAGCACGCTTTTCATTAAGCTCTTCAACCAGAGTTTTGCATTCATCGGTATAATATACGAATGCTATTGCTTTTAACCCCTGATATGAACCGATAGATAACTGAGCTTCATAACTATAAGAATACTCATTAATACGGTTTATCAACATGCCGAAGTCGCCAAAAATATGAGCTTTAAAAAAGTCATCACACTCTTCAATCATTTCAAGTGATAATTCAACACCATCATCAATACACACTTCAACAATATTTTCAGCAAGTAAAGTAAAGTAACCAAAACTCAACCTATGTTTCATTTGTCCTCTCTAACTAGGTAATAGAATGGATATTTCCTTTACTGCAGCATTGCTTCCTTTGCTATTTTTATTAACAACCTTGTAAATTTAGCTACCTATTAACCATAGGTTTATTAGTTAACTTATTCAAATGCTCATATGCCAAAGCTGAGCAATTAGTACTTTAGTGCATTGAATTAATTATTAAATTATTCTCCAAATATTTTTTCAAACCATGATTTCTTTTTCTTAGGCTGCGTAGCATCGCGCTCACATTGCTCTTGGTATATTAAACCGTTGGTTACCGCTGGTAAAAGTTGAGAATTTGCACACTCTTGACTTACCGCTCGGCCACTTTTATTGTCAAAATGCACTAACTCCACACTTTCGGGTATATCAGCGTGCCTACTAGTTGCACCAGCTCTTTTCATAAAGTCAGCAAATAGCACTAATGCACCACTACTACCGGTTAGTTTTGTCGGCTTATTATCATCTCGACCTACCCAAGTGGTTACTAAAAGTTCATTATCATAGCCAACAAACCAACTATCACGTTGCTCATTGGTGGTGCCAGTTTTACCCGCCAGGGTTTTATTTTTCAAACGCCATGATAATGATCGAGCGGTGCCTGAAGCTGCTACTTTAGTCAACGCATAATCAAGCAAGTAAGCCGCTTGTGTCGACATTAACTGTTGTGCTTGATTTTCAAATAACCATAAGGTTTCCCCTTTGGCGTTAACCACGCGCTCAATTGCATGCGACTGCTGACCTGAGCCGTAATTAGCCAATGGTAAATACAGTTGATTTACCTCCATTGGCGACATATTTAACGCACCTAACAACATCGAAGGACGCGTAACAATGTCACCTGGGTAGCCTAACAAATGAATTGCTTGTGCAATATTGTCTAGTCCAAGTTCCATACCTAAATTTACAGTTGGAATATTTAAACTAGAAGATAATGCGTCCACTAAATGCACTTGACCTCGATACTTGCCATCATAATTCTTTGGCGTCCACGCTTGTCCATCTTCACTTGACAGAGTGATTGCTTTGTCATCAATTAAGCTGGCTAAATTAAAGCGCTGGTAACGCTCTAATGCCGCCAAATACACAGCCGGTTTAATTAATGAACCTATCGGCCTTTTGGCATGTAAGGCTCGATTAAAACCAGCATACCCGGCTTCCTTACCTCCCACTAAAGCGCGAACGCTACCGGTACTGAAGTCTGAAACCACCATAGCTACTTGTAACCCAGAGCCTGTTTGTTTTTCTAAAAGTGGCATTTGTTGGTCGATGCTAGATTGAAGTGCCAATTGTTGATCAATTGAGAAACCGGTAAAAACTCTTACACCTGATTGCTGCTCATATTCAGATAAGTGTCGAGATAGCTCCGCTTTTACCAATTGTAAATAGGAAGGAAATTTTTGCTGTGCTAGTCGACGTTGCTGACGAATAGATAACGGCGACTCAACTGCACGTTCAAATTCAGCTTGAGCGATAATTTCTTGCTGATACATTAAACGCAACACTAGATCTCGGCGCTTTAATGTACGCTCGGGAAAGCGCCAAGGGTCATAATAGCTTGGCCCTTTAATTTGCCCGATAAGCATCGCCATTTGCTCGGTATCTAGTGATTGAATAGATTTACCAAAATAAAACTCTGCCGCCAAACCAAAACCATAAATACCATTAGCGTAATGCTGTCCTAAATAAACTTCATTAATATAGGCTTCAAGGAGCTGATCTTTGCTATAGCGGTACTCTAAAATTAACGACATTATCGCTTCGTTGACTTTACGCCATAGCGTTTTATCGCGAGTCAAAAACATATTTTTAACTAACTGCTGTGTTAACGTACTACCACCTTGTACTGTTCTGCCAGCTTTTATGTTTTGATATAGTGCTCGTAAAATACCTAATGGTGACACACCGTGGTGAAAATAAAAGTCGCGGTCTTCGACAAGTAACAAGGTATCCAATAACTCTTCAGGCACCGCTTGCAAGGAAACTAAAACGCGATCTTCTTTGCTTTCCGGCAATATCCTGTCGAGTAACATTGGCTCTAATACAACCTGCTCGACCTTGTTACCATTTATATACAATTGCTGAATATGCTCATTGGCTATATCAATAGTGATGTTTTGGCTTTCTTCAATGCCATTACCAAAGTCAAACGCACGCCGAAAAATAATCGCGCGTGTCGCCGATAATGCAAACTCTCCAGGGCGTTGCACCTGAGTCACTTTTTTATAGCGATTTGCCACAAGCGCCTGCTTTAAGTTAGTTAGTTTTAACTTACTGCCTAGGCGATACTGCTCAATTTGACCATATACCTGCACCGGCACTTGCCAGCGCTGTCCTTCAAACTTATTACGCACCTTACTATCAAGATAAATGCTGTACAAAAAAATAACAAAAACCATAAGTAGCATCATTTTTAAGATAAAAAACAATGACCACCGACTAAAACGACGAATGCGGCTTGGCGTATTATCAGCCACCTTTTTTGAAGATGATTTTTTAGTTGTGCGTGTGGCTTTTGTTTCAGACTTCTTTCTTGGAGACATGCGTGAGTTTGATCTACCTATAATTTACTAATGAAAGTATATATTAATCTAGCGGACAGCATATCCCTAGTGAAAATTTTAGCACTTGAATAGGCATTAGATTTTATTTAACGATATAATGCGGCCTATTTTATCTTCAATATCATTAGGTAAATCATGTCTGCATTTAACATGTTAGTAGTGCTAGGCTCAACAGCATCAGGAAAAACAAAACTTGCGGTCGAATTGGCAAAACTATTGAATGGAGAAATAATTTCAGCAGACTCTCGACAAGTATATCGGGGGTTAGATATTGGCAGCGGTAAAGATCTTGATGAGTATCAAGACATTAAGCATCATCTTATCGACATTGTTGATCCCGGTTACGAATACAATATTTTCGATTTCCAAAAAGACGTAATTAATGCCTACCAAAACATTAACGCCAAAAATAAACTCGCAATTATGGCTGGCGGTTCAGCATTATATGTAGATTCAATTTTGAAAGGTTATCGCCTGATTGAAGTACCAGAAAATATAAAGCTTAGAGCATCATTATCAACATTTTCTCATCAAGCTTTAGTGGAAAAGTTAATCGCTTTGAAACCAAACCTGCACAATACTACTGATATTATTGAACGCGAACGTCTAATAAGAGCTATTGAAATTGCCCAAGGTGAACTTGATGCAAAAGATACAATAAACGACTTTCCTAAGTTAACTCCATTAATATTTGCTATAAAATGGCCAAGAGACGTTATTCGACAACGTATCACTAAGCGCTTAAAAGAACGTATGAATCAAGGGTTAATTGAAGAGGTTGCAGAATTGCATCGCCAAGGGGTAAGTTGGGAAACACTCCATTTTTATGGGTTGGAATACCGTTTTATTGCCCAACATTTACAGAGAAAACTATCCCAAAATGACTGTTTTCAAAAACTCAACTCTGCCATTCACCAGTTCTCTAAAAAACAAGACACTTGGCTAAGACGTTTGGAACGCAATGGCACTAAAATTCACTGGTTAGACGGTGAGCAAGATATTTTATCACAAGCCATGGCAACTATTGTGCGGACAAACAATTAGCAAGCACTAGCAAACTTCTGCAACGATAATTCTTTTCGACAAAAACGGGTAAACAGAGCGTTGATAAATATTCGCTCTGTTTACCATAATTAATAAAGCTAACTAATAATGTTTATATTAGAAAAAGCCCAGAGGATTAACATCATAACTTACCAATAAGTTTTTGGTTTGCTGGTAATGCTCTAATGCCATTTTATGGGTTTCACGGCCAACACCTGACTTTTTATAACCACCAAATGCCGCATGTGCAGGGTACATATGATAACAATTAGTCCAAACCCTACCCGCCTGAATTTTGCGTCCCATACGATAGGCTAAATTCATATCCCTAGTCCAAACGCCGGCACCTAGCCCAAACTCAGAACTATTTGCTAACTCCAGTACTTCGGCTTCGTCTTTAAATGTCGACAATGAGATTACCGGGCCAAAAATTTCTTCTTGGAATACCCGCATATCATTAGTGCCTTTTAGCAAAGTTGGTTGAATGTAAAAGCCATTTTGGTGCTCATTATCAAGTTGCTCAACATCACCACCTAACAGAACCTCCGCACCTTCTTCACGACCAATAGCGATATAGCTCATAATTTTATCAAATTGCTCTTTAGAGGCTTGCGCACCTACCATAGTATCGGTATCAAGTGGATTACCACGCTTAATCGCTTTCGAGCGCTCTATCACTTTCTCAATAAATTGCGGATAGATATCTTCATGAACAAAAACCCGAGACGGACAAGTACACACTTCACCTTGGTTAAAGTAAGCTAAAACCATTCCTTCAATACATTTACTTAAATACTCGTCTTCTTGATCCATTACATCTTTGAAGAAAATATTCGGCGATTTACCGCCAAGTTCAACTGTAGACGGAATAATATTCTCAGCTGCACACTTTAATATATGAGAGCCAACAGGCGTTGAGCCAGTGAAAGCAATTTTAGCAATGCGAGTACTCGTAGCAAGTGCTTGTCCTGCTTCATTACCAAAGCCATTAACAATGTTTAATGCGCCAGCAGGCAGTAAATCACCAATTAATTCGGCCAATACTAGAATAGACGCAGGCGTTTGTTCTGCCGGTTTTAATACCACACAATTGCCCGCCGCCAACGCAGGAGCAAGCTTCCATGCAGCCATCAAAATAGGGAAATTCCATGGAATAATTTGCCCAACTACACCTAAAGGTTCATGAAAATGATATGAAACCGTATTTTCATCTAAATCACCTATAGAGCCTTCTTGTGCTCGTAAACAACCAGCAAAATAACGAAAATGATCAACTGCCAGCGGAATATCAGCCGCTAATGTTTCACGTACTGCCTTACCATTATCCCAAGTTTCAGCAATGGCCAAATATTCAATATTTTGTTCAATTTTGTCTGCTATTTTCAATAAAATATTTGAGCGTTCGGTTACCGAAGTAGCACCCCATTGCTCTTTAACTTTATGCGCTGCATCTAGGGCAAGTTCGATATCTTTTTCTGTAGAACGGGGGATTTGGCAAAAAACTTCACCATTTACCGGACTAATATTATCAAAATATTGTCCTTCAAATGGTTCAAGCCATTGGCCACCAATAAAATTTTGGTAACGGGCTTTAAAATTTATCAACGCGCCATCGGTGCCAGGTGCTGCATAGATCATAAGACTTTCCTATAGTTGTATTTTTAGTCAATTGTTATTACCTTAGTAGATTAAAAAAATTTCAACTATGCAATAAGTTCAAAAAAGTTGACTGCCAGTACATATATAAAAAGGGCGCGAAAATGATTAAGGAAGTATTAGCAAAGCAACGCAAAAATCCAAAAGTTTTAGTTGAAAACAAAATAAGCTTTGCTGGCCCCGAAACAGAATTAAGCATTTACGATACCTTTGAGCAGGCAAATCGAGTGCAATTAAAGTCAGATCAATTATTATTTTGCGGCATGGTTTCTGGTAAAAAAGTTATGCATGACGATACCGCTAGCTATGAAAGCGAATTTCTTCCGCATGAATCTTTTGTTATGGCTCCTAACCACCAAGTAGAGATTGATTTTCCCGATGCAAGAATTGATCAACCCACCACTTGTTTAGCCATTGAAATATCTTTAGAGCGTATCAACAATATTGTTGATCGAATAGAACAGTCAGCGCCTTTAGCATCAGAGTATGGACAATGGCAATATCACCAACACCTAGTGCATACTCATCATAATGCGCAAACACAAGCGTTGTTAAATAGAATTGTTCAAATTTATACTGAAAATCATCAAGATAGAAATTATATGATTGATTTAGCGATATCTGAGTTGACCGTGAGATTGTTACGTCATCAAACTCGCGACTTTATAATTTCCCATAGTGAGCAATTACCTGATTGCAACGGTTTAAACGCAGCGCTTCACTTTATTAATCAAAATTTAGCTACCAATATTGATATCGAACAATTATGTAAAATAGCTTGCATGAGCCGAACTAAGTTCTTTCTGCAGTTTAAAACTCACTTAGGTTGTACACCTGCGGCATACCAACAACAAGAACGATTAAAAAAAGCAGCTAGTATGATTAAGCAAGGATATCAAATTACACAAGTTTGCTTTGACCTCGGTTTTACCAATGCCAGTCACTTTAGCCGCTGCTTTAAACAGTTTTTTAGTTTAAGCCCAAGTGCTTTTAAAAGTCGCCACTTAAGTAGTTAATCAGATCCAGCCTAATACACTTTCCCCTACGCTAAATAACTAGCAGTTAGCTTTTTATATGACGTTTGGTTTTGCGTGTTGCCTCGGCATTTGCTGGGTCGTCCGGCCAGAAGTGTTTGGGGTATTGTGCTTTCATATCTTTTTGCACTGCTTGGTAACTGCCCTGCCAAAACGCTACTAAGTCTTGAGTTACTTGAATAGGCCGTTTAGCTGGCGATAATATTTCAATGATTAAAGGAACTTGGCTGTTATTGCTAATATCACCAGCAGTAGGGGTTACAGTAACACCATATAATTCCTGCATGGGCAGAGATACTATTGGCGCTTGCTCTAAACTATAGCGAATAGTGCATTTACGCCCAGTAGGGCCAACAAAGTATACTGGCGCAAGTTGTTTAAATTTTTGCTGTTGTTGGTAACTCAGCTGGTTAAACAATAATTCTGAAAAATTCAATTTATCGAGTTGATTTTTACTTATTATGTCCGTTAAATATGGCCCCAACCATTGTTCCAATTGAGACAATAAAAACTCTTCATCAACCACTGGAAATTCTATATGCTGTTGCGTGCTATTTAGCCAACGCCAACGCAATAATAGTTGTTCAGTTTTTTCGCCAAGCTTTAACCAACTCAAACCTTTCTTTCTAATTTGCTGACACCAGCACGCCACTAATAACTCAGGAGGCACCTTTTGGCTAGTATTCTCACTTTTTATCACCAGTGCCCCTAACACTTGCTGATTAGCAGAAACAATCCGATTAAGTTGCTGGTCAAAATGTAAATGAGTGTTGCTTTCCGTACTAACTATGCCCCGTTTCAGAGCTTGCACTAAGTTAAATTCAGCAGCTAAAGTAACAGTTAAACCGTGTTGTTTTTGAAATAATTGTGCCGCAACAATATAACTTTCACTCGCTAAAGCATCGACCTCATTTACCACCACGCCTTTACCGTAAGCCGTTAAATAATGGCCTTGATTATTGCGTTTTTTTGCAATTCTTTCTGGATATGCATGCACCAATATCAACCCACAATGCTGAATAGGTAGTTCATTGCTTGCAAGGCAAAAATGTTGAGTCGACTGAGTTTGCTTTTGTTGTTGGAGGGCTAATCGAAACAAACGTTGTGCCTGCTGGATTATACGTTGATGATTGCCCTTTTTAGGCTGTCGGCAAAGCTGCATAACTCGATGAGCAATATCACAATCACCAAAACGTTGCTCAGCATTAAAAATATCTCGCTCTTCCAGCAGAGCTGCCAATAAACAAGCTAAAGATAATAAATGACTAATTGTTTGTTGCTGCTCCAAGTATTGTGATCTTAACAGCATTTTTGCAAACCGAGGGTGACACGGAAAGCTGGCAACTTGCTTACCATCTGTAGTTAATTGCTTCTGCGCAGACAATAACCCTAATGAAATTAGTTCTTGCCATGCTAATTGTTCACGTTTCTCGTCCGGTATTTCCACCATAGGTAGCTGCATACATTCGTTAGCTCCCCAGCGAGCTAACTCCATTAGCATTGGTAACAAGTCTGCTTGCTGAATTTCGCTAACGCTCTGTTCATTTCTGCGCTGAAAATCATCATTACTATACAAGCGAATACAATGCCCTGCTTGTAATCGCCCAGCACGCCCAGCGCGCTGAATTGCCGATGCTTTTGCAATAGCTCGTTGAGTTAATTTATTACTTAGCGTTTGATTATCATAAATGGCGACATTTTCCAGGCCTGAATCAACGACTAAATTAACACCTTCAATTGTTAAACTGGTTTCAGCAATATTGGTCGCGAGTACCAACTTATGCTGCCCTCTTGGCGCTGGTGCAATTGCCTGTTGTTGCTGAGTAAGGGATAAGTCACCATAAAGAGGGCACAGCAACATAGAATCAGGTATGTAATTTAATAAATTCTCAGCCAAGTAACGAATATCACCGGTGCTGGGAAGAAACACTAAAATTGAGCCTTGGTGTTGATTAACCAAAGACTTCAACACTGTTAATATATGTTCTCGCCATAACCGTGCATTCGACGGAGCTTGGTAACTTATATCAACAGGGTAGCTGCGGCCTGCACTTTCAAGACAAACAGCTTCTGGTAGCTGAGTTTTAATTTCCTCTGTTGCTAAAGTAGCAGACATTAATAAAATTTTTAAATCATCACGTAAGCCTAATTGCACATCTCGAGTTAAAGCAAAGGCTAAATCCGCATTAAGAGAACGCTCATGAAACTCATCAAACACCACTAATCCACAATCGGCTAATTCCGCATCATGCTGAATAATTTGCGTTAATATTCCTTCAGTAATAACTTCTAAACGGGTGTTTTTTGAAACTTTACTTTCATTACGCAAACGATAACCAACCGTATCTCCTACTTGCTCTCCCAATTGCTTTGCTAAGTAACAAGCAATATTTTTAGCAGCAATTCGCCTTGGTTGTAATAGATAAATTTTACTACCCGATAAACTATCGAGATCTAAAAGCCATAGCGGTAATCGTGTTGATTTACCCGCGCCAGGAGGTGCAGTTAATAGTAATGTTTGGTGATTTTTTAACGCTGAAATTACATCACTTTTAATATCATCAATAGGCAAGTTTTTAGCCGAAGACGTCATAGTTTTCTTTAGTTTATTAACATTATTTTCTTATTAGCGACATATTATCACATCACGCATTAACGTTACTAAAGTCTTACCGATTGAGTTAATACGATAAAATGAATATTGCTAAGCATTGATTTTTATCTAAACTTAAATTTGAAATTTTTGAAAAATGTGCTTACTTGGCAAGCGCGTTAATTACTGTTATTTATTGTCCCCCGTTTGAAATGGAGTTGTATAATGGAAATTACACTAAAAGGCGAATACTCGATTGCATCAGGATCGAATATTTTACAAGTAGATGCATTTGGTCCGTTTGATAACAGCGTTACTGAGCAATATGTTGATGATATGTATCAAGCATGCGAACAGTTCGCCAGCCAACCATGGGGATTATTAATCTCCTTTCATGGCAATAGTGTATTCTCACCTGAAGCGGAAGAAGCCCTTATTAAGGTCAATAAATATCGAGTAAAACATGGATTAATCGCTAGTGCGAGTGTGATTCTTGATAGTAGCACTGCTGATATTCAACAACTGCAATTACGCCGAATTTACCAAGCATGTAATATAACATTTTATGTTTTTAGCGAAGTTGGTAGCGCCAAAGCATGGTTAGAGCAATTTTTACAACAAACTCACACTGGCTAACAAACTTAATCCAAAAGATGACATAAAAAAGCCGAGAATTCTCTCGGCTTTTTCACACTAATTCCACAACTATTTTTGTGCGATTAACTCGGCAATCGTAGCGATACCCAAGCCTGTAGCACCTGCTGCCCACATGCCAGACTCTCCAGCATTATAAGCCGCGGCTAAGTCGAAATGTAACCAACCTTCACCATTGTTTGGTACAAAGCGTGATAAGAAACCAGCCGCATTACTTGCACCACCAGCACCGCCACCTTTTTGTGTTCTACTATTTGCCGTATCAGCAAATACCGAGGCACATTTATCTTGGTGCCATGGCTCTAACGGAAACTGCCATAACGGCTCAGCTGAAGTTTGTGCAGCACTTTGTGCTTTAGCCACAGCGTTATTATCTAAAGAGAACAACGCTGAATAATCGCCACCTGTTGCCATAACTGCTGCACCAGTTAATGTTGCAGCATCAATAATCATCGGTGCACCAGTTTCACCGGCCGCCATTAAACCATCAGCTAATACTATGCGCCCTTCAGCATCGGTATTGGCGACTTCACATGTAACGCCGTTTTTATAGGTAATTATATCACCTAATTTATAAGCATTATTACTGATCATGTTCTCTGCACAACATAGATATAACTTCACACGTTGAGTTAACCCTTGTTTGATAGCCAATGCTAATGCACCAGCAACCACAGCTGCTCCGCCCATATCACATTTCATATCGAACATGCCGGCACTAGTTTTAATGCTATAACCACCACTATCAAAAGTTATTCCTTTACCAACTAAACACGCAGCAACCGGCGCATTTTCATTATTGGTCGGGTTAAAATCTAACTCCAATAAACAAGGTTCATTAACACTACCTTTGCCAACGTTGTATATTCCCATCCATTGTTCAGCTTTTAATGCTTCACCCTTTATTAAGCGTGTCGTAACGTTCTCAGGCGCTAAATTTTTGATATAATCAGTCGTAAGTTCTGCTAATTTTAACGGGTAAAGTTCTGCTGGTGTTTGGTTTGTTAAATCACGACTCCATGCATAAACGGCTAATTTATTTGTTAACTTTTCAACCAATGCATCATCGCCACAAAAACTGATGCTTTCAAGTTTACCAACACAGCTAAAACCTAAGGCAAATGCCCACTGACTTGCTTCATCCCAATTGTCACCCGTTAGTGACGCATGTGCGATGCCCAATTTTTCTATTTTACGAGCCGCAGCTTGAATGGTTCGTAATGACTGAGTCGCATCTTTAGGCACATATATCGCAATATTGTCATCTACTATTTGTACACTTTTTCCTTGCTGCCATCCCTGCGTTAGATTGTTGTCAGTCAAAGAGATTGATACCGAAGCTAAATTTGTCGTGGTCATACTATTACCTTTCAATTTTATTTAATGACAACAGTTTACACCATGGTGGCAAGTATTTAACCTGTAGTGATAATTTATCTACCTCACAAGTTATGAACTTTACTTTACAGCCAAGTACTCTAATAAAACGTTACAAACGCTTTTTAGCGGACGTTATTTTACCCAATGAAGCATCTGTGAATAACAACGAAATAACCATGCACTGTGCAAACACTGGCGCAATGACCGGTTGTGCAACACCTGGTGATACAGTTTGGTACAGCACCTCAGATAATCAAAAACGTAAATACGCCAACAGCTGGGAGCTAACTTACACGCAAAGCAATGACTGGATATGTGTTAATACTATTCGGGCCAATCAATTGGTAGAAGAAGCGCTAAACAACAATGTGATAAGTCAATTCATTGGCCACAGCCAACTAAAACGTGAAGTAAAGTACGGTGCAGAGAATAGTAAAATTGATTTTCATCTATACGATCAATCCGATCGAGAAACCTTTATTGAAGTAAAAAGCGTAACTTTGTTACAAGAACAACAAGGATACTTTCCTGACGCGGTAACAACACGCGGACAAAAGCATTTGCGTGAACTTATTGCTATGACCGAACAAGGCCATAGAGCGGTATTATTATTTGCGGTATTACATAGCGGCATAAATAGCGTAAAACCTGCTGAACATATTGATAAAAAATATAGCCAGTTGTTACGTGAAGCAAAAAATAAAGGCGTTGAAATAATAGCTTACAAAGCAAATTTCAAACATAATGAAGGTGACTTTTCAGTGACTTTAGATGCCCAAGTAGCAGTAAAACTTTGATGTCATGATAACGACTTTTGTACAATTGACTGCAATAATGATTGACGAGCTACCTAAAAACTTGCTAAAAAAGCTTGCTTATATTTTATTGTGATGACGAAAACGTTAACCAGTTGACAAGTTTTTTTAACTTTATCAGCGTTTTTTATAAAATAAGCCTTGAATTTCATAACGACCAACACAATATTAAGTGAGATATTTTAGGTCTATTTAAATTGGCAGTTGCAACCAAGCGATGAAGTTACAAGAAGTAACTATTTTTCATCTGTTTAGGTCTAGTAGCATTAGGAGAATTAACATGCCAAAAAACAAAGCATTAGGTATTTTAGCATTAGCGGGTGTTGAACCATACGTTGAGAAGCCTAACGAAGAATACATGAACGATGAGCAGCTAGAGCACTTTAAAAGAATTCTAGAAGCTTGGCGTGAACAACTTCGCGAAGAAGTTGATCGTACCGTAACGCATATGCAAGATGAAGCGGCAAACTTTCCAGACCCCGTTGACCGTGCAGCACAAGAAGAAGAGTTTAGTCTCGAATTACGTACGCGAGATCGTGAGCGTAAGCTAATTAAGAAAATTGAAAAAACGCTACAGTTGATTGAAGAAGACGAGTTTGGCTTTTGTAAATCATGTGGTATCGAAATTGGCATTCGCCGCTTAGAGGCGCGCCCTACTGCTGACCTTTGTATCGAATGTAAAACATTACAAGAAATCAAAGAACGCCAATTAGCAGGTTAATTGCTATAAAAAATGGTAGTTAGCCAATTATTGCGACCACAAACTCATTTGAGCTATCGTGGTCGCTTTGCTCCTTCCCCATCAGGCCTTTTACACTTCGGTTCTTTAATTGCCGCACTGGCGAGTTATTTAGACGCTAAGCATAATAATGGCCAATGGCTAGTTAGAATCGAAGATATTGACCCTCCTAGAGAAAAAGCGGGCGCTAGTAGCGAAATCCTAAAAACGTTAGAAAGCTATGGTCTTCATTGGGATGACAACGTTTTATATCAAAGTGAACAAACGCAACTTTATCAGGGCGTTTTAGCAGAACTTGCTCAACATAAACTGAGTTATCATTGTGCGTGTACTCGAGCGCAAATAAAAGCTGCCGGTGGCATTTATCAAGGCCATTGTCGAGCACTACAATTATCAAAACATAACTGCGCGACTCGAGTCATCAACACTGCAGGCACGAGCGAATATCATGACTTAATTCAAGGGCAAGTTAGCTGTAACCAACAGCTGGCACAGGAAGACTTTATTGTCCGCCGAAAAGATAATTTATTTGCCTATCAACTGGCAGTAGTTGTAGATGATATTTATCAAGGGATAAGCCACGTTATTCGGGGCTGCGATTTATTGGAACCAACTGCGAGGCAATTAAGTTTTTATCAAATATTAGGTAATAGCGCGCCTAAATTTGGCCACTTTCCGCTTGCTGTTACTGAACAAGGTTATAAATTAAGTAAACAAAACAATGCGCCAAGTATTGACCGCAACGCGCCAATTCCATCATTAATTGCTGCGCTGACATTTTTGGGTCAAAAACCACCAAATGAGTTAAAAGACGCTAATCTTGATGAGCTTTTAGCATGGGCTATTCATCACTGGTCATTAGCAAAAGTGCCAAAATCACAAGAAATCGTATTATAACCGTCTGAATACTAATAAACGTCGATTTTTCACACTGTTTTCATTCTCTTTTACCCTATGCTGTTATATCATTGCGCGAGAAATTTATTGATGAAATTGGGGTCCACCGTTATCAAAAGCGTGATCAACTTGTGTAAAAAAGTACTCGGAAAAACACGAAAAAGCCAGTCTAAACCGCCATCATTTGAACAGCCAAATATACTTTCTCGTGATCAGCACCCAGTATCTAGAAAACACATTAGTCACAATGCGCTAAAAGTATTGTATCGCTTAAATAAAGGTGGCTATGATGCATATTTAGTTGGCGGTGGTGTACGTGATATTTTGCTTGGTTTAGCACCAAAAGATTTTGATATTGCTACCAATGCCACTCCAGAACAAATCAAGGCGCTATTTCGTAACTGTCGTTTAATCGGTCGCCGTTTTCGCTTAGCACACATTGTTTTTGGCCGTGAAATTATAGAAGTTGCAACTTTTCGTGGCCACCATGAAAACAGCGAAGAAAAAAACTGTCAAAAGACTTCTAAACAAAGTGAACATGGTATGTTGCTACGCGATAATATCTACGGCACGATTGAAGAAGATGCTGAACGTCGAGATTTCACCATTAATGCTCTTTACTATTCAGCCAAAGATTTCAAAGTCTATGATTTTGCAAACGGCGTTGCTGATGTCTATGCCAAGCAAATTAGGCTTATTGGAGATCCTGAAACGCGCTATCGTGAAGATCCTGTAAGAATGCTTAGAGCTATTCGCTTTGCAACTAAGTTAGATATGAATATTCATGCTGACACCAAAGCACCAATAAAGTCACTTGCACCGCTAATGGCCAATATTCCGCCAGCGCGTATGTTTGAAGAATTTTTAAAGTTATTTATGTCAGGCAAAGCAGGCGAAAACTTCCAGCAATTACGTGACTATAATTTATTTCAGTTTTTTTTCCCGGCAGTAGAGCAGCAACTAAATCATCAATCTCACGCTTACTTAGCTGACTTTATCAAATTGGCGATGAAAAATACTGATCATCGAGTTAATAATGATCAACGGGTTACGCCAGCATTTTTATTTGCCGCCATGTTATGGTACCCAATGCAAGAGCACATACAGCGCTTAAATAGTGAAACACAATTAACACCACAAGACGCATTTTTCGCCGCATTAAGTGAAGTAATGTCAGAGCAGCAACGTAGCATTGCGATTCCAAAACGCTTTCAAGCAGTGATGAAAGATATTTGGATATTACAAGACAAGCTATCGCGTCGTGAAGGTAAACGAGCATTTAAAGCACTAGAACATCCAAAATTTAGAGCCGGATATGACTTCTTATTACTGAGGGCTGAAATAGAAAGTGCCAGCAATCAAGACAATCAACAACCTACAGCGCTACAAGAGTTAGCCAAATGGTGGAGTGACTTTCAACATAGCAATGCCGACACTCAGCAATTTATGGTTAAAAGTATTGGCCAAAACAGAAGCGGTTCAAGAAGGACTCGCAAACGTAGAAAGCCTAGAACACAGTCATCAGGAAGTGAAGCTTAATGTCACTAGCCTATATTGGGTTAGGTAGTAATTTATCTGATCCTCAAGCCCAAATTGTTGCGGCGTTAACTAAGCTAAGATCATTAACTAATTGCTCAGTTGAGGCAGTTTCATCACTGTATTTTAGTCGACCTATGGGGCCACAAGATCAACCTGATTATATGAATGCTGTGATTGCCCTCTGCACCGAACTAACGCCCATTGAATTGCTTAATCAATTACAGAGTATTGAAAATAAAGCTGGACGCGTGCGCAAGGATAACCGCTGGGGCGCAAGAGTTTTAGATTTAGATATTTTACTTTTTGATAACTTGGTTATGAACACTGAGCGTTTAATAGTGCCCCATTATGGCCTTAAGCTTCGTGAATTCGTTTTATTGCCATTGGCTGAAATAGCACCAAACTTGAATTTACCTGATGGTGACAACGTCTTAGGACTGGCCAACCAGATTGAAAAAAATGGACTAAAAATTCACAGCCAATTAAGTTAGTATAACCACTCTAAAAATATAAATGATTCATGTTGCAACATGAACAATGGAAAAATTATGTCGACAACTAAGGCTAAAATAACCACTGCCACTTTGAAGAAAATGAAACAGCAGGGTGAAAAAATTACCACCATTACTGCGTATGACGCCAGTTTTGCTAAAATTTTCGATCAAGCAGGTATTCATGCTATTTTAATTGGAGACTCGTTAGGCATGGTACTACAAGGCCAAGATGATACCCTACCTGTTGATATTGAACACATGGCTTACCATACACAATGCGTAAAACGTGGTGTTGAAAACACACTGATTATTGCAGATATGCCATTTATGAGCTATGCAACAACCGAGCAAGCTTATGTTAATGCCGCAAAGCTTATGCAAGCAGGCGCCAGCATAGTGAAAATAGAAGGCGGTCAATGGCTTGAATCAACTATCAAGGGTTTAGTTGAACGAGGTATTCCAGTTTGTGCTCATTTAGGTTTAACACCACAATCAGTTAATGTTTTTGGTGGCTTTAAAGTGCAAGGTCGAGACAGCGATAAAGCACAAGAAATGATTGAAAATGCTAAAGCATTGGAAGCTGCTGGTGCACAGTTATTGGTATTAGAGTGTATTCCTAGTGGTTTAGGCAAAGCAATTACCGACGCAGTATCTATTCCGACAATAGGTATCGGTGCAGGTAAAGACACTGACGGCCAAATACTTGTTATGCACGACGCTCTTGGTATTTCATGCAGTTATATGCCTAAATTCTCCCGTAACTTTTTAATTGATACCGGTGATATCCAAAAGGCCATTGAACTCTATATTGCCGAAGTGAGTAATGGAAACTTTCCTGGCCCTGAGCATATTTTTAAGTAATCACCGCCGATACTAAACAGAAGCTAAGATGACAATGCAAACAATTTCAGACATTAAAACCTTGCGAGAAACCATTAGCACTTGGCGTCAGCAAGGCTTAAAAATTGCCTTTGTGCCAACCATGGGTAATCTTCATCAAGGACATATTTCATTAGTTGATAAAGCCATATCTGTCGCAGATAAAGTGGTTGCCAGTATCTTTGTCAATCCAATGCAATTTGGTGCTAACGAAGATATCGATAATTACCCAAGAACTATGACGGCCGACCAAGAAAAACTTCAAAATGCCGGTTGTGACTTACTATTTACGCCTACACCTGACATTATTTACCCAAAAGGTTTAGACAAGCAAAGCTATGTCGAAGTACCTAATGTTTCTGACGGTTACTGTGGCGAAAGTCGCCCAGGTCATTTTCGTGGCGTTTCAACCGTCGTTTGTAAACTTTTTAATTTAGTGCAGCCTGACATCGCCTGCTTTGGTTTAAAAGATTACCAACAAGTACAAGTAATCCAAACTATGGTTGAAGACTTGTCGATGCCGATTGAAATCATTCCAGTAGCTACAGTGCGAGAAGAAAGCGGTTTAGCACTTAGCTCAAGAAATAACTATTTAACAATAGAAGAAAAGAAGATTGCGCCAGCATTAAGCCAAAATATTCAATGGTTAGCACTACAAATTTCAGATAATAGTGACTTTATTGGTCTTGCTAAAAAAGCTGCAAATTTTATTGATAATGCAGGCATGAAAACAGACTACATTCATATTTGTCATGCACGAACACTGCAACCGGCAAGTGAAGATGATAAAGAGCTGGTGATTCTTGCCGCCGCCCATTGTGGCAAAGCAAGATTAATCGATAATTTACAAGTATTTCTGTAAATAGATTGAGCAATAATTTAAGCAAGTCATAAAAAACAAAAAAGCTAATAACATTGTTATTAGCTTTTTTATTTGGCTGTGCTTATTACTAGCTATAGCGTATGGATTATTATAAATCTTAAAGCGCTACTAACTCTGATTTTCCATTGATAATAAGCTTGGTAGAAACGTTTCACTTTCCTGCGCCAATTGCGTTTGCTCAGCCAATACATCTTGTAAAATAGTTTTTGACGTTAACGGATTAGCCAATACCACTCTGAAGACTAATGTTTTACGCCCTTGGTATTTCTGTACTTCAATTCGTGTACGTGAAACAAATGACTTGCCATTTTCGCGTTGACGCTTTTGGACAAACTTAGTTAACTTATCAAGCAAAACATTAATGCACTCTTGTTGTTCATTATCTGCTGACGCTAATAACCTTTGAACACATGCTGGATTGTAGCGATAAGTTAATAAACACAATTCTGGTTCAGTAACCAACTCGAAATCAGCATGCTGCTTGATTAACTCAGCAAAATAATGTGCCTTTTCGATACTAGTATTAATTAACATTTCATAACCAGGACGGCTAATAACATGTAGTGCGGCATACACTAGCATTGCCATACCTGGGCGCGAACCTTCAAGGGTATGGCTACCTAAGTCTTTTGAGCCTTTCCGTAAAATATATTCGGCATGATGCTCAATTGCAGCTACTGAAGCAGGGTTTTTAAATACTACCAAGCCAGCGCCCATTGGCACATACATTTGCTTGTGGGCATCAATAGTAACAGAGTCAGCCAGTTCAATGCCTTTTAACATAGGTCGGTATTTTTTTGATAATAACGTTGCCCCGCCCCATGCTGCATCAACATGAAAGTGAGCATTGTACTGCTGAGCAATTTCCGCCATTTGCTCAAGTGGATCAATATTGCCTGTTTCAGTGGTACCAGCAACCCCAACAATACTTAACACTCGAATATTATCTTGTGCTAACTGCTCACACTTTGCTTTTAACAGCTGACAATCAATTTTATTGTTTGCATCAGTTGGAATAGCAATCACACTTTCTTGGCCAATACCTAAAACATCAGCAGATTTTTTTAATGAGTAATGACCACGTGATGATACTAAAATAGCTAAGCCATCATATTGGTAATGTTTAAGAGCGCTATACAACCCTTCTCGAGCAACACCACGAAAATCACCATCGGGCTTAAGTAAGTTATTACGAGCTACCCAAAGAGCCGTTAGGTTGGCAATAGTACCGCCAGAACAAAAAGCACCTAAGGAATGATTAGCGCTATGCATCCATTGCTGGTAGAAGCTTTCTTCATCTTGATAAACTAGTCGATGCATCATCCCTAGCACTTGACGCTCCATTGGCGTGAATGCTTTTGAGGTTTCAATTTTTACTAGATTTTGATTCAACCCAATCATCAGTTTTGACAAGGGTAAAATGAAATAAGGTAATGCTGACGTCATGTGTCCAATGAAATTTGGACTTGATGTGTGAACCGATTGTGACACTAACTTATCAAGCAAGTGATGCATATGATCAGAAACAAACGCTGGGTTTTCAGGAATTTGCGAACCTGCAAAATCTTTTTCTATTTCAGTCAAAGCTTGTTCGGTGGCCGCAATATGCTCACCTAAAAAGCCCGCTAAATTTTGCGAGATCTCATTCTCAATTCGACCCAATGTAGAATCGGGCGCCACAGGAATGGTAAAAATGCGATGTAAAGACTCTTCAGTCGCTTGTGCCGCGCGTTTACTAACCGTCATACTTATTCACTATTTACTACTCACCATAAGCAAGTTGTTCTACATAAGTGCGGCACTGTAATAAAATTTTGACTAAAAGTCTCGTTTTTTCCACCCTATTTGGTGTTTAAAACAATTATATTGAAAATAATTCAATATAATTAAGCTAGTAATGTTGCTACGTAAACCAATGCTAATTCAACAATTGCTAAACTACTTAATGCCATCATAAATACAGTTTTTTTAATATTGTTAGTCATGTCATTCATCCTAAATTTCAACTTGATATACCAAAGTAATATCAACATTCAGGCCAAAACTTTAAATAATTGATATATAAGGAAAAGTAGCAATAAAACAGAAATAACAATAATTCGAAATTGAGGTAATTGGCCAAATAAATGTAAATTTAGCCAATTATTTAAATATTTTGCAACACTAGCTAAGTATTAGCTTTTCACAATTGTTAATTGCCAGCATGTTTGCCCACTAGCTTGATATTTAGCTTCAAAGGGCGTTAATGGCTGCTCGTCATTAACTTCAGAAATACCACCAAAAAATCCAGCGATGCCAGCCGCCACTTGAAACTCTTGTAAGTATAACTGCCAATTACTACGTAAGATTATCTCATCGCCTAAGGCAACAATTTGTGGAAATACCGCACTACCGTGCCAACGCCTCTGAATATGTTTAGCTTTAGGCCACGGGTTTGGGTATAAAATATAGTGTTTACTCACTGGCCACTTAGCCGCGACCACAAGCCGATAAAAATCGTTTAAGTCAGCCCGTACTAGGTGGAAGTTATCAACAACACCATCCTCGCCTTCACGGCTAACTTCGTCAACATTACGATTAATTCTATGAGCTGACTTATCTACACCTATAACTAAGGCATTAGGATTTTTTTTTGCTAGCAAACGCGTACTTTGACCAACGCCACAGCATGAATCAAGAATGATTTCGCCAGAGAATGACTGGACAATCTGATTAACTTCATCAAAAGCTTGTTGCGTATGTGTCTGTATCGGTTTCTGAGACGGATGCTCAATATGCTTAGCAACAATCTCAGTTAGCTTTTCATGTATTCCTGGCTGGTTGGTTACAATAACTTTTGAATCACCAGTAATTTCTGTCGAACTCATTGTGCCTTTACCTGTACTTCTTTAACATTTTTAAAAATTCTCGCACCATAATATAGTGCAACTAACTGCACTAGCTTCTTAAACCTATACCTTTAGTAATTAACACCATGGCAACGGTATATAAACTCACAATAAAAACCCCAAGTACTGAGAATGACATAACTAAACTTACGTCGGAGATCCCCAAAAAGCCATAGCGAAAAGCGTTAACCATGTAAACAATTGGGTTAATTTGTGAAACACCCTGCCAGAACTCTGGTAATAAACTAATCGAGTAAAACACGCCACCTAAATACGTTAATGGCGTTAAAATAAAAGTTGGAATAATTGAAATATCATCAAAGCTTCCGGCAAAAATAGCATTAATTAAACCACCTAAAGCAAAGGTCGCAGAGGTAAGCGCTACCGTTGCAATAATTACCCAGATATTATGTATTTGTATATCAACAAAAAACATCGCAACAATGGTCACAATACTACCAACTAAAATACCTCGAGCCATACCGCCACCAACATAACCGGCAACAATAACCCAATTAGGCACAGGTGCCACTAGCATTTCTTCAACATTACGTTGCCATTTTGCACTGAAAAACGACGATGCGACATTAGAATATGAGTTGGTGATCACACTCATCATAATAAGACCAGGCACAATAAATGACATGTAATCAAAACCGCCCATCTCACCAATTCGCGAGCCAATTAACGAGCCAAAAATAACAAAATATAAACTAATAGTGATTGCTGGAGGCACTAACGTTTGCACCCAAATACGCATAAAACGATGAATTTCTTTATGAAGAATACTTTTCAGTGCAATAATATTTCTTGAGGTGACCATTTTTTACTCCTGCACTTTACTGTCAGCTGATTCTTGACCACTGCCAACTAAACTAACAAATAGTTCCTCTAGTCGGTTGCTTTTATTTCTCATACTTAAAACATCAATATCTTGTTCGCTTAATTGCGTAAAAACTTGGTTAATCGTTTGCGATTTCTTTACATCGACCTCCAAAGTATGATCATCGATTACACGACAACAAAATTCTTTAAGTTGAGCCGGTTTGCTGTTTGGCTTTAGGTCAAAAACAAAGGTTTCAATATCTAACTTAGCTAATAGCGATTTCATATCGGTATTTTCAACAATAATGCCTGAGTCGATAATGGCAATATTTCGACACAGCATTTCAGCTTCTTCCAAGTAGTGCGTAGTTAATATAATCGTTATACCCTGCTGATTAAGTTCACGTAAAAAATCCCACATTGAACGACGAAGCTCAATATCAACACCAGCGGTAGGCTCATCAAGAATTAACATTTTCGGTTCATGCATTAAGGCTCGTGCAATCATTAAACGACGTTTCATACCGCCAGAGAGCATACGAGCAGCACTATCTTTTTTATCCCACAAGTCTAATTGTTTTAAGTACTTTTCTGCACGTTCTACGGCAACAGAACGCTCAACACCATAGTAGCCAGCTTGGTTAATTAGAATCTTCATTAAAGGTTCAAACTGATTAAAGTTAAACTCTTGCGGCACTAAACCAATATAACTTTTCGCAGCTTCTAGCTCATTATCAATATCGTAGCCAAAAACACTCACCTGACCGGCAGTTTTATTCACCAATGAAGTGATCACTCCTATGGTCGTAGATTTACCCGCACCATTAGGTCCCAACAAGGCAAAAAAGTCCCCCTGTTTGACAGTAAGATCGATACCTTTAAGTGCTTGAAAACCGCCTTTATAGGTTTTTTCTAACGCTGATATTTTTAATGCCGATTGCATAGCTGATCCTAAAATATTTTTGTCTCTTTAACGTGGGGGCAAGTTCAAGGTTTTCAATAAAAAAGTAATTGTTATTGCAGTAGCTAAACAGAAATCAAGCAGAACCCAATTGAAAACCTGCTGAAGGTGTATTCCCTGACTCGATCTTGACCGTTTCGAGACTAAATTACCAAAAGTAGCGATAAGTTAGATTGTTTTATTTTTGTATACAATTTACAGTAAACATAATATTAAATAAGGAATTATTATGTTTACTGCTAAGCTCTCTCGCTGGTGCGCGCTCACCGCTATTTCAGTGTCGTTAATTGCCTGCCAAAGTACAGATTACGATTCGGCATCATCACAAAACGCAATTGATAAACCATTAACACTTGAGCGTATTTATCAAGATCGTGAGTTCAAATCACAATGGCTTGGTAGAATACGCTGGTTAGCCGATGGTAGTGGCTATACCGCAGTGGAAAAGTCACTAAAAACAAAAAACGATGATAATGATAAAGCCAAAAGTATCGGCCGTGATATTGTTTTTTATAACCCTAATACCTTAGCAAAAACAGTACTTATATCAGCAGAGCAATTAATCCCCGAAGGCAGCTCTAAACCGCTATCAATAGATAACTACATTTGGTCAAACGATCGCTCACAGGTACTTATTTACACCAATAGCAAAAAAGTATGGCGCTCAAATAGCCGTGGTGACTATTGGGTATTAAACCTAAATTCAAATCAACTTAAGCAATTAGGTGGTGATACAGTTAAAGCAAGTAGCTTAATGTTTGCTAAATTCTCACCTGACGGCAACCAAGTAGCTTATGTGCATGACAATAATATCTATGTTGAAACTTTAGCAAATAACCATATTGCACAACTAACTTCCGATGCTGGAAATGGCATTATTAATGGCTTATTTGACTGGGTATACGAAGAAGAGTTTTCTATTCGTGATGGTTTTCGTTGGAGTCCTGATGGAAAAAGTATTGCCTATTGGCAATTAGATACAAATGGCAGTAAAGACTTCATCATGATTAACAATACTGATGAACTTTACCCTACTTTAACTAAGTTTCCTTATCCAAAAGTTGGCGAACAAAATGCGTTAGCTAAAGTCGGTATAGTTGATTTAAAAAATAAAAAAACAACTTGGGCAAAACTCCCCAATAACTCTCGTGAAATGTATATTCCACGGATGAATTGGTCAGGCAATTCATCACAAATATTGGTCCAGCACGTTAATCGTAAGCAAGATACCAATAAACTTTATTTAACGGATGCTAAAACTGGTGTAGTAGATTTAATTCAAATAGAGAAAGAAAAGAACTTTCTTGATTTTTATGATGACGCCCGCTGGTTGAAAAATGGCTCCGATTTCATTTGGAAGAGTGAACGCTCTGGTTGGCGCCATATTTACAAGGTTTCACGTGATGGCAATACTGTTATCAATTTAACTCAAGGCGAATTTGATATTACCGACATTCAAGCTATTGACGAAAAAAATGGCTGGGTTTATTTTATCGCTTCACCAGATAACGTTGCTCAACGCTACTTATATCGCAGTAAACTTGATGGTAGCCTATCAAACCAACGCATAACCCCTGAAGAATTTTCCGGCTCAAACCGTTATCAAATGTCGCCAGATGGCCAGTGGGCTATTCATTCTCATTCTGACTTTTCAACACCAACACAAAAAAGCTTGGTAAAGATTGAAGGTCATCAACAAAAACATCAGTTAATGGCTAATAACAAGCTCAAGCAACAAATGGCAAATATGGCTAGGCCTGAGCACGAATTTTTCCAAGTAAAAGCACAAGACGGTGTAGTGCTAGATGGTTATATTATGCGTCCTGCTAATTTTGATGCCAGCAAAAAGTATCCAATTATATTTTATGTTTATGGTGAACCTGCCGGACAAACTGCACAAGACCGATGGCGCGGTAATGCCTATTTTTGGGATCAGATGCTAACCGAGCAAGGTTTTATTGTTGCCTCAATCGATAACCGTGGTACACCAGCGCCAAAAGGTAGAGAGTGGCGTAAATCAATTTACGGCGCAGTCGGAATTTTATCTTCACGTGATCAAGCTGACGCCCTACAAGCAATGGCAAAACGCTGGTCATACATTGACTTAAATCGTGTTGGCATTTGGGGACACTCAGGTGGCGGTTCAATGACCCTTAACATGTTATTTCGCTACCCCGAATTATACAAAGTTGGCATTTCACTAGCACCAGTTGCTGATCAACGGTTATACGACAGTATTTATCAAGAGCGTTATTCTGGCTTATTAACTGAATATGCCGACGGATATGAGCAAGGCTCTCCAATTACTCATGCTAAGAATTTGCAAGGTAAATTGTTATTAGTGCATGGTACCGGTGACGATAATGTTCACTACCAAGGTACTGAGCGTTTGATAAATGAGTTAATAAAACATAATCGTCAGTTTGACTTTATGTCTTACCCAAATAGAAGTCATGGTATTCGAGAAGGTGAAGGAACCACCTTACACCTAAAAACCATGATGACAGATTACTTTACTGAGCATTTAAAGTGATCATGATTTCTTGTTTGTTTTAAATAGCAAAAAGCCTGCATTTGCAGGCTTTTTTCTTTTCATGTTGGGCCAGTCATAACCCAAAACATTTCGATTTAAACTTTACTTACCAGCACGGGAAACATATTCACCAGAGCGAGTGTCAACTTTAACAACTTCGCCAATTTGTACGAATAATGGTACACGAATTACTGCACCAGTGGTAAGCGTTGCTGGCTTGCCACCTGTGCCTGCTGTATCGCCTTTTAATCCAGGATCTGTTTCTGTGATTTCAAGCTCAACAAAGTTAGGTGGCGCTACAGAAATAGGATTACCATTCCAGAAAGTAATCGTACAAAGGTCACCTTCAGCTAACCATTTAACATTGTCACCAACCGCTTTTTCATCAGCCGCAACTTGCTCAAAAGTTTCGTTATTCATGAAGTGCCAAAACTCACCGTCAGCGTATAAATAGCCTAACTCTGAGTCCATAACGTCTGCGCCTTCAACACTTTCACCTGATTTGTATGTTTTTTCTAATACCTTACCAGATATCAACTTACGAATTTTAATACGATTAAACGCTTGCCCTTTACCTGGCTTTACGATTTCATTGTCGATAATGTTACAAGGTTCACCATCAATCATTAATTTAAGTCCAGCTTTGAACTGGTTAGTGCTAAAATTAGCCATAATTATTATGCTCGCTCGTTCACGTAGTAAACGCAAAGGTTAAAAATTGAATATAGAAATGCCGCAAATAATAACTCAAATCAGCGATAAATTGCACACTTCTTGGCAAAAAGAATTAGCAAATGTTATTACAGATCCAAAAACTTTATTGGAATTGCTGGAAATTTCACCGCATCAATACCAACAGCATTTCTCGGCGCGCAAATTATTTCCGGTAAGAGTGCCCCGTCCACTACTTTCAAGAATAAAAAAAGGCGACATTAATGATCCTATTTTAAAGCAGGTAATGCCGTTAGATTCGGAATTTATTGCAACCGAAGGTTATTTAACAGATCCCTTAGAAGAGCATGATACGGTTGCTCCGGGGTTACTACATAAATATAAACATCGAGTGCTAATGGTAGTAAAAAGTGGCTGTGCGATTAATTGCCGCTATTGTTTTCGTCGACACTTCCCATACGCAGATAACAGCCCAAATAAAATTCGCTGGCAGCAAGCTCTAGATTATATAAAAACACATAACGAACTTAACGAGGTAATTTTTAGCGGCGGTGATCCATTAATGGCCAGTGACGAGCACTTACAATGGCTAATAAATGAAGTTGAGCAAATAGGACATGTAAAACGTCTACGCATTCACACCCGTTTACCCATTGTTATTCCACAGCGTATAACTCCGACATTAGTTAAAGCGTTAACACAAACACGATTAAAGCCGACCATCGTTTTTCATATTAATCATGCCAATGAAATTAATAAAGATGTAATAGAAGCGCTTGCTCCCTTAATAGAGGCGCGAATACCACTATTTAATCAAAGTGTGTTACTAAAAGGCGTTAACGATAATGCAGAAGTATTAGCAAACTTGAGCGAAGCCTTATTTGATGCCGGTATTCAACCTTACTATTTACATTTGTTTGATAAAGTTCAAGGCGTTGCCCACTTTGATATTTGTGAAGAGGCCGCTAAAAAAATTATTTTACAATTAATGGCAATTCTACCCGGCTACTTAATGCCAAAACTTGTTAGAGAAATTGCTGGTGAAGCTAACAAAACGCCGATCAATTTGGCATAATAGCGCCATTAAACAGCCTAAAATAAATATGAGTAATTATGAGCGAAGCCGTACACAAGCAACTTGTCGATAATATTTCGATTATATTAAAGAAATCATTAGCTGCAGACGACACATTAACAACGCTGCGCGAAGCCAAACAAGCTGGTTTTTCAGCAATATTTACTGGGGATGCTGGCTTTAAATGTTCAGCAAATACATTCCAGCCATACGTTGAAGAAGTCGCAAATGATCTAGTTTTTTGGCAAAAAACATCAGATCAACAAACGCTTATTGATTTAGTGAAAAAAATAGAGCAACTGTTCACAGTATTAAGCAAATTTGAGCAAAGCAAAGAAACTTAAATCAGTAACAAAAAAACGCAGCCAAGCTGCGTTTTATTAACCTTCACTGATATAGCTTCACAAACTACTCTGTGAATGTATCTTTAAACCAGTCATCTAACATTTCTTTTTCATAACCTAATGATTGGCTACGGTATTTAGTACTAACACTTTGCAAAAACTTTAAGTTCCTAAGTAGAATTGTTTCTTCTTTAATAACTGAATTTTCACTATTTACCAATTTATATTGAAGTTCTAATTCAGGCGGGAACGCTTCTTTAATAATTCGAACTTGTTTAGAACCCTTATATTTAACAGTACCTGCTAAATCGACGTTAAGCACTTCAATAATAAGTTTTTGATCGCTAGGTAATGAATTAGCCAATTTATCAATATGCTTTCCTATCGATTTGGATACCCACTCTTTAAAATACTTACGATTTTCTTCACCTGCTTCAATATCAGTATAGTTATCGATATTTGACCATTTAATTTCAACTTCAGCAGCCTGCGAAAACGGCACTTGAGCCATCGCAGAAACAATGATGAATACGCCTATTACAATTTTTTTTATCATTTACTAATTCCTCTAACATTTTATTTCAATATAGTAGACAATAAAATAGCAAGTAAGGTTGTATGAATTTGTTAAAAACTATCAGAATAAATGTTAACAAAACCTAAAAATTCAATTATATAAAACTAGTATAAATTACATGAATTTTCCTACCTATGCCGTGATAAGGTTTTAGTATAAGTAAAAAAAGAAGCTTAAATCAGCAATAAAAAAAACGCAGTCTAGCTGCGTTTTTTATATTTAATCATTACTGATACAGTTTTCTTAACTACTCTGCAAATGTATCTTTAAACCAATCATCTAGCATTTCTTTTTCATAACCTAGTGATTGACTACGGTATTTAAGACCATTGTGCATCAAAAAGCCCATATCTTTAATTGAGACATCTTCACTTTTAATTACTGAACTGTCTGCATTAAGCAGCTGGTAGTTAAACTCCATACGCGGAAAGAAAATATCCTTTACCACGCGAATACGCTTCATACCACCGTGATTAACATCACCCGCTAAATCTATATTGGTAACATCTAATACTAGCTTTTGCCCTTCAGGTAATGACTCGGCTAATTTCGCAAAATGTTTTTCAAAAGATTTAAACGTTCTTTCTTTAAAATGCTTTCTATGCTCCTCACCCGCGTCAATATCAGAATACTTATCAGGGTTCGTCCATTTAACCTCAACTTCTGCTGCCTGCGCATAACTTAACGGCATTAAAGTTGTTGCTGCAAACATTAAACACATTATTGATTTATTCATTACGTTACCCTCCATTACTTCTTTCAGTATAGTAGACCTTATTAAGAGAAAAAAGTGTGTTTAAAATTGTTAAAAAACCTTAGGCTTAATGTTAATGAGGTTTATGAAATTGCGCTAACACCATATTAAGCACATAACGTCGGCGTTGTTCACGCTCTTGCTCAGTAGCATCTTCTTGCACAAACCCTTGAATAGCACCATGCCAAACACGCTGACCGGTATCAGCTTGTGTAATTGAAATTAAGATACTGCCCTTGCTAAATTCTTGGTTATCTTGCAAACCAGGCGTAATGCCAAATTGTTCACTAATAGTTTGGTCATCTAAATCTTCTGACAAAGCCAACATAAAACGAACATGAAGTTGCGCTAATTTCGCATCTGTCTGCTCTTGAAAACCATGAGCATTTAAATTTGCCTTAATGCCGTCAGCATAGCGTTGATAGGCATTTTTTATCTCACCTGTTTCTCTGGCAACACTTTTTAAATGCTGAGGCGAGATGCTATAGCTAGTTCCTGAAGTGAATTTTGTCGACATATCCCAAACACTAGTTACCGCCAAGTTAGACATTCTGCTATCACTATTTACAGGTACTTGCACACAAGCACTCAACATAAAAACCATTAATACGATTAAAAACTTCAATGTACCCATGTTGGCAACCCTCTTAGAAATATTGAGAAAATTCACTATTATCCATGTTGACTGAACACGCGATAAATGTATATAAAATCAGCACGTTATTTTGCAACAATATGTAGCGGTATTAGCGAAAGTACTAGAAAATGAATTTTAAAAAATATATAGCTTTTACAGGTAACTAAAAAAGTAACACTGTCTTAAATTCGACAGTTCCCTACGTTAAAACAGAGATTGCATTAACTCATTTTTAAGAACTCGCTCCTTAACAATTAAGTTACCTCACATTACTAAACTTAATAACAATACCACGCTAAAAGAAGTAATGTGCATCGCAGATAAAACATTGTATCAAGCTAAAACTATGGCATTAACTTCGGTAACAATGCCAGCGAGCCCACTTTTTCCCTCTACAGATATGAGTTTAGTTTTTCCCACTTAACTCACTTGCTTTGCACTTTAACAATCAAGTATTCAGTTCTTTAATAAATGCTTGATAGACTCCATTTGTCCAACCGAACCCTTCTTGAACATCATATTCGCCGCCACCGGCGGCACATGCTTGATCGCAAACATTATATTTTTCCATTAACTTTCCTGTTTGCTCAAAGTATAGATTGACGGTATCAAGCCAACGCAGCATGATCTGCTTGGCAAGTGACTGTTGCTGATAATTAAGGAGGCCTTTAACGGCAAACCATTGTAAAGGTGCCCAGCCGTTAGGTGCGTCCCATTGTTGAGAGCTTTCGATGTTGGTTGTAACTAAACCACCAACTTTTAAAAACTTTTCTGAAATTTCTTTTGCAATAAGCGCTGACTGTTCTCCACTGGCAAGTTCCACAAACAATGGTAATACTCCTGCCAATGACTTTATCTGGCTTTGTGCGTTTTCATCGAGGTCATAGTCCATAAAATAATTATCACCTTCAGACCATAAATATTGTTCTATTGCACCTTTACGCTCCAACGCATAACTAGCAAACTTATTGCTTTGTTCTTTGTCATCAAT
Organism: uncultured Colwellia sp.; assembly: GCA_913058245.1. Lineage (GTDB taxonomy): Bacteria > Pseudomonadota > Gammaproteobacteria > Enterobacterales > Alteromonadaceae > Cognaticolwellia. The sequence goes on from CAJXQJ010000004.1 coordinate 138,317, forward strand.
AATTAGGGAAAACTCAGCGACTAAACACTCCATCTTATAAATTAAGCTGTTCAAATCAATTGGCACGATTCGAGTTGTTTTTATGCTAGTCAGTGAATTTTTATCTTGCATCCAACGCGAGCTAAAGTCCCAACCAGATTCACACGCTGCTCTAATATTGCGGAAAAACTCACTTGTCTCTGTTGTTGATAACCCTGCGGCTAATTCAATATCTTCATTAAATGACTCAGGTCTTGGTGTCGCTTCATTGTCCCAATAACGATTTAATATACTGCCATTTGGCATTCGAACCACACGCTTACACTCAACATGCTTTGAATTTAATAGCTTATGGCCATCCATCCAAAAGTCATACTCCGTAATCACCGCCGCAATTGTTTTAAGCAGAAATTTTTTGGGCTCAGCCTGAAATGGTAATAGCAGCTCAACTAACATGGCTAATATCGGCGGCTGCGATCGAGATAAATAGTAGCTACGATTACCATTAGGAATACAACCATACTGGTTTTGCAGCACAATAAAGTTTTCTAGCATTGACTCAGCGACTGACACCTTGCCTGATTCAATCAATCCCAATGCGGTAAAATAGCTATCCCAATAGTAAATTTCTCTAAACCTACCGCCCGGCACTATATAATGTGAACTCAGCGGCAACAATGAACCACTGCGATTTTTATCCGCTTGTCGCCCTAAGTGACGCCATAAACTTTTTATCTGCAATTCAATATTAATATGCAGGTTTGCTGAGTCCGACTCTTGCAGGCATGGAAGCTCAAAATAACGTTCAACAAATCTTAGAAGTGACGTGTTATTTTTAGCCGGATTGCTAAGCTCGAATTGAGTTAAAATATGCTCGTAGGTATTTTTAGGCGCAGCATCGGCGAAAATTTTACTATCAGAAAAAATTCCACTGCTTTGCACCACTTTAAAAAGCTCACTGCTAAAAAAAGCTAAATTTTCATTAGCTCTGTGCTGTAGACTGTCAGATTGTGTCATTTAAATACCTGTAAAGTCCGCTACTTATGCGAATTTTTTTTCGTTGCGAGGTTAAAGAAATAAAGGCTAATGAGGATAAGTAGCATAGGAATAAGCAACAAATAGAACGCATCTTGCCCACCTAATTTTTCAAAAGAAAAGCCAGTAATGATTGATCCTGTGGTGCCACCAAGTGCGGAAAAAACCACAATAAGACCTGTCATAGCAGCATGCTTAGACTGCGCTAAACTACTCAACATCACGGAATTTAGAACCGGATAAATTGGTGCCATCATTAAACCAATAAGCGGCAATAAATATGCAATCGCAGGCGCATCGAGCACACTCTCAACCGGTCCATTGATGACAACATCAGTTTGTGGCAACAGCACTAAAATAATAACGGCCATGGAAACAACACAAATATTTAAAAAATAATACCAACTCATATAACGTAAAATTTGCCCCGCCAACAACCTTCCTAGCGCCAGCGCTGCCGCGAATATACTGGTCATTTGAATGCTAACATCACTAGGTAAGCCAATAACTTCACTATTAAATGTTGGCAACCAAGTCCCTATCCCTTGCTCGATAAGCACATACAAGAAAACCGACAGCACAAATATCAATACCAATTTTTGATAGCTCATTTTCAGCATATCGATAAAATCGCTAATGATACTGTGTTGCGGGCCTTGTGCTTGGCTGTTATCAATTTTCGAAAAAGCCACCAAAATAGCTGCAAATATAACTAACCCGGCTAATGGATAATACACATCAAGCCATGCGGTTAATTCCGTTGCGTTGGGTTTAACATAGAAACTAAATAGCCAGTAACCAGACAGGCTACCGAGCATGAAGATACCTTCAATGGTATTCAATAGTGAAGAATGTGACTTTACCGTAGATGAGAGTTGACCAATAATCGAATAGACTGAAACTTTAACTAAGGCAAATGAAACACCGATACAGGCAAACAGCAATTTTATTATCAGAAAATTTGCGACAAGCGGTGTTGCGATACAAGCCAATGTTACTAAAACTAAGGCTATAAGTAATACCACTTTATAACCTATTCTCGGAATAATTGAAGCAACAAAAAACGACACTAACGCGATAGAAAGGTCTTTAAAACCTTCTAATGTGCTTGCTTGTGTTTTACTAACATCAAAACTATGAATTGATTGCAAGATGACGGTGCCAACACTGTTAAGTAAAATAGCAAAAACAAAATAGCAAACTGCAATTGCAGCTATGGTCATCAATCTCGACATTAAAATCACTCACTTTTCATTATCATTTATCTTAGTCTATAGTCTACTCAGCAAAAATGCAAACGTTTGCATTTTTTGCTGAGTAATTAATAATGAAAAGTAAAATATCACTGATTAACGGGAAGATTTACGTTTTATTAATTCAATATCAACCACGGCTGAATCAGCATTATCGCCATTAAATTGCTTTAAAAGTTGTGCAACCATTATTTTCGCGGCAGTTTTGGTGTCTTGTTTAATTGTTGTTAAAGCGGGGTGAAAAAGTTCGGCCATGGCAATATCATCAAAACCGACAATTCCAACATCATTAGGAATATTTATATATCGCTCTTTCAGTGCTTTCAATGCGCCTAATGCTACCATATCACTGGTAGCGACTATGCCATCAAAAAATAAACCTTGCTCTAAAATTGCAACATCAATTGCCTCGTATGCAGCCTTACTGGTTATGTCACACGATAGCGTTAATTCGGCACTGTCAGCTAAATTCGCACCTTTAATCGCACGACTATACCCCTTATAACGCTCACTCATTTCGGCATGCTCAGGATCACCCAAAAATAAAATCCGTTTACAACCGCCATCAATTAAGTGCTGCGTCGCCAAATAACTGCCTAAGTCATTATTGCTGCCAACAACGGCATAGCTTGCTTCAACTTTAGGATCTCCCCAAACCACCAAGGGTGCGCCAGCTTTTGCTACTTTTTCTACGTTATCGGTATTCTTACCTTGTCCAATAACGATAATGCCGTCGGCGCGACTACTACTAATAAAGTAATTTGCCCAATCTTCATTCGCCATTAAAGAATTAGAGAGTAGCAATTCATAGCCTTGTTGATTCAGTGCTTGGTTTAAATCACCAACCACTTTGAGTAGAAAGGGGTCACTAATACTTTGATCGGTATCATCGACAAGATTCAAAATAACCGCAACCACATTAGTTTTTTGTGTGCGTAAACGACTTGCCGCATGATTTAAGCTGAAGTTGTATTGCTTGGCCAATGACTGCAAACTTTCACGGGTTTCTTTTTTTATTAATGGGTTATCTTTTAACGCTCGAGAAACGGTAGATGTCGACACACCCGCCAGTTTTGCCAATCCTGCTAATGTTAATTTATTTTCATTGCTCAACGCTAAATACACCTTAAAGTACATTTCAATTAAATCATCAGGAATTATTACATACTGAGGGGCTATTGCAATTTAAAACAGAAAAATGCAAACGATTGCAAAAATAAATTGCAAACGATTGCATTCAGATCTATATTGATTGTGGGGAAGAAAATATGAACAATCATAATTATTATCTGATAAAGCAAATGCTTCTATCAGAATAGAGGACATATAACATGAGACAGACATTCAAGCTATCTTCTATAGCCATTGCATTGGCACTAACCTGCCAAGCAAATGCTAGCTTGGCAGCAGAACAAGCTAACGATGAAAGTATAGAAAAAATTATTGTTACCGGCACCTTTAGCGGCAAAGCAGTAGCCAAGGAAGAAGCGAGTTTTGCCATAAGTTCATTCTCAGAAGACGACATCAAAAAATTAGCCCCTAAAAGCACTGCAGATTTATTTAAAGCCGTGCCTGGCGTTTGGTCTGAAAGCTCAGGCGGCGTATCTGGTGCTAACGTCTTTGTTCGAGGCTTCCCTGGTGGTGGAGATGCACCTTTCTTAACCGTTCAATTGCAAGGTGCGCCAATATTTCCACCACCAACCCTTTCTTTCTTAGAAAACTCAACCTTATTCCGCTTAGACGAAACGGTCGAGTTTATGGAAGCATTGCGTGGCGGCCCAAACCCGGTAGTTTCCAATGGGCAACCCGGCTTAACTACAAACTTTTTGCTAAAAGAAGGCTCTGACGATACCGAAGGCTTAGTAAAATATTCAACATCAAATTATGGTCTACAGCGTATCGATGGTGTGTTAAGCGGCAGCTTAGCTGATGATTTATATTTCATGATTGGTGGCTATATAAAAAGCTCGCCGGGTGTTCGTGATGCTGGTTTTAATGCTGAAGAAGGTAATCAGTTCACTATTAACATCACCAAAAATTTAGATAATGGCAAAATAAACTTATATACCCGTCAAACTGATGACCATGGCGTTTGGTACTTACCATCACCGATAAATGTTGCTGGTGTTGACAATCAATACACTCAAATCGGCACAAATAATCGTCACGCAACCATTCAATATGGCCCAGACGATAATAAAACTACTGAAACCGTTGATTTTGGCCAAGGCCGAGGCTGGGATGGCTCAGTTTCAGGCGGGAGTATTGATCTTGATTTAGACAATGGTTGGGGTTTAGTTAACCGCTTTATTTATACCAAAGGTGATGCTGATACTTATGGCTTAGTACCAAACGGCGACCCTACCAGCCTTTCTTTGGTGGCTGACAATGGTTCAAGCGCAACCGGCGCCGTAACAGGAAAAGAATATGACGGCTCAACCGTTGTTCAACAAATAGGCCGCTGGGTGGTTAAAAAACAAATTGAAGCATTTACCAATGACTTTACCCTGACTAAAACCTTGGAAAAAGGCACAGTCACCGCTGGTTTCTATAATTCCAGCTTTGAGGCTAAAGATTGGTGGGCACTAGGTAATCATGCCTACCACGTAGTTGAATCAGGTGGTGAGATGCTAACGGGTATTGATTGTAATGATAATGCCGACAGTTGTGGTTGGAATTACGATATCAATAGTATTGGCGATGGCTCAACAAAGGCTTTTTATGTCGCGGCGTCATATGAAGTTACTTCAACACTTACCATTGACGGTGGTGTTAGAAGAGAGAATCACCAAATTGAATATACTGTTGACGAAGGTTTAGACGGAGTCATAACCAAAGCGGTTTCGTACGATGAAGATAGTACCGCCTGGACTGTCGGTGCTAATTGGATGTTTGCTGAAAAACAAGGGATATTCGCCCGCATCAGTGATGGTAGTAAAATGCCCTTTTTTGATGATTTTCGTGACAACTTTAGCGCTTACCAAAACGGTGAAGATCTCATTAAAGAAGTAAGCCAGTTTGAACTAGGTTATAAAATATCTCACGATTATTATGACTTATTTGCTACCGCTTTTTTTAACGAAGTCAAAGGAGATACTTTTGTTGCTCAACCCGGAGAGCCTGCAGAAGTGCTAACCAACGAAGCCTACGGCATTGAAATTGACTTCAATTACTATACTGATAACGGTTTTACATTGCGATTGAATTCAACAATTCAAGAAACTGAAATTACTGAAAGTCCAACGAATGTTGGTAACGAAGCGCAAAGACAACCAAGTTGGCAAGTTCGAGTTACACCAAGTTATGATCTTGAGTTTTCAAATGGCATGTACGCCACCGTTTATGGCACGCTTTCTGCCGTTGGCGATAGGTTCGCCAATAACGAAAACACAGTGACTTTAGACGGTTATGAAAAAATTGATCTTGGTATGATTTTAAACCTTTCTGATGAAGTACAGATGCAGTTATCGGTGAATAATTTAACTGATGAAGAAGCACTGACCGAAGGTGACCCTCGTGACTCCCTTTCTTCGAATGGCCGCTATATATTACCAAGAACAATTGATTTCAGTATTAGTTATCAATTTTAGTTCTGATTAAAAGCAACTAGTTTCGGGTAAAAAGCAATGGCCAATTATTCATAATTGGCCATTTTTATTTTACGTTTCGCAACAAATTAATTTTAAGAATCAACATTAAACACATCTAGCTCCATACATTTGATAAGAAATACAGTCGAACGTTATTTAATTATCAATTAAATAACTAAGTATGAAGGAAATTATAGCGTTAGGAAGAAAATAAAGAATGGCTATCTTTCATTACAACTACCTCTTTTTAGATAGAACCTTAAGTGGAATAGGCTCAATTTAAATGATGTAATAACAAATGCCGCATCCTTAAGAAGCATAGTGATTTTTGCGTTTTGAGCAAAATAAACTAACAAGTGAATGGCAGAAGATAAGTGCATATTAAAAATACATAGATACCTAACAAGTATATATCGTAATAACATAACGCTATATTTGGCACTGTCCTTGAGTAAGCACAGAGAATGCATTAGCGAGTTTTTCTTTTGGAATAAAGCCGCGCTTTTTAGCAATCAACTTGCCATTATGGTCATATATTAAAGTTGTAGGAGACGCTTGATAACCCCCAATAGAGCGTAAAAATTGACGATCAGCTTTATAAGCGGGAATACCTTGGTGGTAATGTTTGAGCTCTTTTTTAAGCTGCCTGGTTTTACCTTTGGCACCAACCAAGTTGATGTTGATTGATGAATGACATTGCTCGAATGCTTTTGCTAATGTTTTTCCCTGTTTTTTACACCAACTACAATCAGGCTGAAAAATCATAGTAACTGAAACCAGTCTGCCCTCTTCTGCTTTAAATGTCTCTTGATTACTAACGTCATGAATTACTCGTAAAGGTTTCAATGATGCAACATTCAAGGGTTTTGCAGCAGCTTGCATAACAAAAAACATAGCACTGAAAATAATCAGCACTATGATGTTGTCACGCCTGTAGTTGGCAAACTTATTCATTAACAGACTTATTTTACCGTAGAAATAAAACTTAAAGCTTTATTTCAATACCTGCATACATTTCACGACCATGTAAAGCGCCGTAAATGTAAGCAACATCGTAACCACCGTTAGCATCATAAAACAGTGGTGAGTCGCCATTATCGATTTGTGTTTCTTCAAATACGTTTGAAATACCAGCATACACTTTAGTGTGCTGCGTTAACTGATATTGCACTTTAACATCTGATGTAGAAAATGCTTTACCTGATAACGTTTTAGCCGTAGTTTCATCACCCAGCTTGTTGTAGCCTTCGTAGCCATACTCACTTAAGTCTTTCGAGCCAAACCATACCGTTGACCAAAACACTTTTAGGTTGTCTTGTTCGTATTGGAATTCAATACTCGCACGCTCTTCAACTGGCGCAATGGCATATGATGATTTAAACGCATCATCATAGCTAAACTTCTCTAAACCGACATTAACTGTAAAATTTTCAGTAACGTTATATCCCGTCGTAATATCGAAAGTTGTTACTGCAGCACTTTCATCCAATTGGGTCAATAAAGGTACGCCGTCAGCATTTTCTTCAAGGCTCGCTAAGTTTTCAACTTTTGAGTGTGCAATAGAGGTAGTAACAGCCAACTCTTCAGTGTCGTAACTTAATGAGTAGCTTGCCGATATTGATTCTTCTAAAGAATCGATATCAATTTGATAACCTAACTCAGCATCTAAAATACCGTGATCAGTTTCAAAAAAAGATAATGGCGCACGGTACCCGCGGCCTGTTGAGAAACGAGAGGTTAGCTCTTCACTATGGAAATAGCGAACATCTAAACGTGGCGCAACAAAGGTTTCATCAATTTCAGTGCCTACTTTTTCTGGGTCAACAAAATCAGCAGTCACGTTATCAACACGTAGTGCAAAAGCTACTTCTATCTCATCAATCGGTGTCCATGTATCTTGAATAAAAATACCTGTGGTATCGTAATCGAACGCATCGCTTTGATACGCTTCAACGGCTTCTAGTGCATCAGTTGAAGAGCGCATTTCTTCACGACGCGTATCAGCGCCAAAAGTAATAAAATGCTGATCTGATAATTCCATATCGAATTTAGCGCGGGCGTACCACATAGTATCTTCTGCTTGATAGTCGATGCCTTCATAGAATGAGTCTTGCTCATGTTTAGCATAGCTAATCGCAAATTCAGCAACGGTATAATTACTTAGCTCGGAAAGGTATTTGATATAAGCTTCATCACGAGAGGTATCAATCCACTCTGTTGTTTCCCAAGGCTTACCAATATATTCATTGCGAACATCATCACCTTCAAATAGGTGATCAGATGCTATATTGTCGTAACCTGAAATAGCCTCACCAATTGAGTCAACTTTGTCGCCTAATACCGGGCCACCGAAGATTTCTGAGTTCACTTTCGATAAGCGAATTTGCACGTTGCTAGAGTCAGATAGATCTTGAGTCACTAATGTAGTAAATGAAAAATTTTCAATAAATGGCGCTTCACTTACGCCATTATCATCATGATCTTCTTGGTCTTGTTTATCATATTGACCAATAAATGTGATACCAGTCTTACCATCCTCAGAAACCCCAGTTGCCATACCTTTCATAGCGGTAAAGTCATGAGAGCCTTTAGCAAAATCAAAGTTAGCGGTATTTTCATAAGCTTCTTTGGTGATGATATTTACCGTTCCGCCAATCGCTTCTGGCGCAATTAAAGATGCGCCAGCGCCACGTGCTACTTCGATTCTATCAACACCAGTAGTTGCTATAGCATCTACTGCATAAAAGCCTGAAATTAACGTATGTGTTGGTAAGCCATCAACCAAAATAGTGGTATGCTCACCTTTCATACCGTTGAGCATAATGCGCTTTACACCGCACATTGAACATTCGTTTGAAACATTTACACCGGGCTCGTTATTAATTGCTGCGGTTAAACTTAATGCATTTTTATTTTCGATAGTCAGCGCATCTAAAATTTCAGTTTGCTGAATGACATCTTTTAGACGCCCAGCTTGATCAAGCTTTTGTCTTAAGCTTCGAACTTCGATAACTTCAATTTTATTATCCGCAACTTCTGCATCTGCTGCTAAAGCAAATGTTGGAGTGGTAAACGGTAAGGCAGCTGCAATAGCTAGATATAACGGTGATAATGCTTTCATGAACGTCTCAGTAGTAAGTGTAACGAGTACCAAAAAACCTGAGCGCCAATGTAAATCATTCTCATTTATATTAATTTGATTGATATCAAGTTTTGATAACCTTCCTTAAAATAGAGAAGTATTTATTTCACTTGTAACATCGTTAAGTGAAATTAATTATACGAGAATGTAATTTTTTTTGTGCTAATAAACCTTATGTTCACTAAGGCTCTATTGCTTTATAATTCATTAAAATAGTGTTCAGCGTTTGTTTTATTAAGTGTTAAGTATACCCAATACTAAACAATAGAAATTACTACTTGAACACCACTAATGATACAATGTAACATTAGTGGTGTATGTGTGTTATAAATTTGATAAAACCTACACAACATCTGTTAATGTTATACAAACTACAACTGCTTCAAAAGCACAGCCTAATTATAATAATGCGTAAAAAGGAACCCCATGTTCGTTAAACTTATTAAAATAACCTTGCTATCGTTAACAACGCTTGCTGCAGCAAATGCGACGGTACAACAAACTAAGGGCGATTTTATTGATAAGTTTCGTCAATTAGATGAAAGCTTGCCAACGCCTAATGTATATCGTAATGCAGCAGGTGAACCCGGCCATCAATATTGGCAACAACAAGTAGACTATAAAATTAAAGCTAAATTGGATGAAAAAAAACGTCGAATCGAAGCTAGCCAATCAATCACTTATTACAACAATTCTCCTGACACGCTGAAATATTTGTGGGTTCAGTTAGACCAAAACAAATTCCGTAATGATTCACTTTCAGCAACAACAACAACCTTTGGTGGTATTGGTAATCGAGGCCCAGGCACGGCAGCGGCAACAGCAAGCAAACCAGCACAATTAAGTTTAGATGCACTTCGTCGCCAGCAATATATGGAAGACAATGTTGTAGGTTATGACATTCAATCAGTTACAGATAGCAAGGGTAATAAATTACACCATGTTATCGTTGGCACAAATATGCGTATTGATTTACGCAAAAAATTAGCGCCAGGAAAACAAGTTAAATTCGGTATTGATTACGCTTTCAATATTGTTGAAGAAGATGCAGTTTCAGCTCGTTCAGGATACGAACATTTTCCTGACGATGCTCGCAAAGGCGGTAACGACATTTTCTTATTAGCTCAGTGGTTCCCGCGTCTTCACGCATACACTGACTATGAAGCATGGACCAACAAAGAGTTTATTGGCCGTGGCGAATTTACGCTAGAATTTGGTAATTATGATGTTGAACTAACGGTTCCAGCTGATCACATTGTCAGCTCTACAGGTGAACTAACCAATGCTAAAAAAGTACTAACGTCCACACAACGTAAACGTTTAAAAGAAGCTGAAAAAGCTGAGCGTATTGTCTTTATCGTTACTGAAGAAGAAGCGTTAGAAAACGAAAAAGCTGGCACAAATAAAACTAAAACATGGAAATTTAGCGCTAAAAATGTACGTGACTTTGCATGGGCTTCATCACGTAAATTCATGTGGGACGCTCGTGGTCATCAACAAGGTGGTGAGGAACAGCCTTTAGTTATGGCAATGTCATTTTATCCAAAAGAAGGGGGCGATTTATGGAAGAAATATTCCACTGAGTCAATTATTCATACATTAGACGTCTATTCTCGTTTTTCTTTTGATTACCCTTATCCTGTTGCTCAATCTGTTAACGGACCAGTAGGCGGTATGGAATACCCTATGATAACGTTCAATGGGCCACGTACTGAATTACAAAAAGACGGTAGCCGAACCTATACTCAAGCGGAAAAGCGCTTCCTAATTGGTGTTGTTATTCATGAAGTTGGTCATATCTACTTCCCAATGATAGTTAACTCTGATGAACGCCAATGGACATGGATGGACGAAGGCCTAAATAGCTTCTTAGATGGTGTTGCAGGTCGTGAATGGGATCCTACAATTCCATGGGGTGTTGAGCCACGTGACATTGTCGGTTACATGAAGTCTTCTACGCAAGTACCAATTATGACCCAATCAGACAGTGTTTTACGCTTAGGACCAAATGGCTACACTAAGCCTGCTGTTGCACTGAATATTCTGCGTGAAACTATCTTAGGTCGTGAGCTATTTGACTTTGCTTTTAAAGAATATGCGACACGTTGGAAGTATAAACGCCCGACACCATCTGACTTTTTCCGTACCATGGAAGAAGCTTCAGGCGTTGATTTAGATTGGTTCTGGAGAGGTTGGTTTTACAGCACAGATCATGTTGATATTTCTTTAGATAAAATATCGAAATTACGTTTAGATACCAAAAACCCTGATATTGACTTTGATCGCCTGCGCCAAGAAGAATTAGACAAACCATTGTCTAAAACTGACGAACGTAATAAGGCTGAAGGTAAAGAGTTATGGGTTGAGCGTTTTTCAGACATCACAGATTTTTACGACGAAAACGATCGTTTTACCGTGACCAATAAAGAGCGAAATAGCTATCAAAAATTCCTTAAGAAACTAAAACCTTGGGAACGTAAAACTCTAGACCGCGCGATTAAAGAAGACAAAAACTACTACGTGTTAGACTTCTCTAATAAAGGCGGCTTAGTGATGCCAATTATCCTAGAGCTAACATTCGCTGATGGCAGCAAAGAAACTCAATATATTCCAGCTGAAATTTGGCGTCGTACGCCTAAGGCTGTAAGTAAATTGATTATTACTGACAAAGACAAAGAATTAGTAAGTGTTACGGTTGACCCTCGTTGGGAAACTGCAGATGTCGATGTGCATAATAACCACTACCCTCGTCAAATTATTCCGTCGCGTATCGAAGCATATAAAAAGAAGAAGTCTACCAAGAAGGTTTCTCGAGATATCATGCAAGATATAAAAACAGAATTAAAGAAAGACGAGAAGGAAACTAAAGGTAACAATGAAGAATAGTAACCACTTCATTATTATGCTGATATTGGGGCTGCTTTTTGCAGCTCCATACTCTTTTGCTCATCAGCAAAAGTCGGCTATTAGTACAGTTTCATTTAACCCAAGAACGCACAGTATTGAGATCATGCATCGTTTCAGAATACATGACGCTGAACATGCGGTTAAACATATTTTTGGTAAAGATGCCGACATTATCGGCTCAAAAAAAACACAAGAACAGTTTAGCAACTATGTTAACAAGCACTTTTCAATGTTCACTGCTGGTAGTGAGTTAAAGCTAACTTCAATTGGTTATGAAAACGACGGCCAATTCTTTTGGGTCTACCAAGAAACAAGTGAACCACAGGTATTAGAAAAGCTGAGTATTAGCCACAATGCACTCAGAGATATATGGCCAAGCCAAGTCAATACCGTCAATATTGAAGGTAAAGGAAAATTACAAACGATGATTTTTGATGACTCTGTAGAGTTACTTGAGGTTACGTTCTAGAAAACCTTGACCGATAGCCTGATTGAATGGGCCTGTTTTAATTATTTGCCGATTATCAACGAGAGTAATGAGTATGATTTCAAGACGCCGATTTAACCAAGGTTTAGTTACACTTGCTTTCGCAGGGTTGTCTCAACACTTACATGCGTCATCGCTTAAACGTGACAGGCATGCATCTCCTAAAGCGTATGGAAAACTGCTTGAAGACCCTAACGGTTTAATTGATTTACCCGCCAATTTTTCATATCAGGTGATTTCATCGTTGGGCGAGAAAATGGCCGATGGCTTAACTGTTCCTGATAGTGCAGACGGCATGGGCTGCTTTTATCTTGACGAAGAACGACTTGCCTTAATTCGAAATCATGAACTTTCGCCTGATGAACAAAAAATTACTACACTCAATACACAAATGCGTGATTTAGCTTATGACAGCATTCAAAGCACGCATCCATTGCCCGGCGGTACCAGCACAATAATTTATAACCATAAATTGCAGCAAGTTGAACAACAGTTTATGTCACTACTCGGTACTATTCGTAATTGTTCTGGTGGTATTACACCTTGGGGCACTTGGTTAACATGCGAAGAGTCGACAACCAAAGCAGATACTAAGCTAAGTAAAGACCATGGTTACGTATTTGAAGTGCCTGCCAATGCCAAATCATTGGTGAAAGCAACACCTATTATTGCCATGGGAAGATTTAACCATGAAGCAGCTTGTGTTGACCCACGTACTGGCATTGTTTACATGACGGAAGATAGAGGCGATAGCTTACTTTATCGCTTTATTCCGAAAGTACGAGATAATTTGCACCAAGGTGGACAGTTGCAGGCTTTGGTCATTAGCCAACAGCCTAAATTTGATACTCGTAATTGGCAAAAGCAAGAAATGCAATTACATACAGAAATGGCAACGTATTGGATTGATCTTGATAGCCCAGAAAGCCCTGATGACGACTTACGAATTCGCGGCCATAAAGCCGGTGCAGCCTTATTTGCACGAGGGGAAGGGATTCATTGGGCTAATAACGAGTTGTATTTCTGTTGCACTAATGGCGGCGCGAAAAAGCTAGGACAAATCATGCGTTATGTCCCTTCAACATCTGAAGGAAGTACATTAGAAAAGAACGCCCCTGGAAAACTTAGCTTATTTGTGGAAAGCGAGCAAAAGCAATCACTAAACTACGGCGATAATCTTACTGTAGCACCTAATGGTCATCTCATTGTATGTGAAGACCAATACACAGAACAGGTTGATAACCATCTTAAAGGTGTAACCCCTGATGGCCACACTTATGACTTTGCCCGGATAAAATTACAAACTGAGCCCGCTGGTGCATGTTTTTCTCCCGACGGAAAAACATTATTTGTGAATCTATACTCCCCCACTACAACACTTGCGATAACGGGTCCTTGGCAAAGTTTTAAGAGTTAGAATAGCTATACTCACATTTGAGAGTAGTTGTTCAGTTTAGTTATTATTATTTTACAAATCGAAATATGAAATAAAAAAAGCCCGAATATCACTATTCGGGCTTTTGCTATACGTTAAAGGTTCACATAGGGAAAATTGTCAGTAGCAAGGCTTTGTAAGCAACGCATAGGTAGGTTTCTAGGAGCGCAACAATAACGAAGCTAATAACTGTTTTAACCAGTGAGCAACATTACGATATCCATACAGCATTTGCCTATTTATTATTAAACTAATTACATGGGCAGAGTAGTCATCCTCTACTTTATGCTAGTACTAGCCCATAATTTAAATTAGCCACAAATTATTCATAGATTTACTACTTTAAGTAAGCATTCATAACATTGTGTTAATTTTAAATCAGTCCAAATTCAAAGGTAATTCTTCTAATATATAATCTGTTTCGCCACAAAAATGGTCATTCACCATAAAACTGCTAATTCTAAATTTGTGCGCTAGGCGGAAATTAGCCTCAAAATATTGCGATATATTCTCTAATGATACTTCGTCATATTACTGAGAATCCTCCATAAAAACGTTATATGCACTTAATAAGTTGATTATCTCCGTCAGAAAAAATCAGCAAAAAATCATTAGGACGTCAGGTGTTTTAAACTTGCTTGACTTAAAGTGACCGCTTGTTCAATCACATTTAAACGTTACATCAACAGAATGCGACTTCAATATGGAAGTTAAATAATTCGTTGATTTCAAATAAAAGGTAAATTATGAAGCATATTTGTATTTCAATTGTTCTGCTGTTTTCTATTCTAGCTTTCAGTAGCAATAGTTATGGTAAAGACGAGCTTCCAGTCTTGGAAGGACCCTATCTCGGGCAAAAACTTCCAGGCTTAACTCCCGAAGTTTTCGCTCCTGGTATTGTTTCGACAGAGCATCATGAGTGGGGCCCTAGCTTCTCACCCGACATGAAAGAGTTCTACTTTAGTAGGAGAAACAACAAAAGTGGAAAAGATTCGCACTTTGTTCTTAAATACGAGAATAATCGATGGCACGCGTCAGAAGTGGAGCCTGGGGTGGGTGCGTCTATCTCTCCTGATGGTAAAACTATGTTTTTTAAAAACCAATATAGTGAGCGAACCGATGAGGGATGGTCAGAGTTTAAAAGTCTTGGTTCTGCGTTTGAAGACTTCGACATCATGCGTCTTACGACTTCATCCAAAGGTACTTATGTTTTTGATGAATACCCTAAAGAAGGAAATTTTGTTCTTCGATACTCTCGACTAATCAATGGTAAACGTGAAGCCCCGAAGCTACTTAGTAAAGAGATAAATACCGGAAAACAGAACGTTCACCCTTTCATTGCACCTGATGAGTCCTATATTTTGTGGGATAGTAAAAGAGATGGTAGCTATGGTGGTAGTGATATCTACGTTAGTTTTCGGCAGGAAAACGGCTCTTGGGGATCTGCCATTAATTTAGGAGATAAAATAAATACAAGTGCGTCAGAACGTGGAGGATACGTAACGCCAGATGGAAAATACCTTTTCTTTTTTGCTCCTGATAGCAAAGGGAAAGGAGATGTATTCTGGGTAGATGCGCAAATTATTGCGACACTTAGGCCCAAATAGCACCCCCTATAACAGGCATTAAAGCCGCACTTCTCAGTGCGGCGCTATCTGTTCTTAATAAGTCGTTAACCACATTTACACGAATGTCTTAATCGTTCGTTGATATCAAATTAAAGGTAAATTATGAAGTATATTTGTATTTCAATTGTTCTGCTGTTTTCTATTCTAGCTTTCAGTAACAATAGTTATGGTCAAGATGAGTTTCCAGTTTTAGAAGGCCCCTATCTTGGGCAAAAGCCACCCGGTTTAATCCCAGAAGTTTTCGCTCCTGGAATTGTTTCAATCAATGGCAGATATGAAGGCGGAATTACGTTTTCCTATGATTTAGATGAAATATATTTTAAAGCACATAACAAAGACGAAAATGGTGTTATCTATTTTTCAAAACTCGAAAATAACAATTGGAAACCGATTCAAAAAGCAAACTTCACCAAAGGAAAAAAAGAGCAAGAAATGCATCCATTTATCACCGCTGATAGTAAACGAATTTATTTTACCACGGCTAAATCTGACTATACGGATAATAAAATATGGTATGTAGATCGTTTGGACAATACGTGGAGTAAGGCAAAAAAACTTGATTCACCTATAAATGACGATCATGTTTTCTTTCCGGTTCAAGCTAACAACGGCGACCTTTATTATTTTAATATATCAAAAATGAAAACCTACTATGCACCTAATAACAATGGAAACTTTCCCAAAGTACAGGAAGTTGACATTGAATTTGGACTTCACGCCTTTATTTCCCCATCTCAAGATTATTTATTGGTAAATGCTCGAAACAAAGAAGATAAGGAAAGACAACACGATATTTATGTTTATTTTAAGAATAAAGATGGAACATGGACAAAACCAATTAACCTTGGAGATACGGTTAATTCCAACTTTTTTGAAGCAGTTCCAAGCGTCACGCCAGATGGAAAATATTTATTTTTTAGCCGATTTAACGAAGAAAACGGATTATCAAACTTATACTGGGTGAGCACAGGAGTTATTGAGAAGCTAAGGCCAAAAGTTTGATGCGTTAATAATTAAATTAGAGTGTATGTATTAAAGAATGGGAATACGCACCAATTCAAACAAACGATGCTATTGGTGCCCATTTAAGGAGTGAATTGATTCAGACTATGGGATTATGCCACGAGTTACATCGGTCAAAATATAACAAAAACATGCACAATTAAGATATAAAAAGCGTTGTTAGTATATCCATAAACTACCAATAAAAAAGCCCGAATATTGCTATTCGGGCTTTTGCTATACGCTAAAGGTTCACGTAGGAAAAATTGTCAGTAGCAAGGCTTTGTAAGCGACGCATAGGTAAGTTTCTAGCAAGCGCAACAATAACCATGCTAATGGCAGTTTTAACCCATGAACTACATCATGCCGCCCATGTATAGCCTATCTCATTGTTTAATAAGAATTTTATAACATGGGAAATTCATTGACACCCCACCCTATACCCCTAACTATTAAACACTCACACTAACCTATTGAATTTTAATGAAATCACATGATTTCATATAATAAGAATTATTTTAGGTCATAAAATCAAAACTCTAAGTTTTTTGTTCATTAAATTTATACCCTAGTGCTTTATATCAAAAGCGGAATTTTAAAACATTTGGACAAATTGTAGGTAAATCTTGACGAGAATTAACGAGTAATTACTAATAGCAACCTCTATTACTCTATGTATAAATTAGCTTGTTAGCAACTTTCTTCCCGCGTGATATACGACAAAACTCTCTAACTCGCGTATTGAGATTCTACTGTTTCGTTGTCGGTATTCAGCAATCACTTTTGTAAAAGCTATTTTGCGTAATAATAGTTTTGTTTAATAAAGAATCTGAGTACATAGTTTCTACATATTATTCTTATGCTCAAAAAATAACAGGAAAATTTTCAAATTACTAAGAAGGAAGGAGGTTAGGCATCAGGCCTTTATTGACGGTTATTGTTAGAGTAATAGGTGTTTATGTGGTTAAATTAGTAATGCAATAACAACAAATAAATTTTTGAAAGTTAGTATGAATGATACTCAAAATTCGGTTTTTGATATTCTACTTTTACCGATTAATGGCAAAAACTGCTGGCTAAATTGTTTTGTAAAGCGAATTTATCCAACTGCTTTTGCCAATTCCATAGTGTTGATAGGCTTATCACCGTATTGAGAAGCTAGCCATTGAGTCCTCCTGATACCAGTAATGACCCTTTATGACCGTTATAAAAAGCTGTTTGTTGTCGAGTATTAAATGACCTATATGCTCCATTCAGTTTGAGCCATTGATTGATATTCAACAATTTCCATGATTTGGTGTTTATGTAATCACGTAATTCGTCTTCAATCCCCTTCGGTAACTCACGTTCAAGGAAATCATCTAACACTCTGTCAAATATCCATCCAATAAGTGCCCATTTGGTTCCAAATGGAGAGCCAATCCGCGAAAACAAATCTGCATCAACTGTGAGATCTATTGCTTCCAGCTCCTGAATTTCCGCTTTTAGCAGAATAACCCCATCTTCAATAACCGGATAGAATCGGATCGAAACTTTACTTTTGCCATTTTGTTCTACGTCTACTTCTCCAATTTTGGCGCGGTTGCCATACCCTATATCCATAGTGATATCAGCATCCCCTTCCATCTCTATATTAAAGCTTAGTAGAATTGCCCCCCACCTTGAGGTTGTTTCAAGAGATATATTAAAGTCAGAAAAACTCACGGAAGCACGGAATTTGTATCCTATAAAACCATTATCCTTGTCTCTGAATGTAAGAGATGGTCGGAAGTCTACATTGAATTCATCGACTTGCTTTTTCGGAATATACATACCAAAATCACCAAATCCGTAGCTCTGAGAATCAATATCGGTCACTCGTCCACCAGTACCTCTTCTTCCCCCCACGACAACATCGCCGTTTTGATTAGTTACATCTGGTTGTTGTGTTGGCTCTCTGTCTCCCATCCTGTCTCCTGTAGGCAAACACAGACAGATGTTCCTGTTAATTTCCATGCTATCCGGCACAATGATCAAGGTAGCCTTTGAAGGAGTCATCCCTCCGCCTTCGGAATGTCCCCCTATATGAATCGCAACAGGTGCTGAAAATGACGCTCCTGGAAATAGATCAATGTATTTGAGCTTTTGAACATCAGGGAAGGTTCCAAGGATGATTTCTTGCGCCATACGGAAAGCCATTGCTCCTTCAACCCTAGCAAGATAGGTTTCGTCAATATCGCTACGCCCTGATACCCTTGCGCATTCCTTAAGCTCATCGATCAAAGCACCTTCTTTCAAAAGACGAATCATCTTAGGAATGAAATCGCCCTCAAGTGCAGCTATATTCAGAGTCGTTTCATCTGCCGAGATCTGAAAACGCATATTCCGCATTTTCATAACCACACGCGTGAGGGGGTTCGGCATTGTCATTATTTCGTCACCGCTTGCAGGGTCTACGCCCTTTTCCCAGCGGCCAAGAAGGAGATCAATTTGGAAACCTCCTAAGATCTCCAGAAATATGCCATCATTAGTCTGAGTCAGGGCAGCTTCATACTTAACATTTGAACTACCAGACGTTTTTTTAAACTGATTTAGCTTTACCGCAAAAGGTTTATGATTTTCAAGAACCAAAAACGATCCCATAGATCGCGTTGCTGTTTCATAAAAAGCCTCTATGGATAATTTTTTGAGAGTATAATCCCCTATAAATACGCCGTTCTTATCTCCTGCGATATCATAAAGATCTTCGTGGACATTTCTCAATATATTGTTTGCTGTCATTTACAATCTCCTATATATGTTGTTCCCTTATGGAAATTTAACAGGTTCCAAAAGGTCGTGTTTCCGTTACACAAGATCCGAAACAACATGCCGCTCCGACCTCAATTAGAAGTGCAGAGATCATTTCACATCTTTATACCTGACTGCATATTAGCGAGTGGATCATTTAAAACAATTCTCATTAATAAAATAGAATATTATAGAAATTCACGCTGATTTTTAATAAGTAACATTAATAAGTTACCAGAATTAATTTTATTAGCAATGTCACGTCCTAGAATAGGTTTACACTTTTAGGGCGAGGCAATAGAAATAAAAAAGCCCGAATATTGCTATTCGGGCTTTCTTTTAATGATTAGAACTGAATAATTTAGAGCATAAACCCTATTGAATCATACCGCCCATGTAGCGCATATCTACTTGTTTTTATTCAGCTAGTTACATGGGAGTTAGTGACGACACCCCACTTTATACCCATACGAATTCATGACTAAAGTTAACCAGCTGAACTTTAACGAATTTACTCTTTGATTTAAAAATTCATAACGTTTCATCACTTTCGAAAACAGAGTCGCTATAAACACATGTTCAATAAAACTAATCATTCATATTCCAACACACAATAAAAGTAGCTTTTAGGCTAACTTTGTCAACAGTTGCCCAAAGTTCACTAAATTCAAGAATTAATTTATCTCGACTTTTGATCCTCTTAGCCAATTGCAGTCGATGGAGGAAGAAAGCTCGAAAGGCTGCTGAGTACTAGAAGCAAAACAGCCTCTTTCATTAAATTCAGCACAGAACTTCTCGATTACTTTTTTGATGACTTTGAGGCATTTTTCGCTGGCGACTATTCTGTAGCGCTTTTAGTGTTTTTTGTCACTCGGTACTTTCAGCCATTAGCTAGGCATGTCTAATAAGACTTCCTTATCAAAACCTTGTAGCTAACGGCTAATGATATCTGAGTGGATTGCAATTTTTGGTAGTTGCACATACCTTTGATTAAGCTTATATTAGATTTAGTATAGGGACGTTTGCATCTATGGGTGTATTTTCCGTTGTTTCGTCTTTGAAGCGTTCGCTTGGAAACGGTATTAAATATTGGAAAAAGGGATACAAAAACTCCATTACTATTCTTATCTATCAAACTCTTTTCGATTAAAGGATTGTTTTCGTAGCTTTTTTCTTTGTTTTGTCTTTTTTTGAAAAATTTGAGAGATAAATTGAAGTCTTAACACTTATTCAAATAATTCTATTGATAAATTTGCGATTATGAGTCTATTAAGTATTGGACATGAGTCAGGTGAAACGGGCACTTGTGCTGGTGTGTTTGAGTATAACGCCAAAAAGTGGATTCTATCGTGCTCACATGTTTTAGCTCCTGAAGGCTCAAACGTAAATGACAAGATTTTGTGTCCAGGTCTAAAAGACAGTGAGTCCCCCAGAATTATAGGGAGGCTAAAGGGATTCAATAGGTTAGACGATGGAAATTTTTTCCCTAACACTATGGATGTAGGTATAGCTTTATTAATTGAGGAATCCTATTACCCTGAATTGAATATTCATGAGTATTCAATACCGATTGAGGACACGAATGTCATGTTCAATGGAAGAACATCTGGCGAATCAACAGGAGTAATTCTCGACACAAATTTTCGTTGGACTATGGAATTGGGTGGTAATTATTTTGGATTTGATAGTCAACTGAAGACATCATGTGTCTCCAAAAAAGGGGATTCAGGAGCATTATTGATCGATGAAAACCTTCGTCCGATTGGAATCGTTATTGGTGGCAGTGATGAAGGGGCCGTTGTAACACCAATATGGAGAATATTTTTAAATTTGGAAGAAATACTAGGGGAATAGAATGAAATTAAGAATAATTGCTGCAACCACTTTGATTTTGAATACTCTAACAGCGTGTACAACTATTGAAACGCACTCTGGGCATACTGGTAATGGTATACCTTATTATTTGCCAAAACCTGTTCTACTAGTAAAAGAGCCTATAGAAAAAGATAGAAGTAGTGAACTATACGCCGTAGTATCGCTTGGCGGTGTGACGACTGCATTATATAAATTTAGTAATGATATTAATGCGGGAATTGCCGATTTAAAGAAGTTAAAGAATATCAACGATGGAGCTCCTGTAGTACTCAAAGCTATTCCATCCACTGCTGTAAATGAAGTAAAGTCCATCACAAAAATTGATCAGAAGAAGATAGATGACAAAAAAGACGATTCAGTTTTAAATGAAAATACAAAAGAATTTGCCGCTAAATCTGGTTCTACCGATGAAAGTATTTATAGATACATACCAACAGATCCATCAAAGTCATTTGAAGTGTTTTATGTTCCTGATACTTCAAAGCCTTTCAATCTCCAATTAAACCCTGGAATCTTTGGCGGAAAAGTTTCTGCAACGGTTTCTGATGGTTGGAAATTAACAGCTGTTAACGGAGATCAGGATATCTCTACTGCACTAAACTCATTGACCACACTAGCTGGAACAATGCTGACTCAACGCACAGATTTAAAAAAATCTGAGCTTACGGCAGATAAAGAGCTAGAGCTTGCAAAGTTAACCAATGAAAGTTCCGATTCTCAAAAATCTGGAGACGCGCAAAGTGTCGGAGCGGATAGTAATACGTATACCAAAATTGATTTTAGAATTATTGGTTATATACGAAAAAATACAATAACTACAATTGATCCCGGGTTGTATGATTTAAACGCCTTTATAAGCGGTACTGCCTTACCATCAACAAACATTGAAGTATGGCAACGAACAACATTTTAGGTATCAATAGATGGAATACTTAAATGATCATTTGACAGGATTAATTGGACTGATTGGCGCGCTGGGCGTTTTGACATCGTCTCTTATTGAATTGTTTAAACCAAAGCTAAGAAAAAGATTTAATGAGAAAGTTATGTGTACATGGTCTAAATCTGTAGTTGAATTAATTAGCTCATTCGCAGACCTAGATAAAGCAACTACTTTAGCGCCGCAAGATTTTCTTAATTTGCGTAAAGATCTTAATGAGCTTTTTCTTACTTCTCCTAATACGTATCAGAATGAATTGTTAGAAGCTATTCGTTCAGAAAAAAGTTCATCGATTTATCAAGATGTTGCTTATCTATCTAACAATACTACACACAATAAACTTGCTGTTGAAGTGGTCGATGCTGCAAGACGGATTAGGCATCATTTAAAAATAATCAATAAACTTGAAGCGCGCCTTATACTCCAGTCATGGAAGCTAGAGTTAATTAAATGGTCAGCTGGTATAAACTTTGTTTTGGTTTCGTCACTTGCAATAACTGCACATATTCCTACAAAAAGTATTATTTTTTTTGTGATTTTTGGTACAGTTCTTTCACCTTTATCGCGTGACGTTTATAAAACTATTCAGCAATTAAGGGTTTTAAAGTAAAATAAAAATTTTGTATAAAATGATTATATTTATTAATGCCTTGTTCGTTTTTCTATTGAATAATTACTCAGGAATTCAGAGTTGATTGCTTTCTGACATAATTTCAATGGCCGGAATTTTTAAATAAGGCGACCTATAACGTGGGTAGCTTGGATGTTCGCTATTAACTCAATGAGCTTGCTACTAACCTTTAAAGGATCAATAAATTAACGTCAGAAATATACATAATTAAGGCATGAAAAATGTGGTTAACATACTTATAAATAACGAATAAAAAACCCGAATATTGCTATTCGGGCTTTCTCTTAAGTGATTAGACTTACAACATACAACATTAGAGTTTTAACTCTATTACATCATACCGCCCATGCGAAGCTTAACTGTTTGTTTTAATTAAATTATCTTAATGGGAAATATCATTGACACCCCACTTTATACCCCTGAACTTTAAAACCTTAATTAAGCATTTGAATTTTAAATAAATATTAAAATTAACCCTAGATAAAAAAATAACTGAAAAATATATAATTATTTTCTAATCATGGACATTTATGTACATGGTTAATAAACCTGAGTCATCTTGTGGCACTGTATTTAATAGTTTGAAGTCGTGCTTAGAGTATAATTCAATTAACTTGTCATTATTTTCACATTCCAAAAAGACAACTCTTCCGCCAATTAGCTCTCGTGCTTGACTAAAAACTGAGTAAACCTCTTCAAGTATGCCACTTAATGTAATGGGATTTTTATCAATACTAAAATTTTTACCAATTTGACCAATAAGAAAAGCTTGTACTCTTTCAGCTTTCTTATTAAAACCATCCAGACGCTTAACTTCACTTCTGGAAATATTGGCTCCTTCTAAAATAAGCTCTCGAATAGTTACGGAGAAATAGGCAAGAATAGCACCTGTTTTATTATCAAGAATTAGACGAGTACGCGCATTACCTGTCCTCTCAAAATCAAAAGCTTGATTTAAAAGGAAATGTTCTACATCGGAATTTTGAGGGCATGAAAACGAGGAAAGGAGACTTGTGGTCGATTGAATACCAAACTCTTCGACTAAGTCCCCAAGGCTGACAACTGTTGTGCTAATAATGTGAGACCTTTCTTTTTATCGGCTTTATAATCACGTTGTTTAACAACAACTTTAACAGGATTAGCTAAATCCTTCTTTACTTGCGCGATTGAATCGTTATCTGTAACTACAAAGCTCTTTTCAAAAGATGTAGTAGCCATACACACCTCCTATAATTACTTATGTGTAGATCTTTAGTATAACAGAATTATCAGTCGTGTACACGACTTGAGATATTTGCTGTACTTGATAAAACTAAAAAGCATTATCTATTTTTCATCCAATTATCTATATCAATAGAACGCCAACCAACACTTCTACTACTTAGTGGTATTCGAGCAGGAAAATCTCCTTTTCGTTCCATACGCCATAGTGTAGTACGGCTCACTCCTACCAATTGGGTTACTTCATCTAACCTTAATATTCTTTCTTGGTTTTTATTCTCAGGCTTCTTAGCCTGCTTTATTGGTTCACTTATATGGTTCAACATATATTCAAGAAGCATGTAACCAAAGAACTCAATCTCAGCATTTGGGAGTGTTATATAACCAATTTTATTTTGAGTAATAAGTTGTTGAATACTTTTTAGTGGGCAACGTAAAAATAATGAGGCTTCTTGCGTTGTTAGACGCTGATATAACCCTAATCCCATATTGTCAGATATTTCGCATAGTTGCGGTGAAAATGCTTGTTCCATATATGATTAAGGTAGTGTTTTTCTGATTGAAAATCAAAGCAATCAGGCACAAAATTACTAGTACGTTACTTTTGCTGGTGTATTACTTTGGAAGCTCACTTTTACCACCCTATAAATGATTCCCTTGAAGAAAAAGCTAAAGCTTATTCTAAAGCTTATAAGGCTTGGCAAAATATTGAAGCTAGCTTTCATTTTCATGATCAACAAGGTTGGACAGACCGATTAGGTTCTCAAGAAGATCTTCAAACAGCAATGAAAATAACTCAAACAACACTTGATATGGCTGTCGAATCCTTTTCAATTGAAGAGTTTCATTCTTTAACTCAAAAAGGCTTAGTTGCAAGTGATGAACTAACACTTATAGAATCACACCTTCACAAGAATCAAGCTACAAATGGGTCAATAATAGAGCTTAGAAAAAAAGAAATTCGTGAGAGTAGAAATAAAAACTCTAATAATCATGATATTGGCAAAGACATCTAACTTTAATTCCTATATCTAATAATGAAGTAAAGTTAACTCTTATTAGATCCTAAAGATTCTATAATTCTCTTATTTCTACTTGGTGAAGTTATGAAATTGGAGTCTGTGACGCCATGACTTATAATATTATTGGACTGGAGCCACATAGAACTATTTGTTGATACTTTAAATTCATAATTTTCTGTAATATCATTTTGTTTCAAGATTGATGTAAGGTTGTCACTTAAAATATCTGAATGAACCCCACTACTAAACCCTGTGCAAATGATCGCAAGACTAGAATACAGACAAGCCTTTTCTTTTCCCTCTTTTTTAAAATTAATATTTAGTAAACCATCAACTTCACCTATGCTGTTAACTGTTGAATTAGTTATTACTTCAAATAACTTATCTTCTCGATTACTCCAATAGAATACATCTTCAAACAATTCTTCAGAAAAACTAGGATCAACTCCATTTACCAATGGCTTTTCCTTGTTTCTTAAAGTGTTTTTTAAATTATCACATTCTGCAAAGTGTTTCTGAGAGCCAATATCTGTAAAAGCCACTCCTCTAAAAGGACTATTATCTATATCATTTATAGAAGCTGCTTTCGTTATCCAAGTTATTTTATTCACACATGTATTGTTAATTAGGTAGCTAATAATTTCAGCTGAAGATTGACCACTTCCAATTACTACAACGTCATCCAAATTCAACGGTGAAATAATTTTATGCATAAAATCTGATGCCAATATAACTTTACTACTTTTGGGGTAATTGAATATTGGAATGTACTTCTTCCCCACCCCTAAAACTATGTTTTGAGCAAATTCCAATACCTCTTCACCATCAATATCTGAACTGATTTCAAAAAGTGATTTTTCTATATTAAAGTCTATATTAATTATTTTCCGACCAAATTCAATAAAAGGAATTTGTCTTGCTGACCAATTTAAATAATCCTCAAATTCACTACGACGCGGCCTTTTGATTCCTGAAATTAAGAACTCTTGTAACTTTCCCTTATCTTTCATGTAATTTAAAAAACTAAACCTACTAGTAGGCTCTACAGGAGAAACTAAATCCCAAACATAATCACTTAACATAGTTGCATTTGGCAAAATTTGACCACTATGCCAAGTGATCCTCTCATTTGCCTCTATGAAAGCTAATTCCTGATTAGAAATAATTCCTTTTTCAGCTATCAAACAGGCAAGACTTAAATTAGACGGGCCTACACCTATCCCCATTAATTTATATATATTCTTCTTCATAATCCCAAAATTCTAATAAACTGAGAACCTTATTTCGTATTAAGATTTTTTTTTGTCCAATTCTTTGTCCAATACACAGGTTCATTACACTACAATCAAAAAATTCATCCCAAGTTTGCTGAAAGCAATTATTAACTAATGTAGAAAAATTTGAAGATTTCCTTTTTTTGTCTTTAGCAAAAAAAATACCATAATCACAGCTAAGCAATTGCTCTTTCTCCGATAGGTTAGCATCAAAAAATAAATTACTACCTTTAACTAAAATTAACCCTTTAACTTTTGAAGAGCTACTATTAAGAGCGATATTTTTGCGTAGAGACTTTATACTCTCTCTATCTTTATACATTGTTGTTGCTGAATCAACATTGGTAGCAAAAGTAAAATACCCATCATCAAAACAACTTGCACTAATACTTTCACGAGTAGAACTAAAAAACTTTTTTAGTTTAGGCATCCCCCCCATAAGAGTATCTCTGTACCCTATCGAAAAAAATAGCTTATTTAAGTTTTTGTACATATTCTTATTCTTAAGTTTGCTCTGAATAAAACTTATCTCTTCCATGGAAATATCTGTAGAACAAAGCTCTATTTGACGATAGAGATTTTTTATAAAATGCACATTAACTAGACCATCGATTATCAGCCTTGCAGCATATTCTGAATTGTTACATAAAAATCTAAATGATTCTTGATGGATATATATTCTCATAATGCCCTCTCTATAATGAATATATAAGACCTAATACAAAAATGATTAGACCTACAAAACAACACACCTCCGTTAAAAAAAGTGCTATTAAATACTTCTGAGTTCTAGTTGAAACAACCTTTGTAGTATCACGAATGTAACTTTGAATACTTTTATCACTTTTTGAATGCGCACCAATAATATCCAAGCTTTTCAGACACATAACAGTCGAAATCATTACACCTATTGAACTGAAAATTACAGGAATTCTCAAATAATCAAAAAACGGAACTGAATCCTCAATGTTATTAGTACCAATCAAAATAGCTAGTATAGTTACCAATAAAGCGTTAAAGGTAAGTAAAACAGAAGTTTTGTTATCTATAACGTCTAGATGCCCATGTAATGTATCAACAAGAGCTTTATTTTGACTGTCAGCATTAGCTATTAAAGTGTGATGCCTTAATTCTATGTCATACTCAACTTTTCTTAGAGACGAAAGAGAAAACATATTTATATACCTATTACTTAATCAAAACAGCGCGAACAGGTGAACCATCACCTTCAAAAATCTTTAATGGTAAAGCATAAAGTTGATATTCTCCTTCGTCAGCAAACTCTAAGTTTGTCGCTTCCAATATAATCACTTCATTGCCAAGTAATGTTCTATGAGCTGGATAATCTTCATCTCCATATTTATCTACACTCAAATAGTCGATACCAACCAAATTTATTTCTCTTTTTACTATTTCTTCAGCGCCATCTTTAGAAATGTAAACATGATTTTCATCGAACTGACCTTTTACGAAACCTTTAGAGTGGCGTGTTTTGATTAACAAATTTTTACAATCTCCAAGCTCAACCTGCTTAATGAAGTTTGCATCTATAATATTCGCATCAAACTTTACGACTTTAGTTGACCCCATGAATCTACCCAGTTCGATATCATCAAGAGTTTTTCCTTCAAGAAAAAAGTGTCTTGGAGCATCAACATGGGTCAAAAAGTGACTTGTCCAACCATCTAGTTTAGTAATCTTACAAGGGCAACCGCCTTCTATTTCGCATAATGTAGACATCGAAATATCATCATCACCAGGGTATACAAGTGCATCATTATTTATACTTCTGGAAATATCGATTATATTTTTATTCATTTGAACCTCTATTTATTAAGTTAGTAAATGGGCATGACCACTCTGCGTCACTATGATCTCTTCCTGAGTATTGCTTAGCTTCAGAAATTTCTTTTGAACCAACCATCATCGGGTTATACGAATTCTGAATTTTCATATCTCTTTTTCGTATCTTCTTCTTCATTGAATCAAACTTTCCTTCCTCTCTTAAATTTGAAAATTGAGTGTGAGCATTGAAAACTAAAGCTGGCCAAATAAATCGCCTCGACCATCTAGATGAGCAGGGATGCATTCCAATCACAAAATACGCCTTGCCGTTTATAGAGAAACCAAAGTTAGGATTGTTAGGATCATCCGATACACTTTCATCCCATTTATTACCCAACATGCAATCAATATTGTTAATGGATTTCAATTGCTTCCATAATGAACTCTCAAATTCTATTTCGTTGGTTGGTTCCCAATTAAGAAAAATAGCAACATATGTAGCAAACACTGAAGATTCTTCATTACGCTCTTCTTCAAAAAAGGACAGGGCGTTTATTATTTGCTGAGCATTTTCAGTTACACTTTCACTTTCATATACCCCAAGGCGAAATAAGTTTCGACTCACAGCTCCATGAGCGCCTAAGCAAGGAAAGTGAGGGTGTTTAACCATACTTCTGAAAAGTTCTGCTGCATATGATTCAACTTTACTGGGCTGATCTTGCGTTAACACACTCACAAACTCGCTTTCTATAAATTTTCCGTATGTTACAGGCATAAAATTAACTTTCATTTTTTAATTAATTTATTTATAATTAATTTATATCGTACAATTATTATGCATGTCAAGATCAAATATTAAGCATATATAAAATAATTAAGAGTTAATTAAATGCAAGTTAGATTTTCAGAAACGCTTAATAGGCTAATAACCGATCCTAAAAACAAACACACTAAGTCAAAATTGGCAGAGGCTATTGGTGTATCCCCTAGTGCCATTAGCCAATATTTAACACAAGTTTCTAGCCCCAAATTTGAGGTGCTAGCAAGGATTGCAGAAGAACTAAATGTTTCTATTGATTATCTTATTTTTGGCGAAGAACGAACTTTACCTTCATCGAGGGAAGAGGAATACTTTTCCTTACGATTAGAGAAACTTTTAAATGCGCAAGATAATAATAATAATATTAGAAAGTGGTTGTATGAAAAATTTACTGACGATATTTGTTCAAGAATAGAGTTAACAACCAACGAACTTTTATCACAAAAAGATAAATTAGTAGTTAATTCTCAATTAGGCTTTTTGAATAATGACGATATTAGTAAGATAGAGTCCATTGCTATTTGTGCAAAGATTATGAGTAATACATTATTTTACAATGTAACTACAAATGATGATGGAGAATTTATACCCGGTATGTTTGCTGATATTGTGGTTAGACGATTGTTGAGTGGAATAAACTATCACTATGTTGTCCCTTCTGAGTTATCTAAATTAGCAAATGCAATGGTACAGATATTCAACCGATTAGGCGGTCAAGACTTTTCTGAACAAATCCAAGTAGACTTCAATGATAGTAGTTTACTTGTTTGCGGATTCTTTATTTACAAATTACCGGAAGACTTTACATTAAAAATATCATCAAGATTATCTCGAAAAATCAACAATTATGTTGTAGATAATTATATAGGTTTTACAGCCTCACCTAATGCTAGCGTAGATGGTGATATGTTTTTAGATAAGCTTCATTTAAAAAAAGCCATACATTTTTTTGATTTAATATAGATATTTCATATTTTTATATTTTTATATTTTTATATTTTTATATAAGAAATATCAATCAAAATACACCATAGGCAACATTAAAAATTCAATGGATGCTTATTCACCTGTCTATGAAGATGATTTACAGATGCACTTAAGTATTTCTCTGTCGTACTAATATCACTATGTCACATCATTTTTGATAGTGCATACAGATCACAACCTCACTCAAGCATCAGAGTTGCAAAGGTTCTACGTAGCTTATGGGCGTAAAATGAAATTCAGCTATATTGCTTTTACTTGGTTATATACCTTCTCAGCGAGTTATAACACATGCCTGAATCGCTTTTGCTAGAAGTAAAAAAGTAGATGCACTTTTTATTTAATCTAATACGGTGCTCTAAGTAATTTTCTAGCGAATGGATTAATGAAATAGGCATAGGAATTATTCTATCTTTTGCTCACTTTCCTTGTTGAACAAATAAGGTTCTATTCGCTAAGTCGATATCCGGCATTTTAAGCATTCTTAATTCTGAGAAACGAATACCTGTATAAATAAAAGTTGAGATAATCGCGACTCACCTCGCTTTGTAAAATTGATATTGCGTAGGCATATTTCTAGTGTATTCAATCAAATTTGAGGCTTGATCTTGGGGTAATCATTTCATAGACCTTTTGGGTATTCTAGGCTTTGGAATTCCGAGTATTGGGTTTACTTCAATGATTTTTTCATTCACACACCATTTTAAGAAAAGGCTTAATGAACACATATGGTTTTTAATTGTTTTTGGTGCCCATTTTCTATCAATTTTTCCGTGAATAATGAAGCTTTCGATAAAGTCCCTGTTCAGTTCTTCAATATACTGGATAGGCTTATATTTTAATAACAATCAAAATTCGTTTTTAAGGCTTGTTATTGTTCGAGGCGAATAACCGCTAAATATTTCTGAGTACACGAGAAACTTTTTATGAAGTTCCACAATATTTTTCATAGCAAAAAAATAACAAAATAAAAAGTCAGTAGTCATCGGGCTATACCCGAGTATCACTGGCTCTCATTTTTGCTAACTTTTATAGTCGTTTTTTGGCTTTGTATTCATACAAATGGTTGCGGGGACAGGAATTGAACCTGTGGTCTACGGGTTATGAGACCTAAAGGTGTCGAAATACTCTATGTTTTTCCGCTTTAATTAGCCCAAAATTAACGATAAATCCATTGTTTTCAAAATGATAGTCAGTGACCATCGGGTAAATACATGTTATTGAAAAATTCACTATCGTCAAATTTAAAAATATCCACCCTGATTCTAACATTCTAGAAACCAGTTTTATTTACAATTCGAAAAGTGTAGTTTAGAGAATGGTGAGTAATTCATCCTGCACGGTGTATTTGGCCTCTGTTAATAGGAGCGTGCAATGAAGATATTTGGTTTTCCTTCTCCTGATAAAATAAAAGAAGTTTTAGACAGGAAAGACAGTAACTTAAATGTATTCGATACACCAAAAGAACCAGTAATGAGTCAGCTCGTTACAAGTTCAAGTAAGAAAAAAAGTGGTTGGTTTAAGTCACTCAAAAACAAGACCCGTGTTCGTCTTTATGAGTATTTAATGCTCTCTGTTGATATAACAGAGCCATTAGGTGTTCAAGGAATACGAGAACGAGGCTCAGGCTCTATATCAGTAGCTTCGTTTTTTACACTTTTCGATAAGATCGTTGAGCGCCAACAGGCAATCAATAATCCACATCGAAATATTATTGAGATTGTACCTTGTGAAACAGGGACTGTAAGAACAAAGTACATTTTAACTAAGTACGGTAGAAAAGTTGTTTTTAGGATTTTGAAACTAGGATTAAATCCAAAACCATCTTCTCTATCAAAGTAATTATTTGACCGCCTAAACTGTGCAGGGTGTTCACCAAGTCAAATAATTGAAGATAAATAGGAATTGATATGATGAATAAAAATGTTAATGAACAATCTGAATGTATATTTTCAGATACTTCAAGACTGCATCAAAATGATTTTCTTCTATTGGATGAAATAACTTATCAGCATAGAGATAATGTTTTTGTGCAACTTGATAACGTTCTCCAAACACAAAAGAAATATCTCTATAAAATATTTGATGATTACTACTCGAAAGAGAAAGAGAAGTATTCTTTTATCTACTCAAATTGTGGGTGGCATAATAGAGATTACTTTACAGACTTATTAAGAGTTATTTTAAGTGAATTTATTCTTAAGAAATCAAACTACATGTTTTTCTTTAAAAGGATTAACAATAAAACAAATATGATTATCAAAAGACTAACAAATTTACTAAATCATAAAATTCAAGAGAAAAAGCTTTACTCTTTTAAGACTAAGCAATCATTCGATACAGAAGAAAACAGTGAAATAACAAATGGAGTTCCTAGAATAGGAATGAAAGGACTCTATTTGTTTCCTAGTGATTTCACTCATTCTTTCGTAAGAATTGTTATGGGAAATAAACAAAACCAACCTTTCAAGGAGGAATTGTTATGTTGTTAATAACTTTCAATAAAATCATTGAGGAGTTTTTTTCTATAGTGATTAAGACTTCTGTCTATTTCGTATTTGATAAAGGAGAAGAAGTTTCTTTCTTAGGTCAGGTGATCCATGCAAGAAATGAACTGTCCCAAATATGGATATCTGAAATGCTGACAATTGAAAGCATTTTCGATAAATCTATATTTGTATGTTCTAGGTATAAAGAGAATCTATACTTTAAACATAAAAATTTTGACCTTCCAGTCTAGTTAAATCCACCCGATTAAAAGTGAGGCAGCATCACTTTTAATCGGGTTTATTATTACCCCACTATAAAAAGCTCTTTTGATATAGAAATAATCTCTAATAACACATAGATTAGCCCAGCTATTTCGGCTATTTTTACTATACGATTTTGTTCATTAAATTTTTTCAAAATTTCACCATCCATATTAATGTTCACAACACCATGGTAATAATTTGAAATTTATTGTGTATCCGATTCTCGTTTCTAAAATGATTAAAAAAAACAGCCACTTCTATCCAATTAAAAAATTAACATCACAAATTTGTCTTTTTAGTGTTTTTAAAGAAATTGATAAATACCTTTGCGTAGTAGATATGTTTGAGTGGCCTAGTACTTCTTTAATAGTAAAAAGATTAACTTCTGCTTCAATCGCCATTCTTGCAAAAGTATGTCTCAACATATGTGGCGAAAAATACACTCATGTGGCTTTTCTTATTTTCTCACA
This sequence comes from uncultured Colwellia sp., assembly GCA_913058245.1. GTDB lineage: Bacteria > Pseudomonadota > Gammaproteobacteria > Enterobacterales > Alteromonadaceae > Cognaticolwellia. Next base: position 171,319 of record CAJXQJ010000004.1, read on the forward strand.
AATATGAGCAATACTTTTCACTTCCAAGGCTGTCAAACTCATATTATTAATCTCATCAGGGGTATCAAAGTGGGGTGCACACCTAATTAAAGACTAAAAAATATCAACATGCAAGTGGGTGATACCCCACTTTATACCCTTGAAACTTTGAAACTTCATGAATTATTATGAAACAAACTGAACAGCTTAATAAAAATAAAAACCCCGTAAAACATAGCTTTACGGGGCTTTTGAAACGTTATGAGTTTCTATGAAATCATAGAGGGATGATTACATCATGCCTGGCATACCGCCACCCATTCCACCCATACCGCCCATATCAGGCATTGCAGGTGCACCAGCGTCTTTAACAGGTGCATCAGTGATCATAGCTTCTGTTGTTAACATTAAACCAGCTACAGATGCTGCAAACTGTAATGCACTACGAGTTACTTTTGTTGGATCAAGAATACCCATAGCTAGCATGTCACCGTAAGTGCTGTTACCAGCATTGTAACCGTAGTTACCTTCACCGTTACGTACTTCGTTTAATACTACTGAAGCTTCATCACCACAGTTAGTTACGATTTGACGAAGTGGCGCTTCCATTGCACGAATAGCAACGTTAATACCATGTGTTTGGTCTTCGTTAATGCCTTCTAAGTCTTTAATTGCTTCTGCTGCACGAACAAGCGCAACACCACCACCGGCAACAACACCTTCTTCAACAGCAGCACGTGTTGCATGTAATGCATCTTCAACGCGAGCTTTCTTCTCTTTCATTTCAACTTCTGTAGCCGCACCAATTTTGATAACAGCAACACCGCCAGCTAACTTAGCTAAGCGCTCTTGAAGTTTCTCTTTGTCGTAATCAGAAGAAGAATCTTCAATTTGACCACGAATTTGGGCAACGCGAGATTGAATTTCAGCTTCTTCACCGATACCGTCAATAATCGTAGTGTTGTCTTTTGAAATAACAACACGTTTTGCTTGGCCTAAATCTTCTAATGTCGCTTTTTCAAGCTCCATACCAATTTCTTCAGAAATTACAGTACCAGCGGTTAATGTCGCAATATCTTGTAACATAGCTTTACGACGATCACCAAAACCAGGAGCTTTAACAGCAGCAACTTTTACAATACCACGCATGTTGTTTACTACTAATGTTGCTAGAGCTTCGCCCTCAACATCTTCAGCAATAATCAATAGTGGCTTACCTGCTTTAGCAACACCTTCAAGTGTTGTTAGCAATTCGCGAATGTTTGATACTTTTTTATCTACTAATAGAATGAATGGGTTTTCTAATTCAACCGCACCACTTTCTTGGTTGTTAATGAAGTATGGTGATAAGTAACCACGGTCAAACTGCATACCTTCAACAACATCTAACTCATCAGTTAACGCTTGGCCTTCTTCAACAGTAATAACACCTTCAGTGCCTACTTTGTCCATTGCTGTTGCGATGATTTGACCAACAGTTTCGTCAGAGTTTGCAGAAATAGTACCTACTTGTTCAATAGCTTTATTGTCAGCACACTCTTGTGATAAACCTTTTAATGATTCAACAGCAGCAACAACCGCTTTGTCGATACCACGTTTAAGGTCCATAGGATTCATGCCAGCAGCGATAGATTTTAAACCTTCGTTAACGATAGCTTGAGCTAAAACAGTTGCCGTTGTTGTACCGTCACCTGCTTCGTCATTGGCTTTAGAAGCAACTTCTTTCACCATTTGTGCGCCCATGTTTTCAAACTTGTCTTCAAGCTCGATTTCTTTTGCAACAGAAACACCGTCTTTAGTGATTGTTGGGCCACCAAATGATTTATCTAATACTACGTTACGGCCTTTAGGGCCTAAAGTTACTTTTACTGCGTCTGCTAAAACATTTACACCGTTAAGCATTTTAACGCGTGCGTCGTTACCAAATAATACGTCTTTTGCTGCCATGTTCATGACTCCTTAAAATCTGTCTTTGCACCGATAGTTATCAATACAATAAAATGAGTTGGAAATAATTAATTATTCTACAATGGCTAAAATGTCAGATTCTGACAAGATAAGTACTTCTTCACCGTCAATTTTTTCAGTTTTCATGCCGTAACCTTCGCTGAAGATCACTTGATCGCCAATTTTTACATCTAACGCTCGCACGTCACCGTTTTCTAGAATTCGGCCCTTGCCTACAGCAACTACTTCACCACGTGTTGACTTTTCAGCCGCACTGCCAGTTAATACAATACCGCCAGCAGACTTAGATTCAACTTCTTTACGTTTGATGATCACACGATCGTGTAATGGACGAATACTCATTTCTTTCTCCTGAGATGTTCTATTTAATAAAAAATAAAGGATTTTAATTTTGTTGATTCAGAGATGGGGATTAAATAAAACTTCACAAGCCCACCTTGAAATTTTTTTAATCTTTACGTTCGAACTCACCATCTAAAGTTTGGCCTTTATGAGGTGATTGAATGCTTTCGTTAAATGGATTTTCTTGTTGTGACGAAAAATCATTATGTTGCTGGTGTTGACCGTGAAATTGAAAGTGTTGGCTATGGCCACCACTATTTTTCATTTGCGTTTTTACACTAGCAACAATAGCGTTTCTCACATTAGGGATTAATAAACTTAAACCAAAAAAGTCAGTAACAAAGCCAGGTGTTACTAAAAACACACCAGCAACGAGCAACATCAAGCCAGTGACAATTTCATCCGACGGCATTTGTCCTTGTGCCATTTTAGTTTGTACAGAATTTAACGTTGATAGCCCTTGTTGGCGAACATATTTAGCCCCTAACCAAGCCGTAAAAATTACAATGGCAATTGTTGGCCAAACACCTAACACAGCGCCAACTTGCATTAAAACAGAAATCTCTATAATTGGAATAATAATAAAAAGTACAAATAAAAGACGAAACATAATGGCTCCCAATAATCTTTAATGAAACTAATATGGGGCTTAACGGGTCTTTTTCAACCGAACAAGCTTTTTTGCTAGTGACTATTTAGCTCGAGGCTACGGTACAAAACACAATGAGATATATTTACTCCTTGAAAAAGAATAGCGTAAACTTACTTAGTTGAGAAAATACGCGGTATATTATTTGTTCAATTAAATTATATTGCGACAGATTAAGTTTTTATTAAGGCCTTTTGATAATGTATCAAGTAACGTTATGCACATGCCCAACAATGGTTATCGCACAAAACATTGCCGAGCAACTAGTTACCGAAAAGCTTGCCGCTTGTGTCAATATTTTACCGAACATTAGCTCGGTATACCGTTGGCAAGGAAATATAGTGAGTGATACGGAAATACAGTTATTCATCAAAAGTAAGATAGAATGTTTTGATTTGCTTAATGATAGAATTAAGCAGTTGCATCCGTACGACACTCCTGAAGTTATCGCCTTGAACATCCAGCAAGGTGATCACCAATATTTAAACTGGATCAATGAGTCTTTAAAATAACGGTTATGAAAAAAGTTGTTGCTGTTTTTTGGTTAATACTAACCTGTTTTACATTTGCAAATGCGCCGGTAACCTATGCGCAAGATTCAATTTTTAATACTCCAGCGTCATTGTTTAGTAATGATGATGAGTTTTTAAAAGTTGACGAAGCTTTTATTTTTGATTTCCATCAGCAAAAGAATAAACTACAAATTAGCTTTAATATTGCAGATGACTACTACCTTTATCGTCACCAATTCAAATTTACCACTAAGAATGCCACGATAGTACCTGTAAACTTGCCTGCTGGTGAGCACCATGAAGATGAATTTTTTGGTGTTCAACAAATATTTACTGGTCAGCTTGCTTTTACCGTAGATATTCAAGAAGCATTAGACAACGCTAGCATTACAATTCGCTATCAAGGCTGCGCCAAGAAAGGCTTATGTTACCCACCAACGAAAAAAACGATTGATTTAAGTGAGGTAGTTTTAACAGACAGCGATGCTGCAAATGTACTAAGTGCGCTTGAAGCATCTAACGAAAATAATAATGCAGCCGTAGAAAGTAATACTGATAATGCCAGTAGCAGTGAGCAACACCAACTAGCAGATATGCTAAAAGGGGACAACGTTTGGTTAACCCTAGCGGCCTTTTTTATTGGTGGTTTATTACTGTCTTTCACTCCTTGTGTATTCCCAATGTACCCTATTTTAACGGGCATCATTGTTGGTCAGGGAGATAAGTTATCAACCAAAAAAGCCTTCACCTTGTCGTTCTTCTATGTTCAAGGTATGGCAGTAACTTATACGTTACTTGGTATTGTCGTTGCTATCGCGGGCGCTCAATTTCAAGCAATGTTTCAGCACCCGGTTGTACTGATTGCCCTAAGCGTATTGTTTATCTTTTTAGCCTTATCTATGTTTGGTGTTTTTAATTTAGCCCTACCAAGCAGCTGGCAGAACAAGCTGAATAACGTCAGTAGCAGCCAGAAAGGTGGTTCATATGTAGGTGTGTTAGTTATGGGAGCTATTTCAGGTTTAGTTGCGTCACCTTGTACGACTGCACCATTAACTGGCGCCTTATTATATATTTCTCAATCGGGTGATATTGCATTAGGTGCGTCGGCTTTATATGCCTTAAGTTTAGGTATGGGATTACCACTACTAATATTAGGTAGTTCTGGTGGCAAGTTATTACCAAAAGCTGGCAACTGGATGAATGTTATTAAAAACATTTTCGGTTTGTTATTACTAGCTGTGCCTATTTTCTTGCTAGAGCGCTTCTTACCTATGTTAGCAATCGAAATTATGTGGTCGGTATTAATTTTAGCGACAGCAGGTTACTTCTACACCGTTAATCAGGAGTCATCAAAAACATTTGGTTTCGGTTTACGTAGCATTTTAATTTTCTTAATTTTCTTTATCGGTGCTAATAAAGCGTATCAATTAGTATATCCAACAGCCCAAGTTTCTGCGCCACAGCAAAGCCAACAACATGGCTTTGAACACGTTAAAAACCTTAGCGAAATGAACCAAGCTATTGCCAAAGCAAATGCCGAAGGAAAAACAGTTATGGTTGATCTGTATGCAGATTGGTGTGTCGCCTGTAAAGAGTTTGAAGAGTACACCTTCTTTGAGCCGAACGTACAACAAGCATTGTCAAACTCAGTGCTATTACAGATTGATCTGACAGATACTGGCTCAAAAGACAGCGTAGAGCTAATGTCACACTTTGAAGTATTTGGCTTACCATCAATCTTGTTCTTTGATAAAACAGGTCAAGAGCTAGTGCAGCGCCGTGTTACTGGCTTTATGGCAGCTGACGAGTTCTCTGCACACGTTAATAAAACCTTCGCAAACTAACCTAGTTTACAAAGCATAAAAAAAGCGCCTTAGGCGCTTTTTTTATTTAATATATTGCTTATTAGTATTATAGAGCATAAATAACTGCAGCTAACTTGTCGTCAATTCAGAGCTAGCAAACACCTTCCATTTACCATCAATAATTTGTCTGCTAATAAAATTAAATAGATCAGTTTCAGGTATTGGCTTAGAAAAGTAATAGCCCTGAATAAGATCACAATCATTGTCTGTTAAGCTACGTAATTGTGCTTTTGTTTCAACGCCCTCAGCAATTACCGTTAATCCTAAATTTTTCACCATTGCAATTGTTGACATTATAATTTGAAAATCAGCATGATTTTCTAACATGCCAAAGACAAAACTCTTATCAATTTTAATAACATCTACAGGCATACGTTTTAAATAAGCCAATGAAGAATATCCGGTTCCAAAATCATCAATAGCGAAGCTAAAACCAAGCTTGCGCACAGCATCCATAGTATCAATTGCTTTATCTATATCTTTTACTAATGTTTGCTCCGTTAACTCAAGCTCGAAGTTTTTAGCAGGTAAGCCAAACTCTTCTAATAAGTCTTCCAAATACATTAATAAATTAACATCAGCAAACTGAGCTGCAGATAAATTAATGGCAATAATTACATCAGGTAAACCAATATCTTTCATGCTACTCGAAATTTCAAAGCATCGACGTATTACCCAGTAACCAAGGGCAATCATATGTTCTGAGTTTTCCAAAATAGGAATAAAGTCATCTGGTGATACAAGCCCCCTTTCAGGGTGCTGCCAACGAAGTAACGCTTCAAAGCCATGTAATTTATTTGTTTTCGCCGCTAATTGTGGCTGTAAGCTTAAGCTAAACTGCCCTTTGGCAAGTGCTTGTTTTACTTCACTTTCCATCATCACACGTTGGGCGACGCGCTGAAACATTCCTCCCTGATAAACAAAGTATTGATCGCCACCATTCCCTTTTGCCTCATACATGGCAATATCAGCATGACTAATAAGCTCACTCGCTTGTACCAGTTCACCTTCCGTCATGGCAATACCAATACTGCAAGTAACATAAAATAAGCTACTATCAATTTTGATTGGCAATTGAAAACTTTTTAGAATGGCATTAGCAATCTTTTCTGCATAATCGATGGATGTATTTTCATTAAGCAATATAAGAAATTCATCACCACCAAAGCGACAAACAATATCTGAACTCGCCACACTTAAGTTTATGCGATTAGCCGCTTCTATTAGCAACTTATCACCTTCACCATGACCATGGGTATCATTAACCTTTTTAAAGTCATCTAAATCTAAAAACAGCACAGCAACATCGTCACTTTGACGGCTAGAGTTACTCAAAGCCTTACGTAATTGATAGTTAAGCATATTTCGATTTGGCAGACCGGTTAACAGGTCGTACATCGCAATATTCTCAAGCTCTTGCGTTTTTTGAGTAACTTCAATATTTAATTGTTCAAGTTCATAACTTAAATCTTTTGTCGCGTTTACCAAAACATCTATTTCATCAGGAAATACTTTTGATTTGCTAATTTCAACTTTTCGAAACTGCTCAAATTCTTTTTTGGCTAACAAAGGTAAAATATCAGACAGTACCAATAACCTTTTAGTAAAAGGCCCTGCAACAAAGTGGACTAAAAAGGCAATAACAACAAGAATCGCGATAGCAGAAAATACAAACTGAAGTCGATAAGCTTGATATTTTTCAGTAAAAGGACTGACATCATCAACCTGTGCCATGTAAAAATTCTGCGTCTTTGATGCTGCCAAAGATAGCAAATTTATCAAATAGCTTTTATCTTGATATTCTATTTGCAGACCTTCATTCTTAACACTTAGTAACGAAGTTTGAGATTTTTCCCCCATAAACAATCCATTCATTAATCTAGGGGCGGACGATGTTATTAACTGAGCATCAGCCAGTTTAGTTTGATCCGATTTATTAAAAGTAACAATCGCTACTTGATTTTCTAGCGCTTGATTAATAGCAAAAATAACATCAACAAATGACACCGCCATAGTGACAATAGCCATATCACCTTTTGCATTCAAAATTGGCGTAGAAATCAATTGCACGCATGATTGTATACAGCTTAGTTGATAATCTGGTGCACTAGTTTTCCTCACTCGCTCAAGGCTTGCTAAAACATCAGAAGACATCGACGACGACTTAAATATCGGTTGTAAGGACTCTGTTACCAGCCATAAAGATTCAACATTTTGGTTAATCTGTAAAGCATCAAATTGCTGTTCTAGAGCATTTGCTACTTGATAAAAGTCGACCTGTTCTTTTAAGCCAATAATATCAGTAAAAGATTCAAGCCAACTACCAACCTGCTCTCGAACAATACGACTTTGCAAATCAAATTGTGCCTGGCCTTGCCGTAACTTGTTTTCTTGGTATTGCTCAAACTCCTGATCAAGTCGTGAAATAGATAACATCGAAATTGCAAGGCTCAGCAACATCAATGCGCTAACAACAAGAATGAAGAACTTAATTGATACACTAACGAAACGAAATTTCATAGTTAGAACCAATACATAAATTGAATAGCCCAAACTTGCCAATTCTTACTGTCATTGGCGATTGGATCAGGCTGTACAACCGGAGAAAGCCTTGCTCCACCTTGCATCCAATGATATTCAGCATTAATTCTAAAGTTACTGGCAACATCATATGTTAGACCAATCATAGTATCATTATGATAACCGAAATATGCCGGCACCAAGCCACCACTGTTTCGCGCTAATTGACTGCCATTTTTATCGTCCTTGTTACTATAAAAACGTTCAGTTCGAAGCATTACAGAAAGTTCTTTCTGTAACTGATAACTTGCTTGGGCATAATAGCCTTGCCCGATAGTGTCACGATGAAATCCTGGAAAATAGAAACCATCGGTCACAAGACGCTCTTGCACTAGCTCAGCACTAAACTGCCAAAACTCACCTTCATAAAGAGCACTAGCAGTATAAAACTGAAGCGTAAAGTCGCTATCAAAGAAATTATCTATTTCTGCCTGTTGATAACCAAACGACGCATCATTTACCGAAACACCAAAACGCCATTGTGAATATGGCGGACGCCAATAAACACTTACCTGAGTATCTAAGTCATGCTCAACTTTGCCAAATGCAAACTCGCCTACAACTACGTCAGCTTGTTCATCTGAAAAAGAGCTCTTGCCTCGACTAAAATTAAAATCAAATTCGCCTAGCTCATCATCGTTGTAGGTGAATTTGGCAGCTGCGCCATCACCTCCAACCCCCAAGTCTCGCAAACCATCAAAATAAGTTACTTGTGGAATAATAATTGACGGGCGAGCGAATGGAACATCGCGAACACTTGAATATAGCCAATGGATATTTTTCACTCTGCCAAAATAGAAACTCGCTTGCCATGCTTCATTGTGAAAGGCATCCCATTCTAATAATAGGTAATCCAATCGAGGCCCAGGGTGATAACGATTGCCACCATTAAGATAAACGGCTTGACCTGCCACTCTAAAATCATCATTAATCTGATAGGAGGCATTTAAGCCTATTTCAGTAAGTTCAAAAGAAATACTTTCATCATCATTAATATAATTACTACCATCAGCATCGATAACACCTTGAGCAACGAAGCCATGTACCTGCAATGACTCATTATTGATCTCAGCAGCATTGGCTGCTATTGCAACGCTTACACTTAATATTGTGCCTATTGAATAAGACCACACTTTAGTCGGTCTAATCATCAATTTTAATGATGTTAACATCGCTGACCTCCAATACATTTTCCACATAACCAATAGCACCTTTTGTCGATTTTACAGCTTCGACTAGCTCACTTTCGTTAGCAACTTCAATGGGAGCAACACCATAGCCCGAGAATGTTAATTTATGCCAAATACGATCCAACTGGTAAGGAAAAAGTCGTAACTGCTCCTTACAAAACTTTTGATGGATGATGTTCTTACTCGACAAAACGTAAACCACTATTGGTGTACCATTTTGCCAATGTACTTGGCGCATTGAATATATTCGACGTAGCTGTGTCGTCGACAACGAGACAGTTTCGGCCGTAATATTTGAAATAATATTTATCGCTTGTACTTGGGGGGAGGTGAGCAAGACAATAAAAGCAATTTGAATAAATATAGCTTTAATAATTTCATCCTTGTTTTTAACAGAGAACGACATGACTACATTTAACCTGAGATACAAGTTCCATGCACTAAGGCTAAATCAATGAATTAATTAAAATTCCTACTTTATTTAGTTTAGTAAACTTATTCTAACTTACAATACATTATCTCCTTAAAAACCTCGCTTAAGTGATTAGACCAGTATTTTGCTGCTATATTCTGCGAAAACACTATAATAATCGTCAAACAGTATGAACATTTCGTTTTTTTGAAATTAATTACAATCTTATCTATAAATATGACATGATAGCAACATCAATCAACGTTAAAGGTGTTTTTACCGAAAATGACTACAAAGTTTAACATTTTAGTTCTAAACGGCCCTAACTTGAATATGTTAGGTAAACGTGAACCGACAATTTATGGCTCACTGTCATTAGCTGAGATTATGGCAAATTTACAGAACCTTGCCAACGAAGAAAATATTGTACTAAGTCATATTCAGTCTAATGCTGAACATGTGCTAATAAATGAGATTCACAATAGTTTTGAACAAGTAGACTTTATTATTATTAACCCTGCTGCTTTTACACACACCAGTGTCGCACTACGAGATGCATTATTATCGGTTAATATTCCTTTTATCGAAGTTCACTTATCAAACGTTCACGCCCGTGAAACATTTAGACAACATTCATATTTATCTGATATCGCCATAGGTGTTATCAGCGGTTTAGGAGCCAAAGGTTACGAATATGCATTAAACGCAGCTGTTTCGCATCTTAAAACACGAAAAAATTAAGCAACTAAAGTTCATTATGTACTTTAGTCATTTAACACATAAATTTAATAATTATTAAAAGGTATTCAAATGGATATTCGCAAAATTAAGAAGTTAATTGAATTAGTAGAAGAATCAGGTATCAACGAATTAGAAATTTCAGAAGGTGAAGAGTCTGTAAGAATTAGCCGCGGTGGTTCTGTTGTACAAGCTGCTCCTATGATGCAAGCGGCACCAGTTGCAGCTCCTGTTGCTGTCGTAGCATCTGCCGCTCCTGCCGCTGAAGCAGCAGTTCCGGCATTAACAGGCCACATTGTACGTTCACCTATGGTTGGTACTTTTTATTCTTCAGCTTCACCAGACGCACCAGCGTTCGTTGAAGTAGGTCAGCACGTTAATGCTGGTGATACATTATGTATCCTTGAAGCAATGAAAATGATGAACCAAATTGAAGCAGACAAGTCTGGCGTTATTAAAGAAATTTTAGCAAATAACGAAGACGCTATTGAATTCGACCAACCGCTATTCATCATTGAATAAGCCCAACAATAAGGGTCATTCCATGTTAGATAAAGTTGTTATCGCCAACCGAGGCGAAATTGCACTAAGAATATTACGTGCATGTAAAGAACTTGGTATTAAAACAGTTGCTGTGCATTCAACGGCTGATAGAAACTTAAAGCACGTATTATTAGCCGACGAAACTATTTGTATCGGTGAAGCGTCTGCGTTAAAAAGTTACTTAAATATCCCAACAATTATTACTGCTGCAGAGGTTACTAATGCGGTTGCAATTCATCCGGGTTACGGGTTTTTAGCTGAGAACGCTGATTTTGCAGAGCAAGTTGAACAGTCTGGTTTTGCTTTCATCGGCCCTAAAGCGGAAAGTATTCGTTTAATGGGTGATAAAGTTTCAGCTATTAAAGCCATGAAGTCTGCTGGTGTTCCTTGTGTTCCTGGCTCTGATGGTCCACTAACCGACGACGAAGCAACAAATATTGCTCATGGTAAGCGTATTGGCTACCCGGTAATTATTAAAGCTTCTGGCGGCGGCGGCGGTCGTGGTATGCGAGTTGTTCGCAGCGAAGAAGAATTAATTGAATCTATCGCTCTGACTAAAAATGAAGCACGTGTAACTTTCAATAACGATATGGTTTACATGGAAAAATTCCTTGAAAATCCACGTCATGTTGAGATTCAAATTATGGCTGATGGTCAAGGTGGTGCAATTCATTTAGGTGAGCGTGATTGTTCAATGCAACGCCGTCACCAAAAAGTTGTTGAAGAAGCTCCAGCACCAGGCATTACTCCAGAGATGCGCGCCAAAATTGGTGAGCGTTGTTGTAACGCTTGTATCGAAATTGGCTACCGTGGCGCGGGCACTTTCGAATTCTTATATGAGAATGGTGAGTTCTACTTTATCGAAATGAATACTCGTATTCAGGTAGAGCATCCCGTTACGGAAATGATCACCGGTGTTGATTTAATTAAAGAGCAACTTCGCGTTGCTGCCGGTCAACCACTATCTTACACTCAAGAAGATATTAAGATTGCTGGTCATTCAATAGAGTGTCGTATCAATGCTGAAGATCCACGTACTTTTATCCCTTCACCGGGTAAAATTACTCGCTTTCACCCACCAGGTGGCATGGGCGTACGTTGGGATTCTCATATCTATGCTGATTACTCGGTACCACCACATTATGATTCTATGATTGGTAAGTTAATCACTTACGGTGATAACCGTGACGTGGCCATTGCTCGTATGCGTAATGCCTTAAATGAATTAGTGATTGACGGTATTAAAACTAACATTGCTTTGCATCAAGATATTTTAAACGATCAAGGCTTTGTTAACGGTGGCGCAAATATTCATTATCTAGAAAAGAAGCTTGCTGAAGTTGAATAAACGTTCAGGTATTAGCTAAATAATAAAAAGCTCTGCATGCAGAGCTTTTTTTATGTCACGGATAACTGTAATAAGCATTCACATAGATGTGAAAGAGCTGTTATGCCAGGGATTATCTAAGCTAAACCGTTATGACAGATATCATGCTATCATGGCTAATAACAACATATGACTTTTAACGAATTAGACTTAAAAAATGACTGAGCTATTAGAAAAACCCCTACCACCTGCCGATGATGATTGTTGTGGTGGCGGTGCATGTAACCCTTGTGTATGGGATCACTACTATGCAGAACGAAAAAAGTGGCGCCTACAACAAGTGGAATTAAAAGCTAAACAAGAACAAGAAAAAGCTAACAATTAACGCTTTTTCTTTAAGTGGATTACGAGTGAATTATTCCGCTGATAGTCCACAACTTTTATTAGCTTATATGAATTACCTTTGCGACCAATTTATTGATACCCGCCGCAGCTTCTGTCATCGATGTCGCCAACATGTAAGCAGGCGTCGAAACTAACTTTCTAGCCTCGTCAGTAACAATCTCATCAACTTCACAATCTTTATGTGCTAAGCCAATATTTGATAATGATTCCGCAATTGCGGCGTCTTTGCCTATCGTTGCTTGAGCGTCGTTGCCATAAATTAACGGGATCATCGTTGGCGCAATGCACATATAACCAGCAGGCTTACCTGCACTAGCAAATGCTTTGCAAGTTGCTAGCACTTGCTCATTAACTGATAGGTTTTCACCATTAATGGCGAAATCTGACAGGTTTTTTGCCGCACCGAAACCACCCGGAACTATCAAGGCATCAAACTCTTCAATGTAAAATTCAGATAAATCTTCAACATCGCCACGAGCAATTCGAGCAGACTCTACCAACACATTTCGCTGCTCATCCATCATAACTTCACCTGTTACATGGTTAATAACATGGTATTGATTAATATTAGGTGCAAAGCAACGGTATTTTGCGCCTGCCTGCTCGATGGCAAGTAAGGTTAAAACCGCCTCATGTATTTCACTGCCATCGTAAACGCCACAACCTGATAAAATTACTGCAATATTTTTCACGTTTCTACCTCACTTTTGTCTACGACCCTATGCATAAATTGGCATAGTAAAACGATATAAACGGCGGCTGCCATTAATAAGGCAAATGGTAAAGCAGTGCCATCATAAAATACAGCTAAAATCGGGCCAGCTAAAGCACCAACACCAAAACGCAATGTACCATTTACGGCGGTTGCCGTACCTGCATGCTCAGCAAACTCTTGCAATATTAAGGCATTGGCATTGACAGAGATCATCGACAAACTGCCCATTAATGGCAATATTACTGCAACGTGATACACCAATGGTAACGATAGTATGTTAGCCAGCACTAGGCTGGTTGCGGCAATAACAGCTAATAACATGCCATAGCTGAGCATTTTTCTTGAACCAACTTTTGTTACCACACGTGTATTAATAAAATGTGCAGTCATTAATGCTAAAACATTCATGCCAAACAGCACACTAAACTCAAATTCAGACACTTTAAAGACTGTTAGATAGACAAAAGAAATAGCGGTTATATAGGCAAAAAATGCGAGTGAAACCATCATCGAACTGATCAAGTCTAAACGCGCTTTTTTATTGCTGAACACAATTTTATAGCGCTCTATCGTCCGATACTCTCTTGATGCTTTTTGTGAATTAACATCAGGTAAGAAAAAAGTGCCCAACACCAAGATAACTAAGGCATATAAAGCTAAAATATAGAATATCATTTGCCAACTATGTAGTAATAGCGCACTACCAATACTAGGCGCAATCATCGGCGCCAGCATCATGATCATACTCACATATGACAAACCTTTAGCAGTGTCTTTACCATAAAGTTGATTAATAATTCCCGGTACCACAACGGTTGCAGCGCTGCCGATAAATGCTTGCATAAAGCGTAACACAATAAACTGCTCAATGTTCTGTGCTATGGTTAACAACAAAGTGGTTAATAAAAAACCTGTTAAACCAATAATAACCAGCTTACGTCGCGAATGTTTATCAGCCATAGGACCAAACACTAACATGCCTAGTGCATAACCAAAGAGGTAAATACTCAAGCTATTTTGCACCAATGGCATTTCTGTTGAGAAATGCTCGGCTAATGTTGGCATTGCCGGTAAATACATATCAATAGCTAAAGGTGAAACGGCAATAATTGCGGCCAGTAACGGCAACAAGTACTTTAATGGTATTTTTACTGAGTTATTTGACACTCGATTGGATCCTAGTTTTTCTTTGTGGATCAGGGTATTGATGCACAAGTTTTCCTAAAATTTTAATGGCTTCATCAATACGTTCGCACCACTGCACGCCAAAACTTATTCGCATATAATTTTTATACTTTCCTGATGGCGAGAATATCTCGCCAGGGGCAAAGTTTACGCCTTGGGTAATTGCTTGATTAAAAAACTGGCTGGTATCAACATGCGAGCGACACCGAACCCATAACACACTGCCACCCTGCGGTTTTGAAATGCAGACTTGTTCTGGAAAATATTGTGCTATTAACGCTCGCATTCGCTCGCAATTGTATCGAAGTGTTTTACGCAACACTTGCAGGTGCCGGTCGTATTCACCACTCATTAAATAATCAGTTAATGTCCACTGTTGCAACATTGGGGTTGAGCATGACTGAGCCCGTTTAATTCGTTTCGCCTTTTCTTCAAATTTTCCCGGTAACAACCAACCAACCCGATAGCCCGGTGCTGCTGTTTTTGAAAAAGATGAACACGTTAATACTAAGCCTTTTTCCGAGTATAACTGCGCCGATACAGGCCTTTTTTCGGTAAAGTACAAATCACTATAAACCTCATCTTCAATTAGCGGAATGTTATTTTTCTCTAGTAAAGTCACCATATCTTGTCGCTGCTTATCAGTCATCATAGAACCCAATGGATTATTAATGGCGGTAGAAAACAAGCAGGCTTTCACTGGGTGCTGTTCAATGACAGTTTCAAGTTCTGAAATACACACGCCATCTTCTGGGCAGGTATAAACTTCTAGAACTTTCATCCCTAAACTTTCAATTAATTCAATTAAGCCAAAATAACAAGGCGACTCAACCGCGATTATATCTCCTCGCTCTGCCACACATTGTAGCGCTATCGATAACGCCTCTTGAGCACCATTAGTAATGATCAAGTCATCGTGATTTACCAATACACCTTGTTCTTGATAACGAAATGCTAAATTCAATCGTAATTTAGGGTCGCCATTTACCGGCCCATAACTTACTGCTTTCTCTGAGACACGGCTTATTACTGAACGCATCAACCTAGCAAGTGCCTTATCAGGTGGATGTGCATGTACGGGATTAGAAATTCCCAAGGCGACTGAATCAGGAATATGGACAGCATCATATACTTGTTCAATTAAGCTACGGCATGAAACTTCAGACGGTTCACAAACTGCCCATTTCGCCCGCCGTGGTAACAAGGTGCGTGCTTGTTTTGCTTTCAGATAATAACCCGACTGCGGCCTGGCAGAAATCGCACCTTGCCGCTCTAGCTCTACATAAGCCTGTTTAACCGTCGGCACACTAATGTCGAATTGACGACTAAGCTTACGAAGGCTAGGTAATTTATCACCAGGACGTAAAGCGCCACTTTTAGTCTGGTGCTCAACAAAATCGATAACTTGTTGGTATAAAAACTCGGGCGCAGATTTATCAACTAGACGCATAACTGTATAGGTTGCATTTTCATTTTTTTGTGTATGTTATTAGAACAAATAATCAGTAAACTGTCTATTCAATAACGAAGGTTCACTTGTTTTTATTTTGAAAACACCCAACGAGGAGAGGCACATGACATTTGTATATATCGTAAAAACAGTTTTAACAAAATGGATTAATACCTTATCAAAAAGAGGTTTTAGTACTGCTCTCGTTAGGCAAGAAACACAAATGTCAGTGCATTTGGCAAGCAAGAACAATACAAATGAACAACGAACTTGCTGCTCTAAATAGTATTAATTAAAAGCTAGCAATATCCTTATTGCTAGCTATTGTTAAGGATGAATAATGAACAATACCTTTTTGTATATCATCACTGTACTGATATGGGGCTCCACCTGGATAGCCATTAATTATCAACTAGGCGATGTTGCATCAGAAGTATCACTATTTTACCGTTTCGGTTTGGCGGCATTAGTGCTGTTTATCTACTGTCAATATAAGCAAGTCTCACTAAAATTTTCTGCTCGCCACCACTTACAATTTTTCCTATTTGGTATGACGTTATTTGGTTGTAACTATTTATTTTTATACTCAGCACAACAGCATATTAACTCAGCATTAACTTGCATCGCATTTTCAATGATCATGTTCTTTAATGTTTTTAATGCCCGTATTTGGTATGGCACCAAAATAACCAAGCAAGTATATATTGGCGGCTTGTTGGGTTTGGCCGGCATAATCATTTTGTTTTGGCCACAGATAAATGATACCCAACTAGGTGCAGAAACGTTAATGGGGTTAACACTATGTATTACCGGAACATTATTCGCGTCCACCGGCAATATGTTATCAATGAAAAATCAAAAGATGCAGATCCCATTAATGCCTGCAAACGCTTGGGGAATGGCTTATGGCGCAACCTTTATGGCACTAATGGCACTGGTTCAAGGTAAAGATTTTAGTTTTGAATATTCAGCATCATACGTTACTTCGTTGCTTTATTTATCAATATTTGGCTCAGTAATCGCTTTTGGCAGTTATTTAACCTTGCTTAATCGCATTGGGGCTCATAAAGCGTCTTATGCATCAATTATGTTCCCTGCGGTCGCGGTGGTTATCTCAACATTCGTTGAAGACTTTTCTTGGACATTGTTCACCGTTGCTGGTTTAAGCTGCATTTTGGCTGGAAATTTGGTGGTGTTAATGAAGCCTAAAAAAAGCACATCAAGTAAAGAAAAAAGAGAAATTCTAGAAAAAGACTTTACAGAAACCAATGTAAATCAAAAAAACTTGAATACTGAATCGCTATAATAAGGTCTTATGACTTTCCAAATGGTCAATTTTTTGTGCGCAGTACACTTAACCTAAGTGCCAATTGCACGACGGTGCTGAATACCTTCCTTTTCAGCACCGTTTTTTCTTTCTGTCGATTAACTAGCTGAGTAACATTTTCCCTGCAACTTCTTTAACAAGTTTTGCCGCAAGTTGTGAGGTCATAGCATCAATATCTTTATTCGGATTAAATTCAACAATATCAGCGCCAACCAAAGGTGTATTAATATTGTGAATTAAATTAATCACTTCACGTGTTGATAAACCGCCGGGCTCTCGGTGTGATACGCCTGGCGCAAAAGCAGGGTCAATACCATCTATATCTAACGACAAGTACACTGGATGTTCAAATACCAATGGTTCTGTTAACGGCCAATGTCGCATCTCAAGCGATTCAACTTCGAATTTGGCAATTTGCTGTTCTTGATGGAAGTTTAGCGTTCGAATACCAACCTGCACTAGCCTGTCACATAAACCATCTTCCATCACTCGTGCAAAAGGGCAAGCATTAGAATAACGATTGCCCTTAAATGAGTCATATAAGTCTGAATGGGCATCAATATGTAAAATAGTTAGTTTCGGGAAATATTTACGATAACTTTTCAATAATGGGTAACTAATACTATGATCGCCCCCTAACGAAAGTAATCGAGTATTATTTGACAAAAGTTGCTCGCAACACTGCTCAATCTCTACGATAAAACTCTCTGCTTTAGCTATCTTAACATCACCTGCGTCAAGCCAACGCTTTGAGTCTCTTAGGTTGACACCTAGCTCTGTCGAGCCATTAAGTGAACCTCCATTTAGCACTTCACGAATTGCTGAAGGGGCTAACGCGGGCCCCCGTTCAAATGATGAATTATCATCAAAAGGCACACCAAGCAGTGCCACTTTAAAGTTATTGTTCGTCATAATTTGCCCTTTACTCTCTATTTAACAACAAAAGCTAATAAATAGAGAGTGTTTCAAGCTATTAGTTACCAATTGGTGAACCAGGTGGCAACTGAATTTTAGATTCAGGCAGCGAAGATTTATCATGGTTTAAACTGTAATTAATTTGCCTTGCTAACAGCTGAAAATGCGCTCGAGAACCTTTGTATTTTCGAGTACTACGTTTGTCAGCTAGCCATTGTGATAAATCTGTTAAAGTTGCATAAACTTCCGCCCTTACTTCCGGTACAACTTGTTGGCTATGCCATAAAGCTAACAAATGCTCGACAAGTTGCTGATTAACACGCTGTTGCACCAATAAAGAAGTCAGTGTTTGCGGTGATGACTGTATTGTCGCGCCAAGAACTTTACTTAATAATTGCTGCACAGAAGGAACATCATCATCAAGCATTGTTTGCTGTTGTAGTCTCGCTAAACGCTCGGCATTTAATATAAGCGACAAGGTATGTTTAGCACTTGCTTCTGCTGCACTGATCGGATCAAACGTTAACCCTGTGCGACCATTAAAACTCTCACGAGTGCGATGGTAGCCATAAGCTTTTGGTGGAATTAACGCAGTAATACTAGTAGGCACGACTAGAGTAGTTGGTGATAACGTTTTTAAAAGTGCTGTTAACGCCTCATGTTGTTCTTTACCTGCAACCATTTTCTGTTGATTGCTAAATTGTTCGCTACGTAATTGATAGCCATAATCAACACCCGCAATAAGTTTAGCGGCAGCTTCTACTTGGAAACGATGAAAGTTATAAATTGGCACTAAAACTTCTTCAAGCTCCGACATTGGCGTGTCAATAGCAATACTATTTACGCCAAAATTTTCTAACGCTAATTTTCTGACTTTTAAAACGCGCGTTAGCTCTTGCGCGGCATTTTCCCCGTTGTCCCATAAGTGACCGGTCGCATGCGCACCCGACTTAGGGCGTGCATCTGGGTCTGATACATATTGCAAACCTTGCTGTTGTGCATTGTTAACTAACTCTGCAAGGTATTGCGCTTCGTGCTCCTTTTCTACATCCGCATAACCATAAGCAATAACAAACTTATCCCACACACCAATATCAGTTGCATAAGCATTTTCTAAACTAATTTTATCATTCTTAATGGTAATTAATGGGTGTGGATAATCCATCACCGAGGCTCTGTCATTAACACTTGCAGCAAAGTTATGTGCTATGCCTAATGTATGTCCAACTTCATGAGCTGATAACTGACGAATACGTGCTAATGCCATTTCTTTCATGGCACTGGTGTCAGTATTTTCTGAAGTAAATGGTGAAGTTAATCCAAGAGCAATTAAGTAATCTTGGCGAACGCGCAATGAGCCAAGTGTTACATGACCTTTTATAATTTCACCAGTACGAGGGTCAATCACTGAAGAACCATAAGACCAACCACGTGTTGCCCTATGTACCCACTGAATAACGTTATAGCGGACGTCCATCGGGTCAGCATCGCTAGGTAACATTTTTACTTGAAAGGCGTTTTTATAACCAATAGCTTCAAAAGCTTGATCCCACCAACGAGCTCCATCAAGTAAAGCACTTTTAACAGGCTCTGGTACACCCGCATCTAAATAGTAAATTATAGGCTCTACGGCCTCACTTACTTTAGCGTTAGGTTTTTTCTTTTTTAAACGGTGGCGTGGAATATCACGCTTAATTAGCGGTTCATCAATTGCACTCGCATAATCTGCATAGGAACTTTCCCAAAAGCCGCTATACGGGTGAAATGTCCTAGTTTGATAGCCATTGTCTGGTAATTTAATTAGTGAATGATGCAAGTTTACTGTTACAGCGCTTGCATCTGGTGTCACAGAGCGTAAGTAAGTACCTGCTTTAGAGCCTTTATAAGTTACCGTTGCTTCCAATTCAGTGTTATTAGGGAATGCTTTTGTGCGTTTTTCATAAACTGCACTTCTCGATGCATCAATACTAAAGTTACCTTGTTTAGTGCGCTTTAGTTTCGCCGATAAATTGTGAATATCAGACAACAAAAATGGTGTGTAATCGATAAGTGTTTTTTGCTTATCCTTTGAGCTACTACTAACTTTAAACCCCCATATAATGGAGCTGGCAAATGCTTCGTCAATAGCTTGTTTTTCTAATATATTTCCAGTATTGGCGCGATAATAGGTATTCAATTGTCGTAAAAATACCTTCTCGCCTACTCTTTCAAAGCGTACTAAACGCGTGTCCCCCAATTGGCCTCGATCCAAACCAATATCATTCGAACCAACACCATGTGGCAAGCCACTTTGAAATAGAAAATCTTCATTAAAGTTATCTATTTCTAAAAATACTTTTCCTGTTTCATCGTCAAGATAAAAAGAAAAATATCCTTGTTGATGTTGCATACCGTCAATAAAATCAGCGTAGCTTGTTTTATCTTTTGCCCATAAATGTGCCGAGAGAGCACTACAAACAAATAAAACCATTACCCTAATGAAAAACCTCATTTCATATCCTTGCTGTCAGTAAAATTAAAATAATTAGAAGTACTGAAAATACTCTTATTCTTGTTATAATCGACGTAAAAGTAATCTTGAAAGTTTTCAAGATTACTTAATACGATAATTAAAGCAACTTTTGATGCTCTGATATTACATCATAACATCGAAAATAAAATACAATATACAATTTACTCTGATAAAAAGAGTATGACTCTAAAGTGATTAGGTAACCCGATGCAACGACTAGCTCCAGCTTTACGTGAAGATAATGTACCGTTAGATTTAATTTCATTGATAAAAACCATTTTAGCTGCCACAAAAGAAATTTCATTTCGTGTCAGCCAAGCCCATTTAGGTGGCTTAATGGGCTCAACGCTTGATGAAAATATTCAAGGTGAAGTGCAAAAGAAACTTGATGTTGTTGCCAATGAGCTTTTCAAGGATATTTTATTAGAGTCAGGCTTTGTTAAAGCGATTTCTTCAGAAGAAGAAGATAGCTCTGTTGCAGGTGAAAAAAATGGCAAGTTTATTGTTTCATTTGACCCATTAGATGGTAGCTCTAATATCGATATTAACTCGTTGATTGGTACTATTTTCTCAATTCATGAAGCACCAGCAGATATGGAAGCTAGCGATCCTGATATGTTTAAACAGTCAGGTAACAAGCAAGTTTGTGCTGGGTACGTGCTTTACGGTCCATCAACCATGTTAGTGATGACCACCGGCAGTGGTACTCATTTTTACGTTTTAGACCGCACTCATGGTGGTTACTTATTGGTTGAACGTAACGTACAAGTGCCGCAAGACACACAAGAGTTTGCGATTAACATGTCAAACCAACGCTTTTGGCAGGCACCAATGCAAAATTACATTAATGATTTGCTTGCCGGTGACACCGGGCCACGTGGCAAAAACTTCAACATGCGCTGGATTGCCGCTATGGTAGGTGACATTCACCGCGTATTAACACGTGGCGGATTATTCACTTACCCTGCTGACAATAAAAACCCTGAAAAACCATACAAATTACGCTTAATGTATGAAGCCAACCCAATGAGCTTTTTAATTGAGCAAGCCGGTGGTAAAGCTATGACTAGTCAAGGGCGCATAATGGATATTGAGCCTACTGATATTCATCAGCGTGTTGAAGTTATTATGGGCTCAGCTAACGAAGTAGATGCTTGCCTAAGCTACTACGAGTAATCTCCAAGCTATAACCATTCAAATTAAAAACACCTGATAATTTTCAGGTGTTTTCTTTTATAAGTCCTATAATTCATCAATTAGTCGTATTTTTTAATTAAAACAGCGTCTATACAATACGTTAGTATGAACATTACATTTTGGTTACAAAGTTTTCGTCGTCTTCGCTACAAAATGTGACTTTTATCACATATAGTGTCGCTGTAAATTTTCTATCAAAATCTTTCTCAAGGATGATGAAATTATGAGTCATATCTCAATGACTGAACGTACGTTCAGCCCTCAAGAACAGTTAGTTTCTACCACAGATTTAAACGGTATTATTACCTATGCAAACCCTGAGTTTTGCCAAGTTGCTGGTTATTCGCTAGAAGAATTAGTTGGCCAGCATCACAATATTGTTCGACACCCCAACATGCCAAAAGCAGCTTTCAAAGATCTCTGGGAAAAATTAAAACGTGGAGACTCTTGGCGCGGCATGGTAAAAAATCGCTGTAAAAATGGTGATTATTATTGGGTTGATGCCTATGTAACGCCGCTTTTGGAAAATGGAAAGATTATCGGTTACCAGTCAGTTCGAGCATTTCCAAGTGAAGAACAAAAACAGCAAGCGCAAGCACTGTACGATAAGCTAAATAATAAAATACCTATTGTTGATCTTCATGCAAATATTCGCTTGAAGCGCTTAACTGCTGCACTATTTGCGTTAGCAGCTATTACTCTCGACTGGGTCATTGTTGGTACGCCAGCTTCAACACTTATTTTACTCGCTTGCCTAGTACTATTAACCTTTGTTTTCGCTGAAGAGCTTATTTCCCTCCCTAATCAACTAGCTAAAACAAAAAGTCAATTCGATAGCCCGTCACGTTTAATATATTCAGGGAAAGGTATTCTAAGTATTATTAATTACCCGGCCGAACTATACAAAGCACGAATAAAAACTGTACTAGGTCGTAGTAATGACTCAGGAAAAAGACTAGTGAAGCTTGCTGATGAATTATCGCAAACATCTGGCAACATGCTTAACAGCATTCAGGAAGAAAATGAGCATATAGGACAATTTGCTACCGCGATTACCCAAATGAGCTCAACAATAAACGAAGTAAGCCACAGCACGACCCTGGCACACGATAAAGTTTCGGAAGTACAAAATAGCTGCCTGCAAAATATTGCCACTATTGAAGTCAGTGAAAAAAAGATCAATCAATTAGCGACTGATGTAGAAAATGCGGCAAATAACGCTTCAGAGCTAGTGGGAGACGTTGATAAAATTTCAACGGTGATGAGTGAAATTCAGGGCATAGCTGACCAAACTAACTTACTAGCCTTAAATGCTGCAATTGAAGCCGCTAGAGCTGGAGAACAAGGACGTGGTTTTGCGGTAGTTGCCGATGAGGTTAGAACATTAGCTAGCCGAACTCAAAGTGCAACTGAACAAATTCAAACATCGGTTACTGAGTTACAAGCGACGTTAACAACATGGAATCAAGTCATGTTGAAGAATAAAAATAATGCTGACGAATGTTCTGCTGAATCAAAAAGTATTAAACAAGCCATGCAGAACATCATAGATAATATTCAAAATGTTAACGATATGACAGCACAGATAGCCACTGCGTCTGAGCAGCAAAGTGTAGTTGCAGAGCAAATAACACAAGGTATTCATAACATCGATGCCATTTCTAAGCGTAATACCCAATTAGCTGATCAAGTATCAGGAAAAAGTATTGAAGTTAACAAGAATGCTGAAGAAATAGGTGAACTTAGTACTAACTTTAGTTAATTAAATTAACCTACACCATGAAATACCTAGCCTGTTCAAATAAAATATGGCATGGCTAGGTATTCAGCTCAACCTATCTCAAAGCTCCTTCTCCCTCTTATCATTTATACCCTTTTGTAATCTAGCTATTCATCAGTGTGATAAAAATCACAAAAATTACTGTTTTCAGGCCTTAAAAACTTGACTTAGATCAAAAAAAGCCTACAATTTTCACAAATTACTGAAAATTCAGAAAGGACAGTAACAATGAAAATAACACCTATGACGCAATCGCTAGTTTTGCACTTTGGTGAAATGGGCTCTCGTTGGGGGCTAAACCGCACGCTAGGTCAAATGTATGCTGTTATCGTACTAACCGAAGCACCATTAAATGCCGACCAAATTAGTGAAGCACTACAAATTTCACGTTCAAACGTCAGTATGGGTCTTAAGGAACTTAAATCATGGAACTTAATTAAACTGCATCATATTCCAGGCGACCGAAAGGAGTATTTTTCAGCACCAAGTGATATTTGGGAAATTGCTCGCACACTTGTGGTTGAGCGCCGTAAACGAGAGCTAGACCCAACATTAAGTACCTTGCGTGATGCGCTAATGGAACAGCCAAGCAACGAGTCTGATGAATATGCTCAAATGCGTGTTCAACAAATGCATGATCTGATGGAAATGGTGACGTTATGGACCAACGAAATGCAGGGCATGTCTTCTGAAAAGCTATCAGCTTTATTAAAGCTTGGCGAAGGTATCAGTAAAATTTTAGACGTCAAAGACAAGTTATTACTGAGGTAACCCAGAACAACACCAATAACTTTAAACATCAATCTAGATCATCAGCCATATAATTTACATAACTCAAGTGGAGTACATATCGTGTTAGATGCAGCAGCTATCGCTAATGACACAAGTTTCATGCTTTCACGCATCCAATTTGCTGCCAATATTAGTTTTCACATTTTATTTCCTACCATCAATATCGCTTTATGTTGGATATTATTATTTTTTAAAGTTCGCTATAACCAAACCCAAGACGAAAGTTGGTTGCGGGTTTATCGTTTTTGGGTGCGAATATTTGCCCTTACCTTCGCTATTGGCGTTGTAAGTGGTATTACTATGTCGTTCCAGTTTGGCACGAATTGGCCAGGCTATATGGAAACTGTCGGGAATATCGCTGGTCCCTTATTAGGTTATGAAGTATTAACCGCATTCTTTTTAGAAGCTTCGTTTTTATCCATCATGCTATTTGGTATGGATCGCGTTTCAAACCGCGTACACACCCTTGCCACAGTACTAGTTTCCTTTGGCACAACATTATCAGCATTTTGGATTCTATCACTTGACTCATGGATGCAAACGCCGGCAGGCTTTGAAATGATAGATGACGTTGCTCATGTAACTAGCTGGTTAGAGGTTATTTTTAACCCATCAATGCCCTATCGATTAATGCATATGCTGTTAGCATCAGGGTTAACATCAGCCTTTCTTATTTGCGGTATTTCTGCTTATCGTCTGATTAAAGGTGATAATAAAAAGTCAGTAAAGCAGGCTTTAAATTTTTCAGTACTGTTGGCTGCTATTCTGATCCCAATACAAATTTTTGTCGGTGACCTACATGGCTTAAATACCTTTAAACATCAACCCGCTAAAGTAGCTGCAATGGAAGGTGTTTGGGAAACAAACTCCGGCGTCCCTTTATTACTATTCGCCATACCTGATGAAGAAAAACGAGAAAATAGCTTTGAAGTTAAGGTGCCGCATGTTGCCAGTTTAATATTGACCCATGATGCACAAGGTGAAATACAAGGGCTAAATGATTTTATTGATGAACACCCGCCCGTTGCCCCAGTATTTTTTAGCTTCCGTATCATGATAGGTATTGGCGTATTAATGCTATTGTTTTCATGGTTTGCCAGTTATCAGTTTGTTATCAAAAAACAATATCCAACCTGGTTATTAAAAACAGGTATTGCCATGACTTTTTCCGGCTGGCTAGCAACTTTAGCAGGTTGGTATGTTACTGAAATTGGTCGCCAACCCTATTTAGTTAGCGGCATATTACGTACTAAAGATGCCGTCACCACAACACCTCCTGAGGATATTGCCCTGTCGTTGACTTTATATGCTGTTATTTATGGCTTTTTACTGATTGCCTATATACGCACTTTATTTGTTATGGCTAATCGCGCAGTCGCCCTTGAGCAAGCAACACCTATAGAAAATACCGAAAACTCTGACAAAAACTTCACTGCTGAAAAACAATTAGGAGAAAAATAATGAATATAACTTCACCTGACTGGCTACCTATTGTTTTCATCGGACTAATGGGATTGTCTTTTTTGGTTTATGCAATACTCGATGGCTATGATCTCGGTGTTGGCGTTTTACTACCTTTAGACAATCCACAACATCGCGATAGTATGATTTACTCCATTGGGCCTTTTTGGGACGCCAACGAAACTTGGTTGGTGATGGCAATAGGTTTATTGTTAATTGCCTTTCCGAAGGCACATTCAATTATTTTTCAAGCGCTTTATCTGCCCACAGCGGTAATGCTAGCTGGCTTGATTTTACGAGGCGTTTCATTTGATTTTCGCACTAAAGCACCGAGTGTTGATAAACAGAAATGGGATTACGCATTTAAATTTGGTTCACTGTTAGCAACGTTAGCACAAGGTTATATGCTCGGGCGTTACATTACCTCGTTTGAAGACTCTTGGTTAAGTATTGGTTTTTCTAGCCTTTCCGCCATTTGTGTAACAGCAGGCTATAGCTTTATTGGTGCGGCTTGGTTGGTGATGAAAACTGAAGGTGACTTGCAAAAGAGAGCGGCAAAATGGGCACAAAAAACTAATATTTTAATGGCAGTTGGTATTGTCGCTGTTTGTTTAGCTAACTTACTCATTGACCAACAAATAATGGATAAATGGCTAGGCGGTATTCAAGTGCTGATTGTTATTCCGATCACACTATTATTGGGGTTCACTTTCGTATCAGTGCACCTATATTTAGATAAAGTGCCAATGGAAAATGATATTGGTTGTTGGTTTCCATTTTTAGCCGCGATTATTTTATTTATTATGTGTTTTTGCGGCATTGCCTACAGCTTTTATCCTTATATAGTGCCTTTTGAAATGACAATATTTGATGCGGCAAGTGCACGTGAGTCTTTATGGTTTATTTTCGTTGGTGCGGCGATAGTACTACCTATGATCATAGGTTACACAATATTTTCATACAAAGTATTTTGGGGTAAAACCACTAAGCTAAACTATTAAGCTAGAATACTAAGTTAAGCGGCTAGACAATAGTTTTGCTGATCTACAAAAAAGCCCAATATTAACAACTAATATTGGGCTTATTTATTTTACTATTAAAGAAAACTGTTACTTACTTTCGTCTTCTTTCTTAGCTTTTGCTTTTTTTGCATCTAGCTTAGCTTTGTGGTCTAGCTCATAAGCTGGCATATCTTTATTGCCATCCATTAAGTAGTTATCCATCCAGCGCATTAAACGTAAGCTGTAATCATATTGTGCAGCTGCTTTACGGTTACCGTGACCTTCACCTGGGTAATAAACTAAACGAACGTCTTTACCTTGTACCTTCATATAACGGTACATTTCCATTGATTGTGCCGGATGTACACGAGGGTCATCTTTACCATGCATAATCAACAAAGGAGTTTTCGACTGATGCGCCCAATAAATTGGACTACGCTCTAAGTAATATTGCCATTTGTCCCATGGGTATGAACGCGCATGTACTAAATGCATTTCATTTGAAATATCGGTAGTGCCAAACTTAGATAACTGGTTTGAAATACCAACAAACATAACACTTGCAGCAAAATGTTCAGTTAATTTAGTTGCAGCCCAAGCTGAAGCATAACCGCCGTATGAACCACCAGTAATACCAACACGTTTAGTATCAACTAAGCCCATCTCAACAAGGTGATTTTTCATATCGACTAAGTCATTAAATTCTGCGCCAGCATAATCATTTTGACCTAATTTAGAGTACTCAACACCTTTACCTGTTGAACCACGGTAATTTGGATAAAATACAGCATACCCACGTGCTGCACCCATTTGACCTGGCTTCGAGTAAGCAGTTACCCAACCATTTTTTTCGTGACTTTCTGGGCCACCATGTACTTGCATGATCAGAGGGTAGCGTTGACCTTCTTTATAGTCTAATGGGTAAACTAAAATACCACCAACTTCAACGCCATCACGCGCTTTCATGGTGATAGATTCTTGCTTAGCAAAGCGTTTATCGTTTAACCAAGGATTTGAATTTGTTACTTTTGTCAGCTTTTTACCGCGAACAATGTAACTTTCATTTGGGTGCTTAGCGGTATGACCTTTTACTGACAAGGTTTTATCAGAATTAGACACAGATAACGATGAAGCAATTATTTTGCCCGCTTTAACCTGAGTTTTATAGCTATTACTGTTTGGTTTAATATTAGCAACAATACTCTCAGTACCGACATTAGCAATAAAGTTTAATTTGTTGCTTTTATGTGACCACTCAATATCCGTAACATGACCAGCAAACTTAGGTAACCAATCTTTGATTTCACCGGTTTTAACATCGGCTAAATATAAACGCCCTGTTGCAGGATCATGCTTATCTTCTGCGCCAATCACAGCAATATGTTTACCATTATGAGAAAACTCAGCGGTACCTAACTTACCTTCAGTGGCAATTGACATTGTTACTTTCTGGTTAGCTAAATTCATTACATGCCATTGTGCTTTGGTGTATGAATCATCAATCAACGCGGTTGGCTGTGTTTTAACTAATAATTTTTCATTATCAGCCGCCCAATTCATGTCACTTACATAACCAGCAATGGTAACGGCATCTAGCTTAACCGGTTTGCTTTGTAACGCTAAATCAGTAATAAATAGTTGCTTATTCTTTAAACCCATTTCATAAACTTCGGCTTTAAAGCCAAGTTCTTTCAGTTTCTTTTCTGATTTATCTTTGGCTGGCATTGCTAATAAAGCAATTTGTTTGCCATCAGGGCTAATATCATAACGGCTTATTGAAGTATCTTTTAAGCCCATTACTTTTTGGCGTTCACCACCATCAACTGGAATGCGGTAAAGCTGAGTAAATTTTTCACCTTTAAACTTAGCTAAAAAGTAAACAAACTTGCCATCAACCGACCACTCTAAACCGCCAACGTTCACCTTCCCTGTAATAAAAGGTCTGACATTACCTTTTGTGTCAGTGATATATAACTCACTATAACTACTACCATTTTTGTCAACATATAATTCACGTGGTAACGAGCGAGTAAAGGCAACATAATCACCGCTTGGGCTGATCACACTGCTACGTACTGATTTTATTTTTGGGATGTCTTCTACGGTAATAACGTCACTCGCCAGTGCACTCACACTCGCCAATGACATTAATGCCACTAATGATTTTAATTTCGACATAAGTTCCTCAATTGAAAAAGCTGTCCATATAAATAAGCTATTTTGAACGAATATTATAATTATTGCCGTGCAATAGTAGCCTAATATTTTCTAACAACAAAGTGTTAGCGTAACAACTCTTAATACAAATCAAAACCGTGAAATAATTCATACCAAAGTTGTATGAAAAGAGTGCAAATAGTGACTAGGCGAACGATATGATACTTTGCTAGAATACGCGCCATATTATGAATTACGATTACGCGGCTTAAATTTAAGGCGTTTGGAGATAACTATTTATGTCAGCTTATGCAGTAGGACACAAAACACCTGATTCAGATTCAATCTGTTCAGCCATTGCCCTTTCTTATCTAAAAAACACTATTGGTGAAGATGTAAAGCCAGCTCGCTTAGGTGAACTTTCACCAGAAACTTTATTTATTTTAGATAAATTTGGTTTTGAACAACCTGAGCTTAAAATGACTTTCGCAGATACTGATGGTATTTATGTGGTTGATCATTCTGATCGAATTCAAGGCCCAGATGACATTGATGACTCAACAGTTTTAGGCATTATTGATCATCATAAATTAGGTGATATTACGACGTCTACTCCATTAGAGATTTGGGTGCGCCCTGTAGGTTGTACGAATACCATCATCAAAATGATGTATGACTTTCACGGTGTTGAAATTCCAAAAAATATTGCTGGCGCTATGATGTGTGCCATTTTATCTGACACAGTTATTTTCAAATCACCAACGTGCACCACAGCTGATATTAAATGTGTTGAAGCGCTGGCTGAAATAGCAGGTATTGAAGACTATAAAGCGCTAGGCATGGAAATGTTTACGGTAAAATCTTCGGTTGAAGGTACACCAGTGCGCGAATTAGTGTTACGTGACTTTAAAGACTTCAATATGAGCGATAACATTGTAGGTATTGGTCAATTAGAAGTTATCGACTTAGCATTGTTTGATGATATGAAAGCTGAACTTCATGCTGACCTACAAGCAGTAAAAGAAGAAGGCAATCGTCACACAGTAATGTTGTTATTAACTGACATTATGAAGGAAGGCTCAGAGCTATTAGTTGTTAGCGATGATGCAAGTATTGTTGAATCAGCTTACGACACAACACTTGTTGACGGTAAAGTATGGCTAGATGGTGTTATGAGCCGTAAGAAGCAAGTAGTGCCACCACTACAAGATACCTTTGCTTAAGTAACTAACTTTAGAGTAGCAAACTCTTAACATAGCTTATACTTCACCAAGTAATTAAGCATAAAAAAGCCCAGCAATTGCTGGGCTTTTTGTTGTTTGTACTATCTAGCTGGTGTTAGATATCTTTCACGCCCATATTAAATAATGTGAAACCATAAATGTCTGCATACTGATCAATGGTTTTACTAATTGGAGTACCTGCGCCATGACCAGCGTCAGTTTCAATACGAATCAAGGTTGGATTAGTTCCTGCTTGCTTCGCTTGTAATTCCGCGGCAAATTTAAATGAATGTGCAGGAACAACGCGGTCATCATGATCGCCTGTTGTCACCATAGTTGCAGGGTAATGAGTACCCGCTTTCACGTTATGTACAGGAGAATAACCTAATAAGTACTTAAACATTTCAGCATTATCATCTGATTTACCGTAGTCATACGCCCAGCCTGCGCCAGAAGTAAAGGTGTGGTAGCGCAACATATCTAATACGCCAACCGCCGGTAAAGCAACTTTAAATAGCTCAGGGCGTTGTGTCATTACAGCACCAACAAGTAAGCCACCGTTAGAACCACCCATAACGGCTAATTTATCTGACGATGTTACTTTTTCATCGATTAAGTATTCCGCGGCAGCAATAAAGTCGTCAAAAACATTTTGCTTCTTCATCTGTGTACCAGCGTTATGCCACTTCTTACCGTATTCGCCACCGCCACGTAAATTAGCAACAGCGTATACGCCGCCTAATTCTAACCATGCAGCACGTGTTGAACTAAAACGAGGTTGTAAGCTAACGTTGAAACCACCGTAACCATAAAGAATAGTTGGGTTATTACCATCAAGTTTTAAGCCTTTTTTATGAGTGATGATCATTGGCACTTTGGTGCCATCTTTTGAGGTATAAAACACCTGCTTAGATTCAAAGTTATCACTGTTAAACTTAACTTTAGACTTCATATGTACTGACGACTCGCCACTAGCAAGGTCTAAGCTGAAAATTGTTGAAGGTGTTTTTTGGTTACTAAACGAGTAATAAATATTAGTTTGTGATTCTTTACCACTAAAACCACCAGCCGTACCCACTTCAGGTAAGGCGATATCGCGAATTTTCTTGCCGTTCAAGTCATATTGTTGAATTAACGACGTCGCATCTTTCATGTACTTAGCAAAAAGATATTTACCACCAGTTGAAACTGATAAAACATTTTCAGTTTCAGCAATAACGTCTTGCCAGTTTTCAGGGCTTGGGTTACTCGCATTGGCTTTTACAACACGCTTATTTGGCGCATCCATATTAGTAACAAATAGTAAGTCATCACCATCACTACTCACCAAGTAAGTATCAGAGTCTGTGTTATCAATCACAGCTACTAACGGCGCATTATCTTTAGTTAAGTCTTTAATAAATAATTTATTACCTGAGGTAGAAACCGCCGCAGACACTAATAAGTACTTACCATCTTTCGTTACTTCACCACTAACATAACGATGCTTTTCTGCATCTGTACCACCAAATACTAGAATATCTTCAGCTTGAGGGGTACCTAACTTGTGATAGTAAAGTTTATGTTGGTCAGTTTTTGCAGAAAGCTCACTACCTTTAGGTTTATCGTAGCTTGAGTAATAGAAACCTTCGTTACCTACCCATGATAGCCCACTGAATTTAATATCAACCAATTCAGTTTCAATCACTTCTTTAGTTTTAGTATCAATCACACGCGCTTTACGCCAATCACTGCCACCTTCTGAAATCAGGTAAACAGCGTGCGAGCCATCTTCAGTAAACTCAATACTAGCTAATGACACAGTACCGTCTTCACTAAACGCATTGGGATCTAAAAATACTTCTGCCGCTTCATCACCTTTTTGGCGATATAAAACATACTGGTTTTGCA
The DNA here is from genome assembly GCA_913058245.1 of uncultured Colwellia sp. Classification (GTDB taxonomy): domain Bacteria; phylum Pseudomonadota; class Gammaproteobacteria; order Enterobacterales; family Alteromonadaceae; genus Cognaticolwellia. The sequence goes on from CAJXQJ010000004.1 coordinate 203,434, forward strand.
GGCCATCATTCTTATAAAAGTAGCTATAGTCACCCTCAATAAACGGCATACCTACTTTTTCATAATCCAATAAAGCCGCTAGACGTGATTTAATTTTTTCACGGTAAGGAATTTGCTCTAAATAGCCATAAGTAGTTTTGTTTTGCGCTTTAACCCACTCAGCTGTTTCCGCGCTCATATCATCTTCCAACCAACGGTACGAGTCGGTTACTTTCGTGCCAAAGTAATCGTCAACCACATCAATTTTCTGAGTTGTAGGATAAGTAACTGTAGTTACTGACTTTGGCGTACTAACTTCTTTAGTCGCAGAAGCTGTTGGTGCCGTATCTTGACCACAGCCAGAAAGACCAAATATGGCCAGTAATACTGCTGAACTTAAGGTGATTTTTTTAGAATTCATCATGTCCCAAATATTGAGGTTGTTATAATTTTGTCAACAATAATATGGCAGTCTCAGTGACATGTCTATACAAGAGAAAATCACACTTGCTAATTAGCATTATTCAATACCTCTAACACTTCTGAAATTACCAAAATAGCTTAAAAATGCTGAAATAATTCTGTCACGTAACTGCTGTAGCTTCTAAAGCCAATAATTTCTATGTCGAAGTTAAAAGTTTTGTACTAACCCCCAATAAAAACAATGAGTATGTAACATGATTAAAACGAATTCCTGGCAAGTTTTTCAACGTTCAACATTGGCAATAGCTTGTAGTGCCGCACTATTTGCTAGCAATATTATGGCCGCAGATACGAGTTTTGGAGGGCGCATTACTGACGCTTCAAATACCGTTTACTTTGAAGGAGCGAAAGTTCGCATAAAAGAGCTAAATATTACAGTTATTTCAGCACGAGATGGCTCATTTCGCTTTTCACAGCTCCCCACAGGAAATTACACCTTAGAGATATCTTATATCGGTGTGCCAACCGTTGAAAAAAGCATTTCAGTAACTAATACCGGCAATAATCAGCAAGAGTTTATTATTGGTAACGAACAAGAAGCCATGGACAATATCATTGTCTATGGTCAGCGTGCTGGTCAAGCTGGAGCTATTAATCGTCAAAAAAATGCTGATAACTTAGTATCTATTGTTAGTGCCGATACCATAGGACAATCACCCGACCAAAACGCCGCAGAAGCTTTACAACGCTTACCCGGCTTATCTATTCAAAGAGACCAAGGTGAAGGTCGGTTTGTTACCATTCGTGGTATTGATCCTAACTTAAACAATGTCACTATCAATGGAGTTAATGTGCCGTCACCTGAGTCAGGTGTACGTAGCGTTGCCTTAGATGTTATTCCGTCAGAGCTAGTACAAAGTTTAGAAGTCAGTAAAACGGTCACCCCTGATATGGACGCTAATGCGGTTGGTGGCTCTATTGAAGTAAAAAGTTTAAGCGCCTTTGACCGACAAGGTAGAAGTTACAGTGCCACTATACAAGGCTCATATAATGAATTAATGGAAGATACCAGCCCGAAAATTTCTGGCAGCTACACCGATATTTTTGACTTATCCTCCGGAGCCCAGCTCGGCGTCGCAACGGCGCTATCTTGGTTCGAGCGCAAGTTTGGTTCTCACAACATAGAAACTGATGGCGGTTGGGCCGACTTTGAATTTGAAGACGCAGCCACAGGCGAAGATGTAGAAGTATTTTCTGCAGAGGAAATTGAACAACGCCATTACCAAATTACCCGTGAACGCTTTGGCGCGGCATTAAATCTCGATTTATATACCTCAAGTACTGACAAGTATTACTTTAGAACTTTATACAGTAAGTTTTCCGATGACGAGTTTCGACTACGCAATCAATATAAGTTTGATAAAGGTGCCATTGACTTAACGAATTACAATGATTTATCCGCGCGATTTTCTGACGCTAAAATGGAACGCGACACCAAAGACAGATATGAACAACAAGAGATCCTTTCATTAGTACTCGGAGGTGAAAATCAAATTGGCGACTGGCTGGTTGAATACGACGCTGGCTATTCAAAATCAAGTGAAAAAGAACCAAACCGCTTAGATGTTACCTTTGTTGGCAAAGATTTAACGCTAGGTTATAACAGCACAGGTCGTATTCCTGAGCTAGTGCAAAGTAGTGCAGCTCATGACTTAAATAACTTTGCCATGGATGAAGTCTCCTATGAAAACAATCTTGCTGAAGATGAAGAGCTAAGCTTCAAAATAGATTTTAGTAAAGACTTTGTGTGGCAAAACAATAATGGCCAATTCAAATTTGGCTTTAAACATCAGTCACGAGAGAAGTTTAACGATGCCAATGCCACTATTTACGACGGAGGCTTTGACGACGTAATTGCTCAGCAATTTGCAACCGCAACACCAAATTACAATATCGGGAATTTTGGCCCTGGTATCTCACAAAGCTCACTTAAGAACTATGTACTAACAAACCGAGCTGGATTTGATGTTGACCAACTAAAATCAACTATAGATAGCAAAGGCAGTTCATTTGAAAGTAATGAAGATGTCACTGCCGCCTATGCCATGGTAACGCTTGATATTGATAAGTGGCGTATTATTACTGGTGTTCGCTATGAAAATACTCGCTTTGACACTCAAGGTAATAAAGTAGAACTCGTTGCCGATGAAGTTAATGATGACGAACAAGTGCTTATTTCTCCGTGGCAAGTCAAAAAAGACTATGACCATATACTGCCAAGCTTAAACGTAAAATACTCAGCTTCGGACAAGTTATTGGCTCGCTTTGCTTTTACGCAAACCATAGCTAGGCCAACATTTGGTGATTCCGCGGCCTTTCAGATTATCGAAAGTGAAATAACCGAAGACGATGGCAATATTGCAACAGAGCGGAAAGCAGAAGTAGGAAACCCAGACTTAGCACCGTATGAGTCAGACAATATAGATCTATCTGTTGAGTACTATCCAGGGCATATCGGCGTTCTTTCTGCTGGATTATTCTATAAAGATATCGGCAACTACATAATACAGGCTGAAGTACAGGACAATGGCCAGTGGCCGGGTTTTGAAGAAGTTGTCCAACCTATTAACGGTGGTTCTGCATCGCTTACTGGCCTTGAGCTTTCATGGACCAAGAACTTTCAGTCAGGATTATTTGTTAGCACAAATGGCACCTTTGTCGATACCGATGATAAATTGCCAAACCAAGCCGACACAGTCGCCAACTTTATGTTTGGTTTTGAAAATAACAAATTCAGCGCTCGCCTTAGCACCACTTACAAAAGCGAAAGTTTCCAGTTTACTGATAACAACAGCGATGTTTTTGAAGATAAACACACCCAAATTGATTTTTCTGCCAAGTACTATATAGACGACACTATGCAGATATATTTCAACGCCGTTAACTTAACTGACGAACCATATTACGTCTATCACGGTAATGAAAAATACAATTATCAATACGAAGAATACGGCTCATCTTTTGAATTAGGTTTCACCATTAACTCTTTATAACAACTCGCTAAATGTATGAGGTAACACTGATATGTGTGTTACCTCATACCAAGCAATAGCCAGCAAAATGAATAACTCGACAATAAAAAGTAGCATGATGAAAAATACGATTAACAACATGAAAACAAATAGCAACCAAGGTTCACTTAAGCTCACCCTAGTATTAGGTAGCTTACTACTTATCTCCGCATGTCAAAATAATGCCCAATCAAATGTACAAATTGGTGATAAAAACACTTCAGAATTAAACAGAAATATTAGTTTTATTGCCTTTGGCGATGGTGGTTACCATACCGATTACCCGAAAGCCAAGCACATTAAAAAACCACGTAATCGCGCACAATTTATCGAAAAAGAAAAACAAGACTGGCAAGAAGATTATCGTCCGATGTCTGAGTTTGATCATGCACCAATCTATGTATACCCTGGCACTAACATAGCAACCGAGCAAGGTGGTGCTGGCCCTGTAGGTCAAGCCATGGCAACGTTATGCCGACAACGAGCATGTGACTTTGCTATTCAATTAGGCGATAACATTTATCCTGATGGTGCTGACGCTAACGATGGTAAAGATGATCAAAAGCGTATGAATGATTTAATCTTAAAACCTTTATTACCACTATTTACTGAGGAACCAGAGCTAATTGTTTACTCCGCTCTAGGTAATCATGACTGGAAAACCTCAAGAAAAGGCGTGGCGTTACAGCAAGAGTGGATGTCAAAACAAAAAAACTTCCATATGGATCCGCAAGGTTATTATCGCTACACCCAAGGTACACCAGGCAACGATATCGAGTTTTTTGTACTTGATACTAATATGCTGCTATCCGGACAAACCTTTTACGAAGTGCCATTAAAACCTGATGGTAGCGAAGGAAGCCTCAACGAAGCTCTCGCAAATGGCAATGCCGAATTGGAAGAGCATGACGCTCATGAAGGACCCGTAAATAACGAAGACAAAATACAACTACAGTGGCTAAAAGAAAGCTTGGCAAGCTCAACAGCCAAATGGAAAGTGGTTTATGGTCATCATATATTATGGTCAATTGGCGGCACCAAATATAGCGAAGGTCATGTGCTGAGAAAACTTATTATGCCAACACTCTGCCAATATGCAGATGCTTATATCGCCGGCCATGAGCATGACCTAGAGCTATTAACCGATGATTGTTCAGCTTATCCAGAGAGTAATAGCACTGCACCATTACCGCTAATTATTAGCGGTGCTGCATCAAAAATGCGTGGCAAACACTCGCCATTTGCCGAGCAACAAGCGTTAAAATATCCACAATATGAATTGCTTTGGTCGAAAAGCTTTACCTGGGGCTTTGCTCACCTAACGGTAGACAATAATGCAGATCACTTATCAGTTGAGTACTTTACCACGCCAAGGGATAGCTCAGGAAAGTTAGTATCTGAAACAAGTTTTAGTTTTCCACATCGTAGCTATTAGTGCGCATATAACAAAACAGTACACCTTTCCTAATATTTAAAAGCCAAGAACAAATTTCGCTCTTGGCTTTTTTAGTTGTTAAAGCAAACTATCAGAAAGCTTAATATTTCACTTCATTAGATGAATTTAAAAATGATAGCATGATCAAAAACTTGAACTCTACTTACGGGTGAATACTTATGGAAATTACAAATTCAGCACGCCTTAGCTATAAATTAATTGATGAAAGTGACAGCGAATTTCTATTTCAACTCGACCAAAACCCAGAAGTAATGCGTTATATCAATGGCGGCAACATGACAAGTCGTGAGGACATTAAGAACAAATTCATTCCTCGTCACAATGCCTATAAGAACACTGACAAAGGCTGGGGCTTATGGAAAGTGACTATTACCGAAAGCCAACAAGATATTGGTTGGATTTTAGTTAGGCCAATGGACTTCTTTTCTGACAACCCCATTTGGGACGACATTGAATTAGGCTGGCGCTTCTTACAGTCAACTTGGGGAAAAGGTTATGCCTCAGAGGCAGCAATACAAATTCACCAAGCTCTTGCCCAATTACCAGAGAATAAATTCTTTAGCGCGGTTGCTATGCACGGTAATGACGGCTCGGTTGGCGTGATGAAAAAAATGGGGATGAAGTATATTAAATCTTATATTCATTCAGACTCGCAATTAGGCGATTTAGACGTGGTGCTTTATCGCATGAAAAATCACTAACATATAAAACAAAGGACTGGGAATGAAATTACGAATAAAGCTACTCGCAAGCATTTATTTCATAGCATTTAATGCGTTATCAGGCGCTCATACCGAAACTAAACTGACTACAAATCAAGTTGTCGAAAAATTAGATCATTATATAAAAACTCAAGTAAAGAAAGACACTTTCTCAGGTAATGTGTTAGTCGCAAAAAGAGGAAAAATTTTATATCAGGCAAGCTTTGGAGAAGCGTCAAAGCGCTTTAACGTTAAGAATAATCTTGAGACAAAATTCAACCTCGGCTCTATGAATAAAATGTTTACTGCTGTGGCAGTAATGCAATTGGTTGAAAACAAAAAACTTAAACTAACAGATACTTTAGATAAATTTGTTGATGAAACTTGGCTACCTAAAAGTGTTTCAAAAAAAATTCAAATACAGCACTTACTAACTCACTCATCCGGATTGAATAATTACTTCAACCGTACTTTTATGGGATCTTCAAAAAGACACTACCGTAACTTGGACGACTTTAAACCATTAGTGGTTGATGACCCCCTGCTGTTTGAGCCAGGCACGAGCAATCGCTACAGCAATACCGGCATGTTAATGCTAGGTGTTGTCATCGAAAAAGTCACAGGCGAAAGCTATTTTGATCATATTGATAAACATATTTATCAGCGTGCAAGTATGGTTAATTCAGGTAGTTTCGAAATGGACCAACCTGTTCAGAATTTAGCTATAGGTTATGAACCTAGTAAGAAAAATAAAACTGGTTGGACGAATAACTTGTTTTTACATGTAGTGAAAGGTGGGCCAGCTGGCGGCGGATTTTCAACACTTGCTGATATGCATCATTTCGCACTAGCACTAACTAAATATAAATTACTCAACCAGACGCTTACTGAACAAGTATATTCAGCAAAACCTAATTTCTCTTCACCAAATTACGGCTATGGCTTTAATATTTCAGGTACAAATAGCAATAGGATTGTTGGTCATCGTGGCGGTTTTTATGGCATTTTAGCGAATTTAGATATCTATTTAGATACTGGCTATATTGCAGTCGTGTTATCTAACTACGGTCGCAGCGCGCAACCTGTCATAGATGAAATTAATCGGCTTATAGCGTTAATTGAATAGACTTAAACAGATAAATTTTACTTTAAATAAAAAAGTAACTAGGCCGGAGGTTGTAGTTGAGTTGCTTATAAGGTTTTGCTCTTATATTTTCTGTAATATTAACTGTGAACAATAGATGTAAATTTGACTAAAATCAGACATAAAAAAGCCCAACTATGTTGGGCTTTTATCTAATATAACAACAAAGTTACATCTCGGTTAAACGCGTTCAAATACTGTTGCAATACCTTGGCCTAAACCAATACACATAGTTGCTAGCCCAATGTTAGCGTCTTGTGCTTCCATAAGATTAATTAAAGTACCTGAAATACGACTTCCTGAACAACCTAGCGGATGACCTAAAGCAATAGCACCACCGTTAAGGTTGATCATGTCATCCATCTTGTCTTCTAAACCTAATGAACGAACACATGATAACGCTTGAGCAGCAAACGCTTCGTTAAACTCAGCCAATTCAATATCTGCTAACGTTAAGCCAGCACGTTTTA
>CAJXQJ010000005.1 GCA_913058245.1 uncultured Colwellia sp.
TAAGTTAACCAAACTGGCCGAAACCACCTGAGATAACCCTTTAAAACAAGCTTCTTGGGTTGCCCCGAAGAAGTGGAGCGCATTTTAGAGATTTTTGGCTCGCCGTCAACAGCTAAATGCATTTAATTTGCAGAAAACTGTTTATTTGCTTTTTATTTGTACAAAACGTAGGTTAATTAGCTGAAAATACAAAAGAGGCGCTAAAAAGCGCCTTTAATAATATGGATTAAACTATTAATTAATCCTTATTATTATCTGTTTCGGAGGAGTTCTCGGATGATGTTTTTGCGTTACGACTATTCTCATTGCGAAAATCAGCATCTTCGTCATCGCCGACAACATGTTCTAATTTTAGTTTTTTCACCGAGCGAATGGTTGTAAATGGCCCCGAGCAAGCATATAAACCAAAAATTAAGAGGAGAATGTTTTCAGGACTTGAGGCAACAACCACAAATGCTAATACGATAAGTAATACAACAAAGAAGTTCACTTTACCTTTCCAGTCGACGTCCTTAAAACTATTGTACCTGAAGTTGCTGACCATCAATAATCCGGTTGCAATGGTAATAAGACCTATAATGAAACCATACTGTTGCCCATCTATTTGGTATTCACTGCCCACCCAAATCAAACTAGCAATAACGCCAGCTGCTGCAGGACTTGCGAGTCCTTGAAAATAACGTTTATCGGCAACACCAACTTGTGTATTAAACCGTGCTAAGCGTAATGCAGCACATGCGACATAAACAAAGGCAGCTAACCAGCCAAATTTTCCAAAACTAGATAACGCCCAATTGTATGCAACTAAGCCCGGTGCAATACCAAAAGAAACCATATCTGCCATTGAATCATACTCTGCACCAAATTCGCTTTGAGTATTGGTCATCCGAGCTACACGGCCATCTAAGCCGTCAAAAATCATGGCAATGAAAATTGCAACTGCGGCACTAATATAGTGCCCATTCATTGATGATACGACAGCATAAAAGCCTGAAAACAATCCTGCGGTGGTTAATAGATTAGGTAAAAGATATATACCGCGTGAAGGTGATACTTCATTTTTTTCTTTTTCTGGCATAAATTAAACTGCAATTGATAGATAAATAGAGTAGATATTAATTTAGCATAACTTTAAATACGAAAGGTAGACCATAAAAGCCTAATCGTTAATAAATAGGGTAAAAGTTTGTAAACTTGTCAATCTGTTGTTATAAGATATTGTAGCTGCTAGATTTTAATGAATAGCTAAATTAATGACAAACATTGGTTTGGAACATATGGATAGGTGCATGATGAGCATTAGAAGTGTATTGCTGATTTCTACGATATTATTATCTTTTGATGGCATAAGTGCCGAAAAATTAACGGTATATCGCTGGGTTGATGAAAATAATGTAGTGCACTTTAGCCAACAACAACCCGCACATGACAACTATACTGAAATAAGTATGGTAAATAATAAAAACACTTCGGCATTGCCTGATAGTCGGGTTACCACAGAAGCAAAAGCCCCTTCAATACCAGAAACTACTGCTAGCAGTGATGCAAGCAATGAAAAATGTATAAGCGCTAAGCAAAACCTAACAACATTGAAAGACTTTGATAAAATTCAATATAAAGATGAAAACGGCAATATAAAAGTGCTTAGTGAATTGGAAAAACAACAACAACTTGAGATGAATACCAAACAAGTTGAAGTTTACTGCGAAGATAATTAACCTATTAATCGCAGTAAACTGATTACTTTGGTAAAAGCCTTACCTATTTATGTTAATTTTTTATAAAATTTAGTGTATTCCCTTCTAACTCGACCTTGATATGATCGCCAGCATGAAATTGATTAGCCAATAGCTTCTGCGCGAGTGGGTTTTCAATTTCGTTCTGTATAGAACGTTTTAAAGGCCGAGCACCAAAAACAGGATCAAAACCAACCGACGCCACAAATGATAGCGCCTGATCGGATAAAGTCATGGTAATCTCGCGTTCTTCTAAACGTTTAGTTAACGCGGAAACTTGAATAGCGGCAATATGCTTAATTTGTTCTGCCAGTAAAGGATGAAAAACAACAGTTTCGTCAACGCGATTAATGAACTCAGGTTTAAAGTGATGGCCTAATTCAGCAATAACTTTCGCTTTCATTTCCTGATAGTGACTTTCATCCGATAGCTCCTGAATAACATCAGAGCCAATATTAGAGGTCATAATAATTACGGTATTCTTAAAATCCACCGTTCGTCCCTGCCCATCAGTTAACCGGCCATCATCTAATACTTGCAAGAGAATATTAAATACATCAGGGTGGGCCTTTTCAATTTCATCCAATAATATAACTGAATAAGGTTTACGTCTTACCGACTCTGTTAAGTAACCACCTTCTTCATAACCTACATAACCCGGAGGTGCTCCAACCAAACGAGCCACCGAATGCTTTTCCATAAATTCAGACATATCAACACGTACTAAAGCATCCTCACTATCAAATAGAAAGTGTGCTAAGGCTTTGGTTAATTCAGTTTTACCAACCCCTGTAGGACCCAAAAATAAAAACGAGCCTATCGGTTGATTCGGATCAGCTAAGCCCGCACGTGAACGGCGAATTGCATTTGAAACTGAAACTACTGCTTCTGATTGACCAATTACACGCTTATGCAGCTTGTCTTCCATTGTCAGTAATTTCTCGCTTTCTCCTTCCAGCATTTTAGCGACAGGAATACCTGTTGCACGGCTTAGTACATCTGCTATTTCAACATCGGTAACTTTATTGCGTAATAAAGTCATTTCCTGCATTTCAGCTTGCGCAGCGAGATCAAGTTGCTTTTCGAGATCCGGAATCCGGCTATATTGCAATTCTGCCATAGTATTTAAGTCACCAGTACGGCGCGCAGCTTCAAGTTCAATACGTGCTTGCTCTAAATCTGTTTTTATCGCTTGGCTACCATGCAATGCTGCTTTTTCAGTTTTCCAAACTTCGTCCAACTCGTCATAACTCACTTGGCAAGTTTCAATATCGTCTGAAATTAAATCTAAACGTTTTTTCGAGGCTGGATCTGAATCCTTAGACAAAGCACGCTGTTCTAATTTTAATTGAATTAAACGGCGCTCTAGCCTATCTAGGTTTTCTGGCTTTGAATCCATTTGCAAGCGAATACTTGACGCTGCTTCATCGATAAGGTCAATCGCTTTATCAGGTAACTGACGGTCACTGATGTAACGATGCGACAACGCTGCAGCAGCAACAATTGCAGGGTCGGTTATTTCAACATTATGATGTAACTCATAACGCTCTTTTAAGCCGCGTAAAATTGCAATGGTATCTTCAACACTGGGTTCATCAATTAATACTTTTTGAAAACGACGTTCTAACGCGGCATCTTTTTCTATATATTGACGATATTCATCAAGTGTTGTAGCACCTACACAATGTAAATCGCCACGTGCAAGCGCCGGTTTTAACATATTACCCGCATCCATTGCGCCGTCAGTTTTACCGGCTCCTACCATAGTATGTAGCTCATCGATAAACAGAATCACCTGCCCTTCTTCTTGAGCAAGCTCATTTAGTACCGCTTTTAAACGTTCTTCAAATTCCCCTCGATATTTAGCACCAGCAACTAATGCTCCCATATCAAGAGATAAAACACGCTTATTGCGAATACCTTCAGGCACTTCATGGTCAACAATACGTTGCGCTAACCCTTCTGCAATAGCTGTTTTACCAACACCTGGCTGTCCAATTAATACGGGATTATTTTTCGTTCTTCGTTGTAATACCTGAATGGTTCGACGAATTTCATCATCACGACCAATAACCGGATCTAATTTACCTTGTTCAGCACGTTCGGTTAAATCAACCGTATATTTATCTAATGCTTGGCGCGTTTCTTCAGCATTAACATCATCAACATTCTTGCCACCGCGAATATGCAATATGGCATCTTGTAGTCTTTGTTCACTGGCACCTAAACTTTTTAATATTTGTCCGAGCTTACCCTTGTCCTGCAGCGCTGCAAGTACAAAAATTTCAGACGATATGTACTTATCACCGTGTTTTTGCGAGAATTTGTCACATAAATTTAAAATATTCCCCATAGCAGAAGATAATTGTACTTCACCCCCCGTGCCGCTAACTTGTGCTAACTCACCTATCGCTGTTTCTAATTGCGCTCTTAAAGCTCTAACATTAATGCCGGCACTTTTAAGCAATGGAATAATACTGCTAGCATTTTGATTGAGTAACGCTAGCATTAAGTGAATCGGCTCAATAAATTGATGATCTTTACCCAATGCAATCGATTGAGCATCAGATATTGCCATTTGGAAAGTTTGAGTGAATCTATCTAAACGCATAAGTAATCTCCTACTGCCATATTACTGGGCTTACATTTCAGTTACTTATGTTATAGGGATAGCAAGAGCCATTTTCAAGTGAGTACTTGCGCTGAACTTGACATAAAGCAAAATACTCGGTTTTAAGAAAAGTAATAGTTCGTTTACTCTCTAGTTCAATAACATAATGCTAAATCAAGCTAATAATACTCGCCATGCGACCCGTTTTTCCATCACGACGAAATGAGTAGTATTTATCATGTTCAGTAAAGGTACAGTTATAGGTATGAGAGATATTTGCAATGCCTAAATTTTGTAACTGTATTTTAGCAATCATGGCAATATCAGCTAAATATTTTGGTTTATTATCTTCATTCATTAGCGGTAAAAATGCGGGTATAAATTCTTCCGAAATTTGGGCGAATGCTTGCTTAACCTCTTCACCAACTTCAAAGGCTGTTGAGCCTATACAAGGGCCAAGCCAAGCGCAAAGGTCTTTCGCTGGAGTTTGCATTTTACAAACCGTATTCTTAATTATGTTGGCTGCTAATGGTCGCCAGCCAGCGTGAATAGCGGCAATTTCATAACCATTTTTATCAGCCAACAGAATAGGCAGGCAATCAGCAGTCATAATAGCCAAAGCAATATTTTTATGCCTAGTTATAGCAGCATCAGCAACAATAGCCTGCTCTATATGACTATTGATATGCGCAACATGGCTGCCATGAACTTGCTCTAACCACTGAATTTTCGTGCCATTAGGTAAAAACTTTAACAATGCATTTCTATTATTTGACACATGTTCAAGATCATCACCAACATGTGCGCCTAAATTAAAATAATCAAACGATTTATCTGTGCGCCGAGCATTATGAGATATGTTTTTAGAAAGGCTTTCAAACAATAAATGTGGGTTAGGTTTCAGCCGAGTCGTAGAAAAAGCCAACACCTTAGGTGTTGGCCATTCTATTATCTGAATACTTTCAAGATTCTTAGTAGTCGTTACCACTGGCATTTTCTTTCGAGTCAGCACGCAACATATTAGTTAATGTCACCATATCTTCTGGAACATCTGCATGCCAAGTCATTTGCTCACCTGTTATAGGGTGGTACAACGACAACATTGCCGCATGTAATGCTTGGCGCTTAAACTGACGGAGCATATCGCGTAATTCTTCTGAAGCATTTTTTGGTGGACGAGGACGACCACCATAAACAGGATCTCCAACTAACGGGTGAGTAATATGGGCCATATGAACACGAATTTGATGGGTACGACCGGTTTCAAGACGTAAACGCAAACGAGTATGCAGCCTAAACTTCTCCATTACACGGTAATGAGTTACTGAAGGACGACCTGAAAACGTTACTGCCATATGAGTACGTTTTGTGGCATGACGACCAATCGGCTCATCAACAATACCACCGGCAGTCATTATGCCATTTGCAACAGCTTCATATTCACGAGTAATTTCACGCGCCTGCAATGACTCAACTAAATTAGTTTGCGCCGCGATAGTTTTTGCCACCACCATTAATCCTGTGGTGTCTTTATCTAAACGGTGAACAATACCCGCACGAGGCACAACATCTAATTGAGGGCAATGATGCAACAAGGCATTTAATACCGTACCATCAGGGTTGCCTGCACCAGGATGAACAACTAAGCCTGCAGGCTTATTGATCACTAAAATATCTTCATCTTCGTAAACAATATTTAATGGTATGTCTTGTGGTTCAAAGCGAACTTCCGCTTCAATTTCTGTATTAATGGCAATTTGCTCACCACCAAACATTTTTTCACGTGCTTTATCAACCACTTGGCCATTAACCGTAACATGGCCAGCTAAAATCCACTCTTTTAAGCGTGAACGTGAATAATCAGGGAACATCTCGGCCAAAGTCTGGTCGAAACGTTTACCTAAGCATGATTCGGGAACCGTATCCCGGTGTTGAATTATCTCAGCCATTAAACTCTCTATTAATTAGCACTGTGCAAGGCATGATTGCTAGGTTAGAATGCCAGTGCTTATTTTACCTTTTTGCAGCAGCAATTACATTAAGTAATTACATTAAGTAGTTATCGCGGTGAAGAAGAGAATTATTTTAACTAAAACAAAGTAGTGATATTGAAGTCTATGGAAAAAATGACAATAAAAATAATGTGCCTAGTACTGATGTTAGGATTGGCGGGCTGTTCTGGAACAAATGAAAAAGAAATTGAAAAGGTGCCAGATAAATCTGCTCAAGCATTATTTGCCGATGCTCGACAATCTTTGGATAACGGTTTATACCAAAAAGCAATTCAAATACTTTCAGCGATAGATTCTCGCTTTCCGTATGGCCCTATTTCTCATCAAGTTCAATTAGACTTAATTTATGCCTATTATAAAAGTGGTGATGCTGCCCAAGGCATTGCACTAACCGATCGTTTTTTACGATTGAATCCTACGCATGCTAACTTAGATTATGTTTACTACATGCGCGCATTAATTAATGTTGCAACACAAGAGAACCTATTTCAAGATTTAGCAGGCATAGATCGCTCTGACCGCGACCCAACAGCGGCAAGAGATGCATTTAAAGACTTGAAAACCATTTTAGAAAAATACCCTGAAAGTAAATATGCTGCAGATTCTCGTCAACGTATGATTGGTATTAAATCACGCTTAGCAAAATATGAACTTGCCGTAGCACACTACTATTTAAAACGTGAAGCTTATGTTTCCTCAGCTAATAGAGGTAAATATATTGTTGAATACTTCTCACCTAGCCCTGAAACTGAGCAAGCATTAGAAATTATGATCCTTTGCTACGAAAAACTTGGCTTAGAGGATTTACGAGTTAATGCTAAACAAGTACTTGCGGCAAATTACCCAAATAACCCGCTAATTACAAAGTAATAGCGGCGAGTAACGCAAAATTAGATAAAAAATACCAGCTATTAGCTGGTATTTTTTTATCTAAAGAAGTGCTATTTAAATAGCTTCAGCATCTTCTTCACCGGTACGAATACGTATCACACGCTCCACATCAGTAATAAAAATTTTACCGTCGCCAATCTTTCCTGTTTGAGCGGTTTCCAAAATAGTATTCACACAACGCTCAACATTTTCTTTTGAAACAACAATCTCCAGCTTAACTTTCGGTAAGAAGTCCACCATATACTCTGCACCGCGATAAAGCTCAGTGTGACCTTTTTGCCGCCCAAAACCTTTAACTTCAGATACTGTCATGCCATTAACACCAATTTCGCCAAGCGCTTCGCGAACATCGTCCATTTTAAAAGGTTTAATTATTGCTTCTATCTTTTTCATCATACAGCCTATAAGTTGTTTTGATACTTCGAACGTAACTTAAACATATTATCATCTTTACACACTTTTAATATCAACATATTGCCAAGAATTTTACTTTTCAAGTTAGAGCAAAAATTCTATTCAAGAAAAGACTTTGCTACACTAGCGAGACTAACCGGAGCAATTAAAATGACTTGCTGTGTATAAGATTATAAAAGAGGAAGTAGAATGAACCCGCAGGCAATAATAGATGAAATGAAAGTGTTACCTGAAATTGACGCTAGTTTTGAAATAAATCGTCGTATTGAATTTATTAAAGCAAAGCTAAAACAATCGGGTTTAAAAACATTAGTATTAGGCATCAGTGGCGGCGTTGATTCTTCTACTTGTGGGCGCTTAGCACAGTTAGCGGTGGATTCACTCAACAATGAACAAATATCGGAAAAATTAGCGTATCAATTTATAGCCGTGCGCTTACCACACGATATTCAAGCAGATGAAGACGATGCCCAAATGGCGTTGTCATTTATTCAGCCAAGTAATAGCTTAACCACCAATATATTTAATGGCGTAGCGGGCATTCACGATGAAACGTTAAAGGCATTAGCAGTAGCAAATATTTCATCTGCTACCGCCGGACAAATAGACTTTTCTAAAGGCAACGTAAAGGCAAGAACCCGAATGGTAATGCAATATCATATTGCAGGTATTTTAGGTGGTTTAGTACTTGGCACAGATCATTCAGCAGAAAATATCACAGGTTTTTTCACAAAATGGGGAGATGGTGCTTGCGACTTAGCGCCACTATTTGGCTTATCTAAAAGACAAGTAAAACAACTTGCCCGTGCTTTAGGTGCACCAGAGCAACTAATTGAAAAAGCACCAACGGCAGACCTAGAAGAATTAGACCCAGGGAAAAAAGATGAAGACGCATTAGGATTAAGCTATGACCAACTTGATGACTTTCTCGAAGGTAAAAATAGCGACAAAACCGTTGAAGAGAAAGTTATTGCTATCTATTTGAAAACTCAGCATAAGCGTAATCCGATCCCGACAATCTACGAAAACTAGACGTTTAACCGTGGAAAAATCCAATATTCTTGACTATAACTAGCTGTTAAAAATGCTTTCAACTAAGGAATGGTTGTTATGTCAAAGTATATTGGATTTACGATTATAGAATTATTAGTTTCCATCGCAATATTATCAAGCCTAGTCTCAATAGGTGTTCCTAGCATTAATGAATTTCTTGTTCGAATGCGTGTTGATAGTGAAATATCTTTATTACACCGAATGCTACTATTAGCGAGAAACAATGCTGTAAATAACGAATTATATGTAACTTTGTGCCCATTAACTTCCCAGCTAAAGTGCAGTAGCAATTGGCAAGGTGAAGTAAGCGTATTTAGCGATATTAATAAAAACCGGATCTATGAACCCAATGCCGGTGATTTCCTAATCAAAACTAAACCAGCAATTCCGGACGGAGATAAATTACAATACGGTAAGAATCGTATTGCTTTAATATATGGCCCAACAGGTAGGCTGGCTATATGGGGAGGAAATGCAACATTTAAATATTGCCCTGAAAACCATGATGATAAGTCTCGAGGCCTAGTTGTCTCTGTTTCTGGTAGAGTTTATCAAACCGCATATGACGATAAGTATAGCCAAGACACGAATAGAAGCGGAAAAACTCTGCTTTGCAGTTAATATCGTAAATAAAGATTCACTAGTTGTTCATGCTTTTTGGTGGTATAAGTAACATAAGATGTTTTAAACGGTTGATATCGAATGTTTAGATATAAAAACTATCAACAATTAGGTTTTACCATTACGGAGTTACTGGTTGGCATAGCGATTGCTGGTATTCTTACCACTATTGCAATACCTAAGTTAAATGACTTTATTATTAGTTTACGCGTAGACAGTGAAATATCTGAGTTAAACCGTTTACTACTTGCCGCTAGAAATAGCGCCATAAACTCTGGAAATAACACCATTATTTGCCCACTATCACCAAAGTGTAGTAACAATTGGCACAAAGAGATTAGCGTTTTTATTGATAATAATAATGACGGTGACTATGATGAAAATGACACCATTGTAAAAGTTAAGGCTGCGATTCAAACAAGTGACAAATTGCAGTACGGACAAAATAGCCTTACTTATACTCCCTTAGGAAATTTATCGTCGAGCCCTGCTAATTCACCTTTTAGTTACTGCCCAGCTAATGAAATTGATAAATCTAGGGGAATAATAGTTTCGGCATCAGGGCGAAGCTACACTACTTCCGATAGCGACAATGATGGTAAGGATGAAGATAGAAACAACAATCACATTTCTTGCACATAGTACAATACGTCACTAGGGGCCGGCTAAAGCTAGATATTTTTCTAAATTATCCAGCTTTAGCGTTATTAGATTTAGCCTTGGTTATTTTCGGTTCTATCAAGCTTAGCAGCATCTTTATTAGTAAAAACTTCATGCATTCTCCTGCACTCGATTACCTTATAAATTACTTTTGAACGATTATTCTTTCTGGTTAACATATTCAATTGCATAACAACAGAAGGATAATCTCTCAATTGCTCTATAGGAACTTCATAATTACGATGTATCATAAAGTCACCGCCAATTACTTCTGTATAGCACTTCATATCAACAATTTTTAATTGCTCACTTTCTACATTTTGAGAATAAGCTGAAGAATAGAAAGCAGCAGTTGAAATTGAAAAAACAATTAATAATATATTCTTCATTTTAATTATCCCAACAAGTTGATGATGTACCAGATTTTTGCCCTTTCTCATTGATAGTGAGCACTTTACAGCTACTATCATTGGTAGCTTGTGTTCCTTTTGCTGTCGCTGTTAGCGTAAAGGTAACCCCCGAAACACCACCAAATGAGCCGATAACACTACTAATACTATAATTACCAGACTCGGTAACATATGGATTAGCTGACGTGCCTAATAACACTAAGTTACTTGCATAAGTTCTATGATCAATAAAATACTGCTCCTGTAAACTCGCAAGTCTTGCTAGCTCCCTTTGCGGCTCAATACGGTTCGATTTACTTATATAACTAACATAAGACGGATATGCAACTGCGCCAAGGATCCCCATAATAGCAATACTTATCAGGAGTTCGACTAATGTTACGCCTGCAATTTTGTAATACCTTTTCATTAGGGATCTTCCTTAATAAACAAATATCCTTGTGACGTCGTCAACGAAATATCTAAATCGACAACTTGTCCACCTGTAAGCAGCTTAATTGTTGCCGCTTCGACACCGGGTTGCGGGTTATCAGGATCTTCATCTGGGTTAGGATTTAACTCAGGATCGGTTGTTACAATCAAGGTTGGTGTATCAGGCAAGCCAACTGTGGTAAAGGCTTTGCGCCAATTATAAACTGTTTTTCCTTGGTACATATCAATTGCATATAGAAAGCCTGAGCCATCAATTAACGAACAAGTATTCTCACCACTAATTGCACCAGGAACAAATGAAGTAAAATAGGCGACACCATCAATAACAATTGCTTCTGCCGTGCCTTTCTCCCCCGCCGAAGTGTAGTCATAATACCAACCAGACTTTAAGCTTACATTTATTTCTAATGTTTCTAATGCCGACTTTTGTGAAGCTGAAAGTGGTGCAACGAAAGCACCAAAGGGGTTGTCAGTAAAATTGTATAACATGTCTGGCTTTACAACTGGTGGAATTACCGGAGCTGGCGCCGTTGCCCCGACAAGAAAAGATGCTGTATTTATATTTTCATCTTTTACCATATAAAACTTGTCTTTGGTATCAACAGCTGTCGGGGTTGATCTATCACCACTACCAATTAATACCGCATCATAAGGCTTTTCTTGGCTAGTGATCCGAAATTCACCTGTTGCCTTTCCATCTTCATCTACTATTTCTGTTCTTAATGTGTCAGTTATAAATGTTCTCACAATAGATGGCTCACTAAAAAAGCGTCGATCGTCTTCATCGGTAATGCCTCCAAGTTCTGCTAACTTAAACGCTGTCCAAGGTGAACTGTCAAAAGGATTTTCACCTGGCATATCCACTCGCCAAATATTACCGCCAGTATCCCCCATATATAATCTATCTATAAGGCCGTCAGAGTCGCTGTCAAGCACGCCAATTCGAGAAGGAATACTATCAACAATACCATTAAATTGGGTATTTACACCTGAAGTTGCCGCAGGAGTTAAACTCCACAGTAGTTTACCTGACTCAGCGTCAACCATAAATACGCCTTTACCTAAACTATCAACCGTATTCGCAGAAGGAGCACCGGAAGCATCTTTAGAAATATCATAACCAGCACCAAAAATTAAAACAGGTTTAGGCACTCCATTTACAATATTTAACTTTGAATAACCAACCCTAGGCTGCGACCAAGACTGACCAAGCTCTTTAAATTCATCCGTTGTGCCATCTATTTTCCAAAGTAATGTTGGCTTATTTTTATCACTAACATCAAGACCATAATAAGCACTACCGCCTCGTCGTAAACCAAAAAATACCCAAACGTTGTCATCGGTACTATCAATAGTACCATCACCGTCGGTATCTTCAATATGCACTGTCGCTTTACCGTCAATGGCATATATTTTTTTTGAAGACGGTAAGTTTTCTTTTAACGTTGCTATTTTCGGAAAAAACTCTTTAGGCATAAATGCCCATGATTCATCAACTGTATTACCACTGTCTTTGAACATGTGTAAAGCACCACTGTTGGTGCCTACTAAAATTCTTACGTCAGGGTTTTCAGCACTTCCGCCATAATTGATGACTAAAGGTTTAAAGTGCAACGGGTCACCAAAAACGTCCGGGCGAATATCATTTGTTTTTCCATCTTTATCATCATCATTGACGTCGATACCAAGTGCCCAATTAAAGTACTCATTCACGTCGTCTTCATCAACATGAAGTGCTGTTGCAAGCCCAGATTTACCACCAAATTGAGTCGTTGCGACATCAAGTGTTGTCGCAATAATGGTGGGATTGTCAGTAGTCCCACCAATATCACTATAAATATTACGACTGCTTTTCTTGCTAAGCATCTCAACAACACCACCTTGCCTAACATCATTACCATCAGGTGTCGGTGCAGTCGACCAATATGTTGAAGCACTGGCAAGTATATTGCCATTGGTATCAATCGCGGATTTATTGTTACGATCAACTTGAACCTTATTCACTACCTTTAATTTTTTTAAGTTTCCTTGCCAACTAGCACCATTAGCAGGAATAAACATGCCATAGTATGCCGAATCAAGCGTTTCAGTTTTATCAAAACTATTTGATGCAACAGATGGAGCGGTAAATGTAGTATTAATCTCTAAAATAGTACTTAGTGCTTGTTGTAACCTTGCACCTAGCTTAGTTGGATCTGTCGCATTATAATATTCTCCTCCACCAGCTTCAGCAGCAGCTTTTAGTAATGCAGTAGCATCCTTAGCTCCATCACTAAACCCAACGGTAAACAGAGTAGAAATTTGATCGCCAGATAAATTAGCATTTAAATCCTTTGTATGCATATATCTTGCAAGTTCAGTTAAGTGATTGCCTGATATAGACGTTAGTCCAGTTAAATTTTTTATTGAACTATTTGCGGCGTTGTCATTTGTAGGTAACCCGTCGGTAATTAAAATAACAAAAACTTCATCACTACAACCTTTATACGGAGCAATATATTTAGAGGATGAAATAATGCTTGAATCATATTTAGGGCTATCTTTCAGATGTTTGTAACCTCGACCGTAGCTAGAAGCTCTATCTGTATCTTTATCTCCCCAATGCACTTTCTTACCACCAAAATACTGGGCAGCTTCATATAAACTTTCACATAAAGGGGTACTACCAGATGGGATAATTTCTGTTTTAAGCATGGTTTCAAGTTTACTTCTTGCAGAGGTTGTCATTTCTTGAATACCAAAAGCAACTCGGCCACCATGATTACCCGACTGGGTCGAGTCCCTGCTACTATTCGCATTATAAACTTGTAAACCAAAATCGACTGAAGGTACGGAGTTGATTAAATTAATCAGTGTTGGCTTAGCAATATCAATTCGCTCAACAATTGTATTACCGATGGCCGTACCATCTCGATAAGTAGTACCCTGTTCCCAACGCAAATAATTATCACTATATAGCGTAACAACCTGCCCAGACCAATCTGCATTAGATTTACTGATATTACTATCATAATAAACAGGGATATCAGCAGTGCCTTGACCATCTATCGGGTAGCCATTAGGCAGAGAAACTAAACTACCATTAACTAGAATTTTGGTATTTACATTCTGTGTAACACTTTTGCTGTTTGCTAAATTATCAACATCAATATTTACATCGTCTTGGCAATCAATTACTGATATATTCTCACCTGTTGTAGTTGATATTTCCTCCCAACTTCCGGTATTACCTTTAAATGTGTAATCTCGAATGCGTCCTGTATAAAACCCGATGGTATTTAATTTATCAATGGCTGTTTTACAGCTATTGATATCAGCAATAAATCGGCGTTTTTCAGCTGAATCATCAACATTAGGTAGCTCAGTTACAGCGCCTTTACCATAATATATATAATTAGAAGAACGGTCGCTAAAACTTCCTTGATAAGCATATGTTTTGCTAGGATCATAAACATTCTTAATTGTCTGGTAATCCCCCATGCTTCCCGAGGTATCTAATATTAATAAAACTTGAGGCTTAGCATTAGATTGTTGCGAGCTATTCCCTATATATAGTTCAATATCTTCACTAAATGAAAAAAGCGAAAATATTGACAACAAAAATATGACTGTTAATTTTTTCATTTTAACTGCCTCCATTAATAAGTTGTTGCGCTATTCCAGCATTTACTTCAACTGCGCTATTTTTGGTACGGCCATACTTCCTTTCAACAGTTACATTTAAAACATTACATTTGAACACTTGTACTGAAGATGCTGCGCGAGTATGCGGACAATCAGCAATAAGTTGTAAAGGGTTAACGACGGTAATTTCTGCAGAAGTAATACTTGGTTGATTCACAGTAGGTGTAACAGGAAATAATGGCAAAGGTGAAGTAAAATGATTAGTGCCATCAACTTTTCTCACCTGGTTATAAATAATTTGATCCATTTCACTTAACGTTTCTTGTGACGCAATAAGTTTTTCTTGGCTCGCGCCAGACATTTTCATATCTGTAGAGGTATTTTGCATTAACGCTGCTGACACAGCAGTAAGCGCAATAAGGAATACTAATGAAACGATGAGTACAACACCTGTTTGGTGTCGAGAGGTATAAGAAGTAGGTATATCACATTGCTGTTTTACCATGAATTTACCCTCGCATTGTTAAGAGAAACTGTTGAACTAAATAATAACCTTCTAAAGTTGTCACCATCGGCATCAAAAGATATATCGCCCATTTGGTAAACATTGTCATTGGTATATTTTAAATCAGGCAAGATATCCCTTGCTAATATATAAACTTTTACAGCGACTATTCTAACATTATTGGCGTTATCCCAATAATTTTGCAGCATATTCGCCGCCGATATGTATGCATTTACTGAACCATCATCGGTTGTATCAACACCATACATAAAGTGAAGTAACTCAATACCTTCCACCATAATATCAAAGAAAATTGCACTATTATCATTTTGCAATCGCCCTTGCATTAAAACAGGAATAGTATTCGTGCCATGACTATCTTCACGAATATAATAAACATGGTGCTGGTATTCCCACAACCGACCGATATTTACTGCAGGAATAGCGGCGGCATTACCCGCAAATATAGCTGCACTGTTAGCATTTGAATTTATGTAATAACGATCGTTTTCTAAATCGGCAATAGTTAATGGAGCAGCCGGAGGAATAGGGTTTAGTTCCGTATCAGCGATGGCGCGCTTAAGTTGTATTAAATCTGAGCCTAATTTGGCATTATCAATACAACCCATAACATCCGCACTTGTAACTCGTGTTCCCCACAAGGTTCTAAATGCTCCAACTTCGATAGGAAAGCTTGCATTATTAGCCCCTTCCCCAACACAATCTCCTGTTATCGCTGTAGGATCTGGCGAAGAAATTAATCCACCACCATCAAGATTTCCAGATAAATCACCCCAAAAATTTTGTCGTAGTAAATCGTCAGTAATTAATGTCATAGCAAAGCGGCCATTTTCTTGCAATTCGCCTGCACTACTTGTTTCACTACTTGTCGTTCGCATGTTAACAAAAATGCTCAAAACCCCTACGATCAACGCAAGGCCTATTGCCAGCGCAATAAAAATTTCAATAATAGTAAAACCGCTTTGCTTTTTAATCATAGCTTTCTCTAAAAAATAAACGCGTTTACAACAATTTGTCGCCGTTTAGTACTTTCGGTACCACACCCTTTAGCAAAGGCACTATTGCCAGATGCACCGTCAGAAGTTTCTTCTCGCCCTTGCCAACTAATAACAATATCGACACTATTGTTAACATGTGCAATACAGGCAACGGCGCCAACTAGACCACCTCGGCTTTCAGTACCATCCTTTACTTCAGCTCCCATCAAATTAACTTCCCACTCATAAAGATCATGAGTAACCATTTGTTGCCATGTGCATAAGGAGGTAGATGTTCGACAGTTTGGAGTAGGAATGGAACCTGAAGCGCTGCCACCACCATAGGTGCCGCTGTATGCATTTAAACGTAACAAACTGGGATCATTACTACGCATTCTCTCTAGAATATCTTGTGCTAACGTTGATGCTAAAGAGCGCTGTGTTGCGTCAAAGCTACCTTTTTTCACTGAGGCTTGCATGGCTACAGCACCTAAAATTCCAGTCACTAAAATAAACATGGCAACTAAAACTTCAATGAGTGTCATACCACGATTTTGGTATTGATATTTAGGTAAGCTATTATTGATTTTATTATTCATTATTTAATCTCCTTTTAAATAAGAATAAATTAAAATTACGTTTGGCGCATAGGGGTATAGACCAAATTTAAGAGGCCAATTAAACTTATGTAGAATACGAACTTTACTTCCTGCACTACATTTATATGTGTTAAAAATCACTGGTGTGAACAACATTAACCCATACCTTCAACAACAAATTTCCGAATAGCTTTCCTTTCAAAATTGTCCACATTCGAAAATGAAAAATTTACCGTAAAACTCCAACGAGCATTTTTAACATAGCTACCTCTATGAAGCTTAAACGGTAAACAACATATTCATTAAGGTTAGCGTAATTCTATTGGCACCGCAAATACAGTGTTTTCTTCACGCCCAGGGTACTCTACAACTTCTTTTCCTCCCAGTGACGTTAATTCGCTAATAACCTGCTGAACCAAAATAGCTGGAGCTGATGCGCCTGCAGTAACACCAACTTTTGAGATATTATTCAACCACGAGGTATCAATATCCGCAGCAGTATCAATTAAATAAGAGGTAGTGCCAATTTTTTCTGCTAACTCTCGTAAACGATTTGAATTTGAACTATTCTTTGCTCCAACGACTAGCAGCAACTCAACTTGCTCAGCAATTGAACGTACCGCATCTTGACGGTTTTGCGTTGCATAGCAAATATCATCCTTTCGAGGACCTTGGATCAATGGAAATTTTTCTCTTAAAGCATCAATAACATCACTAGTATCATCTACTGATAAAGTTGTTTGACTGCAATAATAAAGCTTTTCGGGATTTTTAATTGTTAAGGTTGCAACATCTTCAGCCGACTCAACAAGATAAATACCGCCCTCTTCACTTTCATACTGCCCCATAGTTCCTTCAACTTCAGGATGACCAGCATGGCCAATTAAAATACACTCAATGTTCTTACGACTAGTTCGTGAAACTTCCATATGTACTTTAGTAACCAATGGACAAGTAGCATCAAATACTTTTAGGCCTCGAGACTTTGCTTCATTTCGAACAGCTTTAGAAACACCGTGGGCACTAAATATTACAGTGCTATCATCAGGCACTTCAACAAGTTCATCAACAAATACTGCTCCGCGGTCTTTTAATCCGTTAACAACAAATTTGTTATGCACAACTTCATGGCGAACATATATAGGCGCGTCAAACAAATCAAGCGCCCGGTCAACAATACTAATGGCTCGGTCTACGCCGGCACAAAATCCTCGTGGATTTGCTAATATAATTTCCATCTAATACCTGCTGCTATTATCTATTTAACTTCAATCACATCAATGACAAATGTGACTTCTTGACCTGCCAAAGGATGATTAAAATCAATAGTCACAGAACTGCCTGTCACATCTTTTATCATACCCGGTAATTCACCGCCTGGTTGACTAAAAGTAATAATATTACCTACTTTTGCTGGTGCTTCTTCACTGAACTTACTGATATCCATGTAATGGATATTTTCTGGTAAAGGCTCTCCAAACGCATCGTTCGCTGCTAACGTAAACTCTTTACTTTCACCGGCTTTCATTCCCACCAATTGGGCTTCAAATGCTGGAGATATACTCGCATCACCCATAATAATTTTAGCTGGCTTTTTATTTACTTTGGTGCTGTCTGCTGCTGAGCCATCTGATAACTTCATAGTGATATGAGCAATAATCTCTGAAGAAGCTGTTACTAAATTTGTCATAAAAATCTCTTTAAGAATTAATCTTTGTCGCTTTATTATCCGGCTCGCCATTTTTAAATGAATCAAAAATCATCAAAGCGGCACCAATAAAAATCATTGAATCGGCAATATTAAACGCTGGAAAGTGGTAGCCAAATCCGTAAAAATCTAAAAAATCGATAACGTAACCAAATAATACACGATCTATTAAGTTACCAACTGCGCCACTTAACATTAACGCAAACGCAACTGATAACATTGATTGCTGCTTTGGCGTTTTGGCTAACCAAACAATAAAAACAATACTAGCAATGGCAGCAATTGCCGTGAAAAACCAGCGTTGCCAGCCACCTTGGTCAGCTAAAAAGCTAAATGCTGCACCAGGGTTTTGCATATAAGTAAAATTAAAAAACGGCAATATATTGATTGATTGGTATAAGTCCATATTGCTGACAACTAACTGTTTGCTTACTTGATCAGCAACTAAGCAAATAATAGTTAACCAAAGCCAACGTAATCCTGTTTCGGTAAATAAACTTTTCATAAATATATAATTTCTCTTCCTGCGCTTTAAACGCTTATTCTATTATGCCAATAACTAGAAAACGTGCAGACTCTATTCAAGTGCTGCACGCTTTATTATTACACTGCTTAATCACTATACCGATTAAGCGAATTGACGCACTTCACCTTTACCGTCAACATTCGTTATACAACGACCACAAAGCTCAGGATGTAGTTCATTTTTCCCAACATCTTCAGTAACATGCCAGCAACGGTCACACTTAGCACCTTCCGCTGACGAAACGGTTAACCATAAACCTTCGACTTCAGTGGCTAAGCTATTTGCAGGCGCACTTTCAACCACTTCTACTATCGCTTTCGAGGTAATTAAAACAAAACGTAGCTCTTCGCCTAACTGCTGAATTTTTCCAGCTAATTCTGCTGTAGTATATAGTGTAACAGCAGCTTCAAGAGCCTTACCAACTTGCTTTTCTTTTCGGGCATTTTCTAGTGCTTTGTTCACCTCTGTACGCACTAATAGAATGTCATTCCAATAATCATTATCTAAAGTACTAGTTGTCGCAGCTTTTGGTAGACCATCAAACCAAACACCAGTGAAAACAAACTCTTCACGAGCTTCACTTGAAGGTGTTGGTAATGCTTGCCAAATTTCTTGAGCTGTGAAAGATAAAATAGGCGCCATCCAACGCGTCATAGCTTCAGCAATTATGTACATCGCGGTTTGACATGAACGACGAGCAACACTGTCTTCTTTCGCAGTGTATTGACGATCTTTAATAATATCTAAATAGAAACCACCAAGCTCAGTAGTACAGAAATTCATTAATTTATGTACTACAACATGAAACTCGTATTCATCATAAGCGGCAATAATCTCTTCTTGCAGTTGCGCGGCTTTATCGACTGCCCAACGATCAAGCGCCACCATATCATCAAAAGCAATAGAGTCAGTTTTAGGATCAAAACCGTTTAAATTTGATAATAAAAAGCGCGAGGTATTACGAATACGACGATATGCATCAGCTTGACGCTTAAAGATTTCATCACCCGCGGTAATTTCTTGGGTGTAATTTACCGACGCCGTCCACAAACGTAGAATGTCAGCACCTAAAGTATTGGTAATTTCTTTTGGTGTTATAACATTACCTAAAGACTTAGACATTTTGTGACCTTTAGCGTCAACTACAAAGCCATGAGTTAGTACTTGCTTGTATGGTGCTTTGCTGGTCATCGCAACAGACGAAATCATCGATGACATGAACCAACCGCGATGTTGATCTGAGCCTTCGAGGTATAAATCGGCAATGCCGTCGAATTCTTCACGGGCATTAACTACAGAGTAATGCGTTGTGCCTGAGTCGAACCAAACATCTAAGGTATCTGCAACTTTAACGTACTCTTTAGCGTCATCACCGATTAGTTCAGCTGCTTCTAGGTCAAACCACGCTTGAATACCTTTCTCTTCAACCCGTTTCGCAACATCTTCAATAAGTTCGATACTACGTGGGTGCAATGCACCGGTATCTTTATGAATAAATAATGCCATTGGCACGCCCCAAGTACGTTGGCGTGAAATACACCAGTCAGGACGGCCTTCAACCATTGACTCAATACGACGTTGACCCCAATCAGGGATCCACTGAGTTTTCTCGATTTCACTTAAAGAATCTTTACGTAGTTCTTTATTGTCCATACTAATAAACCACTGTGGTGTTGCGCGGAATATCAATGGCGTTTTGTGGCGCCAACAGTGAGGGTATGAATGTTCCAAGGCATGATGATGCACAAGTTTGCCATGTTCTTTCAGTGTTTCAACAACATTAGCATTGGCTTTAAAAACATGTTGGCCAGCAAACAATTCCGTGCCATCCAAATAGACACCATTAGCTCCGACAGGGTTAGCCACTTCTAAATTATAAAGTTTACCTACTTCGAAATCTTCAACACCATGACCTGGCGCAGTATGAACACAACCAGTGCCTGAGTCCGTCGTTACATGCTCACCTAAAATAACTGGCACAGTAAAATCATAGAAAGGATGCTGAAGTTGCACTAAATCTAAATCTGCACCTTTACAAAAACCTAACGCGTGATACTTGGTAATACCAAAACGATCCATACATGAAGTAACAAGATCAGAGGCTAAAATCAGTCGCTCTTTACCTTGCTCTGTTTCACATTGCACTAAGGTATATTCGACATCAGCATGCAATGAAACTGCACGGTTTGCAGGTAATGTCCATGGTGTTGTTGTCCAAATAACAACTGAAACGTCACCTTCACCCTGATGGTTTTCTGGGTGATTAAATTTATCAGCAACACTTTGTTCTACTACTGTAAATTTCACATCAATGGCTGGAGATTGCTTATCTTTATATTCCACTTCAGCTTCTGCTAAAGATGAACCACAATCAGTACACCAGTGCACAGGCTTGAACCCTTGGTGTAAGTGTCCATTCTCAGCTATTTTTCCTAAAGAACGAATGATATTCGCTTCAGTATCAAAATCCATAGTGCGGTAAGGTTTATCCCAATCAGCAAAAACACCAAGGCGTTTAAAATCTTCTCGCTGGCCATCAACTTGTTTGGCTGCATACTCACGACATTTTTCACGAAAAACACTCGCTGATACTTTATGCCCTGGTTTACCAACCTTTTTCTCTACCATTAATTCGATAGGTAGGCCGTGACAATCCCAACCTGGCACATACGGCGCATTAAAGTCAGATAAAGTCTTCGCTTTAATAATGATGTCTTTAAGAATTTTATTAACCGCGTGACCAATATGAATATTACCATTAGCATACGGAGGTCCGTCATGCAGAATAAATGATTTCTTACCTTTTTTAGCAGCACGAATTTGGCCGTATAAATCTTTTTCAGCCCATTCTTTTAGCATATTCGGTTCACGATTCGCCATATTTCCTTTCATCGCAAAAGACGTTGCTGGCAAATTTAGGGTTTGTTTGTAATCACTCATTAAAATAAATATCCGTTGTCGTAGTCACTAAAGCTTCGGTTAGTCTTATTTTTCTAACTTAATTTTCTTTAAGTTAAGTTCTGCACATAGGTGCGGGCTTGTTCTGTATCTATAGCAATTTGCTGAGTTAGTTCAGTTAACGAGTTGAACTTTTGTTCATTACGTAGTTTCTTCAACATCACTACTTCAATAACTTCACCATACAAATTGTTGTCAAAATCAAAAACATGTACTTCTAATTGCTGGCTAATACCAGCAACGGTGGGCCTAGAACCAATGTTAGCAACACCAAAATGGCTACCAAATTGACTTTTGACCTGCACCGCATAAACGCCTGAAACAGGAGATACACGGCGCTTTAATCTAATATTAGCGGTAGGAAAGCCCATTTCACGGCCACGTTTATCACCATGAAATACTTTCCCTATAATTGAGTAAGCTCTTCCTAACATGGTTTTTGCACCTGCTAGATCGTCTTGCTCTAATTTTTCTCTTATTGCCGTACTGCTTATTCTGCAACCAGCAAGTTTATGGCTAGCGGTATCTGTTACGGAAAAATCGAATTTTTTACCTGCCGCTTCTAACATCGAAAAATTGCCTTGGCGGTTTTTACCAAAATGAAAATCATCACCAACAATTAAGTGTTTAATCGATAATCGCTTAACCAGTAATTCTTCAATAAATATTTCGGCGCTTAGACTAGCAAATTTTTTATTGAAATTGATACAAATTAATCTATCAACACCTAATTTTTTCAATAGCGAATATTTATCACGTAATCGGCATAGTCTTGCCGGTGCAGTATCTGGTGAAAACAACTCTTGCGGTTGTGGTTCAAATACCAAAACAGCAGCTTCACAATTTAGCTCTTTTGCTTTATTAACAAGAGCTGAAACCACTTGTTGATGCCCTAAATGAACACCATCAAAATTACCTATGGTTAACACACATCCTTGACTATTTTGCTCGCCACTGATCTGCATATTGTGAATGCCACGTGTTAATTGCATGAACCTAATAAACCCTACTGCCGACATTCATTTGCTATCGAACAAATCATAAAAGAATAAAAACCGACAAATTATATCTCAGTCGGCAGCAAGAATCAGCCCTTAGTGTTAGTTATTTTGCGCAATTTTTATATCAGAAATGCGAATACCTAATAACAACAAACAAACAAAGTAACTGAACATTCCAGCCGTAATACACACAATAAGTTGCCAAACTTGTTCTGCAAAGCTTAGTGATAACCAAAACTCGAACGCTGGTGATAAATAATAGACCACCGCCGCCATTACCATAGCTGATAAAATCAAGCGTGTTATAAACCACCAGGTTCTATTCGATAATTGAAAAACATTCGCACTTTTTAAGCCATGATAAAGCATCATGGCATTCAATGTTGCTGACAACGTTGTTGCCATTGCTAAACCAACGTAGCCAAAAAATGGCGCTAACATTAAATTAAACGCCATATTAGCCACCATAGCTTTTATGGCTATTTTTACTGGAGTTTTGGTGTCTTGGCGAGAATAGTATGCCGGAGCGAGTACCTTAATAAACATAAAGCTCAATAAGCCGGTTAGATAGGCGAATAAAGCATATGAAACTTGTATTACTTGGTGCTGATCAAATTCACCACGCATAAACAAAATCATAATGATTGGTTGTGCAAGTACCATTAATCCCGCTAACGCAGGCCAACCAAATAACGACACAATTCTCAGTCCCCAATCAATTGTATCGCCAAACTCTTGGTTATCTTTTTTAGTATGTAATTTAGATAGGCTCGGTAATATTACGGTAGCAATACCAATACCAAATAACCCCAAAGGGAACTCTAGCAATCGGTCAGCATAATACAGCCAACTAATTGAGCCAGTAATTAACATACTGGCAATAATAGTATCGAGTAGTAAATTAATTTGCGTGACAGAAACACCAAATAAAGCAGGAATAATGAGCTTGCGAATTTTAGTAACACCAGGTGCATTCCACGCCCATTTAGGTTTCACTAACGCTCCTGCTCGATAAAGAAAAGGTAATTGAAAAGCAAATTGAATAAAGCCCCCTAAAAACACTCCCCAAGCCAAAGCAAATGCAGGGTTGTCCATCAATGGCGCTAAATATATAGCACAAGCGATAATACCAACATTGAGTAAAACTGGTGTAAAGGCAGAAACGGCAAAACGGCCATAGGTATTTAATATCGCACCTGACAATGCCGTAATACTAACAAACCAAAGGTAAGGAAAAGTTATTTTTAATAAGGTACTAGCCAGATCAAATTTTGCGCTCGATGGGCCGTCAGATACCCAATCTAAAAACCAACCAAAACCAAATAACGCAACAAAAATTGGTGATGCTATCATACCCAAAAGAGTCACTAAGGTAATGATGACACCTAAAGTACCTGAAACTTGTGCAATCAATTTACGGGTATCATTTCTGCCTTGCTCTTCATCAAGGGTATGATATTCACTTAATACTGGAACAAACGCTTGTGCAAAAGCACCTTCAGCAAATAAACGACGAAAAAAATTAGGGATTTTGTTGGCAAAGAAAAACACATCTGCTGAAGCTGAGGCCCCCATTACATTGGCAATAATAACATCACGCACCAAGCCAAGAACTCGTGAAATTAATGTCATCGCACTGACAATAACTCCCGACTTAATTAATTTTTTACTCAATCGACCCAACCCTATTTGTCAAAAATTTAGCTACCATTTTTAATTTTTTAACGTATTAACCTTAAACCTTTTTGGATTTACGCAGCATATAGTTAATGGCGAGTTATATTATGCGGCTTATGTGAATTGATAAACAAGCATTTAATAACATTAAGAGAAGAGTTTTACTTCCAACTTCCCGTTAAAAACTTTAGAATGCGCGCATTGGTTTTATTTATACAACGGGTAATAATCCGAACTGTCAAATTAAAGCAGTAAATTGTTTGACAAACCAGTTAAAAACAGGCATATTTCGTCGCCTTAAATTTAGGCTATATTTATTCAATTTTAGGAGTTCACCTTGGCTAACTCAAAGTCTGCTAAGAAGCGCGCATTACAATCTGAAAAGCGCCGTCAACACAATGCAAGCCGTCGCTCAATGATGCGCACTTTACTTAAAAAAGTAATTGCTGCTATCGAAGCCGGTGACAAAGAAAAAGCATCTACAGAATTTGCTGCTGCTGCACCGATCATCGATCGTTATGCAAGCAAAGGTCTTATTCACAAAAACAAAGCTGCACGTAGCAAGAGCCGTTTAAACGCTGCTATCAAAGCACTTTAATTTTTGTACCGAATTAAAAAACCGGCTTTAGCCGGTTTTTTTATGCCCCAAATTTGCTTAGGCTTCACTTTATTGATCTAAGACCTTGCGCTTACCCATGATTTTGTTAGTCTCTAGCCGGTATTTATTAAGAGAAACAAAACATGAAACTTTCAAAAATTGCATCTTTACTGCTTATCACCGGCGCGCTTTCAGCTTGTGGTGACAATAATGAGCTAACTAATTCTTCAGCTGTTAACTTACTTCCCGAATATCAAAATCGTTTAGACATATATAAAACAGTAACTTTAAGCGCAAACTTGTCTCATTTATCTGATAACCAAAAACAAATGTTATCTCTGTTAATTGAAGCTTCTGATATTATAGATGGCCTATTCTGGCAACAAGCGTTCGGCCAAGATAAAACAAGCTTTTTAGCCTCTATTAGTAATGAGAAAGTACGTGAATTTGCTCGTATTAATTATGGTCCATGGGACCGTCTAAATGGCGACAAAGCGTTTTTGACTAACACTAAAGAAAAAAGCCATGGCGCACAATTCTACCCTGCTGATATGACTAAAGCAGAATTTGAGCAAGCAACATTCGATGATAAAAATGGTTTATATTCATTAGTGCGTCGTAATGAAAATGGACAATTAAATACCATTGCTTTTTCGGAAGCTTACGCTGATGAAATCAACCGCATTGCAGTAATTTTGGAAAAGGCGGCAACCTTTGCTGATAATAAAGAGTTTTCTGCTTACCTTAAAATGCGCGCTACAGCGATTCGAAATGACGACTTCCAAGCATCAGACTTTGCTTGGATGGATATGAAAACTAACCCTATTGATATTGTTATTGGCCCTATTGAAACCTATGAAGATCAATTGTTTGGCTATCGTGCAGCATTTGAATCTTATGTGTTGATC
Source organism: uncultured Colwellia sp. (assembly GCA_913058245.1). Classification (GTDB taxonomy): domain Bacteria; phylum Pseudomonadota; class Gammaproteobacteria; order Enterobacterales; family Alteromonadaceae; genus Cognaticolwellia. Next base: position 25,943 of record CAJXQJ010000005.1, read on the forward strand.
AAAGACATGTCATGGAGCGAAAAACTCGCTAAATATGCCGAATACTTACCAGAGTTACAACGTGGTTTACCGGTTAGTAAAAAATATAAAGCAGAGGTGCCTGGCTCTGACGCTGACTTAAATGCCTATGACGTAATATACTATGCCGGTCATTCAAATGCGGGTGGCAAAACTATTGCCATTAACTTACCAAATGATGAAGAAGTACAATTAAAGAAAGGTACACGTCGTTTACAGCTTAAAAATGCTATGCGCGCTAAATTCGACGCAATTATGACACCAATAGCTGAAACATTAATCGTACCTGAACAACGCAAGAATGTTACTTTCACAGCATTTTTTGCTAATACCATGTTCCATGAGGTTGCTCACGGCCTTGGTATCAAAAATACCATCAATGACAAAGGTACTGTTCGTCAATCATTAAAAGAACATGCCTCAGCGTTAGAAGAAGGCAAAGCAGATATTTTAGGTCTTTACATGGTACGCCAGCTGTTGGCTAAAAACGTTATTACAGAAGGAACATTAGAAGATTATTATACCACCTTCTTAACGGGTATATTCCGCTCTGTACGCTTCGGTGCGAGCTCTGCACACGGTAAAGCCAATATGGTTAGGTTTAACTATTTTGCTAAGCAAGGAGCATTTACTCGCAATGAACAAGGTTTGTATAAGATCAACGTTGAAAAAATGACTGAAGCAATTGATTCATTATCTGAATTAATATTAACGTTGCAAGGTAATGGTGATTACGACGGTGTTGATAAACTTGTTGCTGAAAGTGGTGTTATCAAAGCAGACTTAGCGGAAGATTTAGCCAGTTTGGAAACTGCAAATATTCCTGTTGATATTACCTTTAAGCAAGGCAAAAAAGTGCTAGGTTTAAAGTAACCCAAAAGCAACCTATTGGCGCTGTATATAGCTTATATTTATATAATATAACATCTAAAGGCTAAATTTTTGTTTAGCCTTTTTTATTTTTCAAGTAACTAATTTTTAAAAGTATCTATTTAAAATTCAATAAAATATCTTTTCACAATTGCACAACCTAAATCTCTTGATCACACCCAAACATTAACATAGCATTAACATATCAAAATTATCTATAGGCTAATTGGAGTTAACCTATGAATCTAACCAAGTTGAAATCAGCAGTAGTGCAATTAACACTGCTAATTTCTTGTTTTTCTAGCACAAGTTATGCAATAACAACCGCCGAAGATGTAAATACCTTCACTCTGAAAAACGGTATGAAAATCATCGTATTGGAAGATGAGTCCATTCCAAATGCCAATATGTATTTGTTTTGGAAAGTAGGCTCTCGCAACGAAGTACCTGGCATTACAGGCCTTTCACATTTTTTTGAGCATATGATGTTTAATGGCGCTAAAAAATATGGTCCAAAAATGTTTGACCGCACAATGGAAGCCGCTGGCGGTTCAAATAATGCCTACACAAGTGAAAATTTAACAGTATATACCAACTGGTTTCCAACCGAAGCTATGGAAACTATTTTTGATTTAGAAGCTGACCGTATCGCTAATTTAGCTATTGAAAAAGCTAGCGTTGAAAGTGAACGCGGCGTGGTAACATCTGAGCGAACTACTGGCCTTGAAAACTCAAACTTTAGATCTATTTGGCAAGAAGTTAAAGGAGCGGCTTTTAGAGCTCACCCATATAGTTGGTCAGTTATCGGACACGCCTCTGATATTGAAAACTGGACACTAGATGATTTAAAAAAGTACCATGCAACCTATTACGCCCCTAATAATGCCGTAGTCGTTATCGCAGGTGATGTTACAACCGCACAAGTAAAAAAATTAGCTAAACAATACTTCGAACCTATTCCAGCCCAACCTGCACCGCAAGATGTTCGTACCGTAGAACCAGAGCAAAAAGGTGAACGTACTGTGTATGTTCATAAAGCTTCGGTAACAACCCCCAATATTATGTTTGCCTACCACGTACCGAATACACAACATCAGGACTATTACGCTTTAGATATTCTAAATGATATCTTGGCCACAGGACAAAGCTCTCGCTTATACAAGTCATTAGTTGACGAGCAACAGATAGCCAGTGACTTATTTACATACCTACCAGAAAGTATAGACCCAAACCTTTTCTATATTTACGCGGTTGCTGCTAAAGATGTGAGCGCGACGGCACTAAAAAAATCTGTAATTAAAGAAGTAAATAGCATCATAAAAGATGGTATTACAGAGCATGAACTTGAAAAAGTAAAAAACACTAAATTGGTCAACTTTTACCGCACCATGGCAACTATAAATGGTAAAGCCAACACCATAGGATCATATGAAATGTACTTCGGTGATTACAATAAATTATTCTCTGCACCAACAGAATATAACAAAGTAACAATTGCTGACGTTCAGCGAGTAGCTAAACAGTATTTAATAAAATCAAACCGCACTGTCGGTATTTTATCTTCAGAAAAGGACAGTAATGATGCGGATTTATAGTCTAATCTTCACTCTATGTGTAGCTTTACTTTCAAAACAAGCAAACGCTAATTACACATTACCTGAGTACCAAAAAATCACCTTAGAAAACGGCTTAACCGTTTATTTAATGGAGCAACATGAAGTACCACTTATCGACGTTAATATTGTTGTTAAAGCCGGCGCAATTAACGACTCTGTTTCAGGGTTAGCCTACTTAACAGCAGAGAACTTACTGTTAGGCACAACACAACAGTCAAAAGCGGAAATTAATACAGCTGTCGATTTTATTGGTGCAACTATCTCAGCTACTGCAGGTACCGAATCTTCCTACCTTGAAAGTTCGTTTGCCAAGAAAGACCAAAAAACCATGCTGAAATTGCTTAAAAACATCATTATTACCCCTAAGTTTGCCGAAGATGAATTTAAAAAAAAGAAAAAACAGCACTTATTAGCCTTAGAGCAGAGCAAAGAGAGTCCAAAATCTGTCATTAATAATTATGTAAAAGAAATGGTATTTGCACAATCTAGCTACAATGCCGTTACTACGGGAAATACTCACTCGATAGAAAAAGTTAAGCTAGATGACGTCAAATCGTTCCATAAAAAATGGTACCAGCCTGCTAATAGTGCCATTGTCGTTGTCGGTGATTTTCAAAGTAAAAAAATGCTACAACAAATAAAATCATTGTTTTCTGGATGGAAAAACTACTCAAAATTGACCCCGACAGCAATTACGTCACCAAAACCATTAACCTCTGCAAACGTACTATTAGTTAATAAGGATGACGCTATTGAGTCAACATTTGCCATCAGCGGTATTGGTATTGCACGAAACACGCCTGATTTAGTTGGAATTTCAGTTATTAATACTATTTTAGGTGGTCGCTTTACCTCGTGGTTAAACGATGAATTACGCGTAAATTCAGGCTTAACTTACGGTGCTCGCAGTAATTTCTCCTATTATAGTCAATCTGGCAGTTTTTCAATTTCAAGCTTTACCAAAACAGCAACAACTGTAGAAGCGATTGATTTAGCATTAAAAACCTATTATCGATTATGGGAAAAAGGCATAGACGAAAAAACGCTCGCCTCGGCAAAAGCATATGTCAAAGGTAAATTTCCACCAAAATTTGAAACATCTCAAGATTTGAGTAATTTGCTAGGTCAAATGTACAGTTATAATTTTGACGAAAGTTACATCAACACCTTTGAGCAACAAGTAAATTCATTAACTATTGCTAAAACTCAGCAACTTATTAATGAATATTTTCCTAAAGAGAACTTACAAACTGTAATCATAGGAAAGGCTTCAGAGTTGCAAAATGTTGTTGGCAAATATGGTGATATTAAACAGATGAATATTAAGGATATTAAAAGCCATTAGTGCACTGCACACTTGAATAACCAGTACTTTTATATCATAGTGGTCTGACTTGTTAAGACTATAATAATAAAAAGTTAATATAAAGGTACTGGTGTGAAAACATTTGATTATGTAATTGTTGGTGGTGGCTCTGCAGGCTGTGTTTTAGCTGATAAGTTATCAGCCTGTGGAAACTATAGTGTTTGCTTATTAGAAGCAGGTAAAGAAGACAAAAGCTGGTTAATTCACCTACCTATAGGCATTATTGGTTTAATGCGCGACCACACCTTAAATTGGCATTTTAATTCTCACCAAGAAAAAACACTCAATAATCGTGAAATTTTCACCCCAAGAGGAAAAGCGCTTGGTGGTAGTAGTTCAATCAATGCCATGCTCTACGTGCGAGGACAAAAGCAAGACTATGATCACTGGCACAGCTTAGGTAATCAGGGCTGGAGTTATGACGAAGTTCTCCCCTATTTTAAAGCCCTTGAACATCAAGAGCGTGGTGAAAATGACTATCATGGCATTAATGGCCCGTTAAATGTCGCAGATTCAGTTTCAAAGCCAGCTATTAATGAAGACTTTATTCAGTCGGCGGTTGCAGCAGGCTTTCCAGCGAATGATGACTTCAATGGCGCTGACCAAGAAGGTATTGGTTATTATCAAGTTACCCAAAAAGATGGCTTACGGCACAGTGCTGCAAAAGCGTTTTTAACGCCCAACCTAAACCGAGAAAACCTCACTGTCATTACACAAATACAGGTTGATAAAATCATTATCGACAACAAAACAGCCACGGGCGTACGCTATAAGCGCAAAGGTAAAATCCAAGCAATTACCGCTCGTAATGAAGTACTTCTTAGCGCCGGAGCCATTAACTCCCCGCAGATACTCATGCTTTCTGGCATAGGCCCTAGGTCTGAATTAGAGCAGCATAATATTGAACTTATTCACGAACTCGATGGCGTAGGAAAAAACCTACAAGACCATGTAGATATTCTTAACGTCGCACAACATAAAAGAACAGAAGTATTAGCATATCGACCAAAAGCGTTATGGTGGGGGGCAAAAGAAGCGATAAAATTCTTTACGAAGCGTGCAGGCCTATTAACTACGGTCGTTGCTGAAACAGGTGGCTTTATTAAGTCGGAGCCTTCACTGTCAGAGCCAGACTTACAGCTTCACTTTGTTCCTGCTGCTATGGACGATCACGGCAGAAACCATAAATTATTATGTAGTTATGGCATTGCTGTTCATGTTTGCTTATTACGCCCAAAAAGTCGTGGTACCGTTACCTTAAATAGCAATAACATTAGTCAACATCCCCGAATTCAATTGAATATGCTAGATGATCAAGATGATATTGATACTATGATCAAAGGGGTTCAGATAGCGAAGAAAATCCTCTCAACACCGCCATTAGCAAACACTCATATTAAATATATTTTCCCTGACGATAATTGCCAATCAGACCAGGATATTCATGAATTTTTAAAGGAAAAATGTAACACCATTTACCATCCCGTTGGCACTTGTAAAATGGGTCATGATGAACTTTCTGTCGTTGATGAAAAATTAAAAGTTCATGGCATCAACAGGCTACGTGTCGTGGACGCTTCTATTATGCCAACGTTAATAAGTGGTAACACTAATGCTCCAACTATGATGATTGCAGCAAAAGCCGCGGATGAAATACTCACAGATGCTAGAAATAAGTAAAAATAAAAACAAATTTAATTAAATTTGAAACCAGATAGATGATTGGCAGGTCAAGTTCACTAATCCAATCATTTATTTATGGTGAACTTGTTGAATACCCTGACTTCAAAAACAAAAAGCTTAATCACTTTTCTCTTTCTTACAACCTTTACATTGATATCTCTTAATGTCAGCGCTGAGTCATCAAATGAATCAGTTATTGCTCCCATAGCACCAGCTTGGCAGCTAAAAACACAAACGGGTGAGGATATTTCTCTCGCTCAGTTTCAAGGACAGGCAGTAATATTGCACTTTTGGGCAACATGGTGTCCATATTGTAAAAAGCTACAACCGAAATTAGTGGAGCTTGCAGAGAAATATCACGACAAAGGCGTTAAAATTGTCGCAATAAGTTTTAATGAAGATGATGGCGCGCTACCGCAAGATGAATTAGCAGCTCGTGGTTATAGTTTTATTACGGCGGTCAACGGTGATGAAGTAGCCATGCGATATGGTGTAAAAGGCACGCCGACAACATTTTTTATTAATAAAAATAATCAAGTAATATTTAAATCAACAAGCTCTGATATTACCGATCCGCGATTAGAGCTTGCAACTAAAGAAATAGCTAAATAGCTGCACTCAGCTGGTAAAGTTTTTTCTTATACTGCCTCTTTTGCTTTGGTTCATGTAGCCAAGGCAAAGAGCTTTGCAATGTTGTTATTGCTGAGGATTTATTACCTTGAAGTATATATACTTCATGTAACTCCAAATAAGCTTGCTTAACATAAGGAGTTAGTTCAATAACTTTACGATAAAAGCGTATAGAATCATCAAATTCACCTTGATACCTTGCTAATTGCGCCTTTTCTAACCAATGATATGGGTTTGGATCATAGATATTTTCAATACGCTGCTTAATTTTTTGTGCTCTATCAAAGCGCCCTTGTTTCTTAAGTAAATTAACATAATTATCTAGTACACTAATATTTGCATCAGAACTTTCCAACGCGGTTAGATACAACTGTTCTGCTGTTATCTCATCACCTTTTTTCTTATGTAATAGTGCAAGTAAGTTTATTGCTGATGCATTATTACTATCTAACTCGTATGCCCTTTTTGCAAAAGCAAAGGTATTATCATAGTCACCTTCAATATAAAACTCAGCGCCTTTGTTGATATAATACATCGCAAGAAAATCATTAGAATTAATAAGTTTAGATCGAATGTTGTCCTCTTGAGGAAAGTAATCAATAACAATTGCAGGACGATTCACATAGAAAACATTTTTCTCAGGAATAAAGCTTGGGTCATATAATAAGGATTGCACATGGCTTGAGGATAAAACCACATTCCCATGCTTTTCATATATAGGAAGTGAGTGCATTTTTCGATAACTCATATCAACATCGATCAGTCGTGATAAAGCGGTAGTCAATATTGCTAAGCTCATACAGTTTCCACTATTTCTCTCCATCGCTTCATTAGCACTATATGTTTTGCCATAGTAACTAAAGTTAGAAAGTTTACTTTCCAAAAAGCGTTTAACAACTTCATGAGGCAAATAACCTTTACTGCTTTGCGATTGATAGAAATTTAAAAAATCCTGTTGCTGCTGCTTACTAAGTTGATATAGTGCAGACTCGGATATTACTGGCGAGGTTGTCTGAAATAAATCTTCATTTAATGGTATCATGCTTTTCTGAACACTATCATTCCCTTGAGAACTACAACCGATAATAAAAATAACCAGAAAAGTTAGTAATAGATTACCTTTATACCGCATTAGCATTCCCTTATTTATAATCATATTTGAGTCTTAAAAATCAAAATTACGAAACAAATCGTACTTCAATGTACAAAAAAACAATATCTGTTGTCTAGCATTTTCAACAAATTAATAGTGTTGTTTTATTATTGCAGAATAGTAAAGTCCTAGTCGATGCTCACATTAATCAAATAATAAATATAATTATTTTTAACGCCAATAACTAGCCACTCATCCCAATTTATTAAAGTGCCTCTTGTACCCTCGCTCTGCGCAGCATAGAATCAATACCAGCTTAATATGACAATTTTACTTATCGTATTACATAAACCTTATCATCCACATGGATAAACTATAAAAAGGTAATTTAATGAAAACTCGTTATCTAGCCCCGCTAGCAATTGCAATTGCACTAGCTGGTTGTCAGCAGAATAATGCTCCGACAAATGTCACCCAAGTCGAACAAGAAAAAGAGCAAAAAGTTGCAAGTATAGCCAATAACCCATTCTTTGCTGAATACGATACTCCTTATGGTATTCCACCATTTGAAAAAATTAAGAAAAGTGATTACCTACCTGCTTTCTATCATGGTATTGAGCAAAACAAACTGGAAATTGCGGCAATTACTAAAGTACGCTCACGTCCAACATTTGAAAATACCATAGTAGCAATGGAAAAGTCTGGCGACTTCCTTACGAAAGTAAGCAATACTTTTTACGGTTTAACTGGCTCTATGTCAGATGAAGAGATGCGTGCTATTGCCAAAGAAATATCACCAAAGCTATCGGCTCTTGGTGATGACATTGCACTCAATGATGCATTATTCCAACGCGTAAAACAGGTTTACGATCAAAGAGAGCAATTAGAGCTTCGTACAGATCAAAAACGCTTATTAGAAAAAACCTATAAGAGCTTTGTTCGTGGTGGTGCAAACCTGAACGATGCTGATAAGTTAAAATTGCGCGAACTTAATGAAAAGCTTAGTGGCCTTAGCTTAAAGTTTGGTGAAAACTTATTAGCTGAGACAAATGGCTTTGAAATGGTTATTGATAATAAAGCTGATCTTGACGGTTTGCCTGCCGATATTATTGCAGCAGCGGCAGAAACAGCAAAAGCACGTGGCCATGAAGGAAAGTGGGTATTTACCACACACCGCCCAAGTAAAAATCCATTTTTAACGTATTCAACAAACCGTAAGCTACGTGAAACCATTTACAAAGGTTATACCATGCGTGGCAATAACGACAACGCTAATAATAACCAAGCAATTGCTAGTGAAATGGCAAGTTTACGTTATCAAAAAGCACAATTATTAGGTTACAAAACTCACGCGCATTTCGTTCTAGAAAATGCAACTGCAAAAACACCTGAAAATGTTTTTGAGTTACTAAATAAAGTGTGGCCTGCTGCACTTGAACGCGCTAAAGAAGAGTCAGCTGACATCCAAAAAATGATTGATGCTGAAGGCGGTAAATTTAAAGTTGCGGCATGGGATTGGTGGTATTACTCTGAGAAAATTCGTAAGCAACGCTACGATATTGATGCCTCAGAAACTAAACCTTACTTCTCGTTAGAAGCAACACAACAAGGTGTTTTCTATACTGCTGAGAAACTTTGGGGTGTAACTTTTAAAGAACGTGATAACTTACCTAAGTATCATGAAGATGTACGCACGTTTGAAGTATACGACCGTGACAACAGCTACATTGGTATTTTCATGGTTGACCATTACGTGCGTGAAAGTAAACGTGGCGGTGCTTGGATGAGTAGCTTCCGTAAGCAGTACCGTATGAATGGTGAAGACGTTACGCCAATTATCTACAACGTACTAAATTACCCACGTCCTATTGGCGACCAGCCAACATTACTGACTTTTGATCAAGCTTCAACATTGTTCCATGAATTCGGTCATGCTATTCAAGGTTTACTATCAGACGGTTACTACCGCTCGCAAACAGGTACTTCGCTACCTCGCGATTACGTAGAATATCCATCACAAGTTATGGAAAACTGGATGACAGAGCCAGAAGTATTGGCGAACTTTGCTAAGCACTATCAAACAGGTGAAGTGATCCCTCAAGCCCTTGTTGAGAAGATTCAAGCATCTGGTAAGTTTAACCAAGGCTTTGGTACTACTGAATACCTTGCAGCCGCACTACTTGATATGAGCTGGCACTCACTTGAAACTGCCGAGCTACAAGATGCAAATGAGTTTGAGAACAACGTTATAAAAGAAATTGGCTTGATTGAGCAAATAGCACCACGTTATAAAACAGGTTACTACTCTCATATTTTTGCAGGTGGATATTCTGCCGGCTATTACGGCTATATTTGGTCTAATATCTATGATGCTGATACTTGGTTAGCATTTAAAGAAAACGGTATATTTGATCAGAAAACTGCTGAGCTATTCCGTAAGCATGTTTTAGAAAGCGGTGGTACTGACGACCCAACAGTAATGTATCGTCGTTTTAGAGGACAAGATCCGAAAGTTGAACCGTTACTTGAGCGTCGTGGCTTAACCAGCAAGTAGCATATAAATAAAATTACTTAAACTAAAAAGGGTCGCTAAATAGCGACCCTTTTTAATGCGTTACATACAACTTATTGTAGATATAAACTACCTTCAAAGAAGCCAAATACTGTCTCAAATGCTTGTTGTTGGTATTGCTTCAAACCAGTGTCACGAAAATCAATATCAACTTGGCTACGCGTTAATGCCTTTTTAATAAAGCTACCCGCTAAAATTTCTACTGGTAAATCTTTTATTAATTGAATGGCTGCCTCTAATTTAAAGCCAACCGGACCACCGGCAAACTTACCTTTTAAAGCACGCCCTTTTATTACCACTTTATCGACTTGGTAGTCTTCCATCAGCTTAGCAAAAGCGAACTGAAACTCTTGAACTTGTTCAGCGTCACCGGCGTCAACAAGGCTAATTTTTTGTACGCGCGTTTTCGGTATGTCGTACAACCCATTTGCTTTTGACATGATACAAATAATTGCATCGTTACCTTTTAACTCAACACCACATATCTTCATAAATTAACCTCATTTCTATTGTGTGCGTTATTATAAATTAGATTTACCTAAGCTGCAGCGTTTTCATATATTTAAAGTAAACTACCGCAGCTTTTCCTATTTTGGCAAATCAGTTGTGCTATCTTCTGCGATAGTAATATTATTTAATGCTGCAAATGCTTTATAGTCAGCAACCGCTGAAGGGTTACCTTTATTTTCTTGGCAAACCCCCCGTTGATATTGATAACTAAAAACATCAAACCATAAGTCCAATAAATTGGCATTAGTTTGCTCGCCCGCCAAAGCTAAAATTTGGGCGGCTACTTCTGCAGTTGCTAATTCTGTATTATTTGCCGCTAGCCGAATTTGATAACGAGAACTTAATTCAGCATTATCCTCTGGCGCTTTTGGCGTAAACGACACTACAGGTAAGTGTTGTAAATAGCGACTACGACGAAAAATTTTCTTTGCTTCACGCCAGCTGCCATCAAGCATGATAAACAATGGGCGCTTGCCTGGTTCAAGCTTAATTTCATTATCAAAAACATCTCGATTTTCACCAGCATAGGCTTTAGGGAATACAATCATTGGCTGCCAACTTGGATCAGACAATAAGGCTAAAACTTCAGGATTTTCTTCTGTTCTTGACCATAAAAAAGCATAAGTATCAGGAATTAAGTCAGCAATAAGTTTACCCGTATTGCTCGGCTTTAATACTTCGGTATCGTACATCAATAGTAAAAAACCAGCATTTGACTCTACCTTAGGAGCCAATGAGCAAATACAAAACTGTTTGGCTAAGCGGCATAGTTCACAACGAATAACTCGCTGTCCTCTAGACTTATAAGTAGTAGTGCTTAAGCTTTGACGATACTTGTGAAGTTTCTGTACTGCGTGCATAAAAGATGTGCTAGATAAATTTTGGCGCTACTGTAACGTGCGGCTTCAACCTTAGCAATAAAAAACAGTAGAATAAAAGAAATATATCATTAAAAATATTTAGACTATTAATAAATTCAATGTCGCGAATACAGAAAAAGCGTTAGAGATGGCGCTCTAACGCTTTAATAAGTAAATAATTACAGCTAAAAGGTTTTATTCACTAATAGGTAGTGTCTAATACCTAAATAGCGTTATGACGATTTTTTTCACTGGCACTAATAAAATTAAAGTTTGCCAACTCATCAACTTCATCCTTTAGCTGCTCTTCCATTTCATCTATCGCAATAACAGACTGACATAGCGCTTCACCACGCATTTCAAGTCCCTCACCACGAGCTTCCATTTCTTGTTCTATCTGTTGTCCAAAAGTTTCCATACGTGTTTCAAAAGCATCCATATTGCCACCAGAGAAAAGCATTTCCTGACCAACGGCAATCATCAAACTACCAATTGAATTTTGAATCGTAGTTTCTACAGCTGACTCAATACGTTCTTCAAACTCTTCACCAAAAAAATCATCACCAGCAAAGCCATCTTCGTCAATATAGAAATCTTTCGAACCGTCAAATTCATTGTCAACTTCTGTGCGTATTGTTGTTAATTGTGTAGTTAAATCTACACTTACGTTATTACCTTCACCAAGTAACTCATTAAAGGCCAAATTTACGCCATCAATGGCAAGATCAATAGCATCAAGCGCAATACTCTTAACTTCAGGAACAACATCACGAATGCTCGTAGAATATTCGGTTAACAATGATTGTTGGCTAACGGTTAGATCAACTTCTTCACCGTTTACCACTAAAGTGTCATTATTTACAATGCTATACAGTGGTGATTTGTTTTTTGAGAAAGTAATTTTATCTGCACTGATTTTAATGCCGCCATTTAAACCAACATTACAAGAATTACTAGAAAAAGAGCTGTCATGAGCAAAGCTGGTTGAGCTGGCAAGAATTAACGCAGTAGCAATCAAAGTTTTCATATTTACCTTCCTTTATAAACCAATCAAATAATGTGCATTGTTTTTCTTTGTTGATTATTTATTTACAAGTCTAATGCCATTATTTTAATCAATATTTTTCAATGAGTTACAAAACACGCTTTAAAATCAAATGATAGAAAGGCTAAAAAATCGTTAAATAGCAAACAATTTAGTAAAATTAACAAATTCACATTAATGCTAAAAGGCTAATCGTTGTAACTTAGCCTTTGCATCTCAAATAATCGTGATTTGCAACGAGCAAACTCAAAAGCCAACTGACTTCCCTGATAGAGTTCAGCAATATCGACTTCAGCTTCAATAAGTAAACGGATTCCTCTATCATAGAATTCATCAACTAAGGCGATAAAGCGTCTAGCCTCATCATCTAATGCTCTCAATTGCCCCATAACAACACCACTGCGTTGATAGCCATCTTCAACACCAGAAAACACCGTAGGAATGAGCTCACCATTAAACTGTGGAACTGCACTAATCGCAATAGTATTGTATTTATCAGCAAGTTTAATATAGTCGCGTTGACTACGCGGCCCTGAACAAATCGCCATAAAATCAAACCATATTGCTTCATTGGTTTTTGCAATAAAAGCAATATTTCTGCCATGAATTTCAATCTTGTTAGTATACTCAATATCGCCATTTGCAAGTTGCTGAAAACATCCTTTAAGCCACGAACTTTTAGCTTGCCCTACCGCTCGAATATTGTAGTCACGATAATGAGTTACATGGCCATCATCACTGAGGCGGTAGTCGAAAGGGCCATCGATTGATATCACCTGACAATAGCGATTAATAAGATCAATCGTTGGTAGGAAACGTGCTCGCTGTAAACCATTTTTATAGAGCTCAAACGGCGCACAATTAGACGTGGCAATTAACGTAATACCACGAGAAAACATAGCATTTAATAATCCTGCTAATAACATGGCATCAGCGATATCGTTGACAAAAAACTCATCAAAACATAATACATCTACATCTTGTGCCCACAAGTTAGCAATACGCTCTAAAGGGTTTTCCTGGCCTTTCAAATTATTTAGCGCTTCATGAACCTCCTCCATGAAGCGATGAAAGTGCATACGCTTTTTACGTGCTGTTGTTAACTGTTGATAAAATAGATCCATCAACATCGTTTTTCCACGGCCAACACGACCATGAAAATAAATACCGGTAATTGCAGGTTTATTTTTAACAAAGAACTTTAGTGAGAAAAAACTAAAACGGTTTTTGGTTTTACTATTTAATTGTTCAGACAAGGTGTCTAATGCTACTACTGCACGATATTGAGCATTATCTTGTTTCAGATGATTATTTTTAACTAGTTGTAGATAATGAGATATGACAGACATAAAGAAATTTTTGGCATAAAAAAAGGGCAGACTAACGTCTCCCCTCTTTAAACACTATTTAATAATCTAGCCAGTTCAACCAGCTAAGGTTATTAATTAAAGTGCTACGATGTTCTCAGCTTGAGGACCTTTTTGACCTTGAGTTACAGTGAACTGTACTTTTTGACCTTCAGCAAGAGTTTTGAAACCGTCGCCAGAGATTGCAGAGAAATGTGCGAAAACGTCTGGACCAGATTCTTGCTCGATGAAACCGAAACCTTTAGACTCGTTGAACCATTTTACTGTACCAGTAGTTGTATTAGACATTTGTATTATCCTATTTATTCGTAATTGATGCCTTAAATAAGGCGGTTTTCCAGGAAGTGTTGCTATTACTTATTAAACAGGACGAGCTACTGATATAACTTCGAAACTTTGTACATAAATATAGGTCTTACTTTCTAGCTGAATTGGATTCTATCGATTTTCCGCCAAGAGTCAAGCCGTTTCGCATAAAAGTGGCTATTCTACTGAGAAATAATTTTTTGTCGGTGAAATTCTTATTAAATGCCCTTAGAACCTGTCTAGCTAGTCAACAAATAGCTAACAATAGCAGTACCTAATCACGAGCTTTAACTTTCACTTTATTGTTGGTGTCGCGGCTTGATTTGATTAAGTCATCTCCCTTCTCAAGTTCCGATGATTTAGCTAAGCGATCATAAAGTAACACGTTAACACTGGCAGCTAAATTCATGCAACCAACGGTTGGTACGTAAACTACAGCATCAGCTTTATCAATTACCTCCTGAGCAATGGTACCGTCTTCTGGGCCAAAAATATAAAGGGCATTATCTGGGTGTTGAAAATCAGGTAAAGCAATAGCGCCTTCAACTAAATCGACACAGACGATTTTTTGTTCCGAAGTCACGCTTGCAACTAACGACTCAACGCCAGTTAATGGTATTTTACTCGACGCATCTTTAGTATCAGTATGAAACTTTGCCGCACGTGCATATCGTACACCGGTATAACGTACTTCATTCGCTTGATAACAACCAGCAGCCCGCATAACTGCGCCAACATTTGATGGACTTTTAGGGTCAGTTAAACCAATAACAACATGTTCGTTTTTCATTTATAGCTACGCTCAGCACTTCAAAAAATATTTCGGCGCAATTTTGCGCTGCATTCAATGAGACTACAAGAAAATTATTAACAACAATTAAAAGTGCAGCCCTTTAAAGTAAAAACCGAACAGTATTATTGTTATATTTCTGCTAGCATCATGCTTAACTTTCAAATACCTACCGTAATAACAGGTTGTTAATATGATAATTAAAACAAAAATAAATAAAAAGATTTTTGCCACACTACTATGCTGTTTTTCAGCGACAACCCTCGCAAGTGATGCGCCACTAGTGTCAATTGCCAGCCATGACGACTTTTTTGCCAACATTAGTATACATTGCGGCAAAGCTTTCCAAGGGAAAGTAACTGTCGACAACGCCAAAAGTGATGGCTTTAATAATAAAGCATTGATAATGCACATAAGAAAATGCAGTAATAGCCAATTAGAAATTCCATTTCACGTTGGTGATGATGCTTCGAGAACTTGGATAATAACTAAAACAGGCTCTGGGTTGTCGTTAAAACACGATCACCGCCATGAAGATGGTAGCCATGACGAAACAACTATGTATGGTGGTCACACTAACGACGCAGGTTGGGCGCAAGTACAATCATTTCCAGCCGATGAGTATTCTAAGCAATTGTTTGTCAAAACAGGTATCCCACAGTCGGTAGGAAATACCTGGCAAATGTTCATTTATCCAGAAAAATTTAGTTATCGCTTAATTCGCCAAGGCAGAGAGTTTAGAGTTGATTTTGATCTAACAAAAGCAATCACCCCACCTGCGCCGCCGTGGGGCTATAGCGATAAATAGAACCTTGTACGAATAATGCGGTCGTTTATTACGAAAAGACGACATAAATATTTACAACTATCTTCTTTAACTTTCCTGTTAATAACGGAACTATAAAATAACGTCTTAGTCCAAAGCTAAGTCGTTATTTTATTAAAGTATTTATAAGGGAGAATAATGAGAAATACACTTGCTAACTTTTTCAAAGAAAATAAATCACTACTGATATTTATCAGTTTAATGCTAGTGTTTCGCAGTGCCGTAGCCGATTGGAATGATGTACCTACAGGCTCGATGAAGCCAACGATTGTTGAAGGCGATCGAATTTTTATCAATAAAATGGCCTACGACTTAAAGGTTCCTTTCAGCCAACAAACAATAGTTAAATTTGCCGACCCTATTCGTCATGACATTGTTATTTTCGAGTCTGCTGCCGCAAATAAACGACTAGTGAAAAGAGTTATTGGCGTCCCTGGTGATGTGATTTCAATGAATAAAAACCAATTAGTCATTAATCAGCAACACGCAAGCTATAAAGTTATGGCGCGCGAAAAAGACTTCGTGCTAACAGAAGAAAGCGTAGCAGGTGAAAGCCGCTTAATTCGCACTAGAATTCCGGTAGGTCAACATAACTATTCTGCAATGACCAGCTTTAAGGAATTCACCGTTCCAGAAGGATTTTATTTAATGATGGGTGACAATCGAGATAATAGTGCTGACTCACGCGCTATCGGTTTAATGCCAAGAGAAGAGGTTATAGGACGTTCTAATAAGGTGGCATTTTCACTTGATTATGAGCAATATTTATTGCCACGTAGCGAACGCTTTTTAAAAGCAATCTAATGCCAATAAATGGCGGTAAAAAGCCCAATTTAATTGGGCTTTTTCATACTTATCAATCTAGCTATCGTTAACGAGTTAAGCTTTGCCACTGCTTTATCGCCTCTTGGTGCCCATTTTTTGCTTTAATGTATAAGTTAAGCAAACGTATTTCATGACATTGCTTTTCTTCCGTTGGCTGTGCCAATACTTCAATCAAAGTAATACCCGAGCGATTCAAACTTGCTTTAAAGCACTCTGTAAATTCACTTACGGTATCTATGGTTACTGCATAACCTTGATAGCCTTGAATCACTTGGTGAACATTGAAACGCTCATCATTACAGTGATAAATTTCATTATCGCCGCTTTTACCAAGGTGGAAAATATTATTGCGCATATAAACAATCGTGACATCGGTATTGTCCTTTAAGAAGTGAATTAGTTCATTTAGTTGAAAATGAAAACCTCCATCACCTATGATCACAACCGCCCTTTCATCTTTATTATTATCTTGAATACGCTGAGCAACAACGCGAGCATAAGGTAACGCCGTTCCCATGGCGCCATACCAAGGGTTAGTCAGCCAGCCTCTGCCAGTTGACGGTTTCTTAACCTTTAAACTGTAACTGGTAAAATATGAATTACCGACTTCGGGCAAATAAACCAAACTTGTAGTTACGTCGCGTTGAACTTGATTTAAGGTTTGTGCCAAGTTATTAAAATCAACTTTCTGTTGTTCATCAAGTTCTTTAGTCAATTCAGTTGGCGCTGTAAAATCAAAAACCTTGTTATGACGCAATAACAGTAGCTGAAATATCTCGACCAAATCTTGCTCTAATAAGTTACTGCCTTTAAGTACGGTTTTATTTTTAAAGGTTTCAATTTTATGAGTATCTGTGGCAAAAGCAATATTGCAGTCTTGCGGTAAAATACTACTGGCAACATCTATAACATAATCGACCTGATTTTCGATGTAATCACGGCCTGTGGTTTGCGTGAAAACACCGTTGTAAGCACCTAAACACAGCGGATCAAATTCATCAAAAATCCCCTTAGCAAACCAGCTTGTTGCGTATGGAATATTAAATTTATTGGCAAATTCAATTATCAGCCGCTGTAAGGTTTTATTGTGTTTTAACTTATCACCTAAATACAGTAATGGTTGCGATGCGGTTACTAGCTTGTCAATGATCGCATCAACGACTAAATCTGCGCCAGATAACACATGTTCACAGCCACATATTTCACCAATAGTTTTAGGCAATTGAATAGGTTGCGTTTTTTGAAATACTTGATCGCGAGGTATCTCGATAAATACCGGCTGTTTTTTTTTATATGCATGAGCAACGAGCTGATAAAAACGCTCACCTGCAACATTAGGGTGACCTAGTGCTCTTTGCCCTTGAAGACGCTCAACTTTAACACCCAACGCGGCAAAAGCATTTAACGCATTATCGTATTCCGTTTTCCAAGCCGTATTCGGGTGCAAAGTATGATGAATAGCCAATTTATCAACTTCAGCTTCAGCTGGCGCCCCTGAAATAAAAACCACCGGCAAACCTTCTGTTACAGCCAGTGCTGCCGCTGACGTACAAGGTAAGCTGCCAACCATATAGGTAGACAAACAGAAACCTATACCATCAACTTCTGCTTTGGCACAGGCAGAAAACCCAGCATGCATTTCGTTGCTTGAAGGGCAAATAGGTACTTTAGGTGCTATAGCTGCAATTAAATTAGCAGAAAAATCACCACCAATACCATATATACGCTCGGCGCCAAACAACTGAATTATATCAGTTATAACCTCACCTAAGCTAGGTAAACTTTCACTGTACGCCTTACCTAAATTCATTTCGTATGAAATTGACACCAATCGTCCTTAACTACATATTTTCAAAGAATGGCGACTTTACTAAGAATAGGCATATCAACAGCTGATCAAGATCATGTTTCTAGCAGCCACAGCTAAACCAAAGCTATTTAACTTGGTAGTAAATGTTTACGGGGCCTGTAAATTATTAATATTTTTACAGTACATAAAGCTAAGGTTAAGTTTTACTCTTTTCTGTGGTTGCATCCTCGCTAACCAAGCTGCTTTGCGCACCAAGTGTCAATTAAACGCCTTGAAATAGACTCTTTCCTTGGTAATTTTTTCCCATCAGTTTCATCTCCCCACTCACCAAAGTTTTGCAATTGTTCAGCCGTAAACCAAGCAGCGCTGCGTAATTCCTCTTCTTCTAAAGTAATTTCCATGTCGGTAGCTTGAGCAAAAAAGCCAAGCATTAATGAATTTGGAAATGGCCAAGGTTGCGAGCCAAAGTGTGTTATTTGCTTAGTTTCAATGCCAACTTCTTCTAGTACTTCTCTGTGCACAGCCTCTACTAATGACTCTCCTGGGTCTACAAAGCCAGCCAATGTTGAGTAAACTTGACCTGATATTCTGTGGTGTTCAGCAAGTAAGCAAAGTGCGGGTCCGTGTTTAGGTTGATACTCAACAAGCATTATGACCGCAGGATCGGTACGAGGAAATTGTTCAACTTGGCATTCAGAATTTAAACATTGTCGTCTATGACCACCATCTAACGACTGTGTTTCTGTACCACAAGTACCGCAAAACACCGCACTTTGCTGCCAATGAATAAGCGCTTTTGCATAGCCAAGTATCGCCGCCTGTTCCTGACTCAACATTGAAATTGAATGTCTAAAATCAATAAACTTAGCATCATTACAGCATAAGCAATGGAAAAGTTTTGCTAACCAGCGATTAATCTCATCATCATTAAGAGCCGACAAATCATAAACAAAATGCCCTTTATCTTGCTCTAAACCCAAGAAAATTAAATTAAATTCGGCTCTCTCTATCAATGACAACAGTTCAGCTTCACCTTGATATTGCGCTTTACTAAAAGAAAATAAGCTCTTATCTAGGTAGAGAAGTTTATTTTGATAAAAGAAATAAAAACAACTACTATCTGCCGATATTTTATCGCTCAGCCATTGTTGATTTTTTCTTAGGTGACTTGCTCGATCAAGCGGCATATTACAAAACGTTAACTCAGAATTCATAGAGCTTCCCTTACTTATCTAGCGATAGTTCAAATGTGAGCTGCCACTGTTTAGCCCACTGTCCCAATGGAGCAATAACCTCAAATAGCTGCAAACCAATAGGCGTTAATTGATAACCTTGCAAGTGTTTTTCCAGTAAATGGGTTTGTTGTAATTCTTTCAAACGATTCGTTAATAGCGTTGGCGAAATATTCTCGCAATGCTGTTGTAATTCGCTAAAGCTCAATGGCCCTTGGCGTAACTGCCAGACAATGCCTAGTGCCCATGTTCGCCCAAGTAAATCAAGCGCAGCCATAATTGGCTTTCCTGTTTTGGAGCCTCTAACGGGGTTTCCCGGAATAGGTAATACCATACCTTCCTCTCTACTGAGTTCTGAATTAAAACCAAGCTTCCACTTAGTGATAGTGAAATTAACTAATCACACCTTACTACAAAATCAGTAGCAAACTACATAAAATGTAGTTTCATAGCAAGCAGTTTTAATTAAACGATTCATTAACAGATGAATGCACCATTAGAGTTAGACGATTATAAATTAACCTTTGAACGTAACGACTTGGTTTGCCCTTTTCTCTTTTTATTATCAACTCGGCGTTTTTGTGAATTACGTGTTGGTTTAGTTGCGCGGCGAGCTTTTTGCACAACCATTGCGGCTAAAATAAGTTCTTTTAGTCTTTTCAGTGCATCATCTTTATTTTGGTCTTGGGTGCGAAAAGATTGCGCTTTAATGATAACAACACCGTCTGCAGTTATGCGGCTATCTTGCAAACGCAATAATCTCTCTTTATAAACAGTAGGTAATGACGAACGTTTAATATCAAAGCGTAAATGAATTGCCGTCGCAACCTTATTTACTCGCTGTCCTCCATTCCCCTGAGACCTAATAGCATTTAATTCAATTTCCCATTCAGCTAGGGTGAGGTTATTTGAAATCTCTAACATAATGTATTGCGGCGTTGTATTTACTTATTGATAACTGAACCATTATAAACCAATCATTAGCTTTTAAGATAACAGGCAATAAAAAAGGAGGCACTTGCCTCCTTTTCATAGAATATAATTGCTTAATTTAAGTTCATTTCTTGAACACGTTCATGAGCAATTTCCGGCGCGGTTGTTGCCGGCTTGCTATGTAAATTCGCTTTTAATAAACCTTTTCTATGCTTTAATGCTGCATCTAGTTTTTTTGCAGCTGCAGCAATTGCTGGGTACATTACAGCATCGTTCGCTGACGCTGAAATTCGGCCACCTTCATAGGTAGTACGTAACTCGACATTATGCTTACTATGCTCGTGCGATAAAATAACATCTAAAGAAATTAATGTTGGAAAGTGTGTCGCTATTTTAGAAAACTTTTCATTGATATGTTCTTTGATTGAATCGGTGATATCGACATGGTGACCTGAAAGATTTATTTTCATAGATATTCCTTTTTATTGGTAACTCTCTATCAATACTTGGGTCTAAACCTTAAAAACGCAAGTTAAACAGGTTAATTTTTCAATTTAATTGTTATTTATATGAATTGAAGCAAACTTTTTAAATGTCATAAAATTTGTTCATATGACAAATTAAACCTATCAAATAATATAATATTCTGTTCACTTTCCTCTAAGCTTATGTTTTTATTAAAGCTAAAACCTAGCCGAGTTAAAAGAGCTACTGAGGCGTCATTATCACTAAGTAATCTTAATTTAATCGCTGTACTTCTAAAATCATTTATCTGTTCATTTACGGTCGTAAACGCATTCAAGATTCCTGACACGCTATTTTGAAAAATAAAATTTACAATTAATTTTCTTAAAAGCTCAAAACAATACGAGCATTTTTGAAAATGATTCGGTTATAATCGCAGGTATATTTACACTTAATTTTTACCAGTTAAAGAGATTCCTGAATGTTTGATGATATACGACCTTATCGAGATGATGAGGTAGCGGCAGTAATCGAAAAATTAATTAATGAAAAAGACTTACAGGCATCTATCGCCAGCTTAAAGCTAGCAAAGTTATATCAATTCGCGCCAAGCCTTGCTTGCTCGATTGTAAAATGGTCTTTAAAGTTTCGTGCGCAAAAGTTTCATAACATTGAACAAATTCAAATCGAAGTGGCCAAATACCTTCATCACTTAATTAAAAAAAGTACTGACGGTTTTAGCTTTAGCGGCATTGAGAATATTGATACCTCAAAGCCGGCACTCTTTATTAGTAACCACAGAGATATTGTTTTAGATGTAGCTCTAGTTAACTTAGCGTTATACAAAAACGGCATTAGTACCGTTGAGGCCGCCGTAGGTGATAATTTATTACATCAACCTTGGGTTGCTGATTTAATGCGTATTAACAAAAGCTTTATCGTTAAGCGTAATGAAGAAAATAAACGCGCCATGTTAAAAGCTTCAAAACAATTATCTGCTTATATTCATGACACTGTTGCCAACCGCCAGCAAAATATTTGGATTGCACAACGCGAGGGCCGGGCAAAAGACGGTATTGATAAAACCAATGCAGCTTTAATTTCTATGTTACTGCTTAATAAAGATAAACAAACCCCCATTGCAGAATATTTAGAACAATTAAACATTGTACCGGTTTCAATTTCTTACGAGTTTGACCCTTGTGATAACGACAAAGCCATCGAATTGGCAGAAAAAGAAGCAACAGGTAATTATGTTAAACAAGAAGGCGAAGATTTAAAAAGTATCACCCAAGGCTTAGTTGGTCAAAAAGGTCGGGTACATATTGAATTTTGCCAAGCAATTAAAGGCGACTTTGCCGACAGTAAAGCAATTGCTGCGGAAATAGACAAAGAAATAATCAGTAACTATAAACTTTACGATAGCAATTTAGTTGCCCATGCAACGTTAAACAGAGAACAAGCGGATAGCTCAGTTCTTGAACAATTAAACCAACGCATGGAAAACTTAACCGCCGAACAAAAGCACTGGTTATTAACGATGTACGCGAACCCTGTTTCAGCCAAACAAGCTCTTTAAAAAAACAACATTAATAAAAACAAAAAAAGCCGTATTTTTTAATACGGCTTTTTACTTTCAAGCTATTAAAGCTAAGGTTGACACATTGCATTTAACTCTGCACTTGCTAAGCTAGTTAGAAAAATTAAAAATACATAACAACTGCATGAACTTAACATCAATTACGGACCATCAATGTTTGCCACATTCAAACCCTCATTCGCTGTAATACTTTGCTTTGTTATCAGTGCTTGTTCCAGTATTCCGTTAACAACACTACTGAAGTTTTCAAGTTATGATGAACAAGAGTTACTCAAGCTAAAGCCAAAACAAATTAGAGCAAAACTAACGGTAAATAGCTTTCTTAATATTGATTTAGTTAACACTAAACTAGGCGTAACAATTAAAAGCAACAATGGAGATCTCGCCCTTGAATTTCCATTAAAGCAAATGAGTTTAAGCCAAACACCAGCAAAAATTAGCTTTTTTTCATCAACGCCTGCTAGCCAAACTTATCTGTTAAAACTCTCAGATAAAGCCATTGCAGACTTTATAGCATTACAGCAACAGCTAACGCTATCTGAAAAAAATACATTTGGCTTGTCCGTTGCTGCAAAATTAGAACGTAACGAGAATTTAAGTCCAGAGCAAAAAGCGCAGCGCTTATTTATGACCATAGAATTGAAATTGAGCGAGCAACAAGATTTTTTTACTTTGATAGATAACGCCGAAATAAGTGATATGAGTTCGAGTAACTAAGCTAAAAATTTGGTCTGCTTAAAAGTGATAAGTACAAAAAAAGAGGCTTTCGCCTCTTTTTATTTTTCAAATTATATTGGTAAAAAACTAGCCTTGTTATAAAGATTCTGCGTATGTTCGGGCTTTCGCTAAATCTTCTGGGGTATCAACCCCCTCAACAGCTAAACGAGTATTCGCTACTGCAACATGTATTTTCTCACCCTGCCATAGCACTCGTAATTGCTCTAATGACTCTATTTGTTCTAATTGACTCGCCGGCCATTGCACGTAATCTTTAATAAAACCAGCACGGTAGGCATAAATGCCAATATGACGTAAATAGAAATCACCAATATCGGTAATATTATCATTATTTAAAAAGCGCTCACGATCATATGGAATTGTAGCTCTACTAAAGTACAGCGCATAACCATTTTTGTCACATAACACTTTAACTGCGTTAGGGTTTAATGCTTCGTTAACATCGTCAATGGTCATTGCCAGTGTTGCCATACGTGCCTGATTTTGGCTCGATAGATTCTCGGCAACTTGTGCTATATTTTCAACTGGAATAAAGGGTTCATCACCTTGAACATTTACAATAACTTGTTGATCAGAAAACTGATACGTTTCCATCACCTCCGCTAAACGCTCAGTACCTGATTGGTGATCGGCGCGAGTTTTACATACTTCCCCACCAAAGCTTTTTACTACTCGTGCAACTTCATCGTTGTCAGTTGCAACAATAACTTGTTCTGCGCCACTGGCTTTCGCTTTTTCAACAACCCACTGGATCATAGGTTTGCCGGCTATATCGGCCAGTACCTTTCCTGGTAATCGTGAAGATTCAAATCTTGCAGGAATTACTACCACAAATGACATAAAAACCTCATTAAGTTTTATTTGCTGAATTAACTAAGCATCATTATCTGTAATACGGCGAGCTTCGCTCTCCAACAATACAGGAATATCTTTGTCGATAGCAAAAGCTAAGCGGTCAAATCTGCAGATCAACTCTTGTTGCTCTTTATTGTGCTCAAGCTTTCCTTTACATACCGGGCAGGCAAGAATTTCCATCAATTTCGTATCAAACGCCATAATTATCTCTCTTAATTTTCTATTACTTGCTCAATGTTACTTTCATTAAGCGTCAATTTTCTTCACTGTTTTCATACTTCTATTCAAGCGCGACTACTTCGAGTTAAAGTAATAATGTCATTAACCACATTATTTATTGATGTACTTTGCTCATTATTGCTGAAATCAGCGTCAACAGGTAAATACCAACAGTGGCTGCCAGCAAAATTTGCACATTTTACCGCATCTTTTTCTGTCATCAATAACGGTATATCATCACCAAATTGCTGTAAATCTGAAGCTGAGAATGCTTGATGATCAATAAAACCCTGACTTTGCGCTAACGTTAATCCCAATTGCTCTAAAGTGCTAAAAAATCGCGATGGGTCACCAATACCCGCAAGCGCATTTACACGTTTATCAGCTCGTAGTTCTTCATTGATAAAAGATGATAACGTAATACGCTCGCCACTTTTAATGTTAACTACATGTGTTGCCGATAATTGCATGTTAACAATAGGCATTGTTAACGAATCAAAATCTATTGGTGAATTTGTTTTACCATTAACGATAATGCAATTGGCTTGTAACATTCGCTGCTTAGTTTCACGTAACGGCCCGGCAGGAAGCAAAAGACCATTACCAAAACCACGCTTACCATCAACAACAACAAGCTCAAAATCTCGTGCTAGACGATAGTGCTGTAGGCCGTCATCAGCAATAATAATCCCACAACCTTGTGCTATTAATAACTCACAACCTTTAATGCGATCGGCACCAATAACAACAGGGACGCCTGTGCGTTGGAATAGCAATAACGGTTCATCACCTGCTTGTTCAGCACTACTTTCAGTACTTATTTGATATGGATAATAAGGTGCTTTTGATCCATAACCACGACTCACTACCCCCACTTTTAGCCCTTGCTGCTTTAATTTCTCAACCAAATATAAAGCGACGGGGGTTTTACCATTGCCGCCAATACCAATGTTACCAACAACCACAACAGGCACCGACACTTTAATTGACTTTAGCAAACCAATTTTAAAAGCCAAACGCCGAAATGCCGTTATAACAGCAAAAATCAAAGTCAATGGCAGTAACAAAGGAACTAGTAGCCACTTAGCAGCATGTTTATGAAACCAAACTTTTTCAATTAAACGCATAGTTCATACCGCATAGGCATCATAAATTGGCCACAGATATAGCGAATATAATTATCACACTATGCACCAAACTGAAATTTATGTAATTGAGCATATGCACCATCTTGTGCTAATAACGTAGGGTGATCGCCCTGTTCTTTAATTTGACCTTGTTCCATAACAATTATTTTATCAGCATTTTCTATAGTCGATAATCTATGTGCAATAACAATACAGGTTCTATTTTTCTGTAAAACACTTAACGCATCTTGAATATGGCGTTCTGACTCAGTATCTAATGCACTCGTTGCTTCATCTAAGATCAAAAATGGAGCGTCGCAAAGTAATGCCCGAGCTATAGCCACACGTTGACGTTGACCACCTGAAAGCATCGCGCCATTATCACCAATATTGGTATCAAGGCCATCTGGCAGCCCTTCTACAAATTCCATAACATGAGCTTTACGGGCGGCACTTTCAATTTCTTCACGCGTAGCTTCAGGTTTTCCGTAAGCAATATTATTCGCGATTGAATCATTAAAGAGCACGACTTGTTGTGAAACATAAGCAAATTGTTTACGTAGGTCTTTTAATTTGTAATCTACAATATTCTCACCGTCGATCATCACCTTACCGGTAGTCGTATCATAAAAACGTAATAATAGTGCGCTAGCGGTCGACTTCCCGCTGCCAGAGCGCCCGACTAAGGCAACCGTTTCACCAACATTGGCAGAAAAGCTTAAATTTGTTAGTGCTTGTTTTTCGTCGCTTTCATTATAAGAGAAATTTACTTCTTCAAACGCTAGGGAGCCTGTTGCACGCTCTAAAGCAATAGTGCCGGTGTCTTGTTCAACCTTTTGGTCAAGCACAGCAAAAATACTCACACTTGCTGCCATACCTTTTTGAAACTCACTATTAACTGTTGTTAGCAGTTTTAAAGGTCTTAACAGTGTCACCATACACATTAGCACTGTCATAAATACACCTGCGGAAATCTCTTCACGCATTGAGTCTAAATTGGCAACATATAATACAAATGCTAAAGCAAATGAGGCAATAATTTGGATAATCGGAACACTAGCAGCGTGGGTCGCGACCATCTTCATTCTTTGCTGACGATTATGACGATTTATTTTTGCAAAGCGCTCAAATTCACGTTGCTGACCATCAAAAGTTAACACCACTTTATGGCCATTAAATGTTTGCTCTGCAGCAGACGTAACCTCACCCATTGCCCCTTGAATATTTTTGCTCACGGTACGAAAGCGGCGAGAAACAACTGTCACAATACCGGCAATAACGGGGGTAATAAGTAAAAATATTGAAGCGAGTTGCCAGCTGTTATAAAACATTACAATTAATAAACCGAGTACAAAAGCACCTTGCTGTACTAAGGTTAATAAGGCTTTTGACACAGCACTAAGCACTTGTTCAGTATCGAAGGTTAATTTTGAAATCAAACTCCCAGTAGACTCTTTGTCATGATACGACACTGGCATCGACATAATATGCTCAAATAACTCTTGGCGAATATTAGCTACAACATTATTCCCTAGCCACGCTAAAGTGTAGTTACCTGCAAAATGACAAATGCCACGTAGAATAAACATCACAACAATGAAAAAAGGTGCCCACTTCATAAATGTTGGGTCTTGGCCATCTAAACCGTGATCAATTAATGGCTGAAGTTGAGAAAAAACAAAACTATCAATGGCGGCATAACCAAGCATGCCCAATACAGACACAATAGCTGCTGCTTTATAAGCTTTTGCATAAGCCAATAGCCGTCTGAAATTTTTACCATTATGTTTATCTGTTGTCGTAGATGATGATGTTTTCGACATTTATGCTCTCAATGAGTTACCAAACGATATAATTTTGATTTGCAGGAGTATTTTAGCGTTATTTTGCCCTGCAACCAACTTATAAACTGCTATTGCTAAATTATAGTGGCGTCAAATCATTAAAAATCAATCTTTAGCGGTTAATTTACAAACCAATAAGGCTTGATATCTCCTCGAAAGGTCAACGGCTTTATCTCTAATTTATCAAAAACTAAGGTCACCATACCTAATTCTGCAGTATTGAAGGTTTTGATATTCTGCTGTTGATAACGTTGACGAATTTCCTCTGATGGCATGTGCCACTGGTTTAAATAGCCACTACTAAAAACCGCATAACTAGGAGCAACCGTAGCTAAAAAGCGATTGCTTGATGAAGATTTTGAGCCGTGATGTGGTGCAATTAAAACATCACTAACAAGTTTATCCTTAATTTCTAATTTATTTACCAGTGCCCACTCTTGTTTTGCAGATATATCACCAGGTAATAGCACTCGATGAACACCGTCAGAAATAACAACAACACAAGAGTCATCATTCTTATCCCCCACAACTTGCACTGGTGATAACATTTCAAAACGTAACCCTTGCCAAGTAAAACTTTCTCCAGACAAACAATGTTGGTCAGGACTTAAGGAATTATCGTTGGCGATCACTTTGGCAATATCAAGATGTTGACGCAATACCGATAAGCCACCTGCGTGATCATTGTCGTTGTGGCTAATAATGATGCCATCAATAGCATCATAACCGTTATGTTTTAAATAAGGTAAAATCGCCGCTTGTGCCAAATTAAAGCCACTTGGATACTTAGCACCGGTATCATAAAGAAAAACTCGTTGATTTTTTTCAATAATAACAGCTAAACCATGCCCAACATCTAGCACTGATAATTGCCAACTATCCTCGCTTTGACGCATAAATAAAGTCAATGAAATAACAACAGCCGAAGCACTTACAATAATTACGACAACAAACTTATTCAAACGAAAATATACAACCGAGAAAAGGCTAAAGGTAACGAAGTAAAGTAAGGATAAACTGTCAAAAGAAATACTCCATTGCGGCCAAGTAAATTGGCTAAGAAACGTTAACCATTGCCAAATAAGTTCCATGCTTGAATGAGCTAGATACAAAAATAGCTGACTTAACATGTCATTTATCGGCG
The DNA here is from genome assembly GCA_913058245.1 of uncultured Colwellia sp. Classification (GTDB taxonomy): domain Bacteria; phylum Pseudomonadota; class Gammaproteobacteria; order Enterobacterales; family Alteromonadaceae; genus Cognaticolwellia. The sequence goes on from CAJXQJ010000005.1 coordinate 54,287, forward strand.
CACTAAGTACTGAAAATAGCATCAAAGGAATGGTTGTTACGCTCATTAACGGTACGGCAATTATATTGGCAAAAAACGCCAACAGCGGCAGTTGATAATTTAGCAAGGCAGCAATAGGTAACATAGCAATAGTTAGCGCAAATTGAACAATCAATAACGACTTAACCCACAGATAACCTCTTTGCTTAATATTCGCTAAAAATTCTAAGACAACCAGTTTTCTCTTAGTGGTAGATATTGCATCACTAGTTTCGGTAGATATTTGGCTAGTCTTATTTACCTTATCACTGGCTACTTTTGTTAAAAGTCGCGAAGAAGTAATAAAAATGATGGTTAACGCTGATACCGACAACCAAAAGCTAGCACTAAGTAAACTTAGTGGCCAAAATAGCAAAATGATCAGAATAGTTAGAAGTAGCCAACGAATTAATGAGACATTAATAGCCGATAACTTTAATAGCCAAAAAAGTAATAGCATCACTAGAGCTCGTAATGTTGGAATAGAATAACCGGCTAAATATGCGTAATACCAAGCAATACCACAGCTAAGTACTATAGGTAAATACTTAACGTTAGCGGCCATAAGCTTTATTTGTTGCCTGCTTGTTAATAATTTATGCAACGGCAGTATTCTAAGTAATCCGCGTGCAAGAAAGAAGCTAAAATACGCTACTATACCGATATGTAAACCTGATATTGCGATTAAATGTACCGTTGCAGTTGTTGACAATACCTGCCATTGTGCAGCAGTTAACTTACTACGTTCGCCAAAACCAAGCGCTATTAGCACACCCTGCATAGGCTCTTTAGCAAGTGACTCAGTAAATTTTTGATACAGCTTTTGGCGCCAAGCGACATTACTGGACAGTAAACGATTATTGCGCGTGCCACTTTTCTTAATACTCTTAGCAGTATCTTGCTTAACATAGCCAGTGGCGACAATGTGATTATGCATCAACCAAACTTGATAATTAAAGCCTCCTGTATTTGCTAAACCGTGTGCAGGTTTTAATTTGACCGCCAACTGCCACCGTTGACCTTGTAAAAGTTGCTGACTCGGTTTTTGCCAATTTAATCTAATAACGAACGGCGTATTTAACTTTTCATTTTGCCAGTGACTCACCATAAAATTAAAGCGATTTGTCGTTTGCTGATGAGTAACAATATTATTTATCGTACCTTTGACGATGACAACACTTCGAGGTTGTTCAGCTAAATTAATACCATTATTGGCCAGCGTGTTACGTTGATGACTGGCTGACATTAATAACCAGCAGCCAGCGAAAATTAATACTGCCAATAGGCGAAGTTGGTGAAATCGAAATAGTATGAAAGCAACAATTAAGATCAAAAACAGTAAAGAAATTTCTGGCACTATTGGTAAGAATAGTGACAAAATAGCGCCAAGAAAAAATGTAAGCAGCCACCATTCCATAGTGATCGATTTCCATTTAGCCAAATTAAGTTAAATAAATTTATGCCCAAAAAAATAATTAAACGCCTGATGCCTGATCATCAAACGATTAAAACCAATAAACATTTACAGATTTTTGGTGATCTATTACATAACGCGAACCTATGGCACCTTAATCGTCGCTCAGTAAGTAAAGCTTTTGCTGTAGGTTTGTTTTTTGCATTTATTCCCGTGCCATTCCAAATGGTTTTATCTGCAGGCATTGCCATTATAGTACATGCAAATTTACCTTTATCGATTGCCCTTGTTTGGATAACTAACCCATTAACTATGCCGGCAATTTTTTACTTTTGTTATTTAGTCGGCACTTGGATTATTGGCGCACCCACGGGTGAGTTTACTTTTGAAGCAAGTTGGCAATGGGTGGTCGATAGCGTATCAACCATAGGTCCAGCATTTCTGATTGGTTGTGGTGCTTTAGCTGCCATATTCGGTTTACTTGGCTATATTACCATTAATAGTCTTTGGCGTTACTCTGTTGCAAGGGAGTGGCGAAAGCGTCGAGCCAGTAGAGCCCAACAATAAAAAGAAATAAAAAAATCAGACCTAGGTCTGATTTTTTTATTAAGATACTAGCAACTTAATTTTTATGCTTGTCCAAGCACCTGTGCTGGCTCAACTTTAGTTGCTCGCCATGCTGGGTAAATCGTTGCCACTAAGCTCATAATTAACGCCGTAACAACGGTATTTATAACGTCCTGTTGGCGAAGCACCGTAGGTAAATAATCGATAAAATAAACATCTGCAGAAAGAAACTGTACGGATAGCGCACTTTCTATAGCACGAATAATATCGGTCAAATTTAAAGAAATTAAAACTCCTAAACAAGCACCTAAAAAACAACCAATAATGCCGTTCATGAGCCCTTGGAACATAAAGCTGGTCATTATCGTGCTAGGTTTCGCGCCCATGGTTTTTAATATTGCAATATCTGATTTTTTCTCATTAACCGCCATAATCAAGGTAGAAACAATATTAAAACTTGCTACAGCAATCACTAACACCAAAACAATAAACATCACCATACGTACTAGCTGTATATCGTTAAACAAATGGCCATGACTGCGCGTCCAGTCAATCATATAAACATAAAAATCAAAATTAAAAGCGACATCCCGAACAATTTGTGGTGCAGAAAAAACATCACTTACCGCCAGGCGAATCCCTTGTACCTCGTCAGCTTGATAGCCAAGTAATTGCCCTGCCATCGCTAAGTTAATATAACTCTGTGTGTCATCAACAGTTCCTCCAAATTTAAAAATACCAACGACATTGGCATGTTGTTTTATCGGTACAGGAAACTGCTGTTTAGCACTATTATTGTTGTTTTTAGATATTGGAGGCAATAATAATTGTACTTTATCACCCACTTTGAGTGATAACTTACGTGCAATACCAGCACCAACAACAATGGCATTTTCTTGCTGTAAATCTTGCCACTTCCCTTCCGTCATATAACGAGAAATAGCCGAAACCTGCTGCTCTAATTGAACATTGACGCCACGAACTTCGACTCCTTTTAACTCTGAACCACGTTGCATCATTCCTTGGGTTTTAATAAATGGCGCAGCAGCATCAATATTGGGATGTTTTTGCATTTTAGCAACATTTTCTTGCCAATTATCAATGGGGTCGTTCACAGCAATAACCTCACCGTGAGGAACAATAGACAATAAATGTTGAGCTAACGCCCTTTCAAAGCCGTTCATTGCTGAAAGTACAACAATAAGCACCATAACCCCAATTGCAATACCGATAGTAGAAGATGCAGAGATAAAGGACGAAAAGCCTTGGTTTTGCCTGCTACGCACATAACGCAAACCAATAAATACACTTAACGGTTTTAACACTTAACTTTCCTCGCCATGCGCTAATGTCACATCTAATGTACTTTTCAGTGATTTTAAATGGCCATGATCTAAACGTAATTGTCGATCCATCTTCCCGGCTAAAGTTAAATCATGAGTAACAATAACAAAACTGGTGTTTACTGTTCTATTTAGCTCTTGCAATAACTGATAAATTTGTTCAGCAGTATCAAAGTCTAAATTCCCAGTTGGTTCATCCGCCAAAATGAGTGAAGGTTTAGTCACTAAAGCTCTGGCAATAGCAACACGCTGACGTTCGCCACCTGATAACTCTGACGGTCGATGATGACCTCTATGTCCTAAGCCAACTTGGGCTAACATTGCTTTCGCTTCTGATAACGCTGCCTTAGGTTTATCGCCACGAATTAATAACGGCATGGCTACATTTTCTTCTGCAGTAAACTCCATCATTAAATGATGAAATTGATATATAAAACCTATGTGTTGATTACGAAATTTAGCTCGTTCTTTCTCTGATAATTGGTGAATATTTACGCCATTAATCAATACTTCACCAGCACTTGGGGTATCTAAAGCTCCTGCTAAATGCAAGAAGGTACTTTTACCACAGCCAGAGCTACCAACAATAGCAACAAGTTCACCTGCCTTTACCGCCAAGTTAAGCTCAGATAACACTGAGGTTTCAATTGAGCCTTGTTGATAAGACTTAGTTAAGTTTTTGCATTCTAAGCCCAGTGCTAAGCTGTTTTTACTTTTATCATCAGTGGTTTGAACATTGTTAGTTGCATTATCTTTTTTCAAGGTACTTTCCATATTCTTTTGACTTACATTGGCTAAACTATTATTCATTTCTGAGCACCTGTGCAGGTTGGGTTTGTGCAGCACGAAAAGCCGGATAAAGTGTTGCAACAAAGCTCATTAATAGCGCCGAGCTTACTATAATAAAAATATTCATTGGGTCGAGTGCAATTGGCAACTCTTGTCCGCCGCCAAGTAAATTAACGCCGAGTACATTAAATAAAGTGTTTAAATTAAGAGTTAACAAAACCCCAAGTGTAATCCCTAATACGACACCCCATATTCCATTGGTTAAGCCCTGAGTCATAAATATTTTCACAATACCTAATCGGTCAAGCCCTAAGGTTTGCAAAATACTAATTTCACCTTGTTTATCAATAACTACCATAACCAAAGCTGAAACAATATTAAATGCCGCCACCGCCACAATTAAGCTTAGCATTAGCCACATCATGTTTTTTTCCATACTAACAGCGGCAAACAAAGCCCCTTGGCTTTCCTGCCAGCTAACATAATTATAACTGTCGTACTCTAGGCTTAGGTTTTCAATAACACTTGGAGCATTAAAAGCGTCATGTAAATATAACCTAAGCTGATTAACGCCATCACCTTTTTTTCGATGCAATTTAGCGCCATCTTTTATATGGATATACACCATTGATTCATCAACTTGAGAACCCACATTAAAAAGGCCAACAACGGTAAAAGTTCGATGAACCGGCACACGCCCCATCGGCGTGAATAATGTTTTGTTAGGTAGCGTTAAGCGAACCGAGTCTCCAAGGCTCACACTAAGCTTTCGTGCTAATGCTTGCCCTAATACAATACCAAAGGGCTTATCTGACAACGAATTAAGACGACCATATTCCATGGCACTTTGAATAATATTATGCTGTTCAAATTCAGGCATAATGCCGTGTACTAAAACACCTTGCAACGCTGACTTCGATTGAATCAACGCTTCACTTTCTTGATAAGGCGTAACAAATTTCACCTCAGGTATTTCACTGATATTCGCTTGTAGCGCCTGCCAGTTATCTAAATGGCCACTTTGTTCAGACATTAGAACATGCGGAACTAAACCTAATACACGTCTTTTTTGCTCTTGCTCTAAGCCATCCATGACTGACACAACCGTTATTAACGAGGCAACACCAAGTACAATACCTATGATAGAAAAAAAAGTAATAAAGGAGACAAATCCCTTACCATGATTGCTACGACTATATCTTAAGCCAATAAAAACACTAACAGGTTGAAACATTAATCCTTTCTTCATTTTAAGTGGCCAAAAGCCAACATTAATTTACCAATGAGCATACCACAGCTTAGAAAAATATTACCGACTTGAGCATTAACTTTTCATCATTTAACGAAAAACAGCCATCAAATAGTTAAAATTTACAATAAAAGCTTTAAACAACAAGAACTGTAGAGCTGTACCCTATTTAAAGCTTTTAAAACAGCACCATCTAACGACTTACATAAAACTCTTAATTAACAATGAATTAATCAATAATCAGCACGTTTGCTATTTGGCTGTAAATTATAAAATACGCGACTAACTTAAGATTATGTAAACAAAGGTTTCATTTCACTAGTAAATAAAGCGGAGAATCATTAATATCAAGGCGTAGAACTATAAAATGACTAAATTGCGAGTATAAAATGAAAACTATAATAACAAGTGCAGTATGCACATCTTTACTGTTTATCGCTGGCTGTAATAACGACACTAGCACAACAGCAGTAACTGAAGCGCCAGTGATGCAAAAAACAGCTTTAGCTTCTGGAATTGATAAAGCAAACATGGACTTATCAGTTCGCCCACAAGATAACTTTTACCGTTATGTTAACGGTGCTTGGTTAAATTCAAACGAAATCCCTGGTGATAAAACGTCGATTGGCTCATTTTACGACTTACGTGATGAAGCAGACGACAACGTAAAAGCTATTATTGAAGAGCTAGCAGCTACTGAAAACTTAAAAATGGGTAGTGACGAGCAAAAGGTAGCTGACTTATTCCGCTCGTACATGAACACAGAAGCGCGTGACGCTGCTGGTATTGCTCCTGTTCAAGCTATTCTTGATGACATTAATGGCTTGAAAGATAAAAATGAATTAGCAACATTTTTTGGTGCTAACCAAAAAATTGGTGTTGGTAGCCCACTAGCGTTCTATATCAGCGTAGATGCAAAAGACTCTACTCGTTACGCCACGCATGTTTGGCAAAGTGGTTTAGGCTTACCTGATCGTGATTACTACTTTAATGAAGCTGATCGCTTCGTAGCCTTACGTGATGGTTATGTTGCTCATATTGAAAACATGTTCAATTTAGCTGGTCTTAAAGATGGTAAAGCCGCTGCACAAAAAATTATGGCGCTTGAAACAAAGCTAGCTGGTTTCCATTGGACTAAAGTTGAATCACGTGACAGTACAAAACGTTATAACAAATTTAACGTTAGCGATTTAAACACTGTAACTGACGCCTTCAACTGGACTGCTTATCTTGAAGCACAAGGCGCAGGTGCACAGAAAGATCTAATTATCAACCAACCTTCATTCGTAAAAGGTTTTGGTGAAACGTTTGCAGACACCTCTTTAGATGACTGGAAAACATACTTAACGTTCCACACGCTTAGTAACTTTGCAAGTTCATTAACTACCGCATTAGATGATGAAAATTTTGATTTTTACTCAAAACAATTAAGTGGTCGTAAAGAGCAACGTCCAATGTGGAAACGTGGTGTTTCTGTTGTAAACAGTAATTTAGGCGAGGTTATTGGTAAAGTATACGTTGGCCGTCACTTTAAGCCTGAAGCAAAAACACGCATGACCCAACTTGTTGAGAACTTACGCGGTGCATACGGCGCAAGTATTGACGAATTAGAATGGATGTCTGATGCAACGAAAAAGGCTGCACATGTAAAATTAGCTAGCTTCGACCCTAAAATTGGCTACCCGAACAAATGGGAAGACTACTCTAAGCTCGTGATCAAAGGTGACGACTTAGTCGGCAATAAAATGCGATCTGGTATGGTTTCACATCAAAAACAAGTTGATAAACTTGGCGGCCCGATTGATCGTCAAGAATGGGGCATGACACCACAAACGGTTAACGCTTACTACAACCCAACTAAAAATGAGATTGTATTCCCTGCCGCTATTTTACAACCACCATTTTTTAACTTAAATGCAGACGACGCCGTTAACTACGGTGGTATTGGCGCCGTTATTGGTCATGAAATGGGCCACGGTTTCGACGACCAAGGTAGTAAATACGATGGTGACGGAAACTTACGTAACTGGTGGACAGAGCAAGATTTAGCAGCGTTTAAAGTTCGTACTGATGACTTAGTTGCACAATATGATAACTATGCTGTATTTGATGATCTACACGTTAATGGTAAATTAACTTTAGGTGAAAACATCGGCGATTTATCAGGTGTTACTATTGCTTATAAGGCTTACAAAGCATCATTAAATGGTAAAGAAGCAGAAGTTATTGATGGCTTAACTGGCGACCAACGTTTCTTTATGGGTTATGCACAAGTGTGGCGCGTAAAAATGGTTGAAAAATCATTACGTAACCGCGTAGCAACTGACCCGCATTCACCAGGTGAGTTTCGTGCTTTAGGTTCGTTATCAAATATGCCTGAATTCTACGAAGCATTTGACGTAAAAGAAGGTGACGCCATGTACATTGCACCGGAAAAACGTGTAAAAATTTGGTAGCAAAGATAATAGCTATTCCTAATAATAACTATTTCAAACCATGAAAAATAAAAGGAGCTTCGGCTCCTTTTTTTATTTAGTGTAATTTGTCTTTAAACTGCCTTAGCCAAGAGTTTTCATTGTAAAGCGCCACTGTTAACCGTAAAATCAGCACTAGATTGATATATTTAACTTAGCAAGATTAGCAATCATTTTGTTGTTAGGTTAATTAATAGGGAACACGGTTAAAGTCCGTGACTGTACCCGCAACTGTAGATAACTTCTAAAAGTTATAAGTCAGGACACCTAGTATCATTATTATCAAATAACCTAATAGTTTAACGCCGTGCGGGAATACACGAAAGTTACTTATCCACAAAAGCTTATGTGGTGCTTGTACTTGCCCTTTCTGCACAATGTGATTATTACAATTAGTACATTCAAATTAACCGTTTGAAAAAGGTAATGCTGCACAAAATGAACCAAACTACCGACACTTTTTATTGCTATCACCAATTAAGTATTGCCGCATGGCAGTTCTTTAAACACTAAGTTAATTGTTATGACACAGTTATTAACACTGGCATCAGTGTCTTGGTCGGTTGAAAAACAAACTATTTTAAATGATATTTCATTTACCCTTGGTCAAGGAGATGTTATTGGCATTATTGGCCCAAACGGTGCTGGCAAAACCTCTTTACTTAAGTGTTTACTTAATCAAACGAAAAACTGGCAAGGCACAATAAAATTAAAGAATAAAAACATACGTCACTACAAGCCCCATGAACTTGCACAAACTTTTGCTTTAGTTGTACAAAAATCGCCACCAATATTTGAGCTTAAAGTTTACGATGTAGTCCGTATGGGCTTATTACCTTACAAGTCATTATTTGCGAGTGACACAGATCTTGATAAAAAAGAAATCATGCTCGCGTTAGAAAAAGTAGGTTTATCAGTCAGCCAAAATAAATTTTTTAATACCCTTTCAGGTGGTGAACAACAACGGGTACTCATTGCTAAAGCCTTAGTGCAAAAAGCAAAAATATTAGTCTTAGACGAACCAACAAATCATTTAGATATCTTTTATCAGCACCAGATATTACAACTGGTCAAAGCGCTTAATATTACTGTAATTATGACCATTCACGATCTTAACCTTGCAGCACAGTATTGCACTCGTTTACTGTTACTGAATAAAGGTAAGCTCGTTAGCGATAAAAATGTTGATAAAGCATTAAACCCCGAAACACTCTCTGAAGTATTTGGCTTACCTTGCTATCGCGATAATGTTGATCAACTAACCCGTACTAGCAGCGAGCAACCTACCAATTCAAACACCTTTGCTAGAGTTCACTTTTACCCAAAAACTGATGTAGATGAATCAACAGAGGTTCAGCAATGAAGCTTTTCTACTTAATAAAAGGTAAAAGTGCTTGGGTATTCACTTGCTTATTGGCATTAACATTATTTTCAATAATCACAGCAATGACCTTTGGTCCCGCACAAATAACAAGCTTAGATATTGCTCGATGTGTAATAAGTGAATGTTCTACACCAATGCACGACATGGTTATTTGGCAAATTCGTATTCCTCGAGTACTTGTCGGTTTAGTCGCAGGAATGGGTCTAGCATGTGCTGGCGCTATTTTGCAAAATGTGACTCGAAATCCTCTTGCTGACCCTTACCTATTCGGTATTATTTCTGGTGCGGGGCTTGGTGCAACCATTGCAACCTTAGTACTTACTGATGAGCAAATGTTAGCATTACCGCTTGCTGCATTTTTAGGAGCACTATTCTCGGTCATTATCGTCTTTGGCATTGCCACGTTATTACGTAATATGAACCATTTATTATTAACGGGCGTGGCTGTGTCATTTATGTTGGGCTCTATAAGTCATTTCATTCTTTATCTTGGTGATCCTTTCGCTACCAATCGCGTTATATTTTGGTTAATGGGCAGTTTAACACGCGTTGAAATGTTCCACTTTTACCTAATCAGCGCCATGGTATTAATCACTTTGATCTCGATTTTTGCCTTACATCGACATATTGATGCACTTTTGCTAGGCGATGAAAGCGCTGCAAGTTTAGGAGTAAATGTTGATAAATTAAGACTTATATTATTAGCTTTATGTGCGGCGGTTACCGCGACTATTGTTGCCTATTGTGGTGGCATAGGCTTTGTTGGATTAATGATCCCACATATCGTTAGGCAACTCGTTGGCGTAACAACTATGCCGCTTATTATTGGTTCAGCATTAGTTGGTGGTTGTTTTTTAATTTGGGTCGATGTTATTGCACGTAGTGCACTAAGTAATGTTGAAATTCCCATTGGAATTATCACTTCCGCCATTGGTAGTATTTTCTTTTTAGCGATCATGTATCGCACTCGCAAATCAGGATAATTAATATGACAACAGAAGCAGACAAAAATCAAAAACACCAAGAGCGTATGCAACGTATTAAGGAAAAAGTAGATGCGCGAATCGACGCTGCTCAAGAAGATCGAGGCCTATTAATTGTAATTACCGGAAATGGTAAAGGTAAATCTACTTCAGGTTTTGGAACGGTGACACGCGCAGTGGGCCATGGTTATAAAGCCGCAGCATTACAATTCATCAAAGGTGACTGGGAGTGTGGCGAACGTAACTTACTTGAAAAAAATGGTGTTGAATTTCATGTCATGGCGACAGGGTTTACATGGAATACTCAAGACAAATCAAAAGATATTGCCGCCGCAACAAAAGTATGGACAGAAGCAAAACGTTTACTTAAAGATGAAACGGTCGATGTGGTACTACTTGATGAGTTAACTTACATGGTGTCATACAAATATTTAGACTTAGATGAAGTGATTGAAGCCATTGTTAACCGCCCTGCTATGCAACATGTGATTATTACTGGCCGTGCATGCCATAGAAGCATAATCGAATTAGCTGACACTGTAAGTGAAGTACAACCAACAAAGCATGCGTTTGATAACGGCATTAAAGCGCAAAAAGGCATTGACTGGTAAATTTCTCATGATAACCAACCAGCAAAGTCAGTCAAATGTCTCTAAATAGTATTTGATTGGCTTAACATCTAACTTTTTAAATTTGGAATAGCAATGAAATTTCGCACCTTATTACTTGTTGTACTCGCCTGTATAACAACAGCTACAAGTGCTGAGCAAAATGCTAATAACAACACATCTAAACCTCGCATCATAGCGTTAGCGCCTCATATTGTTGAAATGCTCTTTGATGTTGGAGCTGGCGAGCAAATTATTGCCACTACCGAACATGCAGATTACCCAGAAGATGCGAAGACAATTCCAAGAATAGGCAGTTCTTTACGTATTCAACTTGAGCGTGTTATTGAATTGCAACCCGATCTAATTATTGCTTGGAAAAGTGGCAACCCAAGTGATGACTTAGCCCGCATCAAGCAGTTGGGCTTCAACGTAGTTTATTCACAACCATATACTTTTGATGATGTTGCCAAAGAGCTACGTTTATTCGGAGAGCTTTCAGGCCATAAACAGCAAGGAATTGATGTCGCTACTAAGTTTCTTAACGACTTATCAATAATTAAAGAACAATATCAGCAAAAGCCGACACTACTAGGTTTTTACGAGGTTTGGTCAAGGCCAATAACAACTATCGCTAAAGGTAGCTGGCCACAACAATTTTTAGATATCTGTAGTATTAGTAACCCTTTTTATTTGGCAGATGCTAAATACCCGCAAGTTAATATTGAACAAATATTACAAACCAATGTTGATATTATTATTCAACCTTTATCTGAAAACCAAGTTGATAGAGAGGGTTACCCATGGGAGAAATGGCCAATAATACCAGCCGTAAAGCACCAGCAAATTATCAAACTCGATGCTGATGTAGTACATCGCATGACAACCCGCAGCTTAAATGCCCTTACCGATTTATGTGAACAAGCAGAAAAAAGTCGTAATTACTATCAGTAAAAAATAGCAACAAGTATAGGCAATAACTTAAATTGATAAACCGTGCATTGATAATGTTCAATGCACAGTATCTACCGTTTCAAGCTATTCAATATACATTCCTTCATTGAATAACTTGCCAAAGCACTTATTACAAGAATAGTTAAACCTTTAACGTTAAACTCGACTCATTACGTTTTATCCCCCACAAACTAACTTTTCCTCTCCCAAATGATAGGTATTATTAATCCCAACATATATACCTGATATAACAGTTGTTATCGGTAACAAAACCACACCACTAATAGAATAAAACGAGTTACTGCCTTTCGCAGCATCAACAACTTTTAGCACTTTCCTATCGCTAGATATTTCACATTTATTAACATATGAATGGTCCTTTGTCGGTAATGTAACACAGCCACTTAAAAGGAGTACACTAGCCAGCATCAAAATCATAAATTTCATTAAAATATCATCCCTATTAAAATTAGAGGTAAAACAACACTAACATTAAGTAACTAAGCAATAATCGACTGATAAAATAATTTCACTTAGTTTTATGTCTAAATAACTCGCTAACAATACATGGCTATAAGATTCGCCCAATCTTACTTGCTAGTGTTGTCGTATCTACTGTGATTAAAGCTCGTTAGCTATTACCTTGTTAATCAAACCATCCATAGTTTCCTCACAAATAGGCGCGGTACTGCAGTTCATAAAGGCAGTAATACTGAGATCTTTTTCTTTAAAATAGATATTTTGAGTGTGGTAACCATAGTCCTTTCCTGAATGATAGTAAGCGGTGTTACTTCCAACAGGATCTACGTTAATTCCAAGGCCGTAAATACCATTGCTATCGTTAGGTAAAGAGCCATAAAATTCACTTCTTATCGTATCACTGATAAAGCTTTGTTCTGTGACGACACTTTTCAGAAATAAAGCCATATCTTCAACATTCGATACCACCGGCGAACTTGCTTCACTTACATTTTCCAGATATGACTTAGTTTGGTATACCGTGTCATGATCATCAAACTGATGGTAACCAGAAATAAAGTCACCTCGGTCTTTTTCCACCCCAATATAATACGTTGCATTCATACCTAATGGGTTCAAAATACGCTCTCTCAATGCTACTGAGTGATGCTCGCCTAATATTTGATCCATAATTAAACCAGCCAAAAGATAACCAGTGTTTGAATATTCTCTACCTTCACCGGGTTTAAAATTAGCGGGCTGATTTAAAGCAAAAATAAGGAAATCTGCATCAGTTTTAGCTTTACTAGGCTCTGCAATTAGAAAATCAAAATAATCATCATTTTCGGTGTAATTATAAATGCCACTCGTGTGATTCAACAATTGACGTAAAGTCATGTCATTACTGTTTGGGATTTGACTTAGAACGTCACTCGACAACCATGTATCGAGTGTGTCATCTAAATTTAATAGTTTTTCATCCGCTAACATTGCAACTAATAAACCAATCATAGCTTTACCAGCGCTCGCTGTCGGCATTGTATGATATACCTGCATCGGGTTTTGGCTGGCAATATTTTCAACGCCAGCGCTGCCTAAAAAACGCTGTTCAGGGCTTTCGACTAACAATATTATCCCTGGAATTGTCTCGGTTACGGTTTCGTCAATGACCTTTTGATAATCAACGCTAACAGTAGGAGTTGTTGCAGAAGGTGTTGAATTACTCCCTGATGATGAACTACCGCCACAAGCAGATAGAGTTAGTGCCATTGCAGTAGCGATAGCGGCTAGTTTAAATTTGCTTAGTTGTCTAAAAGTAGTGCAGATATTTGCTGTCATTGTTATTTCCTATACTGGTCGAATTAAGACTATCGTAAGAAAATAAATGGCATTAAGACGTAACAAGTTCCATCATCTGTAACAAAGTGTAGCAATTGTCATAGCAAACCATGCTCTAGTATTTAAAACTGAGACAAAACTGCGCTCCACCGAGCTCATCTGCATCGCCAATAGTAAGTGTGGCTTGGTGTAACTGAGCAATTCTTGCCACAATAGCCAAGCCCATGCCATATCCTGGTTTTTCATGCGCTTGATCGCCACGGACAAAAGGTTTTAACAATTCATTGCGTTTTTCTTTTGGAATACCTGGGCCATCATCACTAACAATAAATTGAAGCTGTGAATTGCTACGCTCAATTTTAATGACAATCTCTTTATCAGCGTACTGTTGTGCATTACTGAGTAAATTGTTAATTAACATGCTGAGATAATTTACATCACCAACAACTGTAGCATCACCCTCAGCACACCAATGAATAACCTTTCCATCATCAGCTACCATTCCAACACATTGACTGGTCAGTTCATTGAGGTCGACATTCTGCTGCTCAGTTGCCATCATTGACTGTTCGATTCGCGCATAACTCAGTAAAATATTCACTAACCGTTCCATTTCATCAATATCACGAGAAAGGTGATGCTGATACTTTGCCCTAGTTTCTGGATTATCCGTTTCCTGCAAAACCTCAATGCCAAAACGTAATCTCGCTAATGGAGTTCGTAAATCATGGGCTACCGCATCACTTAGCAACTTATTATCACTTATTAAAGCCTCTATTCGTTGAGCCATATGGTTAAACTCTACTTCAATATCGTTAATATATGACGCTGAACTTGTGACTATTCTTTTTTGCAGTTGCCCTTCTCCAAAGGCTTTAGTGGTTTTCCTTAATTGCCTTAATTGCTTTATCAAAGGGTACAGCCAAACAAGCACAACTAATAAAATACCGAAATAGAAGATACCGGTTAGTATTAACGGTAACGAACTATCAGTATGCTTTTGCTTAATAAGGGGAACACTTAAAGTCAGCACTTTTTGTTGTAATGGTAGTAGAAAATGCAGTGAAATATTGTCATTCGTTTCAAATACTACTGGTTCACCTGCAGTAAAGGACTGTTGTAATGAATCAGGCAAAAAAAGGTCTTCAAATTGCGTTAGAGTTACTTCAAGTTCAAATTGCTGCTGCCATTCAGCTATGAATTTTTGCGCCATTTCTTGCTTATCTAACGTTGCCGCTAGTGACTTTCCTAGCAAACGATATGAAGATAATTCGTCAATTTCATCAACTTGTTGTGACTGATATTGATTAAAAAAGTTATCGAGCAACCCGCCTATGCCAATCACAGCAACGAATATAACTAATAGCAGCGATAAGGTTAATTTAGGCATTAACTAATTCCAAGCATCTTTAACAAACAGGTAGCCTTTACCCCAAACCGTTTTTATTCTATAAGGGTTGCTAGCATCATCGCCAAGCTTTTTTCGAATTCTTGATACCAGAATATCTATTGAACGATCAAAGCCATCGTAATCTATACCTCTACGCTGAGTAACTAAATCTTTTCGACTAACAACTTGGTCCGCTGACTGTGCAAGCTGCCAAAGCACGTCAAACTCATTCGAGGAAATAGCCACTTTTTCGCCACCTAAAGTAGTGCTTCGAGAATTACCATCAAGTGAAAATTGGCCATAAATGATTTTATTAGAATCTGATTCAATCGAGGGCATAGAAGAACTTGGTTGGGAATTAACACGACGAAAAAGTGCATTAATCCTTGATAATAAAACTCTTGGTTTTACCGGTTTAACAACATAATCATCCGCGCCTAACTCTAACCCTAACACCTCGTCAGTTTCGTGATCTCTAGCCGTCATCATTAACACTGGACCATGATAAAAAGGACGTATTTCCTTACATACTGCAAAGCCATCTTTTATTGGCAACATTATGTCTAATATCACCAAGTCAGGCTTATCTGTCTCTATCATTTCAATGGCAACATCGCCGCGATTAGCTAAAGTTACAATATAGCCCTGCTCACTAAGATAATCAGCAAACCATTCAGCAAGGGACATATCATCTTCCACCAGCATAATATGTTTAATTTTATCAGCTGTGTTGGTAACAGATTCGGTCAAAATATTCTCCATGTTGATTTCGCACGTTTAGAAGATTTATATACCCAAGCAACTGCTATTTTTGTTCGAGCTAAATCAATAGTCGACTCAGCTTGGCGTAAAACAAAATCATTACTTAACGTAGATTGAAAATCAAAACTGAATTCACCTTTATTTTGTTGTTGCCAGCATTTCATTGTTTTGCTTGTTGTTGCATTAACTAAACAATAATTGCTAGGCGTTGGGTGCTGCCAGTTAAAAGTAACTTCTAGAAAGCATTTTTGTCCTTTGCGTAAGGCCACGCAAGGTTTAGGGGTTACTTTTAGTTGCGCTAATTGCTCGGCGTCATTTATTACAGCCTTATCTAAGCTCTCAGTAGCGTTAGCCATCATTGGAATAACAGCATTGAGAATGCCCAGTAAAATTACGATATATAGCTTGGTGACTTTATTAATTTGTTTTTTATTAATTAAAATGAACATTATCACCTCCCCCTAAAATACATAGCTAATGCTAGTGCGAAAGGACGTTGCTAATGAGTCCATATTGGGATACCTGGGACTGTCGGTAATTTCACTTGGCCTAGTTACCGCACGCGCAGTTGCCCTAAAAACCCAGTCCTCTGATATAGGGTAAGTTACGCCTAGTTCAGTACTGAAATGAACGCTAGCGCCGGCATTATAAGCACTAAACTCCTTACCCGAATTGGTTAAATATTCGGCCTGCTCTTTGGAAACACCAGCGTAAAAATGATTTAACTTTGCGGAAGCATACTCGGCTCCAATAATGCCATGAAAATTCCAGTTTCTAAATTGCCAACTTCGTCCGATAAGAGCTGAAATAGTCGTACCATTATGATCCCCTGTTGCATCTTGGTTAATGGCAAACTGCAAAGTGTTATTACCCAAATATCCAGATAATCGCGCACCAACGGTAAGTGCACTATCATCATTATATCGACCATTATTTTCAAAGCTAGCTTTGCCCCAATCGGTAGTTGCTATGATGTCTAACGACCAGTCATTATTACTAAAGACATCATAGCCAAATACTACGCCATGCCCGCTTTCACTATAAGACTCAACAAATAAGCCATTCCAGCTATAGCTACCATTCACAAAGAAACTTGTATTGGAATAATGACTTCTCCCTATAAAAGTTGATTCATCAGTTACACGGTGCATGATGCCCATTTCAAGATAATTTTCAGAATCACTCTCTTGTTGGATATTACTCCGTACGTTATGGCTAATATCGTTTGAATAACAATTACTTGAAATCATAACGCCTGAAAATATCGTTGCTAGTAATGGCAAACGTGGGAAAATTGCTTTGGTTATTTTAAGGTTAATCATAAATTGTTTCTGCGTTGCTAAAATCCACTTTATTATCTCTTTGTATTTAAGAAATTGACGTAACAAGATCCATCATCTGTAACAAAATGTAGCATTAGTTAAAATTGTTATAAGGTTTGATACTGCTGCTATTTTAATGTGAAAGTATTTAACAAACAGCCAGCCAATCAAGATTGAAAAAATGAACACTGAATGATTGCTATACTCCATATAGAAAGGCGGCTATTGAACGTTATTTACATTAAATTATCAAGCCGATTAATACTTAATATGCTGACAATGTTAAAGTTTCCGATGCAATAACTCGATAAATTAACACTACTGTCGCAGTGTCCTAGTAGTTGATGTATATAGGTTATATAAATATTTCATAACACACAGTTTTGTTTTTATAACTAATTTACCAAAGTTTGCTTTCGAGCCATAATTTACACTTAATGATAAATATCAATTTAAAGTTTTAAAATACACCAAGTAAACGTTATAACGTGTTAAGGCGACTAATTTAACTATTCACTCTAATAAAATTAGCAACATAATATCTTAACTTTAATCGGCTACAAAAAAGGTTCGCATCGCGAACCTTTTTATTATCTATTTAACTTTAAACGAGCTAAACGCAAATTCTATTTAACGTAGTATCAACTTCAGCGGCCGTATGTTGTTGCATTTCTGCCAGTTCAGCAACAGATGATAAGCCTGTATTTAACTCTCGGCTTAAATCAACCACCATCGACATATTATCGTTTATTGATGCGGTTGAGTGCTGCTGTTCAGTTGTGCCCTGTGCAATTTGTGAAGTTAAGGTATCAACCTCAGTAAATACTTGACCAATTTGCTGCAATGCATCAACTACTTGCTCCGAATGAGCAAGGCTATCTTGCGACAGACTTTGACCGCGGCTAATTGCGTTAACAGCATTAGTTGATTTTTCTTGCAACCCTTCTACCATCGCATTAATTTCAACGGTCGCTTCTTGTGTGCGATGTGCTAAAGCACGCACTTCATCTGCTACCACGGCAAAACCTCGCCCCTGTTCACCTGCGCGCGCTGCCTCAATAGCGGCGTTAAGCGCTAAAAGGTTAGTTTGGTCGGCAATACCACGAATCACTTCTAATACCGAGCCAATGCGAGATGACTCCTCTTGCAATAGAGCTAAGTCAGACGCCATTGCCGTAACTTCATTAGCAAAGTCTTCAATGGTGTGCTGGCTAGTATTTGATGCGTTCGTGCCCTGCTCTAAAATAGCTAATACCTGATTAGTCGTATCACTAACTTGGCTAGCACTTTCAGAGAGTGTGGTTGAAGTTAACGCCACTTGGTCAATTGAACTCGCCATTTGTTCAATTTGGCCAGCTGATTGATTTACAGCATTAACAGAATCTGACATTTGATCAGCAAGTGAAGCAGAACCTTGCTTTAAACTCTCTGATTCACTACGAATTTCTGTAATAACATCGGCTAAATTCGCGATAAAAGCTGAAAGCTTGTTTACAACATTAGCAAGATCATCGTTATTTTCATCCCGAACAAGCCTTGTTGGCGCTTCATCAACACTAGCGACTTGTTCAACATACTTTTGTAGCTCATCAAGACGCTGACTAAGCTTTTTTTCTGCGTAAAAATAATTAACAACCGCTTGTATTACTATCATTGCCAATACAATGATTATAGTTGCGGTATAAGAAAGGCTCTCCCCCATTGTCATCATAATAATTAAAGCGATGAGAGCAATTAAAAGACTTGGGATTAAAAGCTTGAAACTAAGGCGGTTAGACATTTTTTTTCCAATTACGTGATTATAGTTATGATTATCGCTTATAGGCCAAAATTAATACTTACCTATGAGTCATGCAATATTTACAAATAAATTACATGCTATTGTGTTATTTTACTATCTGTTTTTACAATCAATTTGAAATAGTGCTTTATTCAATAAGTCCTTCAGTAACATAGTAGTGAGGTTAAACAATGACACTTACAACAATTATCATTATTCTTATTGCAGTTGGCTCGGTAATTGGCGGCATTTTGCTGTTGAAACAATCGGCAAGTAAATTTGAGCTTAGCGAAGAACAACAGCGAAAAGTTAGTGAACGATCTGCAGAGCAAGAAAAAAAAGACCAAGAATTAAAATAGCCTTTAAAGGCTAAACACTGGAGAGCCTTAATTACGGTAGATAGTTTGAATAAGATGAAAACCAAACTTGGTTTTTATTGGCCCATGTACTTCTAGTACCGCTTTCTTAAATACAACGTCGTCAAAGGCTTTTACCATTTGTCCGCGCTTAAATTCACCTAAATCACCACCTTTTTTTGCTGATGGACAAGTTGAGTTTTTCTTTGCCAGTTGTCCAAAATCAGCACCTTTGGCTATTTTAGCTTTTAGCTCATGCGCCAGTTTTTCATTTTTTACTAAGATATGACGCGCACATGCAGTTGCCATGCTTTTCTCCTTACTAAATTCAATGTTGCCATTATACCGAAACTTGATCACAAATTGACTAATTATTAATAACAAAACTTACTTAGCTTTAATACGATTTAGTAAAGCTAAGACCAGTTTTTACTTTACTTGTTAGCACAACAACTTAAAATCACAATATATTTTCCTTATTGGTTTTCTCATGAGCTCAATACAGCATTTATTTGATAACAATCAGCAATGGTCTGACAAAATTAAACAAGAAGATCCAAACTTCTTTAAAAACCTATCAGAACAACAAACTCCAGAGTACTTATGGATTGGTTGCTCAGATTCGCGCGTGCCGGCTAATGAATTATTAGGTATGCAACCGGGTGAAGTTTTTGTTCATCGCAATATTGCCAACCAAGTTATTCATACAGACCTTAACTGTTTGTCCGTTATTCAATTCGCCGTAGAAGTATTAAAGGTGAAGCACGTTATAGTTTGTGGGCATTACGGTTGTGGTGGCGTTATCGCCTCACTTGATGATAAAAGCCATGGTTTAATCGATAACTGGTTGCATCACATTAAAGACGTTTACCGTTTTCATAAAGAACGCTTAGACGCTGTTGAAGATAAAGAGGAAAAACTCAAGCTATTGTGTGAGTTAAACGTAATTGAGCAAGTTGCTAACGTTTGTAATACCACCATTTTAAAGAGAGCTTGGGCTGCTGAGCAAGATATCACTGTGCATGGTTTCGTTTACAATTTGCATGACGGTATTTTAAAAGACTTAGAAGTATCAGTAGAAAGTAACTAGTTCCTTCTAACCTTATTTTTGAATGTTAATAAAACAAAAAGGCTTAACTGTTGCAGTTAAGCCTTTTTTATCAAGCGTTTCAGTCAGCTAATTTAGCATAGCTAAGCGCTCACGTTGGCCTTGTTCACGTTCAACATAATGAAACCATTGCTTTGCGGTTTTTGCCGATTTTGCAATTTTTTGTGCTTGTGTAAAGGCAAGCAACGCTTCTTCAAATTCTTCCAAGTTAAACTGCGCCATACCTATTACTAAATGCATATCGCCTTCACGGCTAATGTTACCACGAAGTAACGCACTGTTCGCCGCTTTAATGGCCTCTTGCCAGCGCTCTAAATTTAAATAGGCTTGCGCAAGTTGCACATCAAACTTGCCTGAATCTGCAATTTCAGAAGCTTTGGTAAGTACAGGTAATGCTTTTTCATCTTCTTTAGCCGCAACATAGGCTTGCGCTAAGGCTTCAAGACTTTTTTCACTAGCAACCACAGTTCCTTTGTCTATTGCTTGTTCTAACAACATGGCCGCTTTAAAAGGTACTTGGTGAAAGCGATAAAGTTGCGCTAAGGTCATCACATCACTCGATTTACTGATATTCCCTGCTTGCCATGACGCTTCCATAACAGCCAATTGCTTTTCTTCTTCGCCAATTTCACCGTACATACCAGCTAGTTGTAACCAATATTCAGGTTTATCAAAAAGGCGCACCAGTTGTTCAATAACCTCAACAACTTTCTCAGGTTGTTTAAGTTCGTAGTAGCTTGCTCGTTGTAAAATTAACCAGTTTTCTTTAACTGCCGTATTGTTTTGTTTTGCTAACGCAATTGCTTGCTCAACTTGTGGAATAACTTTATTAAACTGTTTGTCTTGATAGTAAATTTGCGCAAACATCACATGCTGCTGCGTCGTTAGTGCTTTACTGTTATTCGCTTGCCACTGTTGTAAATACACCAAGGCTTGTTGGTAATCTTGCTGTTGCATTGATAATTGTGCTAACGAATACACTGTTGATAAGTATAAAGAGTCAGGAATAGCATCTTCCTTAATCACTAACTCAAAATGTTCAATAGCCGACGCGATATCATCATTACCATAAAACATAAAAGCATAGAAATTCCATAACATGGCGCGTTCATAACTATTTAACCCATCTATGCGTTCTTTAACTTCATCTAACACGTCAAAACCTGCAATTTTAACGCCTTCATCTGCCAGCTTTTGCGCTCGCGCCAATTGGCTGTATACACGGTTGCGCATTGCTGGTACTTTTTTTGCCGTGCGCTTTTCAGCCAGTTTTTGTTCATCAGCCTTTGCTAAGTTATCTGCCGTTTTTCCATAAGCTACATTGCTAGCTGCCAAGCCACACACTAAGCTCACACTCAATAAAGGTACAGCTAATTTTTTCATTAACATGATCTGCTCTCCTCTTTGTTATATTTAGTTTGATATTAGGGGCTGTTGATCTTTGTTTATGAATTCAGCTGAGAAATAAAATAGCCTTAATTAAGGCGAAAATGGTGTAATTTAGTCATCTAAATCAGTCATTTTCAACGCAAAGTAAGGAAATTTTAAACTCAGCCCTTTGGGCAATGACTATTTTTAACGCTAGCAGCATTAGAATCTCACTTATTTGGAACAACCAAACATCGCTCATTCTGCTTTGCTAACATTAAAAACAATCTATTGCTGAAAATATAAACAATGTTCAACACCCCCTAGCCCTTAACCATCTATGGCAAACGATATTTTGTTTTGAACACCTGCCACTTCCATGGCAACGCCATCAACCACTCGAGGTTTATATTTAAACTTCAACGCTGCATCTAGTGCTGCTCGGTTAAAAATATTTTCTGGCTCTGCATGTACAACCACGGCATCGCGTACTGCCCCAGTTTTAGTTACGGTAAACTCAACAATGACAAAACCTTCTATACCGCGCGCTTGTGCTCGGCGTGGGTAAATAGGTGCTACTTTAACAATAGGTAAGTAATCACCATCGCCACTTTCCAGGCTTAGTCCGCCACTTAAACCACCATCGAGTGCAACATCAGCCGAAAAACTACTGCTAATCGCTTGAGCATTCGGGTTTGCTTGTGCCATTTGCGGTTGCACCATAGGCGGTGGCGGTGCTTTAGGTTTGGCTGGTTTTTGCGGTTTACGTTCTTTCTTAACGACTTGCTGTTCTTTTTTAAGGCGAATAAAATCAAGTACGTTGCCACGTGGCGGCTCAGACATAACATCATTGCCACCGGCAATTAGTGCTTGCATTCCCCAAAGTAAACCTAAGGTTGTAACAACGGCTAGTGCTAAGCCAATAAGGTATCGACTACTAGTTTGCAATAGCATCGAAGGTGCTTTAATTACATTCGCCGCTTGTACATTCGTCATCTGTACATCTGCCATAATTATGCCTCTTGCGCAGCAATTGAAACATCATAAACGCCAGCAGCTCGAGCAGAGTCCATTACCTTAATCAAGACATCTGTTGTCGCCTTTTTATCGGCTTGAATAACCACAGTGCCTTGCGGGTTTTCTGCTTTTAGTCGTTCAATATTTGCTTGTACTGCGCGCACATCAATACGACGTTTATTGATCCAAATTTCACCTTTATCACTAATAGCAACTAAGATATTGGCACGCTCTTTTTTTACTGCTGTAGCAGCCTCAGGGCGGTTAACTTCAATACCGGCCTCCTTAACAAACGACGCGGTAACGATAAAAAATATCAAAAGAATAAATACAACATCTAACATAGGTGTCATATTGATCTCTTCGCTTTCTTCCTGCTCTTGTAGCATTTTATTTAATTGCGAACGCATAATTTTTCTCTTTTAAAAGTATGTTCATTTCGGCTTATTAAGGCCGCAGTAGTCAATGGTTTAATGGTTAACTTCCATGGCATCTTCTAATAACTCAGTTTCACGCTTAGCATTACGCTGTAACCAGGTTGCTGCAAAAACACCTGACAACGATCCAACCATGCCAGCCATTGTTGGTATGGTGGCACGCGAGACACCAGAAGCCATTGAACGGGCATTACCACTGCCTGAAATTGCCATAACATCAAATACTTCAATCATGCCAGTTACCGTACCCAGTAAGCCCAATAATGGGCACAACACGACTAGGCTTTGGATAAGCGGTAAGTTAGTGCTTAACATAGCGCTGCCACGTGCAACAAGTGCACATCGTATTTGCTCTGCATACCAAGAGTGCTGTTCAGTGCGGCTATGCCAGTTGTGTTTTAGCTGTTTCTTAATTCGGCGATATCCCCAAAAAACAAAGATAAGACGCTCAAATATCAACAACCACATCACCGCAATAACAACCGCAATAACCGTAAGAACCTGACCACCGGTATCCATAAATTCACCGATGGTATTCATCAATTCGATAAACCAAATCATGGTTTATGCTCCTTGCTCACTGCTCTTTGTCCACTCAGCTCGTTCAGCAATAATACCGGCGCTTTGTTGCTGCAACAGGTTGATAATAGAGCGGCTGCGGGTATGTAATAAGGTAAAGATAAATACCATAGGTATTGCTACAACTAGCCCTAAGACAGTGGTAACTAGTGCTTGTGAAATACCACCTGCCATTAATTTAGGATCACCTGTACCAAATAATGTGATAGCTTGGAACGTATTGATCATGCCGGTTACGGTACCAAGTAAGCCAATAAGTGGTGCCACGACCGAGATAATTTTTATCAAGGTTAGTCGGCTTGATAATTTAGGCACTTCTCGCAGAATTGATTCAGATAACTTAAGTTCTAAAGTTTCCGTATCAGCATTCGGATTTTGCTCTTTAACAAGCATGACGCGGCCTAATGGATTATCAGCATTGGCAGTATCACTTTTCAGCTGACGATTAACTTTCCCGCCGATTAAGAACAAGGTCACAAACCGCTCAAGAGCAATCAATAAACCGATTAAGCCAATCGCTAAAATAACATACCCTACTGGGCCACCTTGCTCGACACGCTCTTGCGTATCAGGTGCTTGTACTAATAAACCAAGAATTGAACCGCCGGTTGGGTCAAGTGCAAATGGCACCGCTTGATTCGATGTCGAACTTAACGCTTGCGCACTATCTAAATAACGAGCAGACGGTTGACGAATTAATTCGGCTACAGAGCCAGTTTCATCTATGTATTCAAGGTATTTACCGTTTGCAATCAAGTTAAAGCCACCAACACGGGTAACTTGTGTTAGTTGCTTCTCACCATCAGCCATAACAACATCTCGTGTAAAGTTATGTACCTTGCCGCTTTCAGTCATTTCACGTTGTAATTCAAACCATAAGCGTTCAATTTCTTCAATAGAAGCAAGTTTTGATGAAGAGCCCATGCTTTGTGCTAACTCATCTAAAAATTCGCCACGGTTAGCTATTTGTGCTGAAACTACCGAGGTTTGAAACTTACTTTTGGTATCACCGGCGACTTGCTGTAACACACCAAATAGTTCTTTTAGTTCACCCATACGACGCGATAACGCGTCAGTTTTATTCGCTAGTTTCACTTCATTGTCTTGAAACTGAGTTTCTAAACGAGTACTGGTATTAATGGCTTGATCACGTGTTGTTTTCGCTTGTTCAAGTAAACGGCTTTGTTCGTTTACTTTTAAAGTAAACTCTTTTTCACGCGCTTGGTTTTGTTTCGTTTGAGCTATTTGCCCACTTTCTAGGCGCGATAATAATTCATCTAGGTTACCGGCTTGTTGTGCTGATACAGTAGTCACTGTCATTAACGACGACAGAGCAACACTAGCGATTGAAAGCGCTGATAATTTTTTAGTTGCTTTTAATGACTTTAAAGCTATTTTATTGAAAGAAATCATCATTATTCTTCCCTATTCTGCTGAGTTTTGCGCGACAGGCACAGTGATTAAATCGGGGGCAAGCTGCTTACGAGCAATACGTAGTGCTTTATTAATAGGTAAACGGTATTCACCAGACAAAGGCTGCCACGACTGTGAAGACTGTTGCCACATGCCTAACTGCTGACCATCGCGGGTTTGGTAAACAAAACTAACGCGACCAATGCGTAGAAAATCAACGTCACGCTCAACGCCATCAACGGTCAATAATCCAGTATATGCTTCAATTGTGCGACCATAATCGACTTCAACTTGGTATGCCTCTAGAACACGGCGAAACTTTTCAGATACCGCAATATCAGCACGATCTAACATTGCTTTTAAACCATCGAGGCGATGGCTACGCTCGCTAGGTAAAAAAGGCATATCTAAGGTAACAAAATCTTCTAACGTACTGATCATTCTCGCCATTAACGGTGAAATTTGGCGCTCAATAATGCTAACTTGTTCCATAGAAATATCGAGCTGCGCTAATTCAGCCAGCTGATTATCAATTTGCTTATTCATTTGTTTGTTATAAACATTTAAGCCATCAAGCTCTTTATTAACAGTTTTGAATTGTTGTAATTTAGTTAGAATATTACTGTTAATGGCATCAACTTTTTGTTGTGACTTGTTGGCTGATTGGTTAATTTTTTGTCCAGCGGCAACAACATCGTTAAGTTGACTGTCTTGTGCTAACGTAGGCATAGCTATCGCTGCGGCGATAAGTGCAATTTGCATACGTTTAGGTAATGTATTTTGTTTCATTTTCCATAAAACCTTTTAGAAGCGAGAATTATTAAGTGCCGTATTGCATATGCAATTGTTCAACAACTTAATCACTTGGCAAAAATTTTAATGGTTCAATATGACAATCTGGTTTCACTAATGTTGCAGGTTTATTAAATGACAGATAAATGACATTTTTCTTACGCTGGCGAACGAATTGAGGCAAAATAGCCGCCGTTCAAAACTGTTATTACAAATTAACCAACGAAAAGATTATGGCGAGCGAAAACAAAATTTTCATTATAGGACTACCCCGAACAGGCACCACCAGTGTTTGTGCAGCAATGCTTAACTTAGGTTATAAAGTTGCTCATACCGCCTATACTGACAAAACGTTTGAAATTGCAGAAGTAATAGCTGACACACCAATTTTTTGTGATTATCAGCATTTAGACTACGCCTACCCGAATGCTAAATTTATTTATTTAGAGCGTTCGCTAGATAAATGGCTACCGTCAATTCAGCAACTACTATTGCGTATGCATACCAATTTAGCGCGAGACGATGGCGGCTTTAACCCTATAATCAAACGCTGCTATTTAGCTACATTCGCGCCCTATTCACTCGAAAACATTAACAGCTTTACGTTTTTAACAAATTGTTATCAGCAGCACTTCGCGCAAGCACAAAATTATTTTCAACATCGCAAAGAAGATTTTTTATCAATTGATATTAGTGCGAGCAACAGCTTTGAGCAGTTGACTCACTTCTTAAAACTTGAAGAAGATGGTTTAACAATAAATTCATTTGAAAAACTAAATGTTGGCGGTAAAGTTACCGCTTGGAAAGATATAAAAAGTAATTTAAAAATCGACTCGACCAATAAAGGCCGAGTGACTAAGTTGCCTTATCTCAAGCAAGGCTAATCAATTTGCACTGTTTTTGGGATCATGGCAGCAAAAATAACGGCTAATGCAATAAATATCGCAGATACCATTAAGCACGCTACTAAACCATAAACTTGAAACATCCAGCCAGAGAGTACAGTGCCAAGTAATCTACCGCAGGCATTGGCCATATAGTAAAAACCAACATCTAGCGAAACGCCGTCTTTACTGGCCATATCGACTATTAAAAAGCTATGTAACGATGAGTTAATAGCAAACAACACGGCAAATACCATTAAGCCAACAATAATCACCCAAAACGCATCAACGTCATTAGCAAACGCAATTGCCATCACACCTGGTACAAATGCTAATAACGTACCCCATTTTGCTGCATCAATACCATTCGGCACTTGGCCAGAAAACCTTGCAGTTATTTTTGGCGCAATAGTTTGAATAAAACCATAAAGAATTATCCAAGCGGCAATAAAACCGCCGACCCAGCTATGCTGCCAACCAAATTCAGCTGCTAGAAACACCGGTAAAGCGACCACAAACCACACATCTCTGGCGGCAAATAAAAATAACCTAGCTGCTGAAAGTAAATTAATGGCTCGGCTTTTTGAAAATATCTCCTTAAATTTAGGCTTATTTTTCGCTTTACCTAAATCTTGTTTTAACTTGATAAGGCTAAATAGCCAAACAATAACAAGCACTCCTGTCATTACAGCAATAGCGCCAGTAAAGCCTAATAAAGTTAGTAGTAATCCTCCCAGGAAAAAACCAATGCCTTTTAAGGTGTTTTTTGAGCCCGTCAGAATTGCAATCCACTTATATAACTTGCTGCTTTCACCATCGCTCACCAGTAATTTAATTGAGCTTTTGGCACTCATTTTATTAAGGTCTTTGGCAATACCAGATAATGCCTGTGCAACCATGACATAGGCAACGGTAAGAAAACCACTTGGCGCCAGTAACATAGCTAGCGCAATAATTTGAATGGCTAAGCCAATATTCATAGTTTTGTTAAGGCCTAATCGAGCCCCTAGCCAGCCGCCAACTAAATTAGTAACAACACCAAAAATCTCATAAAAGAGAAACAACATCGCAATGCTAATAGGGCTATAACCGAGCTGATGAAAGTACAACACCACTAGCATTCGCAAAGCGCCATCAGTTAAGGTAAACGCCCAGTAATTACCAGTTATAACGAGGTATTGTTTAACTTGCTCTGATAGCCCACTTAGTATTTTCATGCATCAATCACTAACGGTTTTTATTCGCAGCTAAATCAGAACGGCCAACCATACGTGCTATTTCTGCCGTTCGATTTGCATATCCCCACTCATTGTCGTACCAAACATAAAGTTTAACTTGAGTACCATTAACCACCATAGTTGACGGCGCATCGATAATGCTCGAACGTGGGTCAGTTTTATAATCAATAGATACCAGCGGACGTTCTTCAAAGCCTAAAATATCTTTTAGTTCACCATTAGCCGCTGTTTGTAAAAAACCGTTAATTTCTTGTTCAGTGGTCGCTCGTTCTAACTCAAAAACACAATCAGTAATTGACGCATTGGCTAGTGGTACACGCACCGCATGGCCATTTAATTTTCCTTTAAGCTCAGGAAAAATATGAGTGATTGCCGTTGCCGAACCTGTGGTAGTTGGAATTAAACTCATGCCGCATGCGCGAGCACGACGCAAATCTTTATGGGGTGCATCTAATATGGTTTGCGTATTGGTAATGTCATGAATGGTTGTCATTGAACCATGCTTAATACCAATTTTTTCATGAATCACTTTAACAACGGGTGCTAAGCAGTTAGTGGTACAAGAAGCCGCCGTAACAATGGGAAATTTATCAGCATCGTACTCATGGTCGTTAACGCCAACAACAATATTTAAAATGCCGTCTTCTTTAACTGGCGCAGTAACAACCACTCGCTTTACGCCTTGCTCCAAATAAGCATGTAGTAAGGCTTTGGTTTTCATCACACCCGAAGCTTCAATTACAACATCACAACCTGACCAATCAGTATCGGCAATATCACGATTTTGGCTACAAGCAATCTTGTTTTCATTGATGATGATATTTTCATCTTTATGTGTTGCCTGATACTGCCAAATACCATGAATAGAATCAAAATTTAACAAGTGGGCTAAGGTTTCCGCATTGCCGGCAGGATCATTAATTTGAACAATTTCAATGTCATCCCAATCATACGCTGCACGCATTGACAAGCGCCCCATACGGCCAAAGCCATTAATACCTATTTTAATTGTCATGATACTTTTCCTATCAATGTTTATTTTTCAAATCGTTTAATGAATTAACAATATTTTTAAACTCTACTCACAGCAACTTGCTATACGAGTTGGTCTGTCGCCCATCTTATTTAAAGCTTGCAGATTTGGAGCTATAAACGTTAAATTTTCACTTAATGTTAAGGTAATAACGTTCTTTGACCATAGCGGGATATCAGGGTTTAGGGTGTAAAAAACCCATTGTTTTTGTTTACGAGTTACCAATAGCCTTGCTTTTTTAAGTTGTGCTAAATGCCGTGATATTTTCGGCTGGCTAGTCTCATTGAGTGCGACCATCAATTCGCAAACACAAAGCTCACCTTCTTTTATGATAAGCAAGATGCTTTTTAAGCGAATATCATCAGCTAAGTTTTTATAAAATACTGTGGGCGACATGAACACGCTTCCATCTAAATGAATGAAAGCTATCATACAGCAACTACAAACATAACAAAATAGTTATATATGATTTTAGTTATATACAATTATCCAAACAAACCTAATAATATGATTTAAATCACATAAAACTGGCTAATAGTTATACTTAGTCGATAACTAAGTCACTTTCTAAATATGCCTAAAAATTAAACTCTTTACTTTTCAATGTACTAATACTTTATAAGAAATTAATTGTTGAAAGAACACTAAATAAGAACTATTATCAATCGCGTTATCAATCGTTAGTGAATATATTTATGTTTGTTTGTATTTGCAAAGGCATCACAGACCACCAAATTAAACAGTTAGTTACCGAAGCCGGCGTTGGCTCTATGCGAGAACTAAAACAACACCTACCATTAGGGTCACAATGTGGCACTTGTGTAAAAGTGGCGCAAAATATTATTGATGACACCATTATTGACGAAAGTTTATTTAAAGAAGTAGGTTAGGCCTTAGTTAACTTACTAATTAAACTCAAGTAGTTCATTTAGATAACCTCACCTAATTACAACTGATAACAATTACCATTATCAACCATTTGTTTTTTAAGGTTTTTTAGCAATTACCTTTTGCATTCCGCTATTTTCTTCCTATAATTACTGCCAACACAAAACAACGTTTATCGAGGCACTAATGAAAGGTAATCCCGCAGTTCTCGCAATACTAAATAAAGTACTAACCAGCGAATTAACATCTATTAACCAATACTTTCTTCATGCCAGAATGTATAAAAACTGGGGCATTAATGCCTTAAATAGCAAATGTTATAAGAAATCGATTCTCGATATGAAACAAGCCGATAAAGTTATCGAACGCATATTATTCCTTGAGGGCTTACCAAATTTACAGCAACTTTCGCCGCTTGCTATTGGTGAGCATACGCAAGAAATGATCAGTTGTGATACCCGCTTTCAGACCGCTCAAATAAATATCGTACGCAGTGCTATTACCTTATGTGAGCAAGAGCAAGACTACGTAAGTCGTGAAATGCTTGATAGCATTCTAAATGACGAAGAAGAACACTTAGATTGGCTAGAAACTCAACAATACCAAATTGATAACATGGGTATTGAAAAATATATTCAAGCGCAGCTTTAAACGGTTAGAGGGTAAATAAAATGAAAGGTAATACTCAAGTTATATCTGCTTTAAATGGCTTATTAGCCTATGAACTAGCGGCAATGGATCAATACTTTATTCATTCACGCATGTATGAAGATTGGGGCATTAACAAACTTTTCGAACGCATTGACCACGAATTTGATGATGAAAAGCAACATGCATCAATGTTGATACAACGAATTTTGTTCTTAGAAGGCACGCCAGATATGCAAACCCGTCCAGGTTTACACATTGGTAAAACAGTACCTGAAATGCTGCAAAGTGATTTAGACGTTGAGTACGCAGTAGCGAAAGCACTTCGTTCAACCATTGCTATGTGTGAACAAGAAAGAGACTACGTTACTCGCGAAATACTAGAAAAACTACTTGATGATACAGAAGTAGATCACGCATTTTGGTTAGAGCAACAACTTGGTTTAATTAAAACCATCGGGCTAGAAAACTATATTCAGTCACAGCTTTAAGTAACCCTAAATACCAAATATTAGAAAGCCAGCATCAATGCTGGCTTTTTTACTTCCTTATATCGCTCAGTTAACATTCTTACTGTCACCTTATTAAGCTATTTCACAGCCATTTCACAAAGCCAGTTTTAAGATAATGGATAATTTCTATTAATTAGCTTTAAAGTGAGCTTCGTTATGCCCTGCAACATTGAACTAAGGAATATCTGTCAGTCATTTCAAACAAATGATACTAAGGTAACGTTATTTGAAGGCCTCAACTTAACCATATCACGTGGAAAGTCATACGCCATCACTGGTCCTTCTGGCGCGGGGAAATCAAGTTTATTAATGTTGATGTCCGGCTTAGAAGAGCCAACCTCAGGCACAGGTACTTATGTCAATGGCGAGCAAACAAAACCGTTACCTGAATTAAGGAGCGACATTGGCTTTATATTTCAACAGTTTCATCTCCTACCAGAATTAACTGCGCTAAATAACGTAGCCCTACCACTGAAATTAAGAGGAGATAAGAACGCCGTAACAAAAGCTAAACATTGGCTTGAGAAAGTTGGTTTACAACATCGATTCGATCATAAACCCAGTCAGTTAAGTGGTGGCGAACAACAACGTGTTGCAATAGCAAGGGCGTTGGTATTCGAACCTAAATTTATATTCGCTGATGAACCTACCGGTAACTTAGACCAAAAAAGTGCCAGCGAAATCGCCGACATTCTATTTACCTGTTGCCAAGAGAATAATGCCGGTTTAGTGGCTGTGACACACAGCGAAGTATTGGCTGAACGAGCACAGCACAGGTTTTCACTCGCTGAAGGTCAGCTAAGCACGCAAGAAACTAACATATTGAAGGTGGCATCATGTTAATTAGTAACAGTAAGCTTGCTTGGCATTTTTACCAACAAGAGTTTAGCTCATCTCACCAACGGTTATTGCGTTGGACACAGGGGATTTTACTATTATTCATTATGACCTTAGGCCAAACAAGCCAAAGTATACAGGCATATTTAAACGATAATTTGCAAAGCTTGTTAGGTGCTGACGCGGTGTTAAGTCAATCTAGCGCTTTAACCATAAAACAGCAAAAAGAACTCGCTGCAATCACCAACACCATTGTCCAAACTCAAGATATAAAAACAACACTAACCCATAATGAACATTGGCAACGTACGAAATTAAAAGCGGTCGACGCACAATACCCGTTGCAAGGTCAGCTATTCACCTCAAGCTCTCTTAACGATAATGAAGTTGTAACACAATCTGGCCCAGAGCAAGGACATATTTGGCTCGACGCTAGACTTCTTGCTGGCTTATCAATCAACATTGGTGATACTTTAAAAATAGCAAACCAAGCATTTTTAGTTGCTAGAGTATTACATCACGAGCCAGATCGCTTGATGGAAGGTCATAACGTTGATATGCGTGCGATGATCAATACTCTTGATATAAAGTCACTTGAATTCGCCCCAGAACTCATACACTATCGCTACCTAATAGCAGGCTCTGTCAGCCAAATTAAAGCGCTAATAACATGGCAACAAGAAAACCTCCCTGCTTCGCAAGTACATCACAAACAAGGCAATCATCCTTTAGCTTTATTCTGGAAACGAACAGAAAACTTTATGGGCTTGGCATCGGTTCTTTTATTCTTTATGGCTGCTATTGCCATCAACCAATTAACCCAAGTGCATATTAAAAAAGATCAATATTTTTCAGCAATTTGCATGAGCCTTGGCGCAACAAAAAGTACCGGCATTCAAGTTTCTATTTTGAAATGGTTATTTGGCCTGCTACTAATAATGCCGGTTATTGTCACTTTGTCAGCGATAAGTCATTGGCTGATCATAAACTGGTTAAATGAAACATTTACCGAAATAGTTTGGCAATGGCGCCTAACATCAATGCTGCATTCAGTTCTGGCGGTGACTACCATATTCGCTATTTTCCATGCCCCTGTGTGGCTATCATTACGCAATAACTCAGTTGCAAAACTATTTAGCAATAACAAACAAGGCTTAAGCCACTGGTTAAGTAAATTAAGTAGCTTGGTGGTGTTATCTTTAGTTGTTATCAGCTATTCAGACAATGCCTTGTTAACTTTGATGATGGTTGCCGCTATCGGCTTTACCATTGTGGTAATGATATTAGTCAGTTGGAGTTCACTAACCATTGGCGAAAAGTTAAGCCAAAGCTTTTCTGGCCTAATACCATTTTCATTATTTATGATGAAGCAACGCTTAATCAGCAAAAGCACCCAAATACTAGGCGTTGGCTTATGCGCGTTTTTACTGCTGTTTACCTTAATGTTGCTAAAAGATTTAGGTAACACTATGACTTCCTATCAACGCCAGCATGACGGCAATATCATTGTATCACAAGCCACTAAACCACAAATGCAGTTTATTGAAAATTGGGCTAATGAACATGCTATCGACATTCGCCAAGCTAAGCCTTATATGTACGCCAAGTTAGTTGCTGTGAATAGTCAAACGCTTGCTGAATTTAGCAGTAAACCTAGCGATAGTATGGCAACCTTTAGCCATGCCATTCGCTTACATTGGAGTGAAGTCGTACCGAAAAACAACAAAGTTATTGACGGACAGTGGTGGCAAAACAATACAGAAAATTGGCAACAAATATCAGTTGAAGAAGAAGTAATGACTGACCTAGGTTTAGCACTTGGCGACTGGTTAACGTTTTTCATCGGCCAACAACAAGTAAAACTTCAAATAGTGGCTAGTCATGTATTTCAGCCCGGCGCCGGTTCTATTACTTTTTGGGTACAAATGCCACCAACTGCATTAGCTCATATTCAATCAGCACATTACAGCATGGCAAGTATCGAGTTAACTCAGCAACAAGAAACATTACTGCCCGCACTTTGGCAAAAATTTCCAACACTGCGAATGGTATCGCTAAAAGAAGTCACTGAACGTTTTGATAGCATGTTAGCCATGATAACCAAAGTTATCAGCGGCTTTTCATTGATGATCATAATTCTCGCCAGCGTCGTTATTCTCGCCTCTATCAGTGCCTTGGAATCTCAAGAAAAGAAGAAAAACAGTATCATTATGAGCTTTGGTTTTACTCAAGTTACCTGTTTAAAACTTAATGTTATTGAGTGGCTCGTTACCGCAAGCATCACCGCAATTGGCGCTATTCTAGGTACATACTTTTCCGGTATGCTGATCTATCAGTCTCAATTCTCGTTGAAATATCAGCCTGACTTTATTTGGCTATCCATCACCTTAGCAATAATTTTGTCTGTTGTTACCGGCTTAGGCATATATGCCAGCAGACACAGCTTACAAAGCTCGGTGAAGCAATTAATGTCAGATACCTAAACAAAGTTTCGCTCAATATTTCACATCTGTTTCACAGCATGCGCTGCATGATTAACGCAAATTTTAAGGAGAATACCTATGACAGTTTTAGTAAAAACAATAAATAAATTCTTAGCGCTAATAGTTTTAATCATGCTATCCGTGCAGGCAGGCGCATTTACCTCTGAAAAGAAAGTGGTTATGGTTGTTAGCGGTTATGGTCAGCAACAAGGAGAAGAAAAGCCGGGCTATGAGTTCGATGAATTCGCCAAAGCTTACTCAGTGTTTAAAGCCAATGGCATTTCAGTTGATATAGCCAGCCCTAACGGCGGTAAAGTGCAAGCTGATAAATATGACCCTAAAAAGTCATACAATGCTGTGGTATTGGCAGACCAAGTTATTATGGCTAAATTGGACAATACCTTACCCACAGCTGATTTAGATGCAAATGCCTACGACGCAATATTTATTGTTGGTGGTAAAGGTGCCATGTTTGACTTACCAAAAGATACCGCATTGCAAGCTTTTATTGCCGACATTTATCAGAACAAAGGCACAGTTGCAGCTGTATGTCATGGTCCAGCAGCATTAGTCGATGTTAAGCTTGACGATGGCAGTTACTTAGTCGCAAATAAAGCAATTAACGGCTTTACCAATCAAGAAGAAAAGCTATTTGGCAAAAAGTGGCTGAGCCAGTTTGAATTTATGCTAGAAGACAAATTAACTGAACGAGGCGGACAATTTCAATCGAGTGAAATTATGCTAAGCCATGTTGCCATTGATGAGCGCTTAATTACCGGACAAAACCCAACATCAACCGTTGATGTGGCAACAGCACTAGTGAAAATGTTGGGCTTAACGCCAGCCGCCCAAGAAAAAGACACTGAAGACAACACCATGGCCGTTATTGCAAAGTTTCTCGCTGGCGATAAGACAGCGTTAAATACCTTGGCAGATGCTCCAGAACAGCATCACCTTGCACTAGCGGGTATGTACGGTTTTTATTATTTAAAAATGGCAGAAAATAACCGACAATTTGAGCAAGCATTATCGTTAATGACCATAGCACAAAAAACCATTAACAATCCGATGTTAGATATGAAAATAGCCTCTACACAACATAAGTTAGGACGGGTTACTGATGCAAAAAACACCTTAAATCAATTACTCGTAGCAAAACCTGATTACAAACCAGCATTAGACATGTTAAAAACGTTATAAGAAATTAAATCACCAAACAACACCGCAATTAAATTAATTGCGGTGTTGTTTGTTACTTTGGTAAGTATATGAAAGCACAAGCAACATCACTTAATGTTTTGCTCGTTGAAGATCAACAAAGCATTGCCGAAAATATCGCAGAATACATGGAGGGCAAAGGCCACACTTTCGACTTTGCCAATCAAGGGCAACATGGACTTGAGCTAGCATTAGAAAACCACTTCGACTTAATCATCCTCGACCTTAATTTACCGAAAATGGACGGGCTTGAGGTCTGTCAGCAAATACGAAAACTCGCTAATCGTCATATTCCGATATTAATGCTCACCGCTCGTGACAGTATTGATGATAAAGTTCAGGGCTTTACCGCAGGTGCAGACGACTACTTAACGAAACCCTTTTCATTACAAGAACTTGAAGTACGGTGTTTAGCCTTATCCAGACGTCACTTACTGCAAACAACTGACATTTTAACCATTGGCCCTTTAGCCATTGATAGACAAAGAAAGCAAGTATCGAGAGACAATACCCCCCTTGAACTACATGCCATGGGCGTGCGTATTATCACCATTCTCGCCGAAGCCTATCCGCAAGTTGTTAGCCGCTCGATGTTAACGCAAAAAATTTGGGGTGATGAACCAACAGAATCCGACGCTATGCGCTCTCACATTTATCAGTTACGCAATATTTTAGATAAGCCTTTTGACTATCCCATACTAAAAACCGTACACGGTGTTGGTTTTACCTTAGAGGTTAAAAATGAACAATAACGCCCGTAAACCTCATAGCTTGAGCCGACGTATTGTCGCGCAATTTTGCATATTCACTTTAGTCATATCAGCCATATATTGTTTTTTCTGTCTGATACTTCTATACAACCTAGAAGACAGTTTTATTGAACGTGAAGTCGCACAAGAAGCAAACTTTTTAACAACGCAATATCAAGCAACAGGCCAATGGCCAAAGACTCATGTGCCTCATATGTCAGTGTATTTATCAAAAAGCACTTTACCGGTAGATATGCAGCAGCAGTTTTTAGCAGAGCCACAACGTAAAGAGTTTTATGGAGAACAAGGTAGGCATTATCATTTATATACCTTATCTAAAAATGAAAATGTTTATTTAGTTGCCGAGGTCAGTCAAAATTTACTGGTTCGGCCGATCAGAGACGGCGTAATTCAGTTCTTTTTAATATTTGGCGGCATACTTTCATTAGTCGCATTTTTTATTGCTTGGTTGTTAGGTAGAAAAACCGCAACACCACTTAAGCAGCTAGCCGACTTAGTTGACGGTGTTGCCCCTGAAAACATTCCAAACACCTTTGCCCACAATTTCCCCAACAATGAAATAGGCGTATTAGCGCACACACTTGAAAACTCCATGCAGCAAATTAGCAAGGCACTTGAGCGTGAAAAATGCTTTACCCGCGACACCAGCCACGAATTAAGAACCCCTGTCGCCATCATTAAAAACGCGGTTGAGGTTTATCACAGCAAAAATACCGAGAATGATGACAATCGCCAATTAATCAGCCGTATTTCTGATGCTGCCATGCAAATGGAACAAACGGTGAACACTCTGTTAATCCTCGCGAGAGAAGAGCATAACAGTGAAAACAAAACCCTCACTCCACTTTTGCCATTGGTTGAACAATCAATATTAGATCACAGCTATATGCTTAACGGCAAAGCCATCGACGTTGATGTAACAAACAACTGCAATACCCAAATACATGCCCAATCAGGTATGCTAAAAGTATTGCTTGATAACTTGCTCAGCAATGCTTTTCAATACACCAACCTCGGCGAAGTTAACGTTGATTTTATCAATAACCAATTAGTGATCAGCGACACCGGCCCAGGTATTGAAGAAGATATTTCTTCGCATATAACCGCGCCAGCAGTGAAAGGCAGCCAAAGCACCGGCTATGGTTTCGGTTTATCCATTGTAAAGCGCTTATGCGAGCACCAAGGCTGGCAACTAACCGTTGAAAGCAATAACGGCACAGTGGTTTCGGTAGCATTTTCAAAGTGAGTAAGTTTTTACTGTTATTTAGCAAAATTCTCATAACCGTTTCAATAGTACTATTTGCCGCTGACTTGCTACCTATCGACTTGTTTTCAACATCAAATGAAACAGCTTATCTTAAAGTAGAGTCTGTCGATTTCCCTCCAATTAGTCACTATAAGTACCAC
This sequence comes from uncultured Colwellia sp., assembly GCA_913058245.1. Taxonomy (GTDB): domain Bacteria; phylum Pseudomonadota; class Gammaproteobacteria; order Enterobacterales; family Alteromonadaceae; genus Cognaticolwellia. The sequence continues at coordinate 92,109 of CAJXQJ010000005.1, forward strand.
ATGTTACTAGTTGGTGTTGTGACATACCTGCTAAGTAAAATGGTTGACTAATGTAAGCGATAAGAAATATTCAATACAAATACCGATAATTTGATCTGCCCTCTTTCCCTCGCGAGTTAGGCAAGCTATTATCGCCGCTAATTTCAACCATGTGTTTTAAACGTTTATGAAAATTGTTGCAGGCTTTTGGTATACCTTGGTAGTTGTCGTATTGGCAATAGGTTTCTTAACCGGAACAGTTCAGCAATACTACTATGTCGGTGGTTGGAACAACGCGCCATTGTTCGCAAAAATAGGCATCCCGCTGACCTTTATTACCTTTACTGGTTTTTGGATAATGATGCTAGAAGACTTTATTGAAAACAAAACTAAAAAGCATCGCGTGTTAATTGGCCTAAGTATGTTTTTTCTGCACTGGATAGCGATTTTAGTTTACTTTTGGGCGGTAGTTTATCGCAGAGAAAAGCAAGAAAGTTAAGGTTAATTAGAACAAGGTAACAACCTACCTTTTTCAACGTCAACATCAGCTTGTAAACATATATGTTAGTCGCCAGATATTGAAAATCGTACTGAAGTAATGTTGAAAGTTGCGTCAAAATCAGTGCTAAGCCAAGCGCTTCTGTTTCATTATGTAAACTACAAAACTGGCGTTTATCCTCACGCAGCCCGGTATAGTTGTAGCAAATAGTACCACCTTGAAAATTAAAGGAATATTTCATGATTTTGCGCAAGCTTGTTTCAAATCTGTAACGCAAATTCATTGATGGTTATGATATATTTGAGTCTTGAAATAAAACTAAAGAGAGAAAGTGCACCTTATTTTAAGGCACTATTTTATCGTAATAAATTACTATCAAATATATCTATCAATACCAAACAAGGAAGAATGATGAAAAAAATAATTATCACTTTAGGCCTATCGCTTATAATGGCAAATGCGAATGCCGCATCTCTAAATAAAGCTAAGATTCTATCCGAACATGGATTAACAGCCCAAGCGAAGATTGAATTAATTGACATTATTTTTAGTAAAGCATCCGATGTCAATAAAGCTAAGGCTTATTATGAACTAGGCAGAGTTGCCTTTCAAAATAATCAGGTTACACAAGCTTTAAAAACATGGACTCAACTTTCAAAAAAATACCCGAACTCAAATGAAGCAAAATTGGTAAAAAATAAAATAGTTCAATTATCTGAGATAGTTGGTGAAACTGCTAAAGAGACTGTAGACAACGCAATTGCATCTTCCTATTTGAAGCATGCTGATTTTTGGTCTTCTGATAGAGACAATAGATTTACTATTGACTCTAGTTGGATTCCAAAAGTCGAAACCGCAAATAAATGGTACGATAAAATAATAACAGAGTTCCCTAATACTAAAGCTGCAAGAATTTCATACGAAGAAAAAATTAGAACCCTTCTAGGCTGGAAAGAAAGGGGGAAATATGGCTCATCGTATGGTGTCAAGAAAAACTTTGATACATATATGCCTATGGTTTTAAGTACATTTAAAGAACTTGAGAGTACATTCCCTGATGCGTCGACATTACAAGCTTTTAGATACCAGATAGCTCAAGCCTACTGGAGCAAAAAAGATTTTAAAAATACCAAGCTATGGCTAAATAAAGTAATTAAACAAGCTGGTAACACTGACAGCTTCTATAAAGATACTGCTCAACGACGCTTAGATAAAGTAGAGTATTAGCAACTTAACCTTGACGGCTTCGAAGTTGTTGTAAATAAGTGACGTAAAAACATTTACGAGTAATTCAAGCTAAACAATGCCCTCATATTTTTAAGGATACCTTCTCATCAGCGTGAGGAGGTTAATGCCTTAATATCATATTCAAAATAACAAACGAATATCTACACGAGTCATAACTTACCTGAAAAATAATAAAGTGAGCCGATGATTTTATCACCTTCACTCAACAGCCGCGTGATACTGATAATCAAAATAAGTATCCTTAGACACTTCATCAATATCAACGAAATACGCAAAAGAGCCCTTCATTTGCAATGCATGTTCGCGAAACAAAATGGCGTTATCAATTTCTACAAAGTTAAAGGTTAATAGCAATTCATTAATCGAAGCGCTGAACATAGGCGAGAACTCCGCGTTATTCGTGATAGTAATAGTTTCGATAAATTGGTTTTGTTTACTGTATGACAATAGGCCGTCTAACTTGCCTTTGGTTTCATCACCAAATTGGTTTAAGGTTACTTGAAAACTCATTTCAATATGACGGTTAGTTTCGGAATGAAAAGCAAGTGTGTTTTGGTTAATTAGCTCCCTTAATTTAATGGTATAACTGTTATTATCCGAAGCTTTTTTGCTGCTCTCATTTGCCTTTGCTTTAGCCTTTTGCTTATTTTTTTTCGCTTGCTTTTGTTTCTTTTTTAAGAATTTTTCTTGCTGGTTTTTTGTCGCTTCTACGCCATTAGCGCTGATCAGCAACCATCGTTTATTGATTTCTGCATTTGGGGTAAATTGCTCAACACTTTCGGTAATATCGCCCTCTTCATTCTCAAAGCGATTAACGGTAAAGCCCCAATGTTTACGGTCGGTTTGTTCAAATTTAACTATGGCTTGGTCAATTTTTTCTTTAAGGCTCGTAGTTTCACTCGCCGCTATATCCCCTGAGCTCTCAATGCGCTCTATGCTACCTATAGTCTCGGTTCGAGCGCTAGCGCTAACAACACCACTTACCATTAAACAAATACATAACAAAGAAAACCTTACTAATCCAACATGCAATACCATACCTTATCCCCAGTCCATAATTAATAATTCGTAATATAAGAGATGAAAATTTTAACGATTAGGCTGTGAAAAATTTGTGAAACCCTGCATTATCAGTCGTAATTTTTATCGGCAACAAAAAAGCCAGCTAGTTTCCTAGCTGGCTTTCCAACACTTCGTTTTACGTTTGTTAAGTTATAGCAAATTAACTACAACGGATACTTAACTAGAAGTCATAGGTATAGCTAACACTAAAGATAGTACCCACTTCTTTTGAACGTACGGTAATATCAGACTGTGTGACTTCTTGGTCTTCACCAAGTAAGTTCTTCACTTTAACTTTTACTTTCGAGTTAAAATCTGGGTAGTAAGTATAAACCGCGTCAAGCGAGTGGAACGGTTGCTCTAGCGCATCTTCCCTGCCACCAACACCCGAGGCAATAATACGTTCGCCAAATACGTTATAAACTAACGAGCTACTATGATTACCGTTAGCTGAATCGTAGTTAAGCTGTAAGTTAACTACGTACTCTGAATGGCCTGTCATACGTTTTTTCGGGTTGGTTAAGTTGCCGGCAAACGCTGGGTCAATCGATACTTCAGAATCACTTAAAGTAATATTACCTGAAGTAAAGAAACCATCTGCTAACCAGGTTAAGTCGTGTAACCATTCCGCTTCAATACCGTAAACTTCAGCCGTTTCACCATTAACAAATGATAAGGTGTAGTCTTCATCACCAATAGATAATACTGACTCGATTGGGTTAGTAATATCTTTATAGAACATGCCAACAGAGTAGTTATCACCGTTGTCAGCATAGTACTCATAACGGGCATCGTAGTTTTTAATTGGGCTACTTTTAAGCCCAACGCGACCTATGGTACGGATATCCGTTAATGGGTCGTAGTAGGCAACTGGCACAACTTCACGTAGATCAGGACGAACTACGGTTTCACCGTAACCAAAACGAATTTGGTAGTCGTCGCCACCAATGTAGGTAAACGATAATGCGCTGAAGAAGTCATCTTCAATAATGCTACCGTCTTGAATTCTCTGTTCTGAGAAGAAAATATCTAAGTCTTCTTTTTTGAAAATCAAACTTGAGGTTGCTAGTGATGTTTGCTTGAACTCTTCATAACGCACACCACCACTTACACGCCACTTACCTTGGTAAATTAAGTCGAAGGCACCGTAACCGGCATCAATTTTTTGCCCTGCTAGGTAATCATCAGCGTCTGGTGCTGTTGGCTCGTTAAAGTCAACTAAGATGCTGTTGTTATCAAGCAATTCATCAGTTAAATAGTTGGTAACATCAAGTACGGTATCAGCACCTGAATTAACCGGAATTTTAACGCCACTGTCGTTATTTACGGTAAAGCTTGATGTTGTGTAGTAACGGCCTTTGTCTGAGAAGTCGTAACCTGCTTTGAATTCAAGCTCAACATCTTCAAAATAAAGCGGTAGTGTTACGTTACCACTGTATGACTTCACGTTATCTTCAAGTGCTAAATATGAATAAACTACACGGTTGTCATCACCGGTAATATCAGACTTTTGATATGCACCGTCAGCATAAGTGTCGATAAACTTATATTTAACGTCGGTTGGAATTTCAGTTTCCGCGGTTGATTCCGTATATTGCCAGTCAACACCTAGGCCAGCATAGTCGGTAAAGGTATGCTTACCGGTAAACTGCATAATTTCTAAGCTGCGTTCTTCGTAATTAAATTCGTGAGAACGTTGTGCTTGGCCATTACCGAAAATAGTGTCAACGGTACTACCATTTGGGCTTTCAATAATACCAATAACACTTTCGTCTTCGTTATCTTCAAGGTAAATATTTGTCCACGCTAACTGGTGGTTATCAAGTTTATAACCAAGGTTGAAAACAGCGCTTAAGCGTTCGTTTTCGGTGGTCACTTGCGAGGTTTTAACCGTGTTATAACAGGCGTTAGCTATTTGCTCGTCGTTCAGTAAGGTTTCACTACAGTCATCAGAGAAGTTTTCGCTGACTACGGCTGATTTTTTATTAGCAAACTGCCATTTATTATCGTAAGAAACTGCGGCAAGGAAGCCAATTTGGCCACCAAAGTAATTCTCGTCAAATGAATTACCAATACTGGCTTTGAAATTATAGGTTGGGTCAAGCGACTCGTCTTTCATTACCATGTTGCGTGGCAATGATTTTAATAAATTTTGGTTAATAGCCGTTGCTTGCTCGCCACGCGTTGCTGAATCAGTATCAGTTAAGTTATCGGTTAAGATAATATTACGCAGTGAAAAGTCACCTTTGTATTGCACAATGGCATTTTGTAATTCGCTTGGTAAGCCGTTGCCTTGACGGTTATAGGTGAAACCGTCTTGTGAGTTTTCATCGTAAGCTAAGCCTACTTCGAAACTAGCGACAAAGTCTTTTGGTACTGACTTAGTTCTAATGTCGATTGCACCACCACCGAATGCCGCTGGCATAGATGGAGAATATGACTTTTGCACCGATAAACTTTCAATGATGCTGGCTGGGAATATATCAAGCGGCACCACATTTCGCGTTAAATCAGGGCTTGGAATATTTGCGCCGTTTAAACGGGCACTTGAATAGCGCTCACCTAAACCACGAACATAGATAAATTTACCGTCAACGAGTGTTAAACCAGTTACGCGTCGTAATGCTGATGCGGCGTCGCTGTCACCCGTTTTTGAAATTTGCTCTGAACCTAAAATATCGGCCACAAACGCTTGGTTACGACGTTCTTCAATAACTGCCGCGGCACTACCTTGTAATCGGGTTGCTTTAACTACAACCTCTTCCATTACGTCGTTCTCTTCTGGTGTGCCTTGTGCCAATACATTTGGGACATTGGCTAATAACCCCAGACCAACGGCAAGAGAAACTCTTTTAAGTCTATGTTGAGTTGTCATGTTTAAATCCTGCTTTCAAATCAAGTTAAAAAAAGACGCAGCACTCACTGCGTCTAAACTGGTTTTAAACCGTTAATTAATCTTGATCTGCTGCTGTAACAGCCGCTTCAACCCATTTGTACCAGTCTGAGTTGGTATCGTTTTCAGATACAGCACCGATGTAGTTACCCGCTTGGAAGAAAGCACCTAAGCCTGATAAGTCGTTAGCCGTCACGGTAATGTCTGCTGAATCAACGTCTGTTGCAAAAGCATTAGCCAGTACACTTGAAGTGCTCGCAATACGCTGGTTTGCACCGCTGTTGTCGAACCAATCAGCTTTTGCTGTGCCGGTTAATGCTGCAGGCTCTTTACCTGAGATAAATGTTTGCTCGCCTTTAAACTCGTTTACACAAGCCATAACTGAGTTTGAGAATGACACTTCGTCAACGTTAATTTCACCGTCTGATTTATGCTCAATACAGTTAGTACCGTTGGTGCCGTCTGTTTTTACGATAAGCGTGTTGTAGTACATTGATTTAATGGCATCATCAAATTTAAATGCTTGTGAAGGGTCGTCATCACGTACTGAACTGCCGTCTGATGTAATTACAGTAACGTTAGCAAATGTTGGATTTGATGTTGGTGCTTCAGAGTATTCTGCGCCGCCGTTTTTCTCACCGTCAGTTTCAAAGCCGTTGTTACCCATGTATACGTCTGAGCCAGCAGGAATAGTTACACCGTCAACAATCACGTCATTCTTCGTTTGCACAGTACCATGCTTAACAAAAATATATTGACCATTACCTTGCCAGCCGGCATCAATGTCAATCGCGTCATCTTGAGTATCGGTTACCACAATGTGGCTAATATCCGCGGCTCCGCCAAAGAATTCGATGCCATCATCAAAACCTTGGTGAATATGGATATAATCAAATGAAGAACCCGAACCAACAGCATTTAATGTTAGTGAGTTAAGGTCATCTCCTTCACCGCCTGAACGAGGACCAGAGCCTGCGTACCAAATGTTCGCAAATTGAATAGTGCCGCTGTTATCAGCATTGTTCTTGCCACCAAAGTAACTGGTAACACCTTCCGTTGTTACGTTACACGTGCTTGCCGCGCGCTGTGCGTCTGTACATTGGTTAGTAATACCAAAACCGTTAATAATAATTCCGCCCCAGTCAGCGAACTGAGCACCATTACCAACCACATCTAAACGCTCATATGCGTTTGCAGACGTAAAAGTAATCGGCTTTTCTAGTGTACCAATCGCGTTAATTTTTGCGCCACGACCGATGCGAATAATAGCTTCACCTGATGTGAACGCTAAATTAGCCCCTTCAACAACAGTTAATGTAGGGCCGTTGGCAGCAATAGTACAACCTGTTGTCGTATCACAGTCTTTACCAATCAATAGTGCGCCGTTAAATACGTGAACACCGTCTTTAGGCAACTCCTTGAAAGTCAAGTCAGTTTCTATTTCAATATTTTTACTAGCAAATGCTGCAGTGTAGTTACAATCGCGACCATCGTATGAACCTTGTAAGTCACCACGGGTTGCACACGGGTTAGTACCGCCAGTGTCACCACCGCCAGAGCTGTTATTTGAATTATTGGGGCTGTTATCAACACTATTATCGTTTACGGTTGGCTTAATTTTAATGTCACCACCACAACCAACTAAAGCCATAGCACTTACAATTACACTTACTTTAAATAGATTTTTGATACTCATTACAGTTCTGCTCCGCAGATTTATTATTAAAAAATTTGCGATAATAGTACGGAGCAAAAATGACAGAATTGTTGAAATAATATGTAGTTTTTATTTCGCTAACTTGACAAACAGGTGACACAAGTAAGTCAGAAATGTGACAACGGCACGCTGGGTTTACATATTCAGTTAACCTTATATTTTGTTGAACAGCTCGATATTATGGCGTTCTATAGAGGTTTTACTATAATTTATACGACCTTTTTAAGGACGCTAGGTGGCAAAGGCATGGACATTTTACACGACATTCCCTCACAGCAAGTTTCAATATACGCGAAAGCAGCCAATCGCTTTATTGACAGTACTAAGTCCGGTTTGAATTTCTATTTAAAGTTTCACATTGTTTTATTGGCTATTTCTATCGTCTCAATTATTTTTATATTTTACCTACTTATGACAAGTTCGATGGTAGATAAAATTACTGAGTTACTGGGAACCGGTACCATATTATCAATTGTTTTAATGTTTTCTTTGTATCAAATACAAAAATGCTGGTGCTGTAAAAATTCTTGCAACATTGCCATTTTCCATATTGATATTGAACAACCACAAGCGGCATTTGAATATATGAAAACAAGTACCTGCCTTAAACAAGGTGGCGAAGAGATATTAAGCAAGATGTACGAATCTAGTAAATAGAGGCTATAGTCATGAAACCTATAGAGTCAGAAAAAACTACCGTTAAAAGTATTGATGACTTATACGAACGGATGAATTCAAAAAGTAAGCAACACTTTCGCTTTGAGACAGTCATATTTATTACCGTTTTAGTTATGCTGATCACTTTATTTGGTTTAGCTATTTCAAATTTAACATCTCAACTTTCTGAACAAATTGTGCAAAATACTAAGCTTGTAAATCGACTTGATACCATCGAAGCTGAGATGAAAGCTATTCGTAAAAGTATTTATGAAAAAAGTGGTATTAGTGTCAAAGAAGTTCAGCAGCAATTAGTGTCAGATGTTATTGCTAAAAAAGTTAATCGTCGAGCATCACCAGAGCAACTTAAGGTCATTGAAACTTACCAAAAAGATAAAAACTATAGTGATTTAAAAGACAATATATATTACTTAGCTAAAGCTGTTGATTTGTCAGCAAAAAATCAATTACCTGAAGCTTTAAAAATGGTTGATGACTCTATTCGTTTAAAAGACAACATTTCAACCCCGTATTCCGTTAAATCAGAAATTCTTGCTAAACAAAATAAACTCATGCAAGCAACTGAAGCCCAAACTAAGGCAATAAATATTGAAAGTAAACTGCCCTTTAGCGAGGTTCTAGCTAACTACTACAATACTCGCGGTTTTCTATATATTAAACAAAATAAACTTAACCACGCACTTGCTGATTTTCATAAGGGCAGTGATATTGCAATTGGCGATGAAAAGTCATTTATTTTGGAGAACGCCGTATTAGTTGCTTTATATCAAGGGGAGTGGCAAAACGCTTTCTCGCTTTCAACTCAGTTAATTGACTTAAATGTTGATGGCGGTTGGAAGTGGTTTTTACGGGCTATTGCAGCCGATAAAATTAAAAATAAAAGTGCAAGAAAGGAGGCAAAAGCTAAGTGGCAAGAAAGCATCTCAACTAACCCTAATGCGAACACTATCGAATTATTAACTGCCTCATTAAAAGATACCAACTTAAGCGCATATCAAAAATGGCTTTAAGGTAAATAATAAAAAACGGCTCACAAATTTGCGAGCCGTTTTAGAACTTTAACAAGAAAAAGTAATTACCTTTACAGGCGCATTTCTTCTTGGTCTGCACCTTCTTTATCAATCACTTCTGGAATTAAGTCTTCTTTTGAAATACCTAATGCTAAAGCAATTGAACTTGCAACGTAAACTGAAGAGTAAGTACCAACAAATACACCTAATAGTAATGCTGTAGCAAAACCATGAATTAGCGCACCACCTTTAAAGAACAAAGCAGCCAATACTAATAATGTTGTAATTGAAGTGATAAAAGTACGAGATAGGGTTTGCGTCAGTGAGATATTAATCACTTCTTCAGGGCCACCAACACGTATTTTTCTAAAGTTTTCGCGAATACGGTCAGAGACAACGATAGTATCGTTGAGTGAATAACCTATTACCGCAAGTATCGCCGCAAGTACCGTTAAGTCGAACTCAAGTTGTAATACCGAGAATAAACCTAGCGTTAATAATACATCATGAAACAATGCGAATACTGAACCTAAAGCAAAGCGCCATTCAAAGCGAAAAGCAACATATACTAAGATACAAATAAGCGCAGTTAACATAGCTAAACCGCCTTGTTCGGCAAGCTCATCACCAACACTAGCGCCAACAAATTCAATACGGCGCATATCGATAGTTTGACCTGTACCAGACTGAAGAAGTGCAAGTACTTGGTTACCTAACATTTCTGCTTTGATATCTTCACGAGTAGCTAAACGAATAACAACGTCTCGGCTTGAACCATACAATTGAACTACCGCATCGTCAAAGCCATTCGAGTCCATAATGCCACGAATTTGGTTCAAGTCAGCCGCTTGTTCAAAACCTACTTCAATTAATGTACCACCAGTAAAATCTAAGCCAAAATTAAGCTTGTTAGTTGCTAATGAAAAGATAGAACCTGCCATTAACAAAATACTGAATACCATAGCTACCTTTCGGTATTTCATAAAGGCAACAGTTTCTTTTAATTTTAAAATTTGCATAGTCTTGATGCCCTATATAGAAAGTTTATCGAGACGTTTACCGCCCCAAACCGCATTAACAACTGTACGAGTACCAACTACAGCAGTAAACATAGAGGTGATAATACCGATTGATAATGTAACGGCGAACCCTTTAATCGGGCCAGTACCAACAGCAAATAAAATTAACGCTGCAATTAAGGTGGTAATATTGGCATCAATAATGGTTGAGAAAGCAGCGTCATAACCTTGATGGATTGATTGCTGAACCGATTTTCCTTCACGCATTTCTTCACGAATACGTTCAAAAATAAGTACGTTCGCATCAACGGCCATACCAACGGTTAAAACAATACCCGCCATACCTGGTAAAGTTAAAGTTGCACCTGGGATCATTGACATAACACCAACGATCAGCACCAGATTAGCACCTAGCGCTAAGTTAGCCACAACACCAAATGCGCGGTAATAAACCAACATAAATAAGAAAACTAAACCAAAGCCCATCATAATAGCTTGGAAGCCTAATTGAACATTTTCAGCACCTAATGTTGGACCAACAGTACGTTCCTCAACAATTTGAATTGGTGCTATCAAAGCACCAGCTCGTAGTAATAATGCTAAATTATGTGCTTCTGCTTGCGTTCCTGCACCAGTAATACGGAAAGTTTTACCTAAACGCGCTTGGATAGTAGCGACACTGATCACTTCTTCAATTTTTTCAAAAATAGTATTGCCTTGAGCGTCAACTCGGTCAGTTGGCTTGTATTCGATAAATACTGTAGCCATTGGCTTACCAATGCTATTTTTTGTGCCGTTTGACATTTTACTGCCACCAGCAGAATCCAAAGTAATATTTACTTGTGGTCGGCTGTATTCATCGAAGCTAGAACCTGCATCAACAATATGATCGCCGGTTAGCATTACGCGTTTTTTCAATAAAACTGGTTGACCATTACGCTCTTTTAGTAATTGAGAACTACCCGGCACACGACCATTCAATGCTGCACCTAAATCACCTTCTGTATCAACTAAACGAAACTCAATAGTTGCAGTGGCATTTAAAATTTCTTTCGCTTTTGCGGTATCTTGAACACCAGGTAATTCAATAACTATGTGTTTTTTACCTTGGCGTTGCACTAATGGCTCAGCAACACCTAACTCGTTAACACGGTTACGAATAATAGTAATATTTTGTTGAAGTGCATACTCGCGAGTTTCCTTTAACTTTTGCTCAGTCATTTTTGCCGATAAAGTTAAAGTATCTTCGTTCGTTTCAATTAATAGATCACGATTTTGCTTAGAAAGGAATGAATCGGCTTTGTCTAAGTCTTCAACATTACGGAATTGAATATTGATAGCGTCATTAGCTTTTTTCACCGAGCGATAACGAATTTTTTCGCCACGTAAGCCAGTGCGAAAGTCATCAACTAAACTGTCTTGCGCTTTAACAATGGCTTCATTCATGTTTACTTCCATAAGGAAGCTAACACCACCACTTAAATCTAAACCTAACTTCATTGGCGTACCGCCAAGGCTTGCTAACCATTCAGGCGTAGCTGGTGTTAGATTTAACGCCACTGAGTATTGTTCACCAATACTTTCATCAAGTAAATCACGAGCACGTAGCTGCTGTTCAGTGTCATTGAATCGAGCCAAAATTTGGCCATTTTCTAAAACAATGTTTTTATAGCTAATTTGCTTTTCATCAAGCTGCGACTTTACTGTATCTAATGTTGTTGCTGTAGTTTCTACACCACGTAACCCTGAGATTTGTACCGCAGGGTCTTCAGGATAGAGGTTTGGCAACGCATAGATTGCACCAATAGCCACTATAAATAGCACCATTAATGACTTCCACAATGGATATTTGTTTAACACAAGTTCATCCTATCTTCTTTTTGAATCGTTCTAAAATATTGGAACGAAGTTTATCAGTATTTCATTGCTCTAGTTACGCAAAAGTGCCAATTGATAAAATATCAACAAGCACTTTCAATGTCGCTAAAGCTTTAACAATAATGACTCGTTATAGAGACTTCATTGTACCTTTTGGCAATACAGCATTTACAGCACCTTTTTGTACTGTTACTTCAGTACCTTCAGCAATGCTAACAACGATAAAGTCTTTCTCGTCTGATACTTTAACAATTTTACCAACAATGCCGCCTTGCGTAAGTACTTCATCACCTTTTGATAGTTCAGCCATTAAGCTTTTGTGCTCTTTTACACGTTTAGCTTGTGGACGATAGATCATAAAGTAAAACACTAAACCAAAAACCGCTAACATAATTAACATTGATGTACCGTCAGCTTGTTGAGCAGGTGCAGCAGCATGGGCTTGGCTAATAAATAAACTCATAATTTCCTCTTATTATTTTTTCTAATCAGTATTTATAAAATGGTAAAATTAAACCTGCTAAGGTTTTAATCTGTTTCATTGCCTGTAGATGAACCCGCTAATGGCGGCACAGGTAAATCACGTAATGCATAAAATTCAGTGACAAACTCATCTAGTTTGCCTTGCTCTATGGCATCACGCAATCCTTGCATTACACGTTGGTAAAAACGTAAGTTATGCATGGTATTCAATTGCGAACCTAAAATCTCATTACATTTATCTAAATGATGCAAATAGGCACGCGAGTAATTTTTACAGGTGTAGCAATCACACTCAGGATCTAAAGGTCCAGTATCTGTTTTATGACGCGCATTTCTGATTTTAATAACGCCATTAGTAACAAATAAATGTCCGTTACGAGCATTACGCGTCGGCATTACGCAATCAAACATGTCGATACCGCGACGTACACCTTCAACTAAATCTTCCGGCTTGCCTACTCCCATAAGATATCGGGGTTTATTTTCCGGAATCAAGGGGGTGGTGTGATCTAATATGCGGATCATGTCTTCTTTTGGTTCACCAACTGATAAACCACCGATGGCGTAGCCGTCAAAATCAATACTGGTTAAACCATTAACAGAAACTTCGCGTAAGTCTTCGTACATGCCACCTTGCACTATACCGAATAAGGCGTTTGGATTACCTTGGTGGGCATCTTTAGAACGTTGTGCCCAGCGTAATGAAAGCTCCATTGAAACTTTTGATTCTTCATGGCTGGCTGGGTATGGTGTACATTCGTCAAAAATCATAACAACGTCAGAGCCTAAACTGCGCTGAACTTCCATTGAGCGCTCTGGTGTTAGCATAATTTTTTCACCGTTTACAGGTGAGCTAAACTTAACTCCCTCTTCAGTGATTTTACGCATTTTACCTAAACTAAATACTTGGAAGCCGCCAGAGTCGGTAAGAATTGGCTTATCCCAATTGATAAAGTCGTGTAAATCACCGTGCTGTTCAATAATTTCAGTGCCTGGTCGCAACATTAGATGAAAGGTGTTGCCTAACAGGATTTCTGCTCCGGTATCTGCAACTTCTTCAGTTTTCATACCTTTTACCGTACCGTAAGTACCTACAGGCATAAAAGCCGGAGTTTCTACTGTACCGCGAGCAAAAGTTAAACGGCCACGCCTTGCTTTTCCGTCAGTTTTTAGCAGTTCATACTGCATAGCTTTCTTTTCTGTTTTGTCTGTCATTTTACTTCCTTCACCTACTAGCGAAACAGGCTAGCGGTTATTTTTTACTAGCTAATTTGGCTAGCTAATTACAATATATTAATATTAAATTTCAGCGGTTATTTTTTCGTTAAAAACATAGCATCGCCATAGCTAAAGAAGCGATACTGTTCTGCAACTGCATGTTGATATGCTGCCATAATATTTTCATAACCAGAAAATGCACTCACTAACATCAAAAGCGTTGACTCTGATAAATGGAAATTGGTCACAAGTGCGTCAACAACCTGAAAGTCATAACCTGGAGTGATGAAGATATCAGTATCACCATAAAACTCACCGAATGCTTTGCCTTGCTCTTTAGCCATTTTTGCCGCGCTTTCTAAAGAACGCACTGAGGTGGTACCAACCGCGATAACTTTACCGCCATTAGCTTTTGTTTGATTAATTTGCTCAACAACGTGTGCGGGTACTTCAACATATTCGGCATGCATAATATGATCAGCGATTTCATCAACTTTTACTGGCTGGAATGTACCAGCACCTACATGCAAAGTAACAAAGGCAAACTCAACGCCTTTATCTTTGAGCTGCACCATTAATTCATCATCAAAATGTAAGCCTGCAGTTGGTGCAGCAACAGCACCTGGCTTTTCGTTATAAACTGTTTGGTAACGCTCTTTATCGCTTTCTTCGTCTGGGCGGTCAATATATGGCGGTAATGGCATATGACCAATATCTTCTAAAATACTTAATACTGATTGTTCACCATGAAACTCAAGTTCAAATAAAGCATCATGCCTTGCAACCATAGTCGCCTTAACTTTACCTTCTAATAGTATCTCAGTGCCCGGTTTAGGTGATTTACTGCAACGAATATGCGCAAGCACTCTATGCTCATCTAATAACCTTTCTACCAATACTTCTAACTTACCACCGCTGGCCTTTTGACCAAACATGCGAGCAGGAATAACACGGGTATTGTTAAAAACAAGCAAATCCCCAGGGGCAATATGGGCAATTAAGTCAGTAAAAGTTTCATCTGCGATTTTGCCACTTTCACCATTTAACGTCATCAAACGACTAGCAGAACGGTCAGCTTTAGGGTAACGAGCAATAAGCTCTTCGGGTAAATCAAATGAAAAATCGGCAACGCGCATGATAAAGTAACTAGTTTAAAAGGTGAAAAAACGCGTAATTTTAGTGTCGCACGCGTTGAATAGCAAGAGAAATAGCGCCTAAACTAACCAATAAAAAACTCAATATAATCTTAGTTGAAGATTATATTGAGTTTTTAAGAAACACTGCGCTGGGTAGTAATAAATATAAATGGCTACTCGCATGCCACCAATTCAATTGTTGGTTCAGCTAAGCCAACTAAGCTCATTGTATATCTAACATAGCAAGCGTCAGTTAATAACTTTTTATTTGCAGAATCAATATTGTCTAAAAAGGTAATCTCAGCTTGATAACTATCACTACCTAATGCAGTGGCAGCTGTAACAACAAATTCATCTTCAAATTCTAGACTAATGCCATTTACTAATGTGGATAATGTTCTACTATCAGGCGCTGGGTAACCAAAGCCAAATGAGCAACTTGTGCAACCTTCGATAACCTCTTCAGCCTTAGGCGTTGTTCTAGAATTCAATAACTGCTTATCAGCGCCTTTAACCACTAACTTTGCATGGCTTGTACTTAGTACTGACGCTAATGCCCCTTTTAAGCCTTGCAACGCAGATGTTTTTGCTTCTGATTGCAGGTTAACAAAACGAGGAACTGCCACTGCAGCAAGAATACCCAATATAATAATAACAACGACAAGTTCTATTAGAGTAAAGCCCTTATTTTCATACATATTACAATTTACCTTAACCTTACGACGACTCGCTGTAATGAAACATAAGTCTCATTACAGCGACATTAAGTATTTGCGCATAATTTTAGCGCATAAAATTGTACTTAATAGCTTTATTGCAGCACGGTGACAATTTAATACACTTAATTAACACAAGGTTGCCAACTCAGTTACATAGCAGGTTTCCCAGCACTTACCCAATATTAACTTTGCTCATAAACGCAATAGGAGAATACAAAAATGGAGCATAATATCTAAGTGTTATCACGGTAATTAATAGTGACTATAATTTAAAAACAATCCCTAAAAACTATCATTTTATCGTATGCTGAATCCATATTTTCCTGATAGGTAAGCCCATGAAAAATATTGCTTTCGCTATAGCTAAAACCATCATTAACGGATTCGAACGCCATATTTACCTATATAGCGAAATAACCCAGACAGCAAAACAACGCTTTGAACAGTATCAATGGTCACAAGTGCAAGAAGCAGCGAAGGCTCGCACTGACTTTTATGAACGGCGTGTTGAAGAAACCTTAGATACCATTAAGCAAGATTTTTTTATCACTGAGCTTGATGATGAACTTTGGCAATATGTAAAAAATTGCTATATAGAGTTGTTAAGTCAACATCCGCAACCAGAGTTAGCCGAAAGCTTTTACAATTCAGTGTTTTGTCATTTGTTTGAGCGCAAGTACTACCACAACGCATACATATTCGTACAATCAACAGCCACACGATTAGATTCATTACCAACACCGAAAATATTTACCTGCTACCACCCTGCTGAAGCAGGTCTTTTTCAAACCATAAGTCTCATTATGAAAAAGCAGAATTTTTCCGTGCCTTATGCCCATCTGAAAAAAGACGTTAATACTATTATTTCGAAGTTTCGACAACATGCACACAAAACTCGTTTTCAATTATCTGACTTACAATTTGATATTTTAGATTCTGTTTTTTATCGCAATAAAGGTGCCTACATTATCGGTAGAGTAATTTCTCCTGCCGGTGAAACACCCTTTATTATTTCACTGCTGAATAATGAAAAAGACGGATTATTCATCGACGCCTTGATCACAGAAGGTGAACACATGGCGGTAGTGTTTGGTTTTGCCCGCGCCTATTTTTTTGTTGATTGTCAGCACCCCCATGCCTTGATTGAATTTTTAAACCGTTTAATTCCTCATAAAACTCAAGCCGATCTATATTCAGCTATTGGTTTTCATAAACAGGGAAAAACACAATTTTACCGTGATTTTTTAAACCACTTAGATAGCAGTGATGACAAGCTGGATCTCGCACCTGGCATCAAAGGTATGGTGATGTCGGTATTTACCTTACCCTCCTACCCTTATGTATTTAAAATCATTAAAGATAAGTTTTCGCCAAGCAAAAACATGACCCGAGCAGATGTAAAAGGAAAATACCGTTTGGTAAAATTACATGATCGCGTTGGTCGAATGGCTGATACTATGGAATATTCAGAAGTTGCCTTTCCCAAAGATCGATTTTCAGAGGAACTACTTACCGAGCTTAATACTGTTGCCCCATCATTATTACGCTTTGAAAATGGTTTAGTGATCATCAAGCACATGTATATTGAACGTAAAATGACGCCGCTAAACTTATATCTTGCCAAAGCCAGCGACGATGAGGTTGACAATGCCATGTATGGATATGGCAAAGCGATTAAACAACTGATTGCGGCTGATATCTTTCCCGGCGATATGCTATTGAAAAACTTCGGTGTTACCCGTCATGGTCGAGTCATTTTTTACGATTACGATGAAATTACTTACATGAATGAAGTTAACTTTCGTGTTAAACCTGAGCCTATGACTGAAGAACAAATTTATGCATCTGAGCCATGGTACTCGGTCGACCCTGGTGATGTTTTTCCAGAAGAGATTGCCACTTTCGCTTTAGCAAATAAACGCTACCGAGAAGCATTTTTAAAACACCATGCTAACTTATTAGAGGCAAAGTATTGGCAATCATGCCAAGAAAAAGTTGCCCAAGGTGTATTTGCCGATGTTTATCCTTACCCTGAGAAATCAAGGTTTTGCTATTTTGCATCAACTCAGTCATAAAAAAGAATAAAAATGCTTTAAAAGTAACTAATTTGCTGGTTATTTAGGCGAACAGTCATTTTTTTTAAATTTGCCCTTTACCTTTGGTAAAGCATCAGTATAATTCGAATCCGTTGCAGGGGTGTAGTTCCAATTGGTAGAACAGCGGTCTCCAAAACCGACGGTTGGGAGTTCGAATCTCTCCACCCCTGCCATTTTCCTTTCTTATATTTATCTTTTTCAAATTAATTTAGCTTTCTTGTTTTTCCGAAATGGAAACTCTGTCATGATGTCTGTGATTTTCAACGTGCCTAAAAAACTATGAGTATTACAAAGCGACAATTTGGCTTGTTAACAGCAATGGATATAACTGTCTGGCAACGCCGAGAGTTAACGACACACGGTAACTCATCAGAGACAGTGTTAACTTCGTCACAACACCCAAATAGCGCACATAAGCAAGAAGTATCTAACTTAGCCATTAATATTAGTGATTTGCCAACTGAGCAGCTATTTATTGATATTATGCAATGTCTAGGTGTAAGTAGTGCCGATGTTTCATTGCGTGACAACAAAATTGATCTTGGCATAATTAATTGGCAATTTAGCAGACAAGAAAAAATTGAATTTAAGCATAATTGCCTAATTACGCCCGAAATGTCAGTTTTGGCACAATCTATACCTTTAAAAAAATTGCTCTGGCAATCACTACAAACTATAAGTAAATCATGACACAAAACTCAGTTCACACATTTAGCACTATTACGCCTGAGAACACCCAAGCATTATTGATAATAGAACAAGCCTGTCATGTTCACCCATGGAGTGAAAAAACCTTTAATAGCTGTATAGGTGGACGTTATTTTGGTGAGTACTTAACCGTAGATAATGTTGTGGTTGGTTTTTATGTAGGCGAACATGTGGCAGGAGAATCAACCTTGATGGACATTTGTGTCGCGCCAGAATATCAAGGAAAAGGCTATGGCAAAGTCTTGTTACTACAGTTTTTCCAGCAATGTCAGCAGCTAGCAACTGAAACGATTTTTCTTGAGGTGCGAGCTAAAAACATTAGCGCACAAATGCTTTATATTAACCAAGGATTTACAGAAATTTCTCGCAGAACTGGTTACTACCCAAGCAATTCAGGGTTTGGCTATGAAGACGCGATTGTTATGTCAAAAAAGTTATAACAAAATTATAACTTTAACCACAATAACACTTAACTACATTTTTTTACGCAGCGCCTCTATCTCCTTGATGCCAAAATAATTAAACTGCTTTTATCATCTAAAAAGTCATTAATTTAAATGCATAGTATGCAAGCTAATACCCGCTCAAGAGTTTCACGTCATTTTGCCAATACAAGACAAAATGATAATGCCGCTACGGAAGAAGGCGTTGAACAAGTGATGGATGATGCCCTTAATCAACTAGCGGCATTAACGGGCTTAAAACAAAGTCAGGTTTTAGAAAAGCTGGTTAATAGATATAGTGGACAAAATACACAGCATCAATCTCGTCATCATAGACAACTATTAAATGATGATGAAAGTATTTTTATCGGTAATTTATTTAATTAACTTCTACGTCTCATCTATATAGTTTCAATAAGAAATCACTTAACCCTTGCCGCTTTCTGGACAAGAAACCCTATACTTGATTGACTACCGTAAAGCTTAAGACTGTCATCTGGTTCTAGTTCCGTCCAAGTTTTCTTCGACAATACACCACAAATGTAATCTAACTGCATATCGCGATATTCATTTAAATAAACTTTACCATTACAGTGCTTTTTTCTAAACCGACGAGCTTTACGATTCACAGTCACAACCTTTGTTGCTTTAAAATTTTCAACAACATAAATATGTGCAAGTACCGGTAAACTCTTTGAGCTAATAAAAAAAGTAGTTACTAGGATAATTATTGCAACCAAAACAATAAGCCAAGGCTCATTACTATTCGCCTTTTGGATTTCGGCTTGAACATCTTTATTCTGCTCGAGCTGCTCTTTTTCTAACGAGCTCTGACAATTCATTTTCTCACGGCGGTATTTAAGTTTTGAAAAGCCATAAGCCACGGCTGCGAAAATAGATATTAACCAAGAGAAATTGCTAACAACTTCACCATAATTTGGCGATAGTAAAAATGAATTGAAATAAACCGGTGAACAAAATACCGCGAGAATGATGCCAAGTTTAATAAAACCCAGCCAAGTGATAACTTGCTGTTGATCTCGCTTTGCCGACGCAGGATCCCAGTAACTTGTTATTGCTTGCTTCTCAACTTTATTACGCTGCTCTTTATTTAAGCTTTCACGGCTAATTTCTTTTTTCAGCCTTTCTTTCTCAAGCTTTTCCTTACGTGCTATTTCCCTAGTCACCTTCTGATAATTATCAGGATATCGCTCGGCATCAACCACCCTAAGTACATCGTGCAACTCTGCTAAGGTATATTTTTCAAACTCGGGGGTTAACAATATATTCACTCCATGGCTAAATAACGATAGCCTTGCATATTAAGGTTAAGCATTTCTATAAGGCCGTTTTTAGAAAACAATAAAAAGCCGAGCTATTGCTCGGCTTTTTCTATGTGCTTAACTTAAACTAGCAATTACCAGTTTTCAACTCCTTTCATGTCAGGTAACTCATGTGCGATACCTTTATGACAATCAATACAAGTTTTTTCACCAGACGCTAGTGCATCAGAGTGCATTTTTACGCTGCGATTACCTTGCTCTGTAAAGTCCATATATTCAAAGTTATGGCAGTTACGACACTCTAATGAGTCGTTGTCTTTCATGCGTTTCCATTCACGCTCAGCCATCGCACGGCGGTGATCAACAAACTCTTCACGAGTATCAATTAAGCCAGTAAGCTTACCCCAAACTTCTTTACTAGCGGCAATTTTACGTACAATTTTGTCGGTCCATTTTTTCGGAACATGACAATCAGGACACGTAGCACGTACGCCAGAACGGTTGGCATAATGAATAGTTTCTCGATACTCTTCGTAAACATTATCTTGCATTTCATGACAGCTAATACAGAACTCTTCGGTATTGGTTACTTCCAACGCCGTATTAAAGCCACCCCAGAAGATAATTCCGCCAGCAAAACCAATGGCAAGAATAAACCACATAGCTGCACTACTTGGCGATTTTAAAAACGTCCACATATTCTTTAACATTTTAAACCCCTTTGCGTTGTAACGGCTTATTCATTACCTAATGATTCAACCGGCTCAAAGGTATTCTCAACCAAAGGAGCAGCATCAGCTTGTGTTACGTGACATTGTGAACAAAAATAGCGACGTGGTGAAACATCCGACAAGGTTTTACCATCGCGAGTTTCAAAGTGCGTTAAACTAATTTTTGTTGCGCCAGTTTCAGCAGCATGTTTCCAGCTGTGACAAGTTAAACATTTATTACTATTTAAATCGACACGGTATCCACGAGTTTGGTGTGGAACAACAGGTGGTTGGTGAACATAGTTACGAGCAATCGGATTTTTGTCTTTAATAACACGCTTTAACCTTTCTGCTTCGCGTGTTTCTTCAAGAGGGGCTGCGCCACGAATTGTCGTTAACCCACCAGGATTCACA
Source organism: uncultured Colwellia sp. (assembly GCA_913058245.1). GTDB lineage: Bacteria > Pseudomonadota > Gammaproteobacteria > Enterobacterales > Alteromonadaceae > Cognaticolwellia. Next base: position 113,302 of record CAJXQJ010000005.1, read on the forward strand.
TTAGTAACAGCTGCTTCTTCGGCTTTCGCTATTGGGTTAATAGAAAGAGTAGCCACAACAACTAGTAAAGATAATAATTTCATTTTTTCTCTCCACCGCATCGATAATATCCATCACCGATGCGTAAATTCGTCAAGATTAGGCTTTAGTCACTTTAACCGCACATTTTTTGTAGTCGGTTTCTTTTGACAATGGATCAGTTGCATCTAGCGTTAATTTATTCACTAGCTGTTTAGCGTCAAACCAAGGCATAAATACTAAGCCTTTTGGTGGACGGTTACGGCCGCGAGTTTCAACGCGTGATTCCACTTCACCTCGACGAGAGGCCATTAATACTTTGTCACCACGACGTAAGCCACGTGAACGTGCATCATCTGGGTGCATAAATATTACAGCATCTGGAAATGCCTTATGAAGTTCAGGTACTCGAGCAGTCATAGAGCCTGAATGCCAATGCTCTAATACTCGCCCTGTACTTAACCATAAGTTGTACTCTTCATCTGGCGACTCTGCTGCTGGCTCGTAAGGCAATGCGAAAATAATCGCTTTATTGTCTTTCTTACCATAAAACTGTACTTCGCTACCTTTAGCAACATACGGATCATGACCTTCTCTAAAGCGCCATTTAGTTTCTTTACCGTCAACCACAGGCCAACGTAAACCGCGCTCTTGATGGTAACGGTCGAAGTCAGCTAAATCATGACCATGGCCACGACCAAACTCAGCGTACTCTTCGAATAAACCTTTTTGGATATAGAAACCAAAATGATCACCTTCAAAGTTAGTATCACCTTTTGATTCCGACATAGGGAACTTGTTGACATTGCCATTAGCATATAAAACATCAAACAGTGTTTTACCACGCAAATCTGGTTGTTTGGCAATCAGCTCTTCTGGCCACACTTCTTCTACTTTAAAGCGTTTTGAGAATTCTACTAACTGCCATAAATCTGAACGTGCTTCGCCTGGCGCATTCACTTGTTGATGCCAGAATTGTGTACGACGTTCAGCGTTACCGTATGCCCCTTCTTTCTCAACCCACATTGCAGTTGGAAGAATTAAATCTGCCGCTTGCGCAGTAACTGTTGGGTATGGGTCAGAAACGACAATAAAGTTCTCCGGGTTACGATAACCTGGAATAGCTTCTTCATTAATATTTGCAGCCGCTTGCATGTTGTTATTACACATAACCCAATAAGCATTGAGTTTGCCGTCTTTTAACATTCGGTTTTGCAATACTGCGTGATAACCTGGCTTTGGTGGAATAGTTCCTTCAGGTAGTTTCCAAATTTTTTCAGCTGTTGCTCTGTGTTTCGGGTTTTTAACGACTAAATCAGCCGGCAAACGGTGTGAGAATGTACCTACTTCACGTGCGGTACCACAAGCTGATGGCTGACCCGTTAATGAGAATGGGCTATTACCCGGCTCAGAAATCTTACCGGTTAATAAATGCACGTTGTACATTAGGTTGTTTGCCCAAACACCACGGGTATGTTGGTTGAAACCCATCGTCCAGAAAGATGTTACTTTCACTTTTGGATCAGCATATAACTTAGCCATTTCAATTAGGTTTGCTTCAGGAACACCGGAAAGTTTTGATGCATACTCAACTGTATAAGTACTAACAAACTTAGCGTAGTCTTCGAAGCTCATTGGCTTCGCCCCCCCCTTACCTGGGTTTTTAGCAGCTTGCTCCAACGGATGCGTTGGACGCAAACCGTAACCGATATCAGTTACACCTTCGCGAACATTAACGTGCTTCTTCATGAAGTCTTCATTCACTGCATTATTTTGAATAATGTAGTTAGCAATGAAGTTTAAAATAGCTAAATCCGTTTGTGGCGTGAAAATCATGCCGTTATCAGCAAGCTCAAAGCTACGATGCTTGTAGGTTGATAACACATTAACTTTAACATGCGGGGCACTTAAACGACGGTCAGTTAATCGTGACCATAAAATAGGGTGCATTTCCGCCATGTTAGAGCCCCAAAGCACAAATGCATCTGCGTGTTCTAAATCATCATAACACCCCATAGGCTCGTCGATACCAAAGGTACGCATAAAACCACCAACAGCAGATGCCATACAGTGACGAGCATTCGGGTCAATATTGTTACTTAAAAAACCAGCTTTCATCAATTTAGACGCAGCGTAACCTTCCCAAACTGTCCATTGACCAGAGCCAAACATACCTACCGACGTTGGGCCTTTTTTCTTAATTGCAGCTTTAAATTTATCAGCCATTACGTCGAATGCTTTGTCCCAACTTACCGGTGCAAATTCGCCTTCTTTATCGAATTTACCATCAGTCATTCGTAATAATGGTTGAGTTAAGCGATCCTTACCGTACATAATTTTTGATAAGAAATAACCTTTAATACAGTTTAAGCCTTTGTTCACTTCTGCTTCAGGGTCACCTTGTGTTGCTACAACTTTACCATGCTGTGTACCGACTAATACGCTACAACCAGTTCCACAGAAACGACAAGGTGCCTTATCCCATTTAATGGTGCTTTCTGATGATTTAGTGATCAAATTCGAAGCTGCGCTTGGAACCGCCACCCCTGCTGCAACAGCGGTAGCCGCAACCGCGTTTGCTTTAATAAAGTCACGTCTTGTTAAAGTCATAGTTTTTTCCCCTGATGCTGAGGTAAGCCAGCGTCATTGTGATGAAATATTAATGATGATGAAATAACACCGCTAACATTGCCCATATCGGTAATTGTTTCAATAATACGTTTTGCTTGATTTTCTTCGCCTTCGAGTCCTTCGACCGTAACCACCAAACTGCCATTTTCTCCTTTGGCATGTACTTCTGCGCCGGGAAACTCAGCCAAGTTTTCCGCCACTTTTTCTGCATTTTTTGGGTGAGCCATAAACATAACTCCAGCTATATTTACGGGGCTTTCTTCTAAAAGGTTGATCACATTTATTGCCCTCTTATTACGTTCGCTTACTCGTTTAACTCAACGAAATTCAAACTAACTTATTTGATTGGCTTAGCACCAAAGATCTTTAAAATGAAAACGGCTACAATCGCGGTAGCGATGAAGCCAAACAAAAAAATAAATGGCATTGAGGAGTACCCCAATACATTCCATATTAATTGCTCTAATTCACTCATGTTCTGCTCCTAACAAGGATGTTGATAACTTAATTGCTGATTCAGGACAAACTGACACACAGGCCCCACAGCTACTACAATCACTTAATACAATATTGGGTTGAGGTACCGACCCCTGAAGGTGTTTAAAAACAATCGCTTCGGGCTCACAGCTATCTTGGCAAATTTGACAATGAACTTGCTTAGTTGCCAAACAATCTGAGCTAATTTCAATATGAAGTTGCCAAGGTTTACTATCAAAAGTGTTAAATAACGGCTCATCACAGGCAATAACGCATTGTTGGCAAAATGTGCACTCCCCTTTATCGAAACTTATTTCTGGAAAGCCACCGTCACCTTTGACTATAATATTTTCTTCACACGCGCTTAAACACTTGCCACATTGGGTACAACCTCGTGTAAACAAAGTTTCATCAGCTGTCCAAGGCAATCTAACCGCCGACGGCGTAGAAACTTTTTTTGCTCGCAAGAAATTACGACGTGTTAAATCAACCATAAAAACCCAATACAACAAATAGATGCAACAACATTATTCCTCATAAAACTGTCATTACCGAAATATCATGCGCCGACAATACAACAACAACTAAGTAAAGAGTTTGATATAAATCAAACAATTTGAGCGCTACACTAATAAAACCTTATAAATTTTAAGGTTAACATTCAAAATACAAAAATTGATTAAATTAAAGCATAGACTATCCGTTGTTTTTTAATAACTTTTGTTTAATTTTTTTATCATAAATTGCCGTTTATATTTATTTAGCCTAAAACGAAAAAAGACCAACTAAGTGGTCTTTTTTTAAGTTCTTACCCTATTTTTATTTAGAAACTTCAATTCTCTCAACAAGGTGAATAGGGTCATTGGAGTTTTTGTCCATACGAAAATCAAGTTGAACAACTAAGCCTTCTTTGGTCGCATGCGTTTTTGAACCATATTTCCATTTTGACAAAGCCGTAATGGCCACATCGTCAAAAACCTTTTCAGGCTGTGCGGCAACAACACGAATGTTTCTAGTTACACCTTCACCATCAACATCAAATTTAAGTAATACCGCACCTTCTACGCCATCTCTCGCTGCTTGAATTGGGTATTTAGGCTCAATTCGGGCAATTGGATAAACATCATTAACGGCTTGTTTATGCCCTACTTGGTCGCCAGTTTGCCCTTGCAACCCAACATGACCGGCATAACTTATACTGGTCATCAAGGCAGTCAATATAGCGCCATAAATTGTTAACGCAGGCTTTCCCATTACCTTAAAGTTTTTAATTTGCGTTATTCTTTCTAACATCACGGTTTTATCTCCATATTCATTAAACGATAAGTGAGCAAAAGCGAATCGTTGCTTTTGTTGTGCGGTAATTAGCAATGCTCGACTATAGTTAATCCTGCTATCTAACGGCTTGCGCGCCAGCGTAGTTTGATCACAGGACAATTCTTGGTCACGGCGAAATCTGATATAGGCTAGCCATGCCAATGGGTGGAACCAAAACAAGGCAATTAAAATAAATGCCAGTAGATTCCAATAAATGTCATTGCGATCAAAATGACAGATTTCGTGAGCAACAATAAGTTGCTGTTGTTCTTGGTTATATATTTCTAGAAAACGACTCGGCAGTACTAATCTAGGTGTCAATAAACCTATGATCATAGGGCTTTCAATACTATTGCTGACGAAAAGCGTTAAACGGCGTTTAGCAATTGTTGACTGTAAATTTTGCTCTATACGAGTAGAGATATTACGTGCTGCGGGTAATAAGGTGCGCTTAAATTGCCAATGCTCAATTATTGCAATAATCAGCAAAAAGCAGGAAACAAAAGCACTAATAATAGCGAGCCAATTAAAGTCATTAATTTGCGATAATGCTTGTTTAGAGGTAACTAATACACGCTCGATATTATTATTTGCGACGAATTGATGCTCCGAGTTAAACAACAAAGGTGCTAGGTGATAACCTATCAATGCCAATGGCACGATAAACCAAGTAAAATAAGCACTGTTGGCACCAAAAAACTTTAACAATAAAGGCCGCAATAAGAGGACTAAACTCAACACCAATGTAAGAGGTATTATTGTATTAATTAAAACATTAAGTAATGATTCAATCATGCTCACTTTCCCATTGATCAATAAGTGACTTTAGCGCCTCTACATCATCTCGCTCTAACTTCTTATTTTTTGCAAATCCTGCAACCAGTGGCGATAATTGACCACTAAACAATCGTTCAACTAAGCTTTTGCTTGCTGCTTGTGTGTAGTGTTCTCGCTCAAATAAAGGGGAATATAAATAACGACGCTGTTCTTTAATAAAACCAACCGCTTGTTTTTTTACCAACCGATTTAGCAAGGTTTTTACGGTTTTCTCATGCCAAGTTTTCTTCTTATTAAGTCGCTCAACTATATCGCTTGCCGCGGCAGGGTACTGTTGCCACAACACCTCTAGTACTTCAAATTCAGCTTTACTGATATCAGCCATTTGCTGTTCCATTGACCTAGCTCCACACATTAATCAGGTATAATTCACTTTGATTACAACTGTAATCAACAACACAAGGATTACAAGCGTAATCAGTGAAGTCAAGTTTTTTTCGGTTAATTTCTCAGATAGAGAAAATAAATCAAAAATAATACCGATTTCTCGGCATATAGTTACTGCCCTTCGCCTTGGTTTTAGATATAATGTTGCGCTTTAAAATTTACGCTAAATTTATTTCATCCACTTAATAACAGGTAATTTGCATGTCTGTACAACAGCAGGAAGTCGATTTACGTCGCACCTTCGCAATTATTAGTCACCCTGATGCGGGTAAAACGACGATCACTGAAAAAGTATTGCTTTTCGGTCAAGCTTTACAAAAAGCAGGTACGGTAAAAGGCAAAAAATCAGGCCAACATGCAAAATCTGACTGGATGGAAATGGAAAAAGACCGTGGCATTTCAATCACCACCTCGGTAATGCAGTTCCCGTACGCTGATTGCTTAGTCAACTTACTTGATACTCCAGGTCACGAAGACTTCTCAGAAGATACTTACCGTACACTGACTGCCGTTGATTCATGTTTGATGGTAATTGACGTAGCAAAAGGTGTTGAAGCACGTACCATAAAATTAATGGAAGTTACTCGTTTACGCGATACGCCAATTATTACTTTCATGAATAAAATGGACCGTGATGTTCGTGATCCAATGGAAGTTATGGACGAAGTTGAGGAAGTACTAAAAATTAAATGTGCACCGATTACTTGGCCAATTGGCATGGGTAAAGAGTTCAAAGGTGTTTATAACATTTTAACGGACGAAGTGTATTTATATCAATCAGGTCAAGGTCACACCATTCAAGAAAAGCGTATAATTAAAGGCCTAGACAATCCAGAATTAGATGCTGAAATTGGTAACTATGCTGAAGATTTACGTGAAGAATTAGAACTTGTTGTCGGTGCTTCACATGAGTTTAATCATGAAGAATTTTTAAATGGTGAATTAACGCCGGTGTTTTTTGGTACTGCATTGGGCAACTTTGGTGTTGACCATATGCTTGACGGCTTAACAAAGTGGGCGCCGAAGCCCTTACCTCGTTTAACTGATACTCGCACAGTAAACGCTGAAGAAGAAAAGTTCTCTGGCTTTGTATTTAAAATACAGGCCAATATGGATCCGAAGCACCGTGACCGTATCGCCTTTATGCGTATTTGTTCAGGCAAATATGAGAAAGGTATGAAAATGAAGCAAGTGCGTATCGGCAAAGACGTTAAAATCGCTGACGCAGTAACTTTTATGGCCGGTGACCGTTCCAATGTTGAACAAGCTTATGCTGGTGATATTATCGGCTTACATAACCACGGTAGTATTCAAATAGGTGATACTTTTACCGCTGGTGAAAATATGAAGTTCAGTGGTATACCTAATTTCGCACCTGAAATGTTCCGTCGTATTCGTCTTCGCGATCCACTTAAAGCTAAACAGCTTCAAAAAGGTCTTATTCAGCTATCTGAAGAAGGTGCTGTACAAGTATTTAGACCATTTAACTCTAACGATATGATCGTAGGAGCAGTTGGTGTACTGCAATTTGAAGTTGTAGTTCAGCGCTTAAAAACTGAATACAATGTTGATGCTATATACGAGCCAATTAGTGTTGCTACGGCGCGCTGGTGTACTTGTGATGATGAAAGAACATTAGAGCAATTCCAAAAGAAAGCTTACGATAATTTGGCATTAGATGGTGGTGATAATTTAACTTACATAGCACCAACTATGGTCAACCTGAGCCTAGCGCAAGAACGCCACCCTGATATAGTGTTCCATAAAACACGTGAACATTAGTTTTAGTCAAAGGTGACAAGCGAAAATCAATCGCGTAACTTATTTATAAGCGTAGTATTTTAACTTACGCTTACCGACTCAACACTAACTAAAGCAGTGTTGAGTTTGCAATCCAATAAAGAGTTTATTTACATGAATATTAGTAACATCCTAAGTGAGAAAGTTAGTGCAGCTATGACAGCAGCAGGTTTACCGGAAGGAACAAACCCAGCGATCAGTCTATCAAACCGAGCAAACTTTGGTGACTATCAAGCAAACGGTGTTATGGGTGCAGCTAAAAAACTAAAAACAAATCCAAGAGAGTTAGCGACAAAAGTTGTTGATGCTCTTGATTTATCAGGCATTGCCGAAAAAGTAGAGTTGGCTGGTCCTGGTTTTATTAATATTCATTTAGATAAAAATTGGTTAGCAACGCAATTAAACCAAGTAGCTAATGATAAAAAACTAGGTATTAGCCAATCAGAAAAGCCACAAAATGTTGTGGTTGACTACTCAGCACCAAACCTAGCCAAAGAAATGCATGTGGGTCATTTACGTTCAACCATTATTGGTGACGCGGTTGTTCGTGCATTAGAGTTTCGTGGTGAGCACGTTATCCGCCAGAACCACATGGGCGATTGGGGCACACAATTTGGTATGTTATTGGCGCATCTAAGCGACAAATTGGCGGCAAACGAAGTAGCTGAAACCGCACTTGCTGATTTAGAAAACTTTTACCGTGAAGCCAAAGTTCGCTTTGACGACGAAGAAGGTTTTGCAGACCGTGCCCGTGACTACGTAGTTAAATTACAAAGTGGCGAAAAGAGTTGTGCTACGCTTTGGCAGCAGTTTATTGATATTTCAATTACCCACAGTGAAGACATTTACCAAAAACTCAATGTTACTTTAACTCGCAATGACATTATGGGTGAAAGCGCTTATAACGATGACTTATCAAATGTTATTGACGAGCTTATGGCAAAAGACATTGCTGTAGAAGATCAAGGGGCAAAAGTCGTTTTCATTAATGAGATGGCCAATAAAGATGGCGATCCATCAGTGTTCATCGTACAAAAGTCAGGTGGTGGTTACTTATATGCAACCACTGATTTATCAGCTTGTCGTTACCGTAGTGGCGAACTTAATGCTGACCGTATTATTATTTTTACCGATGCTCGCCAGGCATTACACTTTAAACAAGTAGAAATTGTGGCTCGAAAAGCAGGCTTCTTACCAGAGCATGTTGGTTATGATCACTGTCCATTTGGCATGATGATGGGTGACGATGGTAAGCCATTTAAAACGCGTACTGGCGGCACTATCAAGCTTGCTGAATTACTTGACGAAGCTGTTGCTCGTGCTAAAGGTGTTATTGCAGAGAAAAATCCTGATTATTCAGAAGAAAAACTTAATGAAATAGCAGAGAAAGTTGGTATTGGCGCAGTTAAATTCGCTGATTTATCAAAGAACCGCACCAGTGACTACATTTTCAACTGGAAAACCATGCTTAGTTTTGAAGGTGCTACAGCGCCTTACCTACAATATGCCTATTCTCGTATTCAAAGTATTTTTAGCAAAGCAAATTATAACAAGGTTGACGCTGAGCAAGCTATTACCATTATTGAACCGCAAGAAAAAGCCTTAGCATTAAAGCTGTTACAACTAGAGAACGTGCTAGACGCTGTTATCAGCGAATGCACACCAAACCTGTTATGTAACTATTTATATGAGTTAGCTAGTTTGTATATGAGTTTTTATGAAGCCTGCCCAATTTTAAAAGACGATATTAGCGACAATGTCAAGCAATCTCGTTTAGCACTTTGTCAGGTTATCGCAAATACTTTAAAGCAAGGCTTAGATATTTTAGGCATTGACGTTATGGAACGTATGTAATCAAAAACAAACACTCAGGAACCATGTGTTGTAAATGAAAATTTTACTAATTGATAATATAGAGAATCAATTGCTCGATCTTAAGCAGGAACTTCTTAAGTCTCGAGCAAAATTCGCCCACGTTACAGGTTTACATGCAGCGGTGTCGGCATTATCACAGCATCAATTTAATATTGTGGTTTGTGCTGCACAAATTGACGATAGTGATGGTCGCTCGGTATTGGAAATGATGGCGAAAAAGTTTCCAAAAATTGTTCGTATATTAATTGATGCTGACGATAAAGCGTCGCAAGGCATTGCCCATTATTGCTTTGCCTTACCCATTGAAAGCAAAGTTATTATTAATACCATAAGCAAACTGGCTGGTAATAACCAAGCAATCACCAAAGATATTATCGTTAAAACCGTCGCAAATATTAAAACCTTGCCTAGTCCACCTAAAGTTTATATGCAGCTAAACGCGGTATTAAAAGAGGCAAATACTGACTCAAGTAAAATAGCCCAAATAATTCAACAAGACCCCGCTTTAACCGCAAAAGTGTTGCAATTTTCTAATAATACTTTTGCGACGACGGGCAAGCCAATGATGAGCATTAGCGATGCGATAACAAAAATGGGCTTAGATACACTTTGCTGCATTGTTATGACCGCTGAACTATTTTCCTACAATCCTAAAATCAAAGACTTTTCAATTCTAGATGAACAATTACACAGTCTAGCCACTGCGAAGCTAGCAGCCTCTATGGTTAAAGCAGAGCTAAAACAGGATGCTATGATCGCCGGGCTTTTACATGATTTAGGAAAAGTCGTACTGTTTGAAGTTAATGAAAAATCTACGGCATTGTTCTTTAAACATCGTATTAAAGATGGCAACAATATGGCACTAGAAAATAAAATTTTTGCTATTGACCATTGTCACGTTGGTGGCTACTTATTGCATACTTGGGGCTTTTCTTATCAGATAATTGAAGCCATTATACTCCACCACAGAGCTGATAAATTAAAGCAAAAGAACTTTGGTATTGCGCAAGCCGTTTACTTAGCAAATATTCTTATTCATAAACAAACGCCAGATCCTGAGTTTATCGCACACTATAAACTTGCTGGTGTGTTAGATGCTCTAACCCAAAGAGCTGCTAAGCTTATTTAACAGGGTTTTGCACAGATAAGGTAACCGCTAATAAGGAATTAAGATGACACACACTTTGAGTTTTACCGATAGTCATTGTCATCTTGATTTCGACGCTTTTCAACACGATATTCCAACGTTATTGCAGCGCTGCCAGCAAGCTAATATTGACAATATAGTTATTCCAACCATAGGTCCGAGTAATTGGCGTAAAGTACTCAATTTTGTCAAACAATATAGTTCAGAATCATTACGTTTACATCCATGTCTAGGCATTCACCCATGGTATTTACATGAACTTTCAACAAACAGCCTAACCGAATTAGAATCGTTAGTTGCGAAGCATTTGCCACTAATAACCGCAATAGGTGAAGCCGGCATTGATGGCGTAATAGCCAAAGAACACAATAACCTGCAACAACAAATCGACGTTTTTGATAATCAGCTACTGCTGGCCAAAAAGTTTAATTTAGCTATTATTGTTCACCATAGAAGATCACATCAACACATTCTGCCTCTGCTAAAAAAGCATAAATTATCAAATGCAGGGGTTATTCATGCGTTTTCAGGCAGTTATCAGCAAGCCTGCCAATACATCGATTTAGGTTTTAAGTTAGGTATTGGCGGCACAATTACCTATCCTCGCGCCGAAAAAACCATTAAAGCAGTTAAGCGGCTGCCACTGGATAGTTTGGTATTAGAAACAGACGCACCAGCAATGCCACTAAATGGCTTTCAAGGACAAGATAATTCACCACTACGTTTAATTGACGTTTTCCACTGTTTAACGACTATACGCAGCGAATCGGATGCTGACATAGCCTCTGCACTAGCAGCCAATATTCAAACTATACTGCCTAAAATATCTTCTTAAAGCATTATATTAATACTTATTTCGTAGGTTTAGGTAAACGAAATCCTTGGCGACTAAAACGATTTAAGCCACGGGTTAACAAAAAGCCGATAACGCCGGTCACAATCATTAAAATACGCATAATATCGTATTGTGAGTAACCGTTAGCTGATAGCTCATCAACAAGTAAAGCACGATATAGTGATAAACGAATATAGCCTTCTAGCTCTCCCACTCTGAGCTCATCAACGAATGGAGTAATATCTCGGCTTTGATTAACTTTCATCGCAGATAAACCAAAGAGATCATTCATGGATTCATTATCTGTTGATGCCGCCATCACTTGGCCAGTTTTACCATAAATATGCACACTCTTAACTAAGGGCTGCTGTGCTAACGTATCAACAAAGTGCTGTAAATCATCTTGTGATTTTGACAAATAAACAAAAGACGACGCCGCAGCTTGCGCTAAATACATTTTACCAACAACATCGGCATGGTGCTGAATTTGTGCCTGCTGTTCGTCACGACTGCTAACCCAGAAATTCATCACCATAATAATTAAAAAAATAGCTATAGCTAATTGCAATATTTTATTATAAATCGATGATAATTTAGGGTATAAAGGCTGTTCTATTTGCTTCATAAAACGCTATTTTTCCAATATTTCTATAACAGAGCTTATTGTTACACTATAGAACTATTTGTGTTGTATTTGTACTGATGAAAACGTTTTATCGCATGTTTAACTTGAACTTACGCTAATTTTACTAAGGCAAAGCCGTGACAAACCTGAACGCCCCAATACTTTTAAGTGATATCAAAGATAAAAATTTAGCACAATGGTCGGCTATTGACCCTCAAGCCACTGGCCTTTCAATACAATATAACGCTCAGCAAAGCAGCTTTCAGCTAAAAGTAAACGACACGCCAAACGAACAAACAAGCCTTGCGATGGCAAATATAGAACTCGTAGTGTTTAGTGATATCAATATGGCTACTTTTGCAGCATTACTAAGCGAGTGTGACATTAGCGAGTTACAACTCAATGCCATAAATAAGCGTAATAACCTAACCAGCTACCGATTCTTTGTAAAAGTTAATAACCTAAAAAGGGCCCGAGAGCGCTTAGTTAGCTATGCAACTAAACAACAAATAGAAGTTGCATTATTAAAAAATGCGCCAAAGCTAAACCAGCCGGGATTGCTTATGATGGATATGGATTCAACCACCATTGAAATTGAATGTATTGACGAAATAGCAGCGCTCGCAGGTGTTGGCGAAGAGATTGCTGCGGTAACCGAATTGGCCATGCAAGGACAATTAGACTTTAGCGAAAGTTTACATCAACGGGTTGGAAAACTTGCCAATGCCCCGGAAAAAATTCTCGCTGATGTTGCAAAAAATCTGCCATTAATGACAGGTTTAGAAAGTTTAGTTTCTGCCCTAAAAGAACACCAGTGGCGAGTGGCAATTGCTTCCGGAGGTTTTACCTATTTTGCGGATCACTTAGCCGAAATATTGCAGCTTGACGCCGCTTTTGCCAACGTTTTAGAAATTGAAAACAATACTTTAACTGGCAAGGTATTAGGGGAAGTAATTGATGCCCAAGCCAAAGCAGAATGCCTAACTCAATTACAAAGCGAATATAATATTGCTAGTACACAAACAGTCGCTATGGGTGATGGTGCCAATGATCTGGTAATGATGGCGGCAGCACACTTAGGAATAGCGTTTCACGCAAAACCTTTAGTCTTGGCGCAAGCTGATTCTTGTATTACCCACTCAGGGTTAGACTGCATGTTGCATTGGTTGGCTTAATAGTATGCTTGCCATCAGTATTAGCCTAGGGCTAATACTGATGGCTAATACTTATAGTTAATATTTGCTAACTCGCTTTATCTTTACGAGTTAACTGATAGCGGAAAAGCTCTTCTTGTGTGACATCAAAAATTTGCGCAACACCCGCAACACTCCATATTTCTTGCTCGATTTGCTTACCACGATGAATAGCATACGAACCAATATAGCTTAACTCAGGGTTTAAATGCCCCATGTCTGGCTCAGCAGTACGTGACAACTTCACCATCACACAGTAAAACTCACCTTTCTTCAATGCTTGATGAATAAACATATGCTTAAGCTTTTGAGAGCCTAAATCGGACGCCAGTTTCGTCGTAATAGCCTCCTCAATTAAATTAGCGCGCGGGTTAATAGCAATATAAAGTAGCTCAGTTTTGGCATTATCAAGCTGTTGCATTTTCTTTAAGCTGGCAGTAAAGCGAGTCAACATATCTGCTTGTCCGAACAATGGATACAAGTTGATATAAGCTTTTCTGTCACTGAGCTTGCGCATCGCTGAAATAAGCTTTCCTTCACTTTCACCACTGGCTATCGCTTCAACTTTATAGCGACTACCGCTAGTTTGAATCATCATAGATGGAATATTCGAACTTGAACTGTAAATATTGCGTAACGCTTTTGCTAAACCTGGTGTCGACATCGCATACTCATCAGGTGTCAATTTATCACGATTCTTATCGATGAGAGCTTTAAAAAATTTACGCCCTATATGCTGGTGCTTCTCTACATACACTCGAAGATTAACAATAGTTTTTGTCTGATCAACCCGCATCACTTCATAAGGAAGCGCTTTTAATTGAAAAGCTGAGGTAATTTTTTGCAACGCCGGGAAGCTAATGCTAACAATATCGCCTTTTACCAGCACTGTTGCTTTATCAAGTTCAACTTTCAAACCTGAGGTTGAAAAATCCTGTGACATGCCCTGCCACTTAACATTTTCAATTTCAACTTGGGTTGGTGTTTGGTATTTAAAACGTAACTCTTGTCGCTGATTACGATAGTTAATACCCACTTCGTCTACGCTATATTTTTTACTTAAACGTTTATGGCCAAACTTTTTTAATTTACTGGTATTAATCCCTTCATAAGATAAAGTTTGATATACCTTTGTCGCTTCTTCCTGACTGATATCACGCGCAACAATTATCATTGGTAAATTTGCTATTTTAGCGACAATTTCAGCAGGAGCAGGTGCATTTAAATATTCGTTTTTCTTCGTTAATGTCTCAGATAAAGTTAATGGTGATTCAACTCTGGTCTGGAAAACGTCAATCATAGATAATTGCGTTATTGCAAAATGAGATTTCGCCGCGGCAAAACCTAAAAACTGACTTCTAAATGCTTCATCATCTGCCAACTGAAGTTCATCAGCTGTATAAAAATAAGTTTTCCCCTGACTTTTATGCACAAAACTAAATACCAAAAGCTGCTTGCCCGAAACCGCCAACTTTTTTAACCTAGCAATACGCTCTGCGGAAACCAAACAATATAAGGTTGAATAGCGTTTTTCATCTTGCCAGTATTGATAAATATGCTGATTATTAGGGCAAGTTAAGGCGTATTTAGGCGTTAGTTTCTGTTCTTGTGCTTCAATAAAAATTGGCAATTCATTAGACTTAGGCATTACATACTGCTCGAAGCTCCGAGCCTGCAATGCAGCAATGGTATTATCTAAATTAATCTTATAACGACGTTTATTACCTTGGATAAAGCCTTTTAAAAATTCCGTAAAGCCATCTCTGCGCGTGTTAGGTTCTGAAACTCGCTTAACACCAACTAACTGCAACTTATCAGCAACAGATAAATTCCTTATCTCATAAACAAAATCACTGTCTTTACCAAATTGAAATTCATCTTCAAGCCCAGTAAAGCGCAAAGTAACTTGCTGGCCAACCTTTAAGCGCTGAATACTATTGATACGAAATTTACAACCATTGACACTAATATCAGAACTTGTGCATTCAATCGACGTGTTTTTGTCGAAAGACACCTGCATTGGAATGGCAAAATTCATACGCTCTTCACTTCGGTTATGATATGGGCCAAAGTTATAAAATTTTGCTGGATACTGAGATTTCTCAAATACCTTAGCGGGCTCTACTTTCTTGCTAACATTTACATTACTTTTTTCTTTTTGATAAATAACCCGAAAGTTATTCTCTGTGCTCATAGTTGCTTCATATACACCAAAGGTGTAACCGCTATAACGCATAAATGCATCAGTAAAAACCCGCACAGCAATATCATCAAGGAAATGTGTTCGCCCTTCATGCTCAAATGGTTTACATTCGCCATCGACATGGCCTCGTAAATCAATTAACCGTGTACACGGCGCAGCAAGACGTTTTAATTCCATTTTTAATAGGAAACGTTCAGTTTTTGGAACATTTTTAGCAGCAGAGGAGAAGGCGGCTTCAAAGTCAGCATTTAAAACTTGGCCACTAAAATCATCAATTATTTTTTGATATTTGGAAAAATCTTTATTCATTTACGCTTTATTATATTTAAAATGACTGAAAATGATGCGCTTACTTTTGCTTGCCGGCAATATTATTAAGTATTAATCAACTTATACATCTTAATAAAACGGTCACTTGTTAAGATGATGCTTCCAAAAATAAATAGCTGATTCATTACTGACAAACTAATTTGCATTTCTTTTATTAGCAAAGCAATTATCGTACCTATCTAAATGCACTTTATTAATAGCTAACAACTTCTACTCACCACCGGCTTTAGGCTCGCTGTATATAGTGATTTTGCGATAAAATAATGCCGGAATGTAAGTTAGCATAGCTTGCAGTAATTCGATACATTAGTAATGACAAGTGACGTTTTATGCTGAAAAAACAAACACCACTGTCATTAACCAACCAAATATGACTTTTTTTTGACGGCATTTGCAGCTATATTTTTGCCGCCACTAAAGAAGCAGATATACTAAAGCGAGGCAAGCGTACTGCCGATTAACAGTAGGCTTAAAAGTTAAACTACAAAATTTTAACCACTAACAAGGCATAACAACTAAATGGCAAAACCAGCAAAAATTGAATTTGTTTGTACAGATTGCGGGATGAATTACCCTCGCTGGCAAGGGCAATGTCGGTGTGGGGAATGGAATACACTCGCCGAAATGAAGATTTCTAGTGTTAAGAACAGCAATGTAACTAGTAGCCGAAAAGCGACTGCGGGTTATGCTGGTGGTATTGGTGGCGGCTCAAAAAAAATAAATGAAATTGAATCACATGAAGCTGAAAAACATTTAACAGGGATTGGCGAGCTTGATCGCGTGTTATGTGGTGGTGTTACTACAGGTTCGGTAAATATTATATCGGGTGATCCTGGTGCGGGTAAAACAACATTATTATCTGACTTGGTAGCTCGTATTTCACAAGAAAAAGCCTCACTTTATTGTACGGCTGAAGAGTCATTATCTCAGTTTAAAAATCGCGTTAATCGGTTAAAATTAGATTATAACGCCGAACAACTGTATTTATTATCGGAAACCAGTGTCGAAGCCATTATTGAAGAGCTAGATAAAAATCAAATTAAATTTGCTGTTATCGACTCAATACAAGCAGTTGTTACCGAGAACGCTAACGGTAGCCCTGGCTCACCATCACAAGTTAAAAGTGCTGCGCAATCGCTTACCCAGTATTGTAAGCAAAATAATGTCACTATGTTTATTATCGCGCACGTCAATAAAAACAATGAAATTGCTGGCCCACAAACACTTGTTCATATTGTTGATGCACTTTTGCATATCGATACTAATGACGGACAAATACGTACCTTACGGGCCAATAAAAATCGTTTTGGCGATATTGATACCGTAGGTATTTTCAAAATGTGCGAACGAGGTATGTTAAGTGTTGATAATCCCAGTGAGATATTTCTATCTGGCTCAACCACGCAATCGCCAGGCTCTGCCATTACTTGTATTCGCAAAGGTAACCGAAACCTATTATTAGAAATACAGTGTTTAACCACAGAAACAGAAGCAGAATTTCCACAACGTGTTTGCGTTGGTTTGAATATGAATCGCATTAAAATGTTGACGGGGATTTTGCGTAAACACACTAAAACCAAAATTTTTCACGACACCTTTTTTAATATCGTAGGCGGCTTAAAAATTGATGAGTCAGAAACTTGTATTGATTTAGCGCTAGTAACCGCGTTACTTAGTAGTCTTAACGAATTCACGGTACCAAGAACAACCTGTATTATGGGTGAGTTAAGTCTAAATGGTGATGTTAGACCAATTGACAGCGGTGTACCGCGCGTTAAAGAAGCTGCGCAACACGGTTTTGATGAGATATTTATTCCATTTCGCAATTACCATAAGTCGATGGAAGGCTTAGGGGCTAAGATTACGCCAATTAAAACCATCCATGAATTACTCGACTTAATTAAGTAAATTTTAACGCCGAATATATACATATATTCGGCGTTAAATTTAAGACGGCTCGTAATCTAAGTTAGCCGATAACCAGCGTTCGGCTTGTGGCATGGTCATTTCTTTTCGCATAGCATAACTTTCAACTTGGTCTTCAGCCACTTTTGCTACCGCAAAATATTTCGAGTCTGGGTGAGCGAAATACCAACCACTAACAGCCGCACCTGGCCACATAGCAAAACTAGACGTTAGTTCCATACCAATATTTTCTTCGACATTGAGTAGCTCCCATAATAAACCTTTTTCAGTATGTTCAGGACAAGCAGGATAGCCTGGCGCTGGACGAATACCTTGGTATTTTTCCCTTATCAAATCATCATTATCTAAGCTCTCATCTGGCGCATAGCCCCAATATTCTTTGCGAATTTTTTCATGCAAATACTCCGCACTTGCTTCTGCTAATCTGTCAGCAACCGCCTTAATCAAAATACTATTGTAATCATCATGCTCAGCGTCAAAAGCTTTCACCAGCGCTTCAACACCAAAACCTGCCGAGACAGCAAACGCACCAACATAGTCATTTATACCTGACTCTTTATCTGCAACGTAATCAGATAAGCAGCGATTGTACTGCCCTGCTGGTTTTTTACTTTGCTGACGCAATTGATGCAATTTCATTAATGGCTCTGCACGCGACTCATCAGTATAAAGCTGTAAATCATCTTCTTCACGGTTAGCTGGAAATAAACCAAAGACAGCTTTCGCTGATAATTTTTTATTATTGATGACATCATCAAGCATGGCATTGGCGTCTTTAAACAACTTAGTAGCCTCTTCGCCAACCACTTCATGTCGCAAAATTAATGGATATTTACCAGATAACTGCCAGGTCATAAAGAATGGCGTCCAATCGATATAATTTCGCACAACATTTAAGTCAATATCGTCTAGAACGGTAACACCTAATTTATTCGGCACTTTAGGGGTGTAGTTATCAAAATTAATCGGAACAGCATTTGCTCTTGCTTCAGCCAGTGGAATTAAACTTGAACGAGGACCTTTTTTATAATGACGCTCTCGCACTTTTACATATTCAGCTTTTTGACGCTCGACAAATGCACCTTTGTGTTCTTCAGATAATAAAGTACTAACAACCGATACCGAACGAGAGGCATTAGGCACATAAACAACTGGGTGCTGAAATTGTGGCTCAATTTTTACTGCTGTGTGTGCCTTAGATGTTGTTGCACCGCCAATAAGCAACGGTAAATCAAAGTCCTGTCGCGTCATTTCCTTAGCGACATGAACCATTTCATCTAATGACGGAGTGATCAAACCTGACAAACCAATAATATCGACGTTTTCTTCACGCGCAACACGTAAAATATCTTCACATGACACCATCACTCCTAAGTCGATAATGTCATAATTGTTGCATTGCAGTACTACGCCAACAATATTTTTACCAATGTCGTGTACATCCCCTTTTACCGTCGCTAGCAAAACCTTACCATTTGATTTAGCTTCAGTTTTTTCGGCTTCTATAAAAGGATTTAAATGAGCAACGGCTTGTTTCATTACCCGCGCTGATTTAACCACTTGCGGTAAAAACATTTCCCCAGCACCGAACAGATCACCCACAACATTCATACCGTCCATTAACGGTCCTTCAATAACATCTAACGGTCGAGTCGCTTCAAGCCTTGCTGCTTCAGTATCTTCAACAATATACTCATTGATGCCTTTAACAAGTGAGTGCTCTAAACGCTTGATTACCGGTAATTCCCGCCAGCTTAAATCAGCTTTATTATTTTTACTGCCCGCCTGCCCGCGATATTCTTCAGCAACGTCAAGTAGCCGCTCTGTTGCGCCGTCATCAGAATTTTGAATGACATCTTCAACGGCTAATCGTAAGTTTTCTGGAATATCAGAGTAAATTGCCAATTGGCCAGCATTAACAATCCCCATATCCATGCCATTTTTTATTGCATGGTATAGAAATACCGCATGAATGGCTTCACGCACCGGGTTATTGCCTCGAAACGAGAATGAAACATTCGACACCCCACCCGAAATCATCGCATGAGGTAAGTTCTGTTTAATATCAGCAACCGCTTCAATAAAATCACGAGCATAGTTATTGTGCTCGTCAATCCCTGTAGCGACAGCAAAAATATTAGGATCAAAAATAATATCTTCCGCGGGATAACCAATTTCGTCGACGAGAATATGATACGCACGCTGGCAAATTTCAAATTTACGTTCTCGAGTATCAGCTTGGCCTGTTTCATCAAATGCCATCACGATTACCGCAGCGCCATAACGCCTTAATAACTCAGCTTGCTGACGAAAGTTATCTTCACCTTCTTTCAAACTTATCGAGTTAACAACGCCCTTACCCTGAATACACTTTAAGCCTTCTTCAAGGATATCCCACTTAGACGAGTCCAACATAATCGGCACTTTGGCGATATCAGGTTCACCGGCAATTAAGTTTAAGAATCGAATCATCGCTGCTTTTGAGTCCAACATGCCTTCATCCATGTTGATATCAATAATTTGTGCACCGTTTTCCACTTGCTGTAGGGCAACAGCAATAGCTTGATCGTAGTTTTCTTCTGTGATTAAACGTTTGAAAATTGCAGAGCCAGTAACATTTGTCCGTTCACCAACATTAACAAACAGTCTATCTTCACTTATGGTAAGCGCTTCTAAACCAGATAAGCGACAAGCGATTTCTCTTGGCTTAATTTCACGTGGTGTAATATTAGCAACCGCATCTGCCATGCCCTTAATATGTGCTGGTGTGGTACCGCAACAGCCGCCAATAATGTTTAAGAAACCAGAGGTTGCCCATTCAGCAACATGCCTGTCCATATCCTCTACTGTAAAATCGTATTCACCAAAAGCATTAGGCAAGCCTGCATTAGGATGAGCGGAAACGGCGACATCAGAAATACGACTTAATTCTTCAACGTATTGCCTAAGCTCTACTGGCCCTAACGCACAGTTCAAACCAAATGAGATTGGCTTAGCGTGACGCAGCGAGTTATAGAAAGCTTCCGTCGTTTGCCCTGACAACGTTCTTCCAGAGGCATCAGTAATAGTACCTGAAATCATCACAGGTAAGCGTTCACCCCTACTTTCAAATACAGTTTCAACCGCAAAAATAGCCGCTTTTGCGTTAAGAGTATCGAAAATAGTTTCGATTAAAATAATATCGCTACCACCATCAATCAACGCTTGCGTCGACTCGATATAGGCATCCTTTAGCTCATCAAAAGTAACATTTCGATAGGCAGGGTCGTTAACATCAGGTGAGATTGAACACGTACGGTTAGTTGGCCCTAGCACACCAGCAACAAAACGTGGCTTAGCAGGGTTTTGCACATTGAATTCATCAGCAACTTCACGCGCTAATTGCGCTGCTTTAAAATTAATATCGGCACTATGAGCTTCCATATCATAGTCAGCCATGGCAATGGTTGTGGCATTGAAGGTATTGGTTTCAAGAATGTCAGCGCCAGCTTCCAGGTATTCACGATGAATAGCTTTAATAACATTAGGTTGGGTAAGAACCAACATGTCATTATTCCCTTTGACATCACAATGCCAATCAGCAAATTGCTCACCACGATAATCTTGTTCTTCAAACTTATATGCTTGGATCATGGTACCCATAGCACCATCTAAAATCAGAATACGCTGATCTAACTGAGCTTGTAATAAAGCATAAGACGATGATTTCAGCACCTTGGCTGAAGATGAAGTGTTAAAGTTTGCTTGCTTAGCCACGAGATTTTCCTGGATGAATTGCTTGAATATGGTCAGCATCAAGCTGATACGGCGTAATTTGGTAAACGTAATAGTTCAACCAGTTAGTAAATAGTAAACTGCCATGGCTTCGCCAGGTGTTTGCAGCTTCGGTGCTTGGATTATCACCGGTAAAATAATTATCTGGCACAATAGCATTAGCACCTGAGTCAAGATCTCGAAAATATTCTTCACTCAAGGTCGAGGCATCATATTCTGGATGACCAGTTAAATAGACTTGTTGCTTATTTTTACTGGCTACGAGGTAAACTCCAGCATCTTTTGATTCCGCAAGAATTTCCAAGTTATCTAACGTTTGATAGTCACTTTTATCAATATAGCCATAACGTGAATGCGGCACATTAAAGCTTTCATCAAAGCCACGTGTTAGCTGCTCTTTCGGTTTTAAACAATGATGCTGATATACACCAGAAAGCTTTTGCTTGCGCAGATGACGTTTTAAACCGTAATGGTGGTATAGCGCAGCATGTGCCGCCCAACAAGAGAACATAGTAGAAGTAACATTTTTCTCAGCCCAGTCAAAAACTTCACAAATTTTATCCCAAAAGGTAACTTGCTGATAATCAAGTAACGCTAACGGAGCCCCCGTTATTATTAAGCCGTCGTATTGTTTATCTTTAATATCATCAAATAAGCGATAGAAATTATCTAAATGCGCTTGCGGAGTATTCTTGGACTCATTGGCATGAATGCGAACAAAATCGACATTAATTTGCAGTGGCGTATTCGCCAACATCCGTAATATTTGCACTTCAGTTTCTATTTTATTTGGCATTAAGTTCAGTATGGCCACTTCCATTGGACGAATTTCTTGATTTGCAGCACGGCGCTCAGACATAACAAATATATTTTCATTGTCTAATACCGTTAACGCCGGTAATTCATTTGGAATTTTAATGGGCATAGCACTAACCTAATATCGGATATTTCTTAAGTATAAAATAACGCTGAAAAACAGCATAAAAGATAACAAGTGATCATCTGCCTATAATGTGACTTGGATTTCTAGATATGTCAAGCTCTAAACGTATAGACGTCCAGATATCTTTATTTTAAAGTGACATTCTATTGCTTGACCTAAAAACAGAGAAAAAAAAGCCGCAATCGATAAGATTGCGGCTAAATTCATAATTTTGATTAACTTGGCGTTATGAAACTACCACCAAAGGGTATATAAAAAAGTTAAAATGACAACAACACCCAGCGCCGCAATATTAAAGCCACGCTCCGTTACAAAGCTTACATCGGCCAAACTAACACTGGTATCGCTACTAGCAGCTTTTCCAGTAAGAGACACTAACACCATTAATGCCGCACAAGATAAAAAGACAATCCCCATACGGTCCATAAAAGGTAATTCAGGCCATACTGTTCTTAAGGTGAATGAAAATGCAGCCGAGCCAATTGCAGCAGCAAGCGCCCCCATTGATGTCGCTTTTTTCCAGAACATACCTAACAAGAAAATAACCACAATTCCCGGTGTAAATACACCTGTAAACTCTTGAATATACTGAAATGCTTGGTCAAACTTACCTAAAAGTGGCTCAGCCATAAACAAGGCAATAACCAAAGCAATTAAGGTGACAACACGACCAACACGTACATAGTGCTGCTGACTCGCATCAGGTTTGATCGGGCGATAAATATCCATGGTAAAAATGGTTGAAATACTGTTTGTCATCGAAGCGAGTGATGAAACAATGGCCGCCACTAACGCGGCAAAAACCAACCCTTTAATACCTACGGGCATTAATTCCATCATTGATGGATACGCTTTATCAGCTGCAGCTAAATTTGGATATAACACAACCGCTGCAATACCTGGAAGTACAACAATAATCGGCATTAATAGTTTTAAGTAGGCGGCAAAGGCAATAGCTTTTTGCGCTTCCTGAATGTTCTTTGCTGCCAGTGCGCGTTGAATAATATATTGATTAAACCCCCAGTAGGAAATATTCATTACCCACATACCGCCAACAAGCACCGAAATACCGGGTAAGTTGGTGTATTGAGAATTATCTGGCGATAGAATCATATCAAAGTGACCAGGCAACTCTGTGGTCAACTTACTAAAACCAACAAACATGCCTTGCCCTTCCGCAACGGCATCCAACGCCAGATAACTTAGCAATAAACCACCAAAAATTAGTAGCACAACTTGGATAATATCAGTATATGCAACTGCCTTTAGGCCACCGTACAGTGAATACGCAATAGAGAAAGTTGCAAGAAAAATCATGCCGTACCACCAATCTACTCCAGCAACAGTCTCTATGGCTAATCCACCTAACCACAAAACCGCAGTTAAATTAACAAACACATAAACGAGTAACCAAAATAAGGCTAATGTGGTTTTAACTCGATGATCAAAGCGATGCTGCAAATATTGCGGCATGGTAAATATTTCATTTTTTAGAAATATTGGTAATAAATACTTGCCCACTAAAATCAAGGTAATGGCTGCCATCCATTCATATGATGCTATTGCCATTCCCATAACAAAGCCTGAGCCAGACATGCCAATAATTTGTTCTGCCGAAATGTTAGAAGCAATCAGAGATGCACCAATCGCCCACCAAGGGAGCGACTTACCTGCTAAAAAGTAATCTTCAGTGTCAGCACCTTCTTTTTTATCACTACGTGAAATATAAAGCGCTACTAGCAGCAGACCGACAACATAGACGATAAACACGCCAATATCGAACATTTCTAATTTCATGTTAAACCTCTTGTTAAAGTGATTACCCATGAGGTATCACTTATTTATTGTTATTAATTTACCTTGGTAAATACATTGTAGTTACTGTTTAGGTGCGGCTCTAATCAACACTTAATAAAGACTGACTAAGTAAACGCCCCTTGCGTTGCAATACAAGGGTAAAATTCAGCAACAAGCCCAGTTTGTTTAAAATATTTTCTTTCAATCGCCGCAATAACCTCTGCCACTAAATTATTCGGTACTAAAGCAACAACACAGCCACCAAACCCTCCGCCGGTCATGCGAACACCAC
Source organism: uncultured Colwellia sp. (assembly GCA_913058245.1). Lineage (GTDB taxonomy): Bacteria > Pseudomonadota > Gammaproteobacteria > Enterobacterales > Alteromonadaceae > Cognaticolwellia. The sequence goes on from CAJXQJ010000005.1 coordinate 137,709, forward strand.
CGCGATGCTTAATAACATCAGCGACTATGCTAACCAATAAATCGGTTTCTGGTACGGTGACATTAAAATCATCTTTAAGTGATAAATGTGACTGCGCCATTAATGAACTGATTTGTTCAAAGTTCTTATTATTTAAGGCAGTATACATTTGTGTTGTGCGCCTATTCTCAGTGATAACATGTCTGGCTCGCTTATACAAAATGCATTCGATTGCATTACGTTCTCTATCGAGTTCTTCAAGACTTACCGCCCGTAAACTGGCTTTACCAAAATGTTGAGCAACCGCTTCACATTGCGCCCGTCTCTCATTATAGGCGCTATCAACAAGGCCTCTTTTTACCTTAGAGTTTATAACCAATACTGTTAATTCATCAGGAATTAATGCATGGCGCATAGTTAAATCTTGGCAATCTAGCAGCATGGCATGATCAGCCATAGCCATTGCAGAAATAAGCTGATCCATAATGCCGCAATTACAACCAACAAAATCGTTTTCTGCTCGCTGGCCAATAAGTGCCGCATCAACACCAGATAAGTTCAAACGGTAAAGCTTGGTAAACGCTTTCAATAACGCTATTTCAAAAGATGCTGATGAACTTAAACCAGCCCCTTGTGGCACATTACCTGACACCACAACGTTAGCGCCACATATTTCCGGAAACGACTGCTTCAATTGCAGCAAAGTGCCGCGCACATAGTTGCTCCAGCTATGTTCAGTATCGAGTGAGGTATCAGTTAATGAAAACTCGACATGGTCATTTTCAATATCGAGAGCATAAACTGAAATAATATCGTCAGTGCGAGCAGATATTGCGACATTAGTTCCATAATTAATCGCTGCTGGCAACACAAAACCTTGATTATAGTCAGTATGGTCGCCAAGCAAGTTTACTCGCCCCGGAGCATGCTCAATAACACTAGCTTTTTGCCCATATTTTCTTTGAAACTGTTGCTGCAATGTCTCTACGACGTGTTGATTGATAGCTTTTTTATACTCTGAATTATCAGTCATTTTTATCAAGTTCACTTATTGCTGATTGTAATGTCTAGTCGGTAATTCGCGCAGCCGATGAGCAGCTTGCTCAGGGGTAATATCTCGCTGGGCTTCCGCCAACATTTCATAACCGACCATAAACTTTTTAACCAATGCAGAACGTAGTAGCGGAGGAAAAAAGTGCGCATGTAACGTCCATTCAGGATGTGTTTTGTCATCAAAAGGTGCCGAATGCCAGCCCATAGAATAAGGAAAGTCACACTGAAAAAGATTGTCATACCGCACAGTTATCTGGCTTATTATTTCAGCCAGTGATATCGCTTGTTTATCATTAAGCTCAGTTAATTTTTGTACTGTAAACCGCGGTAATAATAAGGTTTCAAATGGCCAAGCAGCCCAATAAGGAACAACCACTAACCAATGTTCGTTGTAACAAACGACTCGCTCTTGAAGATCAAGTTCACGCTCAACATAATCACTGAGCAAAGCCCTATCGTGACGCTGAAAGTAATGATTAAAGTTATCTTGTTTACGCTGTGCTTGTGTTGGTAAGTGTTTTTGCGCCCAAATTTGCCCATGAGGATGAGGGTTTGAACACCCCATTACTTCACCCTTGTTTTCAAACACCTGCACCCAAGGGTATTTTTTTCCAAGCAGATCCGTTTGTTGTTGCCAGGTTTTAATTACTGACAAAATTGCATCGTGGTCAAGCTCTGCTAGGGTTTTACCATGGTCCGGTGAAAAACATACCACCCAACTCTCTCCTTGCTCACTAACCGCCCTAAACAGGTCATCTTGTTGATTAAAGCTTGGCGTGTCCGGAGTCAAAGCAGCAAAGTCATTTTTAAAAACAAATGTTTGTCTGTAATCAGGATTTTTTTCACCATTTACTCGCACATTGCCAGCACATAAAAAGCAACTGTCATCATAGGCAAACTTTTTCAATTTTTGTGAACTTTCAACTTGTCCTTGCCAAGGGCGCTTGGCACGATGCGGTGAAACCAACACCCAGTCTCCGGTAAGTGGGTTAAAGCGACGGTGTGGATGCTCAGTAAATTCAAACTCACTGGTTTGTTGATGTGACAAAATTCAATCCTAACTCATACAAATAGTATACAATCTACAAATATAGAATAATAATATTTATATTACAATATATATTATTGAGATTACCTGAATAGTTAAAAGTTAGAATCAGATAGAAAAAAAGCTACTGAAAGTAGCTTTTAAAAATAAATTTATTAACCCTATTAAAAGTGCAAGTTAATTCGTACTAGCTTCAAGCTCTTCAATTTGCTTATTTACAATTGCCAATGTCGCTTTTTGTGTTACTAAAGCAGCATCAAAGGCTAATTGTGGCTGTTTATTTTTAATATATTCAAAGATATCGGCATGCGCTTGATACTCCACTAACGTGACGGGGATCATCCGATTCGTAAAACGAATATTGACTTTTAATGCCGTAGCAATAAAGGTTTTTAATTGAGAAAAAAACGGGTTGCCACTAGCGGAAAGCACGCTTTGGTGAAAAGCAATATCGGCTTCATGAGTATCATCATAGCCATTAGTGGCATCTTTCATTCTTACCAGCGCAGCTTCAATTTGCACTAAATCTTCTTGATCAGCATATTGTGCCGCCAAATAAGCCGCTTCAGGTTCAAGTGCTAAACGCAATTGTAAAAAATGCCGTAGCATATACAAATCAGGCTTACCATGAAGTACCCATTCAAGTACGTCGGTATCAAATAAATTCCAACGCTTGATAGCTTGTACTTTAATACCTTGACGCGGACGAGAGCTGATTAAGCCTTTCGCTGTTAGCATTTTAACCGCTTCCCGTGTTGCGGTGCGGCTAATTCCATACTGGCTACATAAGTCAGCTTCAGAAGGTAAACTGCTACCAACAGGATATTTCTCCTGCATGATAGCTTTGCCAAGTTCATGAACTAACTGTTGGGTTAAATTACGATGTGAAGTTTCCATACAGCCTAAAAAATGAGATGAATATGATTTGTATGATAATTGACTATTAAAAAATTACCTAATGAATTCTTTCCACACTTGGCATTTACACCTTATACAGCGCAGTATTACCATCAAAAGCTAACGACAAAGTAAAAAATAGTTATCAAAAATAACCATTTATTTGTCTTAATAAAAAATTCATATCTGTAATTATTAAATTGCTTGCTTCTGAAAAAATTAATTGTATTATAAATAGTATTGTATAAATTAATAAGAAAAATAATCATACATGAAGTTTTTTCAACATAAATTATCAGTAGTAACTATTCTCTTAGCAGCACATTGTTTAGCATTCGTTTCATCAAACTTAGCGGCAGCAGAACGAGAACCATGGCAAAACCACCAAGTATTTTCCATTAATAAGCTACCGCCACACAGCACACATTTTCCATTTCAAAGTAAGCAAGCTGCATTAGTTAATAACAAAGCAGAGAACAGTAATTACTTATTACTTAATGACTTATGGAAGTTTGACTGGCACCGTTCACCCATCAATAAACCTAAAAATTTTCAACGACCAAATTTTGATGATAGCAATTGGACAACCATCCCCGTTCCCGGCAACTGGGAAACTAAAGGCTTTGGTTACCCTATTTATTTAGACGAACGTTTTCCTTTTACAACTACCTGGCCAGATGCACCTACAGATTACAACCCCATTGGCTCTTACCGAAAACCTTTCCAGTTACCTGCTTCTTGGCAAGGTAAACAGGTTTTCTTACATGTTGGTGCTGCGAAGTCATCACTGGATGTTTGGCTAAATGGCGAGAAGATTGGCTTTAGCCAAGGCTCAAAAACACCTGCTGAGTTTGATATAACTAACTACGTAAATTCTGGTGATAACCTGCTAGCACTGCAAATTAGGCGCTGGAGTGACGCTAGTTACTTAGAAAGCCAAGACATGCTACGAATATCAGGCATAGAACGTGACGTTTATCTATACGCCACACCTAAGCAGCATATTTTCGATATTCACGCAAAACCTACCTTAAACAACACATTCGATAACGGCCTATTAACGGTTGAAGTTAAACTAGATAACTATGCCGAGTTGGACGCCACACAACAACTTGAATTTCAACTCCTTGATCCACGCAATAACATGAAAACCGTTATACAAGGAACTAAAACGCTAAGCATGGTAGCTGGAGAAAGCAGTACTGTAACTTTGTCAGGTAGGCTTAAAAAACCAGCATTATGGTCAGCGGAAGCTCCTAATTTATATACTTTACTGGTGAGCTTACAGAATAATAAAAACCAAGTTATTGAGACAATACGCCAAGAGGTTGGTTTTCGACATTTGGCCGTTGTAAATAGCCAGCTGACCATTAACGGTAAAGCAATTACTATTCGCGGCGTTGACCGCCATGAAACCGACCCTCAACATGGCCATGTTGTTTCAAAAGCAAGTATGGAACGTGATATTCAATTAATGAAACAATTTAATATCAATGCCGTTCGTTCTAGCCACTACCCCAACGACCCGTATTGGTATGAACTTACTGACAAATACGGTTTATATGTGATTGATGAAGCGAATATTGAGTCTCATCCGCTAGCCATCAATAGCAAAACTCAGCTAGGTAATGAAATGAGCTGGCTACCGGCACATTTAGATAGAACTAAGCGCATGTTCGAGCGAGATAAAAACCACCCATCAATTATTATTTGGTCATTGGGTAATGAGGCGGGCGAGGGTGAAGTATTCCGTCAAACCTATCAATGGTTAAAGTCGCAAGATAATAGCCGTTTAGTGCAATACGAACCTGCGGGTGAAGAAGATTACACTGACGTTTTTGCTCCTATGTACCCGTCAATAGAACGCTTGATTAAGTATGCTCAATCAAAACCAACTCGCCCTGCCATAATGATCGAATATGCTCACGCCATGGGGAATTCGGTAGGTAATCTAAAAGACTATTGGCAAACTATTGATAAATATGACGTGCTTCAGGGTGGCTTTATCTGGGATTGGGTTGATCAATCATTAGAATATACTAATGAAAATGGCGTTAAATATTGGGCCTACGGAAAAGACTTTCACCCAGACTTACCTACCGACGGTAACTTTTTAAATAATGGCTTAATGAATCCAAATCGAGAGCCACATCCACATGCTTTTGAAGTAAAGAAGGTTTATCAACCGATACGTTTTCACGCCAATGACTTAACAAAAGGTACAGTTACTATTGAAAATCGTTTTGATTTTATAAACTTAAATCACTACAACTTAAAATGGATTATAGAAGCTGACGGAAAGCTTGTTGCGCAAGGGCTTCAGGCAATGCCAGAAGTTTCGCCGAAACAAAAAGTAGATATTCAGCTAGCATTTACAGACAAAATGGCTCAACAACCCCTGAATGCAAAAGAATACTTTTTAACAGTAAGCGCAGTGGTTAATACCAATCAACCGCTGCTAGCCATTGGTCATGAAGTCGCTTTTGAGCAATTTAAATTGCCTATTGCGCAAACACAGCACAACGCACCTGTTGCTAATCAAAGTAAAGACCAGCTGCTTTACTCGACTAACCAAGATGGTAACCATGTTTTTTCGCATGCCAAACTTAGCATCACTTTTGATCAGCAAAGCGGCTGGCTTAAGCAATTTAATATTGGCACAACACCGCTATTAAAAGCGCCATTGCATGCTAATTTCTGGCGGGCACCAACGGATAACGACCTTGGCAATAACATGCAAAGTTGGGCCTCTATTTGGCAGCAAGCTGGGAAAACCTTAATACTTGAAGATTTACACTATAAAAAGCACAAAGTTGGCTATGAAGTCATAAGCCAATATCGCAGCGATGTTTTTAACGGCAACTATAAAGTGAATTACTTGCTCAATAACAATGGCGAAATCACAGTGACGAGTAAGTTAAATATTGGCACGAACCAGCAGCTAGCTAATATTCCACGATTAGGTATGCAACTTACGATGCCTGCAGACTTTCAACGTTTATCTTGGTTTGGTCGTGGCCCACACGAAAGCTATGCTGATAGGAAAACTTCGGCCCGTATCGCAATTTATCACAAGATGGTTAAAGAGCAGGTGCATCACTATTCTCGCCCTCAAGAAAACGCCAATAAAACAGACGTTCGCTGGATGGCATTAAAAAATAGTGCTGATAACGGCTTACTTATTGTTGGTGAGCAACCACTTAGTACCAGTGCTTGGCCATATACCCAAGCTGATATCGACTTTATTGCTGGCCAAGATGGTTCAGCGTCAGCATCAGGGTTAGTGCCAGTAACAACGAAACACGGCGCAGAGCTCGCCTTTAAAGATTTGGTAACAGTTAACATCGACCACAAACAAATGGGCGTAGGTGGCGATACTTCTTGGGGTCGCTTAGTGCATGAACAATACACAATACCCGCACAAAGTTATCGTTATCAATTTACATTAATTCCGTTAAGTGCGTCACTAAAAAGTGATAGGTAAAAAACCGTAAATAAAAATAAAGTGTTGCTAGTAATAACAAACCATACGCATGTTAACGCCTAAGACAAAATATAGGATCTACAATGAGTAATGCCGTTACACCTGAATTTAATAGCAGGCAAATTACACAATTTTTAGAGAGTAAATATCATCTAACCGGTAAGTTAACCCCTTTGCCAGGCTATTGTGATCAAAACTTACTATTAACTTGTGCTAATAATCAGCGCTACATTGTAAAAATAGCAAGTAATAGCGAAGCGAAAATAGCACTGGAAATGCAGAATGCGGCCATGACACATTTACGAGATAAGTCGATGGCAACCCCCTATTGCATCGCAAACATTAGTGGCGAACTAATTAGCGATATTACCGATGATACTCAGCAAAGTTTTAACTTTCGTGTCTTAACTTTTCTTGCTGGAGAGTTCTACGCTCAGAGTGCTCATGACTCACATTCTCAACTGCTGTGGCAAAATTTAGGTAGCTTTTTAGGTACTCTCACGCATGCCCTAAACGACTTTAACCACGTTGGTGCCTATCGTTATTTAGACTGGGATTTAGCCCAAGGTAACGGCGTTTGTCATAGTAAAAAGCATCTACTTGAAGGAGAAGAACTTAAACTAGTAAACTATTTTCTCGACTACTACCAAGCCAATGCATTGCCACTACTTTCTAGCTTACCGCAAGGGGTAATTCATAACGACGCTAATGATTACAACCTGCTCATAGATTGTATTAAACAACCACGAACCGTTACTGGTCTAATAGACTTTGGCGATATGGTTTACAGCCATAAAATTAATGAACTGGCTGTTGCTTGTGCTTATGCGTTAATGAACCAAAATGAACCACTAAAAGCCCTTAAACATATAGTCACGGGTTATCATAAAATATCACCGTTATCTGATGATGAACTTACCGTACTATACCCACTTATTGCACTACGACTTTGTACTACCGTATGTAACGCTGCCAAAGCAATAAAAGAAACGCCTGACAACGAGTACCTACTAATCTCAGTAAAGCCCGCTTGGCAATTACTAGGTCAACTTAAAGCACTGGCACCTTTTAGCGTACTCTGCCAATTAAAAACAGCATGTTTAAAACCCATTGATAATGGTCGCAACAACGAAAATATTATAAATTTTCGCCAACAACATTTAGGAAAAAGCCTAAGCCTTAGCTTTAAAGAGCCAATAAAAATGGTTCATGGTAAAGGGGCCTACCTCTTTGATGAGCAAGGTAATGGTTACTTAGATATGGTTAATAATGTTTGCCATGTTGGTCATTGTCACCCGAAAGTTGTTGCCGCTGGCCAAAAGCAAATGGCGAGCCTTAATACTAATACTCGCTTTTTACACGATAATATTGTCGATTTTGCCGAAAAGCTGCTAGCCACTATGCCTAAAGAATTATCAGTTTGCATGTTTGTAAATTCTGGTAGTGAAGCCAATGAGTTAGCATTTCGGTTAGCGAAAAACTTTACCCAATCAACCGAGTTACTGGTTGTTGATGGTGCTTATCATGGTAATACGGCAGCTTGTATTGACGCCAGCCCCTATAAATTTAATGGCCCAGGTGGCACAGGTAAACCTGAGCATGTCCATATTGTTGAATTGCCAGATCCCTATCGTGGCAAATACCTAGAAAATACGCCAGCCACCAGCCAAGCTTATGCGGCAAATGTGCGTGAAACCATTGAATCACTAACCAGTGACAATAAAAAAATTTCAGCGTTTATCTGTGAATCATTACAAGGCGTTGCAGGGCAAATCATTATGCCTGATGGTTACCTATCACAAGCTTACCAAGAAGTTAGAGCGGTTGGCGGCGTTTGTATTGCTGACGAAGTACAAGTAGGTTTTGGCCGAGTTGGCAGCCATATGTGGGCATTTGAAACCCAAGGCGTTATCCCTGATATTGTTACCTTAGGCAAACCTATTGGTAATGGCCACCCTCTTGCTGCAGTCGTTACCACTCAAGAAATTGCCGATGCTTTCGTTACTGGTATGGAGTACTTCAACACTTTTGGCGGTAACCCAGTTTCGTGCGCAATTGGCAGCGCCGTACTTGATGTCATTCAACAAGAAAAACTGCAACAGCATGCGTTGGAAACAGGGAGTTACTTGTTAGATAAACTCAAGCAATTACAACTAACCTTTCCAATCATAGGTGACATTCGCGGTTTAGGCTTATTTATTGGTGTCGAGTTAGTTGAAGATAAAACAACAAAAGTGCCAGCAACATTGAAAACAGCTTGGTTAATCGAGTTTTTCAAACAGCACTTAATTTTACTAAGTACTGAAGGACGTTTTTACAACATATTAAAAATAAAACCACCTATGGCATTCAATCAAGCCGATGCCGACCGTTTTATTGAAGTACTAGCGCTAGGTTTAACAGAGCTTGCAGAAAATAATTTTAACTAATTGTATGTTGGCTAACGATATCACCCAAAAATGTTCATTGGCCCCGTATGCAATTTAATTTAACAACATGTAATGAACAAAAAGTTCATCAATAACTTTAATGTAAGGCACAGAATTAACATGGAATTTTTAAAAACACTGGCGATTAAGTCACACAATTTCGGCGCCTCAACAGGGGTAAATTGGCTCAACACCGACAATAATGGCCAATTTGATATTTCATCACCAGCTGACGGTAAAGCTATTGCTAGCGTTTACCAGTGTTCAGTTGAAGATTACGATCACATCATCACTACCGCAGAACAAGCATTTGTGCACTGGCGTAAAATTCCAGCACCAGAGCGCGGTGAAGTCGTTCGTCAAATTGGCAATCGTTTACGTGATTTTAAACAACCACTTGGTGAACTTGTTGCGTATGAAATGGGTAAGTCATTGCAAGAAGGTTTAGGCGAAGTACAAGAGATGATTGATATCTGTGATTTTGCTGTTGGCCTATCTCGCCAGCTAGACGGTTCCACGTTGCACTCTGAACGCCCACTTCATAGAATGTACGACCAATACCATCCTTTAGGTGTTGTTGGCGTTATTTCAGCCTTTAACTTTCCTGTTGCAGTTTGGGCTTGGAACGCCATGATTTCAGCTATATGCGGCAACGTAACCGTTTGGAAACCTTCGGAAAAAACACCATTAACGGCTATTGCCTGTCAAAATATTATTAAAGATGTATTAGTAACAAATGAACTTCCAGAAGGTATATTTTCATTAGTAATTGGTGCTGGTAATGTTGTAGGTGAAGGCATGTTACATGACAAACGTATCCCGTTAATGTCAGTTACTGGCTCAACAAGAGTTGGTCGCCATGCTGGGCAAGTAGTAGCCTCACGTTTTGGTAAATCAATTTTAGAGTTAGGTGGAAATAACGCTATTATTTTAACACCCAATGCTGACTTGAAATTAGCCATTCCAGGCACAGTTTTTGGCTCTGTTGGCACTTGTGGTCAACGCTGTACTTCAACTCGCCGCGTAATTATTCATGAATCTATTTACCAGCAGGTAAAAGATGTACTAGTTCAAGCTTACCAAGGTTTAAAAATTGGTACACCACTAGATGAAAGTAACCATGTTGGGCCGTTAATCGACACTCAAGCAGTTACTATGTTTAAAGACGCATTAGAAAAAGTGCAAGCGGAAGGTGGTAACTTACTGTGCGGTGGTGACGTTCTTTCAGGTGAAGGCTTCGAGTCAGGCTGCTACGTTAAACCTGCAATTGTAGAGGCTGAAAACCACTTTGATATGGTTCAGCACGAAACCTTTGCACCAATTTTGTATTTAATTAAATATACTGGCGATATTCATGATGCCATTGCTGTTCAAAATGATGTTGTACAGGGCTTATCTTCAGCAGTATTTACTGACAGCTTACGTGAGGCCGAGAACTTCTTATCTCACTGGGGCTCAGATTGCGGTATTGCCAATGTCAATATAGGTACATCTGGTGCCGAAATTGGTGGCGCATTTGGTGGCGAAAAAGAAACCGGTGGTGGTCGTGAGTCAGGATCAGACGCTTGGAAAGCTTATATGCGTCGTCAAACTAACACCATTAACTACTCAACTGAGTTGCCTTTGGCACAAGGTATTAAATTCGATATTTAATGCCTTAACTAAAATTTAGAAAACATCAAAGCAGCTTCGGCTGCTTTTTTAATAAAGCTAAGCGACTAATTTATTGGCAATGTAATCGTCGCCTCAACACCTTGTTGCTCAGTTCGGTTTGCTAATGTTAAATCGCCACCATGGTTATTTATAATTTGCCTACTCAGCACTAAACCAATGCCACTTCCCTGTTCTTTGGTTGTATAAAACGGTACAAAAATATTATCTAAATTGCTGATACCTGTCCCTTGATCTGTGAGCTTAATATTAATTAATTTTTCATCTTTAACCCAAACAATGCTAAGCACTCCATCTTGCTCACCATGCATCGCTTGCAATGCATTTTTAACTAAATTAATTAATACTTGTTGCACTTGGCTTTCATCAGCGTAAACCATGAGTTTAGGGCCATTCGCGGTTATGATGCTGTCACCAAAAAGCGCGATAACAGTATTAATTAAAGACGATAAATTAACTAACTTTTTATCTGGCAGTGGTAATTTGGTCAACTCTTGATAACGTTTAATAAAGTTATTCAACGAATTAGCGCGTTCAGTAATAACACTTAAGCCATCTTGAACATCAGCTTTTAACTCTTGCTCAAAATAGTTTTGCGTTATTGGTTGCTTTAATAAGCGAGTTAAAGTTTCACTGATTGAAGCAATCGGCGCCAAAGAGTTATTAATTTCATGACTTAACACTCTTAGCAGCTTTTGCCATACCAAGTACTCCTCATCACGCAGGATGCTTTGGATATCGGTAATAAAAATTAACTTATGCTTTACACCATTTTCAAAGTACTCATCGGTGTAAATGTAAACTTTTTTCTTGGCATGTTCGATTTCAAATTCAACAACTTTACGATGCTCTCCAGCAATAATATTTTGTAAACCTAAGGTGCTCACCGGCCAGTTTTCAACTTCTTCGAAACGACATTTAAACAGTTTCTCAGCATTTGGATTCATTAATGAAATACCAGACTTGTTATCAATGGCAATTATCGCGACATCAATTTGGCTAATAACCTTATTGAGTAAAATTTGATGCTCTTTAGTTAGTAAGCGCTGTTGAGCAAGTGATTCTGAAAGCTTATTGAACGTTTGGTTAAATTCATTAAGCACACCACCAGAGTGATCTTGCCTAGCGCGTACTGAATGATCACCACAATTCATTGACTCAATTAAATTGGCAGAGGTTCGCAGTTGAAAAACGACTTTTTGCCGAATAAAAAATGCACCATATATAACAATGACCAAGATGAAAAACATTAATAATATTTTCGCGGCAAGTGAAAACGGTAAAAAACACAAAGCAATAATTAAGCAAGCGCTAGGTATAAAACCAATCAACAGTGCTAAATACAGCAACTTGTTTTCAAATGTGATGATCTTTTTCTTTTTAGCCGTATTCACTTTGTTATTCAGCGCCTTATTACAAGTTATGCTTTTCTAATCGTCGATAGTATGAGCTACGACTTAACCCTAGCGATTGTGCAGTTTCATGACCATTGTTTTCAAAACGCGTTAACCGTTGGTGGATAATATGTTTTTCAATAGCATCTAAACTAGCGTTTTCAATATCAAAGTCAGTAACATTTTCTGTTGTAGATAAACCTAAGTCTTGGCTAGATATCATATTATTTTGGCTTAAAAAAATGGCCCTTTCGATCATATGGCCTAATTCTCTGATATTGCCAGGCCATTGATAACATAACATCGCTTGCTTAGCCTCATTACTTATTTCTGGCAGCGCAATACGGTATTTTTCTGCGAATTGCTTTAAGAAGTGCAGGGCTAACGGTAATATGTCTTCTCGACGCTCTCGTAATGCTGGTATTTTAATTTCAACGGTATTAAGGCGGTATAATAAATCCTGACGAAAACGACCATTGTCAATAAGTTCAGGTAAGTTGGCATTGGTTGCAGAAATCAGTCGCACATCAACCTGCTGAGTTTTCGAACTGCCCACTTTTTCAAACTGATGTTCTTCCAAAACCCGCAATAACTTTGCCTGTTGTGGTAGCGAGATATTGGCTATTTCATCAAGAAAAATAGTGCCATTTTCTGCAAGTTCAAAGCGGCCAATGCGATTTTCCTTAGCATCGGTAAATGCGCCTTTAATATGTCCAAACATTTCACTTTCAAATAATGTTTCAGTAATAGCGCCCATATTTACCGAAATAAGCGCATTAGTATTTCTTACCGATTGCTTATGGATATGCTCTGCTAACAAACTTTTACCTGTACCGTTTTCACCGGTAAGTAAAATACTCATTTCACTTAACGAAAGCTTATTTAATTTTGCTAGTACTTGGGCCATAGCATCAGATTCAGCAATAATCGCACTATTAGTGGCAAAAACCTGCTTTCTCAATAAAGCGTTTTCTTCGATTAGCCGCTCACCTTGTTTCGCCATTTCACGTATTTGTACTTGTGCATTTAATATAGCAAGTAAGCGATCATTGCCCCAAGGTTTCTGTACAAAGTCTACTGCTCCTAACTTCATTGCTTCAACAGCAATATCAACACTGCTGTAGCCTGTCATCACCACTATTGGTAACTTATCGTCAATAGCTTTTATATCCGCTATCAATTTTAAACCTTCTTGGCCTGACGTGGTGTCGCTACGATAATTTAAGTCGATTAAGGTAACCGAAAAATCTTTTTGTTTTAGGATCCGCAAAAACTCTTCTGGCGAGCTAGCAGTAACAACTTGGTAGTTTTCAGATTTTAGCAATAATTTTAAAGCGCTAATGATTCGAGTATCGTCATCAGCAATTAAAATAGACGGGCTTGATTGTTTCATGCAGGCAAAGTACTCCATTAAATGTCAGCACGATGCGTAGCTTAGCAAAGTGCTGACATTATTGCTGCTCCTTTTGGAACATTATTTAAGTCTATAATTTTAAAGATATAACTTTATAAAAATAGCCTATAACTAATCGTGATGTAGCGCGTCGCTTGGCTCCATTTTTACCACTTTTCGCGTAGGAATATAGGTAGCAAACATAACAATAGCAATGATCATTAACGGCACACAAAGCACGCTAATAAAATAACTATTCATGTTGATGACCATAGTTTCTGACATATATTGCGCTAAACCAATGGCACAACCAATACCAATCACTAAACCTACGAATAATTGCTTACTTGCATGCTTCATAAATAAACGCATGATTTTACCGTCAGAAGAGCCAAGCGCTCGCCTGACACCTATTTCTTGAGTGCGCTGTAATATGCTGTTCGATGCAACTGCATATATACCGCTCGCTGCCAGAAACATGGCAATAACACCACATAGTAAAAACACCTTACTTACAGCTGACACCAATAACATTGGTTGTTTTATCATGCTGTCATAGCTTTGCAGATGGTATACGCCGACATTACCATCTATGGTATCTACTGCATCAAGCAAAGCTTCGCGGACATTTTTTTCATCACCAATAAAATGCAATGCAATGCCTACCCTTGATAAGCCAAAAGCGTCCATTAGATGGTAAGAATTATAAGAAGCACTGGAAGAGTCCATTGTTGTACCATGAAAAGTATCAGATACCACGCCTATAATCGTGTTCCAATCGCCTTCACCACTTGGACCAGCTAAGCGCACACGCTTACCAACAGCATCATTATCAGGGAAAAAATCTCGAGCGATTGACTCATTAATAATAATACTGCGTACATCGGGAATAGCATCTCGATAATCAAAGTTTCGACCATCAACAATTTTCATCCCCACAGCTTGCCACGAGTCTTTGCCTACCACTTCGTTATTACTGTATGGATTTTCGCTGTATACCTTGGCAGCACGTCCTTCAATTTCAAAATGACTCGTACCACCACCAGTACCTGGAAACTGCGTCATAAATGCAACAGCTTCAATATTAGGTCGTTGTTCTAATGCCGACTTTAGTTGGTAATAAAACTCAGTACGCTTAAACCGGTCAGCTTGTTCATGCTCAGTATCAAATCGCACCGAATAATTTACTTGCGGTAGCTGTAAACTTGCCGTTAAACGGTTTTCAGTTTCAACGCCATAATCAGCTTCACTGGCCGCATAACTGGTTGATAAAATAATTGTTGCCATTATCAGCACCATACATGACAATAAAATTTCAGATATAACCAATATTTGACTCGCCGCCGCAGCTTTTTTACTTAATGAGCCACGTGTTCCATCTCTTAATACCGCATTAAAATCGCCAGCAATTGCTCGCCATGCAGGAATAAATCCAGTAATAAGTATCATAGAGATAACAGCGATTGACAGTACCAACAAGCTGTGGCTGTCAATATAAACCTGCCACCAAAACGGCTTTGAATTACTAATTGCATAGGTACTGTCAAATACGCTATTGGTTATATCTAAGCCCCACACCGCAAGCAATATCGCTAAAAAACCGCCAACACTACAAATAAAAACACTTTCCCAAAGCATTTGTAATATCAATCGTTTGCGCGGTACCCCTAACGCAACACGAATGGCAATTTCTTTGTGCCTTTCATTAACTCGAGCTAACAGTAAGTTGGCTACATTGATACAAGCCAATACTAGAATAAGAAATGTAACAACAAACATGGCAATAAAAATTGGGTAATACTGCATAATGCCTGCTTCTTTAAATGGCATAGCCGCAAGATATTTTCCATTACTACCTATACGCCAAGCTAAGTCTTGCGGCAAATCGGCAATAATATCAGCACTTAAATCATCTAATGCTTGTTGAAATTGTGACAATGAAACATTAGGCTTTAAGTAACCGTAAGCAAATAAACTCACCCTTGATTGTTCAGTTGGCGTTATTTCAGAGCGTGTTAGAGGCAGCCAAATTTCAGCTGAAACAGGAAAGGCAAAACCAGCAGGCATAACACCTATAATACGCGTCATAACACTATCAACTGGCACCATAGTATCAACAACACCTTTGTCGCCATCAAAATAATCTTGCCAAACGCTGTGACTTAGCACTACGACAGGCTCAGCGCCGGTATCTAAATCTTGTTCTTTAAAACCACGACCCAAAATAGGTTGAACGCCAGTAAACTCAAAAATATTCCAACTGGTAAAGGTTGTATTGTACATTTTGGCTTTTTTACGGCTTGTCGAATTGGTACCGCCTATCAGCGCAGTGTAATCCTCATAGATGCCAAAATTATCTAACATATCAAGTTCATTATTAGCACGAAATAAGTGATAAGGATCAGCAGCGCGCCTTGATAGATGGTTATAGTCAAACTGAGCTTCCAGCGCAATTATTGGCTGAGAGCCATTAAGTACTAACGGTTTAAAGACTAGGTTATTCAATAATGAGTAGGTATACAGCGTAAGACCTAAGCCAACAGCGACAATAAGTACAGTTAACGCAGTAAATGCTGGCTTTTTAAATAACAGCCGCGCGGCATATTTTATATCGATTGCAACAGACATAGAGATATCCTTATTAGCGGGTCAGTTAAACGGCAATGGCTTGTGCACGATTACTCAATTGATCAGCAACAATTTTGCCATCGAATACTTCAATCATACGCTCGGCTCGTGCCGCAGAACGTGGATCATGAGTTACCATACAAATCGTGGCTCCATCTTGATGTAATTGATCAAGCAGATTCATCACCATTTGTGCATTTTTTGAGTCTAGATTACCAGTTGGTTCATCTGCCAATATTATTGATGGGCTACCCGCTATTGCTCTAGCAACAGCAACCCGTTGCTGTTGTCCACCTGATAATTGCGATGGGTAGTGGCTGGCACGGTGTACCATATCAACACGCTCTAATGATGATTTCACAAACGCCTGACGCTGCGCTTTATTGATATCTTCTCGGTAAGTTAAAGGAAGTTCGATATTTTCTGCGACGGTTAAATCACTTATTAAATTAAATGCCTGAAATATAAAGCCTATTTCCTTATTGCGAATTTTCGCTCTTTCATCCCTATCTAGGCTTGAAGCGTCGTGACCCGCTAACTGATATTGACCACTACTTGCAGTATCAAGTAGGCCGAGTAAAGATAATAGTGTAGATTTACCACAGCCCGATGGGCCAGTAATCGATAAGTACTCCCCTTGCGCTATCTGTAAATTAATATCATTTAATGCGTGTGTTTCCACTTCATCAGTTAAAAACATCTTCTTAATATCAATCAACTCAACTAATTGTTTTTTATTCTTATCATTTTCCATGTCGTTCCCCTAATTAATACTTACTTTTGTATGTCCTTGCCATTTGGAAGTATCTGAAACTACTATACTTTCACCGGCTTTAAGTCCTGATTTTATTTCAATATATTTATTAGAAACTTGACCAAAATGCACTGTTTTCAACTCTGCTAACTCTGCATCTTCACCAAGTAAATAAACATTTTCTTCACTAAAGCTTTTCGAAAACATCGGTCGTTTTACAAATAAGGTTTGTTCAATATTGGCTATTTCGATAATCCCCTCGACGGTTAAATCAGGCCTTGCTTCGCTAGGTAAATCCCCAACCAGTGCAACATCAATTTGCACTTGTCCATTGATCACAGTTGGGTCAATACGTTCAACAATGCCTGCAACAACACTGTTTCGAGTATCAATTTGTACAGATTGACCAATGGCAACATCATTGACTTGTTTTTCTGGAACTCGCAATTCCGCGATAAATAATCCATTGCTTGCCAATTTAGCCAAGTTAATACCGGCATTAATTTGTTGACCTAATTCAATAGGCATTTCTTGCACTAAGCTGTCCATTGTTGCTCTAACATTTAAATCTTCCACTTGCTGCGCTGCTCTATCAACCATGCGTTTCATACGATTGAGGCGAGCTCGCGATGCTTTATTCTGTGCAACTAGGTTTTCCTGTCCTTTCTTTAAACGCTTTTTTTCTAACAGCCAACGTTCTTTTATTTGTGCGACTTCAATTTGGACTTCCGCATGGTCAACCTGCGAAACTGCGACAATACTTTGATCTAAGAGTTTACGTTGTGCATTTAAAGTCAATAACGCGCGTTCATGATTTAATCTTTCATTGATTACCGCCGCTTCTCGATCTAATAGTTGGGATTCTAGAGAAACGGCTTGAGCACTAATTTCTGCCTGCATCTCTTCTAATTGCCATTTACTTTCTTCCCAACGTTGCACCAACTCAGGGTTACTCAGCTCCAGTAATAAGTCGTCCGCTTTAACTTGCGCACCGGCTTTAATCAAAATGCGTTCAACACGACCAGAAACCGCAGTTGAGACCCAACGAATATCTTTTGGCGCTAGAATACCGATACCACGTACCGATACATTGAAATCACCTTGCTGTACCTCTCCAATCATAAGTGTGTTTTTACTTACAACATGACCACCTTCACCTCGTGTCGCTAAGACGGAAAATATTGTAATGCTCACCAAAATTAAGCCGACAGTGCTGAGTAACTTTTTAGTCAATCGTTTTTTAGGTTTTGAACGTACAACATCCATTTTCTAGTACTCTTATTTATCTGATTGGCAATTTGATTAGTTAAGAGCAAATACAAAGCCAAAACAAAAAAGCACTTAAACATCAATCAATTACAAATACAATTTGAATATAGCTAGATAGCTAATCTCGAATTCGGGACGCTAAATTAGCTTTAAATTTCGATTTCGAGATTTAGGAAAGGTATGGAAATGTGTTAAAGCTTCAGTAAATAAATTAGGATTGATTGCTTAGTCACCAATTAAGTAAAGAGAAAAGCAGCAAAGAATAAAGGCGATGACTTTGCTAAACCTATGCGATCAAGGTTTAACAAAATCAATGGTAAGAAATAGGTAATTTATAGTTTCCTCATGTTATCTGTGCGTTTAAAAACTATTAATTAACTGTGCTCCTCAGCAATCTTCAACGCTTGGTTTTGTTCATGCCTTTCAACGCTGCTGACTAAGGTTTTAATTTTAAAGCCAGTAAATGCCAGAATAATTCCAACCATAGGCGTCAACCAATTAAAGACACAATAAATGGCGTATTCAAAAGGATTAATTAATAGAACAGAGTGCATATAGGCACCACAGGTATTCCAAGGGATAAGTGCTGACGTTACGGTGCCGCCATCTTCCAAGGTGCGAGAGAGGTTCTCAGGTGCTAAGTCTCGCTTAGCATATTCTTGCTTGAACATTCTACCTGGCATCACAATTGCGATATATTGATCTGCAGTAATGCAGTTAGTCCCAAAAGCAGTAAATATCGTTGTAGTTATTAAAGAGCCTGTGCTGCGCGCAAAAGAAAGTAAACTTTCTACGAGTTTAGCTAATAAGCCAACACGCTCCATAATTGCGCCAAAGGTCATGGCGGTAATAATTAGCCAAATGGTATTTAGCATTGACCCCATGCCACCACCACTTAACAAGCTATCAAGCATCTCATTACCTGTATTTAATTCAACTCCTGCATACATTACTCGCCATACCACCATAATATTGGCATTTAACATTGTCGTATTTGCTTCAGCAAAAGATAAAATCAACGGTTGCTGAAAGGCTATAGCACAAATAGCGCCAGCAATAGCGCCAATACCTATAGCAGGAAAGGCTGGCATTTTTTTAACCGCTAACAATAAAGTAACGACGAGCGGCAATAATAAATACCAAGCGATATGAAATTCTTGTTGTAAATTAGCTAGTAGATTATCCATAGCTTGAGCAGAGTGAGTTTTGCTTTCATCAAAACCCAGAACAATGAAAACAATCAGCGCAATAATAAAGCTCGGAATTGTGCTCCAGAGCATATGCCTAATATGAGTAAACAACTCAGTTCCAGCAATTGCTGGCGCTAAGTTTGTGGTATCAGAAAGTGGCGAAAGTTTATCACCAAAATACGCACCACTAATTATTGCTCCAGCTGTTGTAGGTAATGAAGCATCCAAACCTGTTGCTACCCCCATCAGGGCAACACCTATAGTTGCAGCGACAGTCCAACTACTGCCGATGCACAAGGCAACTAATGCACAAATAAGGCAGCAACTAACGTAAAAATATTCAGGACTTAATAATTGCAGACCAAAATAAATCATGGTCGGCACGGTACCCGAAAGCAGCCAAGTGCCAATCAAGGAGCCCACTGCAAGCAAGATTAAAATAGCCCCTAAGGTCAAACTAATGCCTTTTACAATGCCTTGTTCAATTTCTTTTCGTTGATAACCATTTTTTAACCCTACTAAACACGCAACACCGGCACATAACATTAACGCTATTTGGTTAGGACCTGACGATGAATCATCACCAAAATAGTAAACAGCAAGGGCTAGTAAAGTTAAAAGGCTAAAAACAGGTATTAAAGCATCGGTAAGCGAAGGCTTTTTGGTGTTTTTATGATTGGCTTTCAC
Organism: uncultured Colwellia sp.; assembly: GCA_913058245.1. Classification (GTDB taxonomy): domain Bacteria; phylum Pseudomonadota; class Gammaproteobacteria; order Enterobacterales; family Alteromonadaceae; genus Cognaticolwellia. The sequence goes on from CAJXQJ010000005.1 coordinate 157,585, forward strand.
GTTATCATCCTTAGGTTTATTTCGGGTTAAGTCATTATTGAATAAACAAAAACACAGTTACCTTAAATTAAGGTAACTGTGTTTGGTCTTTCAACATTGCACGACTAATTAAAATGAGCCTCGAATACCAAGAGAGTATCTCGGACCAGTTTCAACCACTTCTAATATTTGGTTAGCATACTTAGCCGTTTTCTCGGTCAATTCATTGTTAACATTTATGCCTTCAAAAAATACCGTGAGGTTTTCATTAATATCATAACTACCACTGATATCTATTTGACCATAATCATTCACATAATGACCGTCACGCCATGAACGAGGTTTCGATTGCATGAAACGGTCACGATTGTTGTACGCTATGCGAAACTGAATTGCGTCTTTTTCATAAAACAAAATAAAGTTTTGAGAATCGCCTAAACCTATTAAAGGCAATGATTTCTCACCTTCTTCAGTACTAGTTTCACTATCAACAAAAGTGGCATTAACAATAACGCCTAAGCCATCAAATGGTGCAGGTAAGCTAGTGAACATATGTTGTACAGCAACTTCATAACCATCAATATCTGCTTTGTCAGCATTAACAGGTCGGGAAATTCTATAATCATAACTACCACTAGGTACTGTTACGACTTCATTAACCTCTTCAGTATTTAAATAGCCATCGACTTCTTTACGAAATGTTGAAATGGCCGCATAGCTACCCTCGTCGTAATACCACTCTAGTGATAAATCGAAATTACCAGATTCAAACGGCATCAATTTAGGATTTGAGCCCCATCCCGTTAAGTTTTCGATATGACCACCGCCATAACCCGATTCTGGTGACATTTCATCAAGCTCAGGTCGGGTAATACTGCGAGAAAAGGCAAATCGTGCAACAACATTTTCAATAGGCTCTATTTTCGCATTAATACTTGGCAGCCAGTTGTCATAGGAATGCTCAATAGTAACAGGCAGGTAATCTTCCGACTCTATTGCTCTAACTACGCCTTCCTCTGTTGGTGACGGCTCTAAATCAAGCAAAGTAATTTGTTTACCTGTAGATTTACTCGTGGTTTCAACATAACGAATGCCTGTGGTAACCGACCAAGGCATTTCGGCCAACTCTCCTTCAAAGTAGAAATCAGCATAAACAGCATTTAATTTTTCATTTACTTCGTATGAGGTTGGAACCGGTTGCATAGTATGGCCGTTATTTTCTGCCAACAACTTTCTTACTGCGTCCGGATCATCCATTTGCGCGAGTACCGCATCAGACGTTAGAAAATCAAAGAAGTCCTCTGAGTTAAAGGTTAGCCAACTTTGCTCAGGACTTCCGCTACCGCCAGAAAGAAATCCATCACTATCAAATAGCGAGAACATACTTTCAGGTAACCAAATAGGATTACTGTTATCGCCCCATAACCAAGGTAATGGCCGTTTAGTTTTCAAACTCTGACTACCTAAGGTACGATCTGAAACCATAACCCCAAAGCCTATTTTCGCTAATGCCCCTTGATCTACAGTCCATGAGCCATCTAATTTCGCTTCAAATACCTCATCATTTATTTGCGTTCCAAAACGCTCACCCCAACCCGCTTTTAATCCCGCAGTTGAGTTGTTTCGATCAAAAGATAAAGTGGGCAGTTGTGAACCTGAACTTCGGTCATATGTATAGTCACCTGGACGAGATGCAACGGTATCAGTGGTGCCGCGCTTTGGATCAGATTCAGCTTCAGAATAACTTATATCGGCAGTTAAATTAAAATCATCACGTATATCCCAATCAGCATTAAACCCAAAACCTTTAAGTTCATTGCTAGAAGCAGATTGACGCACCAGTACATCACTGTTGCTCCCCTTGCCCATTGAAAGTTTTACTAACGTACCATTTTCATCGAGTTCTACATCTGTTAACTGACTTTTAGTAAACCAGTGCGCTAAAATATCCTGTCGGTAGTCAACATCATACTTTGAATAAATAGTATCAAGAGTAAATGTTAAATCATCACTGGCCTTGTATTGAAATACCGCCGTACCACCAGTACGTTCACGTTGTTCTGTTTGTGCAATTTGATCATAGTTTTGTGGAAAATAGACATTTTCATAATAGGTACCATCATCCATGGTTAAGTCAGTATTCCAATAATATGCCGTATTAGCCTCATCATAACGACTTTCTCTTTTGCTATGAGCAAATGAAAATAATACACCAAACTTGTCATCATCAAATGTGTTGCTAATTAGACCTGAAAACTGAGGTTTAGTCGTCTCGGTCATATCATCATATAGAGCTTTAACACTACCTGTTGCTTTAAAACCTGGTATATCAAACGGCTTTAATGTTGTTACATTAACTGTGGCGCCTATTGCACCTTCTTGTAACTGCGCAGATTGTGTTTTGTGAACTTCAGCGCCACTGATCAATTCAGAAGCCATAATATCGAAGCTAAAAGCACGACCACCACTTGTTGTTGCTAATGTACGGCGGTTCAACAATACCGATGTAAACTCTGGTCCCATACCACGCACAGTAACCAACTGACCTTCACCACCGCTGCGATCAATAGCAACACCCGTTATACGTTGAAGTGATTCAGCAACGTTTTGATCAGGAAACTTACCTATATCCTCAGCTGTAATAGCATCAACGACACTGTTTGCTGACATTTTAATATCTTGTGATTTGATCAAACTTCCGCGAATACCACTTACAGTAATCACTTCAATCTCTTCTTCCGATTTATTTTCGACAATAGCCTCAGCAGCTTGTGACGCAGTCGCTAACCCAAGATTCATCATGACTAGCATAGATAAGTAATTAAACTTAAGTTTTTTATTCTTCACCCTCACTCTCCCAAATGATATTTACACAATAAAACCATGTACTTAGTGGTAGTTTTCTTCATTAATTTTTAGTTAGTTTCTATTTTTATTTACTGTACTTTGCGCTGAAGTTCCGCAATTAAATAACCAACAACTTAGTTGATTAAATTTAATACTATGATCATAAAAATCATATTGCAATATTTATCATACAAATACTACAGTATTAAATATACAATAAATAATGTACAGTTAGGCCATTGGGGAAATCTACATTGTGGTAAATTTACTACTAGGTTTAGCAAGCAAAGGAAATTGAAAGAGATTTTTCAATGAGTAACTGCACAAAAATACATTTTAAAATTGAATTGGACGAATAAAATGCAGATAGCAATATTAAGAGTAAAAGCTGTAAGCAACATACTTTTCGCAATGATGATACTATTTACTTCTTTAACCGTAATAGCACAAACGACGGTAGATAGAGAGCTATCAGATAGTAATTCAAACAAATTTTATAATTTAATTAATCGTACTGGCGACCCTGCTGCTCACAAAGATTACGACAGTTATAAAAACCAAAAATATAACCCACTATTTGACTTGGGAGCCTGGCATGGCTTTTTACTTCCTGCGAGCAACGGAAGCCTTGGCGGTTTTACTGGCCCTATGGTAATTGCACAAGAATATGGGTTATTCATTGCAAAAAATTTAGAACAGTTATCAATTGTCAACAAAAAAACAGGACAAGAATTCAACTGGTTTGACGCAAAATTAACTCAATACTCGCAGCCTGGAGCGCTAGTTCAACATTACGAATTTAAACAGCTAACAGTGACATTATCGCTACACTTCGTATCTAATCGCAGCGCATTAATAAAGACATTAATTGCGAACAAAGACCAAGAAGTACTAAATTTAGCACTAACATGGCAAGGAAAGTTACTCGAACAATGGGACAGTGAAAAAAGCGTTTCAGAAGCTTTACCTAATTGGCAAAGAAAAATAGCAGCAACAAAAAATGGAATTAACATTGCTTTTTCAAAAGTGCGATCGCCATGGCATATTTTAACTAGTAATTCTTCACAATATAATATTACTCGCTCTTTATTAGCAAATAATGAGATTTATCAACAACAAGGACAATACATTAGTCGTACAAATATTAACGTACCTGCCCAGCAAGCCAAGTCAATTTTCACAGTGCAAAGTTACTTTCATAACGATTCAGAACTTACAGCCGAAGCCTCATTAGTCACTAAAGTGCTAAATGCTCCGGAAAAATATATAAATAAAAGTAAATTACGCTGGAAAGAGTACATTCACGATACTTTAGGCAACGAGCAATTAGAGAGTAAAAGCCAACATGAAAAAATTGTTGCAATAAAAGCAGTTGAAACGCTAATTGGTAATTGGCGTAGTGCTGCTGGCAATTTACTACATGACAGTATTACGCCTTCCGTAACCGCTCGCTGGTTTAATGGTACATGGGCATGGGACAGCTGGAAGCATGCTGCAGCCATAGCAACAGTCAATCCTAGGTTGGCGAAGGATAATATTCGCGCCATGTTTGATTATCAAATTACAAAAAGCGATCCTATTCGCCCACAAGATCATGGCATGATTGTCGATGCAATATTTTACAACAAAGATTCAGTTCGAGCAGGAGACGGTGGAAACTGGAATGAAAGAAACACTAAACCACCGTTAGCAAGCTGGGCTGTATGGCAAGTTTATCAAGCAACAAATGACGTCAACTTTATTACTGAAATGTACCCTAAATTGGTTGAATATCATAACTGGTGGTATCGAAATCGCGATCATAACCACAATGGCCTGATTGAGTATGGCGCAACTAAACATAGGTATCACAATGACGATAAGGGTAATATTCTTTTCAGTGTTCAGTATTTAAAAACAAACGAAAGAGAAAACAAAACCAGAGAAAAACTTCTTGAAAACTGCAAAGCTACGGAAGATGGCTGGTATAAATGTAGCGGTATGGAAAACTATCAGCTAGTGCTGTTTGATGGTAACTATAATGAGCTTGATATAGGCGCACAACACGGCAGTGCTTGGGAGTCAGGCATGGACAACGCCGCTAGATTTGGCTTTATTAGTGCTGAACAACTAACAAAATACGCAGATAAAAACTATCAAGGCAATGTGAAAAAAGCCCGAAAAGACTGGCAAGTTCGTTTTTTTGAAAACAGATCCAAGCAAGGAGAATTATTAGGCTTTTCCATAGATCAAGAATCTGTTGAGCTCAATACTTACTTAGCACAAGAAAAAGCACTTTTAAGCCAAATGGCTCAGCTACTTAATAAACCAAAACAAGCACAAAGCTTTCAAATTGCAGCTGATAAACTTTCTCTACGTATTAACCAATGCTTCTTCGATAAAGAATCAGGTTTTTATTACGATAGAAAAATTTCTTCGGCAGACACTATTAGCGGCTCAAACACCAAATGCAATAGCACGTTATTAACAGCTCGAGGTAAAGGGCCGGAAGGTTGGAGCCCACTTTGGGCTAACGTTGCTGATAGCGAAAAAGCACAGCAAGTTATGGAAACTATGTTAAATGAAAATGAGTTTAATACGCTAATTCCACTTGGAACTGCTGCACAATCAAATCCGGCTTATGATGCAAATATATATTGGCGAGGTCGTGTTTGGTTAGATCAATACTATTTTGGCATTCAAGCACTCAAAAATTACGGTAATCATAAACAAGCACAAGCGCTTAGCGATAAACTATATTTAAATGCACAAGGCTTAACTCAAAACAGTAGCATTCGTGAAAATTACAACCCAGAAACTGGTGCTATGCAGGGTGCAACAAACTTTAGTTGGAGTGCAGCGCATTTATTGATGCTTTATCAGGCACTTTGACCATATTCAATGGATACTATATAACGCCGTAAAATTTCATCATCAATTGCGTCTAACTCTTCGCAGTGGTAGCGTAAGAGTTAATTTTTAATAATGTATTTTTGGCCTTACTATGGATTTATTACAAGGGTTGTTGTTAATCACTTCTATTCACCTTTTAGCAGCGGCATCGCCTGGCCCTGATTTTGTTCTTGTTTCCCAGCAAACTTTATCCAACGGAAAAAAAGCTGGATTTATGGTTAGCATAGGTATTGCCCTTGGCCTTTCTGTGCATATTTTATATTCAGCACTTGGTTTAGCTGCCGTTATTGCTAATTCAGCAACAGCTTTATGGGCGATAAAAATTATCGGCGGCTGTTATTTAATTTACTTAGGTTTGCAGGGGATAAAAGCTAAAGCACAATTGCGTATTACTGAGCAAAAAACCGTTATTAAGCACTCTAGTTTAAAGGCAATTTCCAAAGGTTTTTTATGCAATGCATTAAACCCTAAAGCGCCAATATATTTTGTTGCATTATTTACCTTAGTATTATCACCCGAACTGCCCTTTTTACATTTAGTTATTTACGGTATTTGGATGATGGTTTTACAACTGTTGTGGTTCTCAGCTGTGGTTCTATTACTTTCGCGGCCAAGTATTAATGAAAAATTTCAGCGCTTAGGCCATTGGATTGATCGAATTTTAGGGAGTGCAATGATATTAATGGGCTTAAAAGTACTAACGAGTAAAATTAACTAAGGTGAAGCTTTAATGACAAAATCAGCAACTATTTATAAAACATTTAAAGCCTTTTACCCTTTCTATTTAAGCCAACACCAAAATAGCACTTGTCGACGACTACACTTTATCGGTTCAAGTTTGATCATTGTTATGCTTGTTTATATTTTATTAACCTCTTCCTGGGCACTCTTATGGACCATACCTATTCTAGGTTATGGTTTTGCTTGGGTAGGTCATTTTTTCTTTGAAAAAAATAAACCGGCAACTTTTACCTATCCGTTTTATAGCTTGCTTGGCGACTGGGTTATGTATAAAGACATTCTAGTTGGAAAAATTAAATTTTAACGAGTTGAAAAATAGCGATGACTAAAAAGAAACAAGTTTATATTTCACTATTACGCGGAATTAATGTTGCTGGACAAAAGTCGATAAAAATGGCTGATTTACGTGCTATTTATCAATCTTTGTCATTAAATCATGTAAAAAGCTATATTCAAAGTGGCAATCTTGTCTTCCATAGTGACATTAATAATAAGCCACTACTTTCAGAGAAAATAACACAAGCGATATTAACTCATTACAGTTTTGATGTGCCCGTTTTTATCCTAACACCGGCTGAATTAACAAGCGCTCATAAGAAGTTACCATTTCAACACATCGACTTAGAGCAAGAGGCAAGTAAAATACTAATTTGCTTTTTATCAGGTGTTGCCAGTAATTCAAGTGCGATATTAACTCCTTATTTAAAAGATAATGAGCAGCTAGAAATTATTGACAACGTACTATACTTGTACTGTCAAGATGGCTTTGGTCGCTCCAAATTAACTCATAGTAATATTGAAAAAAAACTAAATGTAAATGCAACGGTACGGAATTTAAAAACCATCAATAAATTGATTGAGTTAGCTGACAGCATGACCTAACACTGCGCCCGTATAGCATTAGCAATATTATGACAAAGCGGGCTTATCTGTATGGTAACCACTAGAGAGTAATTTAACTCGCTCTTCCCAATTGTAACTACACTCTTGCTACAAATAACGTGCTTGCTTTTAGCCCCCTACTTTCCAGTTCAGACCTCTGCCATGAGTAAAGTTGTACTAACCAGCGAAGGCAAGTTAAAAATACCTTACTCTATGTAAAAAATATTTGACTTAAAGTAAAAGCTTAACTAAAGTCAAATTATCATTACATCATGTCAAAAATTTCATACATAGCAATAGCTGCTGTAATTAGAAATAAAAGGAAATATTATGTCTTACAAAGAACGCAGTATTTGGGTGTCATTAGCAATTACGCTATATATTTGGTTTAACTACTTCTCAACCATCTACTGGTCAGCTAAAGACAATAGTTTGACCATAGAAAATATGCAGTCAGCATTATTAACTGTTGTGATCATGACCATTGTTTTAGAGATTCTCCATCATATTGTGATCGCCATAATTGATAATAAAAATGCCAACTATGATGAAGACGAACGCGACAAACTAATATCACTAAAAGGAAGTCAAATAGCCTATTACATCTTGAGTTTCACCACGATAATCGCAGTAGTACATTTATTATTGTTTCCTGTAATAAATAAAGGGCTAGTTAACCTACTCAATTTACCTAATGAATATATTCTAATGAACATCATTATCTTTGGCGCACTACTGGCTGAAACAGCTAAATTCTCTACGCAATTATTTTTCTATCGTAGAGGCTTTTAATATGACGAAGAAAATTACAAATAATATTAGGCGATTACGATTTGATGCAGATGAGATGACTCAGCAAATGTTGGCAGATATTGTCGGTGTTTCTAGGCAGACTATAGTTGCAATTGAAAAAGACAAATACTCACCATCACTAGAAGTTGCTTTTAAAATCGCTAACTATTTTAATGTGCCGCTAGAAACTGTTTTCCAATATAATTAAAGTACTGTTAACCAATTAACTTATGTTAAAAATCTTGCGACTAAACAGTAAAGAGCTACCAAAGTACTTGATCTATTTCATTGAGTAAATCTTGGGTATAGTCGCTAATATTCTGGTTTTGTTCTTTTTTGATAACCATTTCCAGTTGCAAAGCATATTTTGATAACTCAGCAAAGCCAAACATTTGCGCGGCACCCGCAATCCGATGCGATAAACGCGCAAGTTTTTCAAGATCGTTATTATTTATATGTAGTATGAGATCTTGCTGTTCTAGTACTAAGTTAGACTTAAATTCTTGCACCAAATCTGACATCTCAACACTATTAAAGTTATCATTTGCCTGAGCTTGTGAAATATCACCTTCATAATATTTTGCTATGGTCGGAATAAAAACGTCACGTTCAATAGGCTTTGATAAATGACCGTTAAAGCCTAACGATAAGTAATGCTCAATTTCATGCGACATAGCATTAGCAGTCAGTGCATAAATAGGCGTTTCACAGCCCTTTTGCCTAAGAATTTTAAACGCTTCAATTCCATCCATTTCTGGCATTTGAATATCCATTAAAATCAGTTTAGGTTCGTGCTGCTCCATTAAAGTTACCGCTTCACGTCCATTGCGTGCCGTTATAACGTCGAGACCTAAAGAAGATAAAAGTCGAGCGATTAAACGGCGATTATCATTATGATCATCAGCCAATAATATAGTGCCCTGAAGCTGTTCTAACCTTTGCTCTTGAAAAAATTCACCGCTGTCTTTCGCAACAACGGTGCTTTCTCCAATCAAATTATCATTATTAGCGTCACATGGAACACTAAACACAAAAACACTGCCTTGGTTCAGCTCGCTTTCTACTTCTATTGTACCGCCCATAATTTTTGCTAGCTGATCAGATAAACACAAACCTAAACCCGTTCCCCCAAAACGGCGACTAATACTACTATCTCCTTGGGTAAAGCTTTCAAATAAATTATGTAGTTGTGAGCTACTCATACCAATACCGCTATCGGTAATTTTGAACGCCAGTCGACCATCATGTTGGCTAATTCTTAATTCAACATGCCCTTTAGCGGTAAATTTAATGGCATTAGAGCATAAGTTAATTAATATTTGCTTTACTCGAAAACCATCAATTTCAATAATAAATGGCGATGCTAAACAATGAATAATTTCGAATGTTAAGCCTTTAGAGTTTGCTTGCAAAGTAAACATATTAGCAAGTTCTTGCAATACATCATGCAAGTCTTGAGGGTGAAGTTCGAGTTCTATTTTATTAGCTTCAATTTTGCTTAAATCTAAAATATTGTTGGTGAGTTCTAGTAAATGCAGACTATTACCATGAATAATTTCAACTTCTTTATAAATAAATTCGTCATCTACATCACCATTAATTATTGCCTCAGCCTGACCTATAACCGTTGTAAGTGGCGTACGAATTTCATGGCTCATATTCGCTAAAAATTGGCTTTTAATATTATTTGCACTTTGTAGCTCTTGCATTAAATATTCAAGCTCATTGGTTCTTTGCTTTACTTTTGATTCTAAGTCTTGCGTTGAGCGGCGCTCAATATCACGTCGAGCAATTAAAAAACCAATCAGTAACGCGCCAAAAACAACAATAATAATAAAATTTCGTTGTTGCTCAGACTGCTCTAATTCTAATTCCTGCAAGCGTTTTTGCTGTTTTAATTGATCAACTTGTTGTTTTAACTGCTCTGAATCGAACTGTGCTAGCTTACTATTAAGTTCATCGTTTGCTAACTCTATATGTGCTTGAATAAACTGCCGGTGACTTTCTACAGCCTTCAAGGTGTCATTTTGCGCCGCATAAATAAGCGATTGCAAAGACAAATTGTGCTTTATTTGCTCTCTATAGTGCATTTTTTCTGATAACTCGCTCGACTGCTGAATATAGTCTAACGCCAAATTAAACTTTCCTTTATGAAAGTTGGCTTTAGCTAAACTATATAAACTGCCGACATAGGCTTTATCATGCCCATGTGCTCTACTTTTGCTAATTCCCTCTTTTGCGTAAGCTATAGCTTGTTCAGTGTTACTAAGGTAATTACTTAACTCCGCAAGGTTATGCAAAATTGCCGCAGCGTTATAGTTATCATTATTTTTTCTATGATAATCTAGCGACATCGTCATGTAGTGCAATGCTTGTTGATAGTCTCCGGCATATTTATAAGAAGACCCTAAATCACCATAGGCCGTTGCAACACCTTGTTCATCAGACATTTCTTTACGCTTTTCAATCACTTCTTTAAACATGGTAATGGCAATATCATAACGCTTGAGTTGCAAGTGAAATATTGCAATATTAAATTGGATATCAATTTTATCGATGGTGCTGCCGAATTGTTGATATAATGGCTCTGCTTGCTGATAGCTATATAGCGCTTCTTCCAACCGCCCCATAGCTCCATAAACTAAACCAATGTTGTTATATAAATTTGCTTGGGCAATAGGCTCATTAATAGTGAGGTAATAGCTTAATGCTTGCTGGTAAGACGTTAGGGCTAAGCTATTTTTCCCTTTATAATAAGCATATACTCCGACTCTTTTAAAGGCATCAGCTTCAAGCTGCTGGAAGTTGTATTCTTTCGCAAGTTTCTGCTCACTAATAGCACTTTCTATAGCAGCATCCAATTCACCTAATTGGTGGTATAAGCGCCCTTGTGCAGTTAAGGCTGATAGTCTATTTAATGGTAAAAGTGTGCTATTTCCTAACAATGAATTAACTTCTTCTATTGCTAGGTTGTTATCAGCCATATTTTCAATGATTAATAACCGTTGACCAAAATTTTGGTTATTAACCGCAAAACTGTTCTGTATATAGCTTAATGAGAAGAAAACAAACAATACCAAAGTTCGATAGGCATTAGCCATCGACGACACCTTAAAACACATGTGTTTCTTATTATAATAATGAGAAAACTAGTTATAGCATTTTGTATATCCACTCTCAACGATGAAGTTTCTAATTCCTTAACTCTGGCTATTTTGTCGGCGTTTACATTCAGAATATGCATGATTAATGTAAAAATAGCGTGAAAGATAAAACAATGGCGACACAAGTAACAATGCCGCAATAGCTATTAATTACTACATTATTTAATAACTAAGTTTGATAGCTGATTTTTCTTCAAAAACAGCTTTCCACTCAAACAACATTAATTTTCCAGCGCAACAAATTGTGCTCTATTTCAGAAACAAGGGCATCATTTTGCCGCCTTGTCTTGTTAAGAGGTAAGGGTTAAGTGACTTTACTGTTGTGATTATCATTAGCTGAATTCGCAATAAGCAACGCTTTAATTTCACTGAGTTCCTTTTCAAGCTTTTCAATTTGCGCGCGACTGGCAGGCTCACCACCCTCAGCACTTTCACCATGTGCTTCAGCGCGGAAGTTTTCATGCTCTTGTCCCATCACTTCTAAAATGGTACCTACCATCATATTTAAAAAGATAAAGGCCGTAAGAAAAATAAAGGTTAAATAATAAATCCAACTGATTGGGTGCACCGCCATGGTTTCATACATCACGTCAGTCCAATCTTCAAATGTTGCGACACGAAACAGGGTTAACATTGAGATTGAAACATCGCCCCATAGCACCTCATTGATTTGATGAAATAAGATACTGCCGATCGCTGCGTAGATATAAAAAATAACAAACATTAATAGCGCAATATATCCCATACGTGGGATAGCTTTAATTAGCGCATTAATTAGTAGCCGTAATTCCGGCACCATAGACACTAAACGCAATACTCGAAAAACACGTAATAAACGAGCTAACAACACTCCTGAGCCACCTGCTGGGATCAAACTGCCGATAACAATTATAGTGTCGAAAATATTCCAGCCACTTTTAAAGAAAGACTTTTTATCTTTAAAAGCAATAAAACGTATGGTGATTTCAACAACAAAAAACACCGTAATTGCGCTATCTAAAATACCTAATAACGTTACCACTTGTTCGGGTAAGTCATGCGTTTTAGCACCGATAAGCAACGCTGAAATAACAATAACAGTAATTACCGACCATTGAAAAATAGGGCTTGAGTCTATTTTTTTTAACCGACGTTGCACTTGATAAACAAATGAAGACATATTCATTATCTCTTTTTAAAGTTATATTTTTAATCTTACTTACGTTAGCCGACTGCGGCATCACTGACATGAGGATTGCTAATGCGCTCGGCGCCAAAGGTACTCATTGGGCCATGACCCGGAATAAACTGCACCTCATCCCCTAATGGAAATAAGTTTTCCCGTATAGATTTAATTAAAGTCGCATGATCACCACGAGGAAAGTCTGTTCGGCCAATTGAACCACGAAAAAGTACATCACCTACTTGAGCAAGTTTTGACTCGGCATGATAAAACACCACATGACCAGGCGTATGACCTGGACAAAAATAAACATCAAGTTCAACTTGACCAAATGTAACTTTATCCCCTTGGTTTAACCAACGATCAGTATTAAACGTTTGTGCGTCAGGAAAACCAAATTGAGCCTTTTGCTCAGGAATTAAATCTATCCAAAATTGATCTGCACGGTGCGGCCCTTCAACTGGCACATTATAATAATCGACAATGGCTTGAGTTGCCCCTGCATGATCAATATGAGCATGAGTGAGTAACACTTTCACAACCGTAACACCTTGCTGCTTAATAGCCGCTTGTATCAACTCTACATTACCACCGGGATCAATCACAACGGCTTCTTTACTCTGCTGGCACCAAAACAAAGTACAGTTTTGCTGAAATGGTGTAACGGGTATTATTTGATATTGCAACATGTGAACGTAAATCTCGTTAGCGAATGTGAAGCAGCTATTTATAGGTAAATAAATCACCGCAGGTAAACTAATTTTTCTTTCTGGCAGGTAATATAAGGCTAAAATGCCATTTTACAAGCGCTATTCTAGCAAGTTCATAATGGTAATCACCAAGAAACTTTACAAACACTTGAACTTAAAAGTAACAAATCAACGAAATTACTTTGCTAATGAAGTTTATCTAGGTAAGCTCAGAGCAAAGTATTTACAACAATAATAATTATCATTTATGAGCACTGTAAGAGATTCATTTCATTCGAGAATTGGTTTTGTTCTCGCTGCCGCTGGTTCGGCAATTGGTTTAGGTAATATTTGGGGCTTCCCTACTCAGGCAGCAAATAATGGCGGTGGCGCATTCTTATTTGTTTACTTAATTGTTACCGTACTTTTAGCCTTACCCGCTTTATATGCGGAAGTTTATATAGGTAACCAAGCGCAAAAAAACCCCGTTTCAGCGCTTAAAGAAGCCTGTAAAGATACTGCACCTAATCTAGGTAAATATGGTGGTTTGATTGGTCTAAGTGGCGCAATTATGATGCTAAGCTTTTACACCATAGTCGCTGGCTGGATGCTATCTCACGCATTATCACCTTTATTTGAACTACTTGGCCAGCACGAATTATCACAATGGCTTGCTACTTCAAGCACTCAAAGAAATTTGATGTTTACGCCATTATTTATTTTATTAGGCGCAGGTATTATTCATCAAGGAGTTAATGCCGGTATTGAAAAGTGGTCAGCGCGTTTAATGCCAATATTACTAATTATGTTAATTTGCCTAATAGTTTATATTCTTCAACAACCTGGTGCAGAAAAAGGTTTAGCTACTTACCTAATACCTGACTTTACACAGGTTACCAACCCTAAATTAATTATTTCAGCAATGGGGCAAGCCTTCTTCTCGTTATCCATTGGTGTCGGCGGTATGATGGTTTACGGCTCGTACATGAAAAAAGACCGAGATATCGGTAAGTTGGCAGTTTCAATTACTGCTCTCGACACTTTTATTGCCTTTATGGCTGGCTTATTAATTATACCAGCACTTTACGTAGCACAAGAAGCTGGGCAGCAAGTTTTCCAAGGTGAAAAACTTATTGGTGAAGGCCAATTAATTTTTAACATATTGCCTGAATTGTTTAATTCTATGGGCACTATAGGCATGGTAGTTGCCATTAGCTTTTTCTCGCTATTATCCATTGCAGCATTAACTTCAACTATTTCATCAACAGAAGTACCTGTAGCCTATTTAGTCGAAGACAAAAACTTCACCCGCTCAAAAGCAACCTGGTTAGTATCGGGAATCGTGTTGACCGCCAGCATGATACTCATTGCCTTTTTTGACAGCTTGTTTGGTGTGGTTATTCGTGTATTAACGACAATATTACAACCATTAAGTTGTTTATTTTACTTTATTGTTGTTGGCTGGTTATGGAAACGTGGCAATAAATTACGTGATGTGTCATTACAACAAGGTAGAAAATGGTTACCTATATGGGGCAACTACTTACGCTTTGTTTGTCCGCTGTTATTGACCGTTGTTTTTGTCAATGTCGCTATTTTAAATTAATAGAAGCTCGCTCGTATAACTAAAAAGCCAATGATTATAGTCATTGGCTTTTTAGTATTTTATCTATGGTTATTCAGCAAAGTTACGAAAACAGCTAAAAATCACATCATTACTGACTAACTTTGCTACTGACTAACATTGTTTCGGCCAGCTTTCTTCGCTCGATATAAGGCTTGGTCAGCCAACTTCAATGTTTGTTCAAAGCTCAATTTACTTGCTCTTGCAGCTAAGCCAATAGAAATAGTAACGCTTACGGTTTTTGCATTGCTGCTCTTTTTACTCGTGCGGGCTTTCTTGGTTTTTCGCTCTGGCTGGCGAATAACGATTTCATAGTCTTGCACTGCTTGCCTAACAGCTTCTAGTAAAGGGATAGCTTGCTCGGGCGTTTTACCTGAAAATATAATAGTAAATTCTTCACCACCATAACGAAACACCTTACCGCCACCTTTTACTTGCGCTAACTTAGTAGCAACCAATTTTAAGACCTGATCACCAATATCATGACCATAGGTATCATTAAACTTTTTAAAGTGATCAATATCAAGCATAGCTAAGGTGTATTTGCGACCTAAGGATAAAGCCAATTGGTTCAATGCACGTCGTGATGGAATTGAAGTTAATTCATCGCGATAAGCAAATAAATAGGAATCAACCAATACCACACATATGTAGTGCAGTAATACCAAAGTAAGCAATACGCTCCATGGCAAAGTGATAATTTGATAATAGTGACCAAGCCAGATAACAAAACTGCTCAATAATGCCGAAGTTACTAAACTTTTTTCTCGTATAAACTGAAACACAAGTGCCAAACCAGATATGACGAGTACTAATTCAACCGCGAGATATTTTAACCACGTGTTTAGCCAAGTATATTTCGCCAACATTGCTTGCATTTCGGGTTCTATCTTCAACCAATACGCACAAGTAAACGCAATAACGGCTATAAGCATTAATCGATAGATACCGTGTACCGACAATAAACCTCGGTCTTTAACAACGCTTAAAGCGGCCAATATGCTCGCTATTGTTATAGTTAACCAGCGGCCATCAGAAAACAGAACTTGGCCCCAAGGAAGGATATTCATGAAGTTTAGATAAAAAAGGAAAAACAGCCCACTACTTAGTGCTAAACGACTGCGGTTAAAATAACTAGACAGCAGCATAGTAACCACAAACAAACCATACAACACTTGCTCTATTAAGCTTATTTTTACCAGCCAGTGTTGCTGAAATTCAATGACTAACGCAAATAAAATGGAAAAAGCGATTAAGCTAAAAAGACTATTTTTTATGCCGCTAAAAAACTGGTTCAAGCGCAACCTCACAACAAGAGCAAGACAAAAGTAAAGCAAAATAAAATGCCGAAATATATGACGTAGTTTTTAATATGGATAAAGGATATATAATTCTTCAACCCCTACCTTATCTTTTTTGCCACTATACTATTAAAAATGGCAACATAAAACGTAACAGTATGTCATTACTGAAAAATACTATATACCCAGTAAATATTCACTTAATCTGTTAGCAAGGCGACACTTTCTTTGTCAGTCGCTAAGTCAACCTGCTCTATTTTCTCAAAACGATTGCTAATTTTATCTGCTGAGGTATGAATTTGTTTTACATCAGTTGCCGCTTGGTCAATATGTTTGGCAAGGTTGGCAAAGCGGCCTTTAAAGCGCGAGAAGTCAGCGGCAAGTTGCGATAAATGCGCTTGAATCACATGAATTTGTTTGCGAGTTGCTTCGTCTTTTAATACGGAACGCGCGGTGGTTAATATCGCCATTAAGGTGGTAGGTGATGCCAACCAAACCCGCTTTTTATTCGCGTAATCAACCAAATCACTTTGATGGGCATGAATTTCTGCAAATATAGCTTCCGCAGGAATAAACATAACAGCACCGTCTGCTGTTTCTTTTTCAATTAAGTACTTATCACTGATGTCATTAATATGTTTTTTAATATCAAGCTTAAATTGTCGCTCGGCAGCTTTTCGCTCCAACTCACTTAAGCTGTTATCGGTCATTTTCTTATAACTTTCTAATGGAAATTTAGAATCAACCACGACATTGCCTGTTGGCTCAGGTAAAAATAAAATACAGTCAGCTATTTTACCATTAGACAACGTATGCTGAATGGCAAAGTGTTGCTCAGGTAGTACATTGCGAATAAGGGCATTTAATTGCACTTCGCCAAATGCACCACGCGAACGTTTATCTGACAACACTTCTTGCAAACTAACGACATTACTCGATAGTTCGGTAATTTTCTTTTGTGCATCATCAATCAACGCCAAACGCTGCAAAATATCATTAAAGGTTTTAGTCGTTTTTTCAAAACCATCCGCTAGGCGTTTTTCAACCTGGCCACTAATATCTTTTAAGCGTTTGTCGGTAGATGTTGTGAGTTCATCAATGCGTTTAGTCATTTGTTCACTTGCTAAATGCAACGATTTTGCCATCTCCTCTCGCCCTTGTTTGGTCATGTTTGAGAGTTGATTGATTAATTGTTCGAGTGACTTAACTTGATTATCATTAAAACTTGTATGATGTTGATGCAAAGTGCTTTTTAACTGCTCACTATGGCTATTGAGTAGCTGCGCTTGCTTCTCTCCTTGCTCAGCATGTTGTCGCAGTAGTTTTAATTTAAAATCAGCAATTTTTTGCTCAAAATGCGCTTTTAAGTCGCTTTGTTGATGCGCTAAATGTTGATGATTGCTGTTGAGCTGCTGCTGCAGTTGTTGTTGGTTATTGCTACTAACCTCATAACTAAGGTTTATTTTCTCAGTAAGTTGTTGCAACACGCTTTGTTGAGCAAGTACATTATTTTGGCAGATGGAAAGCTTACGAAATAACAAAGCGACGAGGATAATTAGACCACTAAGTAAAACTAAAATACTGGCAACTAGCACAGGTAATTGCTCTGGTGAGAGCCAAGTTAAAAAAAACGATGAATTCATAAAAGCGCCAAACACTGTAAATATTACCAGTTATTAGAGCATAATTTACTGATGAGGTTAATAACTTTTTAGGTTCTATCACCTACTTTGTTTAAAATTGATACTTCACCATCACATACTGCAATAATAGATTTGTCAGCCTTAAAACTTTCAGGGATCACTACTCGGCCGGTTTTACTTTGAGGGAAAGTTTGTACTTCATGCATTAATTCAAGTGATAAATCACTGTAGTAAATAATAGTGACGAGGCGCTGTTCAACTTCTTGATTTTCATCCATGAAATGTTTACCTATAAAATCGGCTTATTGTTTATAATAAGTGTAGCCCTAAATTTGGCAATGCCAAAAATAAAAGGTAATTCAATTGCTTGAATTACCTTTTTAATATCTTCGCACAAAATAAAACTACTTAAGGTATTTATTCATCCAGTTAAATACCTCCTGATACCACACCTTTAAGTTATCCGGATTACGAATATGATGATCTTCATCTGGGAACATCACTAAACGACTTGGAATATTTTGGCGCTGCAAGGCTGTAAAAGCCCCTAAACTTTGCGCATACGGAACACGATAATCTAACTCACCTTGAATAACCAACATAGGTGTACGCCATTCTTTAACTAGCGCAGCAGGGTTATATTTATTGTAGTCTTCACTACCTTCCCATACTGGCCCCCCCATATCATGCTCTGGGAACCAAAGTTCTTCAGTTGAACCATAAAAACTTGGCATATCATACAAGCCTGCGTGATTTACAATACAATTAAAACCATCAGCCCAGTTCCCTTGTATCCAATTCATCATGTAACCACCGTATGATGCACCAAGTGCGCAGGCATTTTCTGCATCCATCCATGGTTCTTTCTTGGTAATATCAGCAAAGCCTTTTTGTAAATCTTCTAATGGCTTTCCGCCCCAGTCACGAGCGATTGAGTCAGTAAATTCCTGACCGTAGCCAATTGAACCGTGAAAATCGATCATCACCACTGCGTAACCTTGTGCTGCCCACAATTGTGCATTCCAACGATAATGGAACATGTTGCCAAAGCTACCTTGCGGACCACCATGTACTAAAAACGCAATAGGGTATTTATTACCGGCTTGATAATTAGCAGGCTTTAACCAGTAACCGTAAACGTCTTCATCATTCCAACCTTTAAAGCTGAACTGCTCAAAGTCAGCTAACGTTATATTAGCTAACTTTTCTTTATTAACTTGCGTTAACTGCTTTAACTGATAACCGTCACGATCAATGGCATAAATATCTGTTGGCGCGTTAATAGCGTGACGTGTAAAAAATACTTTATCAGCAGTAACGGCTATTTTCCCTGCCGTTCCATCACTATAAACACTGCGAACATCACCAAACTCTGGATTTACTTCAAAAATACTTTTTTGACCAATATCATTTGCTGTTACATAAAGAGTGCGATTATCCTCAGCAAACACTAATTCACTGACTGATCGGTCCCATTGTTTAGCAACCGCGCGGGTTTTACCTGTTTGGCTATCACGTATCATAACGGTAAATTTATCAGACTCATAACCTGGTACCGACATAGCTTTATAAGCTAAGTAACGACCATTAGGCGAATACACTGGCTTAGCATCCCAAGCAGTATTTTCAGTGGTTAAGTTATGAAGCTTTTTATCGGCGAGATTTACTTCAAAAATATCAAAATTAGTATTCCACGCCTGCTCTTTACTTGGTAATTTGGCAGAGAAACTTAAACGTGTACCATTAGGGTGAAAACTCACCTCTCCGGCACCAGCAATATCACCTTGCCACGTTGGCATTAAATCAGTTGCGTTAGTAAAGGCACCTTTTTCAGCACGCTCAGCAATAAATAAGTGTGATTTATATTCAGTGTTCCAGGTATCCCAATGGCGAACCATTAATTGGTCATAGGCGCGAACATTGTATTTTTTCTTAGCATCAGCAGCTTTTGCATCAAGCGTGCACTGCATAGTTTCACAACCCGGCATTACTGTTAATGAAAGGGCAAAACGCTGGCCGTCGTTAGACATTTTAAAACCGTTAATATCAAGTGGTAGTGCAGATATTTGCTGTGCTTCGCCACCAGTTAACTGTAATTGCCAAATTTGCGAGCTACCACTTCGTGATGAAAGAAAGTAAATACTCTTACCATCTTTTGCATATATCACATTACTTTCACCTGCTTTATTGCTGGTTAATTGCTGGCTTTTGTTTGAGTTTACTTGCTGTAGATACAGGTGGTTGTCGCTTGAACGAATGCCTTTCTTTAAACGATAAATAAAACTATCGCCTTGTGGTGAAACGACAAAGTCATGAATTTGATTAAATTCAGTTAGGGCACTTACGTCTAAAGTGCTTTGTTCCTCTGCCACTGTGACATTTGCCGCACCAGCCAGTGCCAATGCCGTTAAAGCACTAAAATTGGTTATTTTTTTACTCATAAAATCCTACTTTTTTTACTCTTTTTTATGCTAAAAAAAACGCCCTTAACGGGCGCTTTTAGATCAATAACTATTCGCCTTTTAGCTTGCTATCTATTTCTTCAATTTTAGCCTGCCAAATTGCTGGGCCGGTTACATGCGCTGACTCGCCTAAGCTATCAACGGCAACCGTTACTGGCATGTCTTCTACTTCAAATTCGTAAATAGCTTCCATACCCATATCTTCAAAGGCAACCACTTTAGCTTTTTTGATCGCTTTAGACACTAAATAAGCAGCGCCACCAACGGCCATTAAGTAAACTGACTTATGATTTTTAATTGATTCTACAGTCGCTGGACCACGTTCGGCTTTACCGATAGTGCCCAATAAACCAGTATCAGCTAGCATCATTTCGGTAAACTTATCCATACGTGTAGCCGTAGTTGGACCTGCTGGACCTACCGCTTCATCACCAATTGCGTCTACTGGGCCAACGTAATATATAAACTTATCTTTAAAGTCGACTGGTAACTCTTGTCCTGCCGCTAACATATCTTGAATACGTTTATGTGCAGCATCTCGACCAGTTAAAATAGTACCGTTTAATAGTACAGTTTCACCAGTTTTCCACTCGCTAATATCGGTTTTTGATAATTCATCAACATTAACACGGCGAACATTATCACCTACTTCCCAAGTAATTTCAGGCCAATCTTCTAATTTAGGAGGAGTTAAATCTGCTGGACCTGAGCCATCAAGGTGAAAATGAACATGACGGGTAGCTGCACAGTTAGGGATCATCACAACAGGTTTAGAGGCGGCATGAGTTGGTACTGAGTTAATTTTAATATCAACAACGGTAGTTAACCCGCCAAGCCCTTGTGCGCCAATGCCAAGTTTGTTAACGCGATCGTAGATTTCTAAGCGCAGCTCTTCTTCGGCATTTTCTGGGCCACGGTCAAGTAGCTTTTGAATATTAACAGGATCCATTAAACTTTCTTTGGCTAGTACACCCGCTTTTTCAGCTGTACCACCAATACCTATACCCAACATACCTGGAGGACACCAGCCTGCTCCCATTGTTGGCAAGGTTTTTACAACCCAATCAGCAATTGAATCACTCGGATTTAACATAACCATTTTAGATTTATTTTCACTGCCGCCGCCTTTAGCGGCAATCATCACCTCAATATGGTCGCCCGGTACCATATCAATATGAACAACAGACGGTGTGTTGTCTTTGGTATTAATTCGTTTGCCTGCAGGGTCAGCAACGATTGAAGCACGTAATGGGTTATCAGGATTTAAATATGCACGACGAGTACCTTCATCAACCATTTGTTGTACGGTTAAATCAGTATTGTCCCACTGCACAGCCATACCCACTTTAACAAAACAGGTAACAATACCAGTATCTTGACAAATTGGGCGTTTACCATGAGCTGACATACGTGAGTTAATAAGAATTTGTGCAATAGCGTCTTTCGCCGCCTGACTTTCTTCTTTATGATAAGCCTGCTCAAGTGCTTGAATAAAGTCTAACGGGTGATAATAAGAAATATATTGCAGCGCATCTGCAACACTTTCGATTAAATCTTGTTGTTTTATAATTGCCATAACGGTCTCTTTTATATGAAGATCAGCGAGAGATATTCAATCTATAGTTGAAAGTTATAAATTTGCCGATATCATACCTTGCTTATTACATAGCTACCAGTATCAAATGGTCTAATATAATGACCTTAGATAACTAATTAATGCTTAATACTATGGTCTTTCAATTAGTTATAATTGGATTACCAACGCAAAATTGTGTGAGAATACCTTGCCGTTAAATTCAGTTAAACAACTTTCAGCTAAGCCTTTAAAATTGGCGCTTACTTACAGCAGTGAAACACTCTTTGCCACTATTGAGCAACAACCTTGGGCAATGTGGTTAGACTCTTGTGAGAGCTCTCATGTTGATAGCCGTTATGATATTTTAGTTTGGCAGCCCAGTATAACCTTAACCACATATGGTGATACTACAATAGTAGAAAATACAGTTACTAGTAGCCGCTATCAAAGTCAGGCAGACCCATTACTGTTAATCAAGCAAGAGCAAAAAACATTATTCTCAACAATAAGTATTATTCCAAGTGATTTGCCATTTAGTGGTGGCACTTTAGGGTATTTTTCCTACGACTTAGGCAAGCGCTTTGAAGTGATTCAACAACAAACACAAAAAGATATTAGTGTCCCAGAAATGGCTGTCGGCATTTATCAACAAGCAATAATTTTTGACAAACAAACACAGCTATTTTGGCTATTGTGTGACGATGACCAACGTGAAAGTATCAGCCAAACTTTTACCCAAGCATTGCAAAAAATGCTGCCACCACAAGAAAAATTTCAACTGAAGTCATCTTGGCAATCTAATATGCAAGCTGAGCAATACCGCGAGAAATTTAATAAAGTACAAGACTATCTTCTATCAGGTGATTGTTATCAAATTAACTTGGCGCAGCGTTTTAGTGCGCAATATAACGGCAGCGAATACCAAGCCTATTGCGCGTTACGTCATGAAAACAAAGCACCTTTTTCTGCATTCTTACGCTTTGAAAACAGCACTATTTTAAGTATTTCGCCAGAACGATTCCTGCAATTATCTGGCGACAAGGTGCAGAGTAAACCTATTAAAGGCACACGTCCAAGAAGCAGTAACGCAGTTGTTGATGAAAAAAATGCCCGCGAATTACAGCATTCAAGTAAAGACAAAGCTGAAAATTTAATGATCGTTGACCTACTACGTAACGATATTAGTCGTGTTTGCCAACCGGGTAGCGTTAAAGTACCAGAAATTTTTGCTATTGAAAGTTTCCCCGCCGTGCATCATTTAGTTAGTACTGTTGTCGGTACAATAAACTCTGAGTTTGACGGTAGCGACTTATTACGTGCGGCTTTTCCAGGTGGCTCAATTACCGGAGCGCCAAAAATTCGCGCTATGGATATCATCGAAGAATTAGAACCAAATCAACGTAGCGTATATTGTGGTTCTATAGGTTACTTGTCTGCTTGTGGTCGTATGGATACTAGCATCACTATTCGTACATTAATTTGCCATAATCAGAATATTTATTGCTGGGCAGGCGGCGGTTTAGTCGCAGATTCAAACGTTGACAGTGAATACCAAGAAACATACGATAAAGTGAATAAAATTCTCCCTGTACTTAGCAAGCTAAATAGCAATAGTTTATAAAGGTTTCAGGGCAATGTAATTATTTTCCAGTTAGCTCTGTAAGGGTAAAGTATGACCAAAGATGAATTTGCCCAACGCTTTCAAATGCAGGCTTTACCCAAATCAGAGCACAATTTCAATTCCCCTCATAAACTTAAAAGCGCAGCCGTGCTTATTCCCATTGTGAGCAACCAAGGTCAACTTGAAGTTTTATTAACTAAACGCGCAAGTCACCTGACCCATCACCCAGGACAAATTAGCTTTCCTGGCGGTAAAGTTGAGCCGAATGACCGAAGCATGATTGCCACAGCGCTGCGGGAAACAGAAGAAGAAATAGGGCTAAAATCAAAAGATATTCAGGTGCTTGGGCAACTAACCTCTTACCAAACTATTTCAGGATATGAAATAACGCCAATTGTTGCTTTTGCCAGAAAAAACGACAACTACCAATTTGACGATAATGAAGTAGCAGAAGTGTTTCATGTGCCTTTGTCGCACTTTTTATTACGTGAACATCATATAAAAGTACCGTTTTACCATAAAGGTAAAAGTCACAACGTACACTTTATGCCATATCAAGAATACAATATTTGGGGTGCAACGGCTGCCATACTCCACGATCTTAGCTTAATACTAAATTAAGCAGTGGCACTTATCGTTAACCACTATAATTATACTATTTGCGACAATATTTTGTTTTGCATGCTGAAAGCTTTCAGCTACAATCACCGAACAAAATTTTATTTTAAGCTACATTTAACAGTATTTATTCAGGTTTATTTATGATTAGTGTATTTGATATGTTTTCAATAGGAATTGGTCCTTCCAGTTCTCATACCGTCGGGCCAATGAAAGCGGCAAAACTATTTGTTGAAAATCTTATTGCAGAAGATAAGTTGACCAAAACAGACCGAGTAAAATGTGAATTATTTGGTTCGCTAGGCCAAACCGGTATTGGCCACGGTACGGGTAAAGCCGTTATTTTAGGTTTAACAGGTCAAAGCCCTGAAACAATCCCTGTTGACTCTATTGAATCAACATTAGCAGATGTTGTTGCCAGTGAAAAAATTAGCCTGAACATGCAACACCTTATTGATTTCCCAAAATCAAACGCCATTATTTATCACCGTCGCAAAACCCTACCGGCTCATGCCAATGCAATGACTATTTTTGCCTATAGTGATGATGAAGTCATTTTTGAAGAAACTTACTATTCAATTGGTGGTGGTTTTATTGTCAAAGATTGCGACTTTGAAAAAGAAAAAGATAAAGCTTTATCAACACATTCTAATATTAACCGTCCGCATCGTTTTTCTACTGCTGACGAACTACTACAACTTGCCAATGAAAAAGGCTTAAGTATTAGTACCATTATGATGGATAACGAAAAGTGCCTTCAAGATGAAGTAAACATTCGTAAAGGTTTACTCGATATTTGGCATGCAATGAAAGCCAGTGTTGATCGCGGTATGGTTACCGAAGGCATTTTACCTGGTGGCTTAAAAGTTGTTCGACGTGCACCTGCTTTACACCGCGCACTAAACGTTGAAAAGAATGTTGACCCCCTTTCAGCGATGGATTGGGTTAATTTATTCGCTTTAGCAGTAAATGAAGAAAACGCTGCCGGTAGTCGCGTAGTTACTGCGCCAACCAATGGCGCAGCAGGTATTATCCCTGCGGTGTTATGCTATTACGATAAATTTATTAAATCAGTAAGTGACGATGACTGCATTCGCTACTTATTAACAGCCGCTGCTATCGGAATTTTATACAAAACCAACGCCACTATCTCAGGTGCTGAAGGTGGCTGCCAAGCAGAAGTAGGTGTTGCCTGTTCAATGGCTGCAGGCGCACTGACTGAAATTATGGGTGGTTCACCTGTTCAAGTTGAAAATGCCGCTGAAATTGGTATGGAGCATAACCTAGGGCTAACTTGTGATCCTGTTGGCGGCTTAGTGCAGGTGCCTTGCATTGAACGTAATGCAATGGGTTCAGTTAAAGCAATAAATGCTTCTCGCTTAGCTCTACGCGGTACAGGCAAGCAAAAAGTTTCTTTAGACAAAGTAATTAAAACCATGTGGGATACTGGTAACGATATGAAAACAAAGTATAAAGAAACCTCACGCGGCGGTTTAGCAGTAAATATTATCGAATGTTAGTATTGCGATAACTCTTATTCAACTGCAGAAACGAAAAAGCCGTATTGAATCAATACGGCTTTTTTAGTGACTAAATACAGGAAAACTTAACGCATTGGCAATTTAATGTTGGCAAACATTTCATCAATTTCAGCGTTATTTTTTAACAAAATCGCACGAGTCACTAAATCACGATTCAAATGTGGTGCAAAGCGCTCAATAAAATCAAACATATAACCGCGTAAAAATGTTCCACGTCTGAAGCCTATTTTAGTTGTACTTGGTGTAAATAGATGGCTAGCATCAATTGTTACCAAATCATCATCGATATCGGGATCCATTGCCATGCTTGCGATCACACCAACACCAACACCAAGCCTGACATAAGTTTTGATCACGTCAGCATCCGTCGCAGTAAAAGCAATTTTAGGTTCAACACCTATTTGACTAAAGGCAGCATCAAGCTCCGAACGGCCAGTAAAACCAAATACATAAGTGACTAACGAATACTTAGCAATATCTTCAATAGTAATGTTCGTCTTATTAGCCAATGGATGTTCAGGCTTGACAATAATACTTCGATTCCAGTGATAACATGGCAGCATGACTAAATCGTTATATAAATGTAATGACTCTGTGGCAATAGCAAAGTCAGCTTCACCTTTACTCGAGGCATCGCTAATTTGTGCAGGTGTGCCTTGGTACATATGCAACGAAACTTTTGAATATTTTTTCATAAAGCCTTGAATGACATCAGGTAAAGCATAACGTGCTTGCGTGTGTGTCGTGGCGATACGTAACTTACCTTCATCAGGTTGTGTATGTTCGCGAGCAACCGCCTTAATGGCTTCAACTTTTGACAGTATTTCAGTGGCAATATTAATCACTTCATTACCCGCAGAAGTAACATGAGTAAGATGCTTACCACTACGACCAAAAATTTGAATGCCTAATTCATCTTCAAGCATTCTAACTTGCTTACTGATACCAGGCTGAGAGGTAAATAAACTTTCTGCGGTAGCGGAAACATTTAAATTATTGTTCAAGACTTCGACGATATAACGGAGTTGCTGCAGCTTCATAATTGTAATTCGGAATTTTCTTATTCGAAAAATATATACTTAAATGAAAATTTATTCCATATTATTTTTTACATTTTGTTCAATTAATCTGCAAATTATCTCTTTGCACTATAATTCATAGTGAATATGGTACTAAACTAACCTTTTTAAGGTTATTTTGTTGTTAAGGTCTGAAAAGAAAATGCTTTCTTCTTTGCTTCAGTTAACAATTTTTGTAGACTGCTACACTAGCAATTTATATTTTCCAAAATAGAGAATTAAACATGGGCATTATCATCGCTTTAATTATCGCTTTAATTATCATTGTCGTGGTAGTCAACGCAATACAGCAACATAAAGAAAAATTAGAACAAGAAAAACGCGCTAAAGTTGCCAAACAAAAAGCAATAATTGATGAAACAGAAGAATTAATTTTAAGCTTAGCTAATTTACCAAGCAATCCTATCTTAGTTGAAATATTAAATAATCGCAGTTTAAGCGCCGCTAAAAACATGGCGCAAATTATGCCGGAAAACAAAGCATTTGCTAAACGCGTACAAGAAATGGAAGCAAGAGCAAACGCCAGCAAAGGAAACAATAGCGCACCAGTCAGCGAGCAAAATTTCACATTACCTGACAATGAACAACACTTGGTTGGTATTTTACAGTGTATTAAAAAACTAAGAGTTACATTAAAATCAGAGCAAACCAAAGGTAATTTAGACGCGCAAACTTATACTCAAGAAGATCATAAACTGTCGGCAATGCAACTTAAAATAGGTGTTGAAAGCTTGCAAAAACGCGGCAATATGGCCCATCAAAAAGAAATGCTTGGCAGCGCACGTCAATACTTTGAGAAAGCATTACAAACCATATCAGAAAGTGCAGTACAAACAGATTACTGTAAAGCCAAACGCGAAGAAATTGAATCTGCTCTAGAAGAAATTACTTCGTCACTAAAAAATACTAATGCTAAAGACGCTGCGAAAAAAGCAAAAGCAGAAGAAGATGATTTAGACTTACTATTTCAACCGAAGAAAAAATGGTAAGCTAATTTGCAAGACTGAGAAGCCAGCGTTAACGCTGGCTTTTATCTTTAATATCCAAAATATGAAAACACCCAAAAACCATATTCCATACATAACGTTACCTTCATTCTTACGAAGAGTTTTAAAAGCATATGCACTTAAGGCGCTTATTCGCGAGCAAGGCTGTGAGATTAACCGTATAGGTCGTTCAAGGAATTGGCAGCTTAAGGCAACGTTTGAACAGTTAGAAGCGACAATTCACGTTATAGAGGCTAGTGAGGAGCCTAGTTGGCAATGGCTAGCCACACATTTGTCGAAGCAACGAAAAAACTTAGGTTTTGATATGCTTGTGACCATAGCACAAAAGAAACCTGGCATCACAGTCACTGAATTAATGCAACGCACTGATTGCACAATTGCAGAAGCGCGACGTGTGATTGATGTAATCGAGTTTGGTGAGTAGCAAGTCCAAAGCTAAAAGCAGCGCCACATAAAACCTTGTTATGCTTTTATTCTAACTAGAGCGATTTATTCACAAACGTTCTTATACTCCTTTGTATAAATAAATTTTCTTTTTCAATATTAAATCAATTATTTCAGCCATAAAAAAAGCGCTAATAATTTAGCGCTTTTTTTCTTTAACTCTACGAGAGTTAAGCTGTTTTCTTAGCTTTTGGCTTTGCTTTAGCTTTCGCCTTAAGTTTTGCTTTAGCCTTTTTCTTCGGTAACTCTTCGATCCATTTACCATCAACATACTTTGCTGTCCAGCCCGTAGCTTTCGCTTTAGCATCACCAGCCTCAATCTCGGTCATAACGTATTGTTCCTTCGTTTTACGGCTATAACGAACAACAGCTAAATTACCATCGGGATCTTGTGCCGGCGCATCAGCAAGGTAATAGAATTTTTCTGAAATCCGATCACGAAAACGCGCTAGCTCAGCTACTTTAGGAGCCCGTGTTTCGCGCGAACGAGGGAACGTATTGGCCGCTAAGAATATGCCAGCAGCACCATCACGTAAAACAAAGTGTGCTTCAGATTTTTCACAAGCTAATTCAGGTAATTGTACAGGATCTTCTTTTGGCGGCGCAGCTTCGCCATTTGCCAATAGCTTACGGGTATTTTTACATTCACTATTAGTGCAGTCGAAATACTTACCAAAACGGCCTGACTTTAATTCCATCTCAGATTCACAACGATCACACTCAAGTATCGGACCATCATAACCTTTCAGTTTAAATTCACCCTTCTCTAGTTCAAGACCATCACAAACAGGGTTGTTACCACAAACATGAAGTTTTCGTGTTTCATCAATCAAGTAGCTGTCCATTGCAGTGCTACATTTATTACAACGATGCATAGCACGAAGCGCTTCGGTTTCTTGATCTTCAGCTAAAACGCTGACAGCCTCTTCACCTGGAGTTAAATTCATGGTGGTAGTGCAACGCTCTTTAGGTGGTAAAGCGTAGCCTGTACAACCTAAGAACACACCAGTTGATCCCGTTCTTATACCCATTTTACGACCACAAGTTGGACAATCAATATCCGTAACAATAGGTTCATTATTACGCATACCACCTTCTTCTGATGGTTTATCAGCGAGGGTTAATTGCTCAGTAAAGTTATGGTAAAAACCATTGAGTACATCTTTCCAGTTAGCTTTTCCGTCAGCAACTTCATCAAGCTCTTGTTCCATATTGGCTGTAAAATCGTAATTCATTAGGTTTTTAAAGCTTTCTGATAAGCTATCAGTAACAATTTCACCCATTTTTTCAGCATAAAAACGTTTTTTATCTAAACGTACATAACCACGATCTTGAATCGTCGAAATAATTGATGCATAAGTTGATGGGCGACCAATTGAACGCTTTTCTAACTCTTTTACTAATGACGCTTCACCAAAACGTGCTGGTGGCTTAGTAAAGTGCTGTGATGGATTAAGTTTTTCTAAATTGAGTACTTCGCCAACAGATAAATCCGGTAAGTGCTTGTCATCACCTTTAGACAGTTGAGGGTGGACTCGTGTCCAACCATCAAACTGCATCACGCGACCTTTAGCTTTTAAATCGAACTCAGATGCAGCAACGGTAATAGTACTGACCGTATAGCGCGCTGCTGTCATTTGACATGCAACAAATTGACGCCAAATTAACTCATAAAGCTTTTTAGCGTCTGCATCAACATCGTTTAACAATGCCGCTTCAAGCTTCACATTCGACGGACGAATAGCTTCATGCGCCTCTTGTGCATTACCTTTACTACTATAAATTTTAGCTTTTTCTGGTAAATAATTATCACCAAAATTATCGCTAATATAACCGCGACAAGAATCAACGGCATCTTTACTTAAATTGGTTGAATCGGTACGCATATAAGTAATATGCCCGGCTTCATACAGGCGTTGAGCTAAGCCCATAGTGCGTTTAACACCAAAACCTAATTTTGTGCTTGCAGCTTGTTGTAATGTAGAAGTAATAAACGGTGCTGATGGTGTACTTTTCGACGGTTTATCTTCACGTTTACTAACGGTAAAGTCGGAAGACTTTAATACTGCTAATGCTTTATTTGTATCGGCTTCATTAGTCGGTTTAAATGCTTTACCATTTTCATGGGAAACGTCTAAAACAAAATCAGCACCCGTCACAGTTTTGGTTTCCGCATTCACTTCCCAAAACTCTTTAGGATCAAAAGCTTTAATTTCACGCTCTTTTTCTACAACAAGTTTAACCGCAACAGATTGCACTCTACCTGCAGACAAACCACGAGCAACTTTCTTCCACAATAGTGGGCTAACCATAAAGCCAACAACACGGTCTAAAAAGCGTCGTGCTTGTTGAGCGTTAACCCCAGGCATGCTTAACTCACCTGGAGTAGAAAATGCTTGTTGAATGGCGTTTTCAGTTATTTCGTTAAAAACAACGCGTTTAAATTTATCGTCGTCACCACCAATTATTTCTTTTAAGTGCCAAGCTATAGCCTCTCCCTCTCTATCCAAATCGGTTGCGAGATAGATAGTGTCAGCATTGCTGGCAAGTTTAGTTAATTCACTAACAACTTTTTCTTTACCTGGGAGTGTTTGGTAGTTGGCGTTCCAATCGTTATCGGGGTCAATCCCCATACGATTAACAAGCGCAAGTTTATCGCGCTTTTGCTTATATTTAGCTTTTGCTGCCGGGGTCATTTTTCTTACTTCGGCAGGAGATTTCGCGGCAACTTTTTTACCAGTGCTACCGTGCGGTAAGTCACGCACATGACCTACGCTTGACTTAACAATAAAGTCTTTACCAAGGTACTTGTTAATTGTTTTCGCTTTGGCTGGCGATTCCACAATTACCAGAGATTTTGCCATATTATTCTATATTCCTACTAAGCTGACTATCGTCAGTTTCGTCACAGGGTTCGCACTTAAATGTTAGATATTGCGCGAGCAACACACCTAACAAAACTTACACTAATCAACCACACTGAGACGTAAAATTAAGTTTGAGACTAAAATTACTATTAGATATATCTGTAATTTAGCAAGCTGACAAGCAATAATTTTTTATATATGTGCCTTTTTACTACTTTTAGCTATAATGATACGAATTTTTCGGCGCCATCATAATCGACTTTTTATA
The DNA here is from genome assembly GCA_913058245.1 of uncultured Colwellia sp. Classification (GTDB taxonomy): domain Bacteria; phylum Pseudomonadota; class Gammaproteobacteria; order Enterobacterales; family Alteromonadaceae; genus Cognaticolwellia. The sequence continues at coordinate 188,784 of CAJXQJ010000005.1, forward strand.
AAAACTTAAGAGCTAAGGCTTAAAAAACTTTAGTTTCTCGCCACTAAAAATATTTTTTACAATCACTCCAGGTAGTTTGCGTTCATTTAAGTGAATTTCAATACCTTTTACTAGGAAGAGAATAAACATGACAACTTCATGGTCAGCATTTAAGAATAAAATAACTCAATGCTTATGCCCGCCGGGAAACGGTGTTTTTACTGTAAATACAGCAAAAGAGCGCAAAGAGCAGCTCCATCAAGCATTATTCGGTCAAGCAGATAATATCGATGCTTTATGGAAAAATAGCCTAGATAGTTTGCCAGAATCAGGAAATGCAGTAGTGCTTGGCGTTGCCTCTGACTGTGGTGGCGGTATATTACGTGGTGCAAACTGGGGACCATTATTTGTTCGCTCGACTTTACTTGAACAATATCCGGGATTAACGGCATTTGATTTAGGCGACGTTAGAGTTATCCCACATTTATTACATGATAAATACTTAAATGAAGCAACTTTAGCAAACTGTCGTAAAGCCTTATATCAGAACCCAGATAGTGAATTTGCAGTTAGCCCATTAACCATCACTGAAGATGTGCTACATGATTTTTATGCTGAATTCCCTAATAAAGGTATTTTTGGTATTGGTGGCGACCACTCAGTAAGCTACCCATTAACCAAAGCCTACTTACAAGCGAAGAAGAAACAAGGGAAGCGTGCTGCCATTGTCCATTTTGATGCCCATACTGACTTACTCGTTGAGCGCTTAGGTATCGACTTGTGTTTCGGCTCATGGTGTACGCATATTCTTGACGACTTAACAGACAACCGCGACTTAATTCAAGTAGGTATTCGCTCAAGTGGCAAACCAAAATCACACTGGGAAGGTACTTTTGGTGTCAAACAGCATTGGGCTCATGAAGTAAAAGAGCAAGGTGTTGATGCTATTATTGAAAAAATTGTTGGGCAGTTAAAAGCAGACAACGTTGATGAAGTTTATGTAAGTTTTGATATTGACGCGCTAGATGAGACATATGCAGCAGCAACAGGTACTCCTGAGCCTGACGGTCTATCACCTAGTGAAGCAATGAAAATATTGCGTGCTGTGGCGGCTCAGTGCCCTATTACTGGTGCTGACATGATGGAAATAGCCCCATTTACCGATAGCAGCGGGTTAGGTGCTGAAAGCCGTGATAGAACATTAAAAGCAGGTGGAGAAATTTCTGCATTTTTGATTGAAGAAATTAACAAATAGTTTTTAACAAAATCACTATGCAGTAAATTTTTAATGCTAACTTAGCCACTGTCAAAATTAAAAACAAAAAAGCCGCTCAATTAGCGGCTTTTTTAATTAGTCACTAATTATATTATTGAATAACAATACTCACACTGCCTAGTTGAGATACTACCCCGCTCGGTGACTCCGCAGTTAAGAAGAGTGTACCAGATACAGGCTCACTCTCACCTTTTATACCCACTGATAAACTTACACCACCATTATGATTATCATTTGGCCAAGTAAAACTACCGCCATTTACTACTGAGCCAACAGTAGTTGATGCAGTAACAACAGTTCCTGCGGGCATAGGCTGGTTATGCAAATCAGCAACATTAAAACTAACCGTGCCTGTACTTTCACCTGCAATGTATAAGGTATTATCGGTCGAATCTAAATTCGGATTCGCTATTTCTGGCGTATTTACATCGTTATCATGATCAACAGTTGCAGCCACGGCATCAAATGTCCCTGTAATAACACCACGACCGCCACTAGTAGACATGACTAGTACCAATGAACCCCGAACATTTATTGAGTTTTGCACCGTAGAACAACCTGCATGCGTTGGAATTGAGCACAAAACACCATTATATAAGTTATCATCAAGGTCGAAAACACCATTGTTGTTAAAGTCACCTGAGCCAGGCACTTCTAGTTCACCACCATCTTCTCCACCAGCTTCCGATGGATTAAAAAGCCCGTCTTCATTGTGATCAACAAATGCTTCTTTTAAATCATAAAGCTCACCACTTACATTAGTTCCCAAAAACGCCGCCATTTCTGCCGCATCAAAACGACCATTGCCGTTGGTATCAGGGAACGATTCTTCCCCAATAGCTGTAGCTAAAATTGTCGCTCTGCCACCAAACTTTTGTCCCATTGTATTAGATGCTTCAGGTTGATGATTTAAGTTATTAATATCACCCAACACATGACCTTCCGGTCGCGGCTGTTGACTACGCCAAATAACGGAACACACACCATTAGTAGTTGTACATGAAGACTCTATCGAACCACCTTCGGTTGTAAAGCTGACTGCAGTACCATCAGGTACAGGGTTATTAAAAGCATCAGCCATACGTGTAGTTATTGTGACTTCAGTACCTGAAATATTCCAAGCTTCTGGGTTTAACGTTGATGCAGATAAAGTGAAACTATCTTGATCTGGAATGCCAGTCGAAACGACTAATAGACTAGATTGTGAAGATGTCACTGGTGAACTATCTGTAATTGTCGCTTGAACTCGAACACTTGTTGCAACAGTGCCTGAATTAATAACCGTTTGAACTAAACCATTATTATCCGTTGTAGCGCTGGTAGGAATTAAATTAATACCACCAACATCAGTATTAAGCGAAAAGTTAACTTCTTGGTTATTAACTGGATTTGAATTGGTGTCTAATACACGAAATATAACTGTTGAGCTTTCTGAACCACCTAAGCCACCGGTACCTAAAATAGAAATATTTTCAGGTGTCGCTGATATAAACTCAATACTACCAACATCTGCAGGTAAAACATTAACGGTGCCATTAGCCGATAAATTAATACCGCCTGCGTTGGCTGTTACATTAATAGGATCATCGCCAACACAGCCTTTAGCCAAATAAGTGCTAGTCGCAATACCGTTTGACGTGGTAATTGGACTACTTAATGTTGCTGTCGGGGTAGACAAACTTGTACAGCCTGAAGAAAAATTAACTTCAACAGCCTCAGTAAACAAATTGCCTTGATCATCAAGTATACGTACTGATACAACAGTTGTACCACCAGCAGATATCTGAGCTAAGCTGATGTCCGCGTTACCTTCTACAAATGGTTCACCACTACCCATAACAACCGTAGATGAACCAACAACAAGTAAAACATTACCTGATTCACCACTATTGATGGTCGCTGTAATTTCACCAGCACCTAGTGAAGCACCAGCAAAGACATCAACTTTCGCTTGATTATTACTATCGGTAATTGCTGTAGCAATAGGAATATCACCAACCGTTGTTGTAAATGTCACAATAACAGGAATATTAATACCATCAACGTTAGCAATGACCTTACCTGGACGAGATGCGGTAATAGTATCAGTAGGATTACCATCACCATCAACTAGTACTACGCTAATATTAACATCACCCACGGTACCTATATCATCGCCTTGAGTAGAAAACCCTAATGGTACAGTTGATGATTCCCCAGAAGATATTGATGCTGAGATTTCACCTGCGCCACGTACACTACCAGCTGTTAGCGTAATAGTTGCAACACCACTTGCATCAGTCAGTGCAGAACCTGATGTAGGAGAAAAAGCAGCTAAGGAGGTAGTGAATGTAACCGCTCGATTTGCGACAGCAGTAGAGCCTTGCATTACCGTTGCCGTTACAGTTACCGGTGCAGCACCAGTAACAGTTGTATTTGAAATAGCTAATGAAATGGTAATAGCCTCAGGAGTGGTACCTCCATCGCCATCACCTGGGGTTTCTTCAAACCCACCGCTACTGCCCCCACAACCGACTAAAGTTGCAAACAGTAGAATAAAACTAAAGCGTTGAAGTAGCGCCATAAAAAGCATCTCCCTGGTAATTTTTATCATCAACACCTCTCATCTTAACCGAATTTTTCTAAAAAGGTCAGTGATTAGCAAAAAAAACATAATTTCATTGTACTTAGCAATGTTTGCTAATCATTTGATTTATATTTCAAGCGGCAACATAATACGTTATCGCTTCATAAAGCTAGAATAATATGACTGAAAAAAAGCAAGCAAGTTTAACCACAAGAATTGTTACCGGTATGGTTGCCGGTATTACCATAGGCTTTCTACTACAGAAACTTATGCCTGATGGTAGCGATTTTGTTATCCCTCTTTATCTATTCGATATTTCTATTAGAGCATTATTTGTTGATGGCTTATTTGAAGTTGTAGGTAAAATTTTTATTGCCAGCTTACAAATGCTGGTCGTACCTTTAGTCTTTGTATCACTTATTTGTGGTACTTGCTCATTAAAAGACACATCCAAACTTGGCCGAATTGGCGGTAAAGCCATTGCTTTGTATTTAATGACAACAGCCATTGCCATTAGTTTAGCCATGTTCGTCGCTTTAATGGTAGAGCCAGGTGCAGGTGTTGATAAGGCAACCGATACAACATTTATAGCAAAAGACTCTCCGCCATTAGCGCAAGTTTTTATTGATATGTTTCCAACCAACCCTTTCAACGCTTTTGCGCAAGGGAATATGCTACAAGTTATCATTTTTGCATTGCTATTTGGTATGGCAATCGCATTATCGGGTAAACCTGGCGAGCGCGTCGCGAGTATATTTAAAGATATGAATGAAGTGGTCATGCGACTAGTCACTATTTTAATGAACCTGGCACCTTACGGTGTATTTTGTTTACTTGCGGGGTTATTTACCGATTTACCTCTAGAGAAATTGAAAAATCTGGCATGGTATTTCTTATGCGTATTCTTTGTATTAATAGCACACGCTTTAATTACCTATCCTGTGATATTAAAAACATTAACGCGTTTAAGCCCATTTGTTTTCCTAAAGAAAATGCGCGATGCAGCTTTATTTGCATTCTCAACCTCAAGTAGTAACGCAACAATCCCTATTACCTTAGAAACGGCGACAAAGAAATTAGGTGTTAATAATTCAATTTCTTCGTTTACTGTGCCTCTAGGTGCAACAATTAACATGGACGGTACTGCGATTATGCAAGGTGTCGCTACTGTGTTTATTGCTCAAGTTTATAATATTGACTTATCTTTAGCCGACTACTTAATGGTAATTCTTACTGCAACTCTTGCTTCTATTGGTACTGCAGGAGTTCCTGGTGTCGGTCTAATCATGCTAGCTATGGTACTCAATCAAGTTGGCTTACCAGTCGAAGGAATTGGTTTAATTATTGGTGTTGATCGCTTACTCGATATGACAAGAACAGCAGTTAATGTTACTGGCGATAGTATGGTTACTTTAGTGGTTGGCAAATCGGAAAATCAATTTGATGAAAGCATATTTAATGATGAGAATGCTGGAAAAAATATTGAAAATATCGACTTCCATCATTTGGACAAAGGTTAATTAGCAACAATAAGTCGTTAATAGTTAATTTTAAGAGCCATGTTTACAATTATACATGGCTCTTTTTTATTCCGATATTCTTCCCTTAAACAGCTAATATCGCCGTCATAACCAAATTTATTATCAGTATTCAATCAACTATAAGCTCTGCATATCATCGCTTTATCTATTCTAGAATTACATTTACTGCTTAGTTTTGAGACATAAAAAAGGACGCTTAGCAGCGCCCTTAAAATTCAAACTATTAGCTATTTAGAAATAACTATATTTAAGCTTAATTAGCTAGCCAGTGATTAAAGGCTCAAAACCTTTCACTAAATCGTCAATAGCTTTCATTTGTGTCAAATACGGCTCAAGCTTATCTAATGGCAAAGCACATGGACCATCACATTTCGCTGCTAATGGATCAGGGTGTGATTCAATAAATAAACCAGCAATACCAATTGCCATACCACTACGCGCTAACTGTGCTGCTTGAGCACGTCGTCCATCTGCAGAGTCTTCACGCCCACCAGGGCGTTGCAGTGCGTGTGTGGCGTCAAACATAACTGGCGCATAGTTTTTCATTTCATCCATGGCAAGCATATCTACAATTAAATTGTTGTAACCAAAGCAGCTACCACGCTCACAAAGAATAATATCCTCGTTGCCCGCTTCACCAAATTTATTAATGATATGGCGCATTTCATGAGCAGCAAGAAATTGTGGTTTTTTCACATTAATAATTGCGTCAGTTTTTGCCATAGCAACAACCAAATCAGTTTGGCGAGCAAGAAAAGCCGGCAACTGAATAATATCCGCCACTTCTGCAACAGGTGCTGCTTGATAAGGTTCATGTACATCAGTAATAATTGGCACATTAAATGTTGACTTGATTTCTTGAAAAATCTTTAAACCTTCATCTAAACCTGGGCCACGATAAGAGCTTACTGACGAACGATTAGCTTTATCAAATGATGCTTTAAATACATAAGGTATATTTAACTTTTCTGTTACCTCAACATACTTTTCTGCAATTGTCATTGCTAAGTCACGTGACTCAAGTACATTCATGCCACCAAACAACACGAAAGGTTTATCATTTGCGATGTCGATATCGCCAAGTGAAATTAATTGCTTTGCCATAATGATTTCCAAAATTTTCATAGGACTAATTAACTTAGCCCTGATACTAAAACTGTTTTAGCTACCAACAATTCTCAATAATTGCCCACATAACCATGCCATATAAGTACCTAAAGCATAACCAAGTACCGCTAATAATACCCCAACAGGTGCAAGAGAGGGGTGGAACGCTGAAGCAATAACCGGCGCAGAAGCTGCACCACCAATATTCGCTTTACTACCAACCGCTAAATAAAATACTGGTGCTTTAATAAACTTACCAACAGCAAATAGTAAAATAACATGCACTGCCATCCAAATTAAGCCAATCACCATATACTTAGGCGCTTCAACAATTTGGGTAATATCCATATGTAAACCGATAGTCGCCACTAAAACATAAAGGAAGCTACTACCAACCTTCGATGCTCCAACTGATTCAAGCTTTCTTACCTTAGTAAATGAAAGTGCTAAGCCTATGGTTGTTACTATGACGATGATCCAAAACAGCTTACTATGCAAACTAAACTTCTTTAACTCAGGGAAGTTAGCCTGGAAAAACGGTACTAATGAATCAGCGGCTAAATGAGCAAAACCGGCAGCACCTAAGCCAACAGCCAGTATAAGCATATAATCTTTTAATTCAGGATTCTTAGCATTGGCTTTGGTATGCGCTTCAACTTTTTCAACTAAGCGGTCAATACTTGAGGTATCGGCGCCATTTTTAGCATCAATACGCTTGTGGTTGGCTGCCATATAAAGCAAGCCCGCCATCCAAATATTAGCAACAACAATATCAACCGTGACCATGATGGTGAATATTTTGCCGTCAGCGCCGTAAATTTCCTTCATCGCCAACATATTAGCACCACCACCAATCCAGCTACCGGCAAGTGCTGCCATACCGCGCCAAACTGCATCAGGGCCAGATACACCAATAAGTTCAGGCCACACGGCAGAAACTATTAATAACGCTAGCGGCCCACCAATGATGACACCAACAGTACCCGTTAAGAACATAATAACCGCTTTACTACCTAAACCTGCAATTGCCTTAATGTCGATACTTAAGGTTAATAGAACTAAACAGGCTGGTAATAGGTAGTATTTGGCGACTTCATCTACCTGACTAATATCTGAACTAACGATGCCAAACGTATTCAGCAAAGAAGGCAGTAAATAACACATTAGTAAAGCCGGAACATATTTATAAAATGAACGACAAGCGGCGTTACTGCTGTTAGAAGTATAAAAAACAAAACCTAAAATGAGCGCTAAAATACCCAGTACCGTTGCATCGTTAGTTATTAATGGCGCATTCGCCACAACTGTATCTTGCATTACTTATCCTTTAAATTTGTTCAACTTAACATTTTGCTAATTATTCTTTTTCTAACATCTTCACGTTAAGTTTAATTAGTGCAATATCGTATCTGAAATTGAAATTTTATCTAGCTGAAGTTTTAAAAGTTGAGCGGCAGGATCTTTCGGACATTGCTCAACAAAATATTGATAATCGTCATACGCCACTTTAAAGCAATCGAGTTGATGCAATAAATAACCTCTATCACGACGTTCAAATGGGTCATTCGGGTTCAAAGCTAACAACATGTCAACACACTTTAACGCATTGTCATATGCTTGCTCACGAATAAATGCTGCTTTTAAACTGCTGATATGTTCAAGCACTAAACTTTCTTGCTTCATAACATCCATTTGTATTTCAAATGGGTCACCTGAAATTTCACTCATTCGCGCGTCAAGTTCATGCCAATTTAACGACTCACCAGTAACGGGGTCGAATATAATAGCATAATTTTCATCGCAAATAATTCGAATCATGGCCTTTTCTGGTACAAAAACTATATCTGCTTTGCAGTCACAAGCATTAGCTACATGAGCGATTAACACGGCTTTAAGCGTTGGAGATATCAGTTTGTGACTTAACGCCGATGGCAATTGATGAGCAATGACAGGCCAAACGACATGCTGCTTATCAATAAACAGTTGATCAACAAATAAGGCATTAATTAGAACTTCTGCACGCTCTATCGGCTCTTTAACTTTTTCAGTTTCGTTTTTACACCAATCAACGAGCTCGCTAAGCTCGTCAACTTTCTGCAAATTAACACCAAAAATATATTCTTCTAGTAATAGGAAGGTTTGCAAAGGTTCATTTTGTTCAGATTTAATTTCTGACAACAACAACTCGTTCATGAATTCTCTTTTAATATTCTAATCGGTATTTTTAGCGTTTTACAAACCGGCTAAAAAAACAGTTTCTTTGCTCATAGCAATACGCACAATTAGCATCACCCAGCCCATTGCACCAAGGAAGCCAATTATTTGCATAGCTCTGTTACGCGCAAGTTTTAAGGTGTAGTAACCGGTAAAAATATAAGCAACAACAGCAAATAATTTTTCCGCTAACCACAATTGCTCTGCTGGGTTCAAGGCAAGTTTAATTGATAACGCAATACCTAATCCCAATAGCAAAGTATCGATAATATGTGGGGTGATTTTCAACCATTTCAAGTTTAACTTTTCAGAGTTAACTAATGTTAAAGCAAAACGAAAAGTAAAAAGTAAAATGCTGATCGCAGCAATGGTCATATGTAAATGTTTAAGCACGAAATTCTCCATTTGTTTGTTAGTTTACGCTTTTTTTATTATGTAGAAGTGATAAAGCAGCCGTAGGTGATTCTGTCATTATCATTGTAATCTTTAAAGGTCTTAATATTTTTATAACCTAAAGTCGACAGTAGTTCTTGTACCGCCAAACTTTGTTCAAAGCCATGTTCAAGATACAAGTGGCCAGTTTGATTAAAGTAGTACTTTGCTTGGCTGGCAATAACTTTAATATCAGCCAAACCATTATCGCCAGCAACTAATGCCGTTTTCGGCTCAAACCTAACATCGCCTTCTGATAAATGCTGGTCTTGCTCGTCAATATAAGGCGGGTTACTAACGATAACATCATACCTTTTATCTTCAGCGATTGCGTAATACCAATCACTTTGACAAATATTAACCTGCGTTAAATTTAAACGTTCAGCATTTGATTTTGCTAATATAACCGCATCGTGACTATAGTCGACAGCATCTATCTGCCATTGTGGTTGTTCTGAAGCTAACGCTAAAGCGATGGCTCCCGTACCTGTGCCTAAATCTAAACAACTCAGTTTACTATCAAGATGATGATTTAACACCAGTTCTACAAGCACTTCGGTATCAGGGCGCGGAATAAGTGTGGCAGGAGAAACTTGCAAAGGTAGCGACCAAAACTCACGTGTTTTGGTGATATAAGCAATAGGTTCACCTTCCATGCGGCGCAATAGCAAGCTAGAAAAACTTGTTGCTTCTTGCCTTGATATGCTTTGTTCAGGCCAAGTAAGCAAGTAACTTCTTGGCTTGTTAATAACAAAGCAAATCAATAATTCAGCATCAAGCTTGGCACTATCAGAATTTGGCGACAAACATTGCTGACCATAAGCGATTAGCTGTGCGATGGTTAGCGAAGACAATTGCTCAATCGATAACAATTGCGGTACAACAGAATCACGCACTAATTTTGCTCAGAAAGCTCTGCCAATAAGTCAGCCTGACTTTCTTGCATAATTGGCTCTAGCACTAACTGCAAACTACCTTCCATGATTTCGTTTAATCGGTATAAGGTCAAATTGATACGATGATCACTCATGCGACCTTGTGGGAAGTTATAGGTACGAATTCGTTCAGAACGGTCGCCACTAGCAACAAGGTTACGACGAGAAGACTCTTCTTCACTACGACGTTTTTCATCTTCAGCTTGCTGTAAGCGTGCTTGTAATACTGACATAGCTTGTGCACGGTTTTTATGCTGCGAGCGTTGGTCCTGACACTCAACCACAACACCTGTTGGAATATGAGTAATACGAATTGCCGAGTCGGTTTTGTTAACGTGCTGTCCACCTGCGCCCGAGGCACGGAAAGTGTCAACCTTTAAGTCAGCCTTGTTAATTTCAATCGCCTGCGACTCTGGAATCTCTGGCATAACCACAACAGTACATGCAGAAGTATGCACACGACCTTGCGACTCAGTTTCAGGAACCCTTTGTACACGATGACCACCAGACTCATACTTCATTTGACCGTATACGCCTTCGCCATTAACTTTCACAACGATCTCTTTAAATCCGCCCTGCTCACTTTCGTTAGAATTCATCAACTCAACTTTCCAACCTTGCTTTTCAGCATAGCGGCTATACATGCGGAATAAGTCACCGGCGAATATCGCTGCTTCATCACCACCGGCACCGGCGCGAATTTCAACAAAACAGTTGTTATCGTCTTTAGGGTCACGCGGTAATAACAAAATTTGCAACTCGTCGGTCATTTTCTCAACCGCTTTTTTAGCTGCTTTAAATTCTTCTTGCGCCATTTCGCGCATATCAGGATCATCATCCTTTAGCATTTCTTCAGCAGTGGCAAAATCATCTTCAGCTTCTTGAAAGGCATGGAATGCAGAAGTAACAACTTCTAATTGAGAGAATTCTTTAGATAAGGCCTGAAACTTTTCTTGATCCGCAATAGTTTCAGGATCAGACAATAACGCTTGAACTTCTTCAAAACGTTCAACGAGGATCTCAAGTTTTTGATAAACAGATTTATTCATTAAATGATCTTATATAGTCAGAAATTGATGAATTACCCGCGCATTATATTCGACTAGGCAAGTAAATAGCAGTATTTTTTATTCCAAGTTAACCAATAATGAATCAACTTAGTGCTGTAATAGCTGAATGAACCGCCAGCAGTATAAAGGGCTTGACCAGCAGTTTCAATGCTGGCACAAGTATAGGCATCACGCGCTATGATAATTTATAAGTTAATGGTGTATAAAGTAGCGAGTTATTCTTGGTGGTCAATATTGAAAATATCGCGCAAATAAACCAATCTATCTAATTCGCCACCTTGTGCAGCCGACTGAATGGCACTGGTTGGTGCGTGCATAAATTTATTGGTTAATTTCGTGGCAAGCTCCGCGATAACTGCTTCTGGTTTTTTATTTGCAGCGAGCTGTAGCATAGCTTTTTCAAGTAGCTGATCTCGATTATCTAAACACTGTTTACGGTAAGAAATAACGGTATCTTGGGTATTTAAACCGCGTAACCACGACATAAAACTCGACGATTGGTCAGTAACAATACCCTCTGCAAGCACAGCTTCTTTACGGCGATTTTCCAAGTTCTTCGCAATAATACTTTGCAAATCATCAACGGTATAAAGAAAAACATCTTCCAGATCAGAAACCTGCTCTTCAATATCGCGTGGTACTGCTAAATCAACCATAAACATTGGGCGATGTTTTCTTTTTGTTAATGCTTGTTCCACCATACCTTTGCCAATAATAGGTAAGGTACTACCGGTAGAGCTGATAACGATATCAGCGTTTGCCATCATTTCAGGTATTTGCGCCAAGGTAATAACATCAGCACCAAATTGCTCAGCCATGTTTTCGGCGCGGCTTAATGTTCGATTAGCCACTGTAATATGGCCGACTTTATTTTCATAAAGGTGTTTAGCAACCAACTCAATGGTTTCACCAGCGCCAACAAGCAGTACCCGCGCTTTTTCTAAACTGGCAAAAATATGTTTAGCTAAGTTAACCGCAGCAAATGCAACTGAAACAGCACTTGCGCCAATTTCAGTGTCAGTACGTACTTGCTTAGCTACACCGAAAGTACGCTGAAATAATCGGTCCATCACTAACGCCATAGAACCCGCAGCTTTCGCTTGGTTATAGGCTTGTTTCATTTGACCTAATATTTGTGGTTCACCCAAAACTAATGAGTCCAATCCACAAGCAACACGCATCATATGATTTACAGCATGTTGATCTTGATGCCAATATAAACTTGGAGTAATGGTTGAAGCGGGTACATTATGATGTTGTTCTAACCATCTAACAATGCGCTCCTGAGTCACTGCCACTTCACCTTCTTGCACTAAGTACAGTTCGGTGCGATTACAGGTTGATAAAATCGCCGCTTCTTTGCATTCCACTGAATTAACCAGTTCTTGCAAAGCAGTACTCAAGTTATCAGGGTTAAAAGAAATTTTTTCCCTAACGGCAACCGGAGCGGTTTTGTGATTTATACCTACTGCAACTATCGACATATGAATATAGTGGATCCAATTAAATTTCAACGGCAAGCAAATATTGCTGCGAATGATGAGTTATTTCAGAGCTAATTATAAGCTAGTAATAACTTGTTGGCGCTATTATCGGCCAGATAATAAAAAAAACCTATGATCTGCGACAAAAAATCGCGATAATTTTACGAAAGATCACATTAAATTGAAAGATGATAGTGTGCTATTACTCAGACATTTTCGTTATTTAGTATTGCCATAGCCGACAATTTTAATGCATACGGCTACTTTTAGTTCAAAATTAACTTACGATTACTTCGCTACTGATAAAAATGAGCGAGTTAACATTAACTAAGCAAGGAAAAACATGTACAGCAAGCATCTTATTACGCTGTTTTTATTAAGTATATTAACGGCTTGTAGCAGCATAAATGATGTCCCCGTTGACAATAATCAACTCAACCAAGAAATTAATGTTCGAAATGAACAATTATTAGCACTTAATAATTGGGTAATCGCCGGAAAGATTGCTTTTATTACCAATAAAGAACGACAAAGTGCGACATTACATTGGCAAAAAAACACAGAACAAGAAAGTGAACTATTGAACTTATCAACCGTATTTGGCATTAAAGTGCTTGAACTAAAGCGTGAGAAAAGTAACTTTACTGTAGAGGTTGATGGCGAAAGTTACCAAACCCAAGACTTAGACAATTTAATTTACCAGTTAACGGGTTTAAACTTACCGACTCGAGCAATGAACAACTGGCTAAAGGGGATTGCCTATTTGCCATCAGATACCATTCAATATCACGAAATAACGCAACTGCCAGATGTGCTAATCAGTCATTATAACAATAAGATTTGGCAAATAAATTACAGCAAATATCATCATATTGGTCCATTTCAGTTAGCAAAACAATTAACCATTCAACAAGACGATTTACGGATAAAAATTGTTATCCACTCTTGGAAGATTTAACGAGGCAGCCTTGAATACAAAAGCATTTTTTTCATTTTCCGCACCAGCGAAGTTAAACTTATTTCTACATATTGTTGGTCAACTTGATAATGGCTACCATCAGTTAGAAACGGTTTTCCAGTTTTTAGATCACAGCGATACGTTATTCATTAGAGTTAACGATAAAAAACATATTAATTTATTAACGCCGATTGCCGGTGTTAATAACGATGATAATTTAATTGTAAAGGCCGCTCGATTATTACAATCGCATACACAATGCCAACAAGGGGCGGATATTAAACTTGAAAAAATACTGCCTATGGGTGGCGGCCTAGGTGGTGGCTCCTCAAACGCAGCTACTATTTTATTGGCATTAAATGCCCTATGGCAGACCAAGCTATCAACAGCAGAACTTGCCGAACTTGGTATCAAACTGGGTGCCGACGTGCCTATTTTCGTACATGGTTTTGCCGCTTTTGCACAAGGTATTGGTGAACAGCTAACACCAGCATCACCGAAAGCTTATTGGTATTTAGTCTCAAAACCTGATTGTAGTATTTCTACGCAAAGTGTTTTTACCGCTGCTGATCTAACCAGAGATACAGCCACTATACGATACAGCGATGCTGACATCGAAAATTATCATAATGATTGTCAAACTTGGGTAATAAAACACTACCCTGAGGTTGCCAAGCTACTGAGTTGGTTGATAGAATACGCGCCGTCTCAAATGACTGGCACTGGCGCGTGTATTTTCTCTCGTTTTAGTTCAGAAAAAGAGGCTCGCTTCGTACAGTCTCAACTTCCAAAAGGAATTGAGTCATTCGTTGCTAAAGGATTAAATCAATCCCCTTTACATGCTGAAATTATGGCAATAAAAGGGCATTGAGTTCAGATGAAATATCATCTAAATGCCATTAAAACTGGCAAAAATAAAATAATTTGCTGATATTTAACGTAACGTTTTATTCAGTATCGTAATGTAAATGTCAAAAGTTTCTGAGGAACTGACAGTGCCTGACATGAAAATTTTTGCGGGTAACGCCACCCCTGAACTGGCCAAACAAATCGCTAATCGCCTTTACATCACCTTAGGCGAAGCCAAGGTCGGTAGTTTTAGTGATGGTGAAATTAGTGTTGAAATCACTGAAAACGTACGTGGTGCGGATGTTTTTATCATTCAATCAACATGTGCGCCTACCAATGATAACTTAATGGAATTAATCGTAATGATTGATGCATTACGTCGTGCGTCAGCAGGTCGTATTACTGCCGTTATGCCTTACTTTGGTTATGCTCGCCAGGATCGTCGCGTTCGAAGTGCTCGTGTACCAATTACCGCTAAAGTTGTTGCTGACTTCCTATCAAGCGTTGGTGTTGACCGTGTATTAACCGTTGATTTACACGCAGAGCAAATTCAAGGCTTCTTTGATGTACCAGTAGACAATGTTTTCGGTACGCCTATCTTATTAGAAGATATGTTAGACAGAAATATTGAAAACCCTGTGGTTGTTTCTCCTGATATCGGTGGTGTCGTACGTGCACGTGCTGTAGCAAAACTATTAGATGATGCTGACCTAGCTATTATCGATAAGCGTCGCCCGAAAGCAAACGTAGCCCAAGTTATGCACATTATTGGTGATGTTAAAGGTCGTGATTGTTTTATCGTTGATGACATGATCGATACTGGCGGTACGTTGGCAAAAGCTGCTGAAGCATTAAAAGACCATGGTGCAAAACGTGTGTTTGCTTACGCAACTCACCCTGTGCTGTCAGGAAATGCTGCTGAGAACCTGAAAAACTCAGTTATTGATGAAGTGGTTGTTACTGATTCAATTCCACTATCAAAAGAAATTAAAGCGCTAGGCAATGTTCGCCAACTTACCTTAAGTGGTATGTTGTCAGAAGCTATTCGCCGTGTTTGTAACGAAGAGTCTATCTCTGCTATGTTTGACGCTTAATCAGACATAGCTAATTCGTGAACAGCGTAAAAAGCACCTTAGGGTGCTTTTTTTGTTTGCCAACTTTACTATATTTAACCTTTAAATAAATTATCATTAGTCGAATAAGCATCAAATATCACAACTTATCAGTTAGCGATGCATCACTACCCTTTTGTTCGGTGGCGCTGTTAATTGATTCACGTTTAAAGTGCTCGCTCCCAGCAGTAACACGGCATATTTAGCTCAAAAGTGAACTTTGCCATAAATATAGCGATAAAAATTGGATCTCAACTAGGCTGAGTGTTATCATGCCGCGCCTTTTTTAACTAAATATAAATCTACTTGTTAGTTTTAACATTTATTAATCAAGGAAACAGGTTGTTTTTGGTCGCAAAAAACAACGACTTTTAATTATTTATATAATGGATATTAACCATGACTGATTTATTTACGTTGGATGCAGAAGTACGTACAGATTTAGGGAAAGGTGCGAGCCGCCGCCTACGTCACGCGAACAAAATTCCAGCGAT
Source organism: uncultured Colwellia sp. (assembly GCA_913058245.1). Lineage (GTDB taxonomy): Bacteria > Pseudomonadota > Gammaproteobacteria > Enterobacterales > Alteromonadaceae > Cognaticolwellia. The sequence goes on from CAJXQJ010000005.1 coordinate 204,801, forward strand.
CCTATACGGTGAAGGCCAAGAGCCAGTTTCTTTAACACTTGAGCACAAAACAGTTTACCGTGCGCAACAAGAAGAAGCTTTCTACTCTCACGTTTTAACATTAAATGTTGACGGCAAGCCAGTTGAGTGTCTTTTAAAAGACATGCAACGTCACCCATTCAAGCAATTAGTAATGCACTTAGATTTCTTACGTGTTGACGCTACTCACCCAGTACATGTTAACGCTCCAGTTCACTTCATCAACGAAGAAGCTGCAGAGAAAAAAGGTGGTAACGTTTCTCACCACGTGAACGAAATTGCTGTTACTTGTTTACCTGCTGACATTCCTGAGTTCATCGAAGTTGATGTTGCTAACTTAGAAGTTGGTCAAACTCTACATTTATCAGACATCACTTTACCTAAAGGCGTTACATCTGATGAACTAGCTAAAGGCGAAAGCCATGACCAAGCTGTTGCTTCATTGAACGCTCCTAAAGGTTCAAGCGACGATAGCGAAGCAGAAGCAACTGAAGAAGCTCCAGCTGAGTAATTTTTAATATTACTGCTGATGACAAAGCTTAAAGGGCCTATGTTCTAAACATACCCTTTAAGCTTTTTAGTTTTAAATGTGCTTGAATTTATCGACCTAAAGTTTGAATAACAAGAGTATCCTATTAGATGACAATTCAATTAGTAGTCGGCTTAGGAAATCCAGGTTCAGAATACAGTAAGACCCGCCATAATGCCGGTGATTGGTTCGTTCAAGAACTCGCATCACGTTACAACATTTCACTAAAGCCAGAAAAAAAATATTCAGGCCTCTACGGGAAAGGATTAATTGCCGGGCAATTGGTTCATCTACTTATTCCAACTACGTTTATGAATCGCAGTGGACAAGCCGTAGCACCATTAGCCAATTTTTTTCGTATCCCTGTTGAAAATATTCTTGTCGCCCACGATGAGCTAGATATGTTGCCTGGCGCTTGTAAGATAAAGCAAGGTGGCGGGCATGGTGGTCACAATGGCTTGCGTGATATTATTTCACGTATGGCTAATAACAAAGAATTTTATCGGTTACGCATTGGTATTGACCATCCAGGTCATCGCGATCGTGTTACTGGGCATGTACTTGGTAAAGCACCTGCCAGCGAACAAAACTTAATTGACCAAGCGATAGACGAAGCTGTGCGCTGTTTTGAAATTTGGCAAAAAGACGATATTAAAAAAGCTCAAAATCGTCTACATTCTTTTAAAGCGCAATAACAAGTATTGCGACAACATAATAGGTAATTATCATGGGATTTAAATGTGGTATTGTTGGCTTGCCCAACGTCGGGAAATCAACACTTTTCAACGCGTTAACTAAAGCGGGTATTGAAGCTGCTAACTTTCCATTTTGTACAATTGAGCCTAATACTGGTGTGGTACCTGTTCCTGATCCTCGCTTAGATAAGCTAGCAAAAATTGTTAATCCTGAACGTGTACTTGCCACCACTATGGAATTTGTTGATATTGCAGGCCTTGTTGCTGGTGCATCAAAAGGTGAAGGCTTAGGTAACAAATTCTTAGCCAATATTCGTGAGACTGACGCCATTGGCCATGTTGTTCGTTGTTTTGAAAACGACAACATCATCCACGTTGCAAATAAAATTGACCCTGCTGAAGATATCGATGTCATTAATACTGAACTAGCTTTGGCCGATATGGATACTGCTGAGCGCGCTATTCAACGCCAAGTCAAAAGAGCTAAAGGTGGTGATAAAGATGCTAAATTTGAATTACCAGTATTAGAAAAAATATTAAAGCATGTTGAAGATGGTGAAATGGTACGTTCTTTAGAGTTATCTAAAGAAGAAAAAGCTGCAGTTGCTTACTTAAACTTCTTAACAATTAAGCCAACCATGTATATTGCCAATGTTAACGACGATGGTTTTGAAAACAACCCTTACCTTGACGTTGTTCACGCTATTGCAGAAAAAGAAAATGCTGTTGTTGTTGCTGTTTGTGCCGAAATTGAAGGCGAATTGTCTGAAATGGATGATGAAGACCGCGAAGAATTTATGGCTGAAATGGGCTTAGAAGAACCTGGACTTAATCGTGTAATTAATTCTGGCTACGGCTTATTGCACTTGCAGACCTACTTTACCGCCGGTGTAAAAGAAGTTCGCGCATGGACTGTTAAGCAAAATGCAACAGCACCACAAGCAGCTGGTGTTATCCATACCGACTTTGAAAAAGGCTTTATTCGCGCTGAAGTAGTCGCCTACGATGACTTTATTGAATTTAATGGTGAGTCAGGCGCTAAAGAAGCAGGAAAGTGGCGCTTAGAAGGTAAAGACTACCGAGTAAAAGATGGTGACGTAGTGCATTTTAGATTTAACGTATAAACGATTAATTTCATTGTTTATCATTATTATCTCAAAAGAGAGCTTCGGCTCTCTTTTTTATTACTATGTATTAACAGTATCAGTATCAAACTCAATCCCTCAAACTATTAAAACTCTTTCAGGCCTTTCTAGCTCCAACATATAATTTACTGTCACTAACAAGAATTGACTAGCGTAATAGTAAAAGTTGCGAGTTTTACAGCAAAACTGGCAATGTTGCGGATTAGGATTAGACTGCTAATAACAACAATAGAAAAATATTAGGGATCCATATGAAAACTTCTTTAACTATTGCTCTTGTAACAGCAGCACTACTTTCTTACTCAACACCAAGTTACTCCTATGAGGACAGCATGTCTTTGCGTATCTGTGAGTACGTTTCAATTAATGATAAAAAGCGCTTACGAAAATATTTAAAGTCGAGCAAAGTAAAAATACGGTCGATTTTTGACAGTGTTCAGTGCAATGGTAAGAATTTGCTTGTATTTTCAGCGGCATCGAAAGCCCTTGATGTTGGAGAATACATAATAGGTAAACTCCCCGTTAAGGTCGTTAAAGAAAATTTACCTGCAATCAGTGAAAATTCAGCACATTTAACAAAAGTTGCCAATAAACGAATTAAGTAAACTAGCAGTTCAACTTTTTCAAAGTGCAATTTTGCTAACTGTTAATGGCATAAATTTAGCGATAAAGTCATTTTTTGTGTAGATATCGGCCAAATTGCACAGTGAATAGCCAAACAATCAAAAAGTCTTATTTTTTTGATAAAAAACGGTTGACGTAGCCCAATGAGATTTGCATAATACGCGCCACTTGCTGAGAGGCGAGATGGAAAGGCTACATAGCTCAGCTGGTTAGAGCACATCACTCATAATGATGGGGTCCCAGGTTCAAATCCCGGTGTAGCCACCACTCTTTTTAAAGCAAATATTGAAATGCGGGAATGGCGGAATTGGTAGACGCGCTGGATTTAGGTTCCAGTATCGCAAGATGTGAGAGTTCAAGTCTCTC
>CAJXQJ010000006.1 GCA_913058245.1 uncultured Colwellia sp.
ACCGTATACTGCGTCATATCACGCCAATTATTATTCACTCTAAAACTCACTTAGTTAATTGTATTGATGATGATGCCATCTATTTTTTAGTTGCATTAAAGCAAGAACACTCTAAACAATATGCTCTAGTTGAAATTCCACGCGAAGAAACCCACCGTTTTATTCAGCTCCCTACAACTGAAACAAGTAACAACCAAACCTTAGTCTTATTAGATGATGTAGTGCGCTTATTTATCAACAAATTATTTTCAGGTGTATTTGACTACATTACCCTTGAGGCCTGCTCTTTTAAACTTACCCGTGATGCTGAATACAACTTAACTGACGACCTTGACGAAAGCTTACTTGATCAAATGTCTAAGGGTCTAAAGCAGCGTCTTAAAGCCGACCTTGTGCGATTAGTTTATGATCAAGAAATGCCCAAACACATGATCCACTTTTTATCTAAATCTTTAAAAGTAAAAGAGCTTGATAACTTAGTGCCAGGAATTCGGTATCGAAACTTCAAAGACTTTATTTACTTCCCAAATCTTGGTGCCACAAAGTTAGAAAACCCTGAGTTGAAAGCGCTAGACTCGCAAGTATTTTTAGCAAATAACTCAATTTTCACTGCCATAAGTCAACAAGATATTTTACTTTATTATCCGTATTATAAATTTCGCCATTTCACCGAATTTATCCGTCAAGCTTCATACGACCCATTAGTAAAACAGATAAAAATAAACATTTACCGAGTCGCTAAGCACTCAAGGATTATTAATGCGCTAATCGAAGCAGTAAAAAATGGTAAAAAAGTGACCGTTGTTGTTGAATTGCGCGCCCGCTTTGATGAACAGGCGAATATTGAATGGGCCAAACTGATGAAAGATGCCGGCATTAACGTTGAGTTCGGCATTGAGACGTTGAAAATACATTCAAAACTTTGCTTAATCACACGGTTAGAGCAAGAAAAAATTGTTCGCTATGCCCATATTGGCACAGGTAATTTCCATGAAAACAATGCCAGAGTGTATACAGACTTTGCTTTATTCACAAAACATCGTGAAATATGCCAAGAAGTCGACAATGTGTTTTCATTTATTTCCCACAGTTATAAGCGCTTTCGCTTTAACCACTTGATCGTTTCACCATTAACATCTCGGCGTCGACTATATCAACTTATTGACAACGAAATACAACTCGCACAAGAGAAAAAACCAGCAAAAATTACGTTAAAATTAAACAATTTAGTTGATACAGGCCTAATCAATAAGCTCTATAGCGCCAGTAATGCTAATGTTGAAATTCAATTGCTTGTGCGTGGTATGTGCTCTTTAGTGCCAGGAAAAGCTAATTTCAGTGAAAATATTACGGTTACGTCGATTGTTGATTTATATTTAGAGCACCCAAGAGTAATGATTTTCAATAACCAAAATGACCCGTTAATATTTATTTCGTCAGGAGATTGGATGGAGCGTAATATTGATCATAGAGTTGAAGTTGCCTGCCCAATATATGATCAAGCCTTAAAAATGCGCATTATTGATATTATCAACTTACAGCTAGCAGATAACACTAAGGCACGCATTATTAATGACAGTCAAAACAATCAATATGTTAAGCGTGGTAATAGCAAAGAAATTCGCTCTCAATTAGCAATATATGATTATTTGAAAACAGTAGAAAATAATAGCGAGAATAACGAGTAAATCAACGTTACGAGGTAATATGGCCAAAGCAAAACACGCATTTGAAGCTAACGAAGTTAATTACTTTGCAGCGCTTGATATTGGCTCTAATAGCTTTCATTTTGTATTAGCTCGGCAAGTTGCGGAGCAAGTACAAGTTTTGCATAGCGAAAAATATAAAGTTCGATTAGCAAGTGGTTTATCAAATAAAAACTATCTTGATAACCAAGCGATTATGCGGGGGATAGCGACACTTTCAAGCTTGTGTAGCTCAACCACTCACCTCAACGCAAAAAATTTCAGAGCCGTTGCAACATTTACCTTAAGACAAGCGAAAAATGCCGATGAATTTCTTAACGTTGCGAAACAAGTTTTCCCGTTCGATATTGAAGTAATTTCTGGCCACGAAGAAGCCAGGCTTATTTATCAAGGAGTAAACGCCTATAGTGCCTCAACTAAACAGCGGCTAGTACTTGATATTGGTGGTGGCAGCACAGAGTGCATTATTGGTCAGCAAGATACTGTACATGCCTTAGCGAGCTTGGAGTTAGGATGTGTCAGTTATGCAAAAACTTTTTTTGATCCAACTAAGATTAAAAAGGCACAATTTACTGCCGCGATACAATACGCAAGTATGGAATTAGAAAGCATAACGAAACGCTATAAAAAACTTGGTTGGCAAGAGGCTATTGGCACGTCAGGTACAATTAAAGCTATTTTTAACATCATTAATGAAGACCAACATATTAAGCAAGCGATTACTTTAAAACAGTTACATGCGCTACGAGCTCAGTTATTAACCTTTAAAAACACAAGTTCAATTAAAATTAAGGGTCTAAAAGAAAATCGCCGTGAAGTTATCTGCTCTGGCGTTGCGATTCTTATTGCGCTAATGGAGTCATTGGAAATTGAAACCATTGATTTTTGTAAATATGCCCTGCGCGAAGGCGTGCTATTTGAACAACTTAATAGTGCAAACAACGACAATACTCGCCAACGTACCATACGAAGTTTAATTGCCCGTTTTAGTATTGACCTTAGCCAATTATCGCTAATAGAGACTATCGTCAATCATATCTATATTCATGCCAGCGAAGCTTGGAAGTTTAATAGAGTTATTTATCAAGAATTATTGCTAGCAGCGGTAAAGTTACACGAAATTGGCTATGACATTAGTTCAACGTCTTACCATAAGCACGGCGAGTACATTTTACAGCATGCAGATTTAGCTGGGTTCAACCAAGAGCAACAGCAAGCATTAGCCTGGTTGGTTGGCAGCCAACGCAAAAGTATCGCAGTATTATGCGATGAGCAATGGCATACCTTAAAGCCTAAGTTGTTGTTAAAGCTTGCAGCCATTTTACGTATCGGCATTATACTGGGTCAACAACGAGCCTTAACGCCAGAGTATTTACCTAAAATCACCATGAAGAAGTCAACTTTAGCTTTAGACTTTAATGTGCAATGGCTATCAGAGCGACCACTAATAGACAATGCGCTAGTTAATGAAAAAGAACTTCTAGCAGAACATGGCATTGAGATAATGCTAACTTACCAATAAAGTCAATCTAGTGCTCTCTCAACTGACTTAAATCATTTGCGTTCACATTCCTACATCCGCGTTATTGCCTGCATGGATGTAGGTACTTAGTTTTTGTCAGAAACATAAAAACTGACCGTACATCGACGTGCAAGGATGCACTAATGCCTTGAAAGAAAGGATGTCTGAGAAAGGCCTGTATATACACGCTCCTGCGCATCGACATGTATGGATACATTAATGTCGTGATGCCATGGGTGGCAAAGAGCGACGATATGCCCGTGTTATACCGTACTTCCTGTACATAAAAAAGCCCGTGACCATTGCTAGTCACGGGCTTGATATTACTACTGCTTTACAGTATTTGTTAATGCTTACTTATAAAGATAAGCCTAACTTTTTGTATTCTTTAGCTACAACTGACGCTGGTAATGGAATGTAACCATCTTTTTCAACAATTTTTTGACCTGATTTAGATAAAACCATTTTCAAAAATTCAGCTTCCATAGGTGCTAATGGCTTGTTTGGGTGCTTGTTAACATAAACGTATAGGAAACGAGAAAGTGGGTACTTTTTAGAAACAGCATTCGCCATAGTTGCTTCTACAAAATTGTCACCTTTCTTAGAAAGTGGTAACGCACGAACACCTGAAGTTTTATAACCAATACCTGAGTAACCGATACCGTTTAAAGAAGCAGAAACTGACTGTACAACAGATGCAGAACCTGGTTGCTCGTTTACGTTATTTTTAAAGTCACCTTTACAAAGTGCTTTCTTTTTAAAGTAGCCGTAAGTACCAGATACTGAGTTACGACCGTATAACTGTACATCCTTACCTGTCCACTCACCTGTTAGGCCTAAATCGCCCCAACGGTCTACGTCTTTTTCAGCACCACATTTACGGTTATTTGAAAAAATAGCATCGACTTGGTCAATGCGTAAACCTTTGATTGGGTTATCTTTATGAACAAATACTGCTAAAGCATCGATAGCAACACGTACAGGAGTTGGCTTGTAACCGTAACGCTTTTCAAACGCTTCAATTTCGCGAGACTTCATTTTACGGCTCATAGGGCCTAAGTTAGAAGTTGACTCAGTTAACGCTGGTGGCGCAGTTGAAGAACCAGCCGCTTGAATTTGAACGTTAACGTTTGGGTAAGTACGCTTAAACTCTTCGGCCCAAAATGTCATCATATTTGCTAAAGTATCTGAACCTACTGAAGACAAGTTACCTGAAACACCGCTTACTTTTTTGTAGCTTGGTAAGTTATTGTCAATCGCTAATGCGCTAAAACTCATTGCACTTGTTAAGCCAATAACACCTAATACTCGTTTTAAACTCATGTTGCTCTCCGATGAGAATCTTAATTAATTTGTGAACACTATATGTTTCGAATGTGACAATAATAAGTAAAGTTTGTGACACTTATATTACAGCAGTCATATTTTCGTCATTATTTTTTAACAACAAAAAAGCACCTAGTTTAGGTGCTTTCTAAGAACATGCAGCTTTGAAGGTAAATATTAATATATTGATTTTATTGCTTATTTTTCAAAGTAAAATAAATAATAAATTCACTACCTTTATTCCATTCACTTTCAATAGCAAGTTCAGCGTTATGGTGATTTAAAACATGTTTAACAATGGCTAATCCTAAACCTGAGCCGCCGGTATTACGTGATCGCGACTTATCAACTCTAAAGAAACGTTCGGTAATGCGATTAACGTGCTCTGGTTTTATACCTGGACCATTATCTTTAACACTAAAGCGCACCTTATTACCATCACTGGTTAAACTCACTTTAATCGAGCCATTTTCAGGCGTATAAGCGATAGCATTAGAAATTAAGTTCATACAAGCGCTTTTTAACTCATGCTCATTACCGATAATAGTAATTTCTGGTGCTATATCATCGTTAATAACATGATTTTTATCTTGGTTGAGCCATTGTACATCTTCAACAATAGTCAATATTAGGCGCGATAAGTTCACTGGCTGCAGATTGTCATCTTCTACATTGTTTTCAACTCTCGACAACACTAATAGCTGCTCAACTAAGCGATCCATCCGGGAAACTTGGGTTTCTATAGTTGAAAAAGCTTTTTGCCAATGTGGCTCTAGATCACTTCCACTTGCTTGTACCATTTCCACATAGCCTCTAACCACCGTCAGCGGCGTTTTAAGCTCATGAGAAACATTGGCAACAAAATCACGGCGCATTTCTTCTAAGCGTTGAAGTTTACTGATATCACGAGCAAGCAATAAAATTTGATCACTACCATAAGCCATCATTCTCAGCTCTAGCTGCTGTTCACTATTTACTGGTGAAATAATTACGCATGGACTTTCGTAATTACCATCATCCAAATATTTAGCAAACTCAGGAAAGCGAATTAAGTTATCAATGCGTTGCCCCACATCACCCGGCCAGCGAATACCAATTAACTGTGAGGCCTTTTTATTTCCCCAAAGGATAGTTAACTCAGTTGAAAGTACTAATGCCGCATCGGGTAGGGCCTCAGCACCGTCTCTAAACTTACGAATACGTTCATTTAACTGCTTTTGCTTTTGGCGCTGTTTGCGAATTCTATGATATAAGCCATCATAAATTCTTCCCCATAAACCATCTGCTTGTGGCGGAGCTATTGATTTACCTTGCCACAACCAATCCATTAATTTAAATAGATGATTATAATTCCATATCAATAAAGCCAATGACGCTAAACTAAGCGCTAAGAAGGTGTTACCGAATAAATAACCGACGATGCCGCTAACCGTTAAAGTAGCAATAATACGGGTTACAATAGTTCGTTGAGATAAGCGAAAAGGCATATATTATTAATTAAACTCTGTCTTTAGTTTTACCTGAAAAGCGATAACCTGAACCACGTACTGTTTGAATAAAGTCTTCATGTCCTTCGCCAGCAATAGCCTTACGCAAGCGACGAATATGAACATCAACCGTTCTATCTTCAACATAAACGTTTGTACCCCAAACATTATCTAATAATTGTTCACGGCTATAGACACGCTCAGTATGGGTTAAGAAAAAATGTAATAAACGAAATTCAGTCGGGCCTAGATCTAAATTTTTATCATTAATCGACACACGATGTGCAACAGGGTCAAGCTTAATTCCGTGAAATTCTATCGCTTCTTCTAATGCTGTTGGCGCAACACGACGAATTACGGCTTTTATGCGGGCTATCAATTCTTTTGGTGAAAATGGTTTCGTTACATAATCATCTATACCCGCGTCAAAACCTTTAACCTTATCATCTTCATCAGCTCTTGCTGTTAGCATAATAATCGGAATGGAACGAGTATATTCATTTTGTTTTAGTGACTTAGCCAGCTTCACTCCTGTGCCGCCTGGTAACATCCAATCAAGCAAAATTAAATCTGGATAAGGTTCTTTTATTTTTGCTTGTGCCTGTTCAATGGTTTCTGCTTCAATAGCGTTAAAGCCGTTTTGCTCTAATACAAAAGTGATCATTTCTCTGATCGGGGCTTCATCTTCAACAACCAAAATCTGTCTATTCATGTATCTTTCCTGATGCCTAAATAAAAAATCGTCTGCTAAACATTGTGATCAATTATTGTGACAGTTTCATGACACGGATAAAATTAATGTAATGATCTGCTAAGCTATTCAAATTGGCAAGAAAAAAGCCGCATTGTGCGACTTTTTATAAGAATAGATAGTTAAGCCTACAAGTAGTTAATTGTTAAAACTTGTATTCAATACCTGCCGCTAAATAGTCTTGATCTTCGCCTGAGTCCATATCGAAGCTAGTGTAAAAAGTATAAAGTTTAGTACTTTTTGCTAATGAGTAGTCAGCACCAACAGTGATACCTGATTTGTCATCGCCGCCGTCAAAGTTCGCAGCTTGGTACTGGCCTTTGAAAGTAATTTTATCCATTTTGTATTTTGCTGAAACCATGAAACCGTCCATTTCAGCACTACCATCAACCTTCTCTTGCGTTTGTACCATAGCACCTAAAACAACGCCACCGCCAATTTTACCCTGCACAGTAGCGCGTGTAATATCATAGCCTTTAACTTCAGAGTCCATCGCAACTGAAGCGAATATCTTAGACTTTTTCAGTTTTTTATCACCGTAAAATACTGCGATAGATGTACCGTCTTCGGCATCAACCGCATCTTCGGCAACATAAGTAACACCCACTTGGAAACCATTAAACTTTGGTGTTTTGTATGAAATAGTGTCTGCCATACGGTTTTCACCTTTCCATAAATTTTTAATATCACCATTTAAATCACTGAATAAATCCACTTTACCTTGTGATTGCTTAAGCATAGTATCGTTTTTACCGAGTAAAACTTCACCAAAGCTACCCGCTAAACCAACATATTGGTTACGATCAGTGATACTATCACCTTTTTCGCTATCACCATCTAAGTCAACTTGAAACTCTGCTTTATAAATAACAGTTAAGCCATCCCCTAAATCATGCGTACCTTTTAAACCAATGCGAGAAGCATTACTTTTCACTTCTGTAAAAGAACCTTCACCTTCGTCTGATGACTGCACTGAAAGATTAGCTTTACCATAAATGTCAACATCAGCTGCAAATGCCGATAACGATAAAGAAGACAATAATGCTACAGCGATTTTGTTGTACGTATGTTTCATGTGGATACCTTTAAAAGATTTAAGTATGTCTAAAAATTAATTGCGGCTATTTTGCCAAACCTTTATGACACTTTTGTGACACGGAGCATGATACTACAAATAAATATGACACTTTTGCTAAATTTAGTTTATTTTTTTATGGCTATTTAGTGATGATTTTATTGCATTTTTTATGCAGTAAAATGACATTGCCATTAAAATATAGTGAAAACTCAATAACTTTCAAGCTATTATTCAAGTAGGAAAAACACAATATTTTAAAAAAAACTTTTAACCTGCGATAAAAAAGCTAAAATCAATAAATACGAAATAAAAGAAATATTTAATGAAAACTACAAGCCTGTCACGAAAATTACTTGCCCGTGTATTGTCATTTTATTTTGTTTTGACCTTTCTTGTTACCTGTGTGCAAATCGGCGCCGAGTATATCAATACCAAAAGTCATATCACTAGTGAACTTCTAACACTAGAAAAAACCTTTAGTGGTAGTTTAACGCGTGCGGTATGGGAGCTTAATACTCAGCAAGCAATTGATATTGCAGACGGACTAGTGGCAATTCCGATGATCAAAGGCATCACTATTACCGATGAAAATGAACAAATCATCGCGCAACTAGGTTTAGTCGCTGATGAAGAAACTCTTAATATGGAAACATTAAGCGATAATATTACTGATAATGAGTATTTTAATGTTAGCTCAAGCAGCGATGGTTTATTTGGTCATTCATTCCCGCTCATTTTCGAATTTTCAGGTCGCACAACTAAAGTTGGCTCAGTTACTTTACTTTCCAGTAATGAAGTAATTTTTAATCGTATTCAAGTGGGCATATATTTTCTCATCGGCAATGCTATGGTGAAAACAGCAGCTTTAGTTTTACTGTTTTCTATTGCTTTTTCTCAGTTACTCACTAACCCACTTAATGAACTTACCGAACAAATTAACCAATTTGATATTGACGATCCTGAAGCATCAAAATTACATGTTATTAATTATGAAAATAATGAATTGAATATACTGCAAAATGCTTACAATAATTTGATTGATGAACTCGTGCTCTATAAAGAACAGTTAGCCCAAGCTCAGAATAAAATTATTTCCACTAATAGCCAACTTGATGAACAAAACTTAATGCTAGAGCAAGAAGTTGCCCGCAAAACCTCATCCTTAAGCACTACTATGTTAAAAATGGAAATGCAGCAACGCGAATTACTTGAGCAACAAAGTAAACTTCAAGCGGAAAACAATCGCAGAAGTGTTACCGAAAAAACCTTGATTGATACTAATCATGAATTAAAAAGTTCGATTATAGAATTAAATAAAGCACAAGAGCGATTACTTGATGCTGAAAAAATGGCAATTCTCGGTAATATTTCTGCAGAGGTCTCTCATGAGATCAATACACCAATAGGTGTGAGTATTACCTCAACCAGTTATTTGGCTGACTTACTTGCCTCACTGAAAAGTGATATTGACAAAAACACTTTAAGTAAGCGTGTATTAAACGAATTTACTCAAAACTCTGAACAAGGCTTAAATATTGTTCTCAATAATTTAGGTAGAATATCTGACCTAGTGACAAGTTATAAACAAGTTGCCGTTGATCAAATAAGTGACAAGATTCGCTTGGTCAATATTGGGAAATATCTTGATGAAATTATCCACTCTTTACACCCTAAGCTAAAGAAAACCAGCCATAGCATTAAGGTTGACTGCCCCGAAAATTCCGAAATTTACTGTCATGCAGGTGCCTTTTCTCAAATATTCACCAACCTCATTATTAACTCCATGATTCATGGTTTTAGAGACATTAATCGCGGTGTGATCAATATCATAGTTCGACAAACAGGTGATCACTTGCATATAACGTATCAAGACAACGGGCATGGGCTATCCGCTCAGCAACTCACACACCTATTTGATGCTTTTTATACCACTGCAGAAGGCCAAGGTGGCTCAGGCTTAGGCACACATATCGTATACGATTTAGTACATGATACCTTAGGGGGCAAAGTCAAAGCTAGCTCAACACCTGGGGAAGGCTTACGATACGACATCGAGTTTAGCAGTATGAACTAATAATAGCTTTCGTATATTCACATAACCAACAAAAATATAGGCGTGCGCAAGGTAATTAATTGCGGTAATATAACGCTCGTTTTTCAATTATTCGCCCGCAGTGTCAGGGCCTAGGATTCTCTTAATGTGGTTTAAAAACCTTTACTTTTTTGCCTTTACTCGCCCGTTTGAATGTTCAGAAGCTGATTTAGAAAAACAATTATCTGAGCACCTATTTACGCCATGTGCTTCAACTGAACAATCTCACTTTGGTTGGGTTAACGCGTTAGGTAAACATGGTGAAACCATTGTTCATGGTGTTAATGGCAACTTTTTATTGTGTGCCCGTAAAGAAGAAAAAATTCTTCCAGCACCTGTTATTAAAGATATGCTGGAACAAAAAGTAGCACAGTTAGAAGAAGAACAGTCACGTGGTGCCACGAAAAAAGAAAAAGAACAATTCAAAGAAGATATTATTTTTGAATTACTACCTCGCGCATTCTCTCGCTACAGTGACACGCATGCCTACATCAACGCTGCGCACAATATCATTGTGGTTAACACCAGCAGCCGTGGCAAAGCCGAAGACTTCCTTGCCCTATTACGCAAATCTTTAGGTACTTTACCTGTGACTACGCCTTCACCTGAAAAAGCACCAGATGAAGTTATGACTGATTGGCTTATTGAAAACAACTTAGGTGCTAATTTCCAACTTGGTATGGAAGCGGAATTTAATGCCTTAGGTGATGACGGTGCAGTGGTGCGGGTTAAAAATCAAGACTTAACCAGCGAAGAAATAAAAGCTCATCTAGATGCAGATAAATATGTGGTCAAAGTAGCCCTAGAGTGGGATGAGTCTTTGTCTTTTATTCTTTGTGATGATTTAGCTATTAAGCGCCTTAAATTTTATGACGTTATCCAAGAGCAAAACGACGACATTGATAGCGATGATGTTATTGCCAAACTTGATGCTGACTTTGCGCTAATGGCTGGCGAGCTCAATCGTTTTATTGAACACTTATTAGCAGAGTTTTCACTTAAAGCTGCTGACTACTTAGAAGAGTAACTTTCGCTTATTAAAAAAGGCGCTTAGGCGCCTTTTTTGTTATTCAACTATCAGTTTTCATAGCCATTATAATTAGCTAAACATGGCTCTTGCTTCTACCAGTAAACTTTCAAACTCTTCAGACGCCATATAATCTACCTCAGGTAATATACCTTTAGTTACATAACTTTTCAGCAGGATATCCCGGGTAGATTCGCTTTTAAAAATCTCGTGATAAACGGCGCCAGCACGAATAAAGTCAAGATAATGTACCTCTTTTGGTAGAACGGATAAATCATTCCACGCAGTTACTAGCTCAGTAAACTCTTCTGGGAATTCCCAAGCTTTTGTTACTTCAGCACCTATCTCATTAGAAAATTTAATAATTGCTTGCCGAATAAAGGCTGGGTTTGCAAATACTTCAGGGTGATTTTCTGCTTCGGTTAAAATGGGCAATACACCGATATTATGAACTAATGCTGCAAGCGTAATGGTGTCAAGTGAGAATGTCGTATGCTTGTTTTTTTGTAAATATAAAGTCATTAAAGAAATAGCAACAGAAGCAACATCAACGGTTTTATTCCACGATTTTTGCATATACTCTGCAATAGTGGTGTTATCAGAAACAAACATTTGTTCAATTGCCATTGCGGTAGCAATGCTTTTTATTTGCGTTAATCCGATGCGAGTAACCGATTGAGCAACCGTTTCGACTTTTATCGTTCGACCAAATACTACGCTATTCGCGACTTTCAACATACCTAATGACAAAGCAGGATCTTGGGCAATAATTTCACTCATTTTGCCAAGATTTATTTCTGGATCATCGGCTGCGCTTCTAACTTTTAACGCGATTTCAGGTAAAGTAGGTAGTACTAAAGCGTCTTGCTTAATTTTCTCAACAAGTATTGTATAAAGTGCATTTTCTGCGCCCATAAATCTTCCTTTATTTTTAGTGTTATTCCATAAATTAACTTAGCACAATATATTGAAAATACGACAGTTAAGCAGAGTTTTTTTCTCCACTCATTCAGCAATAATATCCAACTTACTAACAAGCTACTAATACAAAAGCACCCAGCCCAACACCGCAGTATTTGATCAAGATCAACTTAACTGAACAAAATACCGTGACAGCAACTAAAGTAAATTATAATGCGCGACCGATTTTACTATGTTGAATTTCATTATGCTTAAGCCTGAATTATTATCTCCTGCCGGAAGTCTAAAAAACATGCGCTATGCCTTTGCGTATGGTGCTGATGCCGTTTATGCAGGCCAACCAAGATACTCTCTTAGAGTGCGGAATAATGAATTTAGCTTAGAAAATATCAAGATAGGTATTGATGAAGCCCATGCTCTAGGTAAAAAATTTTACTTAGTGAATAACATCGCGCCACACAATAGTAAACTTCAAACATTTTTACGTGATATAAAGCCTGTGATTGAGATGGGCCCAGATGCGTTAATCATGTCAGATCCTGGCTTAATTATGATGGTACGTGAAAACTTCCCTGATATGCCTATTCACCTGTCAGTTCAAGCCAATGCAGTTAACTGGTCAACCGTAAAGTTTTGGCATCAACAGGGGATTGAGCGTGTTATTCTTTCCCGTGAACTTTCATTAGATGAAATTGAAGAAATTCGTTTCCGTTGTCCAGAGATTGAGCTCGAAGTGTTTGTTCATGGCGCATTATGTATGGCCTATTCTGGACGTTGTTTATTATCTGGCTACATCAATAAACGTGACCCCAACCAAGGTACATGTACTAATTCTTGTCGTTGGAAATACGACAGTCACCCAGCAAAAGAAACTGAAACTGGTGATATTATAGCAACACAACCTGCCGAAATTTATGTTCCTGAACAAAAACCTTTTGAAGATGTAGTTTTACTTCAAGAGCAAGGACGCCCTGGTGAGTATATGCCTGCATTTGAAGATGAGCATGGCACTTATATCATGAATTCAAAAGACCTACGTGCCGTAGAGCATGTTGAGCGTTTAGTGAACATGGGTGTTCACTCACTAAAAATTGAAGGTCGTACTAAGTCTTTCTACTACTGTGCGCGTACCGCACAAATATACAACCAAGCCATGATTGATGCCGTTAATGGTAAAGCATTTGATGGCCGCTTAAATACTGACTTAGAACATTTAGCTCACCGCGGTTATACTGAAGGTTTCTTACAACGCCATCGCCACGGTGATACGCAAAACTATGATTATGGTTATTCAAAAAGTGACACTCAACAGTTCGTTGGTGAAGTTATTGGCCGCAATGAAGAAACTGGTTTAATCGAAATCGACGTAAAAAATAAGTTTTTAGTTGGTGACGAATTAGAACTAATGACACCAGCAGGCAATCAAAGCTTTACTTTGAAAAAAATGCAGAACCTAAAAGGCGAGCCGGTAGATGACGCCAAAGGCTCTGGTCATAAAGTTGCCATCGAGCTAAACAGCGATGTTGATTTATCATTTGGTATTATAATGCGTTATTTAACCGACGGTGGCACAACTCGTCACCCATTTGCCCAAAATCAAGGCAAGTAACGCATGGCTCTGCTTATTGAGAATAGTTGTATTAATTGTGATATGTGCGACCCTGAATGCCCTAATGAAGCTATTTCAATGGGAGAAAGTGTTTACGAAATAGATGTTGATAAGTGCACAGAATGTGTCGGTCATTATGATAAACCGACCTGCGTTTCTGTATGCCCTATTGACTGCATTAAACCAGACCCCGACAAGGTAGAAAACGAAGAGATTTTATTAGCAAAATTTTTGCGTATGCATGGCTAATGAAATAACAAATTCAAAAAGGAGCTAAACAGCTCCTTTTTTCATTTAATATATTATTTTTAGATAAAGCTACACTGAAATAGGTGCTTTAATATGGGCATGTGACTGATAGTTTTGTAACTCAAAGTCTTCAAAGGTAAAGTCAAATATACTGCTAACATCAGGGTTAATTGCCATAGTTGGAAGCGGAAGTGGCTCACGAGTAAGTTGCTCATCAACTTGCTCTGAATGATTCAAATACAAATGTGCGTCACCAAATGTATGTACAAAATCACCAAGCTCTAAATCACAAACTTGCGCAATCATCATAGTAAATAAAGCGTAACTAGCGATATTAAATGGTACTCCCAAAAAGATATCTGCACTTCGTTGGTATAACTGACAACTTAACTTACCGTTTAATACATAAAACTGAAATAAGGTATGACAAGGTGGCAATGCTTGCTTACCAAGTGCAGCGTTCGCATCTGGGCTAATTGAAGTATCTGGCAATAAAGCGGGATTCCACGCCGTGATAATATGGCGGCGTGAATCAGGGTTATTTTTTAAATCATCAATTAATTGTGCAAGTTGATCAATTGTTTCGCCATTTTGCGCTGGCCAGCTTCGCCATTGCACACCATATACTGGGCCCAATTCACCATCTTCAGTTGCCCAATCATCCCATATTTTTACACCATTCTCTTTTAAGTAGGCAATATTAGATTCACCTTTTATGAACCATAGCAATTCATGAATAATCGACTTTAAATGACATTTTTTAGTGGTGACTAATGGGAAACCTTTCGCAAGATCAAAACGCATTTGATGGCCAAAAATACTTTTAGTACCTGTACCGGTTCTATCTGCTTTTTCAACCCCTTCATCTCGTACATGGCGCATTAAGTCTAGATATGCTTTCACTCAGTTTTCCTTAAAAAATCATTTAAATCAGTTATCACCACAATAATCATCAACGCCAACACCATCATTAATATTTGAACGTTAAAACAAAGTTCACATAAATAAATTCAGCGACGTTAACCAGCATAATTATCGAATAAAATTATGCCTAATTATTATCGTTGAGGCAAAAACTATCGCCATTAAAACATCATTTTAATCGCCACTAACATCAGAAATACGGCAAAGCCTTTTTTTAGATGAGATACAGGTAGTCGCGCCGCCACTTTTACGCCTATCGGTGCACATAACGATGAAGTTAGTACAATACCGAGTAAAGCAGGTAAATAGATATAACCTAAGCTCCATTGCGGTAATATTGCTTGTGCTGGCGCAATAAAAATATAACCAAGCGCACCAAAAAAGGCGACCACAATACCGCACACGGTTGCTACACCAATGGCTTGTCGCATAGTTAATGAGCAATACATAAGAATAGGCACCAATATAGCGCCACCGGCAATGCCCATTAAACTGGCAATTATGCCTGACAATAAACCAATGGTGGCCAACATTGCATGGTTTGGTAGTGCAACACTACGCTCAACTCTAATTGATAAAAACATATAAATTGCCAACATAAAAACAGCGCTGGCAAATAAATTAGTTAACGCATTTAGTGACAATGACCCAGCAATAATAGCGCCTAATACACCACCAATAGCAACAGTAAAAACTAGTTGTTTAGCAATGTGCCAAGGTATATTGCCATTTTTATGATGAGCTCTAGTTGCAGAGGAAGACGTAAAGATAATTGAAGCTAACGAGGTTGCCAATGCCATAGGTAATGCAACCTCACTGCTAATCCCTAGCAATGGCAATAAATAAACTAAAACAGGAACAATAATTAGGCCGCCACCGATACCAAGCAAACCAGCAAAAAAACCAACAACAGAGCCTAATAAGGTACATGCAAGGAAAACACTAGCAAACATCGACATTAGCTATTTGACCAACTTCAAACCTTAAATATTGGCAGGAGCATAGCATAAAGGCTACAACCTTACCTGTACAAAATCTTCTAAGCCTAAATAGAGTAATTGTTGATGCATATAGCTATGCACTTTTTTTGATGAGGTTAATGTTAATACATGAGCTAAAATAGTTTTTAATTGCTGATATTCAACATGACGAATAGCCCATTTAACTTTCGCTAAGCTGTGTGCACTCATGCTTAATTTTTCGTATCCCATTGCCATAAGCAATAAAGCACCAATCGGCTCATTGGCCAGTTCTCCACATATGCTTAGGGGAACATTGCATTGCTGACTTTTCTCTGCAATATGATGTAATGCTTTTAAAATTGCTGGATGATAAAAGTCATACAAACTTGCTACCCGCTTGTTATTTCGATCAACGGCAAGCAGGTACTGCGTTAAATCGTTACTACCCACAGAGAAAAAATCAACTTTACTTGCTAAGTCTTCAAGCTGAAAAATAATACTAGGGACTTCGACCATAACCCCTACTTTAGGTTTTAGAAGTTTAGCACCGTCTTGATTTGACAATTCCGCTGATAATTCATAATAAGCTTGGTTAATTAGCCGCATTGCTTCATCAACTTCATTTAAATTTGAAATCATCGGCAACATGATCGATAAATTTTCTAAGCCAACGCTTGCTTTCATCATAGCGCGAATTTGTACTAAGAATATTTCTGGATGATCTAAGGTTATACGAATGCCACGCCAACCTAAAAATGGATTAGCTTCAGCAATCGGAAAGTAAGGTAATGATTTATCGCCGCCAACGTCAAGCGTTCTCATGATAACTGGCTGACCTTTAAACGATGTTAGAACTTGCCGGTATAATAATGTTTGCTCCAATTCCGATGGAAAACAGCTTCGGTTCATAAATGGAATTTCGGTACGATATAAACCAACACCATCGGCTCCAACATTATGAGTAAACTCAAAACCTGATGACAAGCCGCTATTAACCATCAAACTAACACTATGATCATCGAGGGTGGTTGCAGGTAAATGCGCAACC
Organism: uncultured Colwellia sp.; assembly: GCA_913058245.1. Lineage (GTDB taxonomy): Bacteria > Pseudomonadota > Gammaproteobacteria > Enterobacterales > Alteromonadaceae > Cognaticolwellia. The sequence goes on from CAJXQJ010000006.1 coordinate 16,703, forward strand.
TTTTTAACTTGCGCTTGCAACTGCCCTTCAGCCTGTAAAATATGCTGATACTCTGTGATCAAGGTATCATTGGGAGCAACATGAAGCTGACATGAATAGCCATCTAAAATAACCTGTTGCCGATGTAATGTTTGAAAGGGTAAATACTCGATACCCATAATCGCCGGAATATTCAGTGCTTTCGCCAATATAGTTGCGTGGGAGTTATTCGAACCACTTAATGAAATGATACCCGACAAACCCAAGTGCTGATGTTCAGCGATCATTGAAGCGGTTACATCTTGTGCAACTAATAAAAACTCTTCAGGCAGCTGTTGTTTATGATTTTTATGGTTTTGTAAATTCTTTAATAATCGGTTGCCTAAATCTTTAATATCACTAGCGCGCTCTCGGAGGTAATCATCATCAAGTGCTTCAAATTGCACTATATAGTTATCGACGACAATTTTAAGCGCGCTTTCTGCGTTCCAGCCTTGCTTTATTTTACTGATAATTTCATCTTTAAAGTTATCGCTCTCTAATAACTGCTTATAAACCTCAAAAATATCTAAACTACTATCAGAAATAATATTACTGAGCTTTCTCCCCATAACACTAAAATCAGCAAGCGTGTTTTTTACCGATTCATTAAGTCGAGCAATTTGCTGCAAACTATTTTCTTCTTTTCGAACAATAACACTTGATAACTCAACTATGGGATGAACAACTATCATTTCACCAATAGCAATACCTGGCGCACCACCAATTCCCTTGTGAGTATTAACAACATGTTGATTATTACTAACTGCCATCAGGCCCTGTGCTTCAATATTTGCCATGGCATTGGCGAGCTGTGCAGACAATGTCACCAAAAATGCTTCTTCATTTTCAGAAAAATTACGTGCTTGTTCTTGTTGAACAGTTAATATACCGAGCACCTTACGTTGATGAATAATGGGTGTGCCCAAAAAAGCCTGATATTTGTCTTCTTCAACTTCAGGTGCATGGATGAAATCAGGATGTTGTTGGGCATTAGCAATATTAATTGGTTCCTCTCGTTGACCAACCAAACCAATTAACCCTTCGGTAAAACCAATGCTAGTGCGACCAAAGGCATTTTCAGCTAAGCCATCTGAGGCCATTAATAAGAAGTGTTGCTTGTGGTGATCGGCAAAATAAACTGAACAACATTGCGCTGATAGTGCATCCTTAACCTGTGATACTAGTCGCAATAACGCAGGCTCCAACTCTGCAGCTTGGCTAAATTCCAAAACGATTTGGCGCAAAGTCGTTAACATTACAGTCCCTATAAGTAAGTTGCATTGGTTTAATTGCAATGACATGCAATAAGTATTTATCAGTAAATCATCAGTCAGCTATATGGCTAATTGAGAAAAATCAACGCTATCCTTAGGCATAAATATTATTCTCAAAATCAAAGGGGTTAAACTAAATAGCTCACCGTAGTGAGCTATTTACATTACATAATAATAATCTTAGGTAAACAATGTTATGCGCGACGTCGACGACGTTCTTGGCGATAGCTAGGCATTGCAGCTAAGGCAAATTCCTTCATCACTTTACGGTATACTTCACGCTTAAATGACACGACCTGTCGTACCGGATACCAGTAGGAAACCCAACGCCAATCATCAAATTCAGGGTGATCTGAATGTAATAAATCAACTGCTGATTCCGGTGCCGTTAACTTCAATAAAAACCATTTCTGTTTTTGACCGATACAAACGGGTTTACTTTCGTGTCTAATTAACCTTTTTGGTAATTTATATCTTAGCCAGTGCTTTGTCGTTGCTACAATTTTGACATGTTCAGGTTTTAAACCAACTTCTTCATTTAATTCCCGATACATGGTTTGTTCTGCAGACTCACCCTCATCAACCCCACCTTGTGGGTATTGCCAAGAATGTTGGCCAAAGCGGCGTGCCCAAAATACTTGTCCCCTATCATTGATTATTACTATGCCGACATTGGCTCTGTAGCCTTCGGCATCTATCAAAGGAACTCCTGACAGCATTAATAATGTTATTGATTCTTCCACAATATGCACATTTGGGCAAATGGTAATTGTCACTAATTGCATTTACATTAATTAGTTCTTTAGCAAACTTAATTTATAGAAATAAAACAAATTCCACAGATAGTTAAATTCAACTTGCCCAATGCAATACATTAACATGATAATAGCGTCACACTATTTAACCGACTAATTCGTTTGCATACTATCACGCCACCAATTGATGAAGCAGCATTACTGCTACGAGCTCAAGCCTTAGCCGGTATGACATTGGGTGAAATTGCCGATTCAATTAAAGTGCAAGTGCCAGAAAATTTAAAACGAGAGAAAGGCTGGATTGGTTTATTGTTAGAACAGGTATTAGGCGCCAGCGCTGGTTCTCGTCCAGAGCCAGACTTCCCTGATTTAGGTATCGAGTTGAAATCATTGCCGATCAACTATCAAGGGAAACCACTTGAGACCACTTTTGTTTGTGTTGCGCCATTGACGGGACTCGTCGGAGCCCAATGGCAAACGAGCCACATTCGTAATAAATTATCACGCGTACTTTGGGTACCTGTGATTTCTGAACGCGATATTCCAATTGCAGAACGCCTTGTTGGCACACCGTTTATTTGGTCACCATCACCTGAAGAAGAACAATTAATGGCACTCGATTGGCAAGAACTGACAGATATGATTGTACTGGGTGAAGTTGAAAATATTCACGGTAAATATGGTCAAGTGTTACAATTACGCCCTAAAGCAGCCAATAGCCAGGCAAAAACTCAAGCCTTTAACCGCCACGGTCAGCCCTTTCAAACTTTACCCCGTGGTTTCTACCTTAAAACCTCATTTACTCAAGCATTATTGCAAAAGTACTTACGTGTTAATTAGTTCTGAGTAGACATCAAACTAAAACTGAAATGATAATTTAATAATAAAAACGTGGCTTAAGATTAGTATTCGCGCTATAAATAAGCTATAGGCTTAAAACTGAGTGCCACTAGTATTTAATGAAGTTTGGAAATAAATTCGATCGCTACATCGCTGTCACTTTTTTTGTCACCATTATTACGGTTATTTTAACGTCATTTCTCACCTTTAAAGAAATTATTAATAGTCATAATAAGCAACAGCACTCTGCCATTATTCCACTATTTTCCTTAGTTACAAGTGAAATAATTCGACCATTAAGTGTCGCCAGTTTTATGGCAGACAATCAATTTATTATTGATTATGCAAGCGGTGACAAAATAGAAAAAGAGTATTTAGTTAATTATCTAAAACGTATTGCTACCTCTTATAACATGCTAGCGTTTATTGCGTTAGAAAAACACGACCTTATGATAGACTCAAACGCAAAAGAAACCATGCTTAATAGTGAGTCGGCAGAATGGTTTCATCGTTTAAAAGTTCTGCCAGGAAGTCAATTTACTGATATAGGCAATGCTGACGATCCACACCTTTATTTTGATAATAAAATTCTAAATAAAAATAATGAATTTATTGGTTTTACTGGTGTTGCAATAGACTTGAATCATTTTGCCGCCACTTTTCAAGAATTTACAGATAGCTTTGGCTTTGAACTGTTTTTTGTTGATAACAATAATGTTATCACCTTAACCTCTAATGATATTATGAAGACAGAGAGCCACCACCGTAAAGATGCAATGACACGGCTTGACGATTTGCCTTGGTTTAAAGCCCTTATCCAATCTAACCCGATGGACTCTAATTTAACCGATGAAGTTATGTATACCACACAAGATGGTGTTTTAATTTCGCAAATGCCTATAAAAGAACTCAATTGGCGTATGTTCATTGTTTCACCGCCTGCGTCCGAACAAAATGAGTATTGGCGAATTTTTGTTGGTAGATTTATAATTTTCTTCTTTATTTCGATTATTTTTTATGTCGTGCTTTTAAATATTATTGCTTATTTTAAGTCGAAATTAGTAAAAGACTCTGAAACTGACTACCTGACACAATTGCCTAACCGCAGCCATATCCATTGGCGCTTTGAAGATATGGCACAAGCTAATGACAGTATTTGCGTAGTACTGGCAGATATTGATAACTTTAAAAAAATAAACGATACCTATGGTCACTTGGTTGGCGATGATGTCCTACAAGTAATTTCGGAACAACTAACACAAACCTTACGGCACGTTGACGTTGTCGGCCGTTGGGGTGGTGAAGAGTTTATTATGCTACTGCCAGACACCACTGCACAACAAGCACAAATTATTGTCGAAAGAATAAGAGAAAAAATAGCCGCTATCTCATTTCCTTTATCAAGTACTAGTGACTCATTTAGTACCACTGTCAGCTTTGGTATTTGTCAGCTGCCGGTAAAAAACAACACCATCAAAGACTATATATCATGTGCAGATAAGGCCCTTTATCAAGCAAAAGATAATGGTCGTAATCAAAGTGTTATCTTTAACTAATATACTTAGATCACCAGATAAATCATATCTAATGATTGAGTGCCTTAACTGTCACTTTTTGGCTAATGCTAACGCTTGCTTGGCTTGGAATTATTTGCCATTGAGTGTTGGCAGCCTCTAAACAAACAAATTCCTGCTCACTACCTTGATGCATATCTGCCATAGCCATTGCTGCCGTTTTACCGGGATTCCAAAGCACCCACTGCTGACAGTTATCACTAGTTACTGTTATAGCGCGTTGCCATGCATTATCTATCAGCGTTTTGCTACTACCGTCGTAATAGATGCGATCAACCGGCCCCTCGCAGCTTGTTAATGATGATCGCTGCATTTTTTCACCAGATAATTTATCGTCATAATTGATTAAATCAAGGCTCTCAACTTTAACCTGCTTAGGGTCGCCAACAGCAAAATAGCTATGCAACGCGCCTGTGTATTCAACCGCTTTATTTGATAAATTTGTCATTGTCAGTATTTGTTGAAACTTTGTTGAAAATATCAAACGCTGCGTTAATTTGAAGGCTGCAGGCCAAAAAGTAGAAAACTGTTCACCTGATAACGACAACTCAATAACTACTTCATCATTATTTATTTCAATATCATTTAATTGCCATAAACTTTGGCGAGCAAAGCCATGATTACTGGCCTTAATGATTTCACCATTAGTCGCTTTTACATCACCGCTAAACCAAGGCCAACAAATAGGAATACCACCGCGAATAGCGCTAGAAGCTGAATACTGGCTGTCTTCGCTGAGCCAAAAAACTGCGTGTTGCTCTACTGGTTGCCACAATAATACTTGGCCACCATGCAAACTCACTTCACCTTGGCAAATACGGTGAGAAAAACATATGCTTTGTTGATTTTCATCACGTGTCAGCCATTTCGCGTGACCAAATTCATTGTCTAATAAAGGTTTCGAGATCATTTAATAGAGGTTACTTTTGATAGTTTAGATAGCAAGGAGTTTAGAAGAATGAGCTAATGGATGAAAGTAGAAAAGTATTCAAAATCACTTTCATAATTTATACAACTGATGCAGTTTTTAGATATTATTTTACAGTAAGCTTCAAATGTAAATTTTCGCGCTCCTACATAACCATGCGCGACATTACCTACACGGATGTAGGTACTTAATTTTTGTCTGGAACATAAAAATTGACCGTATATCCTGTACATACACGCTCTTTCACATCCATGTGATCGCGACATTGCCTACATGGATGTAGGTACTTAATTTTTGTCTGGAACATAAAAGTCGACCGTACATCCTGTACATATACGCTCTTTCACATCCATGTGATCGCGATATACCGTACATCCTGTACATAAAAAAACCACGCTAGAGCGTGGTTTTTATTTAACTTTACCTACCGAAAATTAAGTTACTTAGTATACGCCCGCGGCATATTACTGTTTGTTGTATAACGTTCTCTCAGCTTGTCTTGACGGCTTTTCGTTGAATACTCTTTGCCATTAATCCAAATTTTCGCTACTGAAGAGCTTAATTCAAAAGGGTCAGCACTCCATAACACCAAGTCAGCGGTTTTACCAACTGCCACACGGCCGCTATCAAGGTTAAACGCATCTGCTACATTTGCTGTAACGGCTGCCAAAGCATCTTCGCGCGATAAGCCGTTTGCAACAGCATTACCAGCATGAAAACGTAATTGATACAAGTTATGAGTATCGCCGTCAACCGTTAAAGCAACATTAACGCCTGCTGCAGTTAATTTAGCTGCATTCTCTAATGATGTGTGTAATGAATCAAAACTACCTGGCAAGTTATCTAGTGCGCTCATGACTACAGGAACTTCTGCCGCTGCTATGTCATCCGCAATTAATACCGCATCAGCTGCACCAACGAAAACTAAGTCTAACTTATAGCTTTCTTTAAGCTTCAATAATGCAAGTAAATCAGTCGCTCTATCAGCGTAAGCAACAAGTGCCTTATCACCACTCAGTAAAGCATTAATCACTTTTGTTTCGCGGCTTGGCTCTTTTGCTTCTTTCTTGTCTTTTTTGTCGTTTGAACTTTTCTTAGCTTTCACTAACTTTTTAGCAGCATCTTCAAGCTTATTTTGCAGTTTTTGCAGGCTCGACGCTCTAGAGCCTTTGCTTTTAGCACCCAAATCAATAATAACGTTGTTATTACTTACACGAACACTGTCAAATTCACCTGATAAATCAGCAACAAAAGTTTGGCCTTTAAACATATCATCGCCGCCACGTGGCGCAACAATATTAGTCGTAATACCACCTTTTCGGCTATATGGAATTACAGTTGTTCGAGGGTTAAATGCTAAACTAGCGTCAAACGTAATATCAGCCTTTTTATCGCCAGCATCTCTGCTACGAGCTACCGCACCTACTTCAACTAGGCCCATTTGGTTCATAGAGCCAATAAAGCCTGGCGTTAAAATTTTACCTTCGGCATCAATAACCGTATCGGCATTAACTGTTGTAGGGTTGATAGCGATAACTTTGCCATCTTCAACAATAACCGTGGCGTTTTTAAGTACTCCCTGCTCGGTTACTGTATGAACTGTAGCGTTAGTAATTGCAAAACTTTCGGCAAAACTTGCTTGCGAACTCGCCAATGCTAAAGCGATCAGTGATGATTTAAATAATTTAAAATGCTTCATTGTTGTCACCTTATCTTTGACCTAGTAAGAAATCGCTTTTTGCTTGGTATTTATCATCATGACGATCGTAAACTTTAGCACCGTCAATAAATACTTTTTCGGCTTGAGCATAAACGCTAAATGGGTTTTGATTCCAAATAACCACATCAGCTTTCTTACCTGCTTCTAAGCTACCGGTTTCATCTGATAAACCTAATGACTTAGCTGCATTTGAGGTGATCCAAGTAATTGCTAATTCTGGCTTAATTTCAAAACCATTGTCATTTGCACGATACATAACTTTACCGGCTTCTTGGTTTAGTCGTTGAATGGTACTTGAAGAATCAGAATGAACAACCGCACATGAATTTTTCACTGCATCGACAATTGCTACATTCTCATGAACCATATCATAGGCTTCCATTTTAAAGCCCCACCAATCTGGCCACATAGCAGCACAGTTACCATTTTCAGCTAGCTTATCAGCAATTTTGTAGCCTTCAATTGCATGGTGGAATGTACCCGAGTGATAGTTAAATTCTTTACCTAAATCTATCATCATCGCCATTTCTTCTGCTTTATAACAATGATTGTGAATTAAAATATCACCGTCTAATACACCTTTTAAAGTGTCTAATTCAATATCTCTCACGGGTGCAATTGGGTTCTTACCAGCAGCATAATCTGCCTCATATTTTTCCCAAGCGCGCTTGTATTCCGTAGCTTCCGCCCAAGCCATACGATATCCAGCCATATTTCCCATACGGGTTGAAGGCAAAACTTTACGGCTACCATAAACACGTTTAGGGTTTTCACCACACGCCATTTTCAAGCCATAAGGAGCATTAGGAAACTTCATGCCTTGCATGGTTTCGCTAGGAACATTACGCAATGTTACACCGCGACCACCAAATAAATTTGCCGAACCAGGTAAAATTTGTAAGGTAGTTATTCCGCCTGCACGTGCTGCTTGAAAGCCAGGGTCTTGTGGCCAAACACTGTGTTCAGCCCAAACTTCAGAGGTGTTAGGTGAAGTCATTTCATTACCGTCAGAATGCGATTCAACCGACGGGCTCGGATACACGCCTAAGTGTGAATGTACATCAATAATACCCGGTGTTACCCATTTACCATTTGCATCAACTTCTTGGGCACCCGCAGCAGACAAGTTTTCGCCAATTTTGCTAATTTTACCGTCAACAACTAAGACATCAGTATTATTTAAACGTGTACCTGTGCCAGTTAATACCGTGGCATTTTTAATCAAGGTTGTTTGTTGTGGCAAGGTTTTATAAGTACTTGGGTACGGATTCTTGTTAATTTCAACTTTTGCATCTTGCTGCTCACTCTGCAAACAGCCCGTTAAGGCGACAGAAATAGCTGCCATCGCAAAAGATGGTAGAAGTTTTTGCATAAGGTTATTCCTTTGGTATCTCATATAGCAAGTAAGCAGCCTAAGCTAGCTCATTAAAAATATGAATTTTATTATTATTGAGTGCGGGCTTTATTAAAAATAACTAACGGCGCATCAGCGGTAACATAATATTAGCAACATACGATATTATGAATCGTAGCTAACAACAAGTCGGCAAATGTTTGCATATTAAAAATTGCGTTGAGTTAACGATTATCTGCGATAAACGGAATCAAGATTCGGGCTTATAATTCAAAGTCACCAAAATCTAAATCATTGGAATTATCAAGCTTACTTTTGCTAGCAGGCTCTAATAAGGAAGGCTGTTGTTCAGCAACACTAGCTTCAACAGTAATAACTTTCGCTTTCGCGGGGGCATATTTTCTTTTCTTTCGTTGCTGGCAACGTTTAATCACCTTTTGTCGTTCATTTGAGTCAAATGATGTCCAATTCAGGCGTTCGTCTCGGGTACGAAAACAGCCTAAGCATTGGCCTTTATCATCTGACTGACAAATGCCGATACAAGGGCTAGGAACATCAAAAAACTCTAATTGCATATAGTAATTATCACTAACATCGAAAACCTACTCGTGTGATTAAGTATAACCCAATCACACGAGGATAGAAGTCTAAGCTAACTTGTCAGTTGCAATGTGATAGTCAGGGTCTTCAATCACATTGATTTCAACTAAACTACCCGCTTTGGTTAACAGCTGTGTACATTCTTTACTTAAATGCCTTAAGTGCATTTGCTTGCCACGACTAATATAACGTTCTGCTAAGGTGTCAATTGCTTCAATTGCTGAATGATCAGCAACGCGAGAGTTTTTAAACTCAACAATAACATCATCGCTGTCGTTATCCATATCGAACTGCTCTAAGAAGCTTGAAACTGAACCAAAAAATAAAGGGCCACTTACGTCATAAACAGTCGAACCTTTTTCATTCATTGAGCGGTGAACAACTACATGCTTAGCATGTTCCCATGCAAAAACTAACGCGGAAACAATAACACCAACAACTACGGCAATTGCTAAGTCCGTAGCAACAGTTACACCAGAAACTAAAATAATTACAAATGCATCAGCTTTTGGAACCTTGCCTAAAATTCTAAAACTTGACCATTCAAACGTACCAATAACCACAATAAACATAACACCAACCAGCGCTGCTAGTGGTATTTGCTCAATTAAGCCTGAGGCAAATAGGATAAAACCTAATAATGCTAATGCAGCAGTAATACCAGAAGCACGACCTCGGCCCCCAGAATTAACATTGATCATCGATTGACCAATCATCGCACAACCGCCCATGCCACCAAAGAAACCAGTAACTGTGTTCGCTGCACCTTGAGCAATACATTCTTTATTACCACGACCGCGAGTACCTGTTAATTCATCAATTAACGTTAAAGTTAATAGAGACTCAATTAAGCCAATTGCCGCCAATACCAAAGCAAATGGTAAAATAACTTGAAAAGTTTCAAAATTAAACGGCACACTAGGAATACTAAATTGTGGTAAACCACCAGCAATTGAAGCCGCTGGATCATTAGTCATATCTCGAACAAAATCAACGACGGTACGGGCATCTAAATCTAGGCTTTGCACTAGAATAGTCACAACGACAATAGCGACCAGTGAAGAAGGAACCGCTTTTGTTAACTTGGGTAAAAAGTGAATGATTGCCATTGTTAATACAATCAAACCAGCCATAGTATAAAGTTGATTGCCTTGCATCCACTCCATCACGCCCGCATCATTAACCACTTTAAATTGGCCTAATTGCGCTAAGAAAATTACAATAGCTAAACCGTTAACAAAGCCTAACATTACCGGGTGCGGCACTAAGCGAATAAATTTACCCAGCTTAAATAACCCAGCCATTATCTGTAGCACACCAGTTAACACCACAGTTGCAAACAGGTATTCAACCCCATGTATTGCAACTAAACTCACCATAACAACCGCCATAGCACCTGTGGCACCAGAAATCATACCTGGGCGACCACCAAAAATAGAGGTAATTAAGCCAACCATAAAGGCAGCGTATAAGCCGACAAGAGGCTCTACTCCAGCAACAAAAGCAAATGCAACTGCTTCTGGTACTAATGCTAATGCAACGGTAAGACCCGACAGCACATCATTTTTTAAATTTGCCGCTTTACTGGCGTGTAATTCAAACATTATTTTCTCAACTTTGATTAAACGTCAAAAATACAAGCGAGCTATAAAATAGGCTTGTATTTAAATACTTTTGCTTTATCCCGATATTGTCTTAATGATAGGCAATAAGAACGAAAATCGTTATTTTTCGGGTTGTGAAGGCGCGGGAATACTATAGAAATAGCGCTAAAATGTCAATAAATGCTCAAAATTACATCATAAATTTCAAGCAAATATAAAACAGTCTAGCATTAGAAAAGAATTGCGGTAACTTAGTGATTAGCCACTAATAATTGATTCACGTTCATTTAGAAATGCTTTAATTTCATCACGTGAGCCCAGAATGTGTTGCTTTAATAACGCAACGGCATTATCAACATCACGCGCTTTACACAAAGCTAATATTTCATTGTGCTCAGATTCTGCTTTTGAAATTCCGCCAGCCCAAAGTAAGTGCATGCGAATGTATCGGTCGGCATTTTTATTTAAAGTGTTAACTAAATCCTGAGTCTGCGGACGGTCAGCACCTGAATATAAACAGTTATGATAATCAGAGTTTAATTCACTCCACGTATTAGCTGCATTCTCTTTACCAAGTGCTTTATCTAACTTCTTCAATAACTGTGTCGCTTCTTCAAGCTTTTCATCAGTGATATAAGGTAAAGAATTAGTCAGTAAATCAGCTTCTAGCATGGCACGAAGTTCAAATAATTCATCAACTTGATCAGCATTCAATTCAGTTGCCGTTGCCCCTTTATGTGGCTCAAACGCCACTAGGCCTTCAGCTTCCAATTGCAATAATGCTTCTCGAACAGGAATACGGCTGACATTTAACTCTTCTGCTAAGGCTGCTTGTCGCAACGGTTGACCAGCTTTAATCTCACCGCTTAAAATCTTTTCTCTAAGGGTTTCAACAACTAATTGAGTTCTGGTTTTATATACTATGCTCATACAAGGCTTCCTAAAAATGTTACCGCTATTATAGAGATCCGCACGCTAAACACAAAAAAAAAGAGTTATTGTTAATAACTCTTTTGATTACTTAGTAAAAGCTATTGAAAAATTTAACGTTTATTAAGACTTTAATAATTCAGGCAGCAACTCGTTTGGCATATTTTGGTAACAAATTGGTCGTTGAAAACGTTTAATTGCTTCACTACCCACAGAGGTTGTTCTGATATTAGTTGAGGCAGGGAATGGCCCACCATGATTCATTGAAGCACAAACCTCAACGCCAGTAGGCATTTGATTGTAAATTAAACGTCCAACTTTATGTGCTGTCGCTAATGCAACTTGTTTGGCATTTGCAAGATCACTATCAATAGCATGAATACTAGCCGTTAAGTTACCTTTCAATAATGTGATCGCTTGTAGCATGTCGTTAAAGTCAGCACATTTAACAATAAGCGCTGACGAACCAAACACTTCTTCTTGTAGTAACGGATTAGCAGAAAATGTTGCTAAATCAGTACTAAATATTGCCGCTTGACAAAAATGCTCAACGCCAGCCTGTCCTTGTGCTAATAAATCAACGCCTGCAATATCTTGCCATTGAGCAATAGCTTGTTTATAGGAATTAGCAATGCCAGGGGTTAGCATCACACCCGCTGATGTTTTTGCTATTTCTGCAGTAGCTGTTTCAGCGAATAGCGGATATTCTGCACCATCGATAACAAACCAAACACCTGGGCTAGTGCAAAATTGTCCTTGTCCCATCATTAGTGATGCAACTAGCGCTGAAGCAAGTTCAGATGCATCAGCAGCTAACTTATTAGCAAGTATAAATTGTGGATTAACACTACCAAGTTCGCCGTAAAATGGAATTGGCTCTGCTCTTTGATTAATTTGCTGTTGTAAGATCATACCTACTCGTTCTGAGCCTGTAAAACCAACGGCTTTAACAAGTGGATGCGTTACAATCTGACTAGAAATAGCGTAGTTTTTCCCTTGTATTAGCGAAAAAACACCTGGGTCTATTTCTGCTATTGCAATCGCTTTTAAAATAGCTTGAGCAATCAACTCTGCAGTTGCAGGGTGTGCAGCATGAGCTTTCATAACAACCGGACAACCAGCAGCAAGTGCTGACGCTGTATCACCGCCTGCTGTTGAAAATGCTAGCGGGAAGTTGCTCGCAGCAAAAACACCGACAACGCCTAGTGGTAAATAGCCGAGTCTTGTATCAGGCTTTGGAAGTGGAGCTCGCTTTGTATCAGCTAAATCAATAACCGCTTGGTATTCGCCACTATCTAATAAATCAGCAAAAAGGTTTAATTGCCCTACGGTTCGTCCACGCTCTCCTTGAATACGCATAGCGGGTAAACCGGTTTCCGCACAAGCCATTTCAACTAGCTCATCACCTAATTGCACTATTTGTTCGCCAATAGTACGCAAAAATGTTGCTCGTTTGGTAGCAGGTAACTGACTATAGCTGGTAAATGCACGCTGAGCTGCGGTAATAGCATTTTCAATTTCTTGCTCGCTGGCATCAGCAAACTTATCTTTCATTGCCGTATTTTCAACGGCATTAAAGGCAGTAAAACCGTTTTCAGTTTCACCAGACCACTGTCCTGCAATTAAATTCTTACCTGTAATTGTCATAATAATCTCTTTAAATTTTCAATACGTTAAAATTAAAACCGTGAAGAATTACTGAGCTTCACTAAGTAACAACAAACCCCATGGCATAAGGGTCACTATCATCAATTGTGATGCAATTCTTACCAAACACATGTGCCCAACCTTGAATACTTGGCATAATTGCCGCCACAGGGCCATTTGGTGTTTCTAGCTCTACAACACCTTCAACTTTGCCAACAAATTGGCTACCAATGTAGCTTTCATGAACAAAGCTATCACCCAACTTTAACTTACCTTTAGCGAATAATTGCGCCATGCGTGCACTTGTTCCGGTACCACATGGGGAACGGTCAATAGCTTTATCACCATAAAAAACAGCATTTGCTGCATCAGAGCCGTCAGTTTGAGTTTTGCCTGTCCATAAAACGTGTGATACGCCGGAAACCGTGTCATCATTCGGATGTATGCAAGTTAAGGTTTTGTCGGCGATTTTACGAATAATCGGACTCCAGTGAAGAATATCGCCAGCGCTCCATTGGTCTATACCGGGAAAGTTTTCTTGTGGTTCAACAATAACGTAGTAATTGCCGCCATAGGAGACATCAACCACCAGTTGTCCTAAACCAGGAACATCTATTGCAACATCTTGATGGGCAAGAAACGAAGCAACATTATATATACGTACTGCTGTTACTTTTTCATCACTCATTTGGTAATCAATATTGATTTGCCCTGCTGGCACATCTAATACTAATTTTCCGGGTGTTTTGGGTGTTAGTAGGCCATTTTCTAAGGCAGCAGTAACAGTACCTATGGTGCCATGACCACACATAGGCAGACAGCCTGATGTTTCGATAAATAAAATAGCGCCATCAGCATTTTCGCTGCATGCAGGATATAAAAACGCACCTGACATCATGTCATGCCCGCGGGGCTCAAACATTAAGCCTTGACGTATCCAATCGTAGTTTTCTAAAAAGTCTTGTCGCTTTTCGCTCATCGTCTCGCCTGTTAAATCAGGGTGACCACTAGTAACAAGGCGAACCGGGTTGCCACAAGTATGGGCATCAAGACAAAAAAATGTTCCTTTAATCATGTTAAATTTTACATCCATCAACTGCTGTTAATCATTTACGAGTCGTAATAAGTAGGCAAATAATCATACTTATTAACAAAGAAAGGCTACCGTATATCTATCTCAGTAGCCTATTTCGTAAGTATTAATCTAAGTTGAATTTACTGAGATCAATACGAGTTGCTACAGCGTCGTTATATAATTTTTCAACCCTTGCTCGCTCTTCACCAACGAGTGGCATTCTCGGCGCTCGGGTCACTTCACTACCGCGACCAGCCAATTGTTCACAATATTTAATACACTGAACTAAAGTCGGAATCGTATCTAAGCGTAATAAAGGCAAGAACCAGCGCCAAATTTCCAATGCTTCTTGGTAGCGCCCCTGCTCTGCCAATTTAAAAATAGCCACTGACTCTTGTGGAAAAACGTTGGTTAAACCTGAAATCCAACCTGTACAACCTAACATTAAGCTTTCTAGTGCAATATCATCAACACCACCAAAAACAATGTAGCGATCGCCAAATGCGGCAAATAACTCTGAAATTCGGCGCGTATCTTCTGTCGCTTCTTTTACTGAAACAATCGTCGGCTCTTCAGCTAAAATGCGCATGCCCTCTATTGAAACATCAACACCATAAGTAACTGGGTTATTATAAATCATAATCGGTAAGTTACAGTTACGAGCAACTTGTTGATAGTGATGAATAGCTTCACGTTCACTTGAACGATATACCATACCTGGAAGTACCATTAAGCCATCAATGCCAACTTCTTCACACATTTGTGAATATTCAACAGCAAACTGTGTTGTGGTTTCAGCAACCCCAGATATTACCGGAACACGCCCTGCAACAACTTCTTTAACAGCGATAAGAATGGCACGTTTTTCTTCACGAGTATGCGAGCAATTTTCACCAACAGTACCTAAGGCGATAATTCCATCAACCCCTTCTTTAATAAGGCTATCAACCATTGTTTTTGTTGCATCAAAGTTAATTGACATATCGTCAAAGTATTGAGTTGTTACCGCTGGGTATACACCTTTCCAGTTTATATTCTTCATAAGTCTTCTTGATCCGTTAATTGTGTTTAGCTATTTAAAACTATTGCTAGAAATAATATCGCATATTGTATACAATATTTTAAATCATACAAGCATAAGCGTTAATTTTTATTTTCTAGGTTGAATAATATGCAGTTTAACAATCATAATTTTTCGAATTATCAAAGCATTAATACTATCGACGCCCATACCGAAGGTGAGCCGCTCCGTATAATTACTGACGGATACCCTGAAATTAAAGGTAATACTATTCTAGAAAAGCGGCAATACCTGCACGACAATTTAGACAACCTTAGACAATTACTGATGTTTGAGCCACGTGGACACGCTGATATGTACGGTGCATTGATTACAGAGCCATGCAGCACTGACGCGAAATTTGGCATTTTATTTATGCATAATGAAGGCTATAGCAGTATGTGTGGACACGGTATTATTGCCGCCGTATCAGTAGCGATAGAAAGCCAAACCTTGGCCATGCCAAAACAAGGAGAAGTAATTGGCATCGACTCTCCCGCAGGTTTTATTAAAGCTTATGCGAAACATGATCAACAAAATAAACTCGCGGTTAGTTTTGATAACGTACCTTCATTTGTTGAAGTACTTGCTCAATCAATAGAGTTACCAGAGTTCGGCGCCATTCAATACGATATTGCCTTTGGTGGCGCTTACTATGCTTATGTGGATGCTGACGCGTTAAATATTGACTGTACACCTGAGAACCAACAGCAGCTGATCGATGTCGGGCGTGCCATAAAGCAGGCGGTAATGGCGAGCTATTCTATCAAGCACCCTATAGAAGAAGATTTAAGCTTCCTTTACGGCACTATTTTTTACTCCAATAAAACGGATGCAACCAGCTCTCACTCTCGCCACGTTTGTGTATTTGCTGACGGTGAAGTTGACCGCTCTCCAACAGGTACTGGTGTAAGCGCGCGCGTCGCTTTACTTCGTGAGAAAGAAAATTTACCTACCGAACAAGACGTCGTTATTGAAAGTATTGTTGGCGGAAAAATGACTGTCAGCATTAAAAATGTCTGCGACTACCATGGTAAAACCGCAGTTATACCAAGAGTATCTGGACGGGCATTTATTACCGGTTGCCATAAATTTATGCTCAGCACTGACGATATTTTTCCACAAGGTTTTATATTAAGGTAACTCCAGCGCCTAAATATTTTCATCGTTAAGAATAGTTAGAAAAAGAAGATGTAAACAATGAATAACATTGCAGTAGATAATTCAAATAACAAATCATCGGCAGCACCACGAAGTGTTGCCGTTATAGGCGCAGGTATTATCGGAGTTAACTGCGCACTTGAATTGCAGTCGTTAGGCTTTCAAGTAACACTAATTGATAAATCAGGTATTGGAGAAGGTTGTTCAAAAGCTAATGCTGGCCACTTTGCCACCGAGCAAGTTTTTCCACTAGCAGAAGTTAGCTTACTTTGGCAACTACCTAAACTACTGTTTAACCCGCTAGGCCCTATGGCATTGTCACCGAAATACTTTCCAAAGGCACTCCCTTGGTTTTTAAAATTTATTGGTAATATGTTTACCACTAAAAGAGCAAAGAATAGCCAAGCGCTACGCGCCATTAATCAACATGCTATTGACTATTACAAGCCATTGCTTCGAGCTGCAGGTGCAGAGCATTTATTAACAACTAAAGGCAGTTTACTGGTGTTTGAAAGTAAAAATCGTAACGACGCTGTTAAAGCTTTCGAACATTATAAAAGTGCAGGAATTGCTGTTAAGCTGCTTGATAGAGCGCAAACCTTATTATTAGAACCTAATTTAAGCGCTAATATTCATTACTCACTTTATTTTACCGAAGTAGCACATACCGCAAACCCATTTGAAATTTGTCAGGTGCTCTCACAACAAGCATTACAAATAGGAGCGCAACAAATTCATGCTGCAGTTTCCGACATTAACCCCGTCAATGATCAAGTAGAAATCAGCATGCAATCATCAGCTGACACAACTTCTTCGCCTGAAGTTAGAACACAAGTATTTGATGCGGTGGTGATTGCAACGGGTGCTTGGTCAAAGCCGTTATTAGCAAAACTTGGCTATAAGTTACCGATAGAAGCTGAACGAGGTTACAGTTTAGATCTGGCGAAGAACAGTTCGCCACAGTTGAATAGACCTGTTGCTTCAGCTGAACGAAAGTTTATTATCACACCTATGTCACACGGTTTACGCCTTGCTGGCACCGTTGAGTTTGCGGGATTAGAAGCTCCTGAGAATATGCAGCGGGCGGATATGTTGTTTGAAAACGCCAAACACCTTCTAACGGAACTTCCTCATTCTTGTAAAAAAGATAGCAACGAAGAAAAACGATGGATGGGTTGTCGCCCCTCCCTGCCCGACTCACTCCCTGTTATTGGTCAAGCAACTAAGCATAACTCGATATATTTTGCGCTAGGTCATCAACATTTAGGCTTAACGTTAGGGGCAATAACAGGCAAGTTAATTGGCCAAGTAATGAGTAATCAAAAAACCGATATTGATATTTCACCATTTAGTATCAAGCGCTTTAATTAGTTTAAAAAATACTTTACCCCTTTCGCTGCGGCCTTCGGCTCATCCCCGTCGTTGGCTGTGGCACCCTTTCAAGCAATTTCAAGCGATATTGAGATAAGTAAAATAGAAATATCTTGATGAAAATTAAATCACACTAGTAACTCACCTAATTTCTGTTATCGTAAATTATCTAAATATGTAATTACCGAATGTAATGTTCGAGCGTATTAACCGAATCTAATAACAATAAAAAAGTGTGATTTTATGGCGAGCAAACACAACAAACTAGCTTTTATATTTTTTTTATTTGCTGTACTTGCAGCTATTTATATTAAATCGTCTGTTTCACCTCTCTGGGTTGAGCAAAGTCATGTTTACGATGTAAGTACCAATTCAGCAGGCTTATTAAGTTATACCTATAAAGGCCAACAAGTTATTATTGATAATGTGGTTGCTTATCATGACTCGTTACTAAACCAACAACATCTCAACCTCACTAAAGGAGCTCCAACATTAGTTCAGCAATGGGTACGTGATGAAAACGAACAACTTAAGCTACTAAAACCGGCTTTTCATTTTGGTGCCTGGTCGTTACTACCAGCCCTAATAACAATATTGTTATGTTTACTTACCCGAGAGCCTTTAACAGCACTTCTTGGTGGGATCGTTGTTGGTGCTATTATGCTCGGTCGATATGATCTAACCGACAAAGTGATTATTCCTAACCTAGCGAAAGAAGGTACGGCAGCGTTGTTATTACTTTACTTATGGCTATTAGGTGGGTTGCTTGGTATTTGGTCGAAAACAGGCGCTGCACAAGCGTTTGCAAGCTATATGACCAAGCACTTTGTCAAAGGCAGAAAATCAGCAAAATTAGTTTCTTGGCTACTAGGAGTATTATTTTTCCAAGGTGGCACCATGAGTACGGTTTTAGTTGGCACCACCGTTAGACCTTTGGCAGACAAAGCAAAAGTTAGCCATGAAGAAATGAGCTACATTGTTGATTCAACCGCATCACCCATTGCTTCAATACTTGCCTTCAATGCGTGGCCAGCATATGTGCAAGCACTGATATTTATTCCTGGGGTATCGTTTCTAGCAACAGAAGCCGACCGTATTGCCTTTTTCTTTCAAAGTATCCCATTTAGTTTTTACAGCATTTTTGCCGTAACCGGTACTTTCCTACTCAGTATTAATGTTACAACATTTGCTGGCAAGCGCATTCGTTTGGCAAAGCAGCGAGCAGAAGTTGAGGGCAAACTAGATGCCCCAACGGCTAAACCGCTGAGTGCTAAGGAATTACAGGAATCAAATGTGCCATCAGGTTACGTGCCACACATTATTGAATTTGTATTGCCCTTAATCACCTTAACCGCAATTGCTATTGGTAGTTTTGTTTTGCTTGGTTCACCTAAAATTAACTGGGCTTTCGGCGCAGCATTATTATTATCAGCCATTATTGCTATCATCAAAGGCATGTCGTTACACCATGTTATAGACGGATTTAGCCAAGGGTTAAAAGGCGTAGTTTTTGCGTCAGTTATTTTAATGCTCGCGGTGATTATCGGCAGTATTAGTAAAGAAACTGGCGGTGGCTTATTTTTAGTATCATTGCTTGGCGAGCAATTGCCTTTTTGGTGCTTACCGGTAATTTTACAGTTAATGACGATGATCATCGCCTTTTCTACTGGTACCAGTTGGGGCACCTACGCCATTGCGTTTCCATTAGCAATGCCTTTAGCTTGGGCAATTTGCCAAAGCCAAGGATTAGCCAACCCTGAATTATTTATGATGTTATGTTTTGCCACTGTCCTTAATGGTAGTGTTTTTGGTGATCAGTGCTCACCTATTTCAGATACGACGATTCTCAGTGCAATGACCACAGGTTGTGACTTAATGGATCATGTTAAATCACAACTAATTCCAGCAACAATAGCAGCAACAATTGCCGGAGCGTTATGGACAGCAACCGCCTATTTCTTTGTATAACTTAGTCGTAAATGTTAATTAAATATTGATAAAGTACATAATGAAGTGATTTCAATTATTTTTATAAATAACAAAAGTTAACAATAAAATTTTTCTTGTATACATTGATAACCAAAGCACCTTGTTACTATTTTTTAACAACGAACATCGAGCTTGTTTTGGATCAATAAAGTAGTTGAATTCGGCTCGTATAATAAAACTTTATTCTGGTAAATTTTAGCGATATGAACCAACAACTTATCATTTTTTTTAAAGCACTTTTAGGCAGCTGCAAAGATCTACTGCCTATTGTACTTGTCATCGCTTTTTTTCAATTCGCTGTTTTGCAGCAACCTATGCCAAATCTAGGTGATATCTTTATAGGCCTAATATTGGTTGTATTAGGTTTAACATTTTTTATTTATGGCTTAGAAATGGGTTTATTTCCCATTGGTGAGTCAATGGCAAAAGCTTTCGCTAGAAAGGGCAGTATTGTTTGGCTATTAACTTTTGCCTTTTGCTTAGGATTCGGTACCACGGTTGCTGAACCGTCATTAATTGCCGTGGCCGCAGAAGCCGCTACCGTTGCAGCCAGTGGTGGCATTATTGAAGCAACAGATATCTCACAAAATGAATATGCGAATGGCTTACGCTATACCGTAGCCTTTGCTGTAGGTTTAGCTATTGTGATTGGTGTACTGCGTATTATTCGCGGCTGGCCTATACAATACTTGATTCTTGGCGGCTATGTCTTGGTTGTTATTATGACGGCCTTCGCCCCGACTTGGATTATTGGTATCGCCTATGACTCAGGCGGTGTTACTACATCAACA
Source organism: uncultured Colwellia sp. (assembly GCA_913058245.1). Lineage (GTDB taxonomy): Bacteria > Pseudomonadota > Gammaproteobacteria > Enterobacterales > Alteromonadaceae > Cognaticolwellia. The sequence goes on from CAJXQJ010000006.1 coordinate 37,397, forward strand.
ATAACCGTACCTTTAGTTACTGCATTAGGTGTTGGTTTAGCATCATCAATAAAAGGCAGAAATCCAATGATAGACGGTTTTGGCTTAATCGCGTTTGCGTCGTTAACGCCGATGATATTTGTGATGGCCTACGGCATGGTACTAAGCTAATGACAAACACACATTCTTTAACATTCAATGGAGCCTGCTAGCTTGGATTTACTGATCGAGTTTTTTGACACATTAAAGTCAACCGTTGTTGATGTGCTACCAATATTGTCAATAATTCTGGTATTTCAGCTGTTAGTTATTCGACAGCCGATACCACACATTAAACAAGTCGGCTTTGGTTTCCTCTATGTTTTAATCGGCTTGGCTTTATTTTTACTTGGTCTTGAAAAAGCGTTATTTCCACTAGGAAAAATGATGGCTGAGCAATTAACAGCAACCGAGTTCATCAATCCTGCTGGTATTGCCGACAGTGCACTCAATTGGAGTTATTACGGTTGGGTATATGTATTTGCTGCTGCCATAGGGTTCAGTACAACAATTGCTGAGCCTTCACTTATTGCCGTGGCATTAAAAGCCGAAGAAGTATCGGGTGGAGGAATTAAAGCCAATAGTTTACGTATTGCGGTTGCCATAGGTGTTGCCATTGGTATTGCCCTTGGCAGCTACCGAATTGTGGTTGGTCACCCTATTCATTACTACATTATTTGTGGCTATATTGTTGTGGTTATTCAAACATTTTTCTGCCCTAAAATGATTGTGCCACTAGCTTACGATTCAGGTGGCGTTACCACATCAACCGTTACCGTGCCATTAGTTGCCGCACTCGGTTTAGGGCTAGCGAGTACCATACCAGGTCGAAGCCCATTGATTGATGGTTTTGGTCTTATTGCTTTTGCCAGTTTATTTCCGATAATTGCAGTTATGGCCTATGCACAAATTACACACATTCGTACAAGAAATTAACTTAATAGTGAGAACGAAAAATGCATTTTAAATTGATCATTGCATTTGTTGAAGATGCCGTTACCGAAAAGGTAATGAAAGAAGCTCGTATGGCGGGCGCCACAGGGGCAACCATTATTAATAATGCTCGCGGTGAAGGTATCAAGCGCCAAAGAACATTTTTTGGTATGCAACTTGAAACCCAACGTGACGTATTAATGTTTGTTGTAGAAGAACACTTATGTCGGAAAATACTAGAGCGAATTGCTACCGTTGCAGGATTTGATGAAGAACCCGGTAAAGGTATTGCCATACAAATTGATATTCAAGACGCTGTAGGCGTTGCCCACCAAGTGGAACGTTTAAAAGGTAAAATTGAGGAAGAAATATGAGCCATAAACTAGTGCAAGTTAAAGATGCTATGACAACCGACAGCTACCAATTTACTGATGGTATGGTTACTGTTGCCGAAGGCATAAAGCTAGCGAAACAACATAATGTCAGCGCATTAATTATTAACAAACGTCATGAAAATGATGAGTTTGGTTTAGTGTTATTATCCGACATCGCAAAACAAGTTATTGCTAAAGACCGCTCTCCAGAACGAGTGAATTTATACGAAATTATGGCCAAGCCATTATTGTCGGTATCGCCAGAAATGGATGTTCGCTATTGCGCAAGACTTTTTGAAAACTTCGGTATTAACACCGCGCCTGTTATTGAAAATCAGCAAGTTATCGGCTTAGTCAATTACACCAATATGGTACTTACATTATTAGGTGATGAATAGTTTAGAGTTAAGAGTACCGCTTGCTGAAATAAAACTAAGGTATGATCTTTAAATCAGGCGTACCTTTTTTTATCGGAGTAATATTATCATTATTTGGCAGCATGGGTACCTTTACAATAAAGCAACAACCATGTTCGCTGTCAGCAATTTTTATCGTACCGCCGAGCTTAGTGTGCACTAAGTTATAAACGATATTCATACCTAACCCTGAGCCACCTAAGCCGCGCTTAGTAGTAACAAAAGGGTCAAATATTTTATCTTTGACTTCGCAGCTAATTCCTTTTCCATCATCTTTATAAATCAGAATAAGGTTGTCTTCATTGGCTTGAAAATCAATGCTAATCTCACCATCAATACGATCTTCAAAGCCATGAATATGGGAGTTTGTTAAAAAGTTAGTTAGTATTTGATTCCATGCACTCGGATACGTTACTAAGTTAATTTTTTTATCGACATTAATGTCAATGGTATAGTTCTTTTGTTTGAATAACGTTTTAACCGTATTAACAATATCATCAACATGTTGTGCTAAGTTAATGTTAATTTTAGGGTCAGTATGTTGCTCTACAGCGACTGACTTAAAACCACGAATTAATTCTACCGCTTTATTTAAACTACGTTCGATTATTTGCTCATACTCAACAAACATATTTAAAATTGAAGTAAGTTGCTTTTTGGTTAATTGCTCTTCAATTAAGGCGTGATTTAATTCGGCTATTTTTTCCTTTAAGGCACTTACCGAAGTTACACATATACCTAACGGTGTGTTTACCTCATGCGCAACACCAGCAACTAATTGCCCCAATGATGCCATTTTTTCAGATTGTACTAACTGATCTTTTGCTAACGTCAATTCGTTTAATGATTGCTGTAATTGCTGGTTACTCTCAGCAAGCTTTGCAGTTCGTTCATAAACCTTTATTTCAAGATCACCATTTAAGTTTATTAGTGCATTTTCAGCGTCTTCTAGCTTAATGATGTCATTTTTTAAGGTTAATCGCATACCGTTAATTGCACTCACAAGCTCATCGAGTTCATCCGTCTCTTCCTTACGATTTAGCAGTGCTAATGGTTCATCTAAATTTTGACCACTGAGTGCTTTTGAATAAGCGGTTATTCGATATAAATGCTTAGTGATTAACCAATGTACTATAAAAAAGGTACAAAACGCGACCATAAAAATTTTGATGAATTCAGAAATAATAATAAAGCCAGCTTTTTGCTTAATGCTTTGATAGATATCTTGGTAGTCTGCAGAAATAACCATAGCGCCTATGGTATTACCTTCAAACACAATGGAGTAAGTTCTAGTTTTAGGCGGATTAGAAATTGCTTGGCCAACCTCGTATACTTTGCCAAAGCTGGTGGTAATTTTTACGTGTCGAATATCTGGTAGTCGCTCTATACCAACAATTTGTTGTTGAACTAAAGGTTCATTAAAGTCCCATAAACTAGTGGATATTGACTGGTTAAAACTTAATTCAATATTATGAAAACGCTCTTCAAGCGTAGATACTCCACCTTGAAAATCAACATAAAGCTGGATCATTGTCGAGCATACAGATAAAAATGCACTACATAAGAAAATATAAACAAATACACGTCGGCTTAACCTATTGTTAAATGCGCCTTTATTCGACATTATCTTATCCATGAAACCCGTTTAGTATTATTATAACAACCAGAAGTTAGCTGCAATATACATCCTTACATCGTAGCACCATTTATATAGAAGTGGGCTGTAATGTCAAATAGCAAACGGATTAAATTTTTGAAATTTCCAATTAAGTTTGCCTTCTTAACTAGCTAGATTGCATATAAGTCTCTATATCAATTACAGTTCTTGGAATTGCTGCTGATAAATTTTCATGCCCACTGGCAGTAACTAAAATGTCATCTTCAATTCTTATTGCAATACCACGCCACTTTTCTGCCACGTCTAAGCAATCACTTGGAAAGTAAAGGCCCGGCTCAATGGTAAAAACCATATTTTCTTCTAATTTCCGCCACTGATTATCATCGTCATGATAGCGACCAACATCATGTACATCCATTCCAAGCCAATGACCGGTTTTATGAACAGTGAATTGACGATAGCATTCATTTCTCATAACTTCTTCAAAGCTACCGGTAATAATGCCTAACTCAATTAAACCTTGTGCCATAACTTCAATACAAGTTTGATAAATATCATTCCATACTAAGCCTGGTTTAACTTTCGCAATCGCAGCATCAATGGCAGCTAATACCAATTGATAAATTTGTTGCTGTGCATCACTAAACTTACCGTTTATCGGCCAAGTTCTAGTAATATCGCTACAATAGTGTTGATATTCAGCGCCAGCATCAATCAAGACCAAATCACCATGGTTCAAGGTACTGTTATTATCTTCATAATGTAAGCAACAGCCGTTATTGCCGCTGGCAACAATACTTGGGTAGGCAACATCCCGACATCCAAAATTAGCAATTTCTCGATCAAAAATAGCTTGAAGCTGCAATTCATTCATCATAGGTTTACATTGTTTCATCATAGCTTTATGACCATGAATTGAAGCCTGAACCGCATGACGAACTAAGGCTATTTCATCTTCTGATTTAGTAACACGCGCATTATGTAAAAGTGGCTGTAATGGTAACAAATGTCGATACACTTTAGGAATATCAAACCCCGTTGAACGGCGCTGTTGATGCAGCCAAGTAGATACTTTATCAGCATAAAACTCCTGCTCATCTAAAATATAAACTTTACAACGTTGCTCTAATAACTGAGGTATTTGCTGATGAATTTCATTCACACTATATGCTTGGTCAGCATTAAAATTCCGCTTAGCACCTTCAAGCCCCGCTCTTGCACCGAAACTTGTTTCTGCCGCAGCATTATTCTCGCGAACAAATAAAATAAACTCGGCATTGTGTTGTGGTCTGATCAATGCAACAGCATTAGGTTCAGTGAAGCCTGTTAAATAGTACAAATCATTATCAGGGCGAAAATGGTAATTAATATTTTTACTGCGCGTTTTTGCTTGATTACCAACAACAATAACCACACTGTCTTGGTCCAGTTGTTGGACTAACCACTGCCGACGTTGAGCATATTTATCCATTGCTTTTCTCTTATGATTTATTCATTAAAGTTTTTTAACAAAATCAGCAACAAGTTTTGCTGCAGTTAAATCTTCTAAAGCATGACCAACTGATTTAAAAACAGTAATTTCGTCATTGCTACGTGTCATTGAGAACTCCTGTTTACACAATGAAAATAAATCAGCTTCAATTTGCGATTTACTGATCACCCCTTGTTGCAATGGAATTGCCATGTCACCCGTTTCTCGCAATGCCCCTTCGAAGTTATCAACAAACAAGCGTGCTTTAGTTAAGCAGTCATCATCCATTTCTCGCATATCAGGGCGATAAGAACCGACCATATCTAAATGTTGTCCGGCAACTAAATGTTTACCAAATACTAATGGCTCTTTACTCAATGTTGCACAAGAAACAATATCCGCTTTCGCAATATACGCTTCAATACTATCAACCGCTTGGCAATCAAGATTTAAATGAGACACCTTTTGGCATATCGCTTGTGCTTTACTTTTATCACGCCCCCAAATGTAAACGGTTTTAATTGGCCTAACGCTCGCATGAGCTTCAATTAATTTACTCGACAAAGTACCTGTACCTATCATCAATAAGGTTTCACTATTCTCACGAGATAAAAATCGAGATGCCAACGCAGATGCCGCGGCGGTTCTGCGCGCAGTTAATGCCGGCGCGTCCATCATGGCAATCATAGCGCCAGTATCAACATCCATAAGTAAATAAGAGCCTTGAATTGACGGTAGTCCTTTACTGCCATTACCTGGGGCAACCGTAACTATTTTAACCCCCGCTACCTCACCTGCTTGCCAAGCAGGCATCATCAATAATGTCGTTTCCCGTTCTGCTTTCGGGTTTGCCATATCAAAATGTAATCGAGGCGGCACGGTTATACCACTGGCGAAAGAATCCTGCAGTGCATTGACAAGTTTTGGAAAAGTAAGGGCTTGGTTAACCGTGTCGGCATTTATCGTCAGCATAGTGCTCTCTTTAATTAGAAAATAACATTTACCGAGACATTATTGCATACTGTATACAAAAAAGTAAAATTCTTAGTAAAGTGTGATCATTGGACACATTTACAAAAATAAATAGATAAAAATTTGTAATTAATAATTTTCTTATCCTATATTGGAAATATTACATTCATATATGAATTTTTATAATTTCATCAATGATTTGGCCACCTCAAGCAAAGCGACAAATATCGAACAAAGTTAAGTAAATTATGGAATATTGATTACGTTGCTAAATAAGAAGGAACTTATGCCCAATAGTAAACTAAAGTCCTGTAAACCAGACGTAGTACTTATCTACCAAGATCGTGAAACTGTTACTGGCGCAATTAAGCAAATTGCAGATTTAAATTTAAACTTCCAGTCCTTTGCATTTAAAGTTAACAAAGTTAAAGATTTAATTGCTTTAAAACCAAAGGTTCTCCTTCTTTCATCAAACAGTATTGCCAGCACTATTAAGTTTTATGTAGATTTCTTAGAAAAATATAATACTGATATAGCACCGCACTCCTCAGTATTATTAATCAACAATCGTGAAGCATCACGCGCATACTCCGCCTGTGAAAGTGGCTTGTTTGATAACTACGCAGTTATAAACCCACTAAATGAAGTTTATCGATTAAAACTCGTGCTTATGCAATCTTTAGAGCTAATAGAAGTTAGAAGCAATGAAAATATTGCGCAATTAGCCGCTCAGGGAGAGGAAGAATTAGCGGAGTGTATCAATCATGGTGTAGACCTTAAAAAATCAATTTCTCTGCAACTAACTCACTGTGAAGAATCCATCACAAGTGCTGCCGATCAGAATATTTCAAATACAGCCTCTAAAGAAGCAATAAAACAAGTTGTTGAACACACATTTAACAAATTAAGTAATGATATATCTAATCAAATTCAATCAGTTATTGAACAAATGGTTGATGTAAAGTTTGCACAAAACTTAATATCAACAGAGCTATCACAACAAGAACAAAAATCAACAGTGAATCGAGGAAGAGCAACAGCTACAGAGCCTGTATTGAGTTCTATAACAGCTAAAGTTTATAAAATATTGGTTGCAGAGTCGGATGCAAAGCACACCAACGTATTTAAAGATATTTCTGAGGCTGAAGGCTTTTGTTGTAAAATTGCGAGTGGGGGGCAAGATACATTAATTCAATATGAGGAGTTCAAACCTGATTTAGTTGTTATTGCTTATGACTTACCACAAATAAATGGGATTGAAGTAACTCGAATGCTTCGCGCATGTAATAATAAGGTTCCAATAATTGCTTATAGTCATCATAAAGACAAATCTTTTGTTAAGACTTGGATTCCACTCGGGATAAGTAATTATTTAGTAAAACCTTCAACACCAGAAGTGATTACAGAAGCTATCTATGCTGCAATTAAGCAACCTGTCGATATCCTCTCTCCAAGCACAGATGCAACAAAACAGTCGATAAAGTGGTTGCCAGAATACTCCGTTGGCCACACTTTGTTAGATGGCCAACACAAGATGCTTTTTTCTTTTATCAATGATTTTTTCCATAGCTCTGGAAAGGAATCCGTTGTCATTTTATTTAACAAACTTACTTCATACATTGGACTACATTTCAAAGCAGAAGAAGACGTACTTCGCGAAATTAAATACCCAGCAATAAAGCAACACATTAAGCAACATCAGGCATTAATAAATAAAATTAGGCTAATGGAGAAGAAACTAGAAAACTATAACGAAGATATTCACTTTAAAATTGGTATTTTTTTGTATCACTGGCTAACAAAACACATACTAAAAGAAGATATGGATTACAGTAAATACGCTGTTAAAGAGAAGCTAATTGATTTTTGTGAGGCTAAATAAGGTAACGAGATGAATTTATAAAAATTAGGCCACTACAACTGAATTTACTTACGCTATAAACAATATTAATCAACACACTTTTGCATATTAAATCTTCATCACCAAAAAATTTATTATTTTATTTTTGGCCTTGTCCGATTACCGCTAGTCATTTACATTGCCTAACGTATGATCAAAGAACACTAATTAGTTACGGTAATAATCAAAAATGCTAAGTATTGAGGTTTGTGAGAATGCACGATTAAGCCGTGACGCTCGTTTTGATGGCAAGTTTTTTACTGCGGTACTTACTACAGGAATTTTTTGCCGTCCTATTTGCCCTGCACGGCCGCCTAAACCTGAAAACGTAAGGTATTATGATAGTGCTGAATTGGCACAACAATCAGGATTCCGCCCCTGTAAAAGGTGTTTCCCGCAGCTTGCTCCTAACATTCCCTTACCGAGAAAAATAAAGCAAATTACCCATGCTTACTACGAGAATAATTACAGTCTACAAGCCTGTGCAAGCCAGCTTGAGATCAGTGAAAGACAAGTTCGTCGCCTTTTTATGCAATATTATGGTTTACCTCCAAGTGAATTTTTTCATCAACAGCGTTTATTACTTGCACATAAATTACTGGTTTCGACATCATTAACTATCACAAATGTCGCATTTGCTGCTGGTTTCAATAGTATTCGCCGTTTCAACGAAGTGATAATGAAGGCCTACCAATGTACGCCGAGTGAAATCAGAGGTAATAAAACAGTTTCATCTGATAATCAAGTCACCATTTTATTACCTTATAAAGCCCCATTTGATTGGCCCTTAATGCTCAATTTTTTCCGTTCGCGAAAAATGAACAACATTGAAGATATTGGCAGCGAGCATTATTTTCGAACCATCGAACTTGACGATTGCCGTGGTTGGATAAAAGTAACTCATCATCAAAGTAAGAATGCCCTGAACCTAACTGTTAAATTAACTGACTATAGCTATTTGCACCAAATTATTGCTCGTGTACGCCGCATGTTTGATTTAGATGCTGACATGCAGCTTATTCATCAACATTTAAATAAACACCCGATAATGTGCGCCGTAATAGATTCATTTCCCGGTCTACGTTTACCCGGCTGTTGGGATATTTTTGAATTTTCCATTAGAGCGATATTAGGACAACAAATTTCAGTCAAAGGAGCGACGACTTTAGCGCAGCGTATCGCAGAAAAATATGGTGAAACAATTAAAAACATTGAACAACCACAGGGTATTAATACCACAAAGTACTTTCCAAAGGTTTCAGCTTTAATGAATGTTGATTATCAAGATATTGGCCTGACTCGTTCGCGTATTGCCACCTTACAAACTTGGGTAAGCTTTTTTGAACAAAACCAAGCTATTTTTAACAAAGGTTTAACTATTGAAGAGCTAGAAGCGGCATTAACACAGCTAAAAGGTATCGGCCCTTGGACGGTAAACTACATAGGCATGCGAGGCTTAAGTGATCCTGACGCGTTTCCAAGCGCCGATTTAGGTATTATTAAGGCCCTCACCGTTAAAGACATTAAACCAAAGAATAAAGATATATTAGCTTTAGCTGAAAGTTGGCGACCTTGGCGTGCATACGCCGCCATTTATTTATGGCAATCATTGCAACTCGACAATGGCAGCAACACAAAAAAAATTAAGGATTAATCATTATGTACTATTGCACTTATCAGTCACCATTAGGGGAAATAGCATTAACAGCCAGCGATGAAGGATTAATGGCATTAGCTTTTCAAAGTGGAAAATCCCCCATTAGTTTTGAAGGACTTATAGAGGATAGCAGCAAGTTCAGCCAGATCACTCAACAATTATCTGAGTACTTTAACGGTGAGCGAAAAAATTTTGATTTACCGTTAGCACCAAACGGAACAAAATTTCAAAAGCAAGTTTGGCAAGCGCTCATCGAGATCCCTTGTGGTGAAACCAAAAGCTACGGTTGGATTGCTAGAAGCATTAATAATGAAAAAGCAGTTCGCGCTGTCGGCACTGCCAATGGTGCTAATCCAATTGCATTAATTGTCCCTTGCCATCGTGTTATTGGTAGTAATGGCAAGCTCACAGGTTACGCAGGTGGCTTAGCATTAAAAGCAAAATTATTAATGCATGAAGGCGCTCAATTTAAAGTTTAATTGGGCCCATAAGCGAGTAACCGTTTTTTATATTACTTATTTAGTTTCTTCTATCTCCTACCAGAGAGCATAAATTAAAGTTAATTAACTACAACTTCAGACGTGAAATAACTTAAAAAAGCAACAATTTGACGTATCAGGGCAACATTTACACTCATAAAATGCTACAACAATAAAATAGGAATAGTATTCAGTACTTACGTTGACTTAACGGCTTCATGTAAATGATGAAGTAATCAATAATAAATAATAAATAATGCGATAACTAACAGGGAACAATCGATGAAGAAATCACTCATTTCCTTAATGCTAACGGCAGCAATGACTACCAATGCATCAGCCTCCATAGATACCGACTTATTGTCAGGAATAAAAGTTAGAAATATTGGTCCTGCAGCAACAAGTGGGCGAATTTCAGATATTGAAGCCGTTGTTTCAAATCCAAATATTATCTACGCGTCTGCGGCATCAGGCGGTGTTTGGAAGTCTGAAAACGCTGGACTAAAGTGGACACCAATATTTGAGCATGAAGAATATGCATCAACAGGGGCAATTGCAATCAACCAAGCCATCCCTGACATTGTTTGGTTAGGCACAGGTGAAGGTAACGTTCGAAACTCTGTCTCAATTGGCGGCGGAATTTATAAATCAATTGATGCTGGTAAAAATTGGCAAAAAATGGGCTTAGCAAATACTGAACATATCAATCGTATCACGCTTCACCCAACTAACCCTGATATAGCTTATGTTGCCGCACTAGGAACCTTGTGGGCAGGTAATGAAGACCGCGGCATTTATAAAACCATCGATGGCGGAAAAACCTGGCAGAAAATATTATTTGTTGATAACACCACAGGCGCAACCGATATAAAAATGGACCCAACGAACCCTAACAAGCTATATGCATCAATGTGGCAATTTAGACGTTGGCCAGATAAATTTGAATCAGGAGGTCCTGGCTCAGGCTTATTTGTATCACTTGACGGAGGTGAAACTTGGCAAGAAAAAACCTCCGCAGATGGCTTACCTAAAGGTGACTTAGGCCGTATCTCTATTGATATTGCAGACAGTCAACCAAACACTGTTTATGCCTTAATTGAAGCAGAAGAAAGTGCATTAATGCGTTCCGACGACGGAGGTAATAGCTGGCGAACGGTTAATAATGAAGTTGGCGTCGCTGATCGACCATTTTACTATTCAGAAATCGAAGTTGACCCTAATAATCCAGATGTTATCTACAACATCGCCACGTTTATTCGTCGCTCAATTGATGGCGGCAAAACTTTCAGCAAGATTGAGAAAGTCGATTGTTGCGCCGCTGGTAACACCATACATATCGATAACCATAGCCTATGGATCAACCCAAAGAATTCAAAACATTTAGTTTTAGGTAACGACGGTGGTGTTGCTATTACGCAAGATAAAGGTGATAGCTGGCGCTTTGTACAAAATTTAGCTATTTCGCAGTTTTATCATATTCGTGTTGACGACGCGCAGCCATACAATATTTACGGTGGCTTACAAGACAATGGTTCTTGGCGTGGGCCAGCGGAAGTTTGGGACAGCGCTGGCATTCGCAATGTACACTGGCAAGAGATTGGCTTTGGTGACGGTTTTGATGCCATGCCGTTCCCTGATGATGTCACTAAAGGCTATAGTCAATCACAGGGTGGTTATTTAAGTCGCTGGGATATTAATACTGGTGAACAAAACTTGATAATGCCACCACCACCAAACCCAGAAACCGAATTACGTTTTAACTGGAATGCTGGCCTTGCTCAAGATCCTTTTGATAAAGACACCATTTACTACGGTAGTCAATATGTTCACAAATCAACTGACCGTGGGGAAACATGGCAGGTAATTTCAGCCGATCTTTCAACCAACAACCCTGAATTTCAACGCTATAAAGATTCTGGCGGCTTAACCCCAGATGTTACCGCCGCAGAAAATAACACAGCAATTATTACTATTGCGCCAAGCCCTATTAAAGCAGGTGTTATTTGGGTTGGTACTGATGATGGCCGCATTCATGTTACAAAAGATGCAGGGAAAACTTGGAAAAGTGTTGAGAAAAAAGCCCGTAAAGCGCCAAAAAATGCATTTATTCCTCATATAACGCCATCACTTTATAACGCTGATGAGGCCTTTATTGTTTTTGATGATCATCGCCGCGGAGATATGAAACCTTATATTTTCAAAGCATCGAAATATGGCAGCCGATTTACAAATTTAACCACTAAAAATATCAAAGGTTATGCGCTATCAGTACAACAAGACCATGTTGATGAAAATCTTTTATTCCTAGGAACTGAATTGGGTTTGTATGTATCAACCGACGCTGGTGATTCTTGGTTTAAGTACGACCACAAGGTACCAACTGTTTCAGTTATGGATATGGCAATACAGCAACGAGAGAACGATTTAGTGCTAGGAACTCATGGCCGCTCAATTATCGTGATTGATGATTATAGTGCACTTCGAGGCTTATCTGCTGACTCCTTTAAAGCATCATTTAAATTAATTAACGTTGCCGATGGTCAGCAGTATGTAACTAATAGAGCACCTTCTTCACGCTTTTGGGGTGACGCAGCCTATGTTGGCGAAAATGAGGCCTATGGTGTTACTTTAACATTAATGGCTTCAGGTCAGCACTTAATGCACCCTGATGAAGATAAAGAAAAACTCCGTTTATTGAATAAAGCCAAACAAGAAAAAACTGAAAAAGCTAAGCCTAGTAAAGGCAAAGAAGCTGAAGAAAAAGCAAAGCTCTCAGACAAAGCCCGTGTTATTGTAAAAAATAGTGAAGGTGAAGTTGTGCGGACTTTCGTTAGTAAAATCAGTCAAGGTATCAACCGAATTACCTGGGGCTTAGAATCAGACGGCGCATTAAGTATGCCTGGTGACGAGCCAAAAGAAGACAAAGATATTCTGTCTCCTGGTCCAGAAGTTGTACCTGGTACTTATAGCATTACAGTGAAATTAAACGAGCATGAATTTGAAACATCAGCAAAGGTGTTAAAAGATCCACGTTTTGATGTTTCCAACCAAGATCTAAATGCTAGCTACCAATTACAGCACCAAGCTGTTGCTATGTACTCAACACTAACAAAGGCGGTGCATGCCCTAATTGATAGTAAAAAAGACGTCAAGCTGATAAAAGCAATGGCGGATAAAGCAATAGAGAAGTTGCATGCAAAGGAAGACAAAAAATCTAACCCTGCGACACAACTAAGTACCGATGCTGATACTTTACTGAAGAAAATAGCTGAGTTAGATAAAAATTTACGTTCCATCCCTAAAACCAATGGTATTGTTGATGAAAGCTATAAAGTTAGCTCAAAAATATTTACCGCTTGGGGCTACGTTGGTAGTCGTTACGGTAAACCGTCACCAACTGCAGAACTATATTTAGCACAAGGTAAAGCGGCACTAAACAAAGGAGTTACAGAGGTAAATAACTTTCTCGCCGAAGATATCGCCAAGTTTAAGCAGCAATACCAACAATCTGGTCTAGGGTTACTCAGCAGTACCAAGCCAATTTCCTTAAATTAAAACTTAGAAAAAACGAATAAAAAAGGAAGCATAAGTGCTTCCTTTTTTATCTAACCTAATACTTTAAGCAAGGTTATAGGTAACATTATCGAAAAGACATTTCTCTAAAAAATAATATTATTACCTATAAAGGCCTTTCTCATTGATCTACAACCCATAACACTTGTTTCTTTTCGCCATTACGTAAAAAAGTAAACACTAATTTTTCACCTTTTTCATACCGAGAGAAGCGTTGTTGCAATTTAATCACTGATGCAATGTCAGTTAAACGTCGGCCAGAAATTTCTAATATAATATCCCCGCCTAACAGTAATGGCTTTTCACCTATCATGACATTCAACTCACCGCCTTTAAAACCCAATTTAGCCGCTAATGTTCCGGGAATGACCTGCTGAATAAGCATGCCATGTCCGTACGGGTTATTCAGCGCCCTTGCTTCCATTTCGGTTAAAATATGTGGAACAAAACCAGCAAAAACAGCAGGCTTTGTAGCAATAATTTCATGAATAGAATCAACAGAAATTGCAAAGCCTAAACCATTACTATCACCCGTTTGCGATAAAATATGGCTAACAATGCCAATAATTTCACCGCTAGTATTAAACATTGGGCCACCAGAGTTACCTTGATTAATTGCTGCGTCGGTTTGAATAAAACGCGGAATAATATTAGTGCCAGGAATAACTTCTCGATCACGAATGCCGCTTAAATAACCTACGGAAAGACTATGACTAACGCCATATGGCGCCCCAATAGCAATAACTTGCTCTCCAACTTCGTAATTGCTTGATTTTGCAAGCGGTAAAGGCTTTATATGACTAGGTAATTCAGCCACTTGAATCATGGCTAAATCAAGTATCGAATTGATCCATACTAAATGGCCGGACGTTGTTGTGCCGTCAGCAAAAATAACTTTAATATTAGTTGCTCTATCAACAACATGTGCGGCAGTTAGTATTCTGCCTCTGTCACTAATAACAGCTCCGGATCCTAAAGAGTTTTCAGTACTAAGCTCATACTGAACTTGGTTTGGCATCGGCTGTGCGATTGATTCTACATGCAGCTCCACCACACTATTATTAACTTGTTTAAATAATTTCTGCACCGAATTATCGGCAAAGCCTGACAATGAAATAAAGCTTAAGCACAAACATAAATACAAAAGAAAAAATCGACAACGCATAAAAGTTATTCCTTAACCTTATTAGTATTATTGGAGATGATAATGCCAGTGTAACCACTGAAAAAATAAATGATAGCTTTTAGACGTTATTGAAAAATAATTTGGGCAAATTATAAATACTGCTATGATGGCATAGATATTTATTGAAGTGGTTTAAATGTAGTTTTGGAATTTATTGTAGTTATCGCCGTTGTATTCTTAATTTGGTTAATTTGGCAACTTATGCGTGCTAAACATTTCACTAAATTTAGGCATAAAATATCACAAGAACTAAAGCCTAAAGTAATAACCAGTATTGTTGAAGAGATGGCAGAAACTCGCTCAGAGGAACTACCAAACAATTCAGCCCATGAAGCAGCAACGATAGCCTATTGGACGGCTTCAACAGGTAGAATTTTACAAGCAGCACTAATGCGAGAAATAATCACCGAACAGTGGTTAAAAGAAACAGGGAACTTACGAAATAGCCAACACTTATTTCACATTGAACGCGATAAGTTGCACCGATAGCAATATCAACTGGCGAATGCAGTAACATTTGATTCAAATACATTGGATAAATGATAGATACAAAAAAAGAGAGCTTAAAGCTCTCTTTCTACGTTAAAAAACTTAACCCTTAAGCTAGTTTTTCAAACTGTAAATCCCAAACACCATGGCCTAAATTCTGGCCACGATTTTCAAATTTTGTTAACGGGCGAGAATCTGGACGAGGTACATAATCACCATTTTCTGATAAGTTTGTATAACCTGGTGAAGATGTCATATCTTCAAGCATACATTCTGCGTAATTTTCCCAATCAGTAGCCATATGAAATACACCACCAACTTTAAGTTTCTGTCGAATAGCTTCAACAAAACTTGCCTGAACTATTCTACGTTTATGGTGTTTCTTTTTATGCCAAGGATCAGGGAAGAATAGCTGCACGGTAGTAAGGCATTCAGCAGGAATGCAGTCAGCTAAAATTTCAATGGCATCATGTTCATAAACCTTTAAGTTACTAACACCCTCTTCTTGAGCTAACGCAATACATGCACCAACACCAGGGCGATGAACTTCAACACCAATAAAGTTTAGCTCAGGTGCATTCTTTGCCATTTCAACTAATGACTTCCCCATACCAAAGCCAATTTCAAGCACGACCGGGTTATTATTGCCAAACAAGGTAACAGGATCAATCATGCCGTCTTTATGGTTCAAGCCCATAATATCCCAAAACTCTTCAAGCGCTTTTGCTTGACCATTGGTTAATCGACCTTCGCGTTTTACAAAACTACGCACTTTACGGATATATTTACCTTCTTGCTCAGCTTGCTCGATGGTTTTATGGGTTCTTTCAGTCATAATGCTATAAATTACTTTATTGAGTTTGTGTCTTTAAAATTTGGTCGCGCATTATCCTTGTTCCCTGCTTAAAAATCAATCATAAACAGGGTAAGTAGCGCAGTGGTTAGTTTAGTACCTATCTAAATAAACTACTCAGCCCACCATACATCGTACAATGCACTAACAGTTACAGATGTAGCACCATTATCAGTCAACCATTTTTCAACTAATTGACGATGTTCTTCTGTACATTTACCTATTTTTTGAGTGCAAACTAAGCCGTGCCACAAGGTATCACCTTCACCACCAAAACCTAAACCGTTTGGGTCAATGACTTCATCAAAAAACTTTGTCAAAAAAGCATCTATTGCATCGCTGTCAGTGTCGTCTGCTAGTTGCCAAGCGATATCAAATCCTAACTCTTGGTATTCATCAACACGCAACTTTTTACGTAAACGTTTGCTACGGTTCTTTGCATCTACTTTCATGTTTAATTCCTCAAGGCTATTTAAAATTTAGCTCTTTATTATAACGAATATTAACTCTGGGCGAGAGCATAGTGGCAATAGAAATTTTTGCAATGAAAATATTAGCTTTATTCGCTACACTGTCGCCGCTATGACAAATAAAACAACAATATCAGCCAAATCAGCCCAAGTATTCTCAAATCAAGTATTAACATGGTTTGATTTACAAGGTAGAAAACACTTGCCTTGGCAGCAAGATAAAACCCCATACCGTGTTTGGATATCAGAAATAATGTTACAACAAACCCAGGTTGCCACGGTTATTCCTTATTACCAAAGGTTCATGGAAAGTTTCCCAACCGTTGCTGATCTCGCCAACGCAGACGAAGATACTGTGCTGCATCATTGGACTGGCTTAGGTTATTACGCTCGTGCGAGGAACTTACATAAATCTGCAAAAATTATACGTGACCAATATCAAGGTAATTTCCCAGACGACATTGAACAAGTTATCGCCTTGCCTGGTATTGGCCGATCAACTGCTGGAGCGGTGTTGAGCTTGTCATTAAACAAACATCATGCAATTCTTGATGGCAATGTTAAACGCGTACTCGCCCGCTGCTACATGGTGCAAGGGCACGCTGGCCAAGCCATTTATGAAAAAACCTTGTGGCCTATTACTGAAACACTTACCCCTGAAAAAGGTGTCGCTAACTTCAACCAAGCTATGATGGACTTAGGTGCGATGGTATGTACGCGCTCTAAACCTAATTGTGAAATTTGCCCAGTAAATACTGGCTGTTTAGCTTTCGCAAGTGAAGAGCAAGCAAACTACCCACAAAAAAAACCAAAAAAAGTGCTCCCTGAAAAGCACACAATTATGGTGATCCCTCGCGTTAATCAGCAAGTATTAATGGAAAAACGCCCACCAACAGGAATTTGGGGCGGCTTATGGTGCTTTTTAGAAATATCTGATCATGAACAACTCTCAAATTTACTTGAAAAGTTAAACCTTAAACCTAAAACGAATATCGCCTTAGATAAGTTTCGCCACACATTTAGCCATTTTCATTTAGATATAGAACCAATAATTGTCGATTGCGATAAGTTACCAGCAAAAGAAATCAGCGAAAATAATACATTGCAGTGGTATAATTTAGCCACGAAAGCGTCAGTTGGGCTTGCCGCCTCAACGAAAAAACTGATCACACAATTACAACAATTACCCGTTTAAACAAACTAAACGTTTAATTTTTATCAGCACAAAGAGAATTAATTATGAGTCGTACTGTTTTTTGTCAAAACTTACAAAAAGAAGCCGAAGGCTTAGGTTTCCAACTTTACCCAGGTGAAGTGGGTAAAAGAATTTTTGATAACATATCAAAAGAAGCGTTTGGTAATTGGCAGAAGAAACAAACCATGCTTATCAACGAAAATAAAATGAATATGATGAACCCGGACGATCGTGCTTTTTTAGAAGCCGCTATGGTTGCTTATTTATTTGACGGAAAAGAACCTGAAATTGAAGGATATACGCCGGAGAGTAAATAGGTGGAACTTGCCATCAACTGGAAAATATTCGCCACTATTTTTGTTTCTGTGTTTATTGCTGAATTGGGCGATAAAACTCAATTGGCAACAATGTTATTTGCCGCTGATAAAGATGTCAGCAAGTGGTTAGTTTTTATGGCCGCTTCAGCCGCATTAATTGTTGCTACAGCTGTAGGAGTGCTAGTTGGTAGTTTTTTATCCGCTTATATCGATGAAAAACTACTGTCTTATATCGCTGGTACTGGCTTTATTATCATAGGTGTTTACACACTTTATACTGCCTAAGATATTTTAGTCTGCATTTAAAATGCAAAAAAACACAATAATTGTTTCATAAAAGAACAATACGTAGAAAAAAGCGACAAACAAACATTTATTTAAAAAAAAGGGTTGACGCGATAAACGAAAAACAGTTTAATACGCCCCGTCTTCAAGGCACGGCCAAGAAGACAATGTACAGGACAATCAATTAGGTTGTTGTTGTGCCTCGATAGCTCAGTCGGTAGAGCAGAGGATTGAAAATCCTCGTGTCCCTGGTTCGATTCCGGGTCGAGGCACCATCTTAGAGTTACAACTACCGTTTGTAATTCGGTGCCAAGATAAATTTACTTTTATAGTAAAAGTTATCGCACACAGTTTTGTGTGCCGACTTAGCTCAGTTGGTAGAGCAACTGACTTGTAATCAGTAGGTCGCCAGTTCGACTCCGGCAGTCGGCACCATTTATCAGATAAGCCCAGCATCAGCTGGGCTTTTTTGTATCTACTGTTTGGTTAAATTCTTAATCAATTTTCACTTACACCAATATTTTATCTACCCTGCACTATCCGTGGTGTATACGCCAGCTTATTATTTATTTCGTGTAATTGATCGGTACAATATTCAACCTGTTTTGAACAAACACTACTAGGGCAAATAGGGTATTAGGGTAAATTCATCTAGATAAACTTCTATTTCAGGTGATTTTTACAGGGCAAAAAGGACTTAATCCGTTACTTGGAATTAATGGTGTATTCCCTCCCCCGCAGTTTTAGTGGTGTTGTATCGATTAGGGTAAATTATCTGCTGGTGTAAAATTCCGAACTGGGTATTGGCACTAGTAAAATCAGTTGGTAGGTATAGTGGTAGTTTTGTAGGTAATATTAAAAAGCAGATGAATAGTTATCAAACTACTGTTGGTGTTATTAATCACTAAATTCATTTCCAATACTTAAGTTACCAAATATCTATCTGCTTTATCTGGTTACAACAGACAACCAGCTAATCAATAAAATATTAATCACTCTCAAGCAAGATATTAACGTTTTTAATAGCTTTGGTATTTGTAAAATACTTTTCAATTAATACTTTTACTTTTCCATCATCATTTAGCGTCTCACTTAAAGTATCGAGCATAAAGCCGTAATCTGTACGAATACTTTCATCCGTTAGGATTTTATTCAGCCATAGCAACATTTTTCACTACCTATCTCTTTTTCAACTGCTAACCAAATTACTGGTGCGTAAACATACACGTAAAGCTCCCTATCAACATACTCAGAACCACTTTTAATACTACTAATAGCTGGTAGTTCGACTTCTTTAAGTTCGTTTAACTTGTTCGTTACCCTATCTAGATATGCATCCTTACCCAGAAGATCTTTTGTTGCTTTGATTGATAAGTATTCTGCTAACGATTCCGTAAACATATCCCCCAGCTCAGAGTTGAACTTCTTATATGTTCCAAAATAATAGTGGGCTAATTCATGAGCAATAAACGCTTTAAACCAACTAGCTTGCGTATTAGTGAAACCATCTTCACGGGTCATAGCAACAATGGATGGATATGCAACAAAATACCATGTGTCATATTTGGAAGTAGGAGCAGTTTCTATGTAAGTTATCGCTTCACCGTACGGGATAGAAAGATTACGCTCATAGTAGTGGATAAAAGTAGAAGTAAGCTTTTCAAGTTCAGACATTTGCTGTTTTGATGAGCCTGTATTTAAATAATAGTTTTTATCATAGGTGGCAATACCGTAGTCACCAGCAAACAAGATAATCGATATTGGCTGCTCTCTTTGAAACCTCCCATAACTATGCTGATCCTTTGATCTTAATTTATATAGTTTTTAGTCTACTACTGTTATATTAACTCCCAAAATAAGATGTAAAAGGAATTTATCTATGCAGATTCTAAATGCAATAGTTCACGAAGTTAAAAAAGAAGAAGATTCTGCTGCAGTTGAAGTAATCTTTAGGGAAAATGAAAATGAAATTGACTCTCATGCAGTTGATTTAAGTAAGCAATTAACTGGCTTATTTAAAAGAACAGGCTTAAATTCTGGTGGTTTTATTCAACCAGAAGAAGATGAACAACCACCCCAATTTGTAAACCTATTAAATATATACCTCAATCAACTATCTTTTACTGATTTTGTTAAATTTACACAATCTGCAGCAAGAGAATTTCAAAAACAGTTGTTTAAAGCAACAGCAGCAAAAGGTGGGTACCTCTGGTTTAATCATTATATACACAATGACGAACACTTTTTATCGGTTGTATTATTGAGAAAAAAGGCTGGATTAGCATTATCTGAAAACCTTACTCTTGACCAAATAGAGCAGCTTGATCTTGATAAGCTACATATGGCTTCAAGAATAAACTTATCGCGTTGGAGCGATGGAAGCTCCAATAGATATATTTCATTTAGAATTGGTAAAAATGCCAAAGACGTAACTGGTTATTTTGCTAAATTTATTGGGTGTGAAGAATTTACAAGAGCGAAAATAGATACTCAAAATTTAGTCGCTGTAACGAAGGAATATTGTAGAACTAACGATTTTAATGATCTTGCTTCAGAGAATATCAAGCAGTTTGTTTTCGACAGATGTACCGAATGGTTAGCAAATGATAAAGCAATATTACTAGAAAATATTTCTACGGCTCTAGATTCATGCTTTCAACCTGAAAATAAAGGTACCTTTCTCGAAATTTCACAAAATGAGCCGTACAACTTAAATAACGAGATGTCAGTAGAAAAAGCATCATTAAGATCACTCACTAGATATAACGGAAAAAATAAAGACTTATCCATCAGTTTCTCAAGTGATTTGTTAAATGTTTCTGTTTTTTATGATGAAAAAAATAAGGCACTTAAAATTACAGATCTACCTCAATCTTTACTTACTCAGTTATCAAGCTAATGCTTGCTGAAACATATCTTTCATTACAGCGACTTTCTGAAAAACACCAACTGAAGGTGGATGGTCAGTTTTTATCAATTAAATTTGAAATAACGGCCAATAGCTATAAAAATTTGCCTGATTGCTTAAAAATTGATTCTGTTAGAGTTGAAGTTGATAACCTCTTTATCGATATCAATGAGCTTGAAAAATACAAAGGAAAAATTGCGTTAATCAAATTTATTAAACCTCAAGGCGTATTTCAATCATGGAAAGAGTTCCTAGACTTTAAACCGAACTTAATAAAATGCCCCGATAATTTCTATTTGATAGATGATCATGTTACTTATCCTACAGATATACATGAAAGTGAACTAAAACATTATTTAGGTGTTGTAAAATTAGTTAGGCTGTTAATAGAGTATGCTGATCATGTTGAGTACTTATCTGATGTAGTTGTCGACAAAGTAACTTACCTACATAAGTCGAGAATGGATATTCAGCTTCAATATGGAAAAGATGATTTAGTCGACTCTCTAGATGGTATAACTGCAATTTATGCTTATTTCGAAGATAATAGTCATAAAGAACAAAAAGTCAGTATTTTAAAAGAAGCTTTGTTTGGGCTAGGTATAGCTAATAACTCAGTAAACAAACTGTCATATTTGATTCAAAATTTCGGAGAATTCTCGAAAAGATTTATAGAGAATTATAACTTATTTGTAAGTGAGTTTTCGTTTGATGAAGTTAGAAAAGAGTATGAAGAGAAAAAGCGTGATTACTTTATTAAGCTAGACGAAATTTTTTCATCAGTTCAATCAAAAATGCTAGGAATTCCGATTTCATTAGCTTTAGCGTCATTTAAATTGAGTTCTATAGTCGATGAAAAATCATTTTGGGCAAACTTTTTTCTAAGTATATCCATAATCGTATACTCTTCAATGATGATAATGTTGATCAAGAATCAAAAGCATTCATTGAAAGCATTAAAATCAGAGTTTACTAGCCAGATGAACCGTTTAAAACATCAATACAGCGAACAATATGAGAAAATTCAAGGAATGATAACTGACTTAGACAATAGGCATGATTATCAGAAATCATGCTTGAACTGGTTTTATGTCATGTGCTGCACCTTATTTATAATTGTAATAGCCCTTTTTCTTTGGCACTTACCATGGAAGTTAATTTTAGGAATTTAGCAGGAGCAGTAGTAACGTGCCTAAAAGAACTAACGAATACCAGAAGCTAGTACTCGCTATCAACCAACACTTAGCATCTTCTGATGCGAAAATCACAGAATCAAAGATGTTATATGATCCTATCTCAGAGCAAAATAGGGAGATTGACATCCTAATTGAAGACAACTCTGGCCCATATACATTTAGAATAGATATCGAATGTACGGCTAAATCTCGCCCTTTGGGAGTACCAGCATTAGAGCAGCTAATCAGTAAGCACAAAAATGTTGAAATCCATAAAACGGTAATTGTCTCGAAATCAGGGTTTACTGTATCAGCACAAAAATTTGCAAAGAAAAAACAAATTGATGCAATTTCTTTTGGCCAAGCTCTAAGTCAATCATGGCCCTCATTTTTAAATAAAGTTAAAGATGTTCAATTAGTACTTCAATCAACAACAATTGATGATATTGACTTCGATATAACCTTTTTAGAAAGTGCTGATAAAGTAGAGTATTCACTGGAAAGTACTGTTTTAACAGAAACAAACGATAACGTATTAATTTCAAATTTTGTTTATGATTTAATTTGGGCAAGCTCAACTAAAAATATTAAAAGAGGTAAATTAGTTGACGGTGAAGTAACTGAAGATAGTTCAAAGCATTACCAAGAATGGAGCTTTGAAAATGAAATCATTATAACTGATAAAAACGGAATCAAAGCTAAATGTTCAAAATTATCAGCTAACTATACTGTTGTTCGTTCGATTTCTCCACAGCAACTCAATTACGAAGAGTTCAACGATAAACCTGTTATATACGGCAAAAGTAACAATCTAGGTGAAAATAAAGATACAAGTATATCTGTCACAGCAACAGGTAATGATGATTCTATATCGATGGCTTTTAATATTAATTCACGATCAGGCTTAAATTTAAGGTAACTTTTTTAATTAATCATGGATGAGAGTAAGTTTTTAATATTAGTATTCCAATCAGGCAATTGGTTAGATAAAACAAAAGAAGTCTCTTCAATTGTTGAAAATGGAAATAAATACGAGGTTTACTTTGGCAGAAGCGATAAAATGTACGCTTATGGCAAAGGTAAAGTACAGTACTTTGATCAACCTAAATCAATAGATTTAACTAATTCTCTTGTTCGTATAAAAAACAAAAGCACAGCTAGATGGGATTTTGCAATATCATTTGGGGTATACACTTGCCTATTTAAAGCTAATTTAAAACAATTAGAGTTAACACAAAATATTAATTTAGTTCCTAATATTGCAGAAAATGAAGGTACAAAACAATTAATTGAATACTACTACTTTTTAGCAAAGTCACTTGAGAATAAAACACCGCATTTAAACATATATTACGATAAAAAATTAGGTGCCATTCAACCTGAATGTGTCATTAGTAACTTTGTTACGCTTGCGCCACCAAAGCATGAAAAAATTACAACTCATCCCATATTTCCTTTCGGCATAAACCCTTCGCAACAAAAAGCAGTTATTAATGCCTTAGAAAGCCAAATTAGCCTGATACAAGGCCCCCCTGGCACGGGGAAAACTCAAACCATTCTAAACATAATTACCAACATAGTTATGCAAGGAAAAAATGTTGCAGTGGTAGCAGGTAACAATCCCGCAATTGATAATGTTTTCGAGAAATTAGAGAAAGAACAAATAAGCTTTATCGCTGCAAGGTTAGGTAATAAGGACTCACAAAAGCAATTTTTTACTACTAACAGGGAGCTACCTGAACTTAAAGATTGGTCCATGGATAGCAGTGTTGTTTATCAGATTAAAAATCAATTAAACCAAATAAGCAGTAAAATAACTGAGTTGCTTGAAGCTAATAATACATTAGCCACTATTAAAGAAACACTAGTACGAATAGATATAGAAAAACAATATTTCGATAAACATTTTGATATTCGACCTTTAAACATCAAACGTTTCTCATTTTTTACTAAATGGAGTACCCCTAACCTTTTAAGCTTTTTAGCCGACTTTAAGTATCACTCTCAATTTGAAAAATTGAACTGGTTAACAAAATTCAAATGGTTATATCGGTATAAAATCTATAAATTTGGTGATTTAAAACTACTAAACGAAAATATTTTTAAAAGTATCATTAGCGAATATTATCAGCGCAAGACCATAGAACTAAATCAAGAAATAACTCATTTAGAACAACTACTTACTACTGAGGATTTTGAAAGTCTTTTAGAAAGACAAACTCAACTATCTAACGTCCTATTTAAATCATTTATCGCACAAAAATATCAACCTACAAAAGATATCAATTTAAACGAAAAATCTTATAAAAGGACCCCAGAAGCGTTTGAAAAGTTTGTTAATCGATACCCTGTTGTGCTTAGTACAACTGATTCAATTATTAATAATAAAAGTGAATCTGAGTTGTTTGATTATTTAATTGTTGATGAAGCATCACAGGTAGATTTATTAACAGGATTTTTATCAATGTCATGTGCTAAAAATATTGTTGTCGTTGGTGATTTACAACAACTTCCACATATTCCTGATGATTCATTGAATAACGATATCGACCAACAATTCAATGTAACGAATGGTTATAGTTACTTCCTTGAAAGTCTATTGTCTTCGTTAGATAGGTTGTTTCCTTCAGCGCCTAAAACTCTTTTAAAAGAGCATTATCGTTGCCACCCTAGAATTATCGACTTTTGTAATCAAAAGTATTATGGCGGTCAATTAATTACAATGACATCTTCATCAACGGATCCATTCAAAGTTATCAAAACCGAAAGGGGAAATCACGCAAGAAAACCATCATCAGGTAGTGGTTTTATTAATATTAGAGAATTAGATGTTATTAACAACGAAGTGTTAAGTGATGAATTAAAATTATCAGGGGTTGATGAAATAGGCTTTATTTCCCCTTATAGAGCACAAGCAAATCAGGCTTCAACTCGCCTTGCTATCGCAAACATTGCGGCTGATACAGTGCATAAATTTCAAGGTAGAGAAAAAGAAAGCATAATATTTAGTGCGACAGCAAACACTCTGACCAAATACATGGATAAACCAAACCTTTTAAATGTTGCTGTTTCTAGAGCTAAAAAACGATTTACCTTAGTAACATCTCAAAACGTTCTTAAAAAGCAAGGCTCAAATATCGGTGACTTACTGCGGCATATTGAATACCAATCGTTATCTCCTTGCATCTTTGAAAGTAAAACTATATCTATCTTCGACTGTTTGTATAAAGAATACTCTAGTGCTTTAACTTCATTTATGAAAAACGTAAAAAGAAGCTCTGACTATTTATCTGAAGATTTAATGTCCACCTTATTAGATGATATTTTAAAACAAAACTTATATAACTCTTTTTCATATCAGAGAGATTACACATTAGGTTTATTAATTGGTGATTTTTCAGTACTAAGTACAGAAGAAAAAAAGTTTGCTAATCACCCCAATACACATATTGATTTTTTACTGTTTAATAAGCTAGATATGCAGCCAATTTTGGCAATAGAAGTAGATGGGTATGAATTTCATGAGCTTAATGAGAAACAGAAGGTTAGGGATAATCACAAAAACAATATTTTAGCGAAGGTATCAATACCACTACTGCGATTATCTACTACTGAAAGTGGTGAGCGAGGTCGAATCGAATCAGCGCTAAATAATGTAATTGAATTACCTGTAGATGAAGTTGAATATTAATTTGAGATATACCTTTTTATCCGAGTAAATTCAAAATATGCAACTAGGGTAAAAATTGAATAATCACTGATATTTTGAACGACCAGTTGATTACTCAATACCAGTAAAAGTGCATAAGGTTATTTTCACCGATGAATGATTCGTAAATTCAAATCAATATATTTGAGTGAAGCAAAGTAAAAAGCATACAAAAATCACACATTTAGTGCAACAAATTAGGTTAAAAACAGATAGGGCTATTATTGTATTTCAACAGATTATTCATATGGTTAAGCCGCACAAACAGTAGCTTCATATATACCAAGTAGCTACCTTGTAATCAGTAGGTCGCCAGTTCGATTCCGGCAGTCGGCACCATTTATCAGATAAGCCCAGCATTAGCTGGTTTTTTTGTATCTATTTCTAAAACAGTGCTTGGTTGAGTTCTATAACTGATTTCACTTACGCCAATAAAACCAAATCCCGCAGCTAATCTGCACTCTATTTATATATAACGCTCCTGTACAACTTTATTTAACCTAGCAAATTTACGTCTCCAACCTATTACCTAAAGTAAACAACTCTGTGTAGTAAATTAAATTTAAATCACGTAACTTAGTTAATACCAATAAAATTTCAAAAATAAAAAGGATTGATTTTGCGTCATATTTTTTTCATCTGTTTACTAAAGCTTTTTGTTTTTGCCCCGTATGCAAACTCTTCAGAGTTATCAAACTCAATTTTATCAATGCGCGATAGAGCTGAGTTTATTGACCACATAACAAAAACTCGTATAGAACAATTACTGCCTCGGCTAATGAGTAAACATAACATCGATATGTGGATCATCATTAGCCGAGAATACAATGAAGATCCTGTAATTAAAACTCTATTACCCGCAACTTGGATATCGGCACGCCGAACCACCATATTGGTTTTTGCTAGAAAAGAAGATCAAAGCATTGGTGCTTACGCAATTGCTCCATATAAGGTTGGTGATGTATTTGAAAAAGCTTGAAATAAATCGAAACAACCTAATCAATGGTTAGCACTTAACGATTTAATTAAAAAACATAAACCTACAAAGATAGGTATCAACCAATCAACGCATTGGGCTCACGCCGATGGACTTGTTGCAACAGACAAAGAAAACTTACTTGCACATTTACCAGACGATTATAAAACAAAACTTGTATCGGCTGAGCCATTAGCCATTGGCTGGTTAGAGCAGAGAATTCCAGAAGAAATCGCGGTTTATAAAGATATAGTTAAAATTGCTCACGATATAATTGCAGAAGGCTTTTCAAATAAAGTCATTACACCAAAGCAGACAACTACCGATGACGTTGTCTGGTGGTTTAGGGAAAGAGTACGTGAGCTAAAACTGCAAACTTGGTTTCATCCTAGCGTATCAATACAGCGTAGCGATTCCGTAGCCTTTGATCATGAATCTAGCTTTACCAACGGTAACGATCTAAAAGTTATTTTACCGGGCGACTTGTTACACGTAGATTTTGGCATTACTTATTTACGCCTTAATACCGACACTCAACAACATGCTTATGTGCTAAAAGCAAATGAAAAACAAGCACCAAAATTTTTACAAAAAGCATTAATATCAGGTAATAAACTTCAAGATATTTTTACAGAACAGTTTTCAGCTGGGTTAACAGGTAATGAGGTCTTGAAACGCTCTCGAGAAGAGGCAATTTCAAAAGGATTAAAACCAACTATTTATACTCACCCTCTTGGTTACCATGGGCATGCTGCAGGTACAACACTTGGCATGTGGGATTCGCAAGGAGGTGTAATTGGTTCAGGGGATTATCCGCTACATTTAAATACCGCATATTCCATTGAACTGAACAATGCCGTTTATATTGAACCGTGGAAAAAAGAGATCAGAATAATGTTAGAAGAAGATGCGATATTTGATCAATCAGGGGTTTGGTACCTTAATGGTAGGCAAACCAAGCTATTACTAATTCCTACTGATAAATAGTTTCTAATAACAAAGCCTCGGCATCTGCGTTGAGGCTTATTTGACATATCTTCAGTAAGCTAAGCAATGGGAACTTAATTAAAAGAGCTTTAAACCCAAATACTTCAACAGTATTTGCTAAGTTTTTATCAATAATCAGTAACCCCACATTATTTACCTAGGTTAAAATTGAAACGTCACTAAAAATCTTTATTCAGTAACTAACGAGTGAGAAAAACTCACCTGTAGGGTGAATTTATATCGTTTGTTGTCGATGGTTCTAGCGCTTAAAATTATCTTGTTTTTGAATCTCCCCCGATTCCTTAAAACACTGCATATTGTTAATTTGTTTCATTTCAGGACATCTGTTGATGTCCTTTTTTCTTGCTCCAGTTTTTATCAATATCATTTTAGTGCAGTATCACTAAATCAGTGCAAGACAATCATTCTTATCATTATCACTTCCACATTAACACCAATATAATCAATAACTTAACATTTTGGCGTAGCTATTGCAATTTAGTAGCCGTCGTCATTACTTATTAAAAACACATGCCTATTCAAACACCTATTCGTGGCTTACGCTCTTTTTGCGTTGCCGCAAAATGCTTAAGCTTTAAACATGCCGCAAGCCAATTATTTTTATCGCCCTCAGCCATCAGTCACCAAATAAAGCAATTAGAAGCTCAGCTGGCTATTACGCTATTCAAAAGAGGCACTCGCTCAATAGAACTTACCAGTGCCGGTAAGCAATTTTATCAATCGATACAGCCCATCATTCACGATCTAGAGGCAACGGTCACTGAATTTACTAACAAGCAACAAAATCAAACTCTTGTGATAAATTTGCCGGAGTTTTTCGCCAGCGAGTTATTCATTCCAAGGTTGAGTACTTGGTCTGAAAAAAATCCCGATATAAACTTACAGCTAGAAACGGTAAAAGCTGGTAGTGAGTCATCACAAACCGCTGACTTGTCAATCGTACTCGCCAATGGCAAGCCCAACGCAAAAATTGTTCACGACTTATTTCCGATACGCTACGCACCAGCTTGTAATAAAAAGCTTTATAAAAAACTGAAAAATATCGGATTTACTGCTTTGAAAAATACACCGCTTATTCTGCATAGCTCAAGGCCATGGTCTTGGCACCAATGGGCCGACAACCTCAACATAAACGATTTTGACCCTAAACAAATTATACAGTTTGACAGTATGTTTGGCGTGGCAAGGGCTGCACAACAAGGTATGGGCATCGCCCTTGTCCCTTTGCCTATGAGCAGGGCTTGGTTTAGTGAAGAGTCACTGGTTAAGCTATTTGACCAAGAGCTTATTACCAAGGATAGATACTACTTAATTCAGCATGACAATATTGAAAACAAACTAGAGTTACTGTTGTTTGCTGATTGGGTAAAACAAACATTTGCCAGTTAATGGCAATAACAAGCAAAAGATACAGGTGAAATTTATTCACTCAACAAGTGCATTTTAATCGTTTGTTTACCTTACTTTATATTTCTATATTAGCTGTGTACCGACGTGGTACACAGCTAATTGGAGTCACAAAATGAATAAGATCATATTAAAAAAGCTATTACTTTCAACCTTAATAGCGAGTAATTCAGTATTAGCCTTTGCCGGCAAGCCAGTTTTTCAAGTAGCCGTAGTAAAAGACGCTGTCGCCAGTACAGATATCGTGAAAGGTGATGTTCAGTTAGGTTTAAAAAAATTAACTGCTCGCGCTAAAACCAACAATTCTTACGATAAGAAAATGGGCTTGTGTGTTGCTTATTTGCAATCGAATAATAGCCAAGCGTCTGAGTCAGCTTGTACTGAAGCGATTAACAGTATTGACGAGTTAGCCTTAACCACTAAAAAGGCACTCTACCTAAAGTCGTTAAATTATAGTAACCGAGGTGTTTCCCGCTACAAAAATGCTGATTTTGAAGGTGCGCTAAGTGACTTTAACACTGCTGTTTCAATTGACAATAATGCCACTACTGAAAACAACTTAGCATTTATTAGACAAATAATGTTCGATATGAAATTAGAAAGCACTGCACAACTGTCAGATTAATAAATATCGTTTTTAAAAAGGAATAATACAATGATTCATAACTTTCTTAACGCCATCAGCTCAACGATAGGCTTTATTAGAGATGTCAAACACCTAGATATCAGCCAATGGGATATCGAACAAGAAGACTCCCCTATGAATACTAGAGAAATACGACAGCAAAGGTCGTGAATAATTAATATGAAAAAGTTTAAAAAACACCAATAAGTACGGCCGTTTAACCCAATAAAACTTGCTGACAAGCTAGTTTAAGCAGCCGTACTAGGTTTTTATACCTATATATACTACTTGTCATCTGTTGATATTTTTTCACCAAATGAGAGTACTCGATACCCATCATCAACAATATTATAAGTACAAACTCATTAGCCTTCTTTGCTCGGCATGATTAAAAGTTTATAGGAACTATATAGCCATTTATTTAACTTGTTGATATCTCTAATCGAACTTGTATCGATAATATAATTATTCATCGACAAAATAAGCTAGGAAAGCCTAGTTAATTGTGCATAATAAGCGCCATATAAGCTTTTATTGCCTCCTAATAAAATATCGATAAGCCAGTGATATGATAAAAGACATCTCCAATCTACAAGCAAAATTACAGGCTTTAGTGTTATCTCAGCAGGGCTTGCATGCTCAGGGCCAAGTTGCTGACTATATACCTGCACTTGCGGAAATTTGTCCTAAGAAAATAGGTGTAAGTATCGCTACTATTGATGGTAATACCATTGGTGCAGGCGACTATAAAATTCCATTTTCTATCCAGAGTATTTCGAAGATTTTTGGTTTAGTTATGGCAATGAATCGCATTGGTGACGACTTATGGCAACGGGTTAATATGGAACCATCTGGCCAGCCATTTAACTCTATAATTCAGTTAGAGTGGGAAAAAGGTATCCCACGTAATCCTGTGATAAATGCAGGTGCGCTTCTGATAGCAGATGTATTAACTAGCCGCTTTTCTTCTAGTAAATTAGCCTTTTTAAGTTTTATGCGAACCCTTGCTAATGATGAAACAATTTATATTGATAAACACGTTTATGAGTCAGAGTTAAATCACGGCAATAGAAATGCAGCTCTTGCCTATTTAATGAAAAGCTTCGGTAACATAGAAGCAGAAATACCAGAACTTTTAAGTCATTACTTTACCCAATGCTCAGTTGCAATGAACTGTGAACAGCTAGCAAATAGCTTACTATTTTTGGCAAATAAAGGTGTCGACCCTAAAACAAAGAAAGTGATCTGCTCAGCGAGAGATGCTCACCGTATTAATGCAATATTATCAACAAGCGGTATGTATGATCAGTCAGGTGAGTTTGCTTTTTCGGTTGGACTACCAGCAAAGAGCGGTGTTGGTGGCGGTGTTATTGCGATAGTGCCAAACTATGGTGTAATTTGTAGTTGGAGCCCGCCATTAAACAAATTTGGTAATTCTGTAATTGGCACAAACCTAGTTTCTAATATTGCACAAGAACTAGGTTTGTCTATTTATCATTAATAAAATACGCTTAATTCTACTAAAATAAAGCACATAATTTTTATATGCATTAATGGTACTGTTCATTACTTAGCAACTGGGCAATAACGCTTGAACCCACAGGTTTACTAAATAAATAGCCTTGGGCACCGTCACACCCCAATTCTTTTATAATATTAAATTGCTCTTGGGTTTCAATCCCCTCTGCAATTACCTCAAACCCTAGATTATGACCCATTTCAACCATAGAGCGAATCAGAAGATAAGTTTTCTCATCAGACGAAATATCATCAACAAAATACTTATCTATTTTCATACAATCAATTTTAATATGTTTCAATGATGAGAATGATGAATACCCTTTTCCAAAATCATCAATAGCTAATTTAATACCCAACGCGTTTAAATTATGAAATACCGAAACATTATCATCATGAGTTTGCACTAGTCCCTCTGTTACCTCTAATTTCAGTGAATTAGGATCTATTGCGGTTTCAGCAATAACCTTTTCAACAAGCGGTACTAAGTCATTATCCAAAAAGTGTGTTGGCGAAACATTAATTGCCATTCGAATGGCTGGAAACCCTAATGTCAGCCAATTTACTGCTTGCTTACAAGCCGTTTTCAACACCCATTCAGTTAAGGCCTTTATCATCCCTATCCGCTCTGCTGTAGCTATAAACTCACAAGGAGAAACCTGCCCAAGCTCACTATGATACCAACGACATAACGCCTCTACTCCAGTTACTTTACCTGTAACAATATCAATTTGCGGCTGATAAACTAATGATAATTCTTCTTTTTCAATCGCTTCTCTTAAGTATTGTTCAACCTTTAACCTGTACTCAGCGAGTTCAGTTAAACGAGGACTATAAAAAGCATAACGATTCCGACCAAGCTCTTTGGCAGCATAGAGTGCAGTATCTGCCGCCTTGACCAACTCCTGATGATTTTTACCATTATCAGGATAATGTGCAATGCCAATACTACATGAAGGAGTATACTTCCTTCCTAACAGGTATAATGGTGCCGATACAGCAGCTAAACAACGCTGAGCAACATTCGCTCCATCACAATCATCATCTAGGTTTTTAACAATAATACAGAACTCATCACCACTTAGCCGGGCAATAAAATCAACATCTCTGCGCGTACTATTTAATCGATTAGCTACTTCAATTAACAAGGCGTCACCTGCAGCATGTCCAAATGAATCATTGATCGTTTTAAAGTTATCAAGATCTAAATAAAGTAAACTAAACCGTCGTTGATAACGGCGAGAAGTCTTAATCAACTCCTCTAGGTTTAAAAAGAAATACATTCTGCTTGATAAACCTGTTAATTCATCAACGTACGCTAAATCTAAAATTCTTTTTTGATTTTGCTCACGTTCCATAATAATACCAGCAAGTCTTGCAGCTGAAAGTAAATCATTTGACTGTTGCTCGTCAGGCAAGGCGGGAAAGTCATAATACATACCTAAAGCACCTAACACTTTACCTTGAGAGTTTTTAATAGGCTCAGACCAACAACTTCGCATACCGTGTGGCAATGCAAATTGTTTTATATTTTTCCACTTACGATCAGTTGCAATATCTTCAACAATCACCCGTTTCCCTGTGTAGGTAGACGTGCCACAAGAGCCAACATCAGGGCCGTTGACGAGTCCATTTACTGCATCACAATACGCCTTAGGTAAACTAGGTGCTCCACCATGCAATAAGATATTGTTATCAAGTTCTAGTAATGAACAGCGCATTCCCGGGTATTTTTCTTCGTACATGTGCGCAATTTCATTGTAAATATCAGCTGCTAAATCCCCTTTAGCAATCATTTCCAGAATTTTATTATGTTGTTGTTCAAATAATTCAGCTTTCTTTTGTGTGGAAATATCAACATGAGAACCTATCAAACGTGTTGGCCTATTGTCAGTATCACTTTTTACATAAAGTCCTCGTGACCTAATATAAATATATGTACCATTTTTGTGGCGCATACGAAGATCAATTTCAAAATAGTCACTATCGCCTGCTAAAAAATGTTCAACCGCTGCTAAGGTATTACCTTTGTCATCTGGGTGAACTAAAGTTTTCCAAGTGTCTAAATTACTAGCCAATTCATTTTCTTTATAACCAAGCATACTCTTCCAGCGAGGCGAATAATAAACGTGGTTCGTATTTAAATTCCAATCCCACAACCCTCCAATACCTTCTGCTGACGAAAATACAAACCTCTCTCCGTTTTTAACTAACTCAGAAAGCTGTTCATTACACTTTCGTTCTATCTCAAGTTCCTTTTGTAAGCGTATCAATTCCGTGCGTAAGTTTAATTCTTCTTTTCGGTTTTCACTCATAACACACTCACTGAATTTTATTATTACCACAGATACAAATTACATTTGACTAAACAAAAGTACAATTAACAATAAATATTGTAATAATAATTTTAAGTCCCACATAAAACTGATTACGGATAATTTAGTATACATGATTTCAAAAACATTAATAAACACTAGCCTGCAAGCTACAATTTTAGGACATTTTTTACATATCCGCCCTAAAGTTTAATGCTGCTAATAAAGAAAAACTTAGTCAGTAATTATCAAAACCCAACAGCCCGCAGATCAAATAAAATCATCTTTTTGTAGAAATAAATAAAAAAATGACTATTAAACAATCAAAAAAACTCGATTACAATCAATGACATTTACTAGCTTTTATACCTGCTATAATGATATATAACTACTTTATGATATTTCTATTTATCGCCATTCATGGATGAGGCTCTATGATGTTTAATGCTGCTTCTAAGCAATTGCTATTATTAAACACTGATTTGGAACAGCTGGCTGTTTTAAACCAGTTACTCTCCAGTGGTAGTTCCTACAAAGTGGTTGTGGCTTCAAAAGTAAAAGATGCCATTAAAATTTTAAAACATGAGCAAATAGACTTTGTTATTAGTAATATTCATTTAGACGATTTCGATGGCTGGCGTTTAGCAAGAATGATCCGCTCAGGCGTACTTAAATGCTCTGCAGAAACCCCTTTTGTTATTGTGGCAAATACTTGGTGTGAACATATAGCAAGTACCACAGCACGCGAGTTTGGTATCAATAAAGTGGTACCATTTAAGGAGCACGAAAAGTTACTTGATATTGTCAATGAAAATCAGCTTATCTCACTTGATGATATGGCTAAAACATCAATTTTAGTTATTGAAGACAACCCTGATACCCGCCACCTAGTAACAAGAATCCTTTCAAGTCGTTTTACTATAGATACTGCTGTCGACGGCGAGTCAGGGTTAAATCTATGGCGCAAAAATGACTATGCGCTCGTATTACTCGATGTTATGTTGCCAGGATTATCAGGCAATCAAGTGCTTAATCACATCATGCGAGAGAAGCCTGAACAATCAGTAGTTATTATGACGGCAAACCACACTATGGAATTAGCTGAAGAATTAATGCTAAGTGGTGCTGCTGATTTTGTTACTAAGCCTTTTCGCGCAGAGCAATTAAGAAGAGTGTGCGAGTCTGCAACACGCCGTGAAGATTTTATGATCAGCAACGAACAGTTTGCTAATAAAGTAGAGTCGCTACGTCAGAGTCAAACAGAATATAAACAAATTTTAGACGCGCATCAGTTATTACTCGACCAATTAGGAAGTGTAGTTATTGAGCTTGATACGTCCGGTAAAATAACTTTCCTGAATAAAGCATGGGAAAAGTTAACAGGCTATAAAATTGATAGTTCATTGCAATTAGCGCTAACCGACTTTATCGAACCCGCTGAATTCTCTAATTTTAACACTGCTGAGCAATTACAACCAATATTAACTGGGCAAGTTAACTCACTTCATTTTGAGTTTAAATTAAAAAACAAAGTCAATGAAGATCTTTGGGTAGAAGCCCGCTTAGAGTTAACCTTATGTAATGATAATAAAAGCTACAGTATTTCAGGCACAATTGACGATATCACCTCACGTAAAAAAGCACAAAGTGACTTAGAATACCTCGCCATGCACGACGGATTAACGGGCTTATACAATCGTCATTATTTTGAGGTAGAACTAGGCCAGTATTCTGCAACAGCAATGCGCGGTAGTGGCCCTCACGCGTTACTCTATTTAGACTTAGATCACTTTAAAGTGATAAACGATACTGCTGGCCACCATCATGGAGACAGCGTTTTAAGAAATATTGCCAAGTTAATTAGTAACCGACTACGTAAAGCTGATTTTTTCGCTCGCATTGGTGGTGATGAGTTTGCAATTCTATTACCAAACACTAACCAAACTATTGCACTAAAACTTGCCGATAATATTTGTAAATTGCTTGACGAATATTACTGTAAAATCGAAGGAGAGACTTTTAAAGTCAATTGTTCAATTGGTATTTCTGAAGTTGACGGTATTGAAGAAAGCGCCGAAGAGTATATGAAACAAGCTGATATAGCCTTATACGCCGCGAAAAAGCAAGGCCGGAATATGGCCCATATTTACGATCAAGATGATGTTCATAGTAAAGAACTGCAAATGAGTTTGGAGTGGGTCAGAAAATTACATCAAGCCGTTGCTGACGACAACTTAGTATTATACTTTCAGCCAGTTGTAGAAATTGCAACACGAAAAATAGCCTATTATGAAGCGCTTGTTCGGCTCGAACTTGACGGAAAAATAGTTCCACCAGGCGAATTCATTCCAGCCCTCGAACGCGAAGGCGGCATGAAATTACTTGATAGGCAAGTCATTGCCAAAGCTATTAAGTACTTAGCTGAACACCCTGAATTACATAAAATTGCTATCAACCTCTCTGCACAAGGCTTTGGCGATGAAAGGCTTGTTCCTATTATTAAGGAAGCCTTAGTAACTAACCAGGTTGAAGCTGATCGCATAATCTTTGAGTTAACAGAAAGCGCGAGTTTAAGTAACATTGGTGAAACCAAGAAAATAATCTCTCGTATCGGTGAGCTTGGTTGTGAATTCTCAATTGATGACTTTGGTACCGGCTTTAGTACCTTTGATTACTTAAAACAAATCCCCGCTCAGTCAGTAAAAATAGACGGTTCTTTTGTTGTTGATTTAGCTTCTAATACTGTTGATCTTGCACTGGTCAAAGCAATATATGAAGTTGCATCAGCACTAGGTAAAAAAACCGTTGCCGAATTTGTTGAAAACGAAGAAACCTTAACAATATTAAAAGATATTGGCGTAGATTACGCACAGGGTTATCATTTAGGAAAACCAACCCCTATAGAAGAGTGTGTTATTGTTAATAAAGCAAATTCACAACTAAAAGAGTTAATATAAATCATACTATCTGACTGACTTTCTTCCTAAACTCTAGCTCCCGTTGGTTTATCCAACTTTAGTGAAAGAGAGGAAGATTATGACTCAGTCATTCCCACTTGAAAGCAAGCTGCTTGAAAACACAAACATCCCAACAATTGCCGACAATGCCGACGTAATTATTGCCTACTTAAAAATACTGAAAGTAGACTATATATTTGGCGTGCCAGGTGGTGCAATAGAGCCATTTTACAATGCTATTGCTCGCAATCAATCTACTGAAGGTCCAAAAATAGTTGTCGCAAGGCACGAATCCGGTGCTGCATTTATGGCAGAGGGTTACGCAAGAGAAACAGGGAAGTTAGGTGTCTGTTGTGCAACAACAGGCCCTGGTACTACCAACTTGCTAACAGGCGTAGCTTCAGCATACGCCGACAATATTCCGATGTTAGTTATCACCGCACAGACCCCTTTACCAAAATTTGGTAAAAACGCCTTACAAGAGTCCTCTTGTACCGCGATAGATACCGTAGGTATTCTTCGCTATTGCACCAGTTATAACACCTTGATCTCTCATGGAGAGCAAATCAATACTAAAATTGTCGCAGCCATTATGGCGGCATTTAGAGTGCCAAGTGGGCCTTCACATATTAGTATTCCATCGGATATTCTGAGAGAAAAAGCAACTAAACTGCCAACGTTAAACCCTAATAATTTAGTTAATGACGTTAATCTAGTTGATGATATTGCCATTGCAAAATTAGTTAACATACTCAGTAGCGCAAAGCGTATTAGCTTATTTCTTGGCCGCGATTGCGGTAAAGCAATTAATGAAATCATTGAATTTGCTGAACTTACTAATGCAGCAATAACCACAGGGCCCGCAGCAAAGCGTTGGATAGATTGCTTTCATCCTCAATATCACGGTGTATTTGGCTTTGCAGGCCACGAGAGTGCAGAAAAAGCGTTACTCGATGAATCTGTAGATACCATTATTGCTATCGGCACGCAAATATCAGAATTAGGTACCAATGGCTGGAATGAAGCATTATTAAGTGACAAGCTTGTTCATATTGATGAAATTCATGAACACTTTTCAAGAACTCCTATGGCACAACATCATGTTTGTGGTGATCTAACTGGTATTTTTAAACAGCTTAATAGTGATATTAAGCAAGGTGTAAAGTGGGGGAAAACATGGGGTTCACCACTCGCGTCAAAACAACACTTCCTAGAAAAAAAAGCCATTTGTGGATCACAAGTAAGCCTTAACTTACCACAGAGTTGTTATTCAGACGCAACCCCTTTAAAGCCACAGCGAATTGTTGCCGAGTTTGCAAAACACATTCCTGAAGACTATCGCCTACATTTTGATGCCGGTAATGTCTGGGCATGGTTTACACATTATCATCACAGCAGTAATACCTTAGGACATTATCATATAGCTATGGGGTTTGGCTCTATGGGTTGGGCTATAGGGGCAGCTGTTGGCAATTGTATTGGCAGTCGTAAGCCAAGTGTTTGCATTACTGGTGATGGCAGTTACTTAATGGCGGGACAAGAAATAACAGTCGCTTTACAACACCAATTACCAGTTATCTATGTAATATTTAACGATAGTGCGCTTGGCATGGTCAAGCATGGTCAAAAACTCGGTGGTGCAGAACAGGTAGGCTTTGCATTACCCAATATTAACTATGCAAAATTGGCAGAAGCCATGGGTATTGAAGGTATTCAAATAAAAACCGTTGATGAACTAATGAATATCAATTGGCAACGCTTGGGCAATAAGCAGGGCCCTACCATGATTGATTTACATATAGACGCAACTGAAATACCGCCAATGGCCCAACGTGTAAAAGGCCTAGCAAACCAATCAGCAACTCCAGGAGGATAACCCATGTCAACATCTAACAAAGTGAATAAACCTAATTACCAATCAAGTATTTGGTTTGAAGAGCCTGAACATAACAACCCATTTGCGGCAAAAAATAGCTACTGTCATGGTTACAATGTTTATCAAGACATTCTGCCAAAAGCGAGTTTAAGTGAATATTGGTATCTACTATTTATTGGTGAACGTCCTAGCCAAAATCAAACAAAGCTACTCGAAAAAATTGCCGTGATTATTGCTAATCCAGGTATGCGTGATGAGAGTATACGCGCAGCAATGAACGCCGGAGTTGGCGGTTCAACAGCTGCGGCATCACTAATTGCTGCTTTAGGTGTTGGTGCAGGCCAGTACGGTGGTGCTAGAGAAATATTTACACTTGTCGAACAATGGCATCAATTAGGGCATAACTTAGACGCTTGGAAGCACTTTTTAACAAGGCCAAATCAGGATTATACCCGCATTGATATCTGGTCTGAATATGAGCATGCCCCTGGGTTTGAGCCTAACGGGTTAACATGCCCTAACACTATACTCCAGTCACTTAATTACCTTGCTGATTTATCGCCAAATGGTGCCACAGCTTGGTTGCGAGAAAACAGAGTTGAGCTTGAACAACAACTCAATTACCCGCTGAGTATCACAGGTGTTATTGCTAGTGCAATCTTTGACCTAGGCTTCTGCGCTAAAAAAGCAGAAATGCTTTTTCTAATTCTACGATTGCCAGGCGCGGCAATACATGCGTTAGAGCAGGAAAAATTAGGTTGGAAGAAGTTTCCATTTTTTGGTCAAAATACCACTTTAACAGATGATCCAGGCCCGATGGGATTACCTACTGTAGAAGGAGTTGAGCTATGAGTATTAATAATAAACTAACGCATGAGGACACTATTATCACGCGTATGGGTAAAGGATTTTTAGGTGAACGTGTTGTCTATAGAGGTAAAGATTTACACCATCAACTTAAAAATAGCCAATGGCTCGAACTATTTGCCTACGGCATAACAGGTCGTGAATTTACCGAAAATGAATTGAAACTACTAAATTTTATTTGGGTGAGTACCAGTTATCCTGATAAAGCAATTTGGCCAAACCATATTACGGCACTAGCAGCATCGTCTCGCAGTACAGCATCATTAGCACTAAGTATAGGAATGACAGTCTGTGAAGCTTCAATTTACGGAGGAAAACCATTTAAAGTTGGCATAGATTATTTTTTAAGAGCCTCTAACGCCATAAAGAGTGGTATTCGACTTGAAGAGTTTATTGATAGTGAAATACTAAATCATCATACTGTGTATGGTTATGGTAGACCACTTGCAAGTTCAGATGAACGTATTTCTCATATGATAAGCTTCGCGAAAAAACTCAACTTAGCTTCAGGCGAGCATTTAAGTTTAGCATTAAGCACAGCAAAATATATGCACAAAACAAAAGGGCTCAGCATGAATGTAGCAGCAATTTACAGTGCTTTATGTGCGGATTTAGGTTTCACAGCAGATGAATTTCATCAATTCATGACTCCATGCTTTTTTGCAGGAATGCCACCATGCTTTATCGAAGCAAAGGAAAATCCCGAAGGTAGCTTTCTACCTGTTCGTTGCGACCGTATTTCTTATTCAGGTATTGGTAAACGTAGTTGGGATTAGCAATACTTTAATCGTTTTTAAAGATATATATTAATAAAAAATGAAAAGCTATAACACTAACGTGACTTTTAACCTCAATATTAATAATGAACGTGCGTTGTTATAGCTTTTTAACACCTGCTTTGTGCTGGTTAAAATAATTTACTTACCGATAAATAGGCACTGCGTTCTGCTTGAGGTAGATCATTAGGGATGTTTACCTGACCTGCGGTAACATTCGCCGAGCTAGGCTCGCGAACGTCGTCATCAAGCAAGTTAACAATACTCAGTTCAATTTCAATATCATTAACTGGAAATTGGTACCTGGCAGATACATTCACCAAAGTATAATCATCTAATTCTGCACGGGTATCGCCTGGCACTCTAGAACGGTTGGCAATATAACTCAATTGACTAGTTAATTTTAATTGTTCGCTCATTTGCCATTCAGCTCTCATATAAGCTTGCAAGCTCGGGTGCTCACCAACGTTACTTTTGACAATATCATCTTCTGCTTTTACATACGCTAAGTTACTACGTAAAATTAAATCGTCATTGTATGTATAATTAACACTTGCTTCGAAACCTTGTCCTGTGCGCTGCCCTTGATTTTGCGCTGTTGCCGTCCCGGTATTGCTGTTTTGAACAAAAGTAATCAGATCTTCAATTTCATATCGATAAAGATTAAAGTCAAATGATAGTTTTGGTGAATAGCTATAATTAAAAGCAAGCTCCAACGTATCTATATTTTCTGGACTTAAATTAGCATTACCTAAAGCTACAGGGTTATTTAAAGTTAACAACTCAGCAAATGACGGCGCTCTAAAGGCTCTTCCATATAAAAGCTTGGTTGTTAAGTTCAAGCTTGTTGACCAAACAAGTGCTAATCTAGGGTTTATTGTTGAACCTATATCAGTGTAATCATCAAAACGACCACCTGCAGTTAACTCCCAGTCTGGCGCTAACTGCATTACCCCTTGAATATAAACAAAATAACTTTCCCGATCAGCTTCCGGCATAAATACTTCTGCAGTATCTGAAACATCT
The DNA here is from genome assembly GCA_913058245.1 of uncultured Colwellia sp. GTDB lineage: Bacteria > Pseudomonadota > Gammaproteobacteria > Enterobacterales > Alteromonadaceae > Cognaticolwellia. Next base: position 78,746 of record CAJXQJ010000006.1, read on the forward strand.
TCCACTCCATTTGGGCGCGGGCTAAAGTCAGCATAAAAGTTCTTACTTTCCGTAACTTTATATAAATTTTGTCGCTCGTACCCGCTACCAAAGCTAATATCCGTACTTGCAAAACCACTGTAGCGAGCATTTAGTTCAACATGAGTGGTCTCTTCTTCCCACCCAGGGTTTCCTATTAAACCTTCAGGAAAAGATCCGTTAAATGCACCTTTTGGAAACAACACAAGATCTTTTTCGATTTCTTGATTTGAACCGTAATAACTTACTTTTCCCGCTATAAATAAATCATCCAATACAGCTTGTTCCTTAAACGAAACATTAACCACTTTTTTATAATTACCGTAGCGACCATTGCTATCTAAAACCTCTGTCGGACCTTGACCAGTACCAACATCACCTCTTTCTTGAAAGCCTAGATCGATGTTAAATAAATCATTCTCTGCCGAAAACCAGATATCAAGCGCATCAAAACCAACATTTAAATAACCTGGAGCCAAAGATATTGGTGACTCTCCAAATTGATCTATCGCACTCTGAGCATCTGCATCTATAATGCCTTTATAGCCATCACTACTTAAGTACTCAAAATTAGCAGCGACTTTCCATGAACCTAAGCTGAACTGACCATTAAACCAAGTATTTACTGTATCAAAGCTACCAACTTTAGCCCCAAACTCATTGAGCGTATTTTCATCTGCTTTTTTAGTAATAATGTTAATAACACCGGAAAAAGCATCAGCACCATATAATGCTGAGCCAGGGCCACGAATAACTTCTATTCGCTCTATGGCATGAATTGGATACTCCCCCCAAACAGTGTGATTGTCTCCACGCACAACACTTTTGGTTGAGGTGCCATTAACCATAAATAATGTTTGTGGTGTAAAAGTGGTAGATATTCCGCGAAACCAAAATTCCGGCGCCATGTTCTGACCACTTTTAGAGACATGTAAACCCGGAACAGTATCGAGCACTTCAGAAAGGTTTCTCGCCCCCATATTACGAATGTCTTCAGCAGTTATCACAGTAGCGACCGACGGGGCTTTTTTGATCAGTTTTTTACTACCAGTGGCCAGTGATATAAACTCTTCGTCGCCATAAAAGTCAGCTAATGACTCTTCCATTTCTACGTAATCATTAGCAACTGCAGCAGCTTCAATAGTAATGCTCGAGAAAGCTAACACAATTAAAGAATTGATAACCTTTCGGGCAAACCGCATACAAACCACCTTTATTTATTATTAAAAACGAAAAAGCTAAACTAATTTTCTGTTAAGTGTAGTGAATCATTAGTTTTTTTCAATAAGAATATCATCTAAAAACTCACAACTACTTGCTAATTTATCGGCAGCGTAACGTTAACTGTGGTGCCAATATCTAATTCACTACTAATACGAATTTCACCATCCATTAACTGACAAAATTTCTGCGTTATTGCCATACCTAACCCAGTCCCTTCAAACTTTCGCGTTTGACTGCCATCAATTTGTGTAAATTTATCAAAAATAAATTTTAGTTTATCTTGAGCAATTCCAACGCCTGTATCAGCAATACAAATATGCAAGAATTTATCACAATTAAATAAGGTAAAAGTAACTTGGCCTTTGGCTGTAAACTTACAAGCATTACTTAATAAATTGAGCAATATTTGCATCACTTTTTGTCTATCTAAACTGATAATCAATTGCTCAACATTATTTTGAACAATTAATTTGTTTTCATTGGCAATTGCCATCGGTTGAATTGTTTCTATGGTTTCATCAACTAAATGCTTAATATCAACAGACTTTAAATTTAAGTCCATTTTTCCGGCCTCAATCTTGGCTAAATCAAGAATATTATTTATTAACGCCAGCAATACATGCGCACTACGAATACTCTTATTCAAGTCATTTGCTTGCTCCGTCATACACTCAAGCTCTAAGTCTTCACGGACTAAATCGGTATAACCAATAATGGCTTGCAATGGCGTACGCAATTCATGGCTAATATTAGCTAGGAACTCTGATTTTAGCCGACTCGCTGTTAATGCTGCATCACGGGCAACAACTAACTCTTGCGTGCGAAATGCAACTTCTGACTCCAAATTATCGCGGCTTTTTTCCAATGCTAGATTTTGCTTACCTAAGGTCGTCATCATTTGATTATAGATACTCGCCATTTGCCTCACTTCAACGGGCCCAAATACATCTGCATTAGTGTAATGCCCAGAATCACGTGCTTGTGCCATAGTTTGTGACAAACGCAACAAGGGCGTCGTTAAGCGGTTTAATATCCACGAAATGAGTAATGACAGCAATAATGCAAATACGGTTGCGATAAGAAAATTATTAACGATTATCGAGCGCTGAATAGCATGGAGCGCTTGCTTATTGTATTCAACCAACACATAACCTAATACCTGTTGTTGCTGGGAGATTTCCTCGGGCTCAACAAGCTCCATATCATCAATATCTTCAACGTATATCACGGGGGCGAAAAAAAGCCAGGTTAATGCTGTTTCTTGATAAAGCTGTAGCTCAGTCAATTTGGTACTAACTACAGCGGGCATAGCGCTATCGTTCATTTTAGAATCGTGAACTAAAATACTACCATCGTCTTTGTAAACTGAAATGCTATCTACCGACTCAAAACCCAGAGCATTATCAATGGCTTCGCGAGCATTATCTTCACTTGCTGTTAACAATGCCAGAACAACCCTATCAGCTAAATTGTCAGAAATTTGTAAGCCTGTTTTAACCGTAGATTTCTTAAGTTCAATACTGGTTTGCCATGCAGTAACACCAGAGGTAACAACTGCCAAGCAACCGAAACTTGCAAAAAACAACAATAAAAGCTGTTGTTTAAAGCTGGTTTTAGAATTGAAAATAAGCTTGGCAACTGTCATTAATAGTTACTCCGGAAAAGTTAACTGAAAGTTACTTTGCTGCGCTTTAGTATAATTAAACCCTAAATGAGCAGCAGTACGTAAATTAACCGCTAATAACATCGAGGTTAGTGCAGAAAATGGCATAATCGCTGAGCCTTCGTTGCAAGCTTTAATCATTTTATATAATTGCTGCCCAAGCCCGTGATTGTCTGGATATATAGAGAATAGCGCCCCACGTTTAGCATGAGAAGGTTTACTGGAAAATACCACAACATCTTTCGCCCACGCTTTTTCCAGTATAAATGGCAAGGTGACTTTATCTTGCGAAGAAATACGGTCAACAGGTAACCAAATGGCATCATTTTCCGTTAAGCTTGCATCAAATAAGCTTTGATAGTATTCAATCGCCTGCTTGGTCGATGTTACTTTCTTGACATCAAGTTGATAGCCTTGCGATTTTGCCGCTTGTTGAGCCAACTCAATAAGCCATTCGTTTGCTTGGCTATAAGCAAGGTGAATGCGAGTAACCTTTGGCGCTACTTGCGTTAGATATCGAAAGAGATATTCGGGATCGGCAATTAAACTAATTCCCGAAATTGTATTAGGTGTTATTGGAAGTGCACCAGAAACAACCATAAAGTCGCTAGCTAGTGATCTTGCAAGTTTAAGCCCTGAACGCCCTAACACAATAACTTTTTTGATACCTTTACTTACTAATTGCTGCTTAATTCGCTCACTATCAAACTCTTTTTCAAGTGGAAAAACCACAAGCTGGCTCACTTGTTCATCATTGACTTTTGCCGATTGCACACCAGAGAGGATTTCTTGATAAATGGCATTATAAGGCTCAGGAACATTAGGATAAAAAATTGCTATATCCTCTAATTTTGCAGCAAATACTTTGCCGCAATAAAGAGAAAAAATAACAAAGGTGATAATTAAACTAAAACGACGCAACTACAACTCCCTGTATATTGGCAATAGCGATTTCGTAATACACTTATATTATAGGCTAACATGGCGCTAAAAATATCAGAACAGGTTGAATATTAATAACAATTTAGCACTTAAAGTATTTTATGTGACACCTTAAGATAATTTTCTCACTCTAGGCACCTATTAACAACGTAAAATAATGAAAAGTTTAGTACTTATCAAGTTTACTATAATTATCCAACATTATTTGTACATTAACACAATTATTTGTCGTTTATAAAAATTCAACCTTAGTGGCTAAATTGATAGCTCTAACTTAACTGCATTTACCTAAACTATGGTTTTAATAGCGTCTTGAATAATACTGGTCATTTTTTTTAAATACTTTTGAGCCTCTGGCTCGGAATAGTTATTCGAGAGTTGATTTAAAAACCCATGCTGATAAGCACTCTGTTCTATATCTACCAGCGATTTCTCTTCCAGCATCTCTATCAATTTTTCCACTGAAAAATGTTGCTCAGACTTTGGAAAAACCAATGTAGTACTTACTGTCGCATCAAGACTTGTCATATGCCTAATTTGGCTACTATAAAAACACGTTACAGATAACACCTGATGACAAGCAAGCTTTGGCATAAGTTGCCACATAGCACTACCACCAACACTAAAGCCAACTAACAACTTAGGGCCACTAATTGCACTGATTATCGATAATAAATACTGGCTATAACATGCTATTCCCACGTTTTCAGAAAAGTACTGGTAAGCTTGCTGCTCTGAGGCAAAGTTCTTCGGATGCTGATAAGGACCAAGAACATGAAATTGTACAGAAACATCTTCAATTTCTGGGAAATTAATTTGCTGACATAAGGCTTCAAACTCTCGACTTTTCCCGAAAATATCTGCTGCGAGAATTACATGTAATTTAGTCATATATATCAAGGGAGGCTAATTTAGATCAAATTTTTACATGCTTTGAAAATATTTGAAAGCTAAGTCGAGGCAAATACTAGAAATAGCTGACACGACCCGTTAGAATCAAGCCATAGAAATTTTAATCATGAACAACGAGACGTATTCAGATGGGCAGAGCATACCAAAACCGTAAATTATCAATGGCTAAAACGGCTGGTCAAAAAACTAAAGTTTATTCAAAGTATGGTAAAGAAATTTACGTTATAGCGAAAAATGGCAGTCCTGATCCTGATACTAACTTATCTTTACGTCGTTTAATTGAAAAAGCAAAAAAAGATCAAGTACCAACACACGTTATCGAAAAAGCAATTGAAAAAGCCAAAGGTACAGGTGGCGAAGACTATGTAGAAGCGCGTTACGAAGGTTTTGGTCCAGGTAACTGTATGGTTATTATTGACTGTCTAACAGATAACGGCAATCGCACCATTAAAGATGTTCGCCAATGTTTTACTAAAACTCATTCTAAAATTGGTTCGTCTGGCACTGTTTCTCACATGTTTGATCACCAAGCAGTTTTTGCTTTTAAAGGCGACGATGAAGAAACCGTTTTAGAGAACCTAATGATGGCTGATATTGATGTGACCGATGTTGACCTAGAAGATGGCATTATTACCGTGCATGCACCACATACCGAGTTCTTTAAAATAAAAACAGAATTCGCTAACTCAATGCCAGAATATGCGCTTGAAGTAGAAGAAATTACCTGGGTTCCACAAACTTATACTGAAGTTAGTGGTGAAGAAGACTTAGCAAATTTTGAAAAATTCATCCATATGCTAGAAGACTGTGATGACGTTCAAAACGTTTATCACAATGCTGACCTGGCAGAATAATTCATTAAATATACGTGAAAAGGCATCACTTGTGATGCCTTTTTTGATCTCAACAAGCAATATTTTTTAACTAGAGAGCCGCTATGATTGATTTTCGTTCTGATACCGTTACCCGCCCTTGTCAACAAATGAGAGACGCAATGGCAACCGCCGAAGTAGGGGATGACGTTTATGGTGACGACCCAACGGTAAACGAACTGGAGATTTGGGCAGCAAAACGACACAATTTTGAACAAGCCATGTTTTGTAGTTCAGGCACTCAAGCTAATTTATTAGCCTTAATGGCACATTGCCAACGTGGCGACGAATACCTTTGTGGTCAAAAAGCACATAATTACAAGTTTGAAGGTGGGGGAGCCGCAGTATTAGGTTCAATTCAACCACAACCTATAGAAAACGAAAAAGACGGTACACTATGCTTTAATAAATTAGCATCGGTAATAAAACCCGACGACAGTCATTTTGCTCGCACCACTTTACTCAGTATTGAAAATACCATTAATGGTAAAGTTCTCCCTTTAAACTATATGGAACAAGCGCGTGCTTTTACAAACACCCATAAAATTAAACTACATTTAGACGGCGCCAGAATCTACAACGCTGCAACCGCACTAAATGTTGATATCACTGAGCTAAGCCAACATGTCGATTCCATGTCGGTTTGTTTATCAAAAGGTTTAGGTGCTCCTATTGGCTCAATTTTACTTGGCTCTGAGCAAGTAATCAAAAGCGCAAAACGTTGGCGTAAAGTGCTAGGTGGAGGAATGAGACAAGCAGGTGTAATTGCGGCAGCAGCAAAAATAGCATTGGAACAAAACCCGAAAAGACTCCAACTAGACCATGACAACGCAAAATATCTTGCTCACTGCTTAAGCATACTGCCAGGAGTTGAAGTTAACCAAGCGCATGTTGAAACAAATATGGTATTTGCAAAGTTTGTAAAAAATATCGATATAGAAAGCATGGTTGAGCAGCTGAAAACTAAAGACATTTTAATAACAGCAGGCAACCCTATCCGCTTTGTTACTCACCTTGATATTGATAAAGTAGCTATTGATAGCTTCATAGACGCATTACGCAATATATTGCCGCGCTAGCAATGCAAAAATAGTATTAAGTTAGCAATTGTGCCAGCACTAGATTAGTCGATCACTATGCAGGTAATCGACTTTTATTTAGCTAGCAATTTTTATCCGTTGACGGCTTTCTTGGTTGAGGGTTCTTACCAATATTTAACTATTTTGCTAATTTTTCCAACATCGCATTAACGGCAGTTAAGTGCTCTGGATTGTTATGGCACATACCTTGAAACACCGCACACATATCAAGAAAGTCAGGTAATTCAGTTCGTTGAGCTAATTTCATTAACCGTTTAGTCAATCGCAAAGAGGCTACAGGTTTTGCGGCCATTTCACTCGCAAGTTTATTTACGCGATTAAGTAGCCCATCTGGCTCAGTAACATCCAATACAACACCGATAGTTTTTGCTTCACTAGCATCAATTACTCGGCCCGTAAAAGTTAGCTCAGCCGCTTTTTGATAACCAATTAAACGCTGCATAAACCATGCTCCACCGTCACCTGGGATAATACCCAAGTTTACAAAGGTTTCACCAAACTTTGCCTTTGTTGATGCTATGCGAATATCGCACATATTGGCGATATCAAAACCAGCACCTATCGCTGGTCCATTGACTGCAGCAATGATAGGAACCTCTAACTTATGTAACGCTAAAGGTATACGCTGAATACCTTCACGATAACGTCGCTCTAATTCTTGAACATCACCAGCAAAATCGCCAGAACGTTCAGCCATATCTTTAATGTTGCCACCAGATGAAAAGGCTGAGCCTGCACCAGTGATAATAAGTACCGCAATCTCGGGAGTAGTATTAATCCAGTCAGCCGTTTTAACAATATCATCAGCAATTGCTGTACTTGTTAATGCATTGCGAACGTCATGACGATTGAAGGTTAAAGTAGCGATATTATTATCAAGTGCTAAGGTGCAATCAACTAATGCAGGTAATACAGTCATTTCTACCTCTTGTTATTATTTATTCGTGTGGCTTTCTTGTACTTGTCTATTGCTGGCTAGGATGCATCCGCTAAGAACACCAGCAGCAATAAGTGAACATTTTTCAAAAATAATGACCGCTAGATGCTAAATAGGCTTACTGTTTAAATTCAGTTAATGCGCAGACTTTTCGTTCAATTTTACTTGCTGCCAATATGCTTCTAGCTCTGCTAATGAATGTTGTTCAAACGTCTTATTTGATATTTGAACTTGCTTTTCAACACTATTAAAGCGCTTAGTAAACTTAGTATTAGCCTGGCGTAATAAGGCTTCTGGGTCTTGTTTAGCGTGACGACATAAATTAACTACAGCAAACATTAAATCACCAAGCTCTTCCGCTAATGCCATTTCATTTTGATGTAGCTCAGCTTTAACTTCTTGAACTTCTTCTTCAACTTTAGCAAATACGTCATCAATATTATTCCAGTCAAAGCCAACATGGGCGCAACGTTTTTGAATTTTTGCAGCTTGCGACAGTGCCGGTAAACTTTTTGGAATATCAGCCAAAACACTCAAGGCTTGATCATTATTTTTTTGTTGACGCTCTTTTGCTTTTTCATTTTCCCAGTTGGCTTTTATTTCAGCATCAGAACTAAAATCACTAAGTGCAAAAACATGTGGATGGCGACGAATCAACTTTTCGCATACCGCCGCAACAACACTGTCAAAATCAAAACGTTTCTCCTCGGCGCCAAGCTGACTATAAAAAACTACTTGAAACAACAAATCGCCAAGCTCTTTTTCAAGCTCTGTAAAGTCACCTTGCTCAATCGCATCAGCTACTTCATAAGCCTCTTCAATGGTATGTGGTATTACTGAAGCAAAGGTTTGCTTTAAATCCCAAGGACAACCTGTTTTTGGGTCACGTAATTGCTGCATGATCCAGCGTAGTTTTTCCATTGATGGTTTTACTGTTAGCATTATTTACTCGACTTACTCATTGGTTATAGCCTTCTCACTTCAATAACATCATCAAGCTGATTTAGTTTGGCCATTAAACGCACTAAGGCTTCATTGTTACCAATTTCAATTTTGATAATCATACTCATACTTTGTTTTGCATGATCAGTATTACTTTCTAAGCCAATAATACTGACCCTATCATTGGAAATTATCGTAGATATATCACGCAGTAAACCTTGGCGATCACTACCAATAATTTTAATATTAACTTGGTAGTTCTGTTTATTATCTATTCCCCATTGCACGTCAACTTCACGCTCAGGTTGTTGAGATAAGGCATTAGCAAGCTGCTCACAATCTAGGCGGTGTACTGATATTCCTCGCCCTTGAGTAATAAAACCCGATATTTCATCACCCGGTACAGGCTGACAGCATTTAGCCATGTGAGTTAATAAATTACCCACTCCTGAAACAGTAATACCATTACTATCAACCGCCTGAGTGCCACTTTGTTGTGGTTGTCGCACTAAACTTTGAGGGTCTATCTCTTGTTCTGGCTTTGATTTCGCGTCAAGTTGCTGTAGAAAGTTAACCACTTGCAACAAGCGTATATTGCCTGAGCCAATGCCAGCAAGTAGATCCTCATTAGTGGTTAAATTAAAGCGCTCTGTCGCTAAGGTTAGATCAACTTTTGCTAATGATAGCTGCACTTTATTCAAACTATTTTCTAATAGTTCTTTGCCACTAGCTATATTTTTATCTCGGTCAAGTAAACGAAAGAAGTGCTGAACTTTTGCCCTAGCTCTTGGTGTATGGATATAATTTAAGCTCGGATTTAGCCAATCTCGGCTTGGGTTGGGTGTTTTACTACGTAAAACCTCAACTTGATCACCCGTTTGTAACTTATGAGTAAACGGGACAATTCTGCCAAAAACTTTTGCACCAATACAACTGTGACCAACATTGGAATGTATATAGTAAGCAAAATCTAGCGGCGTTGCACCACTTGGCAAGTCAACAACATCACCACTTGGCGTAAAAACATAAATGCGATCTTCAAATACCTGGCTGCGTAACTCATCGATTAATTCACCACTTTCTGAAACGTCTTCTTGCCATTGTAAAATTTTTCGCAACCAACTAACTTTCTCGTCAAACCCTGTAGTTTTGCCACTGGCACTGCCTTCTTTATAGCGCCAATGAGCGGCAACACCTAATTCAGCATCATCATGCATTTGCTGAGTTCTTATTTGAACTTCAATTGCTTTACCTTCTGGGCCGATAACCACAGTGTGGATAGATTGATAACCATTACTTTTTGGTGTCGCTACATAATCATCAAACTCTTTTGGTAAGTGCTTCCAACTGGTATGCACTAAACCCAACGCACCATAACAGCCTTGCAACTCTTCAACCACAATTCGAACCGCACGCACATCAAACAACTGTTCGAAGTCCAACGACTTTTGTTGCATTTTCTTCCAAATGCTATAGATATGCTTCGGGCGCCCGTAAACAATACCTTTTATGTCAGAGTCTTTTAATTGTGCTGAAACGTTATCAACAAAGTCAACCATATAGCGTTCTCGGTCTAAGCGCTTTTCATCTAACTGTTTGGCAATACTTTTATATACCTCTGGGTGTAAATAGCGAAACGATACATCTTCTAATTCCCATTTTAGCTGGCCGATACCCAAACGGTTTGCCAATGGTGCATAAATATTAGCGGTCTCTTTAGCCGCTAATACACGAGTTTCTTCATCGCTATTTTTAACCATGCGCAAATGGCATAAACGTTCTGCAAGCTTAATAACCACAGCGCGCACATCTTCAACCATTGCCAGTAACATTCGGCGAATATTATCAATTTGATTTGCACTGACTTGGTTTGACTGAGATTGTTGTAGCGCCTTAATCGCTTCCATTTGACTAACACCTTTACATAACAAGAAAACCTGTTTTGAAAAGTGCTCTTCAATATAATCTAAAGATAGGTAGTTATATTCATAGAGAGGACATATAAAAGCAGCGCATAATGACTCAGTATCAAGGTTTAAACCTGATAGTATTTCCACCATTTCTAACGACTTAGTTTGGCATAAGGTATTGTCTTCAAAAAAATGATGCACTTGTTGCCACAACTTTTCTAAGGCATTTTTTTTAGCTGTATTTATATCTAGTGTGTCAAGCCACTGCTCAAAGCTTGCTGCTGACATTTGGTGTGATTTACGTACTGAAACCATCGACTTCCCTACCTTTAACCTTATACCACTGCGATACTGTATAATTATGAATAGCAGTCTACAGCGTAAACATTACCATAGTTTCAACATGCTTTGTTTGCGAAAACATGTCCATAATCGCTATTTTTTCAATTTTATAACCGTATTCAATTAACAGCTTTGCATCACAAGCTAGAGAAGACGGATCGCAACTAACATACAAAAGCGTATTAATATTTAATTTTACTAATTGTGTTAATGCTTCATAAGCGCCAGCACGAGCAGGGTCGAGCAGCACTTTACTGTAGCGTTTTTGTGCCCATGATTGCTCAGACCAGCCACTATTTAAATCTGCCTGAAAAAATTGGCAATTATCTAATGCATTCTGTTCAGCGTTAGCGGTAGCACGTGCCACCATAGTTTGCACACCTTCCACTCCTACTACTGACTTCACTTTTTGCGCAATAGGTAAACTAAAGTTCCCTAAACCACAAAATAAATCCAGAACCACATCATCTTGTTTCAAGTTCAGCCAAGACAACGCTTGCGCTATCATCTGCTGGTTAACATCATGATTAACTTGAATGAAATCGCGACTTGAAAATTCAATACGCACCGAGTCACTCAATGAATAAGATAACAGGTGGCTTTCCAATAATAACTCATCATTCAATAGTTGAAGCTGCTGCTTGCCATCGTCGATAAAAATTAGCCAATGATTTTTATCGGAAAATTTTTGCCATAGTCGTCTATCAGCCGTCGACATTTTTGTTAATTGGCGCACCACTAGGGCATTTTCGTTAGCAGCAATAACCTCAACATGACCAATAGCATTTTTGCCAGATAACTTGGGTAATATATTTCTTAACTCTATAAATACCTCGGTAAATTCTTGCGTTAACACCGGGCAACTTTTTATTGCCGTTAAATTGTTACTTTCACGTTGACGAAAACCAATAACCGGCTCACCACGTTTATTATATTGAACACCAATTCGTGCTTTACGACGATAATGCCAAGCATTGCTAATAATTGCTTGCTGCCATGGCAAGTTTTCAGCTAAATTTTGACGTGCAAATAATTGCTCTACTTTGTTTTGTTTAAAGGTAATTTGTTGAGGGTATTGCAAGTGCTGGAGGTTACAACCACCACATTGATAATAGTGACGACATTTGACTTCTTCACGCTCAGCGCTACTTTTTTGCAACTTAACTAACTTACCTTTTGCGTATTTGTTGTTCTGCTGATAGATGTTTACTTGTGCAACTTCCCCAGGTAAAACACCTTCAATAAACAAAGGTTTCTTACCAACGCTGGCAACGCCACAGCCTTGTTGATCAAGGCGATTTACAGTAACTGTAATTTGCTTTTGCACAGGTGACTTTTTAGGACTTGCTTTAAAAAAATTTGCCATAGCGATTTATCTTTACCATCAACAAACAGCAAATTTCGAATATTTGCTGTTAAAGTGTATTATTTTCTATTTGGTATTGGCCTGAACTGTGCCATTATACGGTTATTAACTCTATTATTTTACACTAAAAACTGGCAAAAAATGCATAAAATAAGCCTGAAAGATTGGGGTATTTTACTTACGATCGTGCCAACTGCCATTATCAGTATCATTATTGCAGGCTACCTATCCTACGGTCGTTACCATGAACTTGACCAATTTATCTACCAACGAGCAACAAGCATTATCGATCCGTTGGCGATTAGCAGCGCCGCACCATTATTAGCAAAAAATAGAGATAATTTAAGAACACTGATCGGCTTTAGCCATCGCAGTCAGTCTGATATTGTTAAAAGTATTGCTATTTTTACCAAAGATAATCAAGTATTTGTTACTAGCGCATATCACGGCGATACCCACACCATGCGTATTAAAGCAGGGCAAAGTTTACCAACACGAACCCAGTTCGATGACTTTGGCGAATTTCTTGTTTATCGCTCGCCAATTATTGATGAATTTACCCAGCACAATAATACCGCAGCATTAACTAATAATAATGATATTATTGGCTATATCGCCATTCAAATTGATAAAAGTACAATAAAATATCAGCAACAACGCTTGCTGATTACAACCTTCTTTATTCTGCTATTGGGGATTATTGTTAGTGCAATTTTCTCATTTAAGTTACTAAACAGTGTCACTCGCCCTATTGCCTCTATGGTGCTTGCCGTTGATCGTATTCGAGAAGGTAAAATAGAAAGTCGTATCAGTGGCCAATTAGTTGGCGAGCTAAATTTCTTGAAAAACGGTGTCAATGCCATGGCACAATCGCTTGGTGATTTCCAAGATGAGATGCAACGCAGTGTTGATCAAGCAACCATAGATTTAAGGGAGAGTTTAGAGCAATTTGAAATTCAAAACGTTGAGCTTGATATTGCAAAGCGCAAAGCTCAAGACGCTAATAAAGTTAAATCAGAATTTTTAGCAAATATGAGCCATGAATTGCGCACTCCTTTAAATGGCGTTATAGGCTTTACCCGACAGGTGTTAAAAACCCCACTAAGCGATACTCAGCGTGACCACTTAGAAACTATCGAACGTTCCGCTGGCAATTTATTATCAATCATTAATGATATTCTCGATTTTTCTAAGCTTGATGCTGGCAAAATGGTTATTGAAAACATTCCTTTTTCTATTCGAGAGTCTGTTGAAGAAACCTTAACATTGTTGGCTCCTAGCGCTCATATGAAAAATATTGAGCTATCTTTGCGTATTAGCCCACAACTACCAGACTCATTAATTGGTGATGCAATGCGCATCAAACAAGTACTCGTTAACTTGGCCAGTAATGCTATTAAGTTTACCGACAAAGGTTCTGTCGATATTAATATTGACGGTAATGTTATTGCTAAAAACCTATATAAAATGAAAGTTACCGTGCAAGATACCGGTATTGGCATATCAAGCCAGCAAAAAAACTCAATTTTTGAAGCATTTGGACAAGCTGATAAAAGCGTAACTCGTATCTATGGTGGTACTGGCTTAGGGCTTGTTATTTCACAGCGCTTAGTTGCTGAAATGCGCGGTAGTATTGGCTTTGACAGTGTAGAAAATGAAGGCTCTACATTTTGGTTTACACTTCAATGTGAACTTAACCCAATTCCTAGCTTAGCGCAGCCTGTGCCTGAGAACTTAATTAATAAAAGTATTTTATATTATGAGCCTCACGCAGCAAGTCGATTAGCAACGACCGAAATTTTATCAAGCTGGCAAATGAACATTACTTGCTTAACCCAACCAAGCGAAATTGAAGCATTGTTAGCAGACAAAGAACAGGCTTCTTCTTTTGATTTTGCATTAATTGGGCATGATGTCACACCAGCAGCCTTGAATGAACTAAAAGCACTAGTTTTCGATTTACAAGACATAGTTCCATCAGTGCACTTGGCAATAAACAGTAATTCACCAAGCTTGCATGAAGCATTAATCTCTAGTGGCGCTAAAACCTGTATTAGTAAACCAGTAACGATTCAAAGATTAAGTAAAACATTGCTGCCGATTACAACGCCTGAGCACACACAGTTATTTGACTTACCAGAGCAAAAAGTTCCAATTAAAGTGCTTGCTGTTGACGACAATGATGCCAACCTAAAACTAATAAATGAATTGCTGCTTGAACAAGTACATGAAGTAACAACCGCAACAGATGGCGCACAAGCAGTTGAATTATGCCGACATGAAAAGTTTGCACTGATATTTATGGATATTCAAATGCCAGTGCTTGACGGTATTTCTGCCCTTTCACTTATCCGCCAACAAACTTTGAACGAACATACCCCTATTATTGCGGTCACTGCACATGTGCTCGGTGAAGAAAAAGATCGTTTGCTTGAAAAAGGCTTTAACTCATTTATGACAAAACCGATTGATGAAGCCATGTTACATCACACCATTTATGAGTATTGCGATTCAAGCTTGTTAGCTAACGATAAAAAGCCACATGTGACGCCAGTAAAAGAAACTGTTGCGAATAGGCGACCAGCGATTATTGATTGGCCTTTAGCTTTAAAACGAGCCGGCCAAAAAGAAGCTTTGGCAAAAGATATGTTTATTGGCTTAGTTAATAGTTTACCTGAAAGTAAAAGCAATATTTCTGAGGCTTTAATTTCACAAGATATCGAGCAGCTTAAAGTATTAATTCATAAACTTAATGGAGCTTGTTGTTATTCTGGGGTACCAAGTTTAGGGAAGGTGACTCATGAACTAGAAACAGAGTTAAAACGAGGCATAGCCTTAGATGATTTAGAACCAGAGTTCTTTGAATTCTTTGAACAAATAGATTTAGTATTAGAAGACTCAACAGAGTTTATTAAAAAGCTTTAATAGCACAACATTATTAAGTAAAATTGAAGTAAAAAGATTAACGAACCTTTATAGTGGGTGACGTATTGATATCACCATCTTCGGTGATAACAGCAACACCGGTATTACACATCAATACCGCTAAACTATGGCCTTGTTCATTACGAACAAAACGCAGCTCATAACCAAACTTACCTAAGCTACTAGCAGAAAATTTTTGTGCGAGTGACAATTTAGACCACCATACTGACTGCTCTGGAGGCTCTTGACGTCTATCTACTATTGGCTGTTTTTGCGACTGCATATCAACTCCTAATGCCACAGCGACTAAAAATAAATCCACTAATCGTAATTTAAGTATAGAACAAAAATTATTACTAGCCGCGATTCTTATGAAAAATAATTCCGACGTGTATTATTTGTTCAGTAATATGCGCGTTTTATAAAGACAATACGACAAATGCTGTCGCATATTTAACTTCATCAGAAAGTGATATATGCCAAGTTTTAGCACCAAGTTGTTGTGCCAAAGCAAGGGCCTGCGAACTCAGAACTAGCGTTGGTTGGCCTGAAGGCAGTGAGGTAATTTCAAAATGTTGAAATGAAACACCAGCAGCAATGCCGGTGCCCAGTGCTTTTGCTGCAGCTTCTTTTCCAGCCCAACGTTTAGCAAGAAAACGCTCTGGCTGTTTAATACTATTGAAACGTTGCAGTTCATTGGCCGTTAAAACACGTTTAGCTAAGCGCAATTGCGCTGCTTGTGTCATTTTAGCGATACGACGAATATCGACAATGTCTGTACCAATTCCAGTAACTGACAAAACTACTCCTTATCTATTACTAAAATAATCGATTCAACATGGTAATTATACTAAGCCTCTAGCTTCAAGCATCAAGCGTTTCATATCGCGTATCGCTTTATCTAAACCGTCAATAACCGCTCTGGCGATAATGGCATGACCAATATTTAACTCAATAATTTCCGGAATAGCAGCAATAGGTTTAACATTAAAATAATTCAAACCGTGGCCTGCATTTACTTTTAAACCCAAGCCATGTGCATACTTAATACCTTCAACTAATTGCTCAAGTTCTTCTTGTTGCTCTGCTTCATTAGTAGCATCAGCGTATTGTCCAGTATGAATTTCAATGTACCCAGCTTTACTCGCTAACGCAGCGTCAATTTGCTTTTTATCAGCGTCAATGAATAAACTGGTTTCAATACCTGCTGCTGTTAACTTAGCGACCGCATCATCAATTTTTTCTTGTTGCCCAGCTACGTCTAAGCCACCCTCAGTGGTCAACTCTTCTCTCTTCTCTGGTACTAAACAACAAAATACCGGTTTAACATCACAAGCGATATCGAGCATTTCCTCGGTAACTGCCATTTCTAAATTCATACGGGTATGCAACGTTTGCTTTAACACATGAATATCGCGATCTTGAATATGGCGTCGATCTTCACGTAAATGCACAGTAATACCATCAGCGCCAGCATGTTCAGCTACTGAGGCAGCGTAAACAGGATCTGGATAATTAGTGCCTCGGGCTTGTCGTAATGTTGCAATATGATCTACATTTACACCTAATAAAATATCTTTCATGTTTAATCTCTTATTTCATTAATCTGTTGATTGCTTAGAATTACCAGCATATCTGTTTGCTTATGAATTTTTTGTTTTACTAAAAAGTTTACGGCTATTTAATGGTACACCAGCAAGTAAGTGATTAATCACCTGTCTCATTAATGCTTTAAGCGTTGCTAATGTTAATGGATCTGAAAAATTATCATCTGCAATTGCCTGTAAATGTGTACGATCATAACATTGCTGTTTCAGCACAGTATAAGCAGGAATAAAGCCGTCTTCGGGCAAATAATAAAACCCTGAAGCAGTGTGTTCAAAAACTATTGTAAAGTCAAAAGAAACACCAAGCTCTGCCAAAAGCATTAATTCAAATTGACGTAATATTACTTCTATTTCATTGATGTTTAATAAGGAATTCAAGCTTAATTGGTACTGATAGAAGAGCTCAGCACACGGGATGCTTTCTGGTAATAACTTAACTAATAATTCATTAATATAAAAAGCACTAAATAGCGCCTTTTGTTTTAAAAGGCTCGACTTTCCTGCCGGCTCAACACGTGCTAAGTTTCTTAGCGCATGTTGCCCTTTTAGCGTAATTTGAATGGGAAGAAATGGTTGTAATAAAGCTTTGCGTGAAGATTTGCTTGAATGGCCAACATAACTTAACGCGGCAACTTTGCCGTCGTTTTCTGTTAATAAATCGACCAATACTTGGTTTTCGCGATATGGTCGACTATGTAAAACAAAAGCTAGCTGCGTTGTTTCCTGCATCAAGTTCTCTTAATAAGTTGCTTAGCCTGAATAATCATCACCGTAGCCTAAACTTCTTAATGCCCTTTCGTCATCCGCCCAACCCGATTTAACTTTTACCCAAGTTTCTAAGAATACTTGGCGGTCGAACAAGGTTTGCATATCGCGTCTGGCTTCTTGCCCAATTACTTTAAGTTTTTCGCCCTTGTTACCAATTACCATGCGTTTTTGGCTATTACGCTCAACAAGTACTAAGGCATTAATGTGTAAAATACCTTTCTCATCAACTTTAAATTGCTCAATTTCAACAGTCGTTGAATAAGGTAATTCATCACCAGTAAAGCGGATTAATTTTTCACGAATAATTTCTGACGCCATAAATCGACTCGAGCGATCTGTAATATAGTCTTCAGGGAACCAAAACTCCCCCTCAGGCAACGCTTTTAAACAAATATCTTTAATAGCATCGACATTATCACCTTTACTGGCAGAAATCGGCACAATATCAGCGAAGTCATGCATTGCACCTAACTTTTGCAAGTGTGGTAACAAGCTTTCTTTATCTTGTACATTGTCAATTTTATTAACGACTAGTACACAAGGTGCGCCACTGTTTTTGATTTTTGTTAGCACCATTTCGTCATCGGTTGTCCAATGGGTACCTTCAACCAAGAATATAATAGTTTCGACTTCAGCTAACGTACTACTAGCAGCACGGTTCATTAGCCGATTAATTGCACGTTTTTCTTCAGAGTGTAAACCTGGGGTGTCAACTAAAACAGCTTGATGATGTGCTTCGGTTAAAATACCGAGAATACGATGGCGAGTAGTTTGTGGCTTACGGGATGTAATACTTACCTTTTGGCCTAGTAAACTATTCAGTAAGGTAGACTTACCAACATTTGGACGGCCAACGATGGCAATAAGACCACAATAATTTTGTTCTGTTGTCATGAGTTCGATATCAACTTAAGGTGTCGAAAAGCTTATTTTGCTTGTTCGATTAATGTTAAAACTTGCAAAGCAGCCGACTGTTCAGCTTTACGACGGCTACTGCCTTTTGTGATCACTTCTTTATCCAATACTGTAGTGGTGCAACGCACAGTGAATTGCTGATTATGCGACTGCCCCGTAGTATTAATCACTTCATATAGTGGTAAAGGAATTTTTCGTCCTTGCAAGTATTCTTGTAAGCGTGTTTTTGGATCTTTCTGCTCATTACCTGGTTTAATATCATTTAAACGCTGTTCAAACCAAGACAATATTAATCGCTGGCAAGTTGGCAAATCTGAATCGAGATAAACCGCACCAATAATTGCTTCAATGGCATCTTCAAGGATAGAGTCTCGACGATGACCACCGCTTTTTAACTCTCCAGGCCCTAAAATAAGGTGTTGGCCCAAATCAAAACCACGCCCAACTTCAGCTAAAGTAACACCTTTTACAAGGCTTGAGCGCATACGCGTTAAATCGCCTTCAGCATGCTGTGGAAACTTTTTAAATAAAGTTTCAGCAATAACAAAACCTAATATTGAATCACCTAAAAACTCTAAGCGCTCATTATGTGCACCTTTCGCGCTACGGTGTGTTAATGCTTGCAACAATAATTTTGGCTCTTTAAAACTATAGCCTATTTTTTTTGATAATCGCGCGATTGCGACCGGAGTATTTAACACAGTTATTCAATTCCACCAATACGAGAGAAGCGAACACCTGTTGGTACCCAACCAGGTAAGAGGCTCTCGGGGCCACGTTCAAAATCAAAACTCATCCAGATAGCTACAGCTTCACCTACTAAATTCTCTTCGGCAACAAAGCCCCAAAAACGTCCATCTAGGCTATTGTCTCGGTTATCACCCATGACAAAATATTGTCCTTTAGGTACAACAAATTCATCACGTGCTGTACCCGCTTGTTGACACAAATTATGTTCTGCACTACGACAAAAAGCAGCACTTTGACGTTTAGCTGAAGTACCGTTATCAATTAGCAAATCGTGGGTTTTCTCACCCATAGTAGCGGTATAACGGTAAAGCTCTCGGCCATAAGATGAATAATCACCTTTGCTAACAAACTCTGTGATTACCTTTTCAAGTTTAGGGCAACTATCTTGCGAAGCATCACATGCTGGTTGAATATAGATAGATTTATCGCGATAGATAACTCTGTCACCAGGTAAACCTACAACACGCTTGATATAATCAATTTGTGGGTTAATTGGGTATTTAAATACCACGACATCACCACGCTCAGGTAAGCCATTCTCAAAGAATTTATTACGGGCGACGGGATCGCGTAGTCCATAATTAAATTTATTCACGAGAATAAAATCACCATCCAATAAGGTTGGCATCATTGAACCTGACGGTATTTGAAACGGCTCATATATAAACGAACGTAAAATAAGTACGAAAGCAATTACAGGAAAGATTTGTACTGACGTATCGACAAGGACAGACGGTTCAACCATTTTTTCAGCAATATCATCACTTAGTGGCGTGTCACATTGAGCCTGAGCATCGGCAAGCTTTAGTTGTCGTTGTGGCGCTAAATAAAACTTATCAGCCAACCAAACAATGCCGGTAACAACCGTCACTATCACCAAAAATATTGAAAAATAAACTGCCATATTGTTCCTACTAGTTCCTTAGTTTTAACACTAACTATTTATCTAATTTAAGTACGGCTAAAAACGCTTCTTGTGGCACTTCGACGTTACCCACTTGCTTCATGCGTTTCTTACCTTCTTTCTGTTTCTGTAGTAGTTTCTTCTTACGAGAAACATCACCACCATAACATTTCGCTGTAACGTTTTTACGTAACTGCTTTACTGTTGTGCGGGCTATAACATTGTTACCTATTGCTGCTTGAATTGCGATATCAAACATTTGACGGTGAATAAGCTCTTTTAATT
This sequence comes from uncultured Colwellia sp., assembly GCA_913058245.1. Taxonomy (GTDB): domain Bacteria; phylum Pseudomonadota; class Gammaproteobacteria; order Enterobacterales; family Alteromonadaceae; genus Cognaticolwellia. The sequence continues at coordinate 99,128 of CAJXQJ010000006.1, forward strand.
TTTCCACTAACATACGGCCACGAGCAACTGAATTGCTACGGTGAGTAATCATAGCTAAGGCATCAACACGGTCACCATTGATCATAACGTCTGCTCGTACCATATCTGCCGCTTCAAAACGTACAAAATGGTAATCTAACGATGCATAGCCACGGCTGGTTGATTTTAACTTATCAAAAAAGTCCATAACTACTTCGGCCATTGGTAATTCATATGTAACTGCAACTTGGTTACCATGGTAAATAATATCTTTTTGTACGCCACGCTTTTCGATACATAAGGTAATGACGTTACCTAAATGCTCTTGTGGTACTAAAATATTCGCCTGCACTATCGGCTCACGAATTTCATCTATGTTATTAATTGCAGGTAAATCACTTGGATTATCAATTGATAAAACTTCGCCATTAGTACATGCAATTTCATAATTTACAGTTGGCGCGGTTGTTATCAAGTCAAGATCATATTCACGAGCAAGGCGCTCCTGAATTATCTCCATGTGCAACATACCTAAAAACCCGATACGGAAACCAAAGCCCAATGCAGATGAATTTTCTGGCTCAAAAAATAAAGAAGCATCATTTAAGCTCAGTTTATTTAAAGCATCACGAAAGTTCTCATAGTCGTCAGAGCTTATAGGGAAAATGCCCGCATAAACTTGTGGTTGAACTTTTTTGAAACCAGGAAGCGCACTTTCTGCTTCTTTCTTAGAAATTGTAATCGTATCACCTACCGGTGCACCATGAATTTCTTTAATACCAGCAATAATGAAACCAACTTCACCAGTTTTCAAAACACCAGTATCTGTTTGTTTCGGAGTAAAAATACCAACTTTGTCGATAATATGGGTTTGCCCTGTCGACATAACCACCATTTTATCGCCTTTTTTCACTTCACCATTCATAATACGAACCAGTGAAACAACCCCTTGGTAATTATCAAACCAAGAGTCGATAATTAATGCTTGTAATGGTGCATCGGCTTCACCTTGTGGTGCAGGAATATTTTCAACGATGTCTTCTAAAACATCTTCAATGCCAATACCCGTTTTTGCAGAACATTGCACCGCACCGGTAGCATCAATACCAATAATGTCTTCAATTTCCTCACTAACACGGTCTGGGTCGGCTTGTGGTAAATCAATTTTATTTAATATCGCTCGAACTTCTAAGTCCATCTCGATTGCGGTGTAACAGTTAGCAACAGTTTGTGCTTCAACACCTTGCCCAGCATCAACAACCAACAATGCACCTTCACAAGATGCTAATGAGCGAGAAACTTCGTACGAGAAATCAACATGACCTGGCGTATCGATAAAGTTGAGCTGATACACTTCACCATCTTTAGCTTTATAGTCTAAGGTTACACTTTGCGCTTTAATAGTAATACCACGTTCACGTTCAATGTCCATTGAATCAAGTACTTGGGCTTCCATTTCACGTTCTTGTAAGCCACCACAATGTTGTATCAGGCGATCTGAAAGCGTTGATTTACCGTGATCGATATGGGCAATTATGGAAAAATTTCGAATATGTTTCATAAATGGAAAGTCAAATAAGCTTGTTGTTAATTCAATAATGGCGAGATTTTAGCTAATTTAGCGCGCTGGGGCTATCTTTTGTTGCGATTCAGTCGGTGATTTCTGTAATCGCGATACTTTTCGGCTGTAGACGCAAGATTTTAGGCGCTAATTCTGCACAATTTTCACTTTTACTTTGTTGCGTTTTAGCAAGCAAAAAACCGCCATAGCCGCCAATAAGAGCAAAAACGATCGCAAAAAGTTCATGAGTAATATGTTGCTGATTAAAGGCCCATTGACCAAACCAAGAAGCCATCAACAATCCTAATAAAGGCCAAATATAAACTTGCCAAGCCGATGATAATAAAGCAGATTCATTTAACCCTAAAATAACATTGTCGCCTAACTTTAATGGCAGGGTTGATTGAACCGTTAAGGTGAGTTTTTTTTGTGGAAAAGCTTTTGCGACTTGGCCACTACCGCAATTATCCACTTGCTGGCAACCGCTACAAGCGGATTTTAATTCGCTAGTAACGGTGACGTTATCTTCTTCGATAGCAACAACAGTTGCATTCTCTTCAATCATGGCGCAGGTTTAGGTAACAACACCACAGAGTCGGCAATAGCTTTTGCCGTTTTCGCGGGAATTTTTCCAACAACACTAACCTCAAAGCCATTGACAACTTGGTTTAGTACAACAGTAGCGCCGTCCATTACATAATCTGTTGCTCGTTGTTTATCTTCACTGGCATTTACATAAACAGAGACATCAACAATACCATCATTAAACAACATAAATTCCACAGGCTTTTTAGTTGCAGAAATGCGATGACGGTTAGCATTTCGTTGTTTAAATCCAGCAGGTAACCACTTAACTTGCCATTGTAATGTTTGCTGCTGATAACCTTCTGGTATCTCAATAACTTTTGGTAAACTAGATTGCTCTAATTGTTTTAAACTCTCACCTAAATCAGGTGTGATATCTAAATGAGTAAACTGTATTTGCTCTAAAAGCTGGCCACCTCTTGATGCGATTGCAAGTTTAAGCAACATACCCGTTTTTTGATCTAGCCAGAGCCAGTGTCCGTATCTATGTATATCTTTAGAAACAATACGGATTAATTGTGCTGGACGACCTAAAACTCGACTTCGACCAACAGAAATAAAGTCATAGGTTTGCGAAAGCTTTGTTGCATCACTGCGCAATATTGCCGGAATAGGCCCTGATATTTGTTGAGAAATAACTGAATATGGCGGTAACTCAGGCTCAATATAACTAACAATATTTTTCTTACGCAAAACATCGCGTCGCGGGCCATTGAGTAGTGAGAGAATTTCTAGTTCGTCACCTGCTTCATTCACACCATGAAACCAATGGTACGGTTCTGCTTGGTTATTTTTTACCACAACAAAAGAAGTGCTAAAATTGAGGGTTTGTAAAGATTGTGCAAGACGCTCAAGCCAAGGTTCAGCTTGTTCGGTTTCATTGGCTGTTACTGATGTGCTTATGGTTACCAATAACAGCAGACTACGAATTAATTTCATTTAGCCGATTCTTCAGCCTTATCATTTTTTGCTTGCTCACCAACGGTGACAGAGCTTAATTTTATTTGTTGTTGATGATCAGATAACAGTGCTTGGAAACGACGTTGTTGCTCAACAAAGGCTTGCTTTTCGCTTGAGCGAGTTGTTTCTTGAAAGTTTAAGCTTACCGGCTCAGCAATACCACCTAGCGGTATAGTTTTAACGACTTGGTTTTCTGGCAACATAATATCAGTGTCAGCTGTATTTTGTTGAACCCCCATCACCATTAAACCTGCTGCAGAAGCCGCAATCGCCATTTGGCCAAATGGTTTTGCAAATTGTACAACTTTAGCTTTAAGTTTTTCAGTTAAAGCAGTTGACGTTTTAGGTGCTAACACGGTTGGTTCATCAGCAATAGCGGAAGCTATTTCAGAAGATAAATCTAAATTTAGCACTTCTGAGGTTTCGCCACGCATTACGTCACCCATTAAATGGTAACGTTCCCAAGTTGCAGACGAGTGCTTATCATTGAGTAATTCCTCAATAACTTCATCGTTTTGCTGATAACTATCAACTATCGATGATACTGTCTCAAGCTTATTTTCACTCATAATGACACCTTAAAAACTAACACTTCATTAATTACTTAACAAAATAAAATTTTGTCACATAATACTATGTTTATGACTTGGACTTAACTACTGTTGCAACAATGGTCTAATTTTTTTATCTACAGCATCTCGCGCTCTAAATATTCTCGAACGTACTGTCCCAACAGGACAATCCATAACTGTTGCTATTTCTTCGTAACTTAACCCTTCTAACTCTCTTAGGTTGATTGCGGTACGCAAATCTTCCGGCAATTGTTCTATGGTTTTAAATACGACACTTTTAATTTCATTTGTCAGTAATAATTTCTCTGGTGAGGCATTTTCACGTAATGCTTCGCCTGAGTCATACATTTCCGCATCTTCAACTTCAATATCGGAACCCGGTGGCTTACGCCCTCCTGCAACTAAATGATTCTTCGCACAGTTAACCGCAATACGGTATAACCAAGTATAAAAAGCACTATCACCACGAAAATTTGGTAAAGCTCGATAAGCTTTTATAAATGCTTCTTGTACTATATCTGGAACATCACTATGGTTTTTTACATAGCGCGAAACCAGATTTGCTACTTTATGTTGATATTTAGTTACTAGCAGGTTAAATGCGTTTTTATCACCACGTTGTACCCGCTCAACCAACTTTTGGTCAACGTTCTGTTCGCTCATTTGAGCCATATCTCCTACTAACCATTTAACTTTTCTACATCTGGCTCATGGCAAACGCATCAAGTAGGACTAGCCTTGCGCTAAAAAGTTCGATAAATATTGAAAAAAATTAAATTTTATTTATAAAAATTGTTTTGTGCTGTTCTGTCACGGCAATAAAAGTTAATATTGCGCTATCAATTATTGTACCTTAATTTCAAGAATATATGAATCAGCAACACAATTGCGACGTTTTAATTATTGGTAGTGGCGCGGCAGGTTTATCATTAGCGCTTCATTTAGCAAAAAATGCCGATGTAGTTATCCTAAGCAAAGGCCAGGTGAATGATGGCTCTACTTTTTATGCGCAAGGTGGTGTTGCAGCCGTATTCGATGAAAATGACAGCATCGCCGCACATGTAAACGATACTTTAATTGCTGGTGCCGGATTATGTGATGAAGCAGCCGTACAATATACCGCAGAAAATGCGAAAGATTGCTTAGAGTGGTTAATTGATAAAGGGGTTGACTTTGATCGTGATGAACCAGCTGAAAATGGCGACATTCGTTACCATCTAACCCGAGAAGGTGGCCATAGTCACCGTCGTATTTTACATGCCGCTGATGCAACTGGGCAAGCCATTCAAACAACCTTAGTCTCGCAAGTTAAAAACCATAGCCGTATTCGTATTTTTGAACGCTACAATGCAATTGATCTTGTATGTAGAGAGAATAAAACAACTGCCACTAAGGAATGTATTGGCGCTTATGTTTGGAATCGCAATAGCGAAAAGGTTGAAAGCATATTTGCTAAAAAAACTATTTTAGCAACAGGTGGTGCCAGTAAAGTATATCAATATACCTCAAATCCTGACGTTGCCAGTGGTGATGGTATTGCAATGGCTTGGCGAGCGGGCTGTCGAGTAGCAAATATGGAATTTAATCAATTCCATCCAACATGCTTGTTTCACCCAGAAGCCGGAACTTTTTTATTAACAGAAGCTCTGCGAGGCGAAGGCGCAATTTTACGTCGCCCTGATGGCAGCCGCTTTATGCCAAGCTTTGACGAGCGTGCTGAACTTGCCCCTCGAGACATTGTTGCTCGCGCCATCGACTTTGAAATGAAACGCTTAGGTGCTGATTGCATGTATTTAGATATCAGCCATAAATCAAGCGAGTTTATCAAACAGCACTTTCCTACCATTTACGAAAAAACTCGTTCACTTGGTATCGACATTACTAAACAGCCAATGCCGGTGGTACCAGCTGCGCATTATACCTGTGGTGGGGTAATGATTAATAAACAAGGCAAAACGGATACTGAAAACTTATATGCTATAGGTGAGGTTTCCTACACTGGCTTACATGGTGCGAATCGAATGGCTAGCAACTCCTTACTTGAATGTTTAGTGTTTGCACGAGCGGCAGCATTAGACATTGAGGCAAACCTCAGCCACAAGCAGCCTTATATGAAACTACCCGCATGGGATGAAAGTCGAGTTACCGATTCAGACGAAGAAGTAGTTATTCAACATAATTGGCACGAACTAAGATTGTTTATGTGGGATTACGTTGGCATTGTTCGTACAACAAAACGTTTAGAACGAGCATTACATCGTGTGGAATTATTACAAAGTGAAATAGAAGAATACTATCGTCACTTTCGCGTTAGTAATAATTTACTAGAGCTTAGAAATCTAGTGCAAGTAGCTGAATTAATTATAAAATCAGCTTTAAACAGAAAAGAAAGTCGTGGTTTACACTACACTTTAGATTTCCCTAAAACGCTTGATGAGGCACAAATCACTATATTGACACCGTCATGGTAAGTGTTTCTATTCCATTTAAAAATGATAAGAACAGATAACGGTCATGAATTTCATTACTATCACAGACCACTCAGTTGCTTAAAAAGCAAAATCACTTTATAAGATTATTGTATCACAAATGAGAGTCTAATTACGGTGTGTCGGTCGAGACTTTGAGCTAAAGCACATAAGATAATCGAATGAAACAAAACCGTTAGTTTTTTCTATAAGAAAATCATCCATTGCTCTGGCTTTCCATCCTTAATTAAATCATATTAGCAGTAGTTATCAAGCCAATTGAGGTGATAACTACCTTTTAAACCTAATTGCAACTTATACTAGCTCTGAAGCTGGTATACAGCAGCACTTTATGATGACAATTTATGTTGGCTTTGTACCACCTCCTTCCTCATTGTCATCTCCGTCGTCTTCTCCACCAGAGCCACCAGAGCCACCAGAGCCACCAGAGCCACCAGAGCCACCAGAACCACCAGAACCACCAGAGCCACCAGAGCCACCAGAGCCACCAGAGCCACCAGAAATCCCTGTCAATACAAAACTACCACTTCGATAACTCCAATAATAGCGTTTACCTCCTTGGACAATTACTGCCCTATCACCATTTTTCCACCGAGAAACATTATGATTAATCAGTGTACGGATGTAATAGTTAGCTCCCACTTGTGAACCAGCACTGAACTCCCTGCCGACGATGGTTAGATAATCAGTCGCTATTGCTGGAAATATGATTGCCAGTGTAAGTACTAATTTGCTTAAACGTTTCATTTTATAAATCCCTTTAAACTGTGCTTGGTTAATTTATTGATTCTATAAATTTCGTCATATCTTTACCTGACACCTCCTGGTAGTTATGTATTAATTTTAAAGCCAAATCTAAATCATATGTCTCTGGATAGTTGACACTATCAGTTAGCAAAAATGCGGCCATGAGCATACTTTCGTGGTGCCCTTTTTTAGCATATTTGAGGTAAGAATCAATAGCACTTCGGTTTTGGGCGGCTCGTTTTTGAGAAGTATAAAATTCACTGCCAAAAAATGAGCGTTGGCTTTGAATAGCAGCATACTTTAATTCCGCAGCCTCATTTCCAGCTTTGATAGCCTTAATAAGCAAATTATCTATTTGCATCTCGCTACCTTGCTCTTTAATTAATGTTAAATTTTCACACTTTTTATTGGCTGATTTATACATGTTAAGGGTTTGTTCTTTTGGATCTCCATATTGATTTTCAATTACGATAGCTGCTGTCTCTAAAGAACCATGGATTTCAATAAGGTCTATAAATGTTAAACAGAATTCTACCCTAGCATGTTCTTCTACATACTTTTTTGATTCTTCTGGTTCAGCTAAAACATAAGAGGGGATAATAGCCGATGACTGATTAGAGTCTTCCCCTGTTACATTAATTAATATGGATGAGATTCCACTCTGATCATCCATTTTAGAATGTTCTGTCGTTTTTTCTCGTGAACTGATGTTAAAGAGGGAAGGAGTGAGAGTTTTGCTATTTAACTCTATTTTTTCAGTATTAGAACGTTGGCTTTGATCTACTAAATCAATGATAGTTAAATCTTGGCTTGATATAGAATTATGTGATATATAAAAAACGTAGCCCACAAATGCAGAAAAAAATGCAAGTGAATAAATAAAATATTTTCTCATTATAAGCCCCTATTCATCCCTGTTAGGTTATCATTTCAATCGTAAACTAAAGTATAATTTCTTTCAAGTTTTCAAGAAAGTTAGCTATCGGCTAGCTCAAGGCATAATATCCCTCTAGGTCACGAATACGAGTACGACTTTCCGAAACATCTTAATTCAATGACAAAACCTCCATTAAACGTTGTAAAAAGCATAACACCATCACTCTTATCATAGATAGAAATAGGGTGAAATAGAAAGAGTATTTTAATCTTAGGTTTCACCACTGATTGAAACTGCGGATGCCGATATTATCGCCATTGATGGAAAGGTCACACGTCATTAATTCACCACAACTTGAGGTTAATTATTTTGGATATGCCTAAGTCGGATAATAATACGTGCGACTCTCGCTTGATCTCGTTCTGACAGACTATCTTTAAATATGAACTGATTTGATCTTTTCTTATCCATAAAAACAAGCCAATAGCCCCACAAGTTTATCTGAGAGCTCGGCGAAAGTTGCTGCTTTTCTGAGTCAACACCTTGGTACAGACCTAGTTCCGTTAAACTAAAATAGTCGGTAGGTTGACGAAAATAACGGACTAAAGGAACTATGGTTGTTTTTTGTAGCTGAAAAAGGATGAAAGTTTGACGACTAATGATCAAAGCCACTATCGCAAGTGCCACCATTGTTATCCATAACTTAAAGGCAATGAATAACAATATCATGATGTAGCATGTAACTATGAGTACAATAAATTTTGATATCGCCTTATTTTGCGAAGGCGACACTGTAATATTAAACTTTAATGCGCTGTAAAATAAATTGCACCATGGAGTTAAGCTCTTTGTCTTCACAAGTTTCATGTCCCATAAACCAAGCAAATAACTCAGGATCTTGACACTCTAACAAACGCTCGAAAATTGCTTTGTTTTCAGCTGAAAGCTCATCATACGCTTCTTCAACAAATGGCATAAAAAGCACATCTAGCTCTAACATTCCGCGTCGGCATGCCCAGCGCAGTCGAGGTTTATTATCTGTTAATGACATACATCATCCTAATTAATTAAATCTTCTTATATTCTAACAAATTCAAGTCAAAAATAGCCACGAATTGATCATTAAATTAAGTAAGATTTAATACAATAAAATAGCAGAAAAAATCCAATAGATGGTTGTAATTGGGATAAATGTCCTCATTTATTGTCTTAATAGCCTTTTCAGCACAACTGTCGGATGATAAACACCATGAACAATAACTTACCAAGTTATGATGAGTTGCCAGAGATATTTGCAATAAACCTCGAAAATTTCGCCGCAATTTCTTTATCCGGTGAAGAACAAGCTAAATATTTACAAGGGCAAGTTACTTGTGATGTCGATAGTTTGGCACATGAAAAGTTGCTAACTGGTGCGCACTGTAACGCTAAAGGCAAAGTATTTTCTGCCTTTCGTTTAATTGAGCGTAACGATGAATATTTAATGTTACAGCCTGCCAGCTCAGTTGAGCAGTCGCTAGCCGAGCTGAAAAAATTTGGCGTTTTTGCTAAAGTTGAAATTCACAAATCAACAAATACTCGCTATTTTGCAATTGCAGGCAATAAAGCCTCAACGCAAATGGCAGCGTTATTTCAGCGAGTACCAGACACATTAACACCTGTTATTAATTTAGCCACAACCACGTTAGTTTATATCGCAGGAAAAACAGATCGTTATTTAGTAATAGATAACGACCAAAACATTGGCGATATTATCGCTAATCTCAACATTCCAATATTTAACAATAATTTATGGCAATTATTAGAAATAACCGAAGGCTTTCCAGTTCTTTCTCAACCATTTATTGCTGAATATGTGCCGCAAATGCTAAACCTGCAAGCAATTAACGGCATTAGCTTCACCAAAGGTTGTTACTTAGGGCAAGAAACTGTCGCCAGAATGCAATATCTAGGTAAAAATAAACGAGCACTATTTTCGCTTACCGGCCAATCAGTTAAAGCTAGCACCGGTGATATAATTGAGAAAAAACTTGGCGAAAACTGGCGTAAAGCAGGTGATGTATTAGCTGCTTACCAAGCAGACAACCAGCAAACATATATTCAGGCGATTTTAGCTAACGACATTGAGCCATCGACTGAATTACGCATTAAAGAACAGTTATCGGGATTAACCGTAACTCCACTACCATATAATTTAAGCGCAGAAGCTGAATAGGACACATTATGAAAATTTCTGACAACAAAGTTGTTGTATTACATTACGCAGTATCAGACAGCGAAGATACGCTAATCGATAGTTCATACGATCATAGCCCACTGGCAGTTATCCAAGGTTCACATTACCTAATTCCAGGCTTAGAAGATGCACTTGTTGGCCATGAAGCTGGTGATAAATTTGAAGTTGAAGTAAGTGCTGATAACGCTTATGGCCAACGTGAAGACGGTTTTGTACAGACGGTTCCAAAAGAGATGTTCGCTGGAATTGAAGATTTAGATGTTGGTAGCCAACTTCGCGCAACTACTGATGAAGGTGAGCAAACGGTGATCGTTATAGATGTACAAGACGATCAAATCACTGTTGATGGAAACCACCCGTTAGCAGGCATTGATTTAAAATTTGATGTTGAAGTATTAGAAGTACGTGATGCTACAGAAGAAGAATTGGCGCATGGCCATGTGCACAGCGAAGGTGGTTGTGGTCACGAACATTAAACTTCATTACTGCCAAGTTAGGATGTAAAGCTTAACTTGGCAAATGATATATGACTTTTCCTGAGCATAAGAACCCACTAAACCGCCCCTTACATTCTTACGCTAGTTGACTATTAACGAGCTTTTTAATCTCGCTATAGCGCATATGCTGGCAAACACCAAAATAACTCAGCTTTCGTACTTTAGCACGCGTAAAAATGGGCACACTCATCCCAGATAAAAAACGACAAATAGTTTCAATAGAAACACCATCGCTATGTTGTCCAGCACCTACTTTTGATGTCGAAAAATGTTGCTGTAATTGTTTGATAGCTAAAACAATGGTTTCTGTGCTAATAGTTTGCTGATGAGTCGAGTATGATAACTTTACCACTTGTTGTCGACAGACAGAGCAATGACCACAGTACTCAGGTGCATATTGGTCATCAAAATAGCTTGATAATTGTTTTGTTAAACATTTATCACTTTGAAAAAAATCTACTAACCGCGTAATTCGCGCTATTTCTGCTTGTTCTTTTTCAAGGAAGTAATTAAACAACTGTTCAACTAAATCAGTACTTTCTAAAGCCTGACGATTGACACTAAAGACCTCTGTTGCCTTTTTCGTTTCCAAAACAATATGCTGTTGCTCAGCTAAGTATTCTAACGCTGAAACAATACGTTTTCTTGGTGCTTGGAAACGCGTCTGCATTAACTCAAAGTCCGGTTCACCCCACACTTTTTTCATTTTGGCACTTTGAAATATATGTTGTAAAAACTCAGCACGCTCACCATCAAAGCTACCAATAATTTGCTCTTTTGGTGTCAAAAATTTAAATTTAAAGTCAGCAAAGTAGCTAAATTTTGCGCTTAAAACGCCCAATAATTCTAATTGAACCAATAAAGTTTTTAATGGCAGCTGTTTAATATTACTGGCATTTGACAGGGCTAATAACTGTAATTCCCACTGCCCGTTTTGAAGTTCCTGACGAATACTATTTAAAACAAAACTAATACTCGATTTTTCAGGTGTATCAGCATAAACAAAATTTTCAACGGTATGGATACCATCAAGATTTGCTAGCGTGTAACAAGAAGATTGTTGGCTATCTCGACCTGCGCGTCCAATTTCCTGACTGAAATTTTCGATAGACTTTGGTAAATCATAATGAATCACGAAGCGAATGTCTGCTTTATCTATGCCCATGCCAAACGCTATAGTTGCGACAACAATAGGTATTGTTCCTTGCATAAAATCTTGCTGTATTTTTTGTCTTACTTCGTCTTTAAAACCTGCATGGTAAGCCTCTGCAAGCAAGCCCTGTTGCTGTAAAAAGGCTGCTACTTTTTCAGCACTTTGCTGTAATGTCACATAAACAATACCACTACCGTTATGTTGCTTTATAGCACTCAATAACGCCTGATTTTTTTGTTGTTCAGCAACCGCGAGCACTGATAAATCAAGGTTTTTTCGGTAAAAGCCAGTTTGCACAATATGTTCATTTGCTATCGCAAATTTATATGCCATATCTTGTTTAACTTGCTTGGTTGCCGTCGCCGTTAATAATAAAACTAAAGGAATATTAAGTTCTTGTCGGTAACGAGGTAGCTTTAAATAATCAGGACGAAAATTATGTCCCCATTCAGAAATACAATGTGCTTCGTCTACAACTAACATTGAGATATCTACCGACTCAATAAATTGACGAAAACGCTCATTTTTAAAACGCTCAACCGACACCATAAGAATTTTTATCTGACCAGAACGTACATCACGAATAATTTTCTGGCTTTGTTCGAATGATAAAGTTGAATCGATACTAGCGGCTGATATGCCATTAGCATGTAGAAAAGCTAATTGATCCTTCATTAAAGCTAACAGAGGCGAAACAACTAACGTTAATTGCGGTAAATTTATAGCTGCCAATTGGTAACATAATGATTTGCCAGCACCTGTAGGGAAAATGGCTAGTGAAGAGTCACCGTTAAGCAATTGGCTAATAGTTTGCTCTTGTCCAGCTCTAAAGTCATCAAAACCAAAGTATGTTTTTAACGAGTGTTGTAACGTTGACATGCTCTGCCTTACTATTTGATTGCTATACGATAGTTTATTACCGCATTAAAGCGGCTACAACACTAATTTCGACTAACAGTACGTCCCTTGCCATTGCAGCTTGTACACAAGCTCGCGCAGGAGCAAAGCCTTTAGGTACCCATGCGTCCCAAACGGTATTCATTGCAGAAAAATCAGCCATAGTTTTGAGATAAACCGTTGCTGATAACATATGCTCCTTTGAACTTCCTGCTTGTAAAAGCAAAGCCTCAACTTTATCCAGCATGGTTTGTGTTTGCTCTGTAATGCCTTTAGTGGCATCAGCGCAAACTTGTCCGCACAAATACACAGTACCATTATGTTTTACAATACGGCTCATGCGATCATTGGTTTCAATTCTTTCAATAGTCATTTTACTTTCCACTTCTTATTTATTTTTTATCTTCAATGCAGCCTTTTGTATTTCATCACATACTGCTATACGCTCAAAAACAAAAACTTTACGGCTTCGCTAAAAACTCAACCAGTATGTGCCCATTTTAGAGGGCTATAAAATAAAACCCTAAGGTTTAACACTTAGGGTTTTAATTATTTTGCAATAAAGTGCTTTATTTGAAGTTAATTTGCCTTAGTTCAAGAAGATAGCACGGAGCTGACGCTTGTCAGTGAGTGCTTTCGACGCCGCAATAAGCCGAAATAACAAAAAAGAAAGTCACTTTATTCCCATTCGATAGTTGCAGGTGGTTTACCAGAAATATCGTAAACAACGCGAGAAATGCCATCAATTTCATTAATGATACGATTCGACACATGTCCTAAGAAATCATATGGTAAATGTGCCCAGTGTGCGGTCATAAAGTCGATAGTTTCAACAGCACGTAAGCTAACCACCCAATCATACTTTCTGCCGTCGCCCATTACACCAACTGAACGAACTGGTAGGAATACAGTAAATGCTTGGCTAACTTTGTTGTATAAGTCATGCTTGTGTAGTTCTTCAATAAAGATATGATCTGCACGACGAAGTAAGTCAGCATATTCTTTCTTCACTTCGCCAAGAATACGCACACCTAAACCTGGACCAGGGAAAGGATGACGATAAAGCATATCGTATGGCAAACCTAACTCTAAACCAATTTTACGTACTTCATCTTTAAACAATTCACGTAGTGGTTCAACTAAACCAAGTTCCATATCTTCTGGTAAACCACCAACATTGTGATGCGATTTAATCACATGTGCTTTACCTGTTGCAGATGCTGCTGACTCAATTACATCAGGGTAAATAGTGCCTTGTGCTAACCATTTAGCATTAGTAAGTTTACTGGCTTCTTCGTCAAAAATTTCAACGAATACGTTGCCAATAATTTTACGCTTTTTCTCTGGATCGTTTTCATCAGCTAAACGGTCTAAGAAACGTTGTTCAGCGTTTACATGAATAATATTCAGGCCGAAATGATCACCAAACATATCCATAACTTGCTGACCTTCATTTAAACGAAGTAAGCCGTTATCGACAAATACACAAGTTAATTTATCACCAATGGCGCGATGTAAAAGCATAGCAACCACAGATGAATCAACACCGCCAGAAAGACCAAGAACAACTTCGTCATCACCCACTTGCGCTTTCATTTTAGCAATGGCATCTTCAATAATTGAAGCCGATGTCCATAGCTTTTCACATTGACAAATATCAACAACAAAGTGCTCTAATATACGCATACCTTGTTTAGTATGGGTAACTTCAGGGTGAAATTGCACTCCGTAGAAGTTCTTTTCTTCATTTGCCATTGCCGCATATTTACAGCTTGGAGTTTGTGCAACTGTGGTAAAGCCTTCAGGAATTGCTGACACTTTATCACCATGACTCATCCAAACATCAAGTAAAGCGTTGCCGTTTTCACCAACACTATCTTCGATAGCATTAAATAATGCTGACTTTGCAATAACTTCAACTGCAGCATAACCAAACTCTTTATGCACAGAACTTTCAACGGCACCGCCTAATTGCTCTGCCATTGTTTGCATGCCGTAACAAATACCCAATACTGGTACACCAGCATCAAATACGTGTTGCGGGGCGCGAGGCGAATCATGCTCAGTAACTGACTCTGGGCCACCTGCTAAAATAATCCCTGTAGGATTAAATCCTTTAATTTGCTCTTCGGTAACATCCCAAGCCCATAGCTCACAGTAAACGCCTATTTCACGTACTCGGCGAGCGATAAGTTGTGTGTATTGAGAACCGAAATCTAATATTAGTATGCGGTGATCATGAATGTCTTTGCTCATGTGTTTTGTTCCTAATAATATGTATATTTAATAATGAACAGGCTGAGCCACCATATTTATAGCTCAGCCTGTTATAAAACTTCTAATTTTTTGAACAGTAAATGGATTAATTCAACGCTAATTCATATAAGAGCATTTCTGATGCTGCTCTAATGATAAATAGCAAAGAAGTCGTCTATTTAGACTAGCCCATTCGATAGTTAGGTGCTTCTTTAGTGATAGTCACATCATGTACATGTGATTCACCCATACCAGCAGAAGTAATTTTCATAAATTCTGGTTTAGTGCGCATTTCTTCAATTGTTGCGGAGCCAGTTAAGCCCATAGACGAGCGTAAGCCGCCCATTTGTTGATGAATAATGGCGGCAACTGGCCCTTTGTATGCAACACGACCTTCAATGCCTTCTGGAACTAGCTTATCTGCCTCGCCATCAGACTTTTGGAAATAACGGTCACTTGAACCTTCTTTCTGGCTCATTGCACCTAATGAACCCATGCCACGGTATGATTTGTAGTAACGCCCTTGGTATAATTCAACTTCACCTGGAGACTCTTCAGTACCAGCAAACATGCTACCAACCATTACACAATGTGCACCGGCAACCAGTGCTTTCGCGATATCACCTGAAAAGCGAATACCACCGTCAGCAATAACGGGAATACCACTCCCCTTTAATGCTTCAACTGCGTTTGAAATAGCAGTTAACTGAGGAACACCTACACCAGTTACAATACGTGTGGTACAAATTGAACCTGGGCCAATACCAACCTTAACAGCATCAACTCCAACATCAGCAAGTGCTTTTGCACCAGCACCAGTGGCAACGTTACCAGCAATAATTTGTAGTTCAGGGTACTTAGCACGAGTTTCAGCAACGCGATCAATAACACCTTGTGAATGCCCATGTGATGTATCAATTAGCAGTACATCAACACCTGCGGCAACTAAAGCATCAATACGCTCATCAGTACCAGCACCAACACCTACAGCAGCGCCAACACGTAAACGACCTAATTCATCTTTACAGGCATTAGGCTTGCTTTCGGCTTTTTGGTAATCTTTAACAGTGATTAAACCTTTTAAAGTAAAGGCATCATCAATCATCAGGATTTTCTCAATACGGTGTTCATGCATCAGCCCTAATATCTCTTCACGAGAAGCGCCTTCTTTAACCGTAACTAATTTATCTTTTTTGGTCATCAAAGCAGAAACAGGCTTAGTTAAGTCTGTTTCAAAACGAAGGTCGCGGCCGGTAATAATACCAACAAGCTTATTGTCTTCATCAACAACAGGGAAACCAGAAAAACCAACATCATCAGCTAGGCGCATAGTGTTTTCTATGCTCGCGTCCGGATTAACTGTCACTGGGTCTGAAACAATACCACTTTCATATTTTTTTACTTGAGATACATTTTTTGCTTGTTCGGCAATGGTCATATTTTTATGAATAAAACCAATACCACCCTCTTGGGCTAAGGTAATAGCTAAACGCGATTCTGTTACTGTGTCCATAGACGCAGAAATCATAGGAACATTTAAATCAATCTTTCGAGTTAATTTAGTTTTTAAATCGGCAGTATGTGGAAGTACCTTAGAATGGGCAGGTACCAGTAAAACATCGTCGAAGGTTAACGCTTCTTGGGCAATTCTTAGCATCGCAACATCTCTCTAAAATGAGTGGTTAGGGAGGAAATATTGCGGCAGAATTTTAACCGTTTTCATGGGCAAGGTAAACTTAAAATTACAATAAAACGAAAATAAAGTGTCGTTGATTAAAGAAACAAATATATAATAGTGCTTAACTAGCCCGTTATTACGCCTGAACAAGAGAAAAAGTAAAATATTTATGGCTCAACAGCATATTCTACAAGTCAGTGAACTAACAAAAAAAGTACGTTTCATTCTAGAAAGTGAACTAAATACTGTTTGGTTATGTGGCGAAATATCTAATTTTGTTGCTGCAAGCTCAGGACATTGGTATTTATCATTGAAAGATCAAAAGTCACAAGTTCGCTGCGCCATGTTTAAAGGTAATAATCGCCGAGTTAGATTAAAGCCGACTAATGGGCAACAAGTACTAGTGCGAGCAAAAGTTTCCTTGTATGAACCTCGTGGTGACTTTCAATTAATTATTGAGCAAATGGAACCTGCAGGCGAAGGCTTACTTCGTCAGCAGTATCAGCAATTAAAAAACAAACTCAATATTGAAGGACTATTTGATTTACAGCATAAACAACAAATACCTGAAGCGATTAAGTGTGTTGGTATTATCACGTCGCCAACAGGTGCGGCCGTTAAAGATATTTTAACGGTTCTTAAAAGAAGAAACCCGCTATTACAAGTCACTATATACCCAGCGCTTGTGCAGGGAGAACAGGCTAAATTTGATATAGCACAAGCGATAAATATCGCTAATGCTCGTGAAGAAGTAGATGTGCTAATTATAGGTCGCGGTGGTGGCTCACTAGAAGACTTATGGGCTTTTAATGAAGAAGTAGTGGCTCGTGCTATTTTTCAATCTAACATTCCAACTATCAGCGCAGTTGGCCATGAAATTGATACAGCCCTTAGTGATTATGTTGCCGATTTACGCGCCGCAACCCCATCAGCTGCTGCAGAATTAATATCAACAGATATTAAAGATACTCATGACAAACTTCAGGCCATGCAATTACGCATTAATAACGCAATTTCACATAAGCTTCGCTATTCACGCAAGCAATTAGAAAACGCGCAACAAAGGTTGCAACAAGTTCATCCTGAACAAAAATTACAAAGCAAACAACAAAAATCCGATGAACTCAATTTACGTTTACAAAAAATAATAGGTCGAGAAATTCATCGATTTAAGCAACAACCACTTTATTTACAACAACGACTACTACAGGCATCACCAGAAAATAATATCAAGCAAAAACAAGGTGACATTATGCAGCTTGAACGCCGCCTTGTTGTAGCTCAACAGCGAATGGCAAAAAATAAAGCTGAGCGCTTTGCCTTATTATGTGAGCAATTAAATTTGGTTAGCCCACTGGCAACTATCGCTCGTGGTTACGGTGTTGTACGAAATGATAAAGGAAAAATTGTCAAACAGATCAACAAAGTTAAAGCGAATGATGCCATCAATATCGAAGTTAGCGATGGCGTTATCAATGCAAAGGTTATTGCCACGCAAGTGCGTTAATGGGGTGAAATTACCGCTTGCTGTAATAACTTGGTGACTTCTATTTTACTTGAATCACTAAACTTAACGCCTAGTGAAATACCATCAGCTTGCATTTTGCTATTACAAATTTCAGCTTCAAGTTTTAAATTTTTTAGCCCTTGGAAGTCTTCAATGGTGACTTCCATTTTTTGTTCAGCACTTAAAGTTAATTGTTCTCCGTTATTAACCATAAGCTGACAACCAGTAACAGAAATATCAGAAATTACCGATGACCAATACTCTTCTTTAACTTTGATTTTTGCTTTAATATAAGTTTCGATACGCATCGAGGAACGTAAGTTTTGTAGGCTCACTTCCCGCGGGAACTCTAAAACAATAATGCGCGACGGTATTTGAATAGTTTGTTTTACATTGGAAACAAAAGCTACCACTGCACCTTCGTGCCCCTCAATAAGCCCACGGACAGTAACTCCCAAACCTTGGGTAATATATTGTGAAAAATTACCTAATTTCGAGCCATCAGGGTATTGAACCAAAACATAGTTTTTAGGTGAATAACCAATAAAGGTTGAGCGAAATTTACCGCGTTGACCTGCCGGTGTCGCCATGTCTAAAGTAACAACAGCACCGGGCTGTAATAAAGCTAAATTTCGACTAAGTCGTCCAGCCATATCCATTTTTATTGCAGTATCCGTCATAACTTTCCAGAAAACCTCAGCAAAACATTATCGCTTAGGTAATTAATTAACTTAGCGTTTTTACAGTAACCAAATATTGATATAAAAGCAATATTGCTAGTACCTTACAGCGGTATTTAACAATAAAAAAAGCTGATATTGCTATCAGCTTTTTAAAATACATGCAGACTAAAAAATTAGTCTTTTTTATAACCTTGCGTTGCCCGTGCTAGTTTTTTCTGCTCGGTATAGGTTAATTTTTTCTTACCTGCAAATGGATTAGAGGTTTCTCTAAATTCGATTCTAATCGGTGTACCCATTATTTTTAATGACTTGCGGTAGTAATTCATTAAATAGCGTTTATAAGACAGCGGTAAATTTTTCGCTAAATTACCGTGGATAACGATAATCGGAGGGTTATAACCACCCGCATGAGCATATTTTAATTTAATACGGCGACCTTGGTGCATAGGTGGTTGATGGTCAAAAACCGCCATATCTAATATTTTGGTTACCATAGACGTTGAAATACGTTTAGTCGCAGAAACAAAGGCTTCCTCTACCGACTCGTATAAATGTCCAACACCAGTACCGTGCAATGCCGAAATAAAGTGAATACGAGCAAAGTCGATAAACCCTAAACGACGATCTAACTCAGACTTAATACGGTCTTTGACATGGTCATCTAAACCGTCCCATTTATTCACTGCTAGTACTAACGAACGACCTGCTTCCAATATAAAACCAAGCAAGCTTAAATCCTGGTCACTAATACCTTCTTGGGCATCAATAACCAATAAACAAACATTAGCATCTTCAATTGCACGTAGCGTTTTAATAACTGAGAACTTTTCAACAACATCAGTGACGTTTTTACGACGACGAATACCGGCGGTATCAATTAAAGTATAAGGCCTACCGTTGTGCTCCATTGGAATATAAACACTATCACGCGTAGTCCCGGGCATATCGTAAACCACTACGCGATCTTCACCAAGAATACGGTTAGTTAGTGTTGACTTACCAACATTAGGCTTACCAATAATCGCTAGTTTAATGGTGTCAGTTTCTTCTGGTGCTTTTGCAATATTTTCTTGGTCTAAGGCCTCATTATCAATTTCATAGTCACCGTCAAACTCATCATTTTCATCAGCTTTTGGTTGCCCAAGCGCTTCAATATGCGGTGTTAATGCTAACGTTAAAAGTTGGGTTACCCCACGTCCATGAGCAGCAGCAATTTGATGAACAGCATCGCCTAAACCTAAAGAGTAAAAATCAGCAACGGCTGAATCAGCGTCAATACCGTCAACTTTATTAGCCACTAAAAACACTTTTTTATCTTGCTTGCGTAAGTGAGCAGCAATACCTTGGTCAGCAGAGGTTAAACCCGCGCGAGCATCAACCATAAATAGCACAGCATCCGCTTCATCTATAGCGATTAAAGACTGTTCAGCCATGAGGGCGTCAATGCCTTTTTCATCACCTTCAATGCCGCCAGTATCAATAACAATAAATGGGTGTTCTTCAACTTCCGCTTTACCATATTGGCGATCACGGGTTAACCCCGGGTAATCAGCAACTAACGCATCTCGACTACGCGTTAAGCGATTAAATAATGTTGATTTACCGACATTCGGACGACCAACAAGTGCTACTACAGGAAGCATGCTCACCTCAATTTTCATCTCAACCAAAATATATAATCTTGGTTTTATTAATAAACAACGGCTCCAGTGCCATTTGCATTGGAGCCGTTTATAATTTTAGTCTATCTCTTTCGTTATACAATTAACGAAGAGATATGCGATATTTTACTCTGGAATGGTAATCGCTTCTAAGTCACCGTCGCGTGACTGGCTATATAAAACGCCATTAACAACGGTAGGCGTGGCATAAATGCCGCTACCATCAACATGGTGACGAGCAACAATTTCACCCGTTGTTTGATCTAACCAGTGTAGATAACCTTCAAAATCACCTACAACAACATAATTACCTAACGCTGCTGGACCTGTGACACCGCGGTTAGTTAACGATAATTGGCTCCATAACTCTAAGCCGTTATTACGGTCAACCGCATAAACATGGCCTTTAACATCAGTAACAAAAAGCGTATTGCCGCTAATCGCTATTTGACGAAATGACGAATACTGACGTTGCCATAAAACGCGACCAGTGCGAATTTCTACTGCACTTAAATTACCACGTGAGGAAACTGTGTATATATTTTCGCCATAAATAAGTGGCGTAGAATCGACATCAATAACACGCTCTAATTCCGTAGAGCCTGTTGCTTCGCCAATATCAACGGTCCAACCTTGGCGACCTTGTTCAAGTAAATAAACCGATAACGAACCGTCAGCCGCGCCAACAATAACACCACCTGCGGCAATTACCGGTGCACTGATACCACGTAACGTTAATGGTGGTACATCTTGCTCAATCTGCCATTCATCTTGACCATTAGAAGCATTAAACGCTTTCAAAACCCCAGAAGCGGTGTTTACAACTAACTTACCTGAGTCAAGTGCTGGTGCAGCAATCACTTCACCTTTAACTTTCCCTTGCCAAGATAATGAGCCACTTTCAGCTTCAAGAGCAATAACATCACCGTTTTCACTGCCAAAAAATACTTTATTGATACCAGCAACAGGGCCACCATTTAATAAAGCAGGCTCTTTGTCGTCAAAGAAGCCACGTTGGTCATCAATATCACTTAGATCAGCATACCAAACACGTTCTCCTGTATTTTCGTCAAATGCGTAAGCATCACCATCGCGGCTAGCACTGAAAACCTTGTCGTAAGCAACAACTGGCTTAATGCGAGAGAAGTAATCTCCAACACCGTCGCCAACACTTGCGTCCCACTTAACTACTGGCTCAAACCGCTCAGTAATTTCAGTTAACTCTGCAACTTTTAATTCTTCATTTTCATCATCAGTTGATGAACATGCAGAGATCCCTACCGATAAAGCAACAATAGCAAGGAGATGTTTGTTAAAGCGTTTATTATTAAACATGCTTATACTCTCTATTTGCTAAGGTTAACTACTTGCGCTAAATCGTCCAGCTTCATTTGTAATGATGGGTTGTTAGCTTCATCAACGCCGTCAATTGCCGCTTGATATGCAACTCTTGCAAGTTCAGTTTTACCTTGTTTGAAGTAAACATCACCTTTAATTTCTTCAGCGTTAGCAGCAAATGCTGCCGGTAATTGGGCAGACAATGTTGTTAATGCTTGCTCATATTTTTCAAGTTGCAATTGCACGCGCGCTAAGCGAAGTGTTGCAATCGCTTTAATACTGTCATCAACTGACTTGTCAATGGCTGTTGTTAGATACGTTTCAGCTTGCGCCCATTCTTGCTTGTCAGCAGCTTCTTTCGCTAATGCTATCGCCGTTAACATGGTGTAACTAGAGCCGTCATTTTCAGCGATAAACTTTTCACCTGCAGCAGCGAATGACGCACTGTCTTTTGCTGCAGCATCAAGCATCACTTGGTACGCTTCAGAGGCATTTAGTTCTTGTTGTAGTTTATGATCTTTGTAGTAATTTAAACCGATAAAACCAGCAAAACCAATTGCTAAGCCAGCAATGATCGCATTACCATTATCTTTCCAAAAACCTTTAATTGCTTCTACTTGTTGTTCTTCTGTTTGATGTATATCCAAAACTAACCCTTAAAGTAAATTTGTTAATAAGTTTGGCACTTGCTCAAGTGGCAAACTTTGTTGTTCTTGTTGTCCGCGTAAATATTTAACGGTAACCGTATTTTGTGCTATTTCATCTTCCCCAAGAATCAATGCAATTTGGGCACCTGACTTATCTGCGCGCTTCATTTGTTTTTTCATATTGCCACCACCACAGTGACATTGAATACGAATATCTGAAACTTGATCACGCCATTGCTCTGCCAAGCCATTAGCTTTAATTTCAACATCGGTACCTAACATAATCACGTAAGCATCAACCTGTGCTCTAACGTTATTTGCTTTTTCTAAGCTTGTTAACATCAGCACTAAACGCTCGATACCTAAAGCAAAACCAATACCTGGTGTTGACTTTCCACCTAGCTGCTCAACTAAGCCATCATAACGCCCACCTGCACAAATGGTGCCTTGAGCACCTAAGCTAGATGTTACCCATTCAAATACTGTGCGATTGTAATAATCTAAGCCACGCACTAAACGGTCATTTATAACATACTTAACGCCAGCTGCATCTAAACGTTGGCAAACTGAAGCAAAATGAGCACTTGACTCTTCGCCAAAATAATCCGCTAATTTAGGCGCATCAACCAAAGCCGCTTGTACATCTGGGTTCTTGCTATCTAATACACGTAACGGGTTGGTCAGCATACGACGTTTGCTATCTTCGTCTAAAAACTGTTCTTTTTCCGTTAAAAACGTCACTAATGCATCGCGATATTGAGCACGTTCTTCATTAGAACCTAACGAGTTTAGCTCTAGTGTGACAAATTCATTGATGCCGAGTTCCCGCCAAAGTCGAGAAGTTAACAAAATAATTTCAGCGTCGATATCTGGTGTCGCAATACCAAAGGCTTCTAAGCCAAACTGATGAAATTGTCGGTAGCGACCTTTTTGCGGACGTTCATGACGAAACATTGGTCCCATATACCAAAGACGTTGCTCTTGGTTATACAGTAAACCATTTTGATTACCTGCACGCACACAACTTGCCGTTCCTTCAGGACGTAGAGTTAAGCTGTCGCCGTTGCGATCATCAAAAGTGTACATTTCCTTTTCAACGATATCAGTCACTTCACCAATTGAGCGTTTAAATAGTGCTGTCGACTCAACAATAGGCATACGTATTTCAGCAAAACCATAATTACTCGCTACGCGGCGCAATACGGCTTCTACCATTTGCCAAATACCTGTTTCAGATGGCAAACAGTCGTTCATGCCTCTAATTGCTTGAATTGCTTTACTCACGTACTCTTATCCTGCTGTGGTTATAGGTTCAATATCTTATTCATTCTTGGTTAATGAATAATTGAGTTATTTCTATTATTGTCGCGCGCATTATAGGCAGTTTGCTATCAAACGTAAATAACAGCGCAACACGGAAATAATATCCGGTGAATTATTCTACTTCTTTAACATCAATTTTATTATTAGCGTCTAACATCTTAGCTTTCGCTCGAATACGCTCTTCTAACTGGTCAACAAGATTATTGTTATCAAAGCGTTCCTTTTGACGAATTCCATCAAGATAATAGCCACTTTTCTTGCTACTGCCGGTTAACCCTAAATCTGACACTGTTGCTTCACCAGGGCCGTTAACAATACAGCCGATAATAGAAACATCCATCGGAGTCATAATATCTTCTACACGTTGCTCTAGTGCATTGACGGTAGAGATCACATCAAATTCTTGGCGCGAACAACTTGGACAAGCAATAAAATTAATTCCACGACTGCGCAGCTTCAATGATTTTAAAATATCAAAGCCAACTTTAATTTCTTCAACTGGATCAGCCGCTAAAGATACACGTAAAGTGTCACCAATTCCCTCTGATAAAAGCAACCCTAAACCAACGGAAGACTTCACTGAGCCAGAACGTAAACCGCCTGCTTCAGTAATGCCTAAATGCAATGGGTTGTCGATTTGTTTAGCTAATAAACGATATGCACCTACGGCTAAAAATACATCAGATGCTTTAACACTGACTTTAAATTCATGGAAATTTAGTCGATCTAATATATCGACATGGCGCATAGCTGATTCTAATAATGCCTCTGGTGTCGGCTCAGTATATTTTTCTTGAATATCTTTTTCTAACGAGCCACCGTTAACACCAATGCGAATCGGAATATTTTTATCGCGAGCACATTCAACTACCGAGCGAACACGATCTTCACGGCCAATATTACCTGGATTAATACGCAAGCAATCAACACCGTATTCTGCAACTTTCAAGGCAATACGATAGTCAAAATGGATATCAGCCACTAACGGCACATTGGTTTGAAGCTTAATTTCACGAAATGCTTCTGCTGCATCCATAGTTGGTACACTAACACGAACAATATCAGCCCCAACGGCTTCTAATGCTTTTATTTGAGCAACAGTGGCCGCAACATCGGTTGTTAGCGTGTTAGTCATTGACTGCACAGAAATAGGCGCGTCACCACCAACGGGCACATTACCAACCATGATTTGGCGAGATTTACGGCGAATAATAGGAGATTCTTTAAACATAATATTTCAATAGTCTTGCAGTTATAATTTGATTTAAACAGCGTATTACGGCGTTAAAGGTAACGAGAACTTAGCAATATTGCCAGCATTAAAGCCAGTCATATCAACTGACGTGTCGTTGTAGTTAATTGCTACTAATTCAGGCTTACCAAGTGTCACATTAAAAGGTGCTTGTCCTGAAATTGTCATAACATAGCCAGATTTTTTAACACCCCAAGCGACACGCTCTCCTGTTGCATCATAAATATTTACCCAACAATCACCAGAAAAAGTAAAAACTAACTCAGCTAATGTTGGTACAACAGCGGTTTCAGCTGCATTTATTGTGGTGTTTTTTTGATTGCTTATGGCATCGGCCGCGGTAATATTTGGCGTATTTTCTAAACTTTCACCGCCACCGAGCTGGCTATCACTTACTTCATTCGCTGTATCGCTGTTAATTGGGTCAAGTAATTTTTGGCTTTGTTCAGCCGTATCTTCACTTATATTTTCAGTTATATTGGCAACGGGGAGCGAAGTTACTTGTTGGGCGGCTATTTGACTATTACTGTCAACTTCAGGAGTAGCTGAATTAATATCACGATTGGTATTGCTAGAAGGATTACTTCCTACGTTAGTCGTATTAATAATAGCGTTACTGTTTTCATTAGCGGTAACAGCTGCTGGCTCTGCAGAAGGTGCCTGATACCACCAGACAACAGTTGCAGTAATTAATGCGACTAAAATTAGGTAAGTTATCCACATCAACATATTGTGCTCTGCTTGCTTTTCAGTACCTTTTGAAAAACTTTGCATTTCAGCACATTGGCGTTGCGCAACACCTAACTGATCATAACTATTTAAAACATCATCTTGTGCAATATTGACTAATTTAGCGTAATTTTTCAGGTAACCTCTATTAAACGCAGCAGGTAAACTCAAATCAAACTGCTCAGCTTCAATTTCTTGTACTAAGGTTTTACGAAAATTCAATTTATCCGCAACCTGTTGCTGGCTAAGACCCATAGATTTTCGGGCATCGCTTAGCATCCGGCCAGGACCGATAACTTCAATATCATCAGAAATTTCTGTCGATATTTCTTGTTCATTTTTCAAGATGTGACTCTCTTGCTTCATTTAATTGTTACTCTTAACGCTTCGCCACTGATTTTGGATCAGCAAGATATAAAACATCACCAATTTTTAAGGTATATGGACGACGCAATTTATTCCAGCGAGCAATACTTTTCATGACAATATTGTACTGTTTTGAAATAGAAAATAAGCTGTCACCTTTTTCAATAATATGAACAGGTAACGACACCATTGCTACTTGCTTACGTTCTTCTTTAACGGGTATTGCTGCGCTTTTATCAATTAATTGTTCATTCTCATCTTTAACATCGACTTTAGCAGCCGTCTTAGCATCACTTGCGCTCGTTACACGACTGTCCTCTTTCACCGCTAAATTAACTTCAGTTTTTGCAGCCGATTTTTCTGCAAGTACTGATTTTTTAAGTTCAGTTTCCTGCTTCGCCGTTGGCATAACAGAATTAGCCATCAACGGTTTTAAACCACTTTTACTTAGCGATGCCGTATTTGTTTTCTTCGGCGCTTTTGGTGATAACACCACAACTCGCTTTTTGTTTGCGTCTTGTACACCACGAATTGATTTTTGATATTCCTTAGCTAATTTGTCCGCTTCAATCTGATAAAGTTCATTTAAAATGTATTGTTTGGCTTCAAATGAATTTGGAAACATTTTAACCAACATATTGCCGTAGTTTTTTGCCGTACGTCGATTTCCTTGTTTTTCATAAACTTTAAACGCTAACGCTAGCGCATTAGCGCTGAAACGTCGGGTCGACTTTTCATATCGACGTAGGTAAGTTTGCGCTACGGTGTAGTCACTTTTCGCATATTGCAATTGAATCATTTGCAATAATGAGCTTGCACGATTAGGACTATGAGCAATCGCTTTTTCTAAATAATTTTGAGCTTTATCGAACTGCTTAGCTTTTAGCTGACACAAAGCTAAATTTTCGTAACTTTGCGCAACGAGAATATAGCTAGGAATAGCGATAGCTTTTAATATTTGCTTTTCTGCCGCTTGATAATCTGCTTGGCGACAAAGAAAAACGCCATAGTTATTCAAAGTATCTGCATCTTGGCCATTTAGACTCAGCGCTTTTTCGTAGGCCGTTGTAGCTAATTTAGGTTCATCAACCGTTTCATAATAGTGAGCAAATGCAGTATAAACTTGCACTAAATTAGGTGAAAAGCGTTTAGCTTTTTCAAGATTTAACTTTGCCTGTTGAGTATTACCCATTTTCAAATAGCCAAGCCCTAACGATATTCGGGTCATGGCTATTTCATTATTATTTGAGTCGCTTTCAATTATTGGCGTGTCTTTATCATTACCATAATTTTGTGTTACACAACCAGTTAATAAGCCAGTTGCCAGCAACACTGTACAAATAGGTGATAATTTATTCATAATAAAAGAGAAGTCACTTAGTTAATAATGAGTTAAATTTGCAATTAAACCATTTTTACTGAAATTGACTCAGCTTTCACCTCTTTTTTTCCAGCGCGTTTAGTTCTATCTAAAACATCACCGGCGAGTTGGCCACATGCAGCGTCAATATCGTCACCACGAGTACGACGCGTGATCACCGTTAAACCGTAACTTTGCAGTACTTTATCAAAGCGATCAATACGTGAATTGCTCGAACGTTTATATGGAGAACCTGGGTATGGATTAAATGGAATAAGGTTAATTTTACTCGGCAAATCTTTTAAGGCGCGCGCTAATTCATGTGCTTGTTCAGTGCTGTCATTAACATGATCTAGCATGACATATTCAATAGTTGCCTGTTTATTTGCTTTCGAGCCATCGATATAACGTCCCGCGGCTGCTAAAAACTCTTCCAAAGGATACTTTTTATTAATTGGTACTAATTCATCACGCAGATCATTGTTTGGCGCGTGCACCGAAATAGCTAGTGCACAATCAACTTTTTCTTTCAGCATATCTAACGCTGGTACCACACCTGAAGTACTTACTGTAACGCGACGCTTAGACAAACCATAACCTAGATCGTTAAGCATAGTATCGAGTGCAGGAATTAAATTCTTCATATTTAACAGTGGCTCACCCATGCCCATCATAACAATATTGGTTATCGGGCGCGTGCCAGCTATACGAGTTGCGCCAATATCATTAGCAACTCGCCAAACTTGACCGATAATCTCGCTCATAGACAAGTTACGGTTAAAGCCTTGTTGAGCGGTTGAGCAAAATGTACATTCAAGTGCACAACCCACTTGTGACGAAACACACAAAGTTGCACGACCATTTTCAGGGATCCATACAGTTTCTACTTCTTGGCCACCCTCAAGACGCAATGCATATTTAATTGTACCATCATTAGACACTTGCTTTTCTGAAATTTCAGGCGCTTTAATTTCAGTATTACGTTGTAGTTTTTCTCGTAATTTTTTATTCAAGTTGGTCATCAACTCAAAGTCGTCATACCCAAAGTGATAGATCCACTTCATAATTTGATCGGCGCGAAATGGCTTCTCGCCAATTGAAGTAAAATACTCACGCATGCCTTGATGATCAAAATTCAGTAAATTGATTTTAGTCTTTACTGGGGTTATTACTTCGGTTACGTCACTCATGATAAAAAGCTTCTCAAACTACAAAAATTACAGAATAAATTGTACGCTTTTCGTACAAAACAAACAATTTAATGAATAGATATTAAACAAAAGTCAATGTTCTCAGTACCATGGTGTAATACAAAAACATTCAATTTTATTTTGCCTTAAAATAGACAAAAGGATTTTACCGATTAAACAGTAAAATCCTTCAAATTAATTTTCAATTTACACTAAGCAGCCAATTAACTTAGCCGCTTATTATGTAAAGTTTAAAATTAACGAGTACGTGGGCAAATTTCTTCATCAGCGAAGAAGTAAGCAATTTCACGTGCAGCTGATTCTAAAGCATCAGAACCGTGAGCAGCATTTTCGTCGATGCTGTTAGCAAGGTCAGCACGGATAGTACCAGCTAAAGCTTCAGCTGGGTTAGTAGCACCCATGATTTCACGGTTTTTAAGAACAGCGTTTTCGCCTTCTAAAACTTGAACCATAACTGGACCAGATGTCATGAATTCAACTAAAGCGCCAAAGAAAGGACGTTCGCTATGTTCAGCGTAAAAACCTTCAGCTTTTTCTTTTGATAAGTGAACCATTTTTGAAGCAACGATTTTTAAACCAGCAGTTTCAAAACGGTTGTAGATTTGACCAATTACGTTTTTTGCAACTGCGTCAGGTTTTACGATAGAAAAAGTACGTTCGATAGCCATGATAGCCCTCTCAATAAAATTAGAATTAAAATACGGTATAAATTTTGGCGCGATTATAGACGAATTAAAACCAAATGCCTAGAGTTAACATTTTACCTACACATTAAAAGCGAACGCTTTCGCTCTAGAAAGCTTTTAACTTATTATCAATAGTTGCTTAACGTTAGATAGGTATAGCTCAGTTGCTTTTATTTTGTACATAAAAAACGCCCATATTAATGAGCGTTATTTAAGTTGATAGTTAAAATCGATTTCGCCTAAATACTTATGCGTCGATACTGACGATATTCTGGTGTCCAAAAGTTACGTTCAATTTTAGCTGTTAATTGTTCATCACTCATTGGCAGTGCCAATTCCTGCTCGTACGCTACTTTAGCAACAGCAAAAGCTATCTTTTTACTTAAGTCTGCTATTTCAACAAGTGGCGGTAATAATTCACCTTCGCCAGTATTTGCCAGTGGCGATGCTTTCGCTAGCATTTCACTTGCCGCCATTAACATTTCATCAGTAATACGATTAATGTTGGCAGAAACCACGCCTAAACCAATGCCAGGAAAAACATAACTATTATTACATTGTGCAATTGGGAATAACTCACCTTTATATTCTACCGGTGCAAATGGGCTACCAGTTGCAATAACCACTTCACCGTCGGTCCAGTTAATTACTTGTTCAGGCGTTGCTTCAACTTGGCGAATAGGATTACTTAATGGGAAAATAATCGGCTTATCACAATGCGCTTTCATTGACTTAATTACCGTTTCTGTAAATAAACCTGGTACGCCAGAAACGCCTATTAAAATGGTGGGTTTTGCGCCATGCATAACTTCAACTAGTGAGGCATAATCACCTTCAACTTGCCAAGCACTAACGTCACTTTGCTTTTGTACTAATTTTTCTTGGAAGTCACGCAGCCCTGACATACCTTCAGTTAGCAAACCGAAGCGGTCAACCATAAAAATTTGGCTACGAGCTTGTTGCTCAGAAATCCCTTCACTCACCATTTGTGAAATAATTTGCTCAGCAATACCACAACCAGCAGAGCCAGCGCCAACAAAGGCAACGCGTTGCTCACTTAACTTAACATTTTTAGTACGACAAGCGGCTAACAAGGTGCCAACGGTAACTGATGCAGTACCTTGAATATCATCATTAAAACAACATATTTCGTCACGATAGCGATTGAGTAGTGGCGTTGCATTTGGTTGCGCGAAGTCTTCAAATTGTAATAATACATGTGGCCAACGACGTTTAATGGCACAAATAAACATATCAAGGAATTCGTCATACTCTGCTTGTTCAATACGCGGATGACGCCAGCCCATATACATAGGGTCGTTAAGTAATTTTTCGTTATTGGTACCAACATCAAGCATAACGGGTAGAGTGTAAGCTGGGCTAATACCACCACAAGCGGTATATAGTGACAACTTACCAATAGGAATCCCCATGCCACCAATACCTTGGTCACCAAGGCCTAAAATTCGCTCTCCGTCAGTTACTACAATGACCTTTACTTTATTTTTAGTAGCATTACGCAGAATATCATCTAGTTGATGACGTTGATCATATGAAACGAAAAGCCCACGAGAACTGCGGTAAATATCAGAAAACTGTTCACAAGCATCGCCAACTGTTGGGGTATAAATAATTGGCATCATTTCAGCCAAGTGTGCTTGT
The DNA here is from genome assembly GCA_913058245.1 of uncultured Colwellia sp. Lineage (GTDB taxonomy): Bacteria > Pseudomonadota > Gammaproteobacteria > Enterobacterales > Alteromonadaceae > Cognaticolwellia. Next base: position 130,040 of record CAJXQJ010000006.1, read on the forward strand.
ACTAATTTAAAGAACAAGGTTTCATTATTGTCGTGTATCGCACGCAAATATATGTGTTTGTTTAAATTAGTTTGAAAACTACTATATTGCATATAAGCACGTTCGACTTGCTCATCAATAGATTCGAAGCGCGGCGGTAACAAACCAGTTAGATTAAAATGAGAACGCTCTTCCTCACTAAAGGCACTGCCTTTATTTAACAATGGTGTTTCAAGTAGGCTGGGACCTGCGTAAGGGATGTATAGTGGACGTTTATTTTTATCTATGGTCATAGTTGAACTGGTTCTTTATATTTTAAGTGAATGGTGGAAATTCATCATAAGAATAATGATGTTCACATTATAGTCGAATAAACAGCTTTGAAAAGTGATATACGTCAATCACTAAGCATTAGTTACAAGCTGTTGCAAACTACTGGCGAATTTTTAGACTAATCGACTTCTGAAATCCAAGCTAACTGAATGGCTTCCAGCACTCTTTCTCCACAATGATTAGGATCATCATCAAAATTTTCCAGTGCTAAAACCCATTTCATTAATTCAGGGAAATGCAATTTTAACGGGTCAACATCAGGGTGTTCTTCAATTAGGTCTAATGCGATGTCTAGTGAATCGGTCCAGCGGTATCCCATTTTTATCTCCTTGGTATTTGAAAATTTCAGTGAATAATAAGGCCAAACCATAAACTGTCAGCAATAAGCATTAAAATAAGCCATAAAATAATCATGCGTGACTTCCGGCAAAATTGGCAATCTGTGTGCCACCATTGTTTAAACTGCGATTTATTCACTACCATTATCTTCATTAATTTGCTCTTTTCTTTAGTATAATGCAAACACACTAAACTATTCACTTGCTTGTAGAGGAAACCTGATTAATGTCGACAATCAAATTTACCAATGCCGAGAAATCGCTATTGATAGATAAACTGCAAAATTACTTTTCCCGAGAATTAGACCAAGAACTCGGCCAATTTGACGCCGATTTTCTCCTCGATTTTTTCACTAAAGAGTTAGGCGCTGTATATTACAATCGCGGCTTATATGACGCTCAATCATTAATGTCGACTAAAATAGAACTTATTGCTGAGCAAATTGTTGAGTTAGAATTACCAATATCTTAACTTTCTCAACCTATTCATTGTTATTTGATATACGGCAAAGTAATTATATTCAAATCACCTATGATGCCGCTAACACAAAATTAAGGGTTGTGCAGATGATGCAAATTACCGACTTAAATAAAGAACAACAAATTACTCCGCTTTTTCGATTGGGTTTTCGCCCTTTTTTTCTTGCTGGCGCATTATTTAGTGTCATCGCTATTGTCTTGTGGCTATTAATGTATCGCGGCACCGTGAGTTTTATGCCATTAGGTGGTGGTTATTGGTGGCATATTCATGAAATGATTTTTGGCTTTGGCTGTGCCATTATCGCCGGCTTTTTATTAACAGCCGTGCAAAACTGGACCGGACTACCTGGCGTACGAGGCAAGGTTTTAGCTGGGCTGTTTTTCTTGTGGTTAGTTGGCCGCATTGGCTTACTATTCCCTCATTTATTAGGCCCCGCATTTAGTACATTTTTGGATTTAGCATTTTTACCCTGTGTGGCATATATTTTAGGTAAACCTATTATTGCTATTAAACAGTATCGCAACTTGTTTTTTGTCCCTTTACTAACAATTTTCACTATTGCCAATGCAGAAATGCACGCAAGTATTTATTTTCCAGAAACAGTTTCAACCCAATATGCGGGCTATTCCGGAGTGATGTTGGTGACTCTACTTATTTCGGTAATGGCGGGGCGTGTTGCACCTATGTTTACTGCAAATGGTACGAAAACAACCAAAGCGACGCCAATTCCTTGGCTTGATAAATTAACCAATGGCTCACTTGCGGTGGTTACTATCTTATTATTGCTACACCCTGCTATCGGTATAAATAACTTTTATATTGGTGTAATCCTCGTTCTTGCTGGTATATTTCAAGCAATTCGTTGGTTAAGATGGCGCCCATGGATCACGTTAGGCGTGCCACTATTATGGTCTTTACACTTCTCAATTAAAGCCATGGCATTTGGTTTAACCTTACTTGGTCTGAGCTATTTAATCCCTGAAATACCGAGTAATCATATTTGGCACTTAATTACCGTTGGCGGTATTGGTGGTGTTATTTTGGCTATGATTTCACGTGTATCTTTAGGACATACAGGCAGAATTTTACAGCCGCCTAAATTAATGTCACTGGCATTTGCAGCTATGGTGCTAGCCAGTGTAATAAGAAGTTTTGGTCCATGGGGCTTACCAGAGAAAACCATGATGTTCATAGACATTAGTGGTTTCTTGTGGATAGTAAGCTTTACCTTGTTTGCTATTTTTTATGGTCCTATGTTATTAAAACCAAGAGAAGACGGACGCCCAGGATAATTAAATACTTAAATGCTTCTTCAATAGCATTTTAGAAAGCATGAACTCCCTAATGCCTTAATAATACATTTATTAAGGCGTTTTATTTTTATGCCTTAAGTATTTCTTATTCGATCAATTTAGCTATTTATTATAAGCTTGCGCTCTGATTCGCTACTGAGCAACTGCCATGAAAGCCGTGTTTTTAGACCATCAAACCTTTAGCGCTAATGTTGACCTGACTGCGCTAAAAAATGTTGTTGATGAACTAACCCTATATACAACAACCTCTCCAGAGCAACTTATCTCTCGCTGTCTCAATGCTGAAATTATCCTAACCAATAAAGTGGTGCTCAACCGTGAAGTATTGGAACAATTACCTCATTTAAAGCTGGTTTGTATTACCGCAACAGGTATTAATAATGTTGATATAGACGCTGCTCGCGAACTTAACATTGCGGTGACCAATGTTAGTGGTTATGCCAAAAACTCTGTCGCACAATATGTATTTTCTCAACTGCTTGCGTACTTTAGTCAAATTGACCATCACAATAGCAACTGTGCACAAGGCTTGTGGCAAAAAAGCTCAACATTTTGTTTACACAGTAATGGCAGTTCGGAGTTAGCAGGAAAGTCCATCGCCATAATAGGTAATGGCGCGTTGGGAAAGAAAGTTGCTGAAATAGCTGAAGTATTTGAGATGAACGTTATCATTGCAGAAAGGCCAAATGCTCAGCAAATTCGTGCCGGTCGTATGGCATTTAATACTGCCATAGCGCAAGCCGATATCATAAGCTTACATTGCCCGCAAACTGCTGATACTGAGAATATGTTTAATGCTAAGGTTTTTAATCTTATGAAAAGCAGTGCGATATTGATTAATACTGCGCGAGGGGCGTTAATAAACAATAATGACCTGCTCAATGCCCTGAACAACAACCAACTTGCCTGCGCAATATTAGATGTATTAGAACAAGAGCCGCCAGCAGAAAATCATATTTTGTTAGCGGCACAATCTGAAAAGTTAAAAATTACCGCTCATATTGCTTGGGCAAGCCAACAGGCACAGCAATCGTTGATTGAAAATGTTGCTAAAAACATTACCGCCTTTAATAATAACGAGCAGATAAATCGCGTTGACTAAGCATTCATAAAATCAGTTACTTAAAACCACTGATCTTTAATTTTACCGTAATGAAAATACCCCCATTGCCCAACTCTACGTAACGGTGCAAATGGAAATTTCGGCAATGCTTTATTATAAAGTGGTAAATTAGGCACTGGTTTTTCTGCTACTTTCTCTGCTAAACGCTTACCAGCTTGCACAGAAAATGATACGCCACTGCCACAATAACCCATGCTATAAAAAACCGATTGCTGCTGATTTTGATAAATATGCGGCAAGTCATCTAATGCCATACAAATCCACCCCGACCACGCATAATTAGTTTTAATATTTGCTAACGCAGGAAAGCTAGTTTTCAATACCGAAAGTAAACGTTGGGCATAATATGGATCGTCGGCACTTTTACCCGTAATAGCACCACGGCCACCAAAGAGAATACGGTTATCAGGCAATTTTCGGTAATAATACTTTAAGGCGCGAGTATCCATCACCACATTCGATGTTAAAAAGTTACAAGCAGCCAACTGAGCTTCAGTTAACGGCTCAGTGACTATTATTTGTGAAAGTACGGGTAAAGTTCTATTAGTGGTTAATGAATGGAAATTTTTCGGTGTATAACCGTTGGTGGCAATCACAACTTTTTGCGCACTTAACGTGCCATTAGGTGTTTTAAGCAGTTGTTTATTACCTTGTTCTTCCCAGCTCTCGACAGGAGAAGCACAGTGAATTTTAGCCCCCGCTTGTTGTGCTAGTTTTTGGTAACCCCAAGCTAACTTAAGCGGATTTAAGCCAAAGCCATCTTGATAACGTATAGCACCATAGGCATTACGATCATCCATATATTGTTGACGAACATCATTTTTTGATAGTATTTCGACATCATAGCCAAACATATTTTGCTGTAATTTAGCTAAGGCTATTAGTTCTTGTAGCTTACTAGGCTTGTGGGCGACCTTAATGTAACCTGCATTTTGCTTATCACAATCGATTCCTTCGTCAATTAAGGCATTTACCGTGGCGACTCCTTCCGACATTTCATTGTAAATGCCACGCATGACCTCCTCGCCCCACTGCTTTGCCATTTGACTATAAGATTTACGTCCAGAAGATTTTAAAATAAAGCCAGCATTACGACCACTACAGCCCCAAGCACTTTGGTTAGCTTCTAAAACATGAGCCTTAATGCCATGCTCCCGTGCCAAATGTAATGCACAAGACAAACCGGTATACCCTGCGCCAATAATCGCTACATCAACATCGAAATCAACACTTATCGCACCATCATGTTCGGGGGCGATTCCTGAAATACTCGCCCAGTAACTGTCAGGATAGGCTTGATTACAGCCCGGCGATAAATCATGCAAAGGATCGTACATTTTCACTTCCAAATTTGGCTAAAATGGTTATACCTATTTGATTAATTAATTACCCTCTTAATGAGAATTAAAAGGTTTAGAGGCAAAGCATTGATTTTAAGCAATGGCCATTCCCTTGCTCAAATCAATAACGCCGCATATAAACCTTTTAAACTCACCCTTTGGGAGTTCAGTAGTAAGCTGATAACTGCTCAAAATGAAGAAAATATAGAGTGACTATGTTTAAATCATTTTACTTGTTCTAAGCTCACTACTGTGACTTTAAGTTGAGCAATTAATTATTCAACTTGGTATTGTGCTGCTTGGTGCAATACAAAGGGCTAAAGTATCTCAGAAAATGCAGTATAATGCTGCAACCGCACACGGAAAAATCAACTTTATGAGCATCAAGCTAACTTATCAACAATTACAACCTAACGACTTTAATAAGGTTATTCAACTCGCCACCCAAGTTCACGGTGAAGGCTATCTTGATAGTGAGAGCATGCAAGCTTGGTATGACAAAGGAATTAAAAACGGCATTAACACGGGTTTTGTTGTATATCATCAGTCACATTTAGTCGGTTTTCGAATAACCTACGCGGTTCAGCAATGGCAGATTGACGAATGGTGCTCGCCGGAATTATGGCCAGTAGCTGCGGAACAGGTCTGTTACTTTAAATGTAATACCGTTGATGAAAACTATCGTGGTCATGGTATTGGTGGTGAATTGTTAAAACGTTCAATTGCTGCAGCTAAACAACAAGGCGCAAAAGCTGGTGTGAGCCATTTGTGGAAACAAAGCCCTGGCAATAGTGCAGTAAAATATTTTACTAAGTGTGGTGGAGTATTAATTAAAGAGCATCCAGATCGGTGGCGAGAACTCAGTTTAACTGGTTATGAATGTCCAGTTTGTCATAATAATTGCCATTGTGAGGCCGCCGAAATGATGGTGGTTTTTGATTAGCTGCGTTTATGCAGTATGTGGTATCGGCTATCAAAGTGATAGCCGATAAAGCTAGAAAGCAGCTCGACAATGCATGACTTAACCAAAAAGTTTACGTAAAATAGACGGATTTTCGACCGTCTTTACCGATGCTGCTCTTTCTTCGCTTGATAGCGGGTTAAACTCAGATAAGTTTGGAAACTCAACTGACAAACTGTAATGCTCATAGTCACCAGTTGCAGGATTGAATCGATACTCTTTGCTCCATGCAGCTAAATTCTCAGTAACTTTATTTATGGCGTCAACAACAAAAGTCACTTCTTTATCTGAGGTTGTTGGGTGAAATGAAGCACGTATCCAACCTGGCTTTTCAGCAAAGTCACCCGAGTCGATTTGCTCCGTAATTTTTGACGATGTATCCTGATCAACGTTTAGTAAAATATGACCATAAGTACCTGCACACGAGCAACCACCGCGAGTTTGTACACCAAACTTATCATTAAGCAAGCGTACGATTAAGTTATGATGCGCGCCACGTACGTAAAAAGAGACAATTGCTAGGCGATCTCGAATATTCGGTTCAAGCATCACAACCTGATCATTTTTAGCTAATGTATCCATAACATAATGGGTAATTTCAGCTTCACGTTGATGAATATTTTCAACACCCATAGCATCTTTTAATTTGATCGCTAAAGCTGTTTTAATACATTGCAAGAAGCCCGGAGTACCGCCATCTTCACGCATTTCAATATTATTAAAAAAGCTATGCTTTCCCCATGGATTAGTCCAAGTTACCGTGCCACCACCCGGATGATCTGGCACTTTATTTTTATATAGAACCTTATTAAACACCAACACTCCTGAACTGCCTGGTCCACCTAAAAATTTATGCGGTGAAAAATAGATCGCATCTAATGCTTGCTTTGGGTTACTTGGGTGCATATCAATATCGACATACGGCGCTGATGCAGCAAAATCAACAAAACATAAACCACCGTGTTTATGCATTATTTCAGCGAGTTGATAGTAAGGTGTTTTAATGCCCGTAACATTTGAACAAGCAGAAAACGAACCGATTTTAACTTTTCGATCTTGGTATTTCTCTAGTAGCACTTCAAGATGCTCTAACGACGGTAGGCCATTACTATCGGGGTCAACAATTTCCAAGGTTACATCACACTCATACCAGGATGTTTGATTCGAGTGGTGTTCCATATGAGTTATGAAAACTACTGGTCGTTCACTTTCGGAAAATTGAACTTGCTCTTGCATACGTTCAGGAATACGTAAACCTAAAATGCGTTGAAATTTATTAACCACTGCAGTCATGCCTGCGCCAGCGGTGATTAACACATCGTTTTCGCATGCATTAACATGACGTTTAATAATGTGCTGAGCATCATGATAGGCATTAGTCATTGCACTACCAGTTAAATTGGTTTCGGTATGTGTATTGGCAACATATGGGCCAAGTTCATTACTTAGGTAATTTTCAATCGGTTGATACAATCGACCACTAGCTGTCCAGTCGGCATAAATTATATCTAATGTATTACCATTAATATTGTGACTTAAATTTTGCCCGATAACGTTTTTTCGAAATGGTAAAAAATATTCTTCTAAAGACATGGTTAAATGCTCATCAATCCTGCGATAAAAACATACTAGCAGTATCGAACTTATCCGCAATAAAAATCCATCAAAAGCGAAAAACAAGCAATTTGTATCTCATTAACAATCATTATTTAAATATATAATCTCATTTGACGTCATTTTAATAACTTAAACGAAAATTATTTTTATAAACATTGAAATAACGAAATAATATTTCAAAAGTTGTGACTTTAATCACATAACTTCCAATCAATATTGGCTTTATTTTGTTCACTAAGCCAATGATTCGCTTTAGAAAAGTGCTGACAACCAAAAAAACCTCGATATGCTGATAATGGCGATGGGTGAGGACCCTTTAACACTAGATGCTTTTCAGAATCAATGTTTTTGCCTTTCTTTTGCGCATGACTGCCCCACAGCATAAAAACACAACCGGGGTTTTGTTCATTTAACGCAGCAATAACTTTATCGGTAAAGACTTCCCAGCCCAGCTTTGCATGGGAATGTGCTTGCCCCTGCTTAACCGTTAATACCGTATTGAGTAATAATACTCCTTGCTGTGCCCAATCCATTAAGTAGCCATGCTGTGGTGCGACAAAGCCTGAAATATCTTGAGTTAACTCTTTATAAATATTGACTAAAGACGGTGGCACTTTTATTCCTTCACGAACAGAGAACGCTAAACCGTGTGCTTGCGAGTCGCCATTACTGCCAACGCCGTGATATGGGTCTTGTCCCAAAATAACAACTTTAACATCTGGCAAATCAACACTAGCAAAGGCATTAAAAACATCTTCATCACTTGGAAAAATGATGTCACCATTTTTTCGCTGTTGCTCAATCTCACTAGTTAAGGTTTGAAAATATTCTTGTTGTTGCTCATTCGCTATTATTGTTTGCCAATATGGCTTCAGCTTTGTCATTCTGTTTCTCATTAAATTTTTTTTTGGGGGGGTTACAACTTTAAAAAGTCGTATCATCAAAAATTGCACTGCCATTATAATCCACATTCAAAAGCCAAGTATCACTTTAAGTAGATAAAACCGCCGAGTGCAATGCAATGGCTTAATGATAGTCAGGAACGATATTCATCAAACACATGAACATAAAAAAGGCAGTAATCACTGCCTTTAATCATATCAATTTGAAAGTCTGTTTAAAAAACAACCATTAACTTAATAAATAAGCTCTCAATTCTGAAAACTCAATAGAAGCTGTTGTTGAAAGAATAGTTTCGCTAGCACAATCAGCTAGCTCCTTTGGTAAACCAATTGGCTGCCCTAAGGTACTTTCAACAATTTCTTTAAATTTCGCAGGGTGTGCGGTACCTAAGAACACGCCAAACTCATCATCAAGTGCATTATACTGCAACGCTTTATAGGCTACTGCCGCGTGGGGCTCACTTATATAACCTAGCTTTGCTAATTGAATCATGGTCATTTGGGTTTGTTCTTCATCAATTGAAACAGAGCTAACACAATCTTTATCAACTAGACCTGTTTTTAACATATGCTCAACCCGTGGCCAATTGTTCGGGTTGCTGACATCCATGGCATTGGAAATAGTTGCAACCGTTTCATTTGGTGACCACTCCCCTGTTTGTAAATAGCGTGGAACAGTATCATTAGCATTTGTTGCGGCAATAAATCGTTTAATCGGTAAACCTAAAGCTTTTGCGAAAAGCCCTGCAGTTAAGTTACCAAAGTTACCACTAGGAATAGAAAACACAATATCATTTAAGGCACCACACCCTTTTTGACGATAAAGCTGAGCAACAGCTTCAAAGTAGTAACAAATTTGCGCTAATAAACGGCTAATATTAATTGAATTAGCGGAATTTAATCCGATAGTTTCTTTTAGCTCTTGATCATCAAAAGACTGCTTAACTAATGCTTGGCAATCATCAAATGTCCCTTCCACTGCAACCGTTTTAATATTGCCACCAAGCGTCGTGAACATTTTTTCCTGCAGCAAACTAATCTTTCCTTTTGGATATAAAATAACGACTTCAATATTATCAATATCATGAAAAGCATGAGCAACTGCCGCCCCCGTATCGCCTGAAGTTGCAGTTAAGATTGTGATTTTTTTACCTTGGCTAAAAGCTTGTAAACATTTAGCCATAAAGCGTGCGCCAAAGTCTTTAAATGCCAAAGTTGGCCCATGAAAAAGCTCTAATATTGCTCTATCTTCACTTATTGCTTGTGTTTGCGCTGGAAAATTAAAAGCGTCTGTCACTATCGCTTTTAATTGTGATTCACTCAGATCATCACTAACAAATGGATGAAGTACTTTGACACTGCGCTCAACTAATGGCAACGCGAGCAACTCTTCAATGTTATCGAAGCTTGGTATAGATTCTGGGAAGAATAGTCCTTGATTACGACCTAAACCCTGCTTTACTGCCCCAGCAAAGCTAACTTGTTCATCATTTTCTTTTAAGTTATAAAATTTCACGCTTAAATTCCTGTATTAAAATGTTAATTTCGGTTTATGCCAAAAATAACTATGCCGTTACGTTAAACTAACGGCACCTTGGGTGTCTGGTTGGCAAACATGAACAAAGCCTTCACTTTTACCGTTTGCTAATGTTTGCAAATAATTGGCTGTGAGCCATTGAGCAAATTGTATTGCCTTAGCTTTATCATCGGTAACACAAAATAATGTAGGTCCAGATCCAGAAATACCCACAGCTAGAGCGCCATTTTCCTTAAGGTAATGCACTGCGTCACTGTAACCTGGTAACAATTTTGCTCGGTATGGCTCGGCAACGACGTCTACTAAAACTGCATGGGCTAACGACTTGTCCTGTCGATGGCAAGCATCAACAAAAGTTGCAAGGTTTTGCCCAAAATTAATAAGTTCAGCCCGAGAGTATTTATCGGGCAGAATATCCCTTGCTGCCTTTGTTGATACTTCAATACCAGGATAGGCCATTACGTAATAACAATCATCAAACGAGGGCAGTTTATGAGCAATAACATTTTGATCTTGAACCATTAATTGCATACCGCCAAGAAAGCAAGGCGCAACATTATCGTAATGAAGGCTACCACTAATTTTTGCTTCCATTTGCCCCATCATTTTTAAAAGTAGTTTCTCTTCAAAACTAAATTGATGATATTTTTCATAAAAAGCATTAAGTCCAGCTAACGCTGCTACAACAGAGCAAGCACTTGAACCTAAACCACTACCAACTGGCATGCGTTTTTCTAAGGTTAACTTCACCTTGGCAATATCTTGCTTATGCTCGAGTAATTGCTGGTTAAATAATAATAAACAATGCCAAACAATATTATCAGTAACTTTGCCGGGTAGTTTTTTCGCAAAGTCGCCAATAACGACTAATGAGTCTTCATCATTACTGTGTGTGACAGTAACCACATCTCCTAATAAAGTACCATCGATTGGTTTAACCGCTAGCCCCAAGACGTCAAACCCAACATTAACATTGCCTATTGATGCTGGGGCAAATACTGAAACACTCATGAATGCTGCTGCTCCCATGCTAAAGTTCTTAATAGATCACCGAAAACTCCTGCTGCTGTAACTGCGGCACCAGCACCGTATCCTCTCAATACAAATGGCAAAGGTTGATAATAACGGCTATGAATAGCCAAGGCATTTTCACCGTCTTTAATACTAAATAGTGGGTGTTCTTGACCAACAGCTTCAATGGAAACCTGACATTGACCGTCAATAATATTACCTATGTAACGTAAAACCTTTCCTTCATTTTTAGCAGCATTAATACGCTGAGCAAAGCTTTCATCTAATTTCGATAAGTTATTCATGAAGGTTGTAATATCACCGCTAGCGTCAAAATCATCTGCAAGTACAGAGTCAACTTTAATATCATTAAGTTCTAGTTCCATGCCAGCTTCTCTCGCCATGATCAATAGTTTACGTGCTACGTCCATACCACTTAAGTCATCACGAGGATCAGGCTCAGTAAAACCTTGCTCTTTCGCTAATGCTGTTGCCTGCGACAAGGTCATTCCTTCATCTAACTTACCGAATATATAGGATAAGGAGCCAGATAGTACACCTTCAAAACGCTGTAATTCATCACCGGCTTTCAATAGATTTTGCAATGTGTCGATTACAGGTAGGCCTGCCCCCACCGTTGTTTCATATAAAAAGCGTCGATTAGTTTTTTGTGCTGCAGCTCTTAACGCTTGGTAATACTGCCAAGTGTCTGTATTCGCTTTTTTGTTAGGCGTAACGACATTAAAACCTTCTTCTAGGTACTGAACATAATTCAACGCCAATTCTTCGTTAGACGTACAATCAACTAAGACAGGGTTAATTAAATGATTTTCACGCACAAACGCCTTAATATTTTCGACACTAATAGATTGTGTTTTTTGTTCAAAAGTTGATTGCCAATCTTCAACCGCGATACCGTTAGAGTTAAAAACCATACCTTTACTGTTTGCTAGGCCATAAACAGTTAAAGCAATATTATCCGCTTTTAGCTGAGGTTGTTGTCGAGCAATTTGCGCTAGAAGTTCACTACCAACGACACCGCAACCAACTAAAAATACATCAATAGTTTGCTTATGCGAGAAAAAGTTTTGATGGCTCACTTTCATAGCATCAGTGCATTTTCTACTCTCAATAACAACAGAAATGCTGCGTTCAGAAGAGTCTTGCGCTATGGCCACCACATTCACACGAGCTTGTGCTAGTGATGCAAAAAATTTCGCTGCAACACCTTGTTGATGGTGCATACCATCCCCAACTAGGGAAACAATTGATAACTCATTCGTTAAATTTAATGGCTCTAATAAACCGTTAAGTAATTCGAGTTCAAATTCAGCTTGTAAGCTTTGTTTTGCACGATGCGCATCAACAGAGTAAATACAGAAACTAATACAATACTCGCTAGAAGATTGGCTGATCAGCACAAGAGAAATGTTTTCCCGGCTCATTGTAGCAAATACCCTGCTAGCCATACCCACCATGCCTTTCATACCAGGACCAGAAACATTAACCATAGTTAAATTATCAAGGTTTGATATTGCTTTAACTTGCTTTTTTTGATTGTTTTCATTGGCAATTAAGGTACCCGGCGCATCAGGGTTACCCGTATTTTTAATTAAGCAAGGGATATGATGTTGGGCAATTGGACCAATTGTTTTGGGGTGTAAGACACTAGCACCAAAATAAGATAACTCCATTGCTTCTTGGTATGACAAATAATCTAGTAATTTGGCTTCCTTGATTAAGCGTGGATCAGCATTGTAAACACCATCAACATCAGTCCAAATTTCACAGTATTGTGCATCACTACATACCGCTAATACGGCAGCGGAATAATCTGAACCATTTCTTCCCAATGTTGTTACATCGCCTTTACTGTCTACGCCAATAAACCCTGGCATTAAAGCTACTGTATTGAGTTCAGAGTATACGTGTTGAAATTTATCTTTACAGAGCACTAAGTCAGCAACAGCATTTAATGCGACATCATTCGTGTGTAAAAACTTTTCAGGTTCAATTGTACTCACTTCAATGCCGTCAACTGCTAATACTGAATGTAGTAATGCCACACTTAAACGTTCTCCGATACTGATAATACGAGCTCTTACATGCTCTGGGCAGAAAGAAAGCAAGGTTGCGCCATGAAGGTAACGACTTAATTGCTGCTCCCAATTTGCTAGCGTTTGCTCGCTATGTTGATGACAAAAACCAGGCAATGAAGCCGATAAGTCATTGATAATATTTTCAATTGCGTGCTTAAAGTGCTGTAAATCATTAGTGAGTTTATCTTGATCAGAAATATTTTCTGCCATAGCTACAAGGTGATTTGTAACTCCTTGTGGTGCTGAAACCACAACAGCAACTTTTGATGAATGAGCTTTGCTTTTTATAATATTAGCGACATCAATAAACCGTTGAGCTGTTGCTAATGATGAGCCACCAAACTTTAATACACGCATTTCTACCCCTTTAAAACGAAAAAAGCCCGTAACCTTTTGGGTCACGGGCTTGATAAAATTAGTAAGTTTTACACGTCAGCCAATGACCACCATCCCAGTGAGGGTGGTAGTGATAATAATAATGGTGTGGCGTAGTGAAATAATCATAGATATAAAGTGCCTGATGTGTAATTTACTGTCAACATTTTTTTATGAATAAAAAGAACTAATATATGTATAAAATCTAAAACATTTGAATATTTTGATTATATATTCAAATTTCAACAGCTTCTTTGGCAAGACAAACACGATTGCGGCCCGTTGCTTTGGCTTGATATAATGCAGTATCAGCATTACTAATTAAATCTTCATAACGCGAGTCATCACTATCAATCACGGCAACACCAATACTAGCAGTAACGCTAATACGTCTATCTTGGTGGTTTATAGCGCTTTTCGCTATCGCTTGGCGAATACGCTCCGCAACTTCCTCAGCACCTTCTAAGTCAGTATTAGGCAAAATAACTGCAAACTCTTCGCCACCATAACGACCAAATAAATCTCCCATACGCAGTAATTTATCAATTGTTTTAGCCGTTTCAATTAGCACCATATCTCCACCTTGATGACCAAAGGTATCGTTAAGTAATTTAAAATGATCTAAATCTAACATCACAAGTGCTAAATCATGCTGGTAACGGCGAGCACGCGAAAACTCTTTTGCTAAACATTCTTCCCAATGCTTTCGGTTGAATGCTTGAGTTAAACCATCAATACGGTTCGATATAGCGAGTTCTTCCAACGCTTTATTAAGTTGGGTTTGGTAATGACAAACATCAGTAACATCTTCAATCAAAATACAAATACGCTCAACATCACCTTCAACTTCTACAGGCAAAAATGTACAGTTTTGTGCCATAAAATGACTATCAGTAGTAATTGGCCGAGAATGTGACAGTTCGAATAAATGATGTCGTTGCTCCCAGCCACAAAATGACTGAGTTTTTAATTGCACAACGCTAGATAATTTACGTTCTAGCCAGCGTCGAGGCAATTCAGGAAAAACGGTAAAAACACTCTTTCCTTCAACATGGTTATCTTCTTTATTGGCATGTACCTGTAAAAATCGATTCCACATAATAATGTTGTAATTATTATCTAGAATTAAAATTCCGGTATTCAATCGATTTGAAATATTTATACAAAGTTCATCAAGCATCACTAAAAATCTTCCAATATTCGATCAATAACCGCTTTAATATTGTTGATAGCTTCTTCCGGGATCAGCAATACCATGTCGCAATTAAAAGAATAATCAGTTACTTGATAACTAATACGAACTTTTAGTGCTAGGTCCCAATTGAACGATTGTTGATTTAAATGCTCAGATATAGTGCCTTGATTCGCTGATAGCAATCGTGGGGCACTATACGACATTTGATTATCTATTTGACTTGCAAAAACATTCAGAAATGTTGTTGTTAAAATAGAACTTAAATCAATAATTTGCTCGTCGAAGGTTAGTTCATCGGCTTCATAGCCAAGTAAATCGGCTAAACGATGTGAGTCTTGTGGCTGATACATAAGTAACGCTTCGCCACGTATGCCTTCATAACCAAAGAAACCTTGGCTTACTACCGCTGTAGCTTTTAAGTCTTGATTTAAGGTTTCAAATAAATGCTCAGATTTTACTTGTTCAATGCTCGGTACTTTTAAATAAACAAAGGTGTCTAAATAACGAGCAAGCTGGTCACTTGCTTGCCCCATGGCAACATTAATCAGTTCTTGAAGGCAATCTTGCTGGTCTTCAGTTAAATCAAAGGAACTCATAGTAAACCGTGTAACTGTAAATTTTCGTTGAGAGTAGTTTGTTGAACAGGTTTACGTAAAAACGCTTTCGCACCAAGTTCTAAAACTCGGCTTTGCATTTCAGGTTGAATATCAGCGGAAATAACAAAAACAGGCAGTGAAATATTTTCATCTTGCATAGCTTGCAATACACCTAAGCCGTCAATAACCGGCATAGTAAGATCAAGAAAAAGTACATCCATACTTTGGCTGCGTAATATTTCTAGTGCTTCTTCACCATTTTTGGCAAGCTGCACATTATTTGATAGGCTTTCTGGGAGGCTTCTTAAAACTTGCTTACGAGCCAAGTTAGAGTCATCACAAATAAGAACATTCGTGCTCATTTGACAGCTAATCCTTTATTATTTTTTTTATTAAGGCTTAATTTACCTTAATTTAACCTCGCTGTTAATTACTAATAACAATAAATTTGCTGTTTTTTTCAACTTTTTCACTTTAAAACATGTACAGATATCACATTTTTAATTTTGCATTTAGCCAATAACACGAACATTAATATCTATCTTGTCGATATATGTCGTAAAATTTTCAATAATACTGATTTAGGCATAAGTACATATTTTTGTATTAAAATCCAAAAAACATTAGATAATTAGTTGCATTATAAATTCACCAGTAATTCAAAAAATGCAATAGACATTAATGCTGATAATAAATAAATACTCATGGCTTTTAAACTATATTTGCTCTGCTTCATATTATTCCCTGTAACTTATATATACTAGATTTGAAATAGGGTTTCATCCGGAAAATGATTTCCAAACAAAACACTTACTTATAGAAAGCAGGTTTTGTACCAATAATATAAAATAAAAGTTATAGAGGACGTTCGCTCAAGTGCTAAAACGCTTAATATTACAGCTAGATTACCGTTTGGACTAAATTCAGCTCCAAGTAAAAGCAGGTTGATTTTTTTTCATCCAAGCTTTTGCTAAATGCATATCTGGACAATGGTTTTCTACTAACTGCCAAAATTTTGTCGAGTGATTCAAATACTTAAGATGGCATAACTCATGAACAATGACATAATCAACAACCCAAGGTGGTAGCATTTTAAGTAAGCAGTTAAAACTTAACTCTCCTCGATTGTTACAACTACCCCAGCGAGACTTATATTTGCGCACCTTAAAAGATGTAGCTATTAATGACGTTTGCTCATACAGCGCTGGTAATTTAAGCGTAAGGTAATAGCAAACTTCACTATTAAACCATTCCTCAATCAATAACTTAACTTTTGCAGATATATCCTCCTTGCTAAATGATTGTTGCTGATATTTCGCAGGGATATAAACAGAAATGAAACCTTCAGCACTATTACACCGTACTGACATTTTTCCATAATCAACAACAATCTTATGAGGTAAGCCGTCAATATAAACAAGATCACCATTATTGAAGTTATTAACAGCTATCTGCGCTGACGCTTGTTGTTGAGAAACTTTATCTTTAATCCACAACGACTTCGACTGAACAAAATTGTCAATATAGGATAACTCTATATTTTGAGGCGCTCTTACGATAAGTTTTGCAGCCTTTATTTGTAATGCTACAGTCTTACGACGAGAACTTCTTATTAATTGATATTTCAAAGAACACAACCAAACTCAAATCAATACTTCGCGTTAACTGCAAAAACTGGCCAATTGACAACTATGCAGCGCTTTTATCTTTAGCTGCGGCTTTCTTAGTTGTCGTTTTTGTAGTTGCAGCTTTCGTTTTAGGTTCAGCTTTAGTCACTTTATTGGCTTCACTAACATCAACTTTTCCAGACGCATTTTTAGCTTTATCTACCACAGCGGCCTTACTGGTTTGTACTTTCGCTTTTTTAGCTTGCAAAGCAATTAATACACTTTCACGATTTTGTGCTAAATACACGCTAAGCTCTTCACGCATATCTTCAGATAGCTCAACCGGTGCCTGTTCAAACATTTCAGACAAGTTATCTGCCATATCAAGCATTTTATCGTACTCATCTGCGGCTTTCTTATCCATAAATGTTTCTACCTCCACACCATGTCTTATCACGACGAATCGACTTTCAACTGCCATTATTATCCCTTACCTTACTGTTTTAAACGTCACCACTTATCATACCGTACAAAAAACATACGACAAAACAATATCATTTAATCGCTGGCTTTAGCCATATAACACTGTTCATACGTACAGCATCATACGTTATTTAAGATAAATTACCAGAAAATAATAATTACATCATTGATACTGAGCAAATTTCATGTTTTTTATCGCGCGATGCATTACTGCGCCGAAGCTGAAACTATCTCGAATTGTCACTGAATGTAAGAATTAATGTTATTAAAATGAATAGAAAAAGCTATTAAACCTAACAAATCGCAATAAAAACAATATCTTCTATTTCATATGCAATATTTGTTTCTCAACTAATTTTTACATTCGCTCATCTCATTATTACAACTTTTTCCTCAATTTAAGTAACTATTACTATGAACAAAGAAAATAAATAATGTTAATTACGGAGAGCACTATGAATAAATTTAAATCACTAACCACAACAGCCATCGTTTGTTCAACTTTGACGGTTATAAGCTTTAGTAGTAATGCAATGGATAAACAAATTGAATCAGCACTTATTGACGTTTGTAAGTCAACATTAACTGATAGTGTTGCTAAGTTTCATAGAACTGCTAAATCTTATAACCTGAAAGAAAAAACCGTTGCTTTAAAAGTGATGTGTAATGGCAATGATATTATTGATTTCGCCCAAAAATATGGTGCATACAAAACCGCAGCTCGTTTAGAGCGCAGTGTGAGTGGCCATGTTGATATTATTGATGTCGCTAAAGTTGAAAAAATTAACGTGAATTTTGAACTGTAGAAATTAAGTTAGGGATATTAAAGGCAAATGATTAATCAACATCACAGGTACTCTGTTTTTTATTTAAGAGTACCTAGTTGATTGCATTGCTTCAATGATAAAAATAGCAGGGATTTTACTAGTTTAATTCACGTACTCTAAATGAACGTCCTTTTACTTTACCATGCGTTAATTTATTTAATGCCTTTCTAGCAACCATTTTCTCCACAGCAATATAGGCCCAATTTGCGCCTAACTGAATTTTCCCTAACTGTTCAAATGCAAGACCATTTTCTCCAGTTAAAGCACCAACAATATCACCAGGGCGAACTTTTTGCTTCTTTCCGCCATCAATTTGTATCGTAGTCATTTTAGGTAGGAACACAGAGCTTTGTAATACTTTACTATCAGGTAATATTTCGGCTTCTATAGTACGCTCCAAGTAATCTTCCAATAAACCAACTTTATAGCGTTCTTTATCATTAAATAATGAGAATGCATAACCGGTGCTACCTGCACGACCAGTACGACCAACTCGATGAATATGTACCTCACTGTCATGAGCAATATGATAATTAAATACTGCGTCAAGTGATTCAATATCAAGACCTCGAGCCGCTACATCTGTAGCCACCAAAATAGAAGCACTTTTATTGGCAAAGCGCACTAATGTTTGGTCTCTATCGCGCTGCTCTAAATCGCCATGTAAGGCAACGACACCAAAACCGTCATTTGCTAATTTATCGGCAACACTTTGTGTTTCTTTTTTAGTATTACAAAAAATGACACTCGACTCAGGTTTATGTGTTAACAACAGTAAGCGAATTGCCGTTAAACGTTGTTCATCATTTTCTACATGATAGAAATGCTGAGAAATACTATTACTTGCGTGAGTAGACTCAACTTTCACGACTTTAGGTGCTTGCAAGTATTGATTAGCAATCGCTTGAATTTGTTTAGGGAACGTAGCACTAAAAAGCAAGGTTTGTCGTTGCGATGGAATATGGCTAATAATGTTATCTAATGCCGTTTGAAAGCCCATTTCTAGCATACGGTCTGCTTCATCTAATACTAAAGTATCAACATTTTCTAACGATAAAGTACCACGTCCTAAATGATCTTCAATGCGCCCTGGCGTACCAACAATAATATGTGCACCATGTTCCAAAGAGCCAACTTGTGGACCAAATGGCATACCACCACATAAAGTTAGTACTTTAATATTGTGAATTGCTCTAGCAAGTTTTCTTATTTCTTTCGCGACTTGATCAGCTAACTCACGAGTAGGGCATAAAACTAAAGTCTGGATCCTAAATTTTTTCACTTGTAGCTTATTTAACAAACCTAAGCCAAAAGCTGCTGTTTTCCCCGAGCCAGTCTTACCTTGAGCAATAATGTCTTGGCCAGATAAAATAGCCGGTAAACTTTGCGCCTGTATGTCAGTCATCGACTGATAGCCCAGCGTGCTTAAATTATCTAAAATCGCAGTTTGTAAGGGTAATGATGAGAAGTTGCTGTCACTCAAGGGAAGGATCCTAGTGTCGTAAATTTAATGGCGCACATTTTACACCGTTTCAATAACGCAAAGACAGCTTTAAGTCACATATACTGTGAATTAAGTTTATTTTAAATTTCATGTTAATAATTCTGTCGATGATCAACAAGCAAATTGAGAACTGAATAACACGGCTTTCAAGCGACTTTAACTTATTGACAAAGAGTAGTATTTCATTAAAGCTGTGCCCGCTAGATAACGCTTCATATTGGCCCATTTATTAAACTAATTTTGTAATAGTTTTATCAGTTGCAATGCCAAAAACTGTGGTGACTCTAAAGGCAGCATATGGCCAGTATTTACTACTTTCTCAAGCGCCATATTATTAGCGCTATTAACTTGGTTTAATAGCTGATTACTATCAACCAAGCTATCTGCATCACCCGTTAAAAATATAATCGGTACCGGTAACTTTGATAATTGCACTAAAAGTGAAGGACGTTTCATAGAAACCGCAAGTTGGTGTAGTAAAACCTCAACACCCAGATCACGGTCCATCGCAATAATTTCAGCTCGAATTGTTGAAAAGCTATCGAGTGAAGTATGCTTAATTTTTGGGTGCAATAAATCTTCAATACGCTTATTTGGAATACCTGTGTAACCGCGTTTTTCAATCCACACTATGGTTCTATGGCGCTGTCTTATTTCAAGCTCAGGTAAATCTTTTGGTAAATTAGAAACAATGACTAGGTGCTGTATCAAAAGAGGGTGCTGCACCGCAATCGCGCTAGCAATATAGCCGCCTAAAGAAAACCCAACTAATATTGCATCGTTCACGACTATTTTAGCGGCCATTTTTGCAACGACTTCCTCCATATTCCCTGAAGTAGGTATTGGCAAATGTACTAGTTTGCACTTGCCATCATAATGCTCCTTTATTTGCTGCCAAGTCGGTTGCCAAAGACGTTCATTACACATAGTCCCTGGGATAAAATATATTGTTTTCACAAGCTAATTTATCCTCAATGACCTGATTGTTAAATTAAGCATAAAAGCGCTCGAATAAACGTACATCAACCATTTCGCCAGCACTTACTCGTCCTTGTTCTGAAGGCAATACAATATAACAATTAGCAAAAGCAATACTTGTTAAAATACCAGAGCCTTGGCTACCAGTGCTTGCAACTATCATTTCGCCTTGCGCATTTTGCGATAAAACTCCTCGTTGAAAATCCATGCGTCCGGGAGATTTTCTCAAGTCAGATAAAGCCTTTGCTTTTAACATTTTAACTGGCCCACCATGGCAACTCTGCAACTTCATGAGGGCAGGCATTGCTAGCAAATCAGCAGTTACCATCGCAGATACCGGGTTGCCAGGTAAGCCGAAAAAGTAACTATTAGGTAGTTTACCAAAAGCGAATGGCTTACCTGGTTTCATCGCTATTTTCCAAAAAGCGATTTCGCCAATTTGTTCAAGTACCATTTTGGTGTAATCAGCATCACCAACCGAGACACCACCTGATGAAATTACTGCATCTGCTTGTTCATCGGCTTTGATGAATGCTTGACGAATAGCTTCCTCGTCATCCTCGATAACACCAAAATCGATAATATCAACATTCAAATTTTGCAACATACCAGTTAAGGCGTAACTATTGCTCTCATAAATGTCACCATTACCTAAAGGTTGTCCTAAAGTTTTTAGTTCATCACCCGTGGCAATTAACGCTACGGTTAATTTGCGAAATACGGTTAATTCAATAATTCCCAAAGATGCCAAAACGCCAATATCAATTGCGGATAATCGTCGACCTTTAGCGAAAACAATATGGCCTTTTGCGATGTCCTCACCTGCATAACGTACATGATCACCTTGTTTACGCTTCTCTAGAAATCGAACACTTTCACCATCTGCATGACAATTTTCCTGCATTTCAACCGTATCACAGCCCTCAGGTAGCTTAGCGCCGGTCATAATACGTATACATTCGCCTTTTTGGCAGCTACCTTCAAATGGTTGTCCAGCCATAGAGCGCCCAGCCAGCGTTAAGTATTCTTGGGAGCTTAAGCTTTCATAGGCAAAGGCATAACCATCCATTGCTGAATTATTGTGTGGTGGTACATTCATAGGGCTTGCAACATCACTAGCAAGCACTCTTCCTAAACCTTGTTTTAAGGTAATTGTTTCAACATCAGTTACCGGCGAAATAGCAGAAAGCATTGTTTCTAATGCTTGTGAAAATGGCATTAATCCAGGGGCAGAACAACAATCAACCATAATAAACTCTTCCAATTCTAATTGTGCTTTTTCAAATTACCACTCAGGTAATTCAAAATTTAATTTGCTAACTTTTGAAGTCAAATAAAGCTAATCTAGGTCTTTATCTGTTATATTGATCATAATCATACTATGCTTGTGATTATATGATATAAATTAATAAATTATTGAATTTCGCCGAGCTATCTTAGCTAACCCTGCCAAATATGGCAGATATGCTGATTTAGCCGTAAACCAAGTTTTATTTAAGAGTTTACCAGGGTTAACAAGGAAACTTGTTAACCTCCCGACATTGGAAAGGTGACATGTTAACAGACAACTTCGGACGTAAGTTTTATTACTTACGTCTATCTATCACTGACGTTTGTAATTTTCGTTGTAACTATTGTTTACCTGACGGTTATAAATGTGATCATGATAGAAAATTTCTTACACTACCTGAAATCACGCGACTTACTTCCGCCTTTGCCGAAATGGGCACAGAAAAAATTCGTATAACTGGTGGTGAGCCGTCATTACGTAAAGATTTACCCGATATTATTGCTCAATGTAAGCAAACGCCAGGCATTAAAAAAGTCGCCATTACTAGTAATGGTTTTAAGCTACCAGAGCATTTGCCCGCCTGGCTAGATGCTGGCATTGACGCAATAAACATCAGTATTGATAGCCTAGACCCCCGTCATTTCCATGCAATTACTGGTCACGATAAACTTCAGCATATTCTTAAGGGCATTGATATGGCACTTGCTGAAGGTAGTACAAATATTAAAGTAAACACGGTATTGATGCGTGAATATAATGGTTATGATATTGCCAGTTATCTGGCGTGGCTAAAAGACACCCCTGTAACATTGCGCTTTATTGAACTAATGCAAACAGGTGATAATCAAGCATTCTTTGATGCTCAACACGTTCAAGGCTCTCGTATTAAACAAAACTTAATTCTTGATGGCTGGTTGCCAGTTATAAATGACAAAGCGGCCGGACCTGCACAAGAGTTTTATCACCCAGATTACGCCGGAAAAATTGGCCTGATCATGCCTTATTCAAAAGACTTTTGTAGTAGTTGCAATCGTTTACGTGTCAGCTCATTAGGTAAATTGCATTTATGTTTATTTACTGAACAAGGGCTATCACTAAAAGATTATTTACAAGACGATAATACTGAGCCTTTAAAGAGCGCGATTGCTGGCATGATGACAGATAAAAAGCAGACCCACTTTTTACATGAAAAATTAACCGGTGCTACCAAAAATCTAGCAATGTTGGGCGGCTAATGAACAACGACAAGCTATTTTTTCAATCTTGCCTTGGTGTAGTGTTAGCAGGCGGTAAGTCATCACGTATGGGCCAAGACAAAGCTCAATTACAACGAAACCAGCAAGATATGTTGAGCTATAGTAAATCCCTACTTACTGCAGCAGGAAGCTCGCAAGTTGTTATAAGTGGCGATGAACATGGCATTAGCGATATAATCACTAATATTGGCCCACTTGGTGGCATTCAAAGTATAGTAAGCCAGTTTAAGCCAAAAGCACTATTAATATTACCTGTTGATTTACCCTTAATGACTGCCCCTGAACTTGCTCGCTTAAAACAAATAGGTGAACTAAGCCAAAGCGCCTGCTTTTTTGCTGATAATTATTTGCCATTATACTTACCGGTAAATGCCTTTGTTGAACAATTTTTTCAACAACCATTAATGACAAAAAAGCTCATTCAACCGTTGAGCGAAAGCAAAAATAACAAATCAAAAACTAATAGTAGTCGTGGTCTATCGGGGCCGTCTGTTAGAAGTTTGTTAAATCAAATCCCCCATAAAGTTATTCAAGCGAAAGATAACAATAGCTTATTTAATACCAATACGCCTGAGCAATGGCAACAGGCGCAACACTTACTCTCTTTGCAAAGGAAAACCCATGTCTAGTATTCATTGTGGCGACAGCTTCTTACCGTTAAATATTGCCGTATTAACCGTTTCAGATACACGTGAAGAACATAACGACACTTCAGGCCAAGCACTTGTTGAGCGCCTGCAAGCAGCTGGTCATAAATTAGCAGCAAAAGAAATTTCTAAAGACGACGTATACCAATTACGCGCAATAGTGTCTAAATGGATTGCCGATGAAAATGTACAAATCATTTTAACCACCGGCGGTACCGGCTTTACTGCTAGAGACAATACTCCCGAAGCCTTATTACCTTTATTTGATAAAAACATTGAAGGCTTTGGCGAAGTATTTAGAACCATTTCACTAGAAGAGATCGGCACTTCAACTATACAATCTCGCGCTTTCGGCGGTATGGCCAACCGTACTGTTATATTATCAGTTCCGGGTTCAACCAATGCCTGTAAAACTGCATGGGACAAACTCATTGTTGAGCAGCTTGATGCCAGTCACAGACCTTGTAACTTTGTACCACATTTGAACTTTAAATAATTTGGTCAAAGCTCTTTAAGTACAATGACAAAACTGTTGGAAAAGCGATTATCGCGAAATGTATTTATCGTTCTTTTATTCTGGTTAGTTGTATTAACTAACCAGGTGTTCGCTAAAAATATTAACTTACAAGAAACACCACTTCGCATCGCCGTTGCGGCTAACTTTGCGCCAACGCTCAAGCACTTACTCAATAGTTACCCCAATAAAAATAAAATTAAATATCAAATAATAAGTGCCGCAACGGGCACGCTCTATCAACAAATTAACCACGGCGCACCGTTTGATCTTTATCTAGCAGCCGACAGTAATCGTCCAAAAAAATTAGAACAAGCACAACTTATTGTACCTAATAGCCGTAAGTCTTATGCATTTGGGCAATTAGCCTTGTGGTCTGCAAGCACAAACTTTTCTGATTTAGCGCAGCTTAATGAGTTTTCTGGCTATTTAGCCATCGCAAACCCAGAAACAGCACCTTATGGCAAAGCAGCAAAACAAGTATTAGAATATTTAGCTCTGTGGTCAAAACAAAAACAGCGTTTAGTCACTGGTATTAATATCAACCAAACCTTTCAGCAAGTTAGAAGCCAAGCAGTACCTGCGGGTATAGTGGCATTAAGCCAGTTGAAAATTAATAACCTTAACGGCTTGGTTATTCCGAGTACACATTATCAGCCAATAGCACAGCAATTAGTTATCTTGAAAGCGAGTAAACAGGTCACCAACGCACAGGAAATAAGCCGCTATTTACTTAGCGCGCAAAGCCAACAAATATTACATGAACTAGGTTATTTGCCAGTTCCCGATAGCAATTATCCAACAATAACTAATGGGAATGGCGCGTAATATGCTCACTCATACTGCAGATATATTAGCGTTAACAACAACACTTAAAATGGCAGCGGTTACCACGTTCATTTTACTCATCATTGGCACCCCACTGGCGTGGTGGTTAGCGAATATGAAAAGTCGCTTCAAGGTGTTATTTGAAGCCATTGTCGCCCTCCCCCTAGTTCTGCCACCAACAGTATTAGGCTTTTATTTATTACTAGCATTTTCGCCTCAGTCGTTACCTGGCCAACTTTGGCAAACAACAACAGGTAACCAATTAGCATTTAGTTTTAGTGCCATAGTTATTGGCTCTGTGCTTTATTCATTGCCGTTTGTTGTACAACCACTACAAAAAGCCTTTGAACAACTCGGAGACCATTATTTGGAAGCTGCTGCAATGTTAGGTGCTGGCCCTGCTGATCGATTTTTCTCTATTGTTGTTCCATTAACTAAAGCCAGCTTTATTACTGCAACAGCACTTGGTTTTGCTCATACCGTTGGCGAATTTGGTGTGGTATTAATGATTGGTGGTAACATTCCAGGCGAAACTCGTGTGCTATCAATTGCTTTGTTCGACCATGTTGAAGCATTTAACTACAGTAATGCTCACCTATTATCGGCGGGGTTATTAATTTCATCGTTACTGTTACTGTCTTTTGTTTATTTATTAGGGGGAAAATATGGCAGAAAAAACAGCAATAAATCCCCCAAAACGTTAGCAAAAGTTAAAAATAAGCATGTAAACTCATGAGTAAAAATCTCACACAAAGCCTGCCAGGCAAAGCACTAAATTTAACAATAACAACAAACATTAGCTTTGAGCAATTTAACTTATCGGTAAACGAAGAGCTTACGCTCGCTGGTATTACAGGAATATTTGGCGAGTCAGGCTCAGGTAAGTCAACACTATTGCGCATTATAGCTGGGCTAGAAAAAAGGGCTGACGGACAACTAAATTTTAACGGCAAAGAACTACAAAACAGCAAAAAAAGACACTTTACAAAGCCAGAGCACAGAAATATAGGCCTTATTTTTCAAGATAGTCGACTTTTTCCACATCTAAGTGTATTAGAAAACTTAACCTATGCGGTTAAACGTAAACACCAACCCGTGCTTAGCATGGAAAAAATTCTCCAATTAACTCAATTGACTGAACTGCAACATCAGAATGTGACACGGTTATCTGGCGGTGAAAAGCAACGAGTATCTCTTGCTAGAGCATTATTAGCTGAACCTGAATTACTGCTACTTGACGAGCCATTTAGCGCCTTAGATAAAAAAACAAAAGCGCAAATGCTGCAAATTGTAAAAACCATTCAGCAACAACTTGATATGCCTATGCTATATGTCAGTCACAGTATCAGTGAATTACAATTTATTGCCAAGCAACTGATAGTTATGTCAGACGGCAGCATTGGATATATAGCACCAACTCATCAAGCCATTCATCAGCTAAATAGCCATGAAGATATCGCCGTAAAAACAAGTTTATCATTAACAATTACTGAGCATTTACCTAAGTTCGGCCTCAGCCAATTAGCATTTTCAGCGAAAAGCTCAGACAACCATATTTATTTGCCCTTGCTTCAGCAAGATCAGCAACAATCTACAATTGGTCAGCTTTTGCCCTGCATTATTTATGCCCGAGACATCAGTATTAGCACCACTAAGCCAGAGCACAGCTCTATTGTTAATCAATTGCCTGGTACCATCACAGAAATAAAGCAAGGTATAACGAGCGCGTTAGTTAAAGTGCAATGCGCACAGCAAGAATTTTACGCACAAATCAGTTTATGGTCAGCAACACGTATGGCATTAACTTTAAATTCGCAGGTTTATATTCAATTTAAGGCCAATGCGGTTCATAGCTTTCATTCAACGGAGTCCGAAAACCATGCTTAGCCCAGAAGAGCTGCTTCGCTATAGCCGACAAACTATGCTGAAAAGCATAGGAGAGCAAGGTCAACAAAATTTAAAAAATGCCAAAGTATTAATTGTTGGTGTTGGCGGATTAGGTAACCCTGTTAGTTTATATTTAAATGCAGCTGGCATTGGCACCATATATCTAGTCGACGGCGACAGTATTGATATTAGTAATTTACCTCGGCAAATTCTTTTTACCGAATCACACCTTTCACAAGGTAAAGCCGATATTGCCGCGGAAGTACTTCAGCAGCAAAATAGCACAACCACTGTCGAAGTGTTAGATGAAATGCTTGATGAGGAACTCGCCGACTATTACTTTCCTTTGGTCGATTTAGTGCTCGATTGCACTGACAATATTGCCACTCGCTATTTAATAAACCAAAAATGTTTAGCGCACAAAAAGCCATTAATTATTGGCGCAGCAACAGGTTTCGATGGCCAATATATGTTTGTTGATCCTAATGCTAACGACAGTGCTTGTTATCAATGCTTGTTTCCACAAAGCAAAAAAGCCCCGGAGAATAATTGCCAAACGCTTGGTATACTCGGGCCCATTCTCGCTATTGTTGGTGGCGTTCAAGCATTACAAGCAATTAAGTTTCTCGCTGGCAATAACATCGATACCAACCAATTAAATATTTTTGACGGTTTAAGTAATTCTTGGCAAAAATTAACGGTCAAAAAACAGCAGCAATGCACTGCATGCTCTTCACTGCAATAATCTAACGCCAAACAAAAAGCCCTCATATTGGAGGGCTTTTTGTTTTTTGCATATATATTAGAATTTCAGCTATTACATAGGCTATTTAAAGAGCCCCATATTTCTATCAGTAACAGCTTCGCGCCAACCACCAAGCCATTCAGACTTAGCATTATTATTTTGATATGGACAATTTTCCTTGGTTCTACCTGAGAGGCCTGCTTGATAACCGTTTGAATACGCTCTGCCTAACTTATCTCTTTTCTGTCTTCTCATGAATCACACCTTTAACCATTTGATAATTATTAATAATATATTCATCTTTCGGTCGAAAATTAACTTCAGTCGACAATTAATTTAAGATCAGTTTATTTATGAAAGCAAGCTAGCTACCACCTGAAAATTGTAACTTTAAAAAAGTTTTATAACGAAAAAACATGTTGATAAAGCAATCAAAAAAACTAAGTAATACAAAACAAATTGTTACAAAAACTAGGTATAACCAACAGATATTAAAAGTGTATATACAATAACAATTCAGTTTAAATAATAATGAGATTAATCCCGTAATAACGGCCGTAACATTTCTTCTAAACCATTAAGTTTAACTTCATAAATCAGCGCTAATTGCTCTCCTAATTTCCCCTCAGGAAACCCTTTTGAGTGAAACCAAACTAAGTAAGGCTCAGGTAGTTGAAGTAGTTTTCTCCCACTGTACTTTCCAAACGGCATTACTTGATTTACTGCAGCTAATAGATCTGCGTTATTTGCTATCGACATTATTTACTCATTATTTTACAGCTGGGGTTTAGAGTACAGTCTTTTTGAGCTTGCTCATTTCAGTGCTTTTAATTTTACCGCGATCTTGACATAAAATTGTCATAAGCATTCCTTATAATTCCGCGCAACTTAGGCGGTATCAAGATGATACCCAAACTTGCTTCAGGGAACTTTTATGTCAATTGTTAGGAAACGCAACGCCGGTCAAAAAGCTTATATTCCAGGGAACGCTCGCGATAATCAATATATTTTGGCTGAATTTACCTTATCAGATCAACTGCTTTCACAACTATCGCCACAGTTAAGTAATGACAACTATTATGACGTCTATCAAAGCCTTGCAGATTTACTATTTACATTAAGTAATGACTTTGCCATCAGTAACAGCTTACTTGTCGCCAACGACAAATTGGTTCGGGTTAGATACAGCCAAGAAATGCATCAATGGCAAACTAATCAGCAAATTATTTTTTACTATGATCCGTTACAGCATGTATTACAAAACTCATTTTTCGATGCCAATGTTAGAGCTAAAAAAATCACTTTAGTATTTTTAGCGTCGGGAACAGATATTCGCTCTGGTGCGGCAAATTTTCACCAACGAGTAAGAAATTTACTAGAGAATTTTGCCCAACAAGTACAAATACCATTGGCAGCTATTCGTATGCGAGATCACCAGCATCTTACCTACGATATTTTTGCTAAAAATAAAGGCTGTAACAATAGCCAAGCACATAAATTTAGACCTATTAAGCAACGATACGCCAGCCAAGACGTTGCATTAACTGCTAATCTATCGTCAATTACTTATGCAGTTATCAACTTAACATTGAATCATAGAATTTCGCAGCTGGTTGATATAGATGCAAATTCTGCTGATCCATACAATCCACTTTATACCTACCTAACCGATACATTCTCACTCGTTGCTAAGCAATTTAATTTAAACAATGGCGCATTAATCGCTAACGGTTTAGTACCCATTATTCGCCATAGTTTGCACGAAATTGTTTCTAAGGTTGGCGAATTACAAATGCTAGGGTACAACCCTAAACAAAGCCCTTGCGGTATTGTAAGCAAATGGAAAGCCGATGAATTAGTTAACAATGTACAGTTAATTTTTGTTGCGAACTTCTCTAATGGGGAAGAGCAAAATTATGCGAAGTTTGTTAATCAGATAGAACAAGCTATGCGCTTATTTGCCACTGAACTAGAGATTCCCACCGATAAAGATGAACTCACTTTACGCTTTCATCAACATGTTGCCTATAACTTGTTAAAAGACGAATAATTTTCCAACAAACCATTGGAGAAACAAAACTAGCTGCTGTCCATTATACTATGCCATGTTAACGACTAGCATGGCTTAGCTACCGCACTTAATCTCTCCAGCTAACTACTTCAGCTTAACCGTCTCCACCGATATTCACTGCAATCTCAAAGTAAGAAGCGCCATTCTGATTACTCCAACCATAAATCGAGCTAAGTTGACGTAAAAACATATAGACATCTAAATGGCTGAGTGCTACATTTGACAAATAGAGCTTTGGACGTCTAAAAGTCTTTAAAGAAAACAAGCAAATTTCGAATACCATTATCACTAGAGGAAAATTAACAATGAGCATTGAAACAATAACGTTAGGCGCAGGATGCTTTTGGTGTATAGAAAACATTTTCTCTCGAATTAACGGTGTAAAATCTGTGATCAGTGGTTATGCTGACGGCAACATTGCCAACCCAAGTTATCAGCAAGTCTCCACCGGTAATACAAATTATGCCGAGGTTGTGCAACTAACCTTTGATAATAGTCAGCTCTCTCTTGAAGACGTTTTTACCGTGTTCTTTGCTATTCATGATCCGACAACACTAAACCGTCAAGGTGATGATATTGGCAGTCAGTACCGTTCTACCATATTAACCCACAATGAAAAACAGCGAATAGCAGCCAAGAAAAAAATTGCACAGCTAACAGCTGAAGCGCTTTTTAATAACCCTATCGTAACGGCAATAAAACCAGTTAATAATTTTCATAGTGCTGAAAGTTACCATCAAGATTACTATTCTAACAATCCTGACAACCAGTACTGCCAATTAGTGGTTGCACGAAAAATTCAAAAATTCCTACAAGACTTTTCATATCTACTTAAAGAAGCTGCTTAACTAATAGCATTAACAATAGTTTTCACTTTACTTTCAATTCGGTTAATTTTCTTCAGCCAAAAAAAACGCCCTTTAGATTGGGCGTTTATAGTTAAGTCATTTACAGCAAATATATGGCATAAAAGCCTTATTAAGTTAGTACATTAAGGTATACAGCTTACGTCGATATTTATTAGCCAACGCATCGCCATCTGGTAGCGACTTTAAAATATCTAATAATAAGTCTTTACTAGTAACATCCGAGCCATCTTTTTGCACTAGACGAAAAAGAATAACTAAAGCATCTTCATGGCGATTAACTTGGCTATATTGCGCCGCAAGCTGATGTTGCACATCAATATTTTCTGGTTCGCTGATCAATTGTTGCTCTAATGCTTTAATTTCAGGGGAGTCAGCCGCTTGACTAGCGAGTTCAAGTTTCGACATTAACGACTGATAGTAGCTGTCTTGATCTATCATTTTAATACTAGCAAGCAGTGACTCAGCCTCACTAATTTTTCCAGTTTGTATATATACATCAGCCAATACTAATTTAATGTCTGCACGTTCACTATCAAGCTGATGCGCTTGAGTGATTAATTTAAAAGCGTCATTGGCATTATTCTCAGTTAACAAGTTTACTGCTTGTTTTAATAGTAAATCTTGCTCTTTAGGTAAGTACTTTGCCAAAAATTCATTAATGGTTTCATCTGTTTGTGGCCCAGACAAACCATCAAGTGGTTGACCTTCTTTTACTAATATTGCTGTCGGCAAGCCTTGAATACCAAACTGTTGAGCTATTTGCCCTTGGGTTTCACAATCAACCGTGGCAAATATTATTACATCACTTTGATCAGCCAAAGCATTAGCAAGTTTATCGCGTAATTCTAAACTTTCTGGAATTTGTTGAGCCCAAAAATCAACCAAAACAAGCTTGGTTTTAGACTCTTCAAGGACAACTTGTTGGAAATTTTCAAGGGTGATAGCAAGCGAATTCGTCATCAAGGTAGTTCCAATTTAATTTTATATATGCCAGTTAACTTGGGGGCAAAAGTCATCGTAAACAAGTTTCATGGCTAAATAATTATGATAGCCGACAATTGGTTGCTAGTATTTATCATAGCTTCATTTAATATTTCCCTATAATTTAAATAATCATCGAGTATTGATACGAGAAACTTTATGCCGAAAAATACCGCCATCGACCAATATATTAGTCAGCAACAGCCTTTTGCTCAGGAAATAATGTCTCAGTTACGTGATGTCATTCACACAGCTTCTCCTGAAATGTCAGAAGCTATTAAATGGCGACATCCTTGTTTTGAAAATAGCGGTCTTGTTTGTGCTATGGCAGCATTTAAACAGCATGTCACTTTTTCTTTTTTTAAAGGTAAACTACTTGACGATAGCGCCGGTATTTTTTCAAAAAATGATAATAATGAATTAACTTCACTTAAATTTAAAAGCTTGAGCGAAATACCAGCAAACGACATTTTAATTAGCTATGTGCAACAAGCAATTGCATTAAACTCAACACAAAAACCTGAAAAGAAAAAATCAGTTCGTAAAAACAAAGCTGACTTAGTAATCCCCGATTACTTCAGTGCTGCATTAGCAGATAACCAAGCAGCAGAAGATGTATTCAATAACTTTAGCTATTCAAAGCAAAAGGATTATATTGAGTGGCTCACGTCAGCAAAAAGAGAGGCAACCCGAAACTCACGCTTAGCAACAGCAATAGCTTGGATAGCAGAAGGTAAGTCACGGAACTGGAAATATGAAAATTGTTAAAGTAAAAATTAAAAAACACTTTCAAAAACTACCTAACAACAAATAAAAACAACGATGTGATAACAAGAAGAAGTATGTAATAAATCAGTGTTCAAACTTTTTTCAGAGATAAAACGCGGCTGGTGATATAAAATTGAATGCTATAATTAAAACTCAGCTGGTATTTATACGTGAGAGCCTTAAAATTCATGATATTAAATATTAGTTCTATTAATTCTCATTTTACCAAGAAAAATATGGCAGTTTTCTATGCTTAAATGCTTTTTTCTACTTACTCTTTTAATATACAGCAGTGCAGCTTTAAGTGCTCGTTTGCCAGCAAAAAATTATGAAAATCAAGAAAGAACTATCACATTACCACTTAATAATTGGGCGAGTCAGCGAGTTATTTCGAAAGCGCTAGGCGCTATGGTGCAATCACTTGGCGAACGTGTTGAGTACAAAAATATCAGTTCAACAGACCAATGGGGGGCACTGCGCAAGGGACTTGTACATATTCAGCTAGAAGTATGGCAAGTATCGATGGCTAAAGACTTCGAACGCATGGTGCAAAAAAAATACATCCTTGATGCGGGTACGCATCAGGCAATTGGAAAAGAGGATTGGTGGTACCCTGATTATGTAGAAGATATTTGTCCTGGACTACCTGACTGGCAAGCAATGAATGCTTGTGCAGAAGTTTTTGCTAATAAAGGTTCTAACGGTAAGGGTGTATATTATGCTGGACCTTGGGACTATGGTGATGGCGATATTATTCGTGCATTGCATTTAGACTTTATCATTCATCGCTTTGAAAACGATACTCAAGTTTGGCGTAAACTTGCACAGGCAACAAAACATCAACAACCAATAATGTTACTAAATTGGACGCCTAATTGGACTGACAGTAAAATTAAAGGCAAATTTGTTAAATTCCCTGCCTACCATCCCGATTGTGAAACCAAAGCAAACTGGGGTCTGAATAAACATAGGTTAAAAGATTGTGCTAACCCAAGTAATGGCTGGTTAAAAAAAGCTGTTTGGCCACATTTAGAAGAATACTCACCATGTGTTTTTCAATTGGTAAAAAATATCAATTTATCCACGGCCATGATTGCCGATGCCTCAGCATTAAGAGTTGCAGAAAACCATAGCGAAGATTACGCAGCTAAACTTTGGATAAAAAAATATCACGCAGAGGCCAGTAAGTGGCTGCCATCATCTTGCAGTAATACCTTTAATAATCAGAGTTAAAAAACGGACAAAAACCTCGGTTTTTATCCGTCAGCGAGTTTGTTCTAAATTACATATTCTGCAATAAGTCGCGAGCAATAATCACCTTTTGAATTTCGCTAGTGCCTTCATAAATAGAAGTCACACGTACATCACGCGCCATACGCTCTAGTGGATACTCCTTAATATAACCTGCGCCACCCATTAATTGTAAAGCGTCATAACAGGCTTTATTGGCATTTTCAGTAGCAAATAATTTCGCCATTGATGCGGCTGGGCCGAATGGCTGGCCTTGCTCTTTAGTGTAAGCTGCCTGCATTAATAGTAAGCGTGCAGCTTCCATTTCAGTATAACGCTCGGCTAATTTCCACTGTAAGCCTTGGAAGTTCGAAATAGACTGACCAAATTGTTTACGTTCAACAATATAGGCTTTGGCATAATCAAGAGCTGCAAGGCCAACACCTAAGGCTAAAGAGCCAATACCGATACGACCACCAGCAAGTTCTCCGACAGCGACACCAAAACCTTTATTTTCAGTGCCCATTAACGCTGATGCAGGCACTCGGCAATTATCAAAATGTACTTCATTCGTGGGTGAGGCTTTCTGGCCCATTTTATCTTCAGCTTTACCTATGGTCATGCCCGGTGTACCAGCTTCAACGATAAAACATGAAATGCCCTTGCCTTTTTTCGCATCTGGATCCGTAACCGCCCAAACAACAAAAACATCAGCAAATGAACCACTGGTAATATAAAGCTTACTACCACTAATAATGTAGTCATCACCATCTTTAACAGCTTGCGTTTTCATGCCCGCAGGGTCTGAGCCCGCTGTAGCTTCAGTTAAACAAAAGCCACCAGCACGATATTCGCCACTACAAATTTTTGGCAAATAGTTTTGTTTTTGTTCTTCATTACCAACCGCTTGAATAACTTCTGCAACCATATTAGTTACTGATGTAGTAACTGCTGTTGAGGCACAAGCTCGCGCAAGCTCAGTAATCGCCAAACTAAAAGCAACACTACCAGCTTCTACGCCACCGTACTCTGCTTTAATATTTAAACCCATAAAACCAAGTTCGGTTAATTGTGCTAAGTTCTTTAAAAACAATGTTTGGTCCATTGTTTCATCAAGCTCTGCGGCAACTGGCGCAAGTTCACTTTCAGCAAACTTTTTCGCCATATCTTGAATCATCATTTGTTCTTCAGTTAAAGACAAATCCATCAACACTCTCACTTCTTATCGGGTGAATATCTACCATACTTAATTTAAAGCTAAGTTTAACTAGAGTGACAAAAAAGCCCAATAGTCCCTTAGTACTGCGTAGATAAAATAATACTAACTGCACCAAACTATGTTGTAGCTAATATAAGATTATTTTTTATAACAAAAACGCGCCTAAGCGCGTTGCAAAATTGACTATATTGTAGCAATTATCCAAGTACAAACCAAAGCAGACCAGCACCCAGAACTAAACGGTATATAACAAACGGCATCATACCGAGCTTGCCCACTAAAATCAGAAAATAGTGAATACAAGCATAAGCACTAAAAAATGCTAAAACACTACCTAGACCTAGCGTACTCCAATCAACTGGCTCAGCGGATGTAATTAATTTATATGTTAAATATCCACCAGTCATAATAATTGCAGGAATCGATAATAAAAACGAAAAACGTGCGGCATTCTCTTTGCTTAGCCCCAGCATCATACCTAAGGTCATGGTAATACCAGAACGTGATGTGCCCGGAATTAATGCTAATGCTTGTGCTAAACCAATAATCATTGCACCTTTAAAGCCCAGCTTTTCAACACTAACATTCTCTTTCGCTTTAATATCGGCAAAACCTAGTAATACACCGAAAACTAAAGTAGTAATGGCAATTACAGCTGCTGAGCGTAAGTTTTCTTCGATAAAGTCCTTACCTAATAAACCAACGATGCCTAATGGAATAGATGCCAGTAAAATCCACCACGCAAGTTTACCGTCAAAGCTATTGGTATTTTTTTCGGGACCAATACCAACGGTACCAAACCAAGCGACAGCCATACTGCCAACTTCCTTACGAAAATAAAGTACCACAGCCAACAAGGTACCTACATGCAATGCTACATCAAGCGCTTGTCCTTGATCTTGCCAACCAAAAACAGCTGAAGGCAGAATTAAATGCGCAGAACTTGAAATCGGTAAAAATTCCGTCAAGCCTTGTATTAGCGCTAATATAAAAACGTCGATGGTACTCATACTACTTTATATCCCTATTTTTTCTGACCACGATAATGGCACTTTACTTAATTTTTGTTGATTTTTTTCGTATTGTTGCCACATTTTCTGATAACTTTCGCCAGTAACTGGGTGTGAAAGCTTTCCGGCAATTTCGGCAAGTGGCCATAGCACAAAAGCATTTTTGCTTATTTCATCACGGGGGATTTGAGCGGGCTGTTCAGCGACGATGTTGTCATACAATAATAAATCTAAATCTAATGTTCTTGGGCTAAATTTTTTAGCATTTTCGAGGCGACCATTATCATATTCAATTGCTCGTAACTCGCGTGTAACTTCAGCCAAAGATAATTCGGTTGTTGCACCTATTACCATATTATAAAAAGGCTTACCGGCAAAACCAACCGCCTCACTTTCAAATAAGGATGACAACGTCAACGGGCTGAACAATTTAGCTAAAGCATCAAGGCCTTTTTCAACATGGTATTGACGATTAATATTACTACCCAATGAAATATAGATTTCAGCCATTAGCTAGACTTACCATTAATCGCTTGGCCACGTTCTATTTCAACACCAACCGTCGTGGCATTATGCACAGCATTTGGCTTCATTAATTTCAATTTTAACCATGGGATGTGATATTGCGCCATTAAAAACGTTGCAATACGTTCAGCAAGTGTTTCAATTAAATCAACTGGGTTGTCATTAGCAAACTTAACAAGCTCTTCAGATATTGCCGCGTAATCGAGTGTCTTATCAAGTTCATCATTTTCAGCAGCGATGGCAGTATTCCACCCCATGGCGAGATCAACCACTAAAGTTTGCTTAATTTCTTTTTCCCATTGATAAAACCCTATGGTTGTTTGAAAGGTTAACCCCTCAATATAAACTTTATCCACGCTAAACCCTTTAAATACCCAACAATTGTTAAGGAGATTGCTATAACTTTACTGAGCAAAAACCACGTATGTCTTGCTTTACAAAATAAATGGCGAGTTTACCTGTGTAGGCCTAGAAAAACTAGTAAACAACACGCTACAATGTTGAAAATCTGTTATTTATTATATTAAGCAGTTTTGCAAAAAATCAGATATATTCCCAAGCAGTATGGTTTGTAAACCATCCTCTTGAATATAAAAAGGATTTATTATCAGTAGTTTACTTATTACATTGCTCATGATGATTTTGGCTTACTTAGTAGGTTCAATTTCTAGTGCCATTTTACTTTGTAAACTTTTCCGCCTGCCCGACCCTCGTACTGCCGGCTCTCACAACCCTGGAGCCACTAATGTTTTACGTATTAGTAATAAATTTATTGCTGCTCTAGTATTATTTTTTGATATTTTAAAAGGCACTTTGCCTGTTTGGGGTGGATACTTTTTAGGTTTAGAACCACTTTATTTGGGCATTATTGCGGTAGCG
This sequence comes from uncultured Colwellia sp., assembly GCA_913058245.1. Taxonomy (GTDB): domain Bacteria; phylum Pseudomonadota; class Gammaproteobacteria; order Enterobacterales; family Alteromonadaceae; genus Cognaticolwellia. The sequence goes on from CAJXQJ010000006.1 coordinate 167,359, forward strand.
GCATGTTTAGGACATATGTACCCGATATTTTTTCAATTTTCTGGAGGTAAGGCCGTTGCAACAGCATTTGGCGTACTATTGCCTATTGGCTTAGATTTAGGCGGACTATTAGTTTTAACTTGGCTATTGGTGGCGAAAACAACACGGTATTCCAGTTTAGCGGCAATTGTAACGGTTTCACTGGCACCACTTTATACTTGGCTGTTAAAACCAATATACGTTTACCCTGTACTCATGCTGTCAGGGTTGATCATCTTCCGTCACAAGGAAAATATTGTCAGACTTATTAAAGGCACAGAAAGCAAAATATCTTTCAGTAAAAAATAAGCACTTTCTCTAATCTAAAAATAAATAACTTTTATACTGGTGGTAAGGTATCCAAAGGCCAGCGTGGCGTAGCTTTAAATGTTAAATCGCTATCAACACCTGATTTCAAACGTTGTAACCCTGCATAAGCTATCATAGCGCCATTATCAGTACAAAATTCAGGTCTAGGGTAGAAAACTTCACCACCAAGCTTTTTAGTGATTTCCGCTAATTTTTCTCTTAATACACTATTGGCACTAACACCACCAGCAATCACCAGACGATTGAGCCCACACTGCTTTAATGCACGCTTACATTTTATTGCCAAGGTATCAACTACCGCTTCTTGGAAGGCATATGCTATATCAGCTTGCGTTTGTGCTTTTTGCTCAGGCGTTAACGTTTCGCTGTCTTCTTTTCGAATAGTATTAGCTGCAAATGTTTTCAAGCCGCTAAAACTAAAATTTAGGCCTGGCTTATCAGTCATTGGACGTGGAAACTTATAACGCCCTTTTCTACCCGCTTCCGCCATTTTTGCCAGCACAGGGCCACCGGGGTAATCTAAACCTAATAGTTTTGCTGTTTTATCAAAAGCTTCACCAGCGGCATCATCAACCGACTCACCTAATAATTCATACTTCCCGATACCATCAACACGCACTAGCATGGTATGACCGCCAGAAACGAGTAATGCGACAAATGGAAAATCAGGCACATTATCTTCTAGCATAGGGGCAAGTAAATGTCCTTCCATATGATGCACTGGTACGGCTGGCAAATCCCAACCATAAGCTAAACTTCGGCCGATAGAACACCCAACTAATAATGCTCCGACAAGCCCTGGCCCCGCAGTATATGCAACACCGTCTAAATCAGCAGGGGTTAAATTAGCGTCAGACAAGACCTCTTTGATAAGCGGGATAGTTTTACGAACATGATCACGTGAAGCCAACTCTGGTACTACACCACCGTAATCAGCGTGAACAGCAATTTGACTATATAGTCTGTGTGCAACAATTCCTTCAGGTAAATCACCTTGGCCGTCATCGTAAATTGCAATGCCGGTTTCATCACAGGAGGTTTCAATACCTAAAATTCGCATAATTTTTACCTAAAAGCCTTACGTCAAAATAGAAAATAGACAGATCGTATTAAGATTACGTTTACTGTTGTCACTTTGCCGAGATTCTACCTAGCGGCTGGCAAACTTTCAATTTATAGCGTCAAAGATATTAAAATACTTCATTTGTTATGCACCATTCATAAAAATACGATGGTTATTCCCCTCTTTTCATCGACAAATAACGTAGCGAGCAGATAATTAACTGAAAACACCATTACTGCTTTACATTGTTATATCGTTCGCATTAGAATACGTCACCAATTTTTGAATAGAGCGGATGAAGATAAGGCAATTGGCCGAAGTCATTCATCGATTTATATAGATACATACTAAGGTAATACAGTACATGCCAGTAATTAAAGTAAGAGAAAACGAACCATTTGACGTTGCACTACGTCGTTTCAAACGTTCATGTGAAAAAGCAGGTATTCTTTCTGAAGTTCGCCGTCGCGAGTCTTACGAAAAGCCAACTTGGGAACGTAAGCGTAAAAAAGCAGCAGCAGTAAAACGTGCAGCTAAAAAAGTTTCTCGTGAGAACGCTCGCCGCGTTCGCATGTACTAAGATTTCTTAGTATTTTATAAGTCAACTGAGTTAACTTAAGAGAAAATAAAATCATGAGTCTACTTAGCCAGCTTAAAGATGAAATGAAAATTGCCATGCGTGCCAAAGACAAAGTTCGTCTTGGCGTAATTCGTATGGCATTATCTGCAGTTAAACAGGCAGAAATCGATCACAATACTGAAGCAAGCGATGAGAATATTATTGCGGTGATAACCAAAATGGTTAAACAACGTAAAGAATCTATCAAAATGTTTAGTGAAGGTGGTCGCGATGAATTAGCAGCTAATGAAGCTGCAGAAGTTGTCGCTTTAGAAGATTTTTTACCACAACCGTTAACTACAGATGAAATTGAGCAACTGATTGCAAAAGCAATTACCGATACTGGTGCAGCCTCAATGGCAGACATGGGTAAAGTAATGGCGGTATTAAAACCGTTAATGCAAGGTAAAGCAGACTTAGGCGCAGTAAGCGGCCAAGTTAGAGCAGCCCTCAACAGTTAATCAAATATGCTATTGAGCAACTTGCTCAAAAATACTAAACCGCGACTGCTTAGGCCTCGCGGTTTTATTTTAACTAGCGTGCAAAAATCCACTATTTTACCTAGCTTATTTGTGTAAAATAGAACTTTACTTCGACCAATAGGCAGTTATGGCAGGCATGATCCCTCGACAATTTATTGATGACTTATTGGCTCGTGCCGATATTGTTGAATTAATTGACTCGCGTGTGCCATTAAAGAAAGCCGGTAAAAATTATCAAGCTTGTTGCCCATTCCATACCGAAAAGTCACCTTCTTTTAGTGTCAGTCAAGACAAGCAATTTTATCACTGTTTCGGCTGCGGAGAACACGGTAACGCCATTTCATTTTTAATGGAATTTGACCGTTTAGAGTTTCCAGATGCCGTAGAAGAGCTTGCTTCGCATTACAATATGGACGTACCACGCGAGCAATCAAACCGTACTCCTGCCCAGCAAAAACAAGATCAAAAAGTTTACCTGCAAAAACAAGATGATTACGAGCTGATGGCACAAATCAGCCGCTTCTTTCAGCAACAATTAAAATCAGCAGAAGATAAAGATGTTGCCATTAACTACTTAAAAGGTCGTGGTTTAAGTGGTGAAATTGTCAAACGGTTTGGTATCGGTTATATCAGCGATGCATGGGACGGCATGATGAAAGTATTTGGCCGTAGCAGCCAAATCAATCAACAATTAGTTGATTTAGGTATGGCGATTCAAGGCGATAAAAACCGACCATACGATAGATTTAGAGGCAGAATACAATTCCCAATCCGTGATAAACGTGGTCGCGTTATTGGATTTGGTGGCCGAGTACTGGGCGATGGTACACCCAAATACCTAAACTCACCGGAAACCAGAATTTATCATAAAGGCCAAGAACTCTATGGCTTATATGAAGCAAAGCAAGCAAGCAAACAATTAACTAGATTAGTTGTAGTTGAAGGTTATATGGATGTTGTGGCCCTTGCACAACATGGCGTTGATTACGCTGTAGCATCTCTTGGTACCGCAACTACCCCTGAGCAATTACAAACATTGTTTCGAACAGTAAAAGAAGTTATCTGTTGCTACGACGGTGATAGAGCCGGACGTGATGCAGCATGGCGAGCCATGGACAATGCTTTGCCGATGATTCAAGACGGCTATAGCTTGAAGTTTGTTTTCTTACCAGATGGCGAAGATCCTGATTCCCTAATTAGAGAACAAGGTCAAACTGCTTTCGAAAATATATTAGACAAAGCGACACCATTATCACAATTTTTATTCGACCACCTATTATCACAACTTGATATGTCATCAGCGGAAGGCAAAGGCGCAGCAGTTGGTGCCTTCCAACCCTACTTAGCTAAACTACCAGAAAGTAACCTTAAAGACGCGATTGTCACTAAGTTGGCGAATCAGTTTGGCGCAAACAATGAAATGCAGTTAAAAAAATTGCAGCAAAGTTTTACCCAAAAAGACAACAATAAACCCAAATCAGGTAAAACTAAAATAACACCAGTAAGACTGGCTATTGCATTATTACTAGAGCATCCCCATATAGTAGAAGTATTACCAGACCCAGCAATTTTACAGCAATTAAATATGCCGGGAATTCCACTATTGAACCAGCTTTTAGCGCTGTGTAAACAAAATTCAAAAGTGAATAGTGCGCAATTGATTGAACACTTTAGGGGCCAGGAAGCCGGAAAACAGTTAACGAAGTTGATGTGTTTAGAGCATCATGTTGAACCAGAAAATGCAGAAAGTATGTTTCTTGACTTAATTGAGAACTTTTTAAATGTTTTTATTGAGCAAAGAACAGAACAATTACTGGAAAAAGAACGTAACGGCGGCTTAAATAAAACCGAGAAGCAAGAACTACACGGTTTACTAAGCGCATAAAATTAATATAGTTGTACTATATTTAAACAAATAGAAGCACAGTTTTTCGCTGGTAATATAGTAAACATTTCGCTATAATTTCCGGCTTACTGTTGTATTTTTGATAGCCATAAATAGGTGGACACTCGTCAATGGATCAAGCCCCACAATCTAGACTTAAAGAGTTAATAACCAAAGGTAAAGAGCAAGGTTATTTAACTTTTGCAGAAGTTAACGATCATCTCCCTCAGGATATTATCGATTCCGATCAAGTTGAAGACATCATTCGAATGATTAACGACATGGGTATTCAGGTGTTTGAAAACGCACCGGATAACGACACGTTAATGATGAGTGAAGCAAACACTGATGAAGATGCAGCTGAAGCTGCAGCACAAGCGCTTGCAACTGTCGAAAGTGAAATCGGTCGCACTACTGACCCTGTACGTATGTATATGCGTGAAATGGGTACAGTTGAACTTCTAACACGTAAAGGCGAAATTGTAATCGCTAAACGTATTGAAGAAGGTATCAAAGAAGTACAACGCAGTGTTTCTGAATACCCGCCAGCAATTAATTATTTGCTAGAGCAATGGGATAACTTTGAAGCTGAAGAAGTTCGCTTAAGCGACATTATTGTTGGTTTCCTTGACCCTGACGCTGAAGATGAAGAAATTCCTGCTGCGGCAACTCACATCGGTTCTGAACTTTCTAAAGAAGATTTAGAAGACGAAGATGATGATAAGTCAGATGATGATGAAGACGAGGAAGAAGAAGATACTGGTCCTTGTCCAGAAGAAGCACGTGAGAAATTCAACTCGCTACGCGAAGCTTACGAAAATGCCAATAAAGTAATTGACGCTAAAGGTCGCGGCCATGCTGATGCACAAGTAGCAATTGACGCCTTAGCTGAAGTATTTAAAGAATTCCGCATTGTGCCGAAAGTATTTGATCGTCTTGTTAAAAACATGCGTAGCGTTATGGATCGCTTGCGTGTTCAAGAACGTTTAATCATGAAGCATTGTGTTGTTGGCGCTGGTATGCCAAAAGCAACCTTCATCAAAATTTTCCCAGGTAATGAAACCTCGAAAGATTGGTTTGAAGCGCAAAAAGCGGCAGGTGAGCCACACTCTAAGCGTATGGCTGACATTGAACTTGATGTTGAACGCTGTATCTACAAGTTGAACATGTTGGAAGAAGAAACTTACCTAAATGTTCATGGCATTAAAGATATCAACCGTCGTATGTCAATCGGTGAAGCGAAAGCTCGTCGTGCGAAGAAAGAAATGGTTGAAGCTAACTTACGTCTTGTAATTTCCATTGCGAAAAAATACACCAACCGTGGTTTACAATTCTTGGATTTAATTCAAGAAGGTAACATTGGCTTAATGAAAGCCGTTGACAAGTTTGAATACCGTCGTGGTTACAAATTCTCAACTTATGCAACATGGTGGATTCGTCAAGCAATTACCCGTTCAATTGCCGACCAAGCACGTACAATACGTATTCCGGTACATATGATTGAAACGATTAATAAACTTAACCGTATTTCACGTCAAATGTTACAAGAAATGGGCCGTGAACCAACACCTGAAGAATTAGCTGAACGCATGATAATGCCAGAAGACAAAATTCGTAAAGTGTTGAAAATTGCTAAAGAGCCTATTTCAATGGAAACACCAATTGGTGACGATGAAGATTCGCACTTAGGTGACTTTATTGAAGATGGCAGCGGCGAATTACCTGTTGATTCTGCAACATCTGAAAACTTGAAAGATGCAACGCACGAAGTATTGGCTGGTTTGACCGCTCGTGAAGCAAAAGTTTTAAGAATGCGCTTCGGTATTGACATGAATACTGATCACACTTTAGAAGAAGTAGGTAAGCAGTTTGACGTAACACGTGAGCGTATTCGTCAAATTGAAGCAAAAGCGTTACGTAAATTACGTCACCCTTCTCGTTCTGAGCAACTGAAAAGCTTCTTAGACGGCGAGTAAGCTTAGTGAATTAATCGATGTGATACTGTTATTCACATCAATATGAACATAAAATCCAGCGTATAGCTGGATTTTTTTTACCTGAATTCTACCTGTCGAATGAAAATTATATAATGGCTTAGCGCTCAATTGCATGTTTAGCTGAAGTTAAAAACTCTTGGTCCGTCAAGGTGTGCAAAAACGCTATCAAGTCTTGCTTCTCCTCCAGTGTTAGCTCAAACCCTTTTACAAACTGGCTCTTAAAACGATTAGCTCGTCCATCGCCCTGATATATTCCTTGCTCAATATTCCGGCCACCTGCGGCATAAATGTCAATTACATCCGATAACGTTGCTACACTGCCATCATGCATGTAAGGAGCGCTGTATTCGATATTACGTAGCGTTGGCGCTCTAAATCGGCCATCGTCTTTCGCTAAGGTAGAAATTTCTGCTAGTCCGGTATCATTTGTTGGATAACCACCCTGCTGATTTTTGCCAACCACATTGTAAAGACCGGTATTATGAAATGGCCGGCGATCAATTAGTTGCTGCTCATGGCCTGTTGATTGGGTAAAATTAAAACCGCCATGGCAATGATGGCACTCTAAGCGCTCAGAAAAAAATAAATTCATGCCACGAATTGCTGACTCAGAAATGGCGCTGTCATCACCCAAATAAGCATATTGATCAAATGGCGAATTTAATGAAATAAGGCTACGTATGTAACTCGCTAATGCTTTCACTATAAGCTCATAACTTATTGCTTGGTTCGGGAACGCTTGTTGAAAAAGTTGCTGATATTTCTCATTCTGAAAACGTGCTAATACTTCTTCTTCATGCCCGGTAATACCTAGTTCGACTGGATCTTCTCCAAACATAGGTAATAAAATTTGTCGCTCTAAAGTTGTGATTCCATCATGCGCCCACGTGAGGGTCTTATTATATGCAATATTGACTAACGCTGGAGCATTACGTCTATGTATACCGCCAGTTGAGCCTATTGATACCGCCCGACTTTCTGCAAAAGCAAGCTTTTGCAAATGGCAACTTTCACATGACTGCTGCTGATTTGCCGATAAGTTTTTGTCAAAAAAAAGCGCCTTGCCGAGCACCACTTTTTCGTTACTCATCGGGTTGTTCTCTGGTACTTGCGGCTTAGGAAATCCATCCAATAGCGGCCATTGATACGCTGCCTGTTTGTTATTCGAATAGTCACAACTTAGTAAGCAACAACTTATCAAGATGAAAAACAGAACACTTTTTACCTTATTCAACTTCACTTCCTTTAACATCATTTATAGCTCGCTTTGTAGAAAACGTGCCATATTTATGCTGAACACTCAGAGGCTTATTGTATGTCGCCAAATTATTAAATAATTGCAAGCAGCTTTCGTTGTCACGCTCTGATTGACAATTAGCTTTTGACGACATTTCAACGTTATGCAATAAATGTGCTAAATTAAAGTTGAGTATTAATGCTTTACTATCTAGTTCATCAACAGGCAATTCAAACTCAAAGGTATTAGGGTAAAGGCACTTTTGTTTTGGTGGTCGCATAACACTTGCGGCTTTACAACCAGAAGAACCAAGGTGAAATATCCATTGATCGTCAACTGATGCAAACTCGGCTCTAATAAATTTATGGCCTGTTTGCCAAACCCAAAACATTGACGGTAAATTTAGTGGACTTTGCTGACTAACCGGATTTAAGTGGTTAACATCAAACGGTACTCCTACAGTAAACTTAACTGAGCGAACTTTAGAAATATCAACATTATTTTCAAATATGATTGACCAATACTCTGCATCATTTTTTTGAGAATGCTGTTTTTTTTCACGACAATTGGTACCTAAAAGCACAGTGTTAGAATTTTGAAATGCGTTTTTGGTTAATTGTAAATGTTGCCACCCTTGCCCTTCAACTTCGATTTCAATATCACTAAGGAAAAATTGCAATTGTTCAATAAACCACGCCTCGCCACTATTTTTAGGGTCAAAGGTTGATTTACAGCCCAAGATGTTTTCATGCCATTGCAAATTCACTTTAATTTGTTGTACGGGGGAAGTGTTGATAAAAAAGAAATAGCCTGTACAACAAATAATGAAAAAGATAATAACAGTAATTTTTTTTGCTAACATAAAACCTACAAAAACACTCTATAAACCAATGATTATAAATGAAAATACTTAAAACAAAGATAAATCCGCATTAGCTAAAAAGCAATGATTTAAAATACTATTCAAATAATGTAAAGTGCATATATAACATTTTATTAACATAAGGACTATCTGATGTTGCGAATAACATGGATATTTGTCATTACAGCGGCAATTTTTAATAGTCAGCTAACATTTGCCCATACTGAACATGATAAAGCACGTTTTGTCGCTGAAAATGGTAAAGATACTGGGAAATGTGATCAGGTACTAAGGCCTTGTAAGAGCATTGCCTATGCTGTTCAGCAAGCGAGTAAAGGCGATAAAATACTCGTTGCCGCTGGCATATATACCATTACTAGCGAAGATGATCTATTCTATTTTAAAAGTGGTTTAGTTCCTATTAACGGCGGCTACAATCGATTCGATCACTTTCAAAGCCAAAGCCCTCAGTCAAACGTTACGACTATTGTTGGTGTACCTTCTGAAATGCGTGCTGAAATAGAGAGAATGGGCTTTGCTGTTGCTGTAGATGGCAAATATAGCCTACAAAGTAAAACACTTAAGACTAAAATCGCCAGTTACAACGAAATGGGGAAATCACATGGAGCTGAGCAATGCATAAATAATATTGCTGGTGTATTCGAGTGCGCTAATATTGACTTACTTGCTCATATGCCACTCAATAATTTTTCATCAAGACCAGGAGAAGCAAACGATATTTGGGGGCACGTTGATTTAAACACAGGTTTAGAATATGCAATTATAGGGTTACAAAATGGTATATCCGTTGTAAACGTTTCTGATCCTGAAAACCCAAAAGAGGTCGGCACTATCGACGGTGCAATCAGCACATGGCGTGATATTAAAGTATATCAATACTTTGACGAATCGCTTGATCTTTGGCGAGCATATGCATACGCAACTGTAGATAGAAGTAATCAATTTGTTTCGGTAATCAGTCTCAATAATCTACCTGAAACTATAAACTTAGTCGAAAATAACTTCTCTGTAAGTAATGCTCATAATGTTTATATCTCTAATGTTGATCACTCTTTAAACATAGCTCTTGCAGATATGACTCCGAGTTTACAATTAGTTGGCTCAAATAAGTCTGGCGGAGCCTTCCGAAACTACTCTCTTGAAGACCCTAATACCATTTCGCTAACATCAACTAACTCAGCAGGTGACGGATATACGCATGATGGTGCATCTATTGTAATTAAAGACGAACGTAAAACGACAGAGTGTGCAGAGTCAGAAAAAAATTGTACAGTATTCATTGATTTTCAGGGCCGCGTAAATTCAACACAAGAAGACGTAATTAAACTGTGGAACATATCAGATCCAAGCAATTCAAAATTATTAAGCTCTGCTAGTTACAATGACATTTCTGTCGCTAATCAATATATTCATTCTGGTTGGGCAACTGAGGATAATAATTTCTTTCTAGCTCATGATGAGTTTGACGAAGGGAATGGTGGCTTAAATACAACAATTCGTATTTTTTCAATCGAAGAATTAAAAAAACCACAACAAGTCGGAACATGGACAGGAACAACAAAATCCATTGACCACAATGGATTTGTACGCGGTAACCGATACTATATGTCCAATTATATGAAGGGCTTAACTGTTTTAGATATTTCGGATCCTTCAACCCCTTTGGAAGTAGGTAACTTTGACACATATACAACAGGAAATCATGCAAGTTATAATGGTGCATGGGGCGTATATCCATTCCTTCCTTCAGGTAATATTTTAGTTAGTGACATTACTGGCGGCTTATTTATATTAAAAGATAATACTCTAGGCTCAACACAAGGGACTATATCGTTTAATCAAGCAGAAGCATCTGTAAATCAAGGACAAAACTTACAAGTTGATGTATATCGCAATGATCCTTCAGATAGTGCTTCTAGTGTTGCAGTGTCGTACGAACTTCTGCCTGGTAGCGCAATACAAGAGCAAGACTATACCCATGTATCAGGTACATTAACTTGGAACAATAATGAAGATGGCGTTCAATCATTTACAATTCCTGTTGCTGCAGAAGGGAATACTACAGAACTCCAAGAAGTTTTCTTTGTTCGTTTGTTTGATCCTCGAAATGGTGCAACTCTATCTTCTCCATCTTACTTAAAAGTCAATATTGATGGAGCAATAAATAGCGGTAAAGTAGGATTTACGCTTTCGGAAATCGCAGTGTCGGAAAATCAAGGCACGCTAAATATAGACGTAGCTAGAAATGGTAGTAGCTCCGGAGAGGTTGTTGTTAACTATAGCTTACGCAATGTTAGCGCAGAAACAGGACTTGATATTGAAGCTATAGCAGGAACACTAACATGGCAAGACGGTAACAGTGAAAATAAAACGATAACACTAACATTGATAAATGATAGCGAAACCGAAGAGGACGAAACTATAGAGTTAGTTCTTGATTCAACTGACCCAAATATTCTAGGCGCAAGTGACGTAATTACCATCACAATAAATGACGATGATAGTAATACTGCGCCTGCAGTCACTCTTACTGAAGACAGAGAAGAGAATACAGGCGCAACAGTGACAGTTACCGCTACCGCGTCAGATAATGAAAATGACCCTCTTACCTACAATTGGCAACAAACTTCAGGTACAGCAGTAACATTGAATAACGCTGACACTCTATCAGTAAATTTTGTTGCACCGGCAGCGGCTGGCACCATTGAATTGTCTTTCACCGCCACAGATTCAAAAGGATTATCAACCAGCAGCACAATCACACTAACAATTGTTTCACCACCGGTAGTAAGCCCAGCACCAACAACGACCTCGTCATCAGGCGGTGGTGCAATAGTTTATTTACTGCTTTTACTAATACCAATGCTTTTACGCAGACGAATAAAATAGGCAAATTTTCTACTTGAACGATTAGGATAAGCGACTAATCGTTCAAGTATTAAACTATCAGATTCATTTCTCAGGTTTTTTACCTTTTTAGTGGTGACAACAAAATAAAAAATGCTTATACTTCTCGCCGCTTTTAGTTAACCTTCCTCGGTTAATCAGCAAAAGTAAAAGATGGCCCCTTAGCTCAGTTGGTTAGAGCATCCGACTCATAATCGGCAGGTCCCCTGTTCAAGTCAGGGAGGGGCCACCATTTTTCTTATAATATCAAATTCTTACCCGTAAAAATTCACCTGACGTTTTGTTAAAATCTTTTAATGCTATGTCTGTGCTATAACTTAATGACATTATAAAAATCATGTGAATTATTTTGATAATTTTCGAATAAAATAATTTAAATAAATATTTAATCCTACGGCCTCAAAATATAGATAAACCAATATCTACTTTTCAAGAGCAAGAATCACTCAAACAGCAAAGTAAATATAAGTTGTATTCAAGGATAAAGGCATTGATAAAATTATTAAAAATTTCGAGAACGAAATTCAGTAACTTTTCCTAATAATGAAACTGAAAATTGACAATAAATCTTAGCTTCATTAACTGTAATTCGTGGTGGTTATATAACAATCAAGTAGTGCAAAAACCAAGCAACAGTAATACTAAAGGCAGAGGAGAATTCAAATTTTAATCTGCTCTGCTGAAATTTATCACTGCAATAGGTGAGTTAAAATCTTAGAGTTTTAGTTAAAAAAACTACATACTAGAAACTATGGTAATATTTATTATAGTTTCTAGTATGTGAATCATTGATTAGCAGTGCACTGATGTTATTTAAATATAAATTCTCAAGTTGTCTCTATAACACCAAGTTGCAATGCTGCTTTAAGCGCATCCTCTTCACCTATCTCCTCTAAAGTTTTTCCGTCTTCAACTTTGAAAATGGTCATACCTGAAAAATTAATGCTTTTGCCTGAATTTTTATCTAATTTACCAGCGGGGAGATCCGAAAACTCAGGCCCTGTATGAGTCCCTCCCTCCTGCCATCGCCCGAAGACATAGTTTTTATCGGCTAGTATTTCACCAACAACTTCAAATGCGAGATCAGGAAATGCAGCACGCAATCTACCAAGCATCCCCTTAATATCTTCAATACCGTGAAGTCGTCCGTGAATTGGGTATTGCATCACAATTTCATCAGCTGCAAGCTCATCTATTACTGATGGGCTATATGTCTCTCCCCATACAGCATTAAACCACTTTTCGACTATACGTTTATTATTCATTTCATACTCCATGCTTTTAATTAGCTCTTAGCATAATAAGTCTAGCTATGAAAAAAACTCCGATTCTGGCGCTCGAAAAATTAAACATAAAAATACCTATTTCTTAGTCAGCTTTTTACAACTTCGCTGAAATAACGAGTATGAATTGACCGAATATATAATAAAAAGCCAACATTTATGTTGGCTATGAAAATACTTTACGAGGGACTACAATGTTGCTCTTAACATCCAAGCTGTTTTTTCATGGACACGCATTCGATCAGACACAAGAGAAGCAGAAGATTCATCGCCTACTGCCTGCGCTATGCTTAATGCCGATCTGCAGGTTTTTACAATTTGTTCATGTCCGTTAGTCAAAATCTTTAGCATATTTACAACTGCTGGCACTCCTTCAGTTTCTTGTATGGAGCTAAAAGCACTAAACTCTCGGTAAGTCGCTGGAGCGGGAAAACCAAGCGTTCGAATTCTTTCAGCTATTTCATCAACAGCTGTCCAAAGCTCATTATATTGCTCTTCAAACATTAGATGCAATTCTCTAAAATGTGGCCCAGTTACATTCCAGTGAAAGTGTAGTGGTAGAGTGATTTTGGCCACCTAATTAGAGGATGTTATGATCAATTTCATAGCAGAATTAGGTATAGAAAATGGCAAAGCGTTCACGTAAAAATTTCAGCCCAGAATTTCGTCTAGAAACAGCACAATTAGTTTTAGATCAGGGTTACACTCATGAAGAAGCTGCTAAGGCGATGAATGTTGGTTACTCAACGATCGGCAAGTAGATCAAGCCGTTAAGAGAAGAACGACAAGGCAAGTCGCCTAAAGCAACACCGATGACGCCAGAACAACTAAAAATACGTGAGCTTGAGAAAAAGATAGAACGTATTGAATTAGAAAAGGAAATTCTAAAAAAGGCTACGGCTCTGTTGATGTCGGACTCACTGAACAATTCGAATTAATTGAATTACAGTCAAGTCAGGCCAGGCCACATCAGCATAACGGTGGTTTGACACCAAACGAGTCAGAAGAAAGGTACTGGCTAAACTATAAAACTGTGGCCAAATATCCTTGACCACTACAAAATAAGGTGAACTCCTTTACTTCGCTACCATAGGCACTTTGAATGTGGGCACCCATTAGTTGAGTGGCACGTTCTAATTTGTTTAACATCCCATTGATTGCAGCGTGTTCAGTATTCACTTGACTAACTTGCTGTTTAGAGTGCACCCAAGATTCACGTTCTGAATTCCATTTAACATGATAAAGCCCCGGAAACTCTCCACTGGTACCATCACCCTCATTAACCACATCAACAGTTTCAACATTATCTAGACTAATTATTTTAGCCTTATCAACATTTTCCCCGCCTTCTTTTTTAGCGCCATTATTACTGGTTTCTGTATCATCTGATTTGCTAAAACCTCCAGCTGAAACACTACCTGAACCTTCAATTAGACGGAACTATAAACTTTACAATGACTACCTCCACGCGTTTCAGTACACTCAGCATACCCACTTGGGTCAACCCCGGCCAATGGATTGTTGCGAATATAACTATATGGATTAACACCTTGCGTGTCTTCAAAATTCATCATCAGCGGGTCAACACTCATGAAACGACCCAGGTTATAATCATACACCCGCCCGTTCATATGAACGGGGAAGCACTATAATTAAAACCTCAACAGAAGAGATAAACTTTAAAGAACAATTGGTTAACACTAACCTTAAAAGTTAATATTAACCACATAGTGTTAATGATGTAAACGATTTAAAATAAGAATTACATAAGGGTATATCGACAGATACTAGCATGATAAAACTAAATTTTTTAGTTTGCGCTTTTCCACTGAATAAACATTTTCTCAGTGATCCCTAACCCAATAATTGAGCCTTCATGCAGTTGCGCAAGATCGCTGAGTGTCATACTGATAAACTTATCTTCTGATGGAATATTATTATCTATACAGAATTGTTCAAGATATTGAGTAGCCGCGACCTCATCAAGTTTTTGGCGAATAATATAACCCATCGCAATTTTTCTACTGCTTCGGTGCTGTATACGGTAAGTATCAATTTCACCCAATGATTCAGTTACGGCATCGTACTGCTCACAAGAACGTAAATAGGCCCATTCAAAAAGCTCAAGCGCAGGCTCAACTTGATTCGTCTCATAGAAATACAGCAAGGACTTAAAGTAATCTTCTTGTGGTACATCAATAAAACTCAGTGGACACAAGTTATGTTGAATAAAAGGAATATTACAAGACAGTCGAGCCGTACGCTTGTTTACATCTTCAAAGGCTTGTAAGTACGACAGGTGCAGTAATAAAAAGAAGCTCTTTTCAAATGGATTTTCAATTTTGTCCGCTTTACGCAGGATAAGTGATAAATATTCTTCTAATTGGTGAGGGTTGCTCAATGGTGTATAGGCTGACTGGCTAATACCCACTTCAACTTCTCTAATCTTCCCGCAAGCGTTTGGGTTCGCTAGCAAGTCTTGTGATAATAATGCATGAATATTTCTGATTGTAATTGGAATAAGTACAATTTCTACTGCACTTTCAATTAAGAACTCAATCGCTTCCTTGTGATTCATGATCATCACAGTTTCTTTGTGAACCTTACCTTCGGCAGTTAAGCCTTGCTCTATCAGCTTTTGCGTATCAAGCTTTGAATAGGTATTTCCTTCTAATCGGCTTGAGTTATAAGACAGATCGATTAACAGTCGTTGACTAATTTTTTTAGCATATGTACCTGCGACTAATTGCTCATTAAACCGCTTACCAGCTTCATACAATCGAATTTTCACTGTATCAGGCACGTACTGAGTTTGATTTGGAATATAGTTATTGACTAACGAAAATTGATAACTCGATCTTTTTCTAGCATAAGAAGGTGTATCAAAATAGCCTAATAAGGACATCACATCACTCGAAAAAATAGGATGCTTGTCATTATTTTCGCTTTTTGTCCTTACATTTTGCCCAGAAGTGTCCTCACCCGGCACCTTAGAGACACTTTCTGGTACATTTTTGTCCTTATCAACATAGTACTTAGTATGGCTTTTCTCCCCACCAGATAACAGTAACCCTTCTTCAACCATCGACCATATACGTCTTTGCAAGGTTTTCTTGTTAATAGAGAGAGGAAGTGTTTTCTCTATTTCGCCTAGACTCATAGGCTCACCTATTTCAGCAATATGGGCTAAAATTGATGACTTTTCTTGTTCAAGAAGTGCTTTTTTACTCATAACTTAAGGACAAAATTAATAAAATTGTCCTTATAATACGCCTTTAAAGGACAAAAAACAAATCTTTAAGGACAAAACCAGTGACCTAAAAGACATTTTCATACACATTTTGTCCTTACAAGGTGGAAAACAGATAAATTAAGGACAGTTTTATATTTTTCTGTCCTTAAGAAGAAAAAACAACTTAAGTTATAGGGGAAATAATCCGCCAAGCCTTGATTTAATCACTAGGTGGATTTCTAAGAGGGTGATTAAGCGAAATGTAAAGATTGGGGTTCCGTACCGCAGGATGAAACTTCTGATAATCCTCACTCATCTTCTTCACAGCAATTAATCAAACATGGGGAATGGATTTAACCACCGTGAATATTAATGGCAGACAGCAATTGATATTAGGCATTATTGACCATGGCTCTCGTGCTTTACTGTGTTTACAAGAAATGAAGACTAAGCATTCTCTAGTAATTATCAGAGAATTGGTTCAAGCAATAAAACTATACGGTTTTCCTAAACAAATCAGATCGGATAATGAGCGTTGTTTTACATCAAAACTCATCATCTTATCGCTTAAATTACTGTTAATTAAACATCAAACAACAGACGTTGCTCGCCCATGGAAAAATGGTCGTATTGAGCGCTGTTTTGGTAGTTTTAAACAAAAGTGGCGACTGGCTAATTTGAGTAGCACACTATATCTTCAAACTGAACTTGGCCATTATCAAACTTGGTACAACTCAATCAGACCACATAGCAACCTTGATGAACGAACTCCTGCTGAGGTTTATCAAAATACGGTCCCAAAAGGTAACCCTATTCGAGCAAACGCGTGGAATGGTATTTTAACGGGATATTACTTTCCTGATTAACGACAAGCTTGAAGAGTTAAACAGCGTAATCCAAATCGTTCGGAGTAAACGAGGCTTTCTTGTGGTTCATTGCTAAAAGCTTGATTTAATTACTCATCGATAGAGTGGATTAAGGTAATGTTTTTAAGTTTTTTGCTCATAAGTGATAAAGGAAATCAGCCTACTTATAGAAAATAGGCTGTAATTAACCACAAATAATGGTCCGAACGATGCGAACGGGACATCTTGATCAGCTTTATCTTTTGGCAACAATATTACTAACAGTGACAGTCCTTGTTAACTTTCTCTAGCTTCCAGTACATTACATAATCAGCATTTAAAGGAAGTAAAATACTTTCTCCATTTTTTAGTTTAATCTCTTTAATCACTTCTTTATCTATTTCGCTTTTAGCTTTTTCTTTTACGAGCATAGTATTACCTGTAATATCTGTCACATTCGACCAGGGTAAAATAAATATTGGCTTATATGGTAGATCAGTATTGTAAAAAACAACCCCTTCACTATTATTTTGTGTCCTGTAAAAATCAGTAAATTTATCGATCATACCTAGCCCAATTAACCAAGCCTCATTATCAATATTCAAAGACCTAATATTTTTGGAATATGGATTAACTTGAGAATCAATAAAAACATGATTTTCTACTAAATATTTAAGCTTTTCCTTTGTAACATAGTGCATTGGTCCCACAAAGCGCCAATACACAATAATAAATACAATTACAGCTATTATAATTCCTATAAGCATACTTTGGAAAACTAACGCAAAACCGAACCCTACAATAGAACTCAATATTATAGAAAAAATTTTAGCCAAGATTGTTTTGTAAATAATTACTACCTGTTCCATATGATCACTTCTTTGCTACGCCCTGCAACATTATTGGTGGTTCAGAATTATACCACCTATGTAAATAGTTATTTAAATTTCGAATTGAAGGAGGGTTGGATGGCATTATAGGAGATTTCATAGGGTATCCTACTTTATTTGCGCAAAATATCATTGCTCCGCAAAAGACACCGTACATATGTTTATCAAACTCTTTTCGTTTTGTTGCTGTAAGTCCTTTGTAACCATCAGAAAACCCTTGAAGAAAATTACCAAGTCTCCGTGCAAAAAGGTTATTTGACTTAGCCAACCTCAAAGTTGCAAGAGATACTATGGTCGGTATAGATTCGCCAACTGCACCCAATAGCATGTGCGTGAACGGATGATCCATTAATGATTTATCACCGCCAGCACTAGTCCAATCATCATAGCCCTGGCCTGAGTTATGCACGCCTCGCATAGCGCCCCAAGCACCGTCAGGTCCACCAACATAAATACTGGTTTGTCTCCAATTATATACATTACCATCGCTATCTGTTCCAGAAACAGATCGTCCTTCTGAAGGCGTTGTTGGAGAGGACTTTGAAATTTCTGCTTGGGAGCCAATATCATAACTAGCAGAAGCCCCAACACCTGCCTTAAAGTTGCCACCCGCTACAATAGCTGACTCAGCTTTACCATTAGAGTAATTCACAGAATTAGATGTAAAGCTACCATTATTCATTACAGTAGTAGAAGTAACATTAGTTACTTCACCAGTAGCATCATCTGTCACAGTACTGGTTGTCTTTGTACCTGTCTTCTTTTTAATACGTGAGCCTGTTACATACTCTTTGATGTCCTTCGTTTCTTCTTCAATTGCATAGCCTGTGGGATCAGTTCCTGCTAAAGGGTTATTCATAATATAGCTATAAGGGTTCATGCCTTGACTGTTACCCACATCTTGAATGAGAGGGTCAACACTCAAGAAACGTCCAAGGTTATAATCGTACACCCGCCCGTTCATATGAACGGGTAGACACTATGATTAGCTATTACCTTTGTTTACAGGTAAATCTGAGTTAAAACTAACAATTAAAAGACATAAACTTTTAACTGTTTTTCAAATTATGAAGTTGTTATAAGCTGCCTTGTCGTATATCTGTTATATGTAAACGGAATCAGAATAAGTAAAGTACCAACAAGAAGACATACCCAACCGAACATCTCAAGGTATGAGTTTCCACCGCTAAAATAACTTACAGCATGGTTAGCTAGAGCTGATGCAAACAAGTGAATAGCAAAGCTTGTACTAATTAATGGTTTAAAGCACATCTTCGCTATAATCGACATGAAAATTATTTGCCCTAAAACCTCTGCAACACCATGCAAAACCAGCACTAATATAATAATTTTCTTAACATTCCACTCATTAGAAATACTGTAGTTCAATAAAAACCAACTAAGAGAAAATATTAAAAAGCTAGCAGCAACTTTATACCAAGAATTAATGCTAAACTTCCACCAAATAATAGTACATAGGATAGAAGAAAGTATCACGACGATACTGCTTAGTAGGTAGCCAATACTATTCATCTCCTCAGAATGAAAGTCATAAAGTATCCCTGTGCCTACTTCAAAATATGTCCAAAATAATACGGCTAAAGCTGAGGTGAGGATAACTATTCCAATACCAGAGAAGAAGCTAGCATTTTTCTCTTTAGTTTTGATATTCGAACATTTGCTTTCAGATGAAAAGTGTTTATTTTTAATTAGTATAATCATAAAAGCAGCCATGGCAATAACTGCGGCAGTATTAAATCCAGTAGACCAACCCATTTGTTCACCAACAACTCCAACGATAAGAGGACTTAATGCCGCACCGAAGTTGATAACTAAATATTGGCCAGTAAAAACACTATCAAGTTTTTCCGGGAATTTTTGAAACTGTTGTGTGATCATCGTAGGTATACTGGGTTTAAAGAGCCCTGCACCTATTGCGATGATACCTGCTGCATAATATATAGTTTCATTATCGGTGAAGCCCAAAGCTACATATCCAAGTACCATTAATGTGATGCCAATTAATGTAGAAATGTATGCGCCAAAAAGAAAGTCAGCACACAAGCCCCCTATGATTAAAGCTAAATATGTGTACATGGTGAATTCACCATAAAGCTCTAATGCCTGATCTGTTGACCAGCCCATTCCTCCTGCACTTTGATCTACTAAGAAAAGAATAAATATGGCCCTAAAACCATAATATGCCATTCTTTCCAAACAATTAGCTAATAAAAGCCATGCAACACCTGTTTTAGGCGAATCATTTACTTCACTCAATTTACTATCCTTATTTACACAAACATTTGAATGCACTTAGCCAATTAAAACTAAAAATTTAATCAAGAGAAACTTTAATCTTTGCAATTAAGTTGTCAACTTTACTTGCATAAGGGCTTGCATAACTTTTGAAAATAGCATGACTGGACTTTAAGTGTTCAAGAGCTTTGAGTGGTTGGGCTAGCTTATAATAAGCTTCACCTATATTGTACAATGCAAAAGCTTTTTCAATACCATAGTTTCCCGCATCAAATACGTATAGTGCTTTTTCCGAGTACTCCAATGCGTCACGGTAAGCCCTTTGTTTCATAACTTGGGATTCAAAAAAACCTTTTAGTAATAGTGAACCAACATTGTTATTTGTAACCGCGATATCCCTCGCTTCTTTTGATCCAAAAAAATTAGCGGTTCTAATAGACAGGGCGTTTTCATACATTTTTATGGATTTAGCATAGTCTTTCGTAAACTCAAATAGTAGCCCTTTGAGACCATACAAATCTCCTTGGTATTCTGAATTTCCTCTTAAACCTTTATCTGCTTTCTCTAAGTGACTCTCGGCTTTCACCAACAATGTATCATCTGGTTTATCTTCAAGTTGACTCTGATAAATATCCAAATAGGTAGAAGCTAAATTGTAATGGAGCTTTGATTGGAATATATCGGAGTTATAGGAATCACTATTTGCTGTTAAGCCTGCCGTTAATGTTTTTATCGCATCATCAAATTTTGCCAAATTCTGAAACGCGACTCCTTTGTTTAAATAGGCTTCTTTTGCTGGCTTTAGTTCGATAGCTTTATCAAATGCCACTATTGAATCAACGTAATCCCCTTCATTCATCAAGGCAGATGCATACATAAAGTAGCTTTCGTAACTGTCAAAGCTACTAGCCGCAGACTTCAAACTGTTTAGAGCGGTTTTCCTATCACTGTCTTCTAATAAAGCCCACTCTTGAATTAATTGCTGTGACTTTTTCATTTCTGTCGCGGTTGTTCGCATTGCATTTGTTACATAAGCATCAAAGAATGATAAACTAGCAGCTAATATCACTATTAAAATTACAACATAGAATGATCTATTGAGGGCGCTTTTTAAAATAAGGTAACTGTCTTTCTTCGTTATTTTTTTTATGACTTCTGAATTAATGACAAGCTTAGCTATTCCGAGTAAAAATAATAACCCTGCAGCCACCAGAGATATCCATGTTGTAATCTTAGCAGGATCAAACAAGTCCATTCAGTTCCCTCTCAATATTTAATTAACGCAAATAATTTACTTTTTATCATTACCTTAAGCTGAATTTAATGAATATCAAAATATTTAGTGTGCTTTTAAGAAAAAATATTTCATTTTCCCTTAAATAGAGTCCCATGACGGAATTTTTCCTTTTAAATAAATAACTGAGGGGGAACTCCAAACCTATTTGATAATGCTTTGACATGTTCAAGTGATAGATTTCTTTTACTATTCAAAATCATAGATACCATACTTTTCCCGCCAATTTCGTTTTGAAAATCAGTCGTATTAAGTTTGTGTTGATCCATCAAAACTCTCAAAACAGAGATCCCACTGTCTAAAGATTTAATTTTGGCATTAAACTCTGAAAATTCTTCTGATTCTTCTTCCCATCTTTCAATTGAAAGAGAAAGAACCTCAATTAATGGTTTTTGTTCATCATAATCTTCAATTAGCTCATCCATTAATTCCAATGCTGATCCATAGTCTTCCTCATTACGAATATGAGTAATGAATCCAGCACTTGAAAACAGTGATTTTGCTTGTTCTTTCAATTTAGCTACGTTCATAATAAAGTCCTCTATGAATACTTTCTACAAATCTTGTCATACTCAGCATGTGAAACAATATGCTTCACATACATTCGATTATCTTGAAACTCAATAAAAGCGATCAGTCTCAAGTTATTACCACCAATATCAATGACCCACCATTTGTCTTTGTATTTAAAGTTATCTAATGTTGCAAATACCTTTTTCAGCTCTTCTGGAGAGTGGTAATTTCCTCCTTTTAAAACCTTGTATAAATCATCTAATGCATTAGCGTCATTTGGAAATTTCTGCTTAGCATCATTAAATGGCTTTTTTGATATTACGTGCATCTTAATAATCATTATAGTTCACAATATGTAAACTTTATCACACTCACAATGAGTTTACAATTTGTGAACTTTTCCTTTGAATTAATTAAACGTCCTTGTTATTGCTTTGTCTAGCTGCCGGGTGCGTCTTTATATACACCGCTATCATCTTACGGATAGAAACATGGAGGTATTTCTGCGTGGTAGAGATATCAGCATGACCAAGTATCTTTTGAATCGTCGGCAAATCAGCATCATTTTCTAACATGGTTGTTGCTCCGGTATGGCGAAAGAGATTACATGAGCCTGGCTTATCAATACCAGCACGTTGCTTATGCTTTTTAATCATTGCTGTAAGCTGACTACCATTAAATGGATTACCATCATTATCAAGAAACAAATAATTACCCGATTTTAGATGCTGTAATTTTGGTCTTGCATCATTTGAATATTCTTCAATTAAATCAATCGTATCATTTGCAATGGGCACTATACGGTCATCACCACCTTTCCCGTTTTCAACAAATAAGGCTCCTGCGTCATGATGCAAATGGTTCGTTTTTAAGTTAGCTAATTCGTTTCGGCGAATAGATGTAGCAAAATATGTTTGAATTATCGCGTTGTCCCGTAAACCATAAATACCATGTAACTTTGATTGTGCTGAAATAGCATTGATTTCATCGGGCTGCAATATACCTTTAACAACTGCCTTAGGGAGTTTAGGTAACCGCAAGCGAGCAACAGGATTTTCATCGAAGTATTTTAATTCGAACATACGCTGACAAAAAGTTTTAACGGCTGTGAGCTTATTACGTCTGGTTGCTTTACCCGTCAGCTTTTTTGTTTGAGGATTAACATATTCAATCAAGTAATGCTTATATGCATCAATCGTGTCATCGGTAATATCGCATAGATTACTACCGTGATTTGTACTATGCCATCGAGCAAATAGTCCTAAGTTGGACTCCTTGCCTTCTATCGTACGTAAGGACTGGTCATCGACTAAACACTCTTTTAAATAGCGCTTAACTGCCTCAATAATGGATATTGCTTTATTCATCATAATATCTCCTTAAGCATCCAGTTTCCCTGAAAAAGAAAACTGTTGCTGTAATGCAGTGAGTTGTCTGGATTTAACAAAAGTACTGTTGATATCTTCACCGACGGCGAATTGAACTTTGTTGGTTTGTAGATTGGCCTCAAGCAGCATTTGATTAACAAGGCCATACCATTTTTGTGCAAAAGGTGTGTTGCCAAAAGCAATATCAACCAGTGTAGTGCCGGCATTTACCAATCGCTCAACATGTGACTCTGAAAAATCACGAATGAGCAACGGTGATACAGCATTTTTAACACCTAATGCCCATAAGGTGACTACTTCCAGTGGTGAAAGACATAAAACAATACGCTCATGCGCGTGAAGTACTTCATGGTGATAAAAACAATCATCTTCATCCGTTACTGCATAATAAAAATCACACTCTTTTCTACCGTATTTTGAAATTCTTCTCCCATACGCGCCAATAAAATTATTTTCTTCATCAAAAGTAGGGAAAATAAGCATGCCACGAAACGCTTCATGACCATTGATTTTCAATAAACCATTACGTTGAAGTAAACCTTTTATCGATTCGTTTTCAAAAGTACCTTTTTGGGGTAACTGGCTCACTAATGTTCTATCAGAAAATCCAAGCGAGAACTGCTTAATTAAGCTAGGCTTATTCAAACCACGTACTTGCTGCAAGTAATACAACGCACGCTTATCCTTAACTAAGGCCTTCTGATAATAGCTCAGCACCAAGCGCGTATGCTGCTGCTCTTGCAGTGGCGTTATCAGTGAGCTCGGGCTATAAACTTGCCAATCATCTGATGAAAACATTTTTGACTCCCTATAAATTTAAAGCATTTCATAAAAATTTGAGTAAAATTAATACTGGTATAATTGCATTGTGCATAACGGGAATACATTCGATACGCTTCTTTGTTCCAATGGATTTGGCTTTACAGTTACGTATCGATGTAAAAGAGTTTCTACCTATTGGCTAGCAAAAATCTAAGCCCTGCCATATATGAACTCATCAATTTCAGCTTCAAAATGAATGGGGATATTGTATTTTTTGAACTGTCGCTCAAGACGTGTTTTTATATGTTTTGGTAGGTAGTTACTGTAGCAAATGACTATTTTCTCTGGTCGTTTACTAGCAATACAATCGATTTCTGATGATAATAAGTTAAAACCTGATACTACTCCAAGCACGCTATCGCTAAGTACAGGCATCATGGAAATACCTCTTAACGGATTATCAAAAATGTAAAAAACAGTCTTCTCATGAACTTTATCTAAATTGAATATTCTAGGGGCGCCACCACATGCCCAATAACCAGATTTAATCATGCAGTGATATGAGCGTATACTTTCACTATAAAAACCAACCAGATCACGACCTTGATATACAGGTACTGTGATACATCCACTTAATGCTCCATGACGATGATGCTTAAGTAACGTCACTCGTTGCACTGAGCTCCGCATTTGTATACTTTTAAAACTTTTAATACTAGGTAACCGGCTTTCTATTTCTCTAGAAGAAAATCCTAATTTATATAGTTCCATAAGCTCATCATTTATGCCATGAATTACATGTAAGTAATCAATAGCATACGTGTTAATATTCAACGAGCGTGCATAGTACTCATTGGTATAAGGTAAATATTTTTCAGGTATTTGAAGGTCAAATTCGCCAAACTGAGGGGATTCCATCAAACAACCTAGGTTGATATTATTCTGGGATATATTACGGCTTAACATGTGAGCCTCCTTTAAAATTAAGGCCAAATACTTCACGAAGTGATATATCACAAGACATATTAAAAAAGTGGGAATGGTTGCTGATGCGATCTAACACAGAGTCAGCCATAATTTGTTCGCCAAATGCTCGATGCCATTCATCTACTTCATATTGTGATGTAATTAGAAGTGATGCTTTTTCGTCACGTTCTTCGATAAATTCAAACAGTAAATGACGCTGACTATCACTTAACGCTTTAATAGCCCAGTCATCCACAACAATTAACGGATAACGAGATAACTTGCGTCTAAATGCGTATAAGGTTTCGTTTTTCTCAGCTGCTGATAATTGCAAAACTAAATCAATAAAGCGTAAGAACAAAACGGGTATACCTTGAAAAATAGCCTGTTTGGCTAAGGCACATGCGATGTATGTTTTACCTGATCCTGTAGGGCCAATAGCAGTGATATTTAAACGCTGTTTTATCCACTGACAATCGAAGTGACGAGAGACTTCAGCTTTATTAAGCTTCGACCAATATTTAAATGTTAGCTCGCCAATATCAGCTTTGGGTTCTCGTAGTTTGGCTTGTTTTAATAACCGTTGAATTTTAACATCATGATTAAAATTAACTTGCGTAAGTAAAGATTGCTCAATACTGTCTTCAGTACTTAATTTTCCCATTTTAAGTTGTTGCGCAAGTTCTTTATAAAAGACCATCAACTTTAATTGCTCACAGTAAGTGACTAAATTTTGAGTATTCATTGTTAAATTCTCCCTTGATAATGTTCAGCACCTCGAACATTGGCATGAGGCAAAGGTATAGATGAAAAGAGTTGCTCTTCAAGAATTCCTGATTGAACTATGAGTTTAAGATCTGAAGGGCTATACATTTCATGCTCATCAGCGTAATGACAAATTGAATCAAATTCTTGAGGTGAAAATTTGGAAGCCAGATGTTGAATAGCCAGACAACGCTTTCCTGCGTGTTGTGATTTTTTATTTGCATGATCTTTATATTGTTTTTCAATAACAATAAGGCAGCTCTCACCAATATTCTTAGCCCAATCAGTAAAGTGGATTTGAGTTTTGCGAACTTGAACTAAATGATTTTCAGGCATATGCCCAGACAGACGGGTTATCACATCTTTTCCCTCTACAAGTTGATGCTGTGCAATAAACTCCCCATTGCAATAAAACTTTATATAGTCCTTGGTCGCTTTAAATGTGACCATATGAGCCCGGTATTGATAGGGGACTGAGTAGTAATTACTTTGATATTTAATTAAATAATTAGCAGGGGCTTTTACCGAACCTTGCTTGACTAGCAGTTCATATGGTTTTTTAGGTGCATCAAGCAAGTACTCCATTTCCTGCAGAAATAGCTCATTGCGAGATACTTGATATGCTGGCATGATTTCATTATTTAATTTTTCTACCTCAATAAGAATGGTTTTGTTTAAGTCATCAAGACTAAAAAAAGTCATTTCTCTCAAAACTAGGCTAATTCTATCTTCGAAAAATTGAACAGATTTTTCTCCGTGGCAATTATCACGAGGAGTTATTACTCTCGCGGTATCGCAGAAGTTATTATGATACTGAGCGAAATCTATAATTTTTTCCGAGAGTTCAGCAATTAACCCCGCTTTTCTAACCATAGCTTTGGCATTATCAAACAGAATGATTTTAGCTACTTTGCCATAATATAAAACAGCCTGAGCAAGCCCTAAAATCCAATCATTTGCTGTCATTCCTTTCGTTGCATAAGCAAATATCTTGCGACTAAACGGCAAACAAGCAACAAAGACATAGACTTTCCGTTTGACGCCATCTTCAGAAACGAATAAAGGGATACCCGCGTAATCGCAGCACAAATACTCACCAGGGTAATACTCTTGCTTTAATTCAAGCTTTGATTCTTTGCAGTACTTATTGGCGAGGTGATAAAACTGAGTTTGTCCTAAAGCTGTTTTTGGATCCTGTTCTTTGTACTCAAGGAACATCAATTTTTTCTTTTTGCCGTATTTCCTAGGGCGGGTATTTACCTCTCTAATAATTTCTTCGAAATTTGGCCGTCTTTTGGATGACCTTCTCAAATTTATTTTAGGATAAAAGATACTGACTAGTTCATCATCCCTCATGACTTTATATTCATCATAAGTATAAGTAAGGGCTCCTATTTTCAGTTTAATACTCTTAACCGTATCGTGATGACAGCCGATTATCCGGCCCATTTTTCGATACGACAGTCCAAGCTCCATAAAAAGTAACCGGATCAACTCTCGCAAAGTCCACATTGCAATATGCATAAAGATTTCTCCTAAAGTTTGGACGTAAAACTCCTTCTCACAAAAAATTCATGTGAAAATTGACAAGAGTATAAAAGTCAACCAAACTATAGATGAATCGGGGTCGAAATCGATTTACCAATCTGGTCTGGGAGTTTAACTCTTGGGCTTTTTTGTTTTTACGTCATTAATAATTAACAAATATGATTGATGCTATTTCAGTTCACTCTTCCTCCTTTGCTTCTGTTGCTAGCCATAACGCAATATCCTTCACAAGTGCGAAATAACCTCTTCGGTTTTTAATTTTAAAGACTTTAACTGGAATGGTGTTTCTTGAAATTGCCTGTCGTAAAGCACCAGCCGTGCGATAACTCAAAGCTCTTTGTAATTCACTCCCTGTGAGCATTGTTGAGCCATATAAAGTTAAAAAATCGTTTTCTAGCTGCTTCGCTAATGCAGCAAATTCTTCTTCACTCATTATTGTGCTCCTCTGTATGTCACTATGCGTAACAAATAGAAGCTATACTGATTATGAATACTTTTCTTTGGGCAAATTTTCACTAGAAAGACGGTTTTTTAGCTAGTGTTTTATTTATTAAAGGTTTTTTATGAACTTTGATTTATATAAAAGATTACAAAAACCAATAAAAAATCTCGCTTCAGCCATGTGGGTGAAAACCGTTTTACTAAAAGCGCCATGTAAAAACATTCATCAATTAATTAATGAGGTTTACCGGAAACTTGAAGCACCATCTAATATCCAGCGTGAACACGCTAGTAAATTTTTTTATGATAAAAATAATGGGAGGTATATATCTAATCTGAAAAAAGTCGACAAAATTGTCTCGCTATGGTCAGAAACGGGAGACGTTTTAAACCACCCCCTTTGGCAACTATTGAATCAAAATAAAATATCACCATCGTTTATCATCACGATGGCACGACAACTGCCTTTAAATATACAAAGAGAATTATTTAGTGAAAGCAAAGGGAGCTTTTCGATTAAACAAAACTTCAGCACCAGTGAATTGGATAGTTTAGAAGGACTAGTTGGATTATTGCTTATTCATCTATGGCAAAAAATATCGAATAGCCAAGCTCAGCAAGATAAAACCGACAAGTCTATCTTTAAGCTTTTTCTTCGGATTTTCACAATCACCTATCAAGACTTTCATTTAGATTTCAGGTTATTTAGCCAACTTACAAAATACTTTGCTCCTCGAGATATAATAAAGAGAGTTAATTGTGTAACATGGCAAAATTTTCCCATTTTTATTAATGAAGTAAAAAGTCGCCAGCAATTAAGAAAATGTTTATCAATCTATAGAAGCATTGGGGAACAATTAGTGTTGGTCGATAACCTAAACAATAATACTCTAAACAAATCTGAACAGACTAAACATAAACTACAGTACTTAGCGCTCATAGAGCACGAGAAATTAACCCTTTTACAAGAAAATTTAAAAAAAAGTAAAGGAATATGCCCTAAAGAATATGATAGTTATTTAGGAGAACTGAGAATAAAGTTTCACTATAGAGCGTCCACAATGTTAAACCCTCCCTTTGAAAAATTTATGCCTAAAGTGAAATTGCAAAAAGCTCATTCATTAATGCTCAACCACCATACTCCAAATTTACTTTCTCAGCTGAAACATTAATACTGGTCAAATAAACCGAAAATAATGGTCAGGCTTAACTGATTTCTGGCTACACTAAATTGAATATGCTGGAGGGTTCAACCGTAATTAGCAAATGCAGATTTCACCTTATTATCGACAATAAAATCAGTTCAACTATCCAATTAATCAATTAGGGCTGACCACTCAATTCACCTAATTTAGCCATCAATTGTATTGCCTTAGGTTATTAAAAATAAGTAACCCTTAAATTAAGTAATACTTAAACCAATCATTCGATTGTCTCTAATATCACCTATACTGTTCAGCTAAGAACAATACATTTGCTATGGTATTTTTACTCAGCGTTCTCCATATAAAGTGAAATAGACAATGTTTTATATTTATCAAAAATTAGAGCCTGCGATAAAAAAGATCGCTACTTCGCACTGGTCTTATGAGGTGCTCCGTAAAGTTGGAGCAAAAAATACTAATGAGTTACCTTTGAAATTGAACAAGGGTAATAGTGCAATAAAAATACAAAAGCAGGGGTACTGGCGAAAAAAGTGGGATGGACAACCATTGAAAAATTCCGTAAAACTTGATGATATTGATAATACATATAATGGCGTAAGCCAAACGTTGTATCACCCACTATGGACATTGCTTTCTGAACGAGAAATAACAAAAAATAAACTTGCTTTCCTAACGCAGCAATTACCTCTTTCAATACAAAGTGAAATACTATCCACTCAAAAATGTTTTACACTTTGGCACATTAAAAAAATAGCAAAATGTAATTCTTTAGATTCGGTTGCTGCTCTACTGCTCATCCATTTAAAGCAAAAAAATATTAATGCTGAGTATAACGATCGCGCTCTTAATATGGAGTTGTTTAAATTAATGCTTAGACTATTTTCATTTCCTTATGCAAAAGTTCGTTATGGTTATGAATTATGTGTTCGCATTGGTAAATACTTTAAAAAGCCTTCAGATTACAAAAACATTCATACGATTAGTTTAAAAAAGTTCCCCCATTATTTACATCAAATAAACAGTGTAAATAAATTTACTACATGTTGTCGTATTTACCGTGACCTATCTAAAAAACTTCATCAATGTGACAAACTAAAGGAGTCTGAGAAAAGTCAATTAGGTTATATGAGCTACATTAAACATGATAGGTTGAACGAACTCAATTCTGAGCTAAAGTATTCGAAAGGTGTCTGTTCAAAAGAGTGCAGAACAGGGCTAGGAAAACTCAGGGTTTCTTATTATTTTGGGAATTCAAAGGGCGTGTATCTACTTCCTGATATAAGAAAGTTTTTTTGACCCGCCAAAAATAAAAAAACTTAAAAAGCAGCTTATAGAATCAATGAATAGGAGACATAATTGTATAACCCTATCCAACGAAGTCAGATGAATCATGAGCTGAACCAATAATTCTTTATTAGTCGGTGTCCCAAAAGATGACAAGCTAGACCATACCAACTTTGACTCCTCGTAAGTATCACATATTTTGGTTTTATCTGTTGTCGATGAAGAGATCTAACTTTGTACGAGCAATGGACAGAAAAGGGTATTAACAGGTTGTGGCCTCTCTGATTAATAGAAGATCTGGTCTTCATGTAACTAAATCTGTAGCTCAGATAAAATAAGAATATTCAGATGTATAGCAAATAAAGAAAGGGCAAATAATTAAGCTTACTCTGAAGGAAAATAGGCTTAATTAACCATAAACTAATATCTGGACATTTTGAATAAGATACATCTTTTTATTTACATCTATCCACTTATATTATTCTTTACCACAGCCCTATAAATAACAGTAATATACTTCACTTTTTACAGAGAAGTTGTCATGAATACCATTCATCAAGTCAGTGCAAATTATTTAGAAACCTGTGCAAATAATAAGAACCTATCTAAACATACTCTGAAAGCATACCGTATCGATTTTGAACAGTTTCAATCCTGTATTGGAATGACTCTAGATATATCACTAATTGATAAAAGCCATATTCTAAAATTTCATAATTATTTATTAAATTTAGAATTGGCTCCAGCCTCTATAAAACGAAAGCTTGTTTCTTTAAAAGCAATGTTTAAATGGCTTGAACTTGAAGAGGTTATTTTAGTTAGTCCGTTTAATAAAATAAGAGCAAATATAAAACTACCAAGAGCATTACCTAAAAATGTACCTGCTTCCAAATTAAATAACCTAATAAAAAAAATAAAAGCTGAATTAGGCATTAATCGTAATGAAGACTACAACGCTATCGAAATCAGCAGGCTTATTACGACTAAAAAGACTTTGAATAAATTAACAACCTTAATTTCAATTGAATTAATGCTTTGCACAGGAATGCGTGTAGGTGAATTAGCAAGTATTGAGTTAAATTCAATAGATATATCAGAACGTAAAATAAAGTTATTTGGCAAAGGCTCTCGTGAACGTTTTGTATATTTACCTGATGCTGAAAGTTGTCAGTTAATTAAAGCTTATCTTCAAGCGCGCTTAATTGTAGACCCTACATCACATAACTTTTTAGTAAATAGTCGAGGTCAACCTGCCTCAACTCAATTTCTCAGAAAGATATTACGAGAATTAGCACATAGATCTGCTATCGAACTACATGTAACACCACATATGTTAAGGCATAGTGCCGCATGTGAGTTAATAGAATCTGGTTTAGATATTCGTTTTGTTCAACGCTTATTAGGCCACAGCAGCATATCCACAACTGAAATTTACACACATGTTAGTGATACCCTTTTGAAGAAAAAAATTACTCAGGCAAAAGTAAGGAAACGCGTTATTAAAAAGTAAGGATAATTAAGAATTATGCTATCTAACAGGGTTGTTAGTTATACTCATCGGAAGGTAATTAGTTGTGAACAGGCTGCACAAGCTCGAAATATACAACTTCATCAAGAACTTAAAAGTATTGTAATGCGAAGTAATCTCCATACATTCGCGGTTCACATTAGAGGTTCAGATAAAATCAACTCTAAACATGTAAAAAGCACCATCAACTCCAAATCACTACGATTTTTAAATGCTGAAGAGTTAGCAACTTATCAACTATACCCGGGCACAGTTAATCCTTGGAATACTCAATTTTGTGATTATCATTTACTTTGTGAAAAAATCTTCAAAAACGGATTTATGGCTACCAATAACGGTACCTTTACACAAGGTATAAAGCTTGATCCTAACGAACTTCGCATGCTTAAAAATGTCAAAATAGGAGTTTTTTCATGCTAGAAAAGCATAAGAAAGTAATACTTATCGCAGAAATAGTTAACACGCATAAAAACTCTGATGCAATGAGCAGAGAATTGGAAAAAACAGAGCTTGCCTATTTGCATGAACTACAATTATCGTTTAAAGAATTAGGCATTAGCGTTATCCATATTACAACACCGCAAGAAATAGCGTCATTAGCAGAGTTAGACAATGCCGTTGTCTTATCATTATGGAGCGGCGAAAATAGTAAGTTTAGAAAAGCCATCGTACCTTCTATTTGTGAAACACTAAGAGTAAGTTACATAGGCTCAGACCCTTATGTTTCAATAATATGTCAAGATAAAGCACTTTCAAAAACGTTTTCAGAAAAATATAATATACGCTCATCGAATGGCTTTTTAGTTAATCACTCAACCAACCTAAGTATACTTCCTACACTATCAGCGCCTCTTGTAATTAAACCAAATGCAGAAGGCGGTTCAATTGGTATCGATGATTCATGTTTAGTTGATGACATAGGGCAAGCTATCGAAAAAGCCAAGTCATTAATGAGCCATTTCTCATGCGATATTTTAATCGAAGAGTTTTTACCTGGAAAAGAGATTAGTTTTGTTATAACTGGTAATAATGACTCTATAGCTTTCTTTGAGGCTGTGGAGATTTACTTTGCTGAAAAGCCAGACTTGCTTAATGATTCAATTTTTGGTGTTGATAAAAAGAAGTCAAAGACTAGGCAATTAACAGTAAAGCATCGATTGGTAACCGAACTTATCCCTGATGAAGTAACATCAAATATCAAAGCCTTATTTTTTGGATTACAAAAATGTGAAGCGTTGAGAGTTGACGGAAAGTTGTTTGGTAATAACTTTAAATTAATTGAATTAACGCCCGATATTCATTTAGGAAAGAGTGCAACATTTGCAAGTGCATTTCGACTTGCTGGGTACAGTCATAGTGAAATGCTAAAAATGCTATTGAACCTAGTCTAAATCAATCGACCAATGAGATAAAAAACCGTAATGAAACTGATGAGAAAGCATATAATCATTGCTAGCGTTTCCAATTAGTCTATCTTCCCAATACTTATTACGGCTAATAGGAATACTATTTGCTTTTTCATATGACTCATTACTCTGTATAAAGTCATTGAACTTTTTGCGGTAAATAATGCTCAAGTTATAATAAACAGAGCGGTCTAACGCGAGATCTTTTTCAGCACTGTATGAGTTTAGTATTGATTGTAGGTAATCAATATAGCGCGTTAGAAGCTCATTCTCGTCAAGCTCAGCAAGAACATTCAGTAAATTATATGTAATGATTACAGTATCAAAATAAGACGTTGCTAAATGTTTTGCTTTTAGTAAAAACAGTTTTGACTCTTCAAAATTGGCTTTAAATGCTGATATTACCGCTTTGTTATTTAGCACCATACATTTGTCTACACTTCTATGTAATAAGGCCGCTTCGGCTATATTTACGGCGTTTTCAGCTTCAATAAGACGCCCTAATCGTGCATATTGCATTGACAAAGTAAGTTGAACTTTGCCTGCCTCTGTTTTCTTATTTTTTGCGACATATGCTCTATATGATTTTTCAAGATTTCCAATACTCGATTCAACCGGTAAAACAATCTCTGAATTTCTTAAAAACAACGCATAAGAAGTCAATTGTTGATAGCTATCATCCAATAAGTTTAGCTTCTGATAAACACCCTCAGCTTGAACATATTCGTTAATAGATCTGTA
Source organism: uncultured Colwellia sp. (assembly GCA_913058245.1). Taxonomy (GTDB): domain Bacteria; phylum Pseudomonadota; class Gammaproteobacteria; order Enterobacterales; family Alteromonadaceae; genus Cognaticolwellia. Next base: position 201,088 of record CAJXQJ010000006.1, read on the forward strand.
ACTTACCATTAAAAGAGTTAATAATTTTACTTCTAGATCTTTAGAAACCTGATAGATTGCTTTATTCAGCAGTGCGTTGCAGATTGCGATACACTCTTGATGTCTATCAAGCCTATTTAAAAAAGCGGCCCGTACAGTAAGCAATTTAATTTCGTTTGTACCTGCGTAATGCTCACTAACCTCGTAACCCAGTCGAAACATATCTAATTCGTAATACACCCGCAATACATTAAAAAAACTGTCATCGTCAAATTGCAGCTTATTCTGTTTTACTAAATCTCTCACTGAGGACAAAAAAGTTTCACATGCTGTTGGTGCACTATCAAGCATTTCAGAATTTTTAAAATGCTCAAGCAATGTTAACAAACTTTGTGAATTCGCTTTACTGTATTGACTAACAAGAATTGTAAGGCAATCGTATTTTGAGGCAAAATTGAATCTATTAGCTGAAAGAATGCCTTCAAATAATTCAGTTAGTAGCTTATCTACAACTAACTGAATAGTGAAAAACCTATCATGTTGCTTAAATGCTTCTTCAAGTGAGTCGTGTGCCAGTGCTAGTACATCATTTTGAGAAACCTTTATTAAGCCTCCTTTATCAACCAACCTATGTATTGCAAGGTCTGCATCAACGATTAAACCCAACTCAAGGGCTGATGAACAAAGCTCTTTAACTAAACTTCTATGCAGTGAAATAGTAGAACAAGATAGTAAAACAACGATAAATGAGCACTGATAGTCTAATGAATCAAAAATAGACTGATACACGTTGTTCGCAAGTGTTTTAAGGTTTGAAGACTTTAGTCTTTCAATTGAGCCTGCTTCAGAACTCAATAGCATTTTAATATCTTCTAATTTTTTAATGTTGCCTGATGTGTATTTGTAGGCTTCCATCACAGATGAAAAAACATCATTATTAACATTCCAAAGCTTTAACACTTCATAGACGCAATGGTCTTCAAGTTTTTGTAAATCTTTTACCTCAATGCGGTTTGCTGACGTATGAAATATTTGCCGAATATCATTGATATGGAATGCATCATCCTGCTCTTCTCGTACTGTATATTCAAATATTATATTTATTTTGTCACAGTCATAAATTAAATCAGATAAATACTTCAACGATGGCACGTCGCATATTTGTATATTCTCTATCGTAATTAAAACTGCTGCATTTTCATTATTTAGATACTGAAGATTCAGCCTAATATAATCTCTAAGCTCCTGAATATCAGACGTTAATGTGGATTCTCGTATTCTATCTGGCGAGTATTGCCCTGACTGAGTTTTACGCTCATAAATTTTACCTGCAAACCTGGTTGGACGGGTTGAATTTAACAGCTCTGTATTATATTTATTTTTTGAACTGCCACTTAAAAAGTTTGCACTAAACTCGTCGTGCCCAATAATTAAATCTGAACCCTTTGAAATATTATCAATTGAACTCGCAAGTTCTCGAACGAGGAAGCCATCTGGTTTAAGTTCACTTTTCGTTGCAGAGCTCTGAACTCGAATAGAAATATACTGCTCAAATACATGATCACATAAATGACGAGTAAAAATTGACTTACCAAGACCAGTTGGTGCAGAGATAAATAAGATAACACCATCACTAGAGGCAGAAATCAGTTTTTTTACAAAAACCTTATCAGTCTCCCTATTGATCAATGTTTGAGTATCCATAATTCTTAATTATCCTTACTTAATTTATTGAAAGAATAACACTAGAGTAATTATTTTTTAAGCATTATGGTAAATAAATAATTAACCTATCAAAAACAGTTTACTTATTGATAAATTTAAAAAATATCATCCTATTTTTAAAATTGTATACTCCACTCACTCATGACCAACGTTACGATTGCATCTTGCCACGATTACGCTCAAAAATTGCCAAAATAACGTACAAAAGCTGTCATAAAAAATTAATTCCGTTATCAGTGCAGCTTAATAAGTCATAGACTTTATAAGGATATTCTTAGGCTGTAATAGTTGTAGACATAAATTTTAAGCACAAAAAATCCCGCTTGGAATACGGGCTTTAATGAAGGTACGAAGTGTACAAATCTTTAGACCCTACCATTATAGTATCTAAACTGTAAACTATCAAAATTGACAGTATTCCTTTGAGATATTGAGGTTTATTTTTATAAATAAAACTGTCTAATAGCCTCTTTCTTGTTAGGCATTTGAAACCTATCTTTTTGATTTATATTGAACAAAACTATAGGTAATCATACTTATAACAACTAAAAACACAAAACCAAACATAAAAAACCAGTCTAAAAAGATTTGAGCATATTGAGGCTCATTAACCTTTGCATCAGGCAAATATCCATTTCCTTGGTTTTGCTTTAGTAAATCGAGAGTTGAAACATTTGACGACTGGCTAGATAAATTACGGCAATGTTTCTCATGAGAAATTAAAGGGCCGTTGCTATTAATTCTTGATGTAAATAGAAGTCCTGAAAATGAACCTCCATCGACGTAAACATACTCACCAACTACACCTTTCCATACACGCAATACCTCATGCTTAGTTGTAGAAGAATCTGTAGGAATAGGATTACCAAGTTGTACAACAATATCTGAACGGTTAAACGATTCATTTAGCCATTGAGATCGCTGCTCTTCAGATTTAGCGAATTCACAAGTTATAGTCAAAGCTAAGCTTTGCGTGGATATCAATACAAATGTAATTAATATAACTAACCTATCCATGATGCCTAACGCCCTGTTAAGGGGCAAATTGTAGTTGGCTAAAATGTGAAGCGAAGCGGAACCAGCCAACTGTTATTTGTCCCGCTTAAACAGCTTGTTAGTTTTTCAATTGCACATGTAATTCTTTATCACTTTCAAAGAATATTGAAGCCAAGTAATTTATAGTTTCCAGTTCTTCCTTTGATACTTTGCCAGAATTTAGCAGACTAATAATGTGTGAACGAATCTGAGGTAATTTAGCTTCAATCATTGGCCAAGTTCCGTCATCAGCACCATTAATATTTTTCGTAACACGGACAATATTAAATACGTCTTCGGCAGTTAAATCCATTGCCGATTTGGCCATGATTTCATCGCCCAACTCAATCCTTAATGTTGAAACCCACTCCGGCTCCTGCCCATTAACTTCCATTGTTCCACCCAGAATAATTAATACAGCAAATATATATTTAAACACTAAACTTCCTTGAAAAACTAACGCCCCAATAAGGGGCTGATAATAGCTTGCTAAAATGTGTAGCGAAGCGGAACCGAGCAAGCTGTTAGCAGTCCCATCTTAATTGGCTTGTTATATTTCGTTTAAAACCTTACTACATGGATTTTCTGTTCTTATTTCGTTTAACGCTTTAGCTGCTGGTTCCATATACTGGGCACTAACTGCAAAATACTTTTCTGCGACATGGCAATCATTATGCATTTCATAATGTGTAATGCCTGCATAGAATGGCGCATACTTATGACCGAGTTTTGCTGATTCATCGAAAAGTTCAAAGGCTTTCTGAAGATTTTTAGGAACATTAGTTCCTGAATAGTATTCAAAACCTAAATAATACAATCCAACATCATCGCCGCCATCACTGGCCTCATGAAGAAGCTTAATACCTTGTTTAACTGCCTTATCGTAATAGGTTCCAGAAATAAGAAAATTACCTAGTACACTTTTAGCTTTCATATTTCCTAACGATGCAGATTTATCAAGATAGCTTTTACCAAGTGATGAAAACTCTTCCCCACCAAAACTAAGAAGACCTACACCTACCATTCCACATGCTATCAATTCAGCTTCGCATGTTTCTAGCGGCAAAGATTCAATAGCTTCATTAAACTTTCTTTCCTCTATGAGGTTGGTTACCACAACTGATTTATCTTCTTGTCCACAAGACAACAAAGTAAAAAGAGAAATTAAAGTGATTAGAATTTTACACATAACCCCTACAGAAATATAACGCCCAATTAATGGGCATAAAATAGTTTGTTAAAATTTTGAGGAACGAAAAACAACAAACTGTTTTATGTCCCTGTTTAATTGCTTGTTAGTTTGCATTTACCGCCTAAAGGATTGTGTAATTTTATAAGCTACAACACCTATGATTGCGGCAGCTGTACCACCAAATAATTGTGCAACAGGCCACATAGATGCCCCGCCACCTTGATATGGGGTAAAATACTCTGAATATAAAATCCCAATTAGCAACACAACCCAAGGAATAAATCCCGCGAGAATCCACCCAAATTTATTCTTGATATAAATTGCGACCAATGAGCCGAACAGTGAAGATAATATTATTAATATTATCCAAACGTACATATTGCCTCCTTGCAAACTAACGCCCTGTTAAGGGGCAAATTGTAGTTGGCTAAAATGTGTAGCGAAGCGGAACCAGCCAACTGTTATTTGTCCCGCTTGAACAGCTTGTTATATGTATTTTTAAAACGAACTTACAATTATTAATACAAGAGCCAAACCGAAATACTTATAGCTACTTTTAGAAAAGCTAAGATCCGATTTAAACCAATGATTTAATGGAGCAGCTAACAAATGTGGAGATAAAAGTAGACCGCGCAGCATTGACAAAACACCAATGGTACCTGCAATAGCGCCTAAATCCATTATGTTGGTTTGATAAAACTGCACTGCTTGCAAAATTATTACAAGAGCCATAAATCCTTTAATTAAGTTTGAGCTACGTCGAATTTTAATAGCATTATCTTCCATTGAACTCCATCCCTCTGCAATACATATAACGCCCTAATAATGGGCAAAAAATTGTTGGCTAAAATGTTGAGGAACGAAA